>CAVQJD010000014.1:0-23645 GCA_963712695.1 uncultured Gammaproteobacteria bacterium
TCAGCATCGTTAACTGATCACGGGTAATCGGGAAAAACGCATACCGATCGAAGACTGCGGCAATCCCCTTCAACAGCAGGACAGGCGCCGGAAGTGCCCATTTCGTAACGCCGCCGGCTCGTGCAATGGTCTGCAGGATAGTTCGCCATGGCAGGGCATCGGGTCCGCACAGGCTGAAACTGCGACCCACCGTGCCGGGCATATCCAGGGCTTTCACGAAGACTGCGGCGACATCCTTCACGTGCACGGGCGCCATGCGGAACATGCCCGCGTCTGTTGGCAGTACGCCATCGAAAAACAGGGGTGCCGGCAGGGGGAAACGCACCACGTCCCGATACAGCTGGGTAGCGAATTCCAGCCGGCCGCGCGGGTCACCGAACAGCACGGAGGGTCGAAAGACGGTCCAGTCCAGTCCGGTGCTGGCCAGATACTGTTCTGCGCGGTATTTGGTGTGCTGATACCCGGTGCCGTTGATTTTCACGCCGTTGGCGCTCATCAGGACGAAGCGACGCACACCAGCCTGTTCCGCGGTATCCATCGCACGCCTGGCGCCCTCGAAATGCAATGCCTCGTAGGTCACGCCCCTGGCCGGAATTTCACGCAGTATGCCGATGTTATAGATCACTGCATCCGCACCGTCGATGGCCATTTTTACCGCTTCCGGTTCGGCAATGTCACCCTGAACCAGCGTGCAGCGCTCAGGCTGATTAACCTTGTGTTGACTGGTGGGGCGTACCAGCACGACAGGGTGATGTCCCCGCTCCAGCAGCTCGTCGATGAGGTAGCTGCCAACGAAGCCGGTCGCTCCGAAAACCGTGACTCTCATGGTGCATTCTCCTTTGTCACGCGAGGCAGGATCTGCGTACTGGCAGTCGGGCAGCTGCCGTTGTCGCAACGGCGACGGTAGCGCCATGCCGCAAAGTGGCGGTAGGCAAATCCTAGGGGGTGGCGCAGGCCGAGGACCGCTACCAGGCGCGCCAGCCAGCGGTAACCGGGCAGGTGGCTCCAGATGACCATGAAGGCATCGATACTCCGCTGCCAGTGCCCGGTGACGTCCAGTACGTGCAGTTCAGCCATGGCGGTTTCGAATGCAAGCCCATGCGCGCTCAGTGTGCCGGTTGCGCTGGCTGCATCCACCCAGTGCAGCCGGGCCGCTTTGTCCAGCCGTCGATAGTGGGCGATCTCGCGGCGGCAGAGCGGGCAGGCGCCGTCAAAGAAGACTACCGGGCGTGCCCCGCAAGGGGCTGTCATCTCCGGTGATTCCGGCTCCAAAGTGTGTTTGCTTGACATTGATTAAGGTGTCTCCTGGCTAACTGTACAGATATTGTACATGAATATGTACAAAAATGTACAGTTAGTGTATAAGTATGCCGTGGGTAAACCGGCAGTCTTCCCACGCGCCAACCAACCTCGAAGGAGACGACCATGAAAATTCACTTTAGAACACGCCGATGCGCCAGCATTGTCCTTGCCCTGACCGCTGGAATGAGTGCGCCAGGCATTGTCCTGGCCGGGCCGGGCTGTATGAACGATCAGCGCATGTCGAGGAATGTCTATCCCTACAGCCCGATGGCCCCGCAACCTGCCTACCGGCAGATGCTCCCCTACGCCTACCAGACTGCTCCGGCCGGCACCAGCATGAGGATGGCTCCTCCTTATTACAGGCCGATGGCTGTCCAGCAGGCCGATCCCGGCATGATCGGTAAGCCCGCCACCCCGGCTTCGGCCCTGACAGCTGCCGAGCAGACCAGCCGGGTCGCAGTTGCCAGCGACAGCGAGCCTGCTGGTGAAACCGTCACAGTGCGCATCAACGGCATGCGCTTCGAACCGGCAAACATCACCATCAAACCCGGCACCAGGGTGACCTGGGTACAGGCCGATGGTATGCCGCATATCATCAGCGGCAAGGCCAGCGGTATGCGTTCGAATACCCTCTACTCGGGCAGAACTTCAGTTACATTTTTCAGAAACCAGGTGAGTACGACTATGTCTGCGACCTGCATCCCTCCATGAAGGGCAGTGTGGTCGTCGAGGAAGCCGGGACGGGTACCTGAGTGGGTAACCACAGAGGCATGCAAAACGCCCCGCGGGGCGTTTTGTTTCCAGCGACGGATGCGCCGGCAGGGATGCCGCTCCGGTCCGGGTTTATCGCAGTCTGTGATGCGTCGCTTCATAGACTTGTGTAACCGCTTCAGCGACCCCGGGTAACACTGCCATGAACATAGTAGTAACAGGTGGTTCAGGCGGCATTGGCAGCGCATTTGTCGCCGCACTTGCCCGGCGCGTGGAAGTAACAAAAATCATCGCCACCTACCATCACAACGCGCCGGAGACGGGCCATGCAAACGTTACCTGGCAGCGGCTGGACCTCACGGATGAGAGCGCTGTTCACGACTGGGCGCAGCCGCTGGGTGAGATCGACTGGTTAATCAACACGGCAGGGATCCTGCATGGCCCGGCACAGGGCCCGGAGAAGACCATCCGGCAGCTCGACCCCGACTTCTTCCTGCAAAACATGCGCATAAATACCGTGCCCACCCTGCTGCTGGCCAAGCATCTGAACACGAAATTCCGTCATGGACGACCGGCCATTTTCGCAACCGTATCTGCCAGGGTTGGCAGCATCGAGGATAACCGCCTGGGCGGGTGGTTCAGCTACCGCGCTTCCAAAGCGGCACTCAACATGTGCCTCAAGACGCTGGCCATCGAATGGCGGCGCCTGCTGCCCAATGTTGCAGTGGCGGCCCTGCATCCGGGCACAACGGATACTAGGCTGTCGCGGCCTTTTCATCGACATGTTCCGCGCCGAGCAGTTGTTTACACCGGCGCAAAGTGTCAGCTACATGCTCAATGTGCTGGACAGCCTCACGCCGGCAGAGTCGGGACGCTTCCTGGCCTTCGATGGCGAGCAGTTGCCATGGTAATGATTGCAACGTCATTCCCGCGCGGCGGGAAGCGCAGGAATCTTGCGCACCCTGCTAACCAGTGATTTGCTGGATATCCGCCCGGCTTTAGCTACTGCGTCGCTTTACCTCCCGCTGGCCCTGCCAGCAGATCGATCCGCGCTGTGCCGATAGAGGCAGCATCGCGGGTACACCTCGTGCACTCACTGCTCGTGAAACGCATCGGAATTGACTGCCGGCGCAGACGAGCTTTGCATGCCGGCAGCGGTCTGAGCCGACTTGACCTTGCAAGGTTACTTTCCTGTCAATCTGCGGCTCAGGTAATCACGGTGGGTTCGCGGCGACCCGTGCGGGACTCGATTCCGGCCAGCCCGATGGCGATTGCGACCAGGGCTTCCATCACCTCGGCGGTGTTGCGGCTTTGCCTTGCGGGGTTGGATTCAAAGGCCTCGAGATAGACGCGCAGGGTTGCGCCCGCAGTGCCGGTGCCCGACAGTCGATAAACAATGCGCGCGCCATCGCGGAAGCCGATGCGGATGCCCTGGTTTTCCGCGACACTGCCGTCCACCGGGTCGGTGTAGGCGAAGTTGTCGGCGTATTCGACTGTGTTACCGTCCAGTGTCGCGCCCGGCAGGTCGGGCAGGCGTGACTGCAGGTGATTCATCAGATCGTTGGCGGCCCCGGTCTCGATGCCCTCGTAATCGTAGCGGGTGTAGAAGTTGCGGCCGAACTGCCGCCAGTGCGCCTGCACGATGTCCGCTACGGATGTCTGTCGCACGGCCAGCAGGTTGAGCCAGAACAGTACCGCCCACAGGCCGTCCTTCTCGCGTATGTGATCGGAACCCGTGCCGAAACTCTCTTCGCCGCAGAGCGCACTCTATGCGGGTTGGATCTTAATTACTCCCCGGAATCACTCGATAATGCCCGTGAGAAGGATTGTACCCAGGGCTTAGAACGCCCATTGCGGTACTAAAATATTGCCTGTATGACGTTCGAGTCCAGCACCACACTACAGCATATTCTGCGCGAGAATACCGTGAGATCGCACTTGATTGAACGCTCATTTTGGTTCTGGATAAGACCTGTTAAGGAAGGGTTGTGACTGGATTTCACGCTTAATTAATCCACGTCAATTTGTTGGATTGGTCCGGACCCTGAGCTCCATGGGCCACAAGGAAGTTCGAAGCAGGTGTGCTCTTCGCGCGCACGGAAGGCATATTGCTCGCACCGGAATCTACCCATGCCATCACTGCCGCTGTCCGTTCCGCCGAGGAATGTGAAAAAGCGGCAAACACAAGTCAATTCTGTTCAAGCGTTCAGGTCACTATCGATTGATATGTCCGATCACGAACCTTGTTTCAACAACTAGCTGGAAGAATACGAGTTTCCTGCAGAGGCAATCGAAGAATTATGCTCGTACCTGCCCAGGTTCTCCGCAAATCATGAGAAGTATGCCAGGGCAAGGTGGCGTGGAGGATTGTTGGTATAAAAAACTGCTCCGGGTGTTCATCCTGTAGTGAAAGGAATAACGGTGTCAGGCTGCGATATTTCCTGCAGTGGATGCGTGCGAAAAACGTGAATGGATTAACGGTGTTAGAACGCCTATTTGTATAGTATGAAGTCGTGCTTAAAACGGAAACGCGAATACTTCACTTCAGGGATGGCATTAATAGTTCACTGACCTCGGAATTTACTGGAAAATGTAAATCGGTTTTTATTGATAGATATCAAATCGCCGTCAGGAATCAGAATTACTATTGGACGCGATGCTCGTGATTTGGGGGTCTACTGCTGAATGGGTTGAGTATTGATTTAATCACCAATCGATAAGGTAAGAGGGAGTCCGGCGCACGGTAGTGCATGTAATTATGCAATGCACGGGCGGGTTACATGTTGGTCGTTATGCGATTCTGATACAGGATAATGTCAATGAAGTTATTACCCATGCCGATGTCTGTGCCGGAAACACGTGCCAAAGGTCGCCAGTTAAGAAAAAGGTTGCAGAAAACGTCGCTTGCGGAACTCATCGACGGGGAAATTCGACATGTGCACGCTTGGGAACAGTTGGAAGATCCTGTCATCAGGCGATTAAGCCGCAACACTACGATAGTATTTTCTGACGACGAACTTCGGCAATATTTTTCAGATACTTATTACGCGATTCTCGGCAAGGATTTGCGGGAGTACCGTGATGGCTGATATGCCCATAATTTCTGGTGTGCCTGGAGTGCCGGCTGGTGTATTGGCAGCATTTGACGTCATCGATTTTCTTGAAGACCACGAAAAGGAAATCGAAAATGGATTGGCTGCATTGGGTTTTCCCGATGAAGTGATCGATGCGGTGACAGACGCAATCGGTTCAATTGATGAGGTCATGGATGATATCGAGCAGGGTTTGGAGGATCTTGGAGATGCCCTGTGGGGGCGGACAAGAGATGTCCTTGAGGAACTGGGAGTACCTCCAGAGGCGCTGGATGCGGTAGAAGACTTTTTTGATGGTGTGGGTGATGCCTTTGGCGATCTGTTTGGATATGTTGGCGAATTTCTGGGTGATTTATGGGATGAGATTGTAGGGTTTTTCGAGGAGCTTTTAGGATTAAAAGAGTCAGCCAGCCAATAGGAATTAGACAGGGCGGAGCGTCATGAAACTCACGGACACCTACGAAAAAGCAGAAGCAATGCTGGAAATGATCGACGACTACGCAATGCAGTCGGCGGAATGTCGGGCATCGCGATTATTTATGACCAAGGCAATCGCAGCTGGACGAAATAAAGCGCAAGCTGCAAAAACAGACAAGCAGCGCCTGGCCGGACAACTGACGCTTCGGTACCTTATTAGCGAACATGCGCTGAGCGGGCAGCGACACCTGGTATATGAATACTATCGTGCGGCGCTCAATGAGCGTCTGCGTGAGACAAGTCACTAATGAAATTTCCGAGTTATTCAGTAAACGCGGCTATGCCGCTCGATAGTGAGCAATACCTGCCTTACCTGTTGCGAGTCATTGCGACGGCATCCCGTCGGCTCTGGGCGTCGGTGTTTATTGTCGACGCCCGCTTGCATGAGGATAGGCAATTGTCGGTTAGGAAGGTCATCGATGCCCTGGCTTATGCACGGTGGCGGGGGCTGGATGTGCGGGTGATCCTTGGTGTGTCCTCGGTAAAGGAAATTTACGTGGCAAACATGACGTCCGCACTGTTCATGGCGGAACGGCAAATTCCCGTGCGGTTGTTTCACTCCGACGAGCAATCCAGTACCCACAACAAGTACCTGATGGCGGATGACGAAAATTTAATCGTGGGTAGTCATAACTGGACACATCATGCGTTTCATCATCATATCAATGGGTCATTGGCTATTCAGTCCCGGGATATTGTGGCGCAGGTAGGGCGGCAGTTTCTGCATGAGTGGGGCAGCAGTCAGGAGGTCGGTCACCTTGAAAACTGAATGGTTTATTGACGAGGTAACCAGCTGGTCGTCTCATATAAGCTGGAGTGAGGAAGAGGTAGCGCGCGCGGCCACTTTGCTGAAAAAGATCAGTTTGGCCAATATGGGAGAAGTAGTCGAAGATGGCGATGTTTCCCCCGATCAGGCCCGAGCATATGCAATAGCACGTGCGCTTGATGCTCTGCAACGGCGGTGCAACCAATATGCCGCAACCATGCAAAGGGATGACGAACCGATGGTGAACGCCCGTGCGGAACGCATACCAAGTGCCCGGCCTATGCTGGATTTCCTTTATAAACAACGTTTTCTGCCAAGGTTGAATATCAACTCCGCCAGTTATGATGAATTGGAGGCGCTACCGGCGGTGGGTCCGACCATCGCAAAACGTATTATCGAATATCAGCAACACACAGGCACCATTCATTCATTGCAGGATTTGGACTCTATCGCGGGTGTCGGGCGGCGGGTAATCGATGCGCTGAGTGAGTTGGTCTGCTTTGGCGATAAGAATGAATTCCATTTCATGACGCCGGAGCTTGCCGCGTTTATCTCAGTGCCGGACTTTCCGCATCTGGTTGATCTGATTGCCAGAACCGGTGGAGGGTTTAAGGCTGCTACAGATGAGATACCATCCGTTGCGCCCGGGTCAGTCGCATCGCCCAGTGAACATGTTATCGATGAGCTGGAAGTTGTTTTGGACCAGGTGACAGCCTCGCCTTATCCAAAATCGCAGATTTTGCAGGGTATCCGTGCAAGCAATCTGCAGGATATACACCAAGATAAAGCCCGGTTCGATGCAATGTTGCAAGATCAATGTACGGACATCAACACAGGAACGTTGCTTCTAGATCGGGATTATTTTCCGTTTGTAGAGGAGCTTATCGCGGCGGCAGCCGGCTCGCTTCATATAATGCTGTTTTACTTGAGTTTTTATAACAGCGATACACATCCAACCACCGCGTTGGTCAATACCCTCATTGAAAAGCATCGACAAGGCGTGGATGTTCGCGTCGTGTTCGACAAAGATGCCAAAGGTGATGTGTATAAATCCCGCCTTATCAATCAGGAAGCGTACCAGTATTTGACCCAGGCTGGTGTGCCGGTGACTTATGATCACGAAGATCGTCTCATGCATATGAAATTGCTTGTTCAGGATAACGAGCATGTGTTGATTGGTAGTCACAACTGGACAGCAGGATCACTGTTGAGCTATAGCGATGCCAGTGTTTACTTGCAGTCTCATGCATTGGCGCAACACTATGAAAAGTTGTTTGACCATTACTGGGAAACCTATAGCGCCCATTAAATATGAGTAGGGTCAGAGTCATTTGATTCAGCTGTTGATTGACGTTTTATCAACATCCAGTGTGCCTGCACGAAGTCCGCCATGCATGCCTTCCGCACCGCCAGCAGGTTGAGCCAGAACGGCACCATCCATAGACCGTCCTTCTCGCGGATGTGATCGGAGCCGGTGCCGATACTTTCCTCGCCGCAGAGCGTGATGCGTCCGGCCTCCAGCATGTTGCCGAAGAATTTCCAGCCGGTGGGGCTCTCGTAGGAGTTCAGGCCCAGCCAGGCCGCCGGCCCGGTAGCCGCCGTGGATGGTGGGCATGGAGCATGCCACGCCCTTGAGGCCGCCGGCGTATCGTTCGCCTGGGTTATGGTTGGCCGAGAGGGGATACCGTCGCCATTGCCCAGGGGCTTGCGGGCGACGCAGGAGGAAGCCTGCGTGGAGAACAGGCTACCGTGGCCTGTCATGACGTTTACTGCGCATTGGTGACCGCCATGTGGATAATGTCTTGATTGTCTGCAGCTTGTAATAGCGGCCGTCACCGTTCGGCACGAGCATGCCGCCCTTACTCAAGATTATTCTGCTGCAGGTGTTTCAGCGGTTCTGTGTCCAGTTGATGGAAGTCAATGCACCCGCTTATTCATTGTGTAAATACTCCGCTTCCCTGCATCAGCTGATCAGTGGTCTGTCCCCGGCAAAGCGGGGAGGTTGTCAGCATGATGCCAGTTGCAAGAGAGGAGTCGATTCCCTGTTCCCGGGTGCGAGTCGTATGAATTACAACGCTTCAGCAAAGGAGAATGCAGATGGCCGACAAACCAGCGAAAGAGATTCTTACTATCGCCACCATTCGAAAAGCGAAAGGCAGGCAGAAAACCCAGTATCTATTCAACGAAAAGCAGCAGATCTTTACATTCCGGTCAGACACGAAGATAGCCGCGGTCTCGGCTGGCCGCCTCAAGGATGCCTTCAGAAAGAACATGCCGGTGCAAGCCCGTCTGGATGCCCGACGGGGCTTTATCCAGAGAATCGATGCGCCGTCCCTGAAGGATTTCGAAGCATTTGAGAGTGCGCGCGCGTTCCTCGAAAAGCCGGTCAGGCCCCGTCGGATTGATTTGTCATCCATTGATCCTACGACCTTCAACATCGTAGATCATTATCTGAAATTTCCTCCATTCAGGCTCTGCAGCAAGATTGTACCCAGTTATAAAAAGGCAAAGGAAATCTTCGATTACTGTGCGGAGCAGTCCTGCCACCTGCCGGGACCATATGACATATCGCCGTGCATTCCCTTTCAGTACGTCAGAGACGGGTGTTATGCGCGTGCTCACAAGATGCGCAAGATCATAACCGGCAAGTACGGCTACTGTTGTGAAAAGGTGTTCAGTTTTGCCAACCAGGATAGCGATGTTCTGGCGGTTACGGCAGACAAGTGGGGCGGGTGTTGTGTCACGTGGTGGTATCACGTTGCGCCACTGATCCGGGTACGCATTAAATTGGCCAAGATCAGCAGGCTGAGTATTACGATTGCGCTGGTCATTGATCCGGGCATGTTCGACAAACCCGTTTTGCTTAGCACCTGGTTGTCCGCACAGGAGAAAGCGCTCTGCAATGCAAACGCCAACGTTTCGATGTATTCGATACAGTCTGGTTCGGCGTATAGTCCGGCGAATTATGCGGGCACGGCGTTCACTACGGACTCAAACTATACGGCGACGGACAGCACGCTCACTTACTATTCCAATCTGGTGACCTGTCCCTGACAGATGGTTGAACAAAACCAGGAATAAGCCTGTCAGTGGTCTGGTCGGCCAGCTGCGAAACGGCCAGATCGCTGGACGGGACCGTGACGCATGCTGCGCTCGTGTACGTGACGCAGTTTACCTGCATAACTGTGACATCTAAAAATATGAGTGATAATGGCCGGAGCAGCCAGAGGCACCCTGGCATTCATGAAATGACGGTTGCGCATATCCGCGAGCCGGCCGGCGCAGACCATGTCGACGTGGTTTTTCTGGAGTCCGCCCGTTTCTACAGGCTGAACCGGGAGAATCCAAACTTTGAGCGAGCACTGGGACTGCTGCGGGAAACGATGGAGAAAGGAGGCATCGTAGAGGTCGAACTTGCATCACCACACGGCGAGCTGATCAACGAGGTTCGCAAATTACACCCGGACTCGCCGGGGTCGGAGGTCCAGAATGACAAGGAACAGGGCTGACACGCAAAAACAGGGGTCGGATCCCAGTTTTTCTCATATAGCAGGTAATCGATATTTGCCGATGTCTAAAATCTATAGCGTCAGACTCGATTGAGTCGGCTGTTATTTGACGTTTCAACAACATCTGAACCTGACCATTCCGCTCTAAGACTTCATCCTCAGGTAATCACGGTGGGTTCCGTGCGTCCCGTGCGGGACTCGATTCCGGCCAGCGCAATGGCGATGGTGACCAGGGGTTGCATCACCGCGGCGGTCTCCTGGTCCTGCCTGGCCGGATCGGGTTCGATAGGCTTCGAGGTAGACGCGCAGGGTGGCGCCCTCGGTGCCGGTGCCCGAGAGCCGGAAGACGATGCGCGAGCCGTCGCTGAAGCCGATGCGGATGCCCTGGTTTTCCGCGACGCTGCCGTCCACCGGGTCGGTGTAGCTGAAGTCGTCGGCATATTCCACTGTGTAGCCGTCGAGTGTCTTGCCCGGCAGGTCGGTCAGGCGTTGACTGCAGGTGATTCATCAGGCCGTTGGCGGCCCCGGTCTCGATGCCCTCGTAATCGTAGCGGGTGTAGAAGTTGCGGCCGAACTCCGCCAGTGCGCCTGCACGATGTCCTCCACGGATTCCTGCCGCACGGCCAGCAGGTTGAGCCAGAACAGCACCGCCCACAGGCCGTCCTTCTCGCGCACGTGATCGGAGCCGGTGCCGAAACTCTCTTCGCCGCAGAGGGTGATGTGGCCGGCATCCAGCAGGTTGCCGAAGAATTTCCAGCCGGTGGGGGTTTCGTAGCAGTCCAGGCCAGTGTTCGGCGACCCGGTCGACGGCCTGGCTGGTGGGCATGGAGCGGGCCACGCCCGTGATCCCGCCGGCATAACCCTTGATGCGGTGCGCGTTGGCGGCCATCACGGCCAGGCTGTCGCTGGGGGTGACGAAGAAGTTGCGGCCCAGGATCATGTTGCGGTCGCCGTCGCCATCGGAGGCGGCGCCGAAATCGACGGCGTCGGGGCCCGTTGTCATCTCCACCAGCTCGTGCGGCATAGGTCAGGTTGGGGTCGGGGTGGCCGCCGCCGAAATCTTCCAGCGGCACGCCGTTGATCACGGTGCCGGCTGGCGCGCCCAGCAGGTCCTCCAGGATGTCGCCGGGCATAAGGGCCGGTGACGGCGTGCATGGCGTCGAAGCGCATGCGGAAGTGCCGGCCGAACAAGGCGCGGATGCGGTCGAAATCGAACAGGTCTCCATCAGGTCGGCGTAGTCCGCCACCGGGTCGATCATCTCCACCTGGGTGTTGCCGAGTGTCTCGCTTCGAGGTGTCGAGATCGATGTCCTCTGCGGTCGATGGTGCGGTATTCGGTGATTTCGCGGGTGCGCGCGAAGATCGCCTCGGTGACCGTCTCGGGGGCCGGGCCGCCGTTGGCGGTGTTGAACTTGATGCCGAAATCGCCATCCGGGCCGCCGGGGTTGTGGCTGGCCGAGAGGATGATGCCGCCGTAGGTCCGGTATTTGCGGATCACGCAGGAGGCGGCCGGCGTGGAGAGCAGGCCACCCTGGCCGACCAGGACGCGGCCAATGCCATTGGCGGCCGCCATCCGCAGGATGATCTGGATCGCCTGGCGGTTGTAGTAGCGGCCATCGCCGCCCAGCACGAGCGTGCCGCCCGCGAGCGCCGGCTGGGTGTCGAAGATCGACTGGACGAAGTTTTCCAGATAATGCGGCTTCTGGAAGATCCTGACCTTCTTGCGCAGGCCGGAGGTGCCGGGGCGCTGGTCGGTAAAGGGTTGGGTGTCAACGGTTGTAATGTCCACGGTGGTTTTCCGTCCTGCGTGTCTGGGATGTGCCTATTCAATCACACCCGGGCAGGAAAAGGGGGCGAAAATATGCGCTACCTCCGGCCGGATCGGCGGGCATTTGATTCATCTCAATATCCTGAGCCAGGACCTTGAATAGGGTAGGCAGCCTTTGGTTGATTCATGTGTTTCGTCGTTGCACCCGCAATGACGGGATACTGTAGTTCCTGGATTAAGCCGGTTATTTCTGGAGGATATGGACTTGAGTGAACGCACTTTCAGCATGCGCATGCAGTGCACGTACGAGGGGGATACCAATACCATCATCGGTCTCGACGTCGAGCACAGGGTAGAGGGGCAATGGCAGCCGCTGGCACTCGGTCTGACGGCGCCTGGGTTCGACATCTTCGTGTATGCGGTGTTCACCTGCCAGCACCTGTATTTCCGGACCAACTGCGCGGAACGCGGTCTGCTGCTGAACAGTGCCGAGGGCAGCATTGTCGTCGGTGCCGACGCGGACTGGAACATGGAAAGCCTGCAGGTGCATTTTTCCGGTCAGCTTCGCAGCGGCCAGGCCAGCCGGGACGATATCGACTATATTCTTGCACGTATGAAACAGTGCCCGGTGTCACGCAATCTGCGCGAGATCCCCGACAACCGCTCCACCGTTATCCTGAACTGACGCCGCTTGCTTCACTCAGGCCGGGTCCTGGTGAATGATCACGTCCGCCAGCGGGAAGGCCTCGCGGATCGCGTTTTCGACGCGGTCGGTGGCCGCATGGGCCTCGCCCAGCGTGAGGTCCGCATCGAGTTCGAGGTGTAACTGGATGATCTCCATCGCTCCCGACTGGCGGGTGCGCAGGTCGTGCAGGCCGCGCGCCGGCGGCTCGGCGCGGGCGAGCTGTTTCACGCGTTCGCGGACCTCGTCGGGCAGTTCACGGTCGATGAGATGCTGGAGCATGCCCGATGTGCCAGGCACCGTAACAGATGTAGATCGCCACCAGGATACCGAACAGTGGATCGAGCACCGACCACCCGTACTGCGTCAGTGCCAGCGCGGCGATGGTCCCCAGGTTGGTCAGCAGGTCGCGTCGTGTAGTGCAGGGAATCGGCGCGTACGATGGTCGAGCGGGTGCGACGGATCACGTGGCGCTGGATGAGCAACAGCACCGCGGTGGCCGTGACGGCAAAGCCCATCACGGCGATGCCGACCGTCACGTCCTCGATGGGGCGCGGATGCATCAGGCGGTCCACGGCATGCAATACGAGGAAGACTGCGGAACCGGCGATGAACGCGGCCTGGGCCAGCGCGGCCAGCGGCTCGACCTTGCCGTGGCCGAAGCGGTGTTCCTCGTCCGGTGGCTGCAGCGAAACCCGCACCGCCACCAGGTTGATGATCGAGGCCGCCGCGTCCATGAGCGAGTCGACGAGCGAGGCCAGCACGCTGATCGAGCCCGTCAACAGCCAGGCTGCCGTCTTGCCCACGATCAGCAGCAGCGCGGTGAGGACGGAGGCCGTGGTGGCAAGCTTCAGCAGTCGTGCGGTATCGGCGGGCATGGTGAGTTCGTTCATGGCCGGGTGCGCTGTTTTGTCATCAGGTGATTGTCACCGGCTCGAGCGAGTCAGCGTCCTGTTTCCCTACGTCGGCTTGTGCCAGCCGCCCACACAACCCTCAAACAGGTCGTCCATGCCGGGCACCTCCCAGGTGCCGGCGCGGTAGCGGTCAATGGAGATGCGTTTGCCCCAGGCATCGAGGATCGGTGCAAGTTTCAGCCATGATTCCTCGATTTCATCGGCGCGCGAAAACAGCGTGGCGTCTCCGAGCAGGACGTCGTTGAGCAGTATTTCATAGGCCTCGAAGAGCGGTTCGGTCACCGAGGCGTAGGGACCGCGCATGACCAGACGCCGCATGCGGGTGGTTAGCCCCGGCATCTTGGCATTCATGCGCAGGAACATGCCCTCATCGGGCTGCAGGCGAAACACCAGGGCATCGGAAACCGGCGGCGCACCGCCGGGATCGAACAGGTTGTAGGGTGGTTGCCGGAAGCGGATCACGATTTCCGACGCGCGTTTCTGCAGACGCTTGCCATACCACAGAATGAACGGTACGCCCTGCCAGCGCCAGTTGTCGATGTACAGGCGCACGGCCGCAAAGGTCTCCGTTATTGAGTCCGCGGCAACGCCGGGTTCCCGGCAGTAGGCCGGTACCTGTTCGTCCGCCGATTTCGCCGGCGCCGTACTGCGCGGCAACGGTCAGCCGGTCCACCTCGCTCGCAGGCGTCACGCGCAGGGAACGCAGCACTTTCACCTTCTCGTCGCGCACGGCGTTGGCGGTGTATTCACCCGGCGGTTCCATGGCTACCAGGGTCATGACCTGCATCATATGGCTCTGGATCATGTCGCGCAGCGCACCGGCCTGCTCGTAGTAGGCCGCACGGTATTCCACGCCAAGGGTTTCAGTCACCGAGATCTGCACGTGGTCGATGTAATTGCGGTTCCACAGCGGTTCCAGGATGCTGTTGCCGAAGCGGAATACGAACAGGTTCTGCACGCTTTCCTTGCCGAGGTAGTGATCGATGCGGTAGATCTGCGCCTCTGTGAATACGTCCTGCAGCGCCATGTTGAGTGCGACGGCGGAGGCATGATCCAGGCCAAACGGCTTCTCGATGACGATACGCCGGTAGCCCGTGTCCTCGCTGGCGAGCTGCGCCGTGCCCAGTCCCTGCGCGACACGTGCGTACCACTCGGGCGGAATGGCGAGATAGAACAGGGCATTGCACTGGTCCTTTGTCGGTCTCGAGTGTGCCGGCCAGCCGGGTGTAGGTGTCGTCCTCGGCGAGGTCGCCTGCGACAAAACGCAGCCGTGCCGCGAACGCCTGCCATTCTTCATCGCTGTACTGGAGATCTGTTGCGTAGCTGTCCAGTGCCGTGCGCATCATCCCGGGCCAGTCCGATTCGGAGCTATCGCGCGCCACCCCGATGATGCGACTCTGGGGGTGGACCAGACCGGTGCGGAACATGCGCGCCAGTGCCGGTATAAGTTTGCGTTTGGTCAGGTCGCCGCTGGCGCCGAAGATGACGATATTGGCCGGGGAGGGCAGATCTTCCTTGACGCCCTGGATCGGTGACTCGATTGCCATGTGAAATTATCCGTGTGTGCTGTTGCGGGACGTCGCTTGGGCTGCCCGATTGTAGCCGTCACGGCGGCGGCGAGCCAGCCCGGACGGATGCGCCGGCCATGGCCAAGATCAATATGATGCTTGTGTGACTAGAACCGACTTTTGCCGGTGTTTTTACCGAAAAGCCGGCCAGGTGCCTGCGTGGCCGATTGCGCCCGGCGAAACGGGCGCGTTATGCTACCTGTGCCCGTCACATCGAAACGGCTGCAGGCGTGCGTTGCGCCTGTTAATGACAACTCAAGGTGAATCTTATGAAGCGTACAACACTGGCAATCGCTATCCTGTTTTCCCTGGCCGGCCCGGCTTCGGTCTGGCTGAAGTGCCGGCAGTAACGGTAAAACCGCTGGCAGTCGAAGCGATACCGGTGACGTTGAAGAGCGGCACAGGCGCTGGAGGGCTGCCGGCAACAGCCGCCGGCACCGAACCGGTGCAGCAGCCATCGGTCGAGGCAGCGCCGGCAGCAGCCGCCACAGCGATCGACACCGCAACGGCCGCAGGCCGACGGTAGCCAAATACCGGGATCGGCATCCCGGTTTTCTCGGCAATCAAAAAAGGGGGCATTATGGAGTTTCTGCGGGGCAGCATGCACCTGTGCGTTCCCGGTGCGGCAGCGTATACGGAGGCAACGCCGGCATCTGCACCCCCGCGTCGGCATGAAACAAGCGCAGAGCAGGCGGTAATGACCGGTATCTCCCCCGTGCAAAAGCCCCGCCTGGGGCGGGGCTTTTGTTTGTTCCGGGCATATGCCCCGGAAAGGCCTATTGCGGGATAACGTTGACCGCGCTCGGACCCTTGGGCCCGTTTTCGGTTTCATACGTTACCTGCTGTCCTTCGGCCAGCGACTTGAATCCGCTGGCCTGGATGCGGCGGAATGATGTACGAATACGTCTTTGCTCCCGTCACTCGGGGAAATAAATCCAAAACCCTTGCTATCGTTGAACCACTTAACAGTACCTGTAGCCATTTTACTTACCTTTAAATAAATGAATGATGTATTAGTGTGCAGATTGGTTTTGATAAATCACGGGAGGAGCTGTGTATACACTGCGAGGAACTGCCATAATGTCTGAAAAAATCTGCCACCGGGCAATACCCTATACCATATCCGCCCGGGAAGCCAATGATTTTTATGCTACAGTACAAAAAATCTGCTACCACGCTGCCCCGATCATGCTGCTCGAGGCTGGCAGCAGTTCCTCCGGTCCATCAGGACAAGGACAGTCCGTCCCCGACCGGCCTTCACCCCACGCCTCACTCCACAGCAGCCAGAAGGTCATTGCGATGGTTCGGCTCGGCCGGGTCTGGCTGGCGTATAGTAGCTGTCTGGAACGGTATCCATCCAGCATCAGGAATAACTACCATGTCGAAAGAACACAGAAGCAGCAAGGAAGACAAGAAGAAAGCGGTCTTGACCCCGAAAGAAAAGAAGGCCGCGAAGAAATCCAAAAAGGAAACCAGGGCTTTTCTCGAAACTGACCGGACCCGCTAGATTTGTCAGGATTGACCGGTATTGGCCAGGGCAGGCTGCGATTAATTGCGGGCATTGGCGACCAGGATGTTGAAACTGACCGGACCGGATTTGTCAGGATGACCGGTTTGGCGGCAGCAGTCCCCGTTGCCTCATTGGCGGTCGTTGATGCCGCCCGGCTTGCCTGGTCGTTATGCCACCCCGCGCCGCCGGCGCCGGGCGCTGAACCCTGCTCCAGCACAAATCTGTCACGTCCTGTTTGCTTGGCCTGGTAGAGGGCGTGGTCGGTCCGGCATAGCAATGTCTCGGCCGTATCCGTCAGTGCGCAAACGGCGATACCGACAGAGCAGGTGAGCCGGATGTCGCATCCCGGTACTGGACGCTCAGCCCGCGTACCGCATCCAGGATGCGCTCGCCCAGCTGGAGCAGCGTGGCGTGCTCCACGTCTACCAGGATCACTGCAAATTCTTCGCCGCCGTAGCGGGCGATGAAATCAGAACGCCGCGGGAACATGCGCACAATTGCGTTGGCCACCGCCTGCAGCACCAGATCACCGGCCGGATGTCCGTAGTTATCGTTGATCTGCTTGAAATGGTCGAGGTCGAGCATCATCAGGGCCATGGCCTGACCGGAAAGAAACGAGAAGTCGACCTGCCTGGCGAGCACTTCGTCAAAGGCGCCGCGGTTGTGCACGCGAGTCAGCGCATCCAGACTGGCTTTTTCACGCAAACTTACCAGATCCTCGCGCAGGCTGTGGACCCGTTCGCCCATGGACTGCAACTGCGCTTCATAGCGGGCCTGGCGTTCCCGGGTAACCCGGGAAACGATATCGACGGTTCTGGCCAGCTGCGCCCGTATTTCGCCCAGGGAGTTGCCTTCCACCGTCGTGCCCAGTGCAGCCAGCTCGCGGGCGACCTGGTCATCCTGCGCGGTATCTTCTGTGATGGCGTTGCGCAGGCCGCTGGTCAGCTCGCCGATCAGGCCGCGCATGCCTTCCGCGCTGCTTTTCACGGCGGTCTGTTCGTCGCGCCGGTGATTGCGGAAAAACTGCAGCAGATCTGCCCAGCGGCGCTGGTCCATGGCGACCGGTGCCGGTTTTTCATCCGCCTGCTCCGGCCGGTCCTCACCCAGGGGCGCAGGGGTTCCGGTCAGGATGTGCCGGGCCCACGCCTCGCAACGACGCTCCAGCTCGGCGGCACGCATGGCCTCGATGTCGAAGCCACGACTGCCATACGTGCGCAGCATGCCGGCAAGGGTGTCCAGGACCTGGTCGGCCAGTGCCTGCGCCGCGGCAATGGCGGTGGCCCCGGTATCAACCGCTGCCGGTGGGGATTCGCGTCTGCGCCGTGGTTACCTCTGGAAAACAAACCCATCTGTCACTCCGGTTCCAGTGCGATACCCATGGCGGGCCCGGCTGATCCGCATGCATATCGACCGGGCAACTGCCTGCACCCGTATGTTTAAACCCAGCCGTCCCCGTTGTCCTTCGCGACCTTTCACCGGGCAGTATGCGCCCCTGGCCCGCCGGTTTCCGGGCAGGCTGCCGGCCTCGGCCGTCCGGCCCAGTGCCGGGACCTGGCGCGCGCGGATGCCGTAACCGAGCAGGGCGCCGCCGGTCGCGGATACGGCCAGCAGGCCCAGCGTCATGAACTGGGTAAACAGCAACAACACACCCAGGCCGGCGACACCCGTCAGCGCAGCGCCCAGTTTCAGTGTCGAGCGGTTCTGCACGCGCCGGGTTTCGCGCAGCAACTGCTGGTGACTGTTCCTGATTTCCCGGGTTTTCTCCTTTTCGGCCTGGCGCAGGATACGGTCACGCTGTCGGCTGTATTTTTCACTGGCCTTGATAAGGGAATGCTGGCTGGCGTGACCGGTAATCGACGTAAACCAGAACGCGGCTATCACGCCGATCAGCAGGCCGAGTGCACCGAACAGCCAGCCGCTCCTGTTGAGGTCGGCGTCCTGCGCGGTCATCAGCAGCAGGGCCGTTGCCCCCTGTAGCAGGAAAATCCCGATCAGGAACTTGAAAAACGCCAATAGATTAAAGGGTACCATCGCCCTGCCTCGTGGATGTCACTGCAGCTATTCTGCCACAATGGCCGCAGCGGCATACATGCCGTCCCGGGGGAGGCCCGTTCTGCCGACTCATGTATATTCAACGCCTGACCAATAGCAGCCACGTCACCATGCCCCGTAGCCCAAACTTCAGACTGTTGCTGGCCGTCGGCGTCTTTGTCGGGATGCTGGTGCTGCTGGCAATCCTGCTCAGCGCGGCGCAATTCACCCTCTCGCTCTGGCACGAGTTGCAGGCGGCCCCGGCCTGGGTGGTGGTACTGGTGGCCGGTCTTGCCAGTGTGCTGCTGGGTTTCGGACTCTGGCTCACCTGGCGCATTGTGCGTCCGGTCCGGGCCAGGTCGGCAAGGCAGCCGCGCCGTTAACCGAGGCCGAACTGCAGGCACACCTGGAGGCCGCCCGCGCTGCGGGTATCGATGTCGAGTCCGCCCGGCGCGAGCTGGAGGAACTGGCGCGGCGGCGAGAGCTGGAAGTCGTGCATCTCGCGCTGTTTGGCGAGATCAGCAGCGGCAAGAGTTCGCTGATCAATGCGCTGCTGCCGGACGCCAGTGTGAAGACGGATGTGATCGGCGGCACCACGACCACCATCCAGCACTACCACTGGCGGCGCGAGTCCGGCGATGAGGTGGTGCTGGTCGACGTGCCGGGCCTCAATCAGATGGAGCGCGAATACGACCCGCTGGTCATGGACGAGGCACAGCGCGCGCACGTGGTGATCTTCGTCTGTGACGGCGACCTGACCCGCGGTGAACTCATGGCCCTGCAGCCACTGCTGGCGCTGAACAAGCCGCTGATCGTGGCGTTCAACAAGCTCGACCGCTATTCACGTGAGGATCGCAAACTGATTCGGCAGCGTCTCGCCGCACGTTTTGTCGGCAATCCGCAGGTGAGCATCGTCGGTATCGCCACCCACCCGACGCGCAAGGTTGTCAGGGTCGGGCCGGATGGCAGCGAGCACGAGGAGGAACAGGTGCTGCCGCCGCAGATCGATGAATTGCGCGCGGCCGTGCAGTCCGCGCTCGACCGCAATATGGCATTGCTGGAGCATCTGCGCGATACTGCCGTGTTCGAACTGACGGCACGCAAGCTGGACCAGGCGAAGGCGGAATACCGGGTCAGGGAATCCAGCGGCACTGGTGAAGACCTACACGCGTCGCGCCGTGGCCGGCGGACTGGCGGCGATCAGCCCCGGCACCGATATCCTGATCCAGGGCTACCTGGGCACGCGCATGGTCAGGGCGCTGTGCGAGCTGTACGAGGTGCCGGTGCGCGAGATCGAGCTGAACAAGCTGCTGGACCTGTCGCAGAAACAGGTGCGCACGGCGCTGCCACTGCTGCTGGCCGTGGCCGGCAATGCGGCGAAGGCCTTCCCGGGGGTGGGTACACTGGCCGGTGGTCTGATGCATGCCGTCGCCTATGGTTTGATCTTTGATGCGCTGGGCCATGCCGTGATCCGCACGCTGGAAACGCGCGGAGAGCTGCGACCCGCCCCGACCAGCCTGACATTCCGCGACAACCTGGTCATCGACGTGGAAACCCGTACGCGCAAGCTGCTGCGGCTCGCACTCGACGTGCGCAGGGAGGAGGGCGAACCCGGGCGCCACGACGGGTCGTCTTCTGTGCGTAACAAGCCCTCGCGCAGAGATGCCAGAGATCGCAAAGAGCGGACGATAATGGCATGCTCGGGAGAATATCCGGGAACGGGGAAAATCTCCGGATTTCACGGATTCCCTTGAACAGGCTACAAACTGAACTGAGTACGCGAAATGCCCGTGTTCCCCTGTCCTCTCTGGCAGGATTTGCTCTGCGCACTCTGCGTCTCCGCACGAGATATTTAACGACGGATATGTGGTAATAACGACATGAGCTCCGACACCCACCTCGACCAGGCGCGCGACAGCCTGGAACTGCTGTTGCAGGACCAGCGTCTGCCGCCCGAGGCGCGCGCGGAGCTGGCCGAAGATTTCCGCCAGGTGCAGGCCATGCTGGACAAGGTCGAGCACGGGCATATCCATATCGCGGTGCTGGGACGCGTCAGCGTCGGCAAGTCCTCGCTGCTCAATGCCCTGATCGGTGAGCAGCGCTTTTCCACCAGCGCCCTGCATGGAGAGACCAAACAGCATGCCATGGCGCACTGGGACGAGCAGGCGAGCGGTTCGCTGTACCTGATCGATACACCGGGCATAAACGAGGTCGACGGCGAGGCGCGCGAACGCATGGCTCACGAGGTGTCGAGTCGCTCGGACCTGGTGCTGTTTGTCATCGACGGCGACATGACCGACAGCGAGTACCGTGCGTTGCAGGCCCTGACGCGCGAGCACCGGCCGCTGCTGCTGGTACTGAACAAGTGCGACCGCTATTCCGCCATGCAGCGTGCCCAGCTGCGCAGCAGCCTGCTGGCGCGATTGCACGACATCATCCCGCCGGAGAATTACCTCGAGGTGTCTGCCGATCCCGCGCCGCGCATCTATATCACGACAGACGCGGCGGGCCATGAGACCGAGAGCGAACGCACCATGCCGCCCGACGTCAGCGCGCTGAAAGAACGTATCTGGGACATTCTCGAGGCGGAGGGCAAGACGCTTGCGGCACTCAATGCCAGTCTGTTTGCCGGTGACCTGAGCGACAAGGTCGGTGCGCGCGTGCTGGCCGCGCGCCGGCGGCTGGGCGACCGGATCGTGCGCAATTACAGCCTGGTCAAGGGTATCGCGGTGGCCATCAATCCTGTTCCGATCGCGGACCTGGCTGCGGCAGTGACGGTCGATTTTTCCATGGTGATACACCTGGCCGACGTTTACGGCATGCCCATGACGCGCGCCGAGTCCGGCAAGCTCATCAAAACTATCAGCAAACAGCTGCTGCTGCTGATGGGCGCTACCTGGTTCGTGCACCTGGTGTCATCGCTGCTGAAGGCCGGTAGCGGCGGCCTGTCGACCCTGCTGACAGCGGGCACCCAGGGCGCGGTTGCGTATTATTCGACCTATGTGGTCGGTCGGGCAGCGGAACGTATTCGCGGCCGGTTGTTCCTGGGGTGAGGGCGGAGCGAAGCGGGTGATCCGCGACATCCTCGACAATATTGACCGTGATTCGCTGCTGGCCCGGGCGCGCCAGGACATCCTCGCGCGCATCGGCAGTACGCGCGCCTGATACGGGAACATGAAGACGGCATGACGCTATCAACAAACAGTCACACCATACAGCTTCGATTGCGTAGTCTGACGTTGAAAAAAAAGCCGCGTTAAATCTCCCGCGCAAGGTCCCAACGCTACCGGCCGGTATGCTCGGCTTGCTCTGTTGCCTGTTAAGCGCGGGCTGCGCGACCCCGGGGCGCGGGATTGAGGAACACAGCTTTGTCCAGGCCGGTCTTGAGCGGAGTTATCTGCTCTATACACCCGGGGCTGCGGAACACTCGACTGTAAAACGCCCGGTGCTGATCGTGCTGCATGGCGGGGGTGGAACGCATCGGGGCATGGTGCGCCTGACTAAAGGCCAGTTCAATACGCTGGCCGACCAGGCCGGTTTTTATGTCGTCTATCCAAATGCTATCGACAGGACGTGGGATTTCGGCGCCGGCACGGTATCGGAAGCGCTCCCGCACCGTGTTGACGACCTGGGCTATTTCGATACGCTGATCAATGAACTGGTGCGCAACCCGTGCTTGTGTCGACCCCGCACGTTTTTTTTGCCACCGGCATATCACGTGGCGGACAGGCCGCCTATTTTCTTGCCTGTAATTTGCCCGGTCGAATCCGCGCCATTGCGCCCTTCACCATGCCCCTGCCTGATTTCCTTGCAGAGGGCTGCCGCGCCGGCCCGCCAGTGGGTCTCGCATTGTTCAACGGCACCGGCGATCCGCTGGTCCCCTATGAGGGTGGATCGATCAGGGTGTTCGGCAAGGCGCGTGGCGAGGTGCTGTCAACAGCGGCAACACTGGCATTATGGCGCAGCCGCAATGGCTGTGCGGATACACCATCCAGCCACGAGCTGATCGATCCGGTGCAGGACAGCATGCGGGTGGAAAAAACCACCTGGGCGAATTGTACTGGTGCGCCGGTCGCGCTGTACCGGATTGAAAACGGTGGCCATACCTGGCCATCCGGCACCCGGTATCTTGGTAAACGACTGGTCGGGCCGGTCAATCGGGATATAGATGGTGCAGCCGAGGCGTGGAGATTTTTTCAGCAGTTTAATTGAACATCAGGCAATCCGGGTCGAAGTCCGCGGCGATGAAGCCCAGGATCGACTGCCCTGCGGTGACGCCGTACATCACGGTCACGCACGGGTGCCGGGTCACCTGGCTGACGTAGGAGTCACACACAAACGCACCCTGGAAAGCCGCGTTATTCAGCACCGACAGGCTGACGGAATAGGGTCGCTGTGACAGGTCCTGTCCGTGGGCGTCTGGATCGATCTGGCTGGCACGGATGTTGGAACTGACCTGGCGTCCGTCGGTATCGATGGCGTAGAGCAGTTCACAGTGCGGACAGATTTCGAGATTTTCGCTCAGGACCTGATCAAGCCGGCCACGATTGAACCAGACCCTGACCGAACGCCTGGCAATCAGGCGCAGCGGTGCTTCGAATTGCCGGGCCAGTGATTCGTAATCCTGTTCGAACGTGTTCCGGAGAGAACTGATCATTGCCATCCCCCATGCTGTCCTGTCGTCGCGCGGTCACGGACCGTAAAAAACCCGGTTCGAGCAGAAATATGCAGGATGCATGCCAGTCGTTCCGGATTTGGCAAGCGATTGTAAGCGCTGTCTTTACAGATGCAAGGGCTGGTTTTTCTGCCGGCTGCGCGCCTGCCGGGTGTGCAGGGCGCACAGATAATGCCCCGCCCGGGTGCATGCAGAGATGGTGAGTGTTGTGCCACGCCTGGCGCCAGCGCCAGGCGTGGCCGGTTATTTTTTCACGCAGTCGGGGACGTGAAACTCGTCGTTTAACCCATAGACTTCATCGAAGCCGCCGTCGCAGTCACTGTCGCGAATGACATAGTTGTCGGGCCCGCTGTCGGAAGCGTGCGTATCCAGGCTCCAGGCCCAGAGCCGGCCCTGGGTCGTCATGCTGAACAGGCTGTCGCCCTGCTGGTTTACGTAGTGCATGATATGGGTTTCGTTGACACCGTCGCCGTCACCGTCGGCATCGCGTTCGGAATGCAGCATGAAATCGTCCATGGCCGGCGGGGTGAAGTTTTCGGCGTGCGCGATCGGCAGGTATAAAAGTGCCCCGGCGATAACGGCGCATCCAGGGCGTGGCCAGCCGTGCGCCGGGCTGATCTGTTGGTTTGCTGTCACCGGC
>CAVQJD010000015.1:0-35292 GCA_963712695.1 uncultured Gammaproteobacteria bacterium
ATGACCGCCACCGAACACGAGGTGGAAGATGCCTTGCGCGAAGGCGTTACCATACACGACGGGGTAATGCCGCTTGAGGTGATCCAGGGTGAAGACGGCCGCGCGCGGGCGTTGCGGATGCCCGATGCGTGGTGGACGACAAGGGCGCACCCACCGCCATAGAAGGCACCGAGTCCGACATCGAGTGCGACCTGGTCGTCGCCGCCATCGGCCAGGGCGGCGATCTGGCCGGGCTGGAGCCGCTGGACAACGGGCCGGGGGCTGATCGAAACCGACAGGCTTTACCAGGTGGCTGAACGCCCGGGCACTTCGCTGCCGGTGACGTCATCAGGCCGCACCTGCTGACCACCGCCATCGGGCAGGCATCCATTGCGGCCAGCAACATAACAGCGTTCCTGCGCGGCGTCGAGATCGGCGAAGCGGCCCAAGGTCGACGTGCATCGTTTCGACCTGCTGCAGAAGCTGAGGGAATCCGAACCTTACCCTTGAAGAGTACGATCACGCCAAAAATGGGCACCGGCACAGCTCGAATTTCGCGGTGCACAACTTCGAAGACCGTCCGCACAGGAAATCAGTACCATCGGACAAATTGTTCCTGGCGACTTTCAATATACCCCGCGGAACAAGCGTCAAAGCGTGTGCCCGGACGCCGATCAGGTGCTGGGTTATTTCGCCGAGCGCCAGACCGGCTTGACCGATGAGCAGGCCGTGGCGGAAGCGGGCCGATGCATGAGCTGCGGCATGTGCTTCGAGATGCGACAACTGCGTCATCTACTGCCCCAGGACGCGGTGTTCCGGGTAAAGAAAGACAAGGCGACCACCGGGCGCTACGTCGACACCGACTATGCCAAGATGTATCGGCTGTCATATTTGCGCCGACGTGTGCCCGACGGGTTACATCGACATGGGGATGGGGGAAGAGTGCCGTCGATGCGACGGATCATTCTGATCGCGGGGCTGGCGGCCTGTATGGCCTCTGCCACCGGGTCAAATGCCCGAAATTACCGGCAACAGCAGAGCCGCTGGACTTTGAGCGTTGTGCGGGCCGACGGAGTTCATGCGCAAGAACCACATGGAGGTGCTGCTGCACCAGCGCGACGACACCGTGCACCGCGGGATCCGCAACGGTAAGTACAGCCTGGTGGAATGTGTCGCTTGTCACGCCGAACGGGACACGGCAGGGCGGTTCATCGCGATTGATGCCGAAGGTCAGTTTGTGCGGGTTGTCATGCCGCCGTCGCCGTGGACATGGATTGTTTCCAGTGCCACGCCGCCCGGCCGGAGGCCGACACCGGATTGGTGTCGCGGACGGATGTGGCCGGCGTCAGTGACCCGCAGTGAGTGGGCGCTCGCCAGTGCCGCCGGGGTGGAGACGTAAGGGCGATGGATAAGGCGCGCAGAAGTTTCTTCACCTATGCAGGTTCCGGCGTTGCACTGCTCGCCCTCGCCCCCGGCGTTCGATTGATCGATCTGGTGCTGGCGAAGAGCGGCGATGGCCCGGTGACCGGTGCCGTACGCTGGGGTATGTTGGTGGACACCACCCGCTGCGCGGAAGGGTGCTCGGCCTGCGTCGAGGCATGCGACACGGAGCACGGGTTGCAAGGTTTCGATCGCCCCCTGACCGACGCCCAGTGGATTCGCAAGATGGAACTCGAGGACGAGCAAACCGGGACGATCACCTCCCTGCCCATGCTGTGCCAGCATTGCGAGGACCCGCCCTGTGTGGATGTTTGCCCGACCGGGGCCTCGTTCGTCAGAGCGGACGGCATCGTCCTGGTGGACAAGCACATCTGTATCGGTTGCCGCTACTGCATGATGGCCTGCCCGTACAAGGCGCGCTCATTTGTTCACGAGACCTTGACCGACCAGAAGACCCGACGTCCCGCGTGGCAAGGGCACCGTCGGAAACCTGCACGTTCTGCGTTCACCGGGTCGATCGCGGTCGCACACCGGCGTGCGTCGAAGCCTGTTCCGAGGCCGGTCATGGCGCACTGACTTTCGGCGATCTGCAACGACCCGGACAGCGAGATTTCCAAAGAACTAGCGCAGCTTCCCAGCACGCAGGTGCGCGCGGACCTAAGTTGAACACCGGCGTTCGCTATCACGGGGATGATAAGACAGGATCCAGCGTACGCAACGTTAAACGATCGGTGGGCCGAGATTCTAGCTGCTGTTGGCGGCGCTGCGGCCTGGTTGCTGCTGGCATGCGGCTGCTCGCTGCCTACGTCTACATGGAACACCATGGCCACGTTGTGACCGGCATGAACAACCAGATCGTCTGGGGCATGCCGCACGTGTTCGCTATGTTCCTGATCGTCGCCGCTTCCGGCGCACTGAATGTGGCCTCGATTGCATCGGTTTTCGGCAAGAAGATTACAAACCGTTGGCGCGCTTGTCGGTCTGCTGGCGCTGGCACTGCTGGTCGGTGGCTTGTGGTCCTGGTGCTTGACCTGGGTCGCCCCGATCGCCTGATCGTCGCCATGACGAATTACAACTTCAAGTCGATCTTTGCCTGGAACATTTCCTGTACTCGGCTTCTTCGTCTTGTGGGCGTGTACCTGTGGACATGATGGATCGCAACGCATGAGCCGTTCATCCAGGCGCCGGTATGTTCGCCTTTCGTCTGGCGTTTGATCCTGACGACCGGTACCGGTTCGATCTTCGGTTTCCTGGTTGCTCGTCAGGCCTATGACGCTGCCATGATGGCACCGATGTTCATCATCATGTCGTTCTCCTTCGGTCTGGCCATTTTCATCCTGGTGCTGATGGCCACTTACAACTGGACCGGACGCGCTGGGCGATGCAGTCTGAGTCGCCTGAAGAATCTGCTAGGCGTATTTGTCGCACCGTGCTTTATTTCATCGTGGTCTACCACCTGACCAACCTGTATCGCCACGCAGCACCATGGTGTTGAAAGAATTCCTGCTGCTGGAAGGCGGCATCTTTACCAACATTTTCTGGATCGGTGAAATCATCATCGGCGGCCTGATCCCGTTGGCATTGATCTACGCACCCGGCGTAAAAAACTGCCGCATCACTCTCGCCGTTGTCAGCTGGTCATCATCGGCGGTCTATCCAAGATCTACACCCTCCTGATCGCTGGCCAGGCTTACCCACTGGAGATTTTCCCGGGTTACGAAGTCAGCAGCTCATTCTATGATGGCGTGAAGTTGCCAGCTACACGCCTACCCTGCCGGAGATCCTGTTGGGCCTGGGCGGCATAGCCATGGCATTGTTCATCGTCGTGTTGGCGTGAAAGTATTACGCTTCCTGCCGGCTTCACTGGCAGACGCAGTAGCCGATCCGCACGCAATAAACCAATGATAAATGAATAATGAGCTGAACCGACCACGAGGCGAGCATCTGGGATGCTCAGAGTTTTGCTTTTCAAGGGACTGCTCAACATGTCTCGTATCTTCATTTCAGCCGCTCACAAATCCTCTGGCAAGACCACGGTCAGCATCGGGCTGTGCGCCGCATTAAAACAACGCGGCCTCGTCGTCCAGAGCTTCAAGAAAGGCCCTGATTACATCGACCCCTACTGGTTAGCGCAGGCGACCGGTCGCGACTGCTTCAACCTCGACTTCTATACCATGGAACGTGACGAGATCCTCTCGCTGATCCCGACAAATCAGAGGATGCTGACATCAGCCTGATCGAAGGCAATAAAGGTCTCTATGACGGTCTTGACCTTGACGGCAGCAACAGCAATGCAGCGCTGGCCACGCTGACACAGACACCGGTTATCCTGGTATTGAACGCGCGCGGCATGACCCGGGGTATTGCGCCGCTGATCCTCGGTTACCAGGCCTTCGATAATAATGTCTCGATTAAGGGCGTCATCCTCAACCAGCTCGGCGGCTCACGCCATGAGAGCAAATTACGCAATGTCATCGAGCATTACACGGATGTCGAGGTTGTCGGCGCCATCCATAATGACCGGCGATTCGACATCGACGAACGCCACCTGGGCCTGGTACCGAGCCACGAAGATCCATTCGTGACAGCAAGATCAGTCCTGCTGGCCGATGCGGTCAACGACCAGGTGAATCTTGAGGCGGTACTTGCGATCGCCGATCAGGCGCCTGATTAACAGTTCGGAGATACCCCGGAGCGGCACGCGACCGATTCCATGCGGCGACACGGTACAGCATTAGGCCTGGTGCGATGCTCCGCGTTCGGTTTTTATTACCCGGACGACCTGGAGGCACTGGCTCGCGCCGGTGCGGAACTGATTGCGATCGACACCCTGCACGACCGGCAATTGCCGGACATCGACGGCCTGTTTGTCGGCGGCGGTTTCCCGGAAAGTTGCATGCAGGAACTGCAGGCGAACAACGCCCTCAGGACACAGATCAGGACCGCCATAGCCGAGGGCCTGCCTGCCTATGTCGAATGCGGCGGCCTGATGTACCTTGCGCGCAGCCTGAGCTGGAAAGGTACACGCTGCGACATGGTCGGCGTGATCCCGGGTGACATTGTCATGCACGAACGGCCACAGGGCCGTGGTTACGTTCGTCTGCGCGAAACCGGTCACGCGCCCTGGCCTGCACCGCATCCGGACGGTGTCCTGTCCGCTCACGAATTCCACTACTCCAGCCTTGAAAACGTAGCGCCTGGCCTCGATTATGCCTACCAGGTGGTGCGCGGCACCGGGATTGACGGACAGCACGACGGGCTGATCATCAACAACCTGCTCGCCTGTTACAGCCATATGCGCGATACCGGCCAGCATCACTGGGCCATGCGTTTCGTCGCTTTCGTGCGCGCCATCCGGCACAAACGGCAAACACGCCCTGCATGAAGTATAATGCCCCTCTGCTTCAAGGAGTTACCATGATCAGCATCACCCCGGCCGCTGCCGACCAGATCCGCGCCTCCGCACAACAGGGCAACATGGAAGGTCTTGCCATGCGTATTGCAGCCCGCCGCGATCCGGATGGCAGCATTCACTACGGCATGGGGTTTGACGAAAATCAGCACGCTGGCGATCTCAGACTCAACAGCGAGGGAATTGATATCGTCATCGGTGAAACCAGCCAGGTCCTGGTAGACGGCATGACGGTGGATTACGTGGAAATCGAACCGGGTTCGTGGCAGTTCATTTTCCTGAATCCGAACGACGTCAATTACGTTGCGCCCAAGCCGACATGACCACCTGCCTGCCGGGTGCCGGGCCCGTAATACAGGATGCATAAACATATCCTGCCTGTGTATGGCAAGGACAGGACCGTGCGCAGCCGCCTGCTGATGCGCCTGGCGTTATTGCTGCTGATAGTCACGGCAGCGGTGGGCTGTTTCAGTATCGAGTGGCCGGCACTCGAGGATAGCCAGAACAGGATGCTGCTTGCCGTATTGCTGATAGCGTCCGGCTTTCTGCTGACACTGTCGATTGCGACACTGGTGCAGAACAACCTGCTTAAACCGCTCGGCGAGATCAGGGCATGGGCTACGAGTCTGCGTGACGGCCGCCACACCGATCCGATTACTGCACCACACGATCGCGCCATGATCGAACTTGAGGAAGACCTGAATGTCATCGGCAAACGCATGACCGGATCCGACAGCAATCGCTCATCGGCCTCGATGGACGAGGTGGATCTCGAGGAAGACTCCCTCAGGATCCTCTATGATGTGGTTTCGAGCATCAACACCGCACACAGTCTTGACGACCTGCTGACACGCTTTATGTATACGGTCAAGCGCATTACGCGCGCGCAGGGCGCTGCCATCTGGGTCGATCACAACCAGCATCAGACAGAACTCGGGGCCAGCAGCGGCATTGATGACGACCTGCTGATGCCCGACCGGCACGAGTTCAGACGCTGCCTGTACGAGCGTGCGGCGACCGAGGGCAAGGTATGGGTCGAGCATGACCTCGCCAGGTGCGAGAAAATCGCCGGCCGGCGTCTGTTCGAAGCCGACAACATTGGGCTGCTATCGGTTCCGATGCGTTATCGCGGCCGCATTACCGGCGTGATCAACCTGTTTCTCGATACCACGCTGCTCGACAGGATCGAGTCCATCAAGCCCTTGCTGGCCAGCGTGGCCCAGCACCTCAGCGTGGCCATCGAGCGCTATTACAGTGACGAGGAAAACCGTGCGCACCTGATTCGGGAAGAACGGATCCGGATTGCCCACGAGCTGCATGATTCACTGGCGCAAACGCTTGCCAGCCTGCGTTTCCAGGTACGCGTGCTGGATGAAACCCTGCACCAGGGCGATGAATCCACCACCTGGCAGCAGCTCGAGCGTATCGAGAGCAGCCTCGACGAAGCCAATACCGAGCTGCGTGGCCTGATCGCGAACTTCCGCGCACCCGCCTACCAGCGCGGCCTGGTCGAGGCCATCGAGCAAATGGTCAGCCAGTTTCGCAACGAGACCCGTATCCGGACCTATATCCAGAAAGACTGCTCGTCCAGCGCCTTCCCGAAAGACACGGAAACACAAATCCTGCGTATAATACAGGAAGCATTGTGGAACATTCGCAAGCACAGTCAGGCCAAGACCGTGCGTATCCTGCTGCGGGGAACCAACAGTGAATTCTGTCATATCCTGATCGAGGATGACGGTATCGGTATCAACAAGCAGGTGTACGGGTCGCCGGGCGAGCATGTCGGCCTGACCATCATGCGCGAGCGCGCCACCAAGATCGGCGGCGACCTGCGTATCGAAAGCGAGTCCGGTGAAGGAACGCGCGTCACGCTTGAAATCAGGAATCCTTCGGCAAGCGGTAAAACACCATCGAGTCTGCAATATCCTGCTGGTCGACGATCACACCCTGTTTCGCGAGGGCCTCGAGGGGCTGCTCAGCCGCCGCAATATCGACATACTCGCGGCGGTTGGCAGTGGCCAGGAGGGCCTGCGCCTGGCCACCGAGCTGAATCCGGATGTCGTCCTGCTGGATATGCGCATGCCGGAAATGGACGGTATGGAAGTGCTGCGTCAGCTGCGCAAGAGCGGTTTCAGGAATCCGGTTGCCATGCTCACCACCAGCAGCGACGAGCGCGACCTGGTCGAGTCGCTGCGCAGCGGCGCACAGGGTTACCTGCTCAAGGACATGGAGCCCGACCAGCTGGTGCTTGCCTTGCGCGATATCGTCGCCGGCAAGACAGTGGTGGCACCAGACCTGGCACCGGTACTGGCCCGCGTGGTCCAGGGTGAAGAGTATCAGCCCACCCGACGAAAGCCCGTTCGCAAAACTCACTCCACGCGAATCCGAGATCCTGGCCCTGCTGGCCGAAGGCCAGAGCAACAAGGTCATCGCGCGCAATCTGGGCATATCGGACGGCACGGTCAAACTGCACGTCAAATCCATCCTGCGCAAGCTCGGTGTTCATTCACGCGTCGAGGCCGCCGTCATCGCGGTCGAACAGGGCATGCGCACGGGCCGCAATCACGACAGCGAAAATCACAGCTGAGCCGAGAGCATCGTGAAGCGTTTTACCGACCTGATTGCTGCCTGCCTGCCAGACATCACGGAGGTCTTTCCCTGGGACGTCGACGCCAAGCTTGGCGGCAGTAACAAACCACTCATCGTCGATGTGCGCGAAGCGGATGAATTCAGCGCCATGCATATCCAGGGCTCGCTGCATGTCCCGCGCGGCATACTCGAAGCGGCGTGTGAATACAATTACGAGGACACCGTCAGGGATCTCGTCGAGGCCAGGGATCGGGATGTGGTCGTGGTATGCCGTTCCGGCGATCGCAGCGCACTCGCCGCCTTTACCATGCAGCTGCTCGGCTACCGCAAGGTCAGTTCCATGAAAACCGGGTTGCGCGGCTGGAACGACTACGAACTGCCGCTGGTGAACGCGGATGGCAGGATGGTGCCGATCGAGATCGCCGACGAGTTTTTCACCACCCGCCTGCGCCCGGATCAGCTCGACCCTGCCGGCAGATGACGCAATATACCGGTTTCAGCTATAGTGCTTGCGGTCCCTGCGCCGGCGAGCGCCCTGCTGGATCACCACACCCTCGATGGTGCCGAGGTCCGGCAGCTCGATCACGTCATGCCCGGCCTGCAGCGCCTTGAGAAAATAGCGGCCCTCGCCGTATACCAGCTGCCGGAAGATATAGCTTTCGCCATGGCGTGCCATCACATAGGATCCGTCGCTGATCACACCCTCCGGATCAATAATGATAATGCAGCCGTCGGCGAACTCCGGCGTCATGCTGTCGCCAATGACACGCAAGGCGAAGGGTTCCCGGCCGCAACTGTTTTCCTGCATGTCGATGCCCCTGATTACCCTGCAAGTGAGACAACTATAGGCTCATTGTAACAACAAGTTACAATGACTGTCTCCTGCTTTGTATCGGGTTTTTCCCGCGCCGCCGAACGCTCTGTTCAGACCCTGTAATCGTCACGATACCAGCTGACGAAGCTGGCGAGGCCCTGCTCGACCGTCGTAGCCGGCTTGTAGCCGATATCACGTACCAGGTCGTCGATATTTGCATAGGTCACCCGGACGTCACCGGGTTGCATCGGCAGCATGTTCTTTTCAGCCGTTTTACCCAGGCAGTCTTCCAGGACCTGGATGTAGTGCATGAGTTCAACCGGCTCATTGTTTCCGATATTGTAGAGCCGGTACGGTGCCGTACTCGATGCAGAGTCCGGATTGTCACCGGACCAGTCGGGGTTGGGTTCCGGCACCCGGTCGAGGACACGGGTAACGCCTTCGATAATGTCATCGATATAGGTGAAATCCCGGCTGTGGTTGCCATTATTGAATACGTCGATAGGTTTGCCTGCCAGGATCCTGCGGGTGAAGCTGAAATACGCCATGTCCGGCCTGCCCCAGGGTCCGTACACCGTAAAGAAGCGCAACCCGGTCACCGGGATCCGGTACAGATGGCTGTAGGTATGCGCCATCAGTTCATTAGCCTTCTTGGTAGCGGCATACAGGCTGACGGGATGATCGACATTATCATGCACCGAGAACGGCATGTTGGTGTTCGCGCCATACACAGAGCTGCTGGAAGCATACACCAGGTGTTCCACTCCGTTATGCCGGCAACCCTCGAGGATATTGGCAAAACCGAGCAGGTTGGTATCAACATAGGCCAGCGGATTCTCCAGTGAATAACGCACGCCTGCCTGTGCTGCCAGGTTCACCACCCGCTCGGGCCGATGCGTCCTGAACGCATCCGCTATGCCTTCCCGGTCCTCCAGATCGAGGCGCATATCGGTGTAGCCGGTGTATTCCAGGGTGCGCGCAAGACGCGCTTTCTTCAACGCAACATCGTAATAATCGTTGAGGTTATCGATCCCGACCACCTCATCGCCGCGTTCCAGCAGACGCAAGGCTAGCGCAGAACCGATAAAACCTGCCGAACCGGTTATCAATACTTTCATGGGCAATAGCCTTTCGACATGATCAGTGGGATCTATTCAGCCGGCTACAACCGCGCATCCACGGCTTCTGCCGGCAGCAGGCCCTTTACGTCATATAGCACCCCGCCCGGCTTGCACAATGCACGCAGCTTCTCGGCGCCGATATCGCGAAATTGCCTGTGGCCAACGGCAATGATCACGGCGTCGTAATTGCCCGAACGCGGCTCGGTTATCATGTCGAGCGCGTATTCCCTGCGGACATTCTCCGGGGTGACACAGGGATCATAAATATCTACCACCACATTGTAACGCAGCAACTCACGGACAACGTCGATCGCCCTTGAATTGCGCAGATCAGGACAATTTTCCTTGAAGGTCAAACCGAGCACCAGTGCACGCGAACCCGAGACCTGGATCTTGCGATTCATCATTAACCTGACAACCTGTTCCGCGATGTAGCGCCCCATGTCGTCATTCACCCTGCGCCCGGCGAGAATCACTTCAGGGTGATACCTGACTTCCTGTGCCTTGTGGGTCAGGTAATAAGGATCGACACCGATGCAGTGGCCACCAACAAGGCCCGGCCTGAAGGGCAGAAAATTCCACTTGGTACCCGCCGCTTCCAGGACCTCGAGTGTATCGATACCCAGCTGGTTGCAAATCATGGCCAGCTCGTTGATGAGGGCAATATTCAGATCGCGCTGGGTGTTCTCGATGATCTTGGACGCCTCTGCCACCTTGAGGCTGCTGGCGCGATGGGTCCCGGCTGTAATGATGCTGCGGTAAAGCGCATCGACGAAATCTGCCGTCTCGGGCGTCGATCCGGAAGTCACCTTGAGAATATTGCTGACACGGTGTTCCTTGTCGCCGGGATTGATACGCTCCGGACTGTAACCCGCAAAGAAATCCCTGTTGAAGACCATGCCCGATATGGATTCAAGTACGGGGATGCATACTTCCTCGGTGGCGCCGGGAAACACCGTCGACTCATAAATTACCACATCACCGGTTTTCAGCATTGCGCCGACCGTCTTGCTTGAATTCTGCAGGTAAGACAGATCCGGGCGATTATGTTTGTCGATCGGAGTAGGCACCGTGACGATATAAACGTTACAGTCGGCCAGGTCTTCCGGACGGCTGGTGAAACCGAGCTGTTTGGCCTCGGCAATCTCGGCCTCTGTCACTTCAAGGGTGGAATCCACACCCCTGAGCAGTTCATCAACCCGCTCCTGCTTGATATCCAGCCCGATGGTCGGGTACTTCTTGCCAAACTCAACGGCCAGCGGCAGACCCACATAGCCCAGACCGATAATCCCGATTTTTGCTGTACTGAGTTCAGGCATACCTATGATTCCTTGTTAACGACAGTGACCAACCGGCGTGACCCCTTGCTTTCAAGCAGCAGGATTCTACCAGAGGATGTTAAAAAACAGATGAATATTACCGACCAGGCGCGAAAAAATTAACGGCCCGTATTACCGGATCATTCTGACCACTGGGTAAACGGCTGGCTGACCAGGCTGGCATTGTAATAGCGCGGGTCGCCGGTGACTTCCCTGCCCGCCCAGTCGGGCAGCTCGATGTGCTGGCCCTCGTCGGTCAGTTCCACCTCGGCAATGACCAGCCCCGCATTTGCCCCGTGGAATTCGTCCACATCCCAGACCATCCCTGCCAGCTCAATCCGGTAGCGCGTTTTTTCTATCAGGGGTCGCATGCACAGGTGGTCGAGCATTTCACACGCATCGGCCGCGGGGATAGCATACTCGTATTCGACACGCGTCAGGCCGATGGTCTCGCCCTTGATCGTCAGCCAGGCCTGCGCACCGGCCAGCCTGACGCGCACGCTGCGTGCCGGGTCGGTGGAAAGATAACCCTGCCGGATGCGGGTACCTGCAGCCGGTGGATGCCATACCCGGACATCTACCAGGAACTTGCGCTCGATTTCCAGCGCCATGCTACTTCTCGGCAACGATGAAACACACCCAGCCGGGGTCGGCCGCACCGACCGTGGCCGGCGAGTACACACCCGTGCCGTCACCCGTCTCCTCGTCCACCTCTTCCCAGTACACGGTGACCCGCGCAAAGCCGGCTTCGGTCAGCAACTCCAGGAGTTCCGGCAGTGTCCACAGACGCCAGTTATAGGTGAATGCCTTTTTTAGTTTCGAGCCATCCGGAAAGCGAAAGTGAATATGACAGGTCATTTCCCCGTTAATCGGGTTGTAACTCGCATGTTCCCAGATGTAGTCGAAGCCCTTGTGGTGTGTCTTCTCCTTGATTTCCTGGAAGGCCTCATAGCCGCCGAAGGCATCCAGGAAAAACACGCCGTCGTCGGCAAGCCCCTCACGCACGCTACGGAAATAACCGCCAAGCTGCTCGCGTGTCTTGAACAACATGTAACTGAAATTCATGGCGAGGATCACATCAGACGGTTGCGGGGTATGCACCTCGCGCACATCCTCCTGCATGAGCCGCACACGCATGCGATGATCCGGCTTGAGTCGCGCCAGGTTATGCTGGCGAGCCCATTCCAGGACGTCTGCATCGATGTCCACCCCGATGGCGCTGTTCTTGGTGCTGTGTCCGGCCCACGCGCAGCACACCGCGGCAGTGCCGCAGAAGTCTTCCCGAAGCAACCTGGCCGATCGGTTGCGCAACTTGCGGAAGGTCTTGCGGATGAACTGGCACTCCAGGTCGGGATCCTGCACGGACAGTTCGTACAACTTGTGACGGTCGGCGGACTGCGCCATGGTTTTCGCCTGCTTGCTGCGTCGTTCCTTCATGTTTTTTGCCATCAATCCCTCCAATTGTGAAATTGCCAGAAAACAGCGGCGGGAATTTGTTCCAGGGCCACCTGCAACGGTACCGCAGCCCCCATTCGCGTGGCATGCCCGGCATATTTTGTGATTTTCAGCAAAATCACCACCTTGCAGGGGATATATTGTATATAGTGATGTTCAGGATAATAAATCATGCAACACCATATTCCTGCAATCGAATTACCCGCCACGGGGACCCGCCGCATCCTGACGGGCCTGCTGGACAGTATTGGCGACCGGCTGACCACCGAAGCCGCTATCTCGGACGTCAATATCCACGAAATGCGCAAGACATGCAAAAAACTGCGTGCCTTGCTCAGAATGCTGCGGCCGGCAATGGACAGGGACAGTTTCCACACCCTGGACCGTGCCATCCGTGATTTCGCCAGACAGCTTGCTGGGTTGCGTGACAGCAAGGTCATGCTCGATACGATCGAGCACATCGAGCATCACTTCGCACCCGTACTCCATGAACAGGCCCTGACTCCGGTTCATCAAGCCCTGCGTCGCATGATGCAAACGCAGGATGATAGGCCGGCCGTGTCGCTCGATCTGGCGGCCATGCAAACACAGCTGGCAGACATCATGACCGCAGCCGGTCAGGCGAATTACGGCGCTATCGACGACGCGACCCTGCTTGACGGTATCGTAGACTGTTACCGGCGTGGCCGGCGTGCATTCGCGCATATGCAGGCATCGCCCGATACCGAATCCGGGCATGCCCTGCGCAGGCAGGCAAAATACCAGTACTACCAGCTGCGCATGCTGGTTGCAGGGAACGAATCGGAACTGAAAAACGTGGTCAGCGATTTTCATCGGCTCGAAGAAACCCTGGGCACGGATCACGACCTGGCCGTACTTGAAGAGCTGCTCGTGGCACATGCGGAGATCTGCCCGGAGCAGGTGCACCGCGAGCTGCTGCATGCCCTCATCGAGAGCCGCCGCATCATACTCATGTCGCAGGCCCTGCAGCTGGCCCGAAAACTGTATCGCGACAAACCCGGCAAGTACCGGCAGTGGCTGGAGACTGCCTATATGCTGCCAGCGGACCTGTAACAGCCGAGCTGCTCATTCCGGAAGTCGTAAAGTCAAATCGTGCGCTGCGTGCATTGATCAAGATCAAGGCCTGTCGCAAGACGGCCCCGATAATGCGTCCATGGAATCACGCCTGCACGGTCAAGACAACACACACACCGTGCGCAACGGATGGCCTGGCCGTTACTTCACTGTTCTGGCACTGCTCTTCAGCCTGTCGGGCGCGGCGTCTGCCGACCCGGTGTTCGACCTGGCGCAACGCTACTTTCCGCAAGCGGACAAGGTCGGAGATTTCGAGGGGGATCCGCTGGCCGCACCCGTCTATGAGGGTGCAAGGCTGCTGGGGTATGTCATCCGCACTACGGATATCGCACCGATACCGGCCTATTCCGGGGAGCCGATCACCTTGCTGGTCGGACTGGGGCTGGACGGTCATATCGCAGGTCTCGAGATCCTGAAGCATTCCGAGCCCATCCTGGTAGTGGGTGTATCCGAGCACGACCTGAAACACTATGTCGACCAGTATCGTGGGGTCTCGGTACAGGAGCGCGTCAAGCTGGGCGGTGCAGCGCGCGAGGGCTATGTGACTGTCGACAGTATCTCCGGCGCCACCATTACTGCGATGGTGATGAATGCCACAGTCATGAAGTCGATCAAGAAGGTGGCTGACACTCGCGGCATACCGGTGGTGGCCGGCACATCTGAATCCGGTCTGGCCGATGGCGAAGAACGCCTGCTAGCGGCAGCACCGACTGCGACGCCACCGGCCTGGTGGCTGGGCGAAAAGACAGAACCCTTCTGGGTAGCTGTCTGGCAAGCGCGCTGGTGGCAGATCGTCGTGCTGTGTCTTGCCCTTGGCGTGTTGACGCTTATCCTGCTGTTCCAGGACTGGCTGACCCGCCGTCCACAGCTGCTGAGGATGGTGCGCACCGGCTACCTGCTGTTTACCCTGTTCTTCATCGGCTGGTACACCCTGGCCCAGTTGTCAGTCATTCACGTGCTGACCTTCATCAACGCCATCCTGCACCAGTTCACCTGGGAATCCTTCCTGGTCGATCCGCTGATATTTATTCTCTGGGGTTTCGTGGCGCTGACGCTGCTGCTCTGGGGCCGGGGCGTGTATTGCGGCTGGCTGTGTCCCTTTGGCGCACTGCAGGAGCTGATCCATCAGCTGGCCCAGCGTCTGAAGATCCCGGCGCTCGAATTCCCGGATGTTGTGCACGAGCGTCTGACGGCTGTCAAATATGTCATCTTCATTGGCCTGTTTGGCCTGTCCCTGCAATCCATCGGCTATGCCGCCCGGGCCGCCGAGGTGGAGCCCTTCAAGACGGCGATCGTGCTGCACTTCAACAGGGAAGCTATTTTCCTGGCCTACGCCGCTGGCCTGCTGGTGATCGGGATTTTCTATCGCAAGTTTTTCTGCAAGTACCTGTGCCCGCTGGGTGCAGCGCTGGCGATTCCGGCGCCACTGCGCATCTTCCAGTGGCTGCGGCGGCGCAAGGAGTGCGGCCGGCCGTGCCAGATCTGCGCCAAACAGTGCGAGGTGCAGGCCATCAGGCCCACCGGCGAAATCAATCCCAACGAGTGTCATTACTGCCTGGATTGCCAGGTGACCTACTGGGACGATCACCAGTGTCCGCCGCTGTCGGAAAAGCGCATCCGCCGGGAGAAGAGCAAGGCGGCGCTGAACAGGATCAGGACCGGGGAAGCAAAAGTGAATGCTGCAGACAATCCACGCCCGGATAGCCCTTGATGTATATCAAGGATAACCGGACGGCTAATTTGTGAGTATGCAACCCGGAACGTGGCCTAACCGAGGAGAACACGATGAAGAAAACAACAGTATCCCGAGCAGTGCGACTGGCAGTCATTGGCGCACTCTCATTAGTTGCAGCTGGAACTGCCGTCGCCAAGGAGTCCGAAGAACATCCGGGCACGACGCCGGGAGAAATGCGCTACAAGGGTGCCCCAGTACCCTTGCAGGAAGGCTCGAAGGACGTGATTACCCCCGGCGCCCCGGCGCTGACCGAGGATGAGTTCGCCAAAGCCAAGCAGATTTACTTCGAACGTTGCGCAGGCTGTCACGGCGTGCTGCGCAAGGGGGCAACCGGCAAACCGCTGACCCCGGACATCACTCAACCCAAGGGCATGGATTACCTGAAAGTATTCATCAATTATGGCTCCCCGGCCGGCATGCCGAACTGGGGTACCTCGGGTGACCTCAGCGAAGAGGAAGTCGCCCTGATGGCCAAGTACCTGATGAACGAACCGCCGATTCCGCCGGAGTTCGGCATGAAGGAGATGAAAGCGACCTGGAACGTGCTGGTAGCGCCGGACAAGCGCCCCAAGAAGAAGGAAAACAACTACAACACTGACAATATTTTCTCCGTGACGCTGCGCGACAGCGGCCAGATTGCCCTGATCGACGGCGACACCAAGAAAATCATCAACATCGTCAAGACCGGCTATGCCGTACACATCTCGCGCTACTCCACCTCGGGCCGTTACCTGTTCGTGATCGGCCGTGACGCCAAGATCAACCTCATCGACCTGTGGATGAAGAAGCCGGACAACGTCGCCGAGATCAAGATCGGCCTGGAGGCACGATCCGTCGAGACCTCGAAGTACAAGGGCTATGAGGACAAGTACGCCATTGCCGGCTCCTACTGGCCGCCCCAGTACGTGATCATGGATGGCGACACCCTGGAACCGCTGCAGATCGTTTCCACCCGCGGTTACACCGTGGACACCCAGGAATATCATCCGGAACCGCGCGTAGCCGCCATCGTGGCCTCGCACGAGCATCCGGAATTCATCGTCAATGTGAAAGAGACCGGCAAGATCCTGATGGTCAACTACGAGGATATCGAAAACCTCAAGGTGACCACGATTCCCGCCGCGCGCTTCCTGCATGATGGCGGCTGGGACAGCACGCACCGTTATTTCCTGACAGCAGCCAACCAGTCGGACAAGATCGCGGTGGTCGATTCCAAGGAAGACAAGCTGACGGCGCTGATCGATGTGACCAAGATCCCTCATCCGGGTCGCGGTGCCAACCTCAATGATCCCAAATATGGCCCGGTGTGGGTGACCAGCGCGCTGGGTAACGAGAATGTCACGGTGATCGGCACCGACCCGGTGAAGCACGAGGACCATGCCTGGAAGGTTGTGCGCACGCTCAAGGGCCAGGGTGGTGGTTCGCTGTTCGTCAAGTCGCACCCCAAGTCCAGCAACCTGTGGGTGGATTCGCCGCTCAATCCGGATGCCAAGATCAGCCAGTCGGTTGCTGTCTACGATATCAACAATCTGGACAAGGGCTTCGAGGTACTGCCGATTGCCGAGTGGGCCGGTCTGGGTGAGGGTCCGAAGCGTGTCGTGCAGCCGGAATACAATGCGGCCGGCGACGAGGTCTGGTTCTCGGTCTGGAGCGGCAAGGAGGAGGAATCCGCCATTGTGGTGGTGGACGACAAGACCCGCAAGCTCAAGACGGTGATCAAGGACAAGCGCCTGATTACACCGACGGGCAAGTTCAACGTCCACAATACCGTGCACGACATCTACTAAACAGGACGGTACCGGGCATGGGAGAGAATATGCGCTCCCATGCCCGCCCCCCGATTCCGAGGAACCTGACAACCATGCCGCAACATGCCAGGATCTATCTCGTCGGAGCCGGTCCCGGTGATCCCGACCTGCTGACCGTCAAGGCCCTGCGTCTTCTGCAGCAGGCCGACACCGTCATTTACGACCGGCTGGTATCGCGCGAAATCCAGCGTCTCATTCCGCCACATGCCGACCGCATTTACGTCGGCAAGGCAACCTGCCACCACACCCTGAGCCAGGTGGAAATCAACACCCTGCTGATCGAACAGGCCGATGCCCGCAAGACCATCGTGCGCCTCAAGGGCGGCGACCCGTACATTTTCGGCCGCGGCGGCGAAGAGGCCCTGGCCCTGGTACGGGCGGGCATCGACTTCGAAATTGTTCCCGGCATTAGCGCCGGCCAGGCCTGCGCAGCCTATGCCGGTATCCCGCTGACCCACCGCGGACTGGCCAGCGGCGTACGCTTCATCACCGGACACCGCCGCGACGACGACGCACTCATGATCGACAGCCGCACCCTGGCCGATCGAGACCAGACCCTGGTTATCTACATGGGCCTGGCCAACCTGGGACTCATCGTGGACCAGTTACTGGCCGCCGGGCGCGACACCAACACACCGGCAGCCATCATCGAGCGCGGCACCACGCCGCGGCAACGCAACTTCATCACCACCATCGGTGCGCTGGAGGCAACCGCGGCCAATGGCCATATCGAGTCACCTGCCGTGCTCATCATCGGCGATGTAGTCGCACTGGCCGCCGAGCTGGGCGTTGCCCAGGCTGGCCTGGAAGATGCCGAACTTCAGTATGCGTAGATTGTTCTGCCTGTTGCTGGCCGCCCTGCCCTGTCTGCCGGTCTGTGCAGCTGCGCTGACTGCAGCGCGTGAGTCGGTGTTGCAAAACCTGCTGCTCCAGGACTGCGGCTCGTGTCACGGCATGCGCCTGACCGGTGGCCTGGGACCGGCACTGACCGCAGCGGCGCTGGCCGGCAAACCGCGTGAATTGCTGATCGCCACCATCCGCGATGGGCGCAGCGGCACCCCCATGCCCCCGTGGAAAGACCTGCTCGGCGAGGACGACATCGCCTGGCTGGTGGACACCCTGATGGAGGGAACAGCTTCGCCATGAGAGCACTGCTGCTGATCTGTGCCTGCCTGTTCAGCCTGCCGCTGCTGGCGGAGCTGCGCGGCACCGGCGATCTCGGCGTGGTCGTCGAGCGCGCCACGGGCCAGTTGCTGGTCATCGAACACAGCACCGACAGCCGGCTGGCGGAGATCGACGGTCTCGGCGACCTGTCGCATGCGTCCGTGGTCTTCTCGCGCGACCAGCGCTATGCCTACGTATTCGGCCGCGACGGCGGCCTCACCAAGGTCGACCTGCTGACCGGCCGCATCGTCAAGCGCATCCTGCAAGCCGGCAACAGCATCGGTGGCGCAATCTCGCAGGACGGCCGCCTGGTCGCTGTATCGAATTACGAACCGGGTGGCGTGCGTGTGTTCGATGCCGGCACCCTCGAGCCGGTCGCCGATATCCCCGCCGAATATGAACCCGGCAAATTCTCCAAGGTCATCGGCCTGGTCGATGCCCCCGGCAACCGTTTCGTGTTCAGCCTGTACGACGCGGACCAGATCTGGATCGCCGACATGGCCAACCCGCGCCAGCCGGTGCTGACCCGCTTCGAGAACATCGGGCGCGCACCCTATGACGCCCTGATCACACCGGACGGCCGCTACTACATCGCCGGCCTGTTCGGTGAAGACAGCCTGGCCCTGCTAGACCTGTGGCATCCGGAACGGAGTGCGCACCGCATCCTGCAGGGCTACGCCGCGCATGACGACAAGCTACCTGTCTACAAGATGCCGCATCTGGAAGGCTGGGCCATGGCCGGCCGCCTGGCCTTCGTGCCCGCCGTGGGGCAGCACAAGGTGCTGGTGGTAGACACCGACAGCTGGCAGCAGCAGGCCGCCATCGAGGTACATGGCCAACCGGTCTTCGTCATGGCCCGTCCCGATGGCCGTCAGGTCTGGGTCAATTTCGCCCATCCTGACAATGACACCGTACAGGTCATCGACGTCGAGACGCGCAGCATCATCAAAACCCTGCAGCCCGGCAATGCGGTCCTGCACATGGAATTCACGCCGCGTGGCGAGAAGGTCTGGCTGTCGGTGCGCGACGAAGACCGTGTCGATGTGTACGACACCGCCAGCCTCGAGAAAACGGCAAGCCTGCCAGCCGCCAAGCCGAGCGGCATTTTCTTCACCGACCGCGCCCACCGGATCGGGCTGTAGCCATGATGGAAGCGCTCACTCAACGCCTGTTGAACGACTACCAGAGGGCATTCCCGCTCGACCCGCAACCGTTCGAACACATCGCGCGGGAACTGGACACCTGCACCGAAACGCTGCTTGCGCACCTGCGGGACCTGCAGGTACACGGGGTGGTAAGCCGGGTCGGTCCGGTATTCCGGCCCAACACCATCGGCGCCAGCACCCTGGCCGCAATGGCGGTGCCACCCGCGCAACTGGAATCAGTCGCGGCACTCGTGAACGGCTTTCCGCAGGTCAATCACAACTACGAGCGTGAACATCATTTCAACCTGTGGTTCGTGCTCACCGCAGCAGACCGTGCGGCCATCGACACCACCCTCGATGCCATCCGCCAGCAGAGCGGCTTTGCTGTCATGTCGCTGCCGCTGGTGCGGGACTATCACATCGACCTGGGCTTTCACCTGCGTTACGATCACCCGCCACACCTGCCTGACCTGCCCGGGGCGATCCAGGCCACGTCACCATCAGCGCCGCTCGCCCCCACGGCAGGCAGTTGCGAGGATCTTATCGAGGCAATCCAGGATGGCCTGCCACTGGTTCCGCGACCTTACCAGGCCATTGCCGAGCGCATTGGCTGTAGCGAGTCCGAGGTCATCGCACAGCTGCGCAGCCTGCTCGAACAGGGCATTATCAAACGCCTGGGCGTCGTCGTGCGCCACCACGAACTGGGTTATCGCGCCAATGCCATGGTGGTGTGGAATGTGCCGGATGACGACGTCGATCGGATCGGACAGCAACTGGGCGACCAGGATTGTGTCACGCTCTGTTACCAGCGGCCGCGGCGTCTGCCCGACTGGCCGTATAACCTGTTCTGCATGGTCCACGGCCAGGACCGCGACGCAGTGCTGGCCTGTCTCGAGCGGATGGCCGCGGCGCTCGCGCTGCGCCATATCCCGCACGAAGTGCTGTTCAGCGGCCGGCGCTTCAGACAGCGCGGGGCACGCTACCGGATACCGGGCTGATGGACGCACTGGACCGCCGCATCATCAACGACCTGCAGGGCGGCTTTCCGGTCTGCGAGCGTCCCTTCCAGGCAGTCTCCGAACGGCTGGACAGCACCGAGAGTGAACTGATCACGCGCATTGGCTGCATGCTGGATGACGGCCTGCTGACGCGCTTCGGTCCGCTGTTTCATGCCGAGCAGATGGGTGGTGCGCTCAGCCTGTGTGCACTGCATGTCCCGCAGGCGCGCTTCGAGGACGTGGCGAAAACGGTGAATGCCTTTCCCGAAGTGGCGCACAACTACCAGCGTGACCATCACATGAACATGTGGTTCGTGCTGGCCACGGAAACCGCGGCGGCATTGCAGTCAGCTATCGAACGGATCGAGCAGGCCACCGGGCTGACGGTCCTGAACCTGCCGAAGCTGGAGGAATTCTATGTCGGCCTGCATTTCGAGGTATAGACGGTGAGCACCTGCAAACCGCAGTGCACACCCGAGTCGCTGCCGGATCTGGACCGGCGCCTGGTGCTGGCCACGCAGACCGGCTTGCCGCTGGACCCGCGGCCCTATCACTGGCTCGCGTCCGAACTCGGCGTCACGCCCGGGCTGGTGATGGAGCGCCTCAACGCCATGCTGGCCGATGGTCGCATCCGCCGCATCGGCGCCGTGCCCAACCATTACCGCCTGGGCTACACGGCGAATGGCATGACGGTGTGGGACATCCCGGACGAGTTCATCGGCGCGGTCGGGCCGGAAGTCGGCAGGCTCGATTTCGTCAGTCATTGTTATCATCGACCGCGCGTTCTGCCGGACTGGCCCTACAACCTGTTCGCCATGGTGCACGGTCACAGCCGACCCGAGGTGGCAGCACTGGCAGAGCGGATCGCCGACCTGCTCGGCGAGCGGCAGCGCGGTCATGACATTCTGTTCAGCAGCCGCATCCTGAAAAAGACCGGCCTGCGGCTGGGAGGCTGACATGTTCCGTATCTCGCACTACATGCAGCTGCTGGCACAGCCCGCACCGTACATCATTCCGCCACAGCGCCAGCCGTCCGGCCCGGTAGTGATCTGGAACCTGATCCGGCGCTGCAACCTGACCTGCAAGCATTGCTATTCGATTTCCGCAGACATCGACTTTCCAGGCGAACTGTCGACGGCGGAAATTTATACGGTGATGGACGACCTGAAAAGGTTCGGCGTACCGGTGCTGATCCTGTCGGGTGGCGAACCGCTGCTGCGCCCGGATATCTACGACATCTCGGCACACGCGAAAGCCATGGGCTTCTACGTCGGTCTGTCCAGCAACGGCACCCTGATCGATGCGGACAACATCGGACGCATTGCCTCCATCGGCTACGACTATGTCGGCATAAGCCTCGACGGCATGCGCGCCACGCACGACCGCTTCCGGCAGAAACAGGGGGCATTCGATGCCTCGCTGGCCGCCATCCGCCTGTGCCGCGATGCCGGCATCAAGGTCGGCATGCGTTTTACCCCGACGCAGGACACCGCCCAGGAACTGCCGGACATCCTGCGCCTGATGGACGTGGAAGGTGTCGACAAGCTGTATGTCTCGCATCTGAACTACGGCGGCCGCGGCAACCGGCACCGCGCCTCCGACGTTATCCACAGCACCACCCGGCAGGTCATGGACCAGCTGTTCGAGGCCTGCTGGGCCGATGTGCAGGCTGGTGGCAAGCGCGAGTTCGTAACCGGCAATAATGACGCCGATGCCGTCTACCTGCTGCAATGGGTGGCACGCCATTTACCTGAACGTCATGCCGAGATGCACGAACGGCTGGTGAACTGGGGCGGCAATTCCTCCGGTGTCAACATCGCCAATATCGACAACCTGGGCAACGTGCACCCGGACACCTTCTGGTGGAACTACAACCTGGGCAATGTCAAAGCACGCCCGTTCTCCGAGATCTGGATCGACACCCGCGACCCGCTGATGGCAGGCCTTAAATCATCCCCACGCCCCCTGCGCGGGCGCTGCGGCGTGTGCGGCTACCGTGCGGTGTGCGGCGGCAACACGCGCGTGCGCGCCTTCCAGATGACCGGGGACCCGTGGTGGGAAGACCCGGCCTGCTACCTGGACGACGGGGAGCTGAACATCGACCCGGCGGATTATGCAGACGCACAACCGGAACCCATGGCATTGCAGGTGCGCACCATCCGGCGTGCGAGCTGAACAAGGCGGCGCGCACAGCGCACCCTACGATGATATGACACCCTTCGATATTCTGTAGGGTGCGCTCTGCGCACCATAAACTCTCCAATGCAGCAGCCAGGTAAATTATGGGACGTCCAGCACAGGTACGCTTGAACTGGTTTATCGCGGGTATCTGCGCGGTACTCCTCAATCATGCCAGCGCTGACGAGCCGGATGCTGCCGCACTCTTCAGCGCACACTGCGCCGGTTGCCACGGCGCCGACCGGCTCGGCGGTACGGGTCCGGCGCTGTTGCCCGACAACCTGCAACGCCTGCGCAAGGGTGACGCGGCCACAGTCATCGCCGGTGGCCTGCCGGCCACGCAGATGCCCGCCTTCAGCGACAGGCTCGATGCGGCACAGATCGACGCACTCGTTACGTATATCTATACAGCCCCCGCACACGAACCCGTGTGGGGCGAGTCCGAAATCCGCACCAGCCATGTCATTCACAAGCCGGCGTTGCTGGAGCCCGCGGCGGCAGATCTCAAACCGGTCTACAGCGCCGATCCGCTCAACCTGTTTCTGGTCGTCGAGGCCGGTGATCATCATGTCACGGTACTGGACGGCGACCGGCTCGAGCCGATCCACCGCTTCAAGTCGCGCTATGCACTGCATGGCGGACCCAAATTTTCGTCCACCGGGCGCTACGTCTATTTTGCCTCGCGCGACGGCTGGATCAGCAAGTTCGACATGTACCGGCTGGAGACCATCGCCGAGATCCGCGCCGGCATCAACACACGCAATGTTGCGGTGTCCGCCGATAACCGCTTTGTGCTGGTGGGCAACTACCTGCCAAACTCACTGGTCATGCTGGATGCCCGCGATCTGAGCCTGATCAGGGTGATCCCGGTGCAGGACGATTCCGGCCAGCGCTCGCGCGTCAGCGCGGTCTACACCGCGCCACCACGCGAAAGTTTCATCGTCGCACTCAAGGATCTGCAGGAGGTCTGGGAAATCAACTACAGCGATAACCCGCCACCGGTATACCGCGGCCTGGTACATGATTACCGCATGGGAGAAGGTCTGGCCGAGACCGGTCAGTTCCCGGTGCGGCGCATCAGGCTGGACGACTACCTGGATGACTTCTTTTTCGACCAGTCCTACCAGCACCTGATCGGTGCCGCGCGCAACGGCAAAAACGGCCAGGTGGTGAACCTGCTGGTCGGGCGCAAGATCGCCGACGTGGACCTGACCGGCATGCCGCACCTCGGTTCGGGCATTACCTGGCCATACGGCGACACAACCCTGCTCGCCACGCCCAACCTGAAAGAAGCTGCGGTGACCTTTATCGATATGAAGGACTGGAAGACGGTGAAGAAACTCGACACCCTTGGCCCCGGCTTTTTCATGCGCAGCCATGAAAACTCACGCTATGCCTGGGTCGATGTGTTTTCCGGCCCGGACAAGGACGCCGTGCATGTCATCGACAAGCAGACACTGGAAATCGTCAGGACGCTGCGTCCCGCGCCCGGCAAGACCGCGGCCCACGTCGAATTCACCCGCGACGGCAGATATGCCCTGCTGAGCATCTGGGAGATGGATGGCGCTATCGTGGTCTACAACGCCGATACGCTGGAAGAGGTCAAGCGCATCCCGATGAAAAAACCGGTCGGCAAGTACAACGTCTACAACAAGATCAATCGTTCCGAAGGTACCAGCCACTGAAACACGCAGCATCCGGGTGGCGCTGCCGGTGAAGACAGACGCGACCTGCCAGCCGATCGCTGTCAGGCGCAGGCGCTGGAGCCGAACCAGAATGCGGTGTTCTTGGCGAGGAATTCGTCGTAGCGCATGTAGTGCGAACCGTCACAGGAAAACGTCAGGCTGATCATGCCATTGAAGATATTGATCGAGGACATGCGCAGGTAGAGATTTTCGTCGGTCAGTCGCAATGGTTTCAGCGTAGCCACGATGCGCGCTATGGCCTCCTGCGGGATGGCAGCACCGGCGGGATAGGCGCGCGGCGGGTACACCAGGCAGATATCCGGGTCGCTCAGGACCTCATTATCCAGAATACGGTACCGGAACGGATCGTCGACCGTCCAGACGGTGGCCTGACTGCTGGAAAAATGGATCTGGCACTGGAATACGCCACGCAGGGTCAGCAGTTCCTCCAGTATCGACAGCGCCTGTTCGAGATTGCGGTCCATCGGGCTCTCGATACGGATCTGCTGAAACACCGCACTGCGGATGGCCGGATCACCCTTGATCTGTCGCCAGATACCAGGTTCCTCGTAGAGTTTCGAATTTGCCGGCAGATTGCGCAGATCGAAGTCGGCCCCCAGGTAACCCAGTGTATGTGATCCGTCATCCACGACCTGCAGTGCCGTGAGCGAGGGCCGGCGCGCGGAAAGACTGATGTAGGCATCCGAGAGCAGGAATCCCCAGATCGGCACTGCCTCCTTCATGTAGGGTCGATGCGAACGGTCGCGTCCAAAATGTCCGGCAGCCACACCCTGCTGGCCAACATTATCGGAAATCTGCATCCCGTTAGTGTCGACACAGTACAGGTAACTGCAATGGCGGATGCTGGAGAAGCCCTCCAGCAGCACGGCATTGAGTCGCTCGCGATCACCCCACGCTGATACACAGTGATTGGCCAGTTGCGCCAGCGGCTCGTGCAGCATACGTGCGAGTTGTTCGCGTTGCAGATAGATGTTGTTCTTTACTGACAAATCCATGACGTTGTTCTCCCGTGTCACCTGTTCGAAAAATAGCACTACCAGAATACAGACCAACCGGTACTGACCGAATTGGATGGATCACGCGCGGGATAGTTCCTGCCGGACCATACATCATTGATACACAGATGAAATATGTTAGTTGAAGTCCTGCCCCGTACGCCGAGTGGCACATCGATCGGGCTTCCACCGCGCTGCCATGGCGGCAGGCGTAGACAGCCTGCGCCAGTACTGCAGGAAGCCGATGCGCGGCGAACGCGGTCTGCCGGCTCAATGGCAATATCGGCTTCGTACAAAGCCCGTATTGACAATGCAAGCCGTTCGGTGCCAGGAGTGTCTTGACATATATCAAGGAGTATTTACCACGCGTTCATGATCATTGCGACAGTTGGTTACATGCGAACTGATTGCCCGCAACACGGGCGTTCCCGAAGGAGAGATCCATGGCTGATCCAGGCAACAATCCCAACGACGAAGACGAACGCATCCCGGCGATGCAGTCCCTGCTGGAAAACCCGTTCCTGCTGCTGTTCATCGGTGTCGCAATGCCCACGGTGTTCTACATCATCTGGGGCATTATGGAAATCGCTCACCTTACCCGTTGCCCAATAATCAACTCCCAGGGAGGAGTCACCAGCCATGACTTCTTATTTACCGCCCGCCCAGCGTATCTGGTGGAAGGTGCCCGTTGGCCGCCAGGAGATCGTCTGGATCGCCATCGCGCTGACCTGGTGCCTGATCATGTTTTTCATGATGCCGTACTGGCATGTATACGGAAAACAGAACCTGTCCACCGAAGCCTACAAGACCACGCCGGCCCAGTTCGGCGCCAAGGTCCAGGCCATGATCGACCAGTACACGGTCCGCACTGAAACCGAGCAGCAGATTCCGGTGGTGGCACCGCCGGCCGGCAGCGATATCTACATGCTGGGGCGGCTGTGGCAGTGGTGGCCCATCCTGGAACTGGAAAAAGACAAGACCTACCGTCTGCACCTCTCCTCCATGGACTGGCAGCACGGCTTCTCCCTGCAGCCCGTCAACATCAATATGCAGGTCGTTCCCGGTTATGAAATGGTGTTGAACATCACCCCCGACGTCGCCGGTGAGTACGGGGTGGTCTGTAACGAATACTGCGGCATCGGCCACCACACCATGCTCGGCAGAATCTACGTGAAGGAGTGATGAGACATGGCAAACTTTAGACTCTGCCCCGACTCGGGCCTGTATTTCGACAAGAACGCGGAAAGCCTGATGAAGGTCAACGCGGTTGCCGCCGCTGTCTCCCTGCTGGTGGCCGGTCTGCTGGCCCTCGGTGTGGCCCTGACACGCTGGCCGGCGGTGCACCTGCTGCCCGCCGACCAGTTCTACATGTTCCTGACCGCGCACGGTATCGACGCACTGATTTTCTGGATCATTTTCTTCGAAATCGCGATCCTCTATTTCGCCTCGTCGACCCTGCTGCAGGTGCCGGCTGGCGGCGCCGCGCTGGGCCTGGCTGGGCTTTGCGCTGATGCTGATCGGTGCGGTCACGACCAATGTGGCCGTCTTCCAGGGCAACTCCAGCGTCATGATGACCTCCTATGTACCCATGCAGGCAGCGCCGCATTTCTACCTGGGCCTGATCCTGTTTGCGGTGGGCGCCCTGATCGGTTGCTTCGTGTTTTTCGGCACCCTGGTGATTGCCAAGAACGAGCGTACCTATGACGGTTCCATTCCGCTGGTCACCTTCGGTGCCATGACTGCTGCCATTATCGCGGTATTCACCATCGCCAGCGGCGCCATCATCCTGGTCCCCACCTTCCTGTGGTCGATCGGCTATATTCGCGCACATCGACGCGGAGATGTACCGCCTGATCTGGTGGGGCATGGGCCATTCCTCCCAGCAGATCAACGTCGCCGCGCATGTGTCGGTCTGGTATCTGGTCGCCGGCCTGATGTTCGGTGCCCGTCCCATGTCGGAGAAAGTGAGCCGTTTCGCCTTTCTGCTCTACATCTTGTTCCTGCAGCTGGCCTGCGCCCATCACATCCTGGTGGACCCGGGTATCAGCGCCGAGTGGAAGATCTTCAACACCAGTTACGCCATGTACCTGGCGGTGCTGGCCAGCATGATCCATGGCCTGACAGTACCGGGCTCCATGGAAGTTGCCCAGCGCCAGAAGGGCTATACGCACGGTCATGTTCGAATGGCTGCGCAAGGCACCCTGGGGTAATCCGGCGTTCTCCTCCACCTTTATCTCGATCATCATTTTCGGATTTATCGGTGGTATTACGGGTGTTGTGATGGGTACGGAGCAGATCAACCTGATTATCCATAACACCATCTATGTCCCGGCCCACTTCCATGCCACGGTGGCGGTCGGCACCACCCTGACGTTCATGGGTCTGACCTTCTTCCTGATCCCGGTACTGTTCCGGCGCCAGATGATTCTGCCCACGCTGGCCAAGTGGCAGCCCTATCTGTTCGGGGGCGGCATGACCATCCTGATCCTGTTCATGCTGGGCGCTGGTACCCTCGGTGTATCCCGACGTCACTGGGACATGGACTTCACCGGCGCAGCACTGAGCTTCGAGTACTCGGGCATGGCCTACACCATGATGGGTATCGCCGGTATCGGCGCAGTCCTTGCCGTGATCGGCGGAGGTGCCTACCTGCTCGTCACGGTCGGCTCGCTGGTGTTCGGCAAGCAAGCTGGATCCGAATCAGCCGGTTTGCTGCAGAGTTTCGGCTTTCCGCTGTCGCCGGGCAACTACACAGCGCAGCCTGAAATGCTGCCCATGGCGGCAGCCGTCGAGGAACACGGTTCGGCCGGTTTCGAAGCCCCCGGAACCTTTGCCCTGGCGATGGTGCTGCTGATCTCCTTTGTTGTGTATTACTTCATCAACTGGAAGTATCTGGCCTCGGTCTGGCCGCTCAGCTAGCAGCCCGTGCGGGGCGGGGGTAACCACCTTCGCCCCGCATTGACTTTGCGGGTACACGATTATGCCAAGAGTTTCGATAAATGCTGCATTAACACAACCATTTGATTGGCCGGCGCTACTTACTCAGCTGTCCAATCTCTTCAAATTGCGCATCGGTGTCGTAATGGCTCTCACTTCTGTGGTGACTCTGGTAGTGACCCCAGGCCCCCCGGTAGCCCATTGGCAGGTACTGGTTCTGGCAGTCACCGTACTGCTGGCAGCCAGCAGTGCAGGCGCATTCAACCAGTATTACGAGACCGACATCGATGCGCGCATGCGCCGCACCGCTGACCGGCCTTTCGTGACCGGGGCCTTTGCACATGAACGCCGATGGCTGCTGTTGATCGGCGCGATGCTGCTGGCCGGTGTGGGCATGGCCGGCTGGTTGCTCAACGGCATGGCTGCCCTGTATATCTTTCTGGGCGCGTTCTTTTATGCCGTCGTCTATACCGTATGGCTGAAACGCCGCACATCGATGAACATTGTGATCGGTGGCGCCTCGGGCAGCTTTGCCGTACTCGCCGGCGCGGCCGTGGTCGATCCCGGCCTGGGGCCAGTTCCCCTGATACTGGCCATGGTGCTGTTCCTCTGGACCCCTCCGCATTTCTGGAGCCTCGCCATCGCGCGGCACAAGGATTACGAGGCCGTCGGTGTGCCCATGCTGCCGGTGCAGGTGGGTAATGCCACGGCTGCCAGAGTGGTGCTGGCTCACACGCTACTGCTGGTAGGCACCTCCATCCTGCCGTTTTTCTTCGGTCTCGGCTGGCTGTACCTGGCCGGCGCGCTGCTCGGGGGTGGATATTTTATCTACCGCAGCCTGCTACTGGTGCAGGACACCTCCCCGGGGAACGGTATGCGTGCCTTTTTTGCCTCCCTGGTTCAATTGATCGTGTTGCTGGGATTTGCTGTACTCGACGCCCTGCTGATTGGCTGATAACGTGTACAGCGTTAATCGGCCGTGAGGCACTCGCTCATGTGGTATTCGTCCCGGTCACCTGTCCTGCTACTCGCTGTTATCTGTTGCGCATTGTCTTGCATTGCCCAGATAGCATACGGATCGGCGAGAGGAAATCAGCCGCTGGATCCGGTCAAGGAATTTCGCTATAAGGAAGCCCTGCAGAAGAGCCAGGACGCCATTGGCCAGGTGCTCGGCAACCACACCCTGACCGACGACAAGGGCCGCGCCCTGCACATGGACGAGCTGCGCGGCAAGCCGCTGGTCTTGAGCCTGATCTATACCAGCTGCGCCCAGATCTGCCCCATGACCACCCGCCATCTCGCCAGGGTGGTCGACAAGGCACGCAAGGCCCTGGGTGAAGACAGCTTCAATGTTGCGGTACTGGGTTTCGATGCCTACCACGACAATCCGCAGGCCATGATTCATTTCGCCAAAAAGCAAGGTATTGATGATCGCGGCTGGTACCTGCTCAGCGCCAGCCCGGATACCGTCAACGCCCTGAGCAAGGAATTGGGATTTGAGTTTTACTCATCACCCAGCGGGTTCGACCACATCACGCAGACCACGGTGATTGACGCCGAAGGTCACGTCTACCAGCAGGTGTACGGAGAGGTATTTGATACGCCGCTACTGGTAGAACCCCTCAAGGAACTTGTGTTCGGACGACCCAGGCCGAACCAGAGCCTGCTCTCCGGACTGCTGGACAAGGTAAATCTTTTCTGTACCAGCTACGACCCGGTGCGAGATGCCTACTATTTCGACTATTCCCTGTTTATCGGCATGGCTATCGGTGCTTCCATTATACTTGCCGGTATCATTCTCCTGATACGCGAAATCAGGCAAGGCCGGGGTTCAGCACGCACTTGAGACATATCAAGGATGATTGATCCGGCGATAATTATGCTGATCTGGCCGAGTCACCGGTAATTCCTGTGCGTACGCGCCCTGATTCACACACACCTGTGAAATTCGAGAAATGTAATCCGTGAGCACACGAGTTAATCCCATCAAGCGCTGTTATCTCCTGCTCGAGGACTGGTTCAACCTGTCTTTCGGCCCGGCCTGGAATCCACTCTACCACCTGGGAACACTTACGTTTTTCTTCTTCTGGATCGTGCTCGTCAGTGGCCTTTACCTGTTCATTTTTTTCGACACCAGTATTGTCGGCGCTTATACCTCGGTGGAGGCTATAACCCACAAGCAATGGTATGCGGGCGGTATCATGCGCAGCCTGCATCGCTATGCCTCGGATGCCGCCGTGGTTACCATTCTGCTGCATATTTTCCGGGAATTCGCCCTGGGCCGCTATCATGGCTTCCGCTGGTGGTCCTGGGTCACCGGCGTGCCAGCCCTGTGGTTTGTTATCACTCTGGGTATTACCGGTTACTGGCTGGTATGGGATGAACTCGGGCTGTATGTTGCGACCCTCTCCTCCCAGCTCATGGATTCCCTGCCAATAGTAACCGGTTCCATGGCACGTGATTTCCTCACAGGAAATCTCACAGACCGCCTGTTCACCCTGATGGGCTTCCTGCACCTGCTCGGACAGCCGATATTACTGGCCGTCGTCATCTGGCTTCACGTCAAACGGCTCTCCCATGTAGAGATCAGCGCCCCGCGTGGTCTGGCCTTGGGCAGTTTACTGGCGCTGCTCGCACTATCGCTGCTGGTACCGGCGACCAGCCATGCACCTGCGGACCTCACCAGGGTGCCAGCGGTACTGAGACTCGACTGGTTCTATCTCAATGTCTACCCGCTGCTCGACAAGTGGCCGGCAGATCAAGTCTGGTTAGTGACAACGAGTATCACCCTGCTGCTGATAATCATGCCCTGGCTACCGCCCAGAAAAACCGGGGCCGTGGCAGTGGTGCATCTCGATCAATGCAATGGCTGTGGTCAATGCGCCGAAGACTGTCCCTTCGACGCCATCACGGTACGAGCGCGCAGCGATGGAGCCCGCTGGAAAAACGAGGTTGTTGTCAACCCCGCCCAGTGCGGTGCCTGCGGGATCTGCGTCGGGTCCTGCCACTCATCCAATCCTTTCAGGCATGCAACAAGCACGCTGGAAACCGGCATTGATATGCCCCAGCTCCCGATTGACGGAATCCGGAAACTGACCGGGTCGGCACTGGCAGGGCTCACGGGGGATCCCCGGATCATGGTATTCGGTTGTGACAATGCCATCGACATCACGGGACTGCAGTCAGACAATGTTGCCGTGCTGAGCCTGTTCTGCACCGGAATGATACCGCCGACCCTCGTTGAATACGCACAGGCAAACGGCGCGGACGGAGTGTTTATTACCGGTTGCCGCAGCGGTGACTGCTTCTTCCGCCTGGGGAATACCTGGATGGAGCAGCGCTTCGAAGGCAGGCGCAAGCCGGTGCTGCGACAACGCGCCAGGCGTGAACGCATCACCGTTTTCCGGGCCGCCACAACCGACAGTGCAAAACTGCGTCGTCAGCTTGACGATTTTCAGCGCCACATTGCCACGCTGGGGCATGACGAGGCTGCCGCCATCGCCGCGCAGCATAGGAAGTAGCATGGTGCATGGAATCCTGCGTTATCCCTTACAGGCCGTGAATTACGGCGTATTCATGCTCCTGGTATGGTACTTCTCGGCCGCGCCGGCTTACACCCATCTGTTCCCGGACCAGGCAGTGATCACGATGGCGTTTTCCCACGCCGGCGTGCGGATTGAGGAATGCCACACGCTGTCCCAGAAGGAACTGGCCAGGCTACCACCCAACATGCGCGCTCCCATGGACTGTCCGCGTGAGCGTTCACCGGTCTCCGTGGACCTGCTGCTGGACGGCAAGCCAATCATCGGGAAAGTTTTCCAACCACCTGGCTTGTACAATGACCTCGGAATCGATGTCTATGTCAGCGCCAAAGTCCCGGCCGGCGTACACAAGCTGACCGTGGGAATGAATGACAGTGTGCATGTACAGGGCCACACACACACCGACGAACGAACGGTAATCCTGGAACCGGCACAGTTGCTGGTTGTCAATTTCGACTCAGAAACCGGCAAGTTCTTCCTGCAGTAAACACGTGTTACTGCTGCGGCACCCCTGCTTCCGGTCCAGTCTGATCGCCAGGTATCGTTACAGGGGACTCCGCGGCCGGACGAAACTGCTGGATCAGGTTGAACAGGACCACCGAGAGCACCATGATAATCACAAAAAATACCAGCGTACGGTTATCGAAGCGTGTGCCGCGCCTGATCTCGATCCAGTTTAGAATCCGGTCGGAGACCACGTAGAGGAATATAGCGGCAACGGTGTAATAGATCATTTCCATTTACAGCACCCGACACAGGCAAAACCGTATTCAAGCCAGTCAGAGGATACCACACCGTTCAGGACGGGAAACAGATGACCGGGACAATGTTAATGATAGTGAAATATATACACATTTCCTGCGTGTTCATCACCTACATGTTGTTCTCTATCCGCGGCATCTGGATGATTGCTGACTCGAACCTGTTACAGCGCAAGTGGACCAGACGCTTGCCTCCGGTCATCGATACGCTACTGCTCGCGAGTGCAATCATGCTGTCTGTCAATATCCGGCAATATCCTTTCGTTCACGCCTGGCTGACGACCAAGGTCGTGGCGCTTCTGTTCTATATCGGACTCGGTATGCTCGCCCTGACGTATGGCAAAACGAAGCGGATTCGCATCGGCAGCTGGGTCGCCGCACAGCTCTGCTTCATGTATATCGTCGCAGTGGCACTGACAAAAGACCCGCTGCTGTTCTCATGAGACGGGCATTCACCGCTATTGGCGTAATAATCCCTGTCATGCTGCTTGCCTGCGGCGAACCCAGTCAACGGCTGGATGAATACGGGTTCTATGACGGGCCGCAATTCAGGCTGAAGGTGGTGCGCTACTACCGCAACATCCCCTTTAATTATCTGGGCGAACAAGCCGTGGTGATGTGCCAGTCCGGGAATACCGCGGGGTATTCGTCGAGCGATCCGCAGGATGCCGGATGGCGCCTGCTGGGAGCTGTACCAGTACAAGGCAGCAAGAGCGCAAGGGAGGTTGCCTTGAAGGTGAAGGACGATTATGAAGTGGTAGATGACAACATACTGGTAGCGAAAACCAGTGCTCTCAATATCAGCTCGGACGCCTGCGGTCATTTCATCAGCTGGGATCCAGACCGTTTGCCGGAAACGCTGATTGACCCGGCAGAGAAACCGGACTCCTGCGCACCTAACGGTCCTACGGACTGCCGTCACTACAATTTCGAGGGTGACCGCGCACCACGCTATGAACATGTTCGCGTATCCGGCAACGGCCGGATCGACTTTGACACAACGTCAAAGGCTTTCAGGGGTGTGATTTCGCTGCACGTTGTAACCAGGAATAACGGCGCCGTGTGGCATGTGGACACAGTGGGACTCGATGCTGACGGGCAGAGACTGGCCCCGGACACCCTGCGTTTCCTGTCAGTGGCGTTACTGGAAGAAGGAATGCATGATATCAGCCTTGCGGAATGGCTTGAGTCTGCACTGCCACCCGGCAGCATGGTGATCTGGCCGGACAGGCTTGCCATGTGTGGCGTGCGGCCTGGAACAGACGGAGCAGCGTACTCCGCGCAATGCGCCGAAATCCGTTTTAGCGATGTCGATGGCAACAGCGGCGTTCTTTATATAGCCATGAACGCAGATCAGGAAAACAGGCCGACCGAAGTATCATTCCATTCGGCTGTCGTTGCTTCGGGTAACAGATCCCGATCAGCCGGGTCACTGACCGCCTTGCGTGCCAGCCTGGCAGCCGGCACTGAATAATTCACAAATCAGCTCAGCCCTTTACTCAGGAAGAATTCCCGGTACTGATAATCGATTACATTGATGTGATGATACAGCCAGTCCCAGAGCAGACTGCTCAGTTTCTTCTGGAATTTTAAATTCCGGTTATTGATGTCCGCCTGTAGTTTTATCATCTGCGCAGAAAATTTGTCATGGAGTTTCTTGTGCGCGGCATAATCCGGGTATTCATACCTGCGCATCAGTTCCTCTTCCTGCGAAAAATGTGTTTCTACGTAGCGCATGATCTTGCTGAACAGTGCATCAATACGACGCCAGTCCTGGTTGGTGACTTCCCTGGACGATAACTCGTCCACTATCAGGCTGAACTCTACGGCATAACTCGCCAGGCGCAGGTGCTGTTTATTGATCTCGGCTACGCCTACCTCCTTCAGCAGGCAGTGCGAACTATCCCTGGCAGCAGAACTCTTGAAACCGAACATGGTGGTCCTCCGACACTGATTCTGATCGGATGCCGAACCGTATGTCCAGCCGGCGTCCTGCAGATGGCAACAGACGCAATTTTAACATAGGGGCCCCTCGAAATCGCTCCATTGCATGGATGTAATCCAGGAGCCTGTCTGAGTAATGATGAACCTACTGCGAAAGCGCCACGACGGCCCATATGCACGCAAATTCTCGTCAAATAGCGCCTACTATTCTCCTCGAATTTGCGTACCTCTGTTCTCGCCGTGCCACTTTCTCGCGACGGCCCCATTACTCAGACAGGCTCCTGGCTGTGAACATAAATCCATCTGCCAACAGGCTCTGCAATACCGCCATACAGACGCTGAGGATAATTCCCGGTAGGCCAGAAGACAAAAATATCGTGGTTCAGCAAACCGGTCGGGCAATTGATACGCAGTTCCCAGGGTGGGCCGTGCACTGCCCGGCTGCCATCAGGAGTCCCCAGCAGACTCTCGAACACGTCGCGGGGCATTCCATCCAGGCGATAGGTATCAGCCAGTGCCAGCGCCATTTCAATCCGTTGTTCACCCGTCTTCCAGCGTTCCGGTTCAAAATCCAGCGCTTCGCGATCTTTCGGCATCCGATCGATCAGGGCGCTGATGATTTGCTCCTTCGAATCCAGTGTGAAAACCAGAATGGCATGCTCCGGATCACCATCGCTGTACCTGCTCTGCCCCCCAAAGGGCTGGCCCTGCCTTGAACCCAGGTCGTACCACACGATCGAACCCTGTTTGTGCATGAGAGACCGGTATTCGAAGCGGCTGCATTCATGCAGTCCTGTCGCAGGCAGCCGCTCCAGATATCCTGGCACAAGTTCGGCAAGTGTCGAGGGCGGATGCCCGACGGCAGATGCATAAGCGCTGATAGCAAGGATCACGGGCTCTGCACGTAGTGCCGCCGCCTGGAAACGGGGTTTGCGTGTTTCCCAATCGTGTCCTGCATCGCGCCACGGCTCTGCCAGATACGCAACGCCGGCAACTGCAATGGACAGGACAGATAACACGAGCACCAGGCGATTCCTATTCATCTGTCAAACTTATGCGCAACGAAAAGCGCTTTTATCTTTTCCACCGCCTCTTTATCCGGAGGATAAAAAGTTGCCGCCATGACGAATGTTGCATTGCGGGCCTGCCCGG
>CAVQJD010000016.1:0-130349 GCA_963712695.1 uncultured Gammaproteobacteria bacterium
ACGAGGTATCCAGGGAGCTGCCGGACAGGATCGCACGGATATTGCCGGCAGCGTCGTCCACAAGCTCCTGCCGCATATCGCCAATCCAGTAATAGTACTCGATGCCATCGAGGGCGCGCAGCGCGCTGAAATCCACGTCCAGCGTGATATTATAGGGCGGCAACCCGGAAAAGGGATCTCCCAGTGCAATCGCGAACACCTCCATAGCAAGGTCACCATCCACCACGACGCCGATTTCGTCACACTGGAAAAACGACACTGACAGAGTGTCGCCGGCCGTCAGCGTTATGAATAACGGATCTGCAAGGTTGGCAGAGAGCGTGGCGGAACCACTATTTGTGCAGGATAGGTTCTGGCTCAGTACGGCACCAACAATAGCGGTGTTATTCGGTGAATTTTGCAGACCCGGCACCCGCGCGAACTGATCGAGCAGCAAACCGGGCAAACTGAACTGTCCCGCTGACGCATTGACGGCAACGCCGGTGATCAATGGCGGCGCCGAGGCGACCCCGTTCGCGCTGCCTGCGCCGGCGGCCACGCCGTTCAGCACGGCGGCAGCCACGTTGGGGGCATTCAGCGCGGTAATACGCACGCCGGCCGTAACGGTCGAGCCCAGGCCGGTATTACCGGTGATGCCGGCAGGAACGTCGCCATCCCCACCACCGCAGGCCGTAAGCAGCAGCGCCGTGAAAACCCCGCTCAGTATGGAATAAACGTTCTTCATCCAGGAATCCTCTTTGTTGTAGTCGTAGCATAAAGCTGAAAATGTCGCTTCACAGTAGCCTGCGACCAGCCACCATGCAAGCCTGTGCACGCAGTACCGGAAAAAAGTAACAAAAACCAGCCAGCACACTTTCGGCTTCACAGAATTGACAGCGCACATGGGCCGGGCAGCGACCCGTTGCGCAGCTATCGCAACAAGTCCTCCCGCAACCGCGGGACGTATCAGACTTCTGCAACAGCGCTTATGATACGATCAATGCGGCAGGATTCGTTTTATTGCGGACGCTTTTGATTCTGCCCAACGCATGGTCCAGGCCCGTCGATAACAACACGCCCGCAAATTTATGCCGGAGTTAAGCCAGTATTCTCAACACGCCACACTTCGGGATGGCACTGCTGTACTGGTACGCGTGATCAGGCCGGATGACAAGCAGCAGCTGAGCGGCTTCCATCGGCTTCCCGGAGAATCCGCATATTTCCGTTTTGTTGGCGCCAGGCGTGAATTGACCGAACAGGAACTTGTATACTTCACCGAGGTTGATTTCATCCATCATGTCGCACTGGTTGTCGCCTTGACAGGCACTGAAGTCGAGCGGCCCGTCGGCGTTGGGACGCGCGTGTCCTGCCTGATCTGTGCCCGGTCTCGCGCAGGTCGGCCAAACCTGATTGCCACACATGCAACAACCCGATTGGCGATAAAAAGGTTCATGTTGAATCGGAAACAGGCAAGTGCCAGCGTGAGTGACGTTTGGCAGTCAGGACATCGACAATGACAGCCAGGTACCCGACAGTCATTGATATTTTACTGGGCATCTGCTGCCTGGCACCCGCAGGCATGGCAGGCGCCAGCCATGATGGCGATATCAATATCGACGGCAGGGTCGATGTCGTCGACCTGTTATGGGCACAGCAGGCACTGCAGGGCAGTCGTAGCCTGGATACGCTGCAGGTATTGCATGGCGATGTGGCACCACTGGTGACCGGCACTCCGCAGCCGGATGGCGCATTCAATCTCGGTGACCTGCAGGTCATTTATCGCATTGCGCTCGGAGTCATCGACGTAACCCCGCCACCCTTGCCGGGCAACCAGTTCAATATCGGTGATTCGATTGGCGAGGGCGAGGCCGCGCAAAACGACATCGGCAATCCCCACCACGAGACCGTCTGGTCGACCGGCTACAACGGCGCTGACAGCGTCAGCAGCCTCAATGAACGCTTCGACGCCCTCATTCCTGTCACTTACTTCGAAAACAATGCCAGCCGGGATGCGATATTCAACCGCGCGCTGAGCGGCTCGGTCATGGCCGATTTCGCGACGCAGGCCCAGGCCGTGGTATCGGCCACGGCGCAGACCCCGACTGCCGAGGCGGGCATGATCACCGTATTACTCGGCAATAATGATGTGTGTGCATCCAGCATGGCCGCGATGACCGATCCCGCACTCTTCGAGGCGCAATACCGCGCCGGCCTCGATGTACTTGCCGCCAGCGATGTCACCCGCAATGCCCGCATCCACGTCTCCGGCATCCCGGCCATCTACTGGTTGTGGAATGCCAGGTACACCAACTTCCTGTGCCGGGTGTTTATATGGCCGTTCGTGCCATGCCAGAACCTGCTCGACAACCCGGGCGACGACTGTGCCAGCAGCCTATCCCGGCAGGATCCGGATACTGTTTACCCCGGTGACGGACCGAATTGCCAGCGCCGGAAGAATTTCCACAGGATCATCCGTGATGACTACAACACTGTCCTGCGCAAGGTACTGGAGGAATACCGGCTGGCCGGCATGCTGCCCAATGCCGGCTACACGGACGTGTATGATGTGCGCTTCGATGCCGTGCACGTCAACAGTGGTGACTGTTTCCACCCGAGCACCACTGGACACGCCCTGCTGGCTGAAAAGCAATGGTGCCGGACACCGTGGGGCGTCGATAGCGGACAGTGCGACAACTGAGCAGGTGCAAGACTGGCAGCAAGACACCCTGATCCAGGAGACGATGATGAAAGCTGTAATCGAGAAGACAATCCTGCTGGTGCTGCTCTGCCTGCTGTGCACGAATACACCGGCGGCCGGGAATTTCCAGACCACCGCGCGCGGTGCGCGTTACCAGGACCTGCAACCGGGCAGCGGTAACAGTGCCGCGCCAGGCGACCTGGTTACCATGCACTTCATCGGCTGGATCGATGACCGGGGCACCCGGGGAAAAGAGCTGTACAACTCGCGCCAGGCTGGCCGGCCGGTGACTTTCGTGGTTGGCACCGACCGGGTGATGCCCGGCTGGAACGAGGGAGTAACTGGAATGAAGCCGGGCGGGAGGCGCCTGGTGCTACTGCCGCCCGCCCTGGGTTATGGCACACGCGCTGTCGATGACGTGATTCCCGCCGATGCCAGCCTGATGTTCATGATCGAGCTGCTCGACGTGCAGCCACGCGCGGCGGACAACCAGCGCTAGCTTGTTGCAGACGCATCTGTTGCAAACAGGTACAGCGGCATGATCCAGCTCGCAAAATCCCTGGCGGCGTGGGGAAGTCCTGACTTTGAAACCGCGCTCAAAGGCGAACTGGCCCAGGTCAGCAACGCACAGCTGCCGCTGCAGCAGGGACTCCGCGGCAGCAGTTATGCCACCGACAGCCCGCCGCAGGTCATGATCATCAGTTCAGTCGAACTTGACGGTGTACTCCGCGCCAGGGCCGGCATCTTCTACACCGGCATCATTGCCGGCTGCAGCTGCGCTGATGACCCCACGCCGGTCGGGGAACAGGCCGAGTATTGCGTGGTGGTGATCGACATCGATATGGCAACCGGCCTGGCGACGATCACGCTGGTGGAAGAGGAATAATCTGGTCCGTGCACGGACAACGTCCACTCGGCAATACAAAGGTGTAATCTGCAACGTTCTGGTGCGTGCAACGCACCGTGCATCTACTTGTTTGGCTCTTCCCCAAATCGAGTGCGTCGATTACCGTTGCAGGGTCGAATTCATTCGGCCAGCAGCTGGTTCATGATGAGTCGAATGAATTCGACCCTACTACTGGTGCGTAAAACGCACCCTACGGCTATTAATTTAACCTGATTCTTCCACAGCGCGGCGCTGCAGGGTCGTTCAGACCTCGAGACCCGCGGCGGCGGCATCCAGGTACACATCCACGCCGTGACGGCCGCGGATGCGCGCCACTGGCAGGTTCTCGCCGCGCCGCCAGCGCTCGACAGCATCACGTTTGCCACTGCCGGTAATCAGCATGAGCACGGCATTGGCATCGTTCAGTGCTGCCAGGCTCAGGCTGACCCGATCCGGCGGCGGCTTGGGCGCATTGTGCACCGCTACCACCAGTTCGTCCTGCGCATGCACATGGCCCGGGAACAGGCTGGCGGTGTGGCCGTCCTCGCCCATGCCCAGCAGCACCAGGTCGAACGGCCGCGCAACGCGCACTGGCGCGCGGTAGGCCTCGGCCGCCGCCGCGGCGCCCTGCTCGGCCGGGATAGCATGGATATTGGCGGACGGGACCGGCACCCGTTCCAGCCATTGCTGCATAGCCATCACGCTGTTGCGCTGCGGGTCGTCCGCAGGCAGGCAGCGCTCATCGCCAAAATACAGGTGCAGGCGCACCCAGTCGGCCTTGGCTGCCGCCAGGCGCCGATAGACCGCGGCGGGAGTGCTGCCACCGGCAAGCACCATGCGAAAGTTCCCGTGGTCGGCAATCGCCGCCACGGCCAGCTCCAGAATGCGCTGCGCGACGATTTGCTCGACTTGCGCCGCGGTCGGCAGCACGTCCGCCAGTTCGCCGTCACATCACCAGGCATTCTGCGGCTCACAGTTGGCATCGTTTGCAGGGCCGCCAGGCACGGCCGTCGCGCCTGAGCAGGTCGTCCGCGGCGAGCGGGCCCCAGCTGCCAGCGGTGTAGTTGGGGAAGTCGCGCGGCGGCAGCGCCGCCCAGACGTCGAGCACCGGCTCAACAAGTGCCCAGCGTGACTCGATGTGGTCGGCGCGCTTGAACAGCGACGCGTCGCCGCGCAGGACATCGAGGAGCAGCGTTCGTAGCCGCTGGTCGGCTTTGGTCGAAGGGGTCCTCGTAGCGGAAGTCCATCATCCACCGTGCCGAGGTGCAGTGCTGTGACCCGGAATCTTGGCGTTGAACCACATGCCGATGCCCTCGTTCGGCTGGATGCGCAGCACCAGCCAGTTAGGCGCGGCACGTTCTCGCGGTCCGGGAATCGCGGAACATTACATCGGCGCATGGCTGAACTGGATCGGCGATCTCGGTGAAGCGGCGCTGCCAGACACTTGCCGGTGCGCAGGTAGAACGGCACACCGGCCCAGCGCCAGGTGTCGATCGAGCTTGAGCGCGGCGTAGGTTTCGGTGTTCGAAGTCGGCGGTCCACGTCGTGCTCCTCACGATAGCCGGGAATACGCCTCGCCGTCGACCAGCTCGCCGGCCGCCGTACTGGCCGCGCACGCGTCGCGGTCAGCACCTCGCGCGGCTCGAACGGCAGAATGGCGCGCAGCACCTTGACCTGCTCGTCGCGTATGGCATCGGCGTCGAAGGAGTCGGCGGCTCCATGGCGACCAGCGAGAGCAGCTGCAGCAGGTGGTTCTGCACCATGTCGCGCAGCGCGCCGGCGGTGTCGTAGTAGCCGCCGCGCTGCTCGACGCCGATGCGACTCCGCCACCGTGATCTGCACGTGGTCGACGTAGCGACGGTTCCAGATCGGCTCGAAGATGGCGTTGGCGAAGCGGAACGCGAGTGATGTTCTGCACCGTTTCCTTGCCGAGGTAGTGATCGATGCGGTAGATCTGGCTGCTCGTCCATCACCCGTGCGGATGTCGCTGGTCATGGCGATCGCGCAGGCCAGGTCCTGGCCGAAGGGCTTCTCGATGATCACCCGCGCCATGCCCGCCGCCGACGGCAAGCGGAAGCGCGGCGTCCCCAGCCGGCCGACGATGACGTCGAAGAATTTGGTGGCGTCACCGACAGATAGAACAGGTAATTCGGCCGGTATGTCGCGTGGACGTCGATTCCCGAGCGCGATCTCCAGCGCGGATCGCCTCCGGATCGGCACCCGAGCCGGCCTGATAGTGGAGCGCCTGGATCAGCGGATGCTGGCGGTCCACGTCGTCGCTTTCACCGATGCAATTCGCGCAGGGCCTCCACGTCATGCGCGTCGCGGAAGCCGTCGTCGTGACGTCGCTGGCGCGCCGCGCCGACCACGGTGAAGGCGCGGGCAGGCAGCCCGTCCGGCACAGGCGGTACAGGGCCGGGATCAGCTTGCGCCGGGTGAGATCGCCGCCGGCACCGAAGATCACCATGACGCTGGGTGGCGCCGTTTCAGAATCCGTCACGATTCACCTCGCCTCGCACGTAATATCCCCCGCGTATAACCTTTCACCCTTCACCCTTCACCTCTTCACCTCTCACCCTTCACCCTTCACGTCTCACGTCTCACGTCTCACCCCTCACGTCTCACGTCTCACCCTTTTCATCGGTGCCCGCCGAAACCGAAGCGCATCGCGGACAGCACCTTGTCGGCGAAATCCGATTCCCCGCGCGAGGTGAAGCGGTCGTACAGCGCCGTGGTCAGTACACGCGCCGGCGCGCCGCACTCGATGGCGGCTATGCTGGTCCAGCGCCCTTCCCCGGAATCGGAGACACGGCCACTGAACTCGGCCAGGTCCGGGCTGCGCTGCAGTGCCTCGGCAGTGAGGTCCAGCAACCACGAGCTGACCACGCTGCCGCGTCGCCACAGCTCGGTGACGTCGGCGAGATCGATGTCGTAGCGAAAGGCGTCCGGATCGCGCAGCGGGGTGGTTTCGGCGTCCTCGGCTTGCGCACGGTTACCGACATTGGCATGCGCCAGGATATTCAGGCCCTCGGCAAAGGCCGCCATCAGACCATACTCGATGCCGTTGTGCACCATTTTCACGAAGTGCCCCGCGCCGGACGGACCGCAGTGCAGGTAACCCTGTTCCGCGCGTGAGTGTGCACCGTTGCGGCCCGGCGTGCGCGGGATATCACCGATACCCGGCGCCAGCGCGGAAAACAGCGGTTCCAGATGCATGAAGGTATCCTGCTCGCCGCCGACCATCAGACAGTAACCACGCTCCAGTCCCCATACGCCACCGCTGGTACCGACATCAAGGTAATGGATGCCGCGTGCCTGCAACTGTGCGGCGCGTGTAATATCGTCGCGGTAGTATGAATTGCCTCCGTCAATCACGATGTCACCCGGGTCGAGCTGCGCTAACAACTCCTCGAGCACGCGGTCAACCACGGCAGCGGGCACCATCAGCCAGATGGCGCGCGGCGTATCGAGACTGGCGATAAACCCGTCGAGATTGGTGGTTCCGAACGCGCCATGCGCCTCGACAGCCCGTACCGCCTCGAGATTGCGGTCGTAGACCACGCATTCGTGCCCGGCGCGCAGCAGGCGCTGCACCATATTGGCGCCCATGCGCCCAAGGCCGATCATTCCCAGTTGCATTTCATCTACTCTCCTGGTGGTTCTGCGGCGCCTCTGTGTTGCCGGATCCGACGCGTGGACGGCAGGGACGCGCCGCAAGTATCGCACGTCGGCCGCTCTTGCAGTGGCGGGGATTCATATATAGCCTATCCGCCTACGTTGTTCCATCACACCCACCAGCAAAGGGGATCGCAACAATGACAGAAATCAGTGAAGAAATGATCTATGAATGTTTCGCTGCCGCCCGCGTGGGCGACGGCCCGGGCACATCAGCGCAATCCTTTGTCGATGTCGAGGAGTACGAGAATCAGGTGATGTATCCCGAATTCGCGCGCTGGGCGGAACAGGCCGGATACCCCAGGCTCGCCACCCTGTTTCGCAAGGTCGCCGGTGAGGAGAAACTCCACGCCGTGTGGCTGCGCAAGCTGTATGACACCATGGGCACCCCTGCGCGCGGCGCGGACACACAGCGGGCGATCGACGCCCTCGCCACCATCCGCGAGAATTGTGATCAATTGATCGGCATGAACCCGGACGGGGTCGTCGAGAAGGCACTGCGTGTCGCGATACGTGTGGAAGAACGCGAGTTCGCCGACATCTACCCCCGCTTCCGCGACCAGGCACTTGCGGCCGAGCGGCCCGAAGAGGCCATGGTCTACCAGAAGGTGATCGATTCGGAACGCCAGCACCATGACTGGTTTCGCGCGGCGCTGCAGCAGTATTTTCCGGCCGCGGCAGCCACCGCAACGGCCTGACACGCACCCTGCCGGAGCCAGCAACCATGCCGCAGACGCAGGTGGTTGCCCTCCGGTGGTGGCAGGCGCTCGATCCACCCATCTACCTGATATCGGTGCTACCCGGGGCAGCTGTCTGGCTGCTGACGGGCGGCGCCGGTGCGGAGCCCGTGTCCGTAGGCCTGGCGACGCTGGCGGTCGTCCTGCTGCAGCATGCCATCAATGTGCTCAATGACGTCAGCGACTGGCACCTGGGCGCGGATGCAATGAAGTTCCACTCCTGGGCGCGCTTCCATCAGCTCAACCTGCGGGTGGCGGCCGCCCACGGCTACGCCAGCCTGCTGGCGGGTAGCCTGCTGGGACTCGCCGTCCTGGTCCAGGCCGGACAGCTGCGGATCCTGGCAGTCGCCGCGCCGCTGGTACTGCTCGGTTATCTCTACAACACCGGCCCGCGACCGCTGTCCTACACCCATCTCGGCGAGTGGGTCACCGGCCTGTGCTACGGGCCCGGGGTGTTTGGCTGTCTGGGGCTACTGGCCAGCGGCCGGCTGTCATCTGCCCTGATCCCGGGCAGCGTGGCGTTTTTTGCACTGGCGGTGGCGCTGCTGCTCTCTCACCAGCCACCTCAGATCGACACCGACCGGCAGGCCGGTAAACTGTCGTTTGCCGTGCGTTATGGCGCGCACCGGACCCGTCGCGCGGCACAACTGCTGTACCTGATATTTCTGCTCGCATTCGGCACAGCACTCTGGCAGGCGGACGTCACCGCCTGGGCCACGGGCGTGTGCGGCGTCGCTGCGCTGCTGTCCGGCCTGGCCGTGGTCCGATCCACGCCTACCCCGCGCCGTATCCTTACTGGCGCGACGCTGGTGATTCTCGGCACCTTGCTGGCGGAACAGGTTGTGCTGGCCTCCCTGGCAGGCCCATGATCGCCGGCACCGGCGCTGACGGAAAATCTTCGCCGGCGGGAGCGGCTAGTGTCCCCGCTGTGCGGCGTGTGGCGATTTAGGGTTTATTTGATCTATGTCAATTTCCGGCAATAAACCCCTGACGTTTTTCGCGCTAAGCTTGCCGTCCGGCAGCGGGGGCCGGAATCCAATAACCAGAACGTCTTATGATCAGGGTAAAGCGCGGGCTTGATATTCCAATCGCTGGCTCACCGGAGCAGCGTATCCACCCTGGTGCGCCGGTCCGCCGGGTTGGCGTGCTCGGCCACGACTATGGCACCTACAAGCGCCTGCCCACGCTACTGGTCAATGAGGGTGATCGCGTCCGGCTCGGACAGCCGCTGGTCCGCGGCAAGCACCTGACCGGCGTTACCACCACCTCACCGGGTAGCGGTGTCATTGAATACATCGAGCGCGGTGCACGTCGCTTCCTGCAGACCATCGCAATACGGCTCGAGGGTGACGAGGAAGAGACTTTCAATGCCTGGCAGGCGCAGGAACTCGCCGGCCTGAATGCAACGCAGGTGCGCGAGAACCTGCTTGCCTCCGGACTCTGGCTGTCTTTCCGGACCCGGCCCTACAGCCTGGTCGCCAACCCGGAGACGGAACCCCATAGCATTTTCGTCACGGCGATGGACACCAACCCGCTGGCGGCCGACCCGGCCGTCATCATCGCGCAGGCACCCGAAGATTTCACCAACGGCCTGACAGTTATTTCAAAACTCACGCCGGGCAAGGTATTCGTCTGCAAGGCGGCAGGCAGCGCGATCCCGGCCCCGGCCCCGGTGAGCGTGCAGGAATTCACTGGCCCGCATCCGGCCGGCCTGGTGGGCACCCATATCCACTTCCTGGCACCCGTCGACAGCCGGCGTATGGTCTGGCACCTCAACTACCAGGATGTGATCGCCATTGGGCGGCTGTTTACCACGGGCCGTCTGTCCCCCGAGCGCGTTATCGCGCTGGGCGGCCCGCAGGTCTTCAATCCGCGCCTCATCCGCACCCGCCTCGGTGCCAGCCTCAGCGATCTGGTACAGGATGAACTGCGCACCGGCGAGTCACGTCTCATCTCCGGATCCATCCTGTCCGGCCATCACGCTGCCGGCAAGACCGCCTACCTGGGGCGCTACCATCTGCAGCTGTCGGTCCTGCGCGAGGGCCGGGAACGCGAGCTGCTTGGCTGGATGGCTCCCGGTTTCAGTAAATATTCGGCCAGCAAGGTATTCGTATCCGGCCTGCTGCCGCAGCGGCGCTTCAGCCTGACCACCTCCAGGAACGGCAGCGCACGCGCCATGGTGCCAACTGGCGCCTATGAGCGAGTCATGCCACTCGACATTCTCCCCACCCAGCTGCTGCGCGCCCTGGTCATCAAGGACACCGAAACCGCGCGCGCGCTGGGCTGTCTGGAACTCGACGAGGAAGACCTGTCGCTGTGCACCTTCGTCGACACCGGCAAGTATGACTTCGGACCGATATTGCGCGAAAACCTGCGCCAGATCATGAAGGAAGGCTGATGGCGCGCACTGGCAAACTGCGGCGTTTTCTGGACCGTGTCGAACCGCTGTTCAATCGGGGCGGCGCGCTGGAACGCTATGGCGCAGTCTTCGAAATGGTCGACACCTTCCTGTATACGCCCGCGGACGTCACCGCCGGGGCCCCGCACGTGCGCGACGCCATCGACCTCAAGCGCCTGATGATCGCCGTGGTGCTGGCCGCGACACCCTGTTTCCTGATGGCGATGTACATGGTCGGGCACGAGACCAATGCCGCACTTGCCACCCTCGGCCTGGATGCTGCGGAAGGCTGGCGCGGTGCCATCATCGAACGACTCGGCATCGGTTTCAATGCGGACAGCATTTGGGCCTGTCTGGCCCACGGCGCGCTGTATGTCCTGCCCATCTACATCGTCACCCTCGTGGCCGGCGGTTTCTGGGAGGTGCTGTTCGCGCTGGTCCGCAACCACGAGATCAACGAGGGCTTTCTCGTCACCTCGCTGCTGTTCGCGCTGACCCTCCCGGCGAGCATGCCGCTCTGGCAGGTCGCCCTCGGGATTTCCTTCGGGGTCGTGATCGGCAAGGAGGTCTTCGGCGGCACCGGCAAGAATTTCCTCAACCCGGCCCTGGTCGGGCGGGCGTTTCTGTTTTTCGCCTATCCCGCCCAGATGTCCGGTGACTGCCGTGTGGGTGCCGGTGGACGGCTTCAGCGGCGCCACCGCGCCTGTCCCTCGCCGCCGCCGGCGGCGTCGAAGCCATCTGAACGGCGGCATGACCTGGCTGGATGCCTTCCTGGGCATCATCCAGGGCTCGATCGGCGAGACCTCGACCCTGGCCTGCCTGCTCGGCGCTGCGTTCCTGATCTAGACCCGGATCGCCTCCTGGCGGATCATGGTCGGGGTATTGCTGGGCATGGTGGCCACGACGCTGCTGTTCAACCTGCATCGGCAGCGACACCAACCCATGTTCGCCCTGCCCTGGTACTGGCACCTGGTGCTGGGCGGGTATCGCCTTCGGCCTGGTGTTCATGGCCACCGACCCGGTGACCGCCGCCATGACCGATACCGGGCGCTGGATCTTCGGCGCGCTGATCGGCGTCATGGTCACGCTGATCCGGGTGGTGAATCCCGCCTTCCCCGAGGGCATGATGCTGGCCATCCTGTTTGCCAATGTGTTCGCGCCGCTGATCGACTGGTTCGTCGTGCAGGCAAATATTCGCCGACGGGTAAAACGCAATGTCACCTGAAACGATCCGGCCGGCCAGCACCCAGGGCTGGAATATCCTGACGCTGTCCAATGACAATCCACGCAAGATCCTGCTGGTGGCGGTTGCCCTGTGCCTGGTATGTGCGGTGCTGGTATCAGGCGCCGCCGTGCTGCTGAAGCCCTTGCAGGACCGCAACCAGGCGCTGGCAGTCAAGCGCGAAATCATCGGCGTGGCCGGCCTGGCAGCCGACAGCGCTACCGACACGGAACAGATGTTCCAAGACCGCATCGAGGTCCGCATCGTGGACCTGGCTTCCGGCAGCTATGTGCCGGACCTGGACCCGGAGAGTTTCGATCCCCGCGCCGCCGCCAGGAACCCGGCGACCAGTCGTGCACTCTCCCGTGTCGAGGATGTGGCCGGCATCAAGCGGCGCGCCGACTATGCACCGGTGTATCTGGTCCACGCGAACCAGCGCCTGGAGACCATCATCATCCCGGTCCATGGCTATGGCCTGTGGTCCACCCTGTACGGCTTTCTCGCGCTGGCCGGCGACGCCCGGACCATTACCGGCATTACCTTCTACGAACATGCGGAAACACCGGGACTCGGCGACGCTATCGAGAAACCGGCCTGGCAGGCACAGTTTCACGGCAAGCTGGCCTATGATGAACACGACACGGTCCGAATCACGGTCATCAAGGGCCAGGTCGACAGCGGTTCAGCGGCGGCACGCTACCAGGTCGACGGCATCGCCGGCGCCACGCTGACCAGCAAGGGTGTCACCAACCTGCTGCACTTCTGGCTGGGCGAACAGGGTTTTGGCCCCTATCTGAATAAACTGCGTTCCGCGGGAGGCAGCACATGAAACAGGAAGACCGTCAGGTGTTGTTCAGGCCTGTGATCGACAACAATCCGATCACCCTCCAGGTACTGGGCGTGTGCTCCGCCCTGGCAGTGACAGTCAAACTCACCCCCTCCCTGATCATGTGCATCGCGCTGACCCTGGTGCTGTGCTGTGCGAGCGCGACCATCAGCCTGATCCGCCGGCACATCCCCACCAATATCCGCATCATTGTGCAGATCACCATCATCGCCTCGCTGGTCATCGTGGTGGACGAGATCCTCAAGGCCTACGCCTTTGAGATCAGCAAGCAGCTCTCGGTGTTCGTCGGCCTGATCATCACCAACTGCATCGTGCTCGGCCGGGCAGAGGCTTTCGCGCTGCACAACCCGGTGCGGGAGAGTGTGCTGGATGCGCTCGGCCATGCCATGGGCTACAGTCTGATTCTCATCGTGGTGGCGACGCTGCGGGAACTGCTCGGTTCCGGCACACTGCTCGGCTACCCGGTGCTGCCGCTCACACGTGACGGCGGCTGGTACGAACCCAACGGCCTGATGCTGCTGGCGCCCAGCGCCTTCTTCATTATTGGCCTGCTGATCTGGGCAGTCCGCTCCTGGAAACCGGCGCAGGTCGAGAAGCCGGAATACCGCATCAACGTGGTGCACCGCACCGAGAATCCTTAAGACCCGGGAGCGGCCACATGGAGAACTACCTCAGCCTGTTCATCCGCGCGGTGTTCGTCGAGAACCTGGCCCTGGCCTTCTTTCTCGGCATGTGCACCTTCCTGGCCATTTCCAAGCGCATCGAAACCGCGATTGGACTGGGTGCCGCGGTCATCGTCGTACAGGCCATCACCGTGCCGCTCAATCACCTCATCTTTGCCTGGCTGCTCAAGGACGGCGCCCTGACCTGGGCCGGCCTGCCCGACGTGGACCTGAGCTTTCTGGGTCTGATCAGCTACATCGGGGTCATCGCCGCCATGGTGCAGATCCTGGAAATGCTGCTGGATCGCTATTTCTCTGCACTCTACAACGCGCTGGGCATTTTCCTGCCGCTGATCACCGTGAACTGCGCCATTCTCGGCGGTTCCCTGTTCATGGTGGAGCGTAACTATACGTTCGGCGAGAGCGTGGTATTTGGCATCGGCAGCGGCTTCGGCTGGGCGCTGGCCCTGGTGGGCCTGGCCAGCATCCGGGAAAAACTCAAATACAGCGATGTACCGGACGGCCTGCAGGGTCTGGGTATCACGTTCATCATTACCGGCCTGATGTCGCTGGCCTTCATGTCCTTCTCGGGCATCCAGCTCTGAGGCATCCGCATGCTGGAGATCACGCTTGGCGTTACCCTGTTCACGGCCATAGTGCTGGCACTGGTCGGTATCATCCTGCTGGCACGCAGTCGCCTGGTCGCCAGCGGCCAGGTCACTATCAATCTCAATGGTGAACGTGATATCCAGACCCCGACCGGGTTGAAACTCAACACCGTCCTGGCGGCCGCGGACATCCTGGTGCCCTCCGCCTGCGGTGGCGGCGGCACCTGCGGGCAATGCCGCGTGAAAGTCCTGGCCGGCGGCGGCGATATCCTGCCGACCGAGACCGCGCTCATCAACCGGCGGGAAGCCGCCGAGGGCACCCGCCTCTCCTGCCAGGTGGTGGTCAAACGGGATATGCAGGTCGTGGTGCCCCCGGAAGTATTCGGTGTCAAAAAACTTCGTTGCACCGTCCGTTCCAACCGCAGCGTGTCGACCTTCATCAAGGAACTGGTGCTGGAGATTCCCGAGGGCGAGGAAATCGACTTCCGGGCCGGTGGCTACATCCAGATCGAGTGCCCGCCACACCGGGTGAAGTACGCGGATTTCGACATCCCCGAGGCGTTCCGGGACGACTGGGACCGCCACCAGCTGTGGCGTTTTGTCTCGGAGGTCAACCAGCCGGTTACGCGCGCCTATTCCATGGCGAACTATCCCGGCGAGAAAGACATCATCATGCTGAATGTGCGCATCGCGACCCCGCCGCCGACCGCACCGGACGCCCCGCCCGGTATCATGTCCTCCTATATCTTCAGCCTCAAGGCCGGGGACACAGCCACGATATCCGGTCCCTACGGGGAGTTTTTTGCGCGGGATACGGATGCCGAGATGGTATTCGTCGGCGGTGGCGCCGGCATGGCCCCGATGCGTGCCCATATCTTCGACCAGCTCAAGCGGATCGGGACGCAGCGCAAGATGTCGTTCTGGTACGGCGCCCGCAGCCGGCGGGAAATCTTCTACCAGGAGGATTTCGACAGCCTGCAGGCCGCGCACCCCAATTTCGAGTGGCATGTCGGGTTATCGGATCCGCAGCCGGCTGACCACTGGGAGGGCTATCGCGGATTCATCCACGAAGTCCTGCTGCTGCATTACCTGAGCACCCACCCGGCGCCGGAAGACTGCGAGTACTACCTGTGTGGCCCACCCATGATGAATGCCGCGGTGATCAGCATGCTCGAGGACATGGGCGTGGAACGCGACAACATTCTGCTGGACGATTTCGGTGCCTAGCCCTGCACCGACCTGGCCCGTCCGGACGGCGCTCCTGCGCCGGCTGGTGCTGATCGTCACGGGGCTGGCGCTGACGGCCTGCGGCACGGGGCACATGCAGCACGAGATGCTGGAACTGTCCGGCCCGAGCATGGGGACCACCTACAGCATCAAGGTCGTCGATCCCCCGGCCCATCTGCACCGCGACACCCTGATGGCGCTGGTGGAAGCGGAACTGAACGGCCTGCTGCAGAAATTATCAACCTATGACCCGGCGTCCGAACTCTCGCGTTTCAACCAGCGCCGGGAGACGGACTGGATTGACGCCTCCACTGAGCTGGTCGAGGTGCTCACCGAGGCCCGGCAGGTGAGCGAACTCACCGGTGGCGCATTCGACGTCACTGTCGGACCGCTGGTGGACCTGTGGGGATTCGGGCCTGAACTCACCGGTGACCGCATCCCGACCGATGCGGAGATCGAGGCCCGGCGAGTCGGGCTCGGGTTCCGGAACATCGAAGTGCGTACTGCACCGCCCGCTATCCGCAAGCTGCATCCCGACACCCGTATTGACCTGTCGGCCATCGCCAAGGGCTACGCCGTCGACCGGCTGGCCCTGTTGCTGGAGTCGCGCGGCATAGCCAGCTACCTGGTGGAGATCGGCGGGGAACTGCGCGGCCGCGGCCACAACCAGGCGGGCGATCACTGGCGTATCGGCATCGAGCGGCCGTCGGCCGGGGAGCGCGCCGTGCATGACGCGATCAGGATTGACAACGTCGGGGTGGCGACCTCGGGGGATTACCGCAACTATTTCGAGCAGGACGGGCAGCGCTTTGCGCACACCATCGACCCGCACACCGGCAGACCCGCCACCCACCGGCTTGCCGCTGTGACGGTCATCAGCCCGCAAACCATGCGCGCAGATGCCATGGCCACGGCCCTGATGGTCCTGGGGCCGGATGCCGGCTATACCCTGGCGGACCGGGAAGGACTCGCCGCCCTGTTCATAGTCAGGTCCGCGGACGGGTTTGTTGACCGGTATACTCCGGCCTATCGCACACATCGCATCGAGAGGAAGACCTGAGCATGGCCGAGTTGCTGGCGAGTATCCTGGTTTTCGCGCTGGCATTTGCCGGTCTGGGGCTGGGTCTGCTGCGCGGTCGCGGTGCTATCCAGGGCAGCTGCGGTGGCCTGAACAACATTCCGGGTGCGGCATCCGACTGCGGGGGCACCTGCCGGCGACCGTGCCGCAAACGCCGCAGACCAGCCAGCCCGCTGTCCGACTGAATACAGGAGTGATCCATGTCCGAAGCGAACACAGTAAGCACCTGCATGTCAGCCAGCCTGGTCACACTGCAGCCCGACATGGACGTCATGCAAGCCGTCCAGGTACTCACGGAGCGCGGCATTCCCGGCGCACCCGTGGTGGATGATCTCGGCAACTTCGTGGGACTGCTGACAGAACGGGACTGCCTCGAGGCGGTGCTCAAGGCGAGCTACTATGGCGAATGGGGCGGGCGCGTCACGGAGTACATGCAGACCAGTGTCCGTACCATCGAGGCAGATACCAGTATCGTCGATGCGGCGCGTCTGTTTATCGAGACGAAGCTGCGCGGTTTCCCGGTCATGAAAGACAACCGCATCGTCGGACAGCTGAACCGCTCCGACCTGCTCAAGGCGCTTATCCGGCTGGGAAATCCCGGGCACGGCGCCTGAGCCGTGCGGCCCGGCATGCGCATACAGACTCAACACCGGTGGCCATGAGCGCGCCGGCAGGATGCACCAAGCGAGGAGAACAACATGAAAGATATCGTAATCCTGGGAGCCGGCACGGGCGGCACCATTGTGGCAAACATGCTGAGCCGCAAGCTCAGCCATGACGCCTGGAAAATCACCGTGATCGACAAGGCCGCCGAACACCATTACCAGCCCGGCAATCTGTTCATTCCCTTCAAGCTGTACGGCTACGAGGACCGCGAATCCATCGCCCGTGACATCTCCGCACCGCTCCCCAAGTCTGCCAGCTTTATCAAGACCAGCGTCGAGCGCATCGACCACGAGCACAAGACGGTCCTGACCAGCCGCGGGGAACACAAGTACGACTGGCTGGTCTGCGCCCTTGGCTGCCACTGCGCGGAAGACGAGATCGACGGGCTGGCTGAAACCATGGGTAAAAACGGCGTCCATACCTTCTACTACCTGGATGCGGCACTGGCCATGCAGCCGGAACTGGAGGCGATGCAATCCGGCAAGCTGGTGATCGATATCGCCGACATGCCGATCAAGTGCCCGGTAGCGCCCATCGAATTCGCGTTTCTCGCCGATTACTATTTCGCCATGAAGGGTGTGCGGGAAAAGATCGACATCACCCTGGTCACCCCCTACGCGGGCGCCTTCACCAAGCCGAACGCCAACCGGGTACTGACCAAGATTGCCTGGGAAAAACACATCAACATCGTGCCGAATTTTGCGCTGGAGCGGGTCGACGGCAAGAACCGGACCATCCACTCCTACGAGGGCAGCACCATCGAGTACGACCTGCTGACCATCATTCCGCCCAACCTGGGACCCGCGGCCATCGAGAACTCCGGTCTGGGTGACGGCACCGGCTACGCTCTGACCCATCCGCGCACGCTCAAGCACCGCAAGGCCGATTTCATCTACTTCATGGGTGACAACACCAATGTCTCGACCTCCAAGGCCGGCTCCGTCGCGCATTTCGAGGCCGAGACGGTGGTGGAGAACCTGCTGCGCGAGATCGAGGGCAAGACACCCCTGCCCTCGTTTGACGGGCATGCGAACTGCTATATCGAGTCGGGATACCACAAGGCCCTGCTGATCGATTTCAACTACGACATGGAACCGCTCGAAGGCAAGTTCCCGACACCGGTGATCGGACCGTTCGAGCTGCTCAAGGAGTCCTACATCAACCACATGGGCAAGATCATGTTCGACTGGATCTACTGGAACATGCTGTTGCCCGGCTATCTGCCCATGGTGCCGATGCTGCCTTCGCAGATGAATTTCGTCGGCAAGGACATGACGAGTCATCCCGGCATCAAGCAGTCGCAAAAGGTCAAGGTCAGCCAGATCATGACCCAGAACGTCATAACGGTACCGGAAGGTACCTCGCTCAACGAGGCGGCCAACCTCATGGCGGAGCACAACATCAGCAGCCTGCCGATCGTGAACCAGGACAACAGGCTGAGCGGTGTGCTCACGGAAGCGGACTTCCTCGCCGCGCTCAACATCAAGGAAGATTCTGCCGTCCTGAACATGTTCAACGTCATCATCCGCCGCAAGCGCCCGGCGAAGAAACGCGGTACGACCGTGGAAGGCCTGATGACCCTGAAGCCCATTACCGTGCGCAGCGATGACACCCTGCAGACCGCCATTCAGCTGATGGACCACAATCGCGTCAAGCGGCTGGTCGTGGTCGACGAGGAGGACCGCGTGATCGGTATCGTGTCACGCCCGGACCTGATCGGCCTGTTCACGGGCAGGCGGACTCACGGCACTGCTGCCTGACGCGTCAGGCAGCTTCGCGCGGAGCGACAGCCATGGCAGTACCCGACACGGCGCGAGGCCGTGGCGGACAGGCTCAGCTGCCGTACAGGACCACGGCGCGTTCCCGGAAACGCCTGAAGAGGTCGCGCGTCAGCAGGTCCAGCAAGCGGGTGCTGGCGGCCTCCAGCAGCGCCGAGCGCATCTCGAGACTCACTGTCAGCCTGACCGTGCAGCCACCGCGCGGGTCGGGAAGGAATTGCCAGTCGACCAGCAGGTGGCGGAACGGCCCCGCCGCAGAACTGACCTGCAGTCGCTCGGGGCGCTGCAACTCGGCGCGCGATTCGAAATCGAGGTGCGCGATGCCGAGATCGATGCCCTGTATGACCGTCAGCACATTGCCCTGGCGTTGTGTGATGCGCGCATGAGACCAGGCCGGCAGGAACTCGTGGTAGCGTTCGATATCGGCCACCAGGTCGAACATGCTGCCGGCCGGCCAGGGTACATGGTGTTCCTGGTAGCGGGATTTCACGTTGTCATCCGGATGACTGTACTCAGCCCGGTTCGCGCATGCCTGCGCTCCTGAATCATCTGCTGTACCGGCAAAGGGCGGTTGCGTTCGCGAATGATGTTACTGAAAGTATCTTTTCCGTGTATTTCTGTGTGCTTCCGTGGCCATTGATTCCATATGAAACGGGGAACCGGACGCACGGCGTTTGCCTGTCATCCACCCGGTTCAGACACCGCCGCTGTGCACGGTCTCGTAGTAGATTTTCTCCAGTTCACGCTTGTGCCTGGTCTCCTCGATGGCGAGGAACCTGAACAGGTCGTGGATCGGACCGGGTTCGGTGTTGTTGGCCAGATCCTGGTACTGCTCCATCGCAGCATGCTCGCGCCCGAGCGCGTATTGCAGGATCGCCTGGTCGTCCGGCGCCTCGCCGAGTTCCGGTGTGTGTACATAATCGGAGAAACGGTGATCGTTGACCGGCACGTCGACCGACGCACCAATCTGCTCCTTGAGGTCCGGCGAATTCGCCAGTTCCATGAACAGGTCGTAGTGGTGCTGTTCCTCCTGCGCCAGCTCCTCCACCAGATAGCGGATCTGCTTGCTGACGCGCGGGATCAGCGCGGTGTAGAAATCGCGCGCCGTCTTCTCGAATGCGGTGGCCACGTGCAGGATGTCTGCCAGTGTTTTTTTCGAGGCCAGCAGGTCCTTGCCGTGCAAGGCACCTTCGCGGCCGCGCGCGTCCACGCTGTCGTGTGCGTTTGAATCGTTACCCATTGGCATGTTTCTCCTGTCCCAGGCAGGCTTCGATACTGGCTGCCACGCGATGACCATCGGCCACGGCATGGATGACATCAGGCCCCCTGACCACGTCACCGGCCGCCCACAGCCAGCCAAGCGAACTGCGCCCGCCGGCATCGGTCTTCAGCCGCCCGCGTTCCCATTCCAGTGCCTCGGTCAATTCGGCACCCAGTAACGAGGTGTCCGCCTGCTGACCGATAGCCTCGATCACCATATCCGCGACATGTATCTGCACGTCGCTGTCATCATACTGCGGCGCGAAGCGTCCCTGTTCGTCGAGCAGCGACACCACCCGCACGGTTTCCAGCCCGACCAGCCGGCCGTGTTCGTCCACCATGCAGCGCCGCGGGCCGCGCCCTGCCAGGATGGTGATGCCCTCCTCGATAGTCTCGCGGATCTCCACCGGGTCGGCCAGCAGGTGCGGACTGTCCTCCAGCGCGGTGACGGTGATGTTAGCCTGGCCGTGCTGCACGAGCTGCAGGCGCGCCATGCTGCGTGCGATGTCCATGGCGGTATTGCCACCGCCGATGACCACGGCCGATGCCGGCACCGGCAGGGACTCGTCCAGCGTGATCCTGCGTAACAGCTCGATGGCACTGCGTACCCCGGTATGGTCCGAGCCGGGGATGCGCGTGGAGCGCCCGCTCCACAGGCCGATGGCGAGCAGCACGGCATCGTAGTCCGCCTGCAGCTGTGTCATGGAAATATCCCGACCGATGCGCGTGTTGAACTGGATGTCGACGCCCATGGCGCGGATCACGTCGACGTCGTCGTCGATGCGATCGTAGGGCAGCCGGTAGGCCGGGATGCCGTAGCGCATCATGCCGCCCGCCGCCGGCTGCGCCTCGTATACCGTGACGCTGTGGCCGTGCCGCGCCAGGTCGAAGGCCGCGGTCAGGCCGGCCGGTCCGGCGCCGATCACCGCGACCTTGCCGCCGCTCAGATAGTCGCCGCGCCCCTCGGCGGCGATCTCGCGCACGCGTTCATGCCCGACGGCATCCATCGCGTAGCGCTTCAGCCAGCGGATCGCGACCGGGTCGCCGCGCACGCCGATGGAACAGGCCTGCTCGCAGCGCCGCGTACAGATGCGCCCGCACACATGAGCGAACGGGTTGGTGCGATAGATCTGGCGCACGGCCTCTTCCAGGTCCTGTTCCCAGATGGCGCGTATGTACTCCGGCGCGTTCATGTGTGCCGGGCAGGCATCATGGCACATGCCGCATTGCACGCAGCGCGACGCCTCGACGATGGCGTGCTGGGTGTCATAGCCGTGCACGAATTCGCCGAACGACTGCAGGCGCTGACTGGCAGGCTGCTCGGGCATCTCCTGGCGCAGGAGGTCGATGAGATCCTCGTCCGCGGTCTTGCGCCAGCCGTGGCCATAGAATTTTTTGTGCATGCCGTGCGGGTCGGGCAGGATGAAGTAACTGTCCAGCTCGTGTTCCTCGCAGGTGTGCACATACTCACGCGACAGTGACAGCGACGCGGTCGGACAGATGTCCACGCACAGACCACACCAGCAGCAGCGGCCATAGTCGATGGCCGGACGCCGCGCGCGCACCCCCTTGACCGGGTCTTCCGGCAGGTCCGGGATGTGGATCATGGTAATCGCTTCGTTGTCGCAGATCTTCTGGCAGGTGCTGCAGCCGATGCACTTTTCCCAGTCGTTCAGGTGAAAGCCGCGGTAGTTGGCGGACGCCTCGCGCGGTTCGAGCGGCAGCGTGACCGGCTTGCGCGTCAGGAAGGACAGGTTGCGCAGCGGGTTGAGGATGCTGCCGCGGCTCTTGTAGTTGATATCGGCCATCAGCGGTCGACTTCCGGCGGACAGGCGTCGAGGGTAAAAATGATCTGGGCGACGTCCTCGATGCGTGCGCCGATGCACAGGTTTTCCAGCACCTGTACGCCATGCATCTGCGACGGCCCGCGGATGTGCACGCGCCACGGTTTGTCGCTGCCGTTGGACACCGTGAAATAGGCCAGCTCGCCCTTGGAGGATTCCACACGTGCATAGCTCTCGCCGGCCGGCACGTTCCAGGCCAGCGGGTTGGGCAATGGACAGCGTACCGGCCCGCCGATCGATGGCAGACGTTCGGCCACCTGGCGCAGGATGCGGATGCTTTGTATGAACTCGTTGCGCCGCACCAGGATGCGCGCCAGTGAATCACCGGCCTGCTCGACCGGTATGTCGAACTCGAGCTGGTCATAGACCAGGTAAGGATCGTCGCGGCGTACATCGAAGGCCAGCCCGGTGGAACGCAGGTTGGGTCCGGTCACGCCCCACTCCAGCGCCTGCTGCTGGTTCATGGCGCCAGTGCCGCGCGTGCGGTGGATCATGACGTAGTTCGAGAAGAACAGGTTGTCGTAGTCGTCCAGGCGCGAGTCGAGGTAGTCGAGCAGCGACACCAGGCGCCCGATGAAGCCCGCGGGCAGGTCGCGGCGCACACCGCCCGGCACGTTGTACATGCTGTATACGCGCCCGCCGGTGAATTCCTCGAACAGGTCAAGGATCAGGTCGCGATCGGACACGCCCCAGAACATGTTGCTGTACATGCCCATGGTGGCGGCGGCGCCGCCGAAGTAGAACAGGTGGGCGGTGAGGCGTGACAGCTCCAGCTGCATGACGCGCAGCCATTGCGCACGCTCCGGCACTTCCAGCCCGCCGAGCATTTCCACGCCCAGCGCGTAGCAGACCTCCATATGCGCCGGGTCCGGCACGCAGATGCGTGGCACCAGCGCGATGTTCTGCATCCACAACCTGCCTTCCATGAGCTTCTCGAAGCCGCGGTGCAGGTAACCGGCGTCGGCCTTGGCCGCGACCACGATATCGCCCTCCAGCTTCAGCTTGAGGGCGTAATTGCCCTCGATGCCGGGATGATTCGGACCGATGTTCAGCTCGAATTCATGGCTCGGCGGCTGACTGACTGCCTGATAGTTCTCGGGCCTCATTCGACGATCCCTCCGCCCTTGGCACGGATTTCCTGCAGCCACCCCGGATTGTATTGCTGCCAGTCGAAAGTATCGTGTACGTACTTGCGGGTATCGAATTCCTTGCGCATCGGGGGCGGTCCGTCCCACTCGGTGAGAATGAACTTCTCCATGCAGGGACTTCCCTCGAAGTACACGCCGAACATTTCGAAAATATCCCGTTCGAAAAACGCCGCGGGCTTGTAGATGTCATAGACCGACAGGTAGGCGCCCGGTTCGCGCGGGATGCGGATGTGCGCGGACACCAGTGAGCGGGTTTCGTAGGACCACACATGGTAGACCAGTTCGAACTGCGCGTCGTCGATCCAGTCCACGCAGCTCAGTGCGGAGAGGTGCACATAACCGGCGCGTCCCTGCAGCAGTTCCAGCAACGCGGGCAGCGCATCGGCATCCACGTCCACGCGCACCCGCGAGGTGCTCTTGCGCCGCACCTGCACACCCTGGAATTCCTCCAGGACCTTGTCCAGCCAGTTGACCAGTTCCTTGCCGCTATCCATGAAATTTGCCTGCGGGTTTAATTGCCCTTGTGTCGGGTGCGCCATGCGCACCCTGGTTCTGGACGGTGCGCATGGCGCACCCTACCGTTCGATCTTCTCACGTTCGCGCCCGAACACCGGGGCGGACGGCATCTCCAGCGGCGTCTGGTACTGCTCCAGCAACGCGGTGTTCGCCCCCACAGTACCCGGCCCGAACAGCTCGTAGCGCTTTGCCTGGGCGATGATGTCGGTCGGCGTCTGCCAGCGTTCGCCGAACAGCGCCTGCTGCTTGCCGAGGTAGCGGTCGTAATTACGGTAGTAGTCCTTCCAGGATTCCGCACGACCGGCGTCGATCTTGTCCATCAGCTGCTGCAGCCCCACGATTACGGCCTCCGGGCGCGGCATGCAGCCGGCGATATACATGTCGACCGGAAGATACTCGTTAAGCTTCTTCACCGTGGCGTAGCTCTGCCAGTACATGCCGCCGTTCACCGTGCAGGAGCAGATGCCGATCACGTAGCGCGGCGCACTCATCTGCTCGTAGGTCAGCAGGATGCGCTTGAGTGTCTTGGTGGCGACATAACCGGTGACCAGCAGGATGTCCGCCTGGCGCGGGGTGGCCATGGGCTGAATGCCAAGCCGCTCCATGTCGTAGCGCGAGGTCATCGCCGGCGGCAGTTCGATGGCGCCGCAACCGGTGCAATAATGCAGCATGAACAGCGAGCGGGCACGGCAGAAATCCTGCAGGCGGTCGAATACGCTGCGATAGGGATTGGTACCACCGCCGGCGGGCTGGCCCTGTACCGCCGGTATTTCGAGTTGCTTGTCGCTCATAGCATCACCTTTGCATGAAGATCAGCGCCAGTCCCAGCAGCGCGATACCGGTCGGCCATTTCCACACCCAGAGCAGGCCTTCTCCTGCCTTGTAACGCGGAAACAGGATGGTGATGGCGAAGGGCAGAAACAGGACGGCAAACACCTTGGGCAGAAAATCGAACCAGGTAATACCGCCGCCCAGGAACAGCGTCGTGAACAGCACTCCTGCAGTATAGACCTGGAAGGTCTGCACCACGAACAGCCCGCCCATGAACTTGCCACCCATCTCGACCATTGGCCCGGTGGCGATCTCGGCCGGCGCGATGTAGTTCTCGAACGGCTCCTTGGCCAGCATGACGTGGGTGGTAATGATGCCCGCCAGCGCCATCACCGGCATGCTCGCGATGCCCCAGCTGCCCACCCCGCCCTGCTGCTGGATGGCGATGATCTCCGGCAGGCTGGTCGTCCCGTACATCGCCGCGGCCGCGACCACCACCAGTACGAAGGGGATGTCGTAGCCGAGCATGGAAGTCAGCGCGCGCGAGATCCCGATCGAACCGTTCGGATTCGCGCACTGGCCAACACCCAGCGCCATGCCCAGCGACGGCACCATCATCAGGTACACCAGCGCGATCAGGTCGCCCTTCTCCGCCAGCCCGACCATGCCCGGCACCGGCAGAAACATCTCGACAGTGATGTAACCGCCGACCACCATGATGATGCCAAGGTCGTGGATGAAGCCGTGCGAGACCTGGATATCCTTGGCGTATAACTTGAGGATGTCGTACAGCGGCTGGAAAAATGGCGGTCCGACGCGGCGCTCGAGCCGGGCGCGCGTACGGCGCATCATCAGCACCAGCAGCAGCCCGACGACGAACGCCACCAGCGGCATGACCACCACATCGAACAGCAATGTCTGCCAGTTCATCACGCCACCCCCCAGAACAGGCCGACCAGTACCACGACGGCCAGCAGATACAGCGACGGGTGTACCGAGCGGTAGATGCCCTGTGCCCCGGCGGACATGAAATTCATCAGCGACAGCACACCGGATTCCAGCCACTGGAAACTGTTGCGGTACAGCGGCCCGATCAGGCGGTACAGCGCGGGGTAGAAATTGTAGCTGTACTGGTAACGGGTCTCGGCCGTCAGGAAATGTCCGCCGGCGTAGTTATCCAGCTGGTGCACGCGCTGCGCGCGGCCGGCCGAGTAAAAGATCACCGCACCGATGCCGAACCCGACCAGCATAAAGCTCACCAGCCACAGCATGTCGAGGTCCGCGCCGGCGGTCAGGATCGCGCCGAGCGTGTACTCCGGCGGCTGGATACCGAGGTAAACCATGGCTGGCGCCACCCAGTCAAGCACGATGCCCGGCATGTAGCCGGTGATGAACATCAATGCACCCAGCACCAGCATGGGCACGGTCATGCTCCACGGCGCCTCGCGCACCGTCTCGTGTTCGACACGCAACTGGCCGAGGAAGATATTGTGGATCAGCTTGTAGCAGTAGAGCACGCTGCCGAGCGTACCGATCACCGCAACCAGAAAATACAACACCCTGCCCTGGTCGAGCAGGCCGCGATAGATCATCCACTTCGATACGAAACCGTTGATCGGCGGCAGACCGGCCAGGCCGATGATGCCTATCAGCAGCACCAGAAACGACAGCGGCATGCGTGTGACAAGTCCACCCAGCCGGTTCATGTCGGCGGTACCGGTGCGGTGGATGACGGCGAATACCACCATGAACAGGCCGGCCTCGTAGGTGGCGTAGCTGAATACGTGACTCAGCCCGCCGGCCACGGCAAGCGGCGCACCGCTGAACAGCCCCAGCATCATGTAGCCGCCCTGGCTGATCCCGCTCCACACCAGCAGCAGCCGCGCATCGTCCTGACGCAGGGCCACGTAGGCGCCGATGATGACGGTGGCCGCGGACAGCAGCAACATGACATCCTGCGGTGTGATCCACGCCCGCGGTCCGGAGACACCGGCCAGGTAATCGAAACCGACCAGTTTGACCAGCACCAGCGCCATGGCAAACAGGCCCATGCGCGAGGAGATCGCACCGAGGAAGGCCGCGCCCGCACCGGGCGCCTCGCTGTAGGCCTGCGGCTGCCAGAGGTGGAACGGCACCACGGCCATTTTCACTGCGAAGCCGCCGAACAGCAGCAACACCAGCGTCCACAGCGGCAACGTACCCAGGTCCGCCAGCACTGCGCGCAGCCCGTCGAATTCGAGTGTCCCGCCCTGCACATACACCAGCGCGATGGCACCGAGCAGCGCCATTGCCCCGACCATGGCATAGGGCAGGTAACGCAGCGCCGCACGTACCGCGGCCGGGCCGTTCTGGATCATCATGAGCAGGCTGGCCCAGCTCATCAGCTCCCAGCCGATGAACAGGCTCAGCAGGTCGGCACTGGTGACCAGCAGCAGCATGCTGGCGACGTTCAGCGCCAGCGTCACCTGCAGCAGGCGCAGTGAGCGCTGCTTGCCGTAACGCTGTCCCCACTCACCCGCGGCATACACGCTGCACAGCAGGCCGGCACCCAGCGTCAGCAGCGCGAAAAACCAGGACAGCGGCGTCATCTCCCAGTGCAGCACGAAGCCCGGCACCTCGATCGCCAGGCTGGAGCCGACCGAGCCGCCGTCATAGCCGACCGCCGCCATGGCTGACAGCAGCACCAGCTGGCCGGCGTACAGCAGCGACGCCAGCCATCCGCTCCAGCGCTGGTTGCCGGTGACCAGTGTTACCAGCACGGTAGCGGCGGCCAGCGCCAGCAGCTGGTCGAGAGTGTTCATGGCGATACACCCGCGGGCAGCACTGCCTGGATGTAACCGGCACGGTCCGCCGTCTGTGCGGCAATGCCCTTCAGGCCATTGCCCAGGGGTGCCAGCCACAGTACAGCCGCGATCAGCAGGACGCCCAGTGCGGCACTGACGGTCAGCGTCGCAGCGTCGTGTCCGGCGCCTACCCTGGCCGCCGGGATGCGCCGGTAGAGCTGCACGATCACCCGGAACAGATAACTGGCCTCCACGACCGCGGCCAGCAGGATAACGGTCACGGCCAGCTGATAACCCGTGCCCGGCTGTGCCAGCGCCGCTGTCACCACCAGGAACTTCGCCCAGAAGCCGGGCAGCGGCGGAACGCCGATCAGCGACAGGGCCAGCAACACGAACAGCGCGCCGGCCACGGGCGATGCCTGCGCCGAACCGGCGAGGCGTTCGAGCGCGCCGCCCTGGCGCTCCGCCAGCAGGAACAGTGCCGGCTTGACCACCATGTGGTGCAGGGCCACGGCCAGGCCCGCAGTCAGACCGGCCGGACCCGGAATGGAAAAGGCAATGAACATCACGCCGAGCTGCCCGATCGACGAGTAGGCCAGCATGCGCGTCAGGTCGCGTGCATACCAGGCGGCCAGCTCGCCGGTAACCACGCCCAGCACGCCCAGCAGCAACAAAATCTGCAGGGCTTCGGCCTGCTGAAACACCAGAACCAGCAGGCGCACAATGATCAGCAGCGCCAGCTTGGAAACAATGCCGGCCAGCAGGGCGGCAACGCGTTTCGAGGCGGCCGCGTACACTTCCGGCACCCAGGTGTTAACCGGAAACAGCTCGGCCTTGACACCGGCACCAATCAGGATGAATACGAACGCGGCCAGGCCGAGCGGGCCATCCAGCGTGTCAGGAGCAAGCTGCGCCAGTTGGGCGAGGTTGAGTGTGCCCGTAGCCAGGTACACCAGTGCGATACCGATCAGCATCAGCGCCGCGCCGAAGCTGCTGATCACCACGTAACGGAGCGTGGCGGCATAGGCGGCACCGGTGCGGCGCGCCGCGGCCAGACCGTAGGACGCCACCGCGGTGAGTTCATAGAAAACATAGATGTTGAACAGGTCGCCGGACAGCGCCAGCCCGGTCGCGGATGCCACCAGCACCAGTGTCAGCGTGTTTTCGCGTTGCGCGGCCTCGTCCTCGCCGGCATCGGGCCACAGCAGCAGCACGCCGAGCGACACCGCAATCGCAAACAGCAACGCCAGCCGGTCGATATAGAACGCGATGCCAAGCGGCGGCTGGAAACCACCCAGCGCAATGACCTGGGTCTGCTCAGCCACAGCACTCCAGGCCAGCAAGCCAATAACGCAGTTCAGCGCCAGTACCAGCGGACCGAACAGGCGGCCGGCACGCGCCGAGCCACGCGCCACGATAGGCAACAGGAAGGCAGACAGCAGCGGCAGGACGACCATCAGCACGGGCGACATCAGGCGTCTCCACCCTGGGTGTGCACGCTGCCGACACCGGCCACGTCCGGGGCATCTTCACTGGTCGGCAGGCCAATGCCGGCGTCCGCTGCGAGATCGCGTTCCAGCCGGGTGCGCAGCTCGCGGATATCAAGCGTGCCGTAAACACTGCGCAGGCGCATCACCAGCGTCATCATGAAGGCCTGCACGGCCACGCCGATGACGATCGCGGTCAGCACCAGCGCCTGCGGTACCGGGTCGACCATGACTGCCGGCACCACGCCATCGACGATGATCGGTGCCGCTGCGCCGGGCCGGTAGCCCGACAGCATCAGCAGCAGGTTGGCGCCGGTCTCCAGCAATACGATGGACAGTACGATCCGCACCAGGTGCGTGGACATGACAATGCCAAGGATGCCGATCAGCACCAGGCCGAAAGCGCCGGTGAACAGGATCATACCCAGATCCGGCGGCGTCATGAATCGACCGCCTCGTAGGCGGCTATATGTGCAATCAGTCCAGCCAGCTCGGTGCCGACCTTGATGCCGACCGCGATGTACAGCAGCGGCAGCGTGCCGGCCGACAGCAGGCTGCCCATCGCGCCCTGCCCCAGCAGCGGCGCAAGAAACTCGCCACGGTACAGCAGGCCGAGCAGGCCAATGACAATGAAGCTTGCACCGGCCACACCCTCGACCACGGCAAAGGCTGCGTGATCAAAATGCGTCCCGGGCCGCGCCAGCAAGGGCACGAAAAAGGCCGCGGCCAGGATCACGCCGCCCTGAAAGCCGCCGCCCGGCGTCAGGTGTCCGTGCACGATGATGAACAGACCCACCACCAGCAACAGCGGGAACAGCAGGTCGGATGCGGCACGCAGGATGAAACCCGCGTCCGGATCATGTACAGCTCCCGCGCGCGGTCGTCCCAGCATCAGGCCACCGGCGGTGGCCGCCGTGAACAGGATCGCCAGCTCACCGAGGGTGTCGAGACCGCGGTAGCCCAGTACGACGGAAGTGACGATATTGGCGGCTCCGACCTGTGCCGGCGCGGCCTGGTTGATAGCCAGCCCGACCCGCATCGGCGCGGCACCGAAGTCGAGTTCGCCGGAGATCACGAACAGCAGGAAAGCCAGCCCGGCCAGGAACAGCAGCGACACAGTGTTACGCATCAGCGATCCCGGGCGTTCGCTGCGGAACTGACCGGTGCAATGCGCCACAGGCCAAGCCGGCGCAGGCACAGTGCCATGATCACGCCACTCAGACCGGCACCCACGGCGGCCTCGGTGAGCGCCACGTCCGGCGCACGTAACAGCACGAATATGACAGCGGCTCCCAGCGACACCACTGAGGTCGCGGCAACGGCAGCCAGAAAATTACGCAGCAGCAGCACAGCCACTGCCCCGGCCAGCATCACCAGTGTTGCCAGCAGTGCCACCCAGTTGATCCAGTCCGCCATCAGTCCGTCTCGCCTTCGACGGCCGGCAACTGTGCCGGCGCTTCGGTCGGTACCTGCCACGGACGAATCCCGGAAATCAATGCCGCGCGGGCAATGGAGGCCGAACCAACCGGGTTGGTGAACAGCACCAGCACAGCAATCATGAGCAGGTTCGACCACCACTGCGGATGATGCAGGCCGATACCGATCAGGATGGCCATGGTTCCCAGCGTGACCGACTTGGTACCTGCCTGCAGGCGATTGTAGACATCCGGCATGCGGATCAGGCCAAGCGTACCGAGAAACGCGAACGCCGCACCCAGCAGCAGAAACAGATCGGCCACCAGTTTCATGTGCGGTTACCCTCGATAGCACGCGCCAGTGCCACCGTGCCGACGAAAGACAGCGCACCGAATACCAGGGCGATGGACAGATAGATGCCGCTGTCGAGTAGGTGCGCCAGCCAGACCAGGCCCGCGGTAATCAGGATCGACAGGGTATCGGCCGCGACGATGCGGTCCGGGGTGGTCGGACCCAGGACAAAACGAATCACGCCCAGCACCAGCCCGATTCCAATCAGACACAGCGCGATGATCTGTAGCAGCGAAATGCTCATTTGAGGAAACCGGTGAGGTGATGTTCGAAACCGCTGACAATGGCGCGCGTCTTGCCGTGCATGTCCAGTCCCGGCGGACAGTCCACCCAGTGCACAGTCACCCGGTTATCCTGTACGTCGATGGACAGGGTACCCGGTGTGAGGGTGATGGCATTGGTCAGCAGCAGCTTGCCCAGTGCGGACTGCAGTTGCGTTTCAACTTCCACCACGGCCGGCCGGATCGGCAGCGTGGGCGAGAGTACGCGCCGCGCCATATCGATGTTCGCACGCACCAGTGCACGCAGAAACACGGCGAGAAAGGCAAACAGGTGGTAAACGGCATTCGGGGTGAAGCGCACACCGGAATAGACGGCCAGGTGCGGGCCGGACAGCAAGGTGACCAGCAGGGAGACCAGCGCGCCGGCGACGATTTCCTCGACAGCCAGTGTGCCGGCCAGTAACAGCCAGGCCAGCCAGCCGAGTAAAAATACCAGCAATGCAGGCGCACGATTACCGGTGGCGAGTGTGTCTGTCCCGCCCCCGTTCATGGACAATGACTGCGAACAGCCCGGTTGTGTCTTTCGAAAAACATATATCTGCACACGATTCCGGGCCGAGGCGTCAAAAAAATCGCGGTGACGCTGGCCGAAACTGGCTAATCCCCCGAATTATTACAGTTATATGACAGCGTTAGTCACGAATCGCTGGTTATGTTGCCGTACCGGCCGGCAATACAGACACCGGCCGAAACTATCGCGAAATACTCACTTGCATTTTGACATGGATCATTTTTCAATAACTCAGCCCAGTGTGGCGAGGCCATTGTGTGTTTGGCTGAGGTGTGGTCTACAATCACACCTTGTTTGACATTCGTCAATATGACCAGACGGAAATTATGGCAAATACGCAGACTATTGCGGTCGCGCAACAGTCTTCCTCACCAAACAGAACAAACGAGGTCCACCTCAGATGCAATCCTATACCTATATTCGCCGGTTCAACGAACTCGGCATCGCTGATGTGCCACTGGTTGGTGGCAAGAATGCCTCGCTTGGTGAGATGTATCGCGCCTTGTCCGGTGAGGGTGTCAAGGTGCCGAACGGTTTCGCCACGACCGCGCAGGCCTACCGCGACTACCTGACGCACAACAACCTCGAAACCCGCATCCGCGAGGCCCTGGAACAGCTGAACGTGGATGATGTTGACGCGCTGGCGGTCACCGGAGCACAGATCCGCGGCTGGATGATCGACGGCGAGCTGCCGCCGCAAATGGCCGAGGAGATCCAGGCGGCCTATCAGGAGATGAGCATCGAGTACGGCGACGAGCCCGACGTGGCAGTGCGCAGCTCCGCCACTGCCGAGGACCTGCCGGATGCCTCGTTCGCCGGCCAGCAGGAAACGTACCTGAACATCTGCGGTATCGAGCAGCTGCTGCGTACCTGCAAGCGCGTGCTGGCCTCGCTGTTCACCGATCGCGCCATCCACTACCGCGTGGACAAGGGCTTCGATCACATGAGCATCGCCTTATCGATCGGCGTACAGAAGATGGTGCGTTCCGATCTTGCCAGTTCGGGCGTCATGTTCACACTCGACACTGAAAGCGGCTTCCGCGACGTGGTCATGATCACATCGGCCTACGGGCTTGGCGAGAACGTGGTGCAGGGCGCGGTCAACCCGGACGAGTTCCTGGTGTTCAAGCCCACGCTCGCATCGGGCTACCGCCCGATAATCCGCCGTCACCTCGGCGAGAAAGCCATCAAGATGATCTATACGCGTGACGCGGTTACCGCCGCGGCCACACGCAATGTCCCGGTAAAGAAGGAAGAGCGCGCGCGGTTTTCGATCAATGACGACGAGGTACTCACCCTCGCACGCTACGCCGTCGCCATTGAGAAACACTACGCAGCATCAGCCGGCAAGGCGCGCCCGATGGACATCGAATGGGCAAAGGACGGACAAACCGGCGAACTGTTCATCGTGCAGGCCCGCCCGGAAACGGTGCATTCGATCCGCACCGGTGCCTTCACCGAGATATTCACCCTGCACGAGCGTGGCCCGGTGCTCTCCACGGGCAAGGCCGTCGGCGCCAAGATCGGTGCCGGCAAGGCGCGCATCATTCTCGAGGCCGCGCACATGCACGACCTGAAGCCCGGTGAGGTGCTGGTGACCGATATCACCGACCCGGACTGGGAGCCGGTGATGAAAATCGCCAGCGCCATTGTCACCAACCGCGGCGGACGTGTCTGCCATGCCGCTATTGTGGCGCGCGAGCTCGGTATTCCGCCGTCGTCGGTGCCGGTGACGCGACCCACGAGATCCACGATGGCACGGAGGTCACGGTGTCCTGTGTCGAGGGCGATACCGGTTTTGTCTACGAGGGCAAGCTGCCGTTCTCGAGCGAGAAGGTAAACCTGACCGGTCTGGGCGAACCGCGCACCAAGGTCATGCTGATCGTCGGCAACCCGGTACAGGCGCTGGAATTCTCGGCCCTGCCCAATGCCGGCGTCGGACTGGCGCGACTCGAATTCATCATCAACAACACCATCGGCATCCATCCGCGCGCACTGCTGGGTTACGACAGCCTGCCGGACGATATCCGCAAGGAGATCGCACCGCGCATCCACGGCTATGCCAGCCCGCGTGATTTCTACATCGACCGGCTCGCCGAGGGCGTCGGCACCATTGCTGCGGCTTTCTACCCGAAGCCGGTCACGGTGCGCATGAGTGATTTCAAGTCCAATGAATATGCCGCCCTGCTCGGTGGACGCGCCTTCGAGCCGGTCGAGGAAAATCCGATGATCGGTTTCCGCGGTGCCTCGCGCTATCACTCGGAGGCATTCGCCGACTGTTTTGCGCTGGAATGTGCAGCCATGGTGAAAGTGCGCGAGGAGATGGGGCTGGACAACCTCGAACTGATGATCCCGTTCGCACGCACCGTGGAAGAAGTGCAGCTGGTGCTGGGGCTGATGGCGCAGCACGGTTTGCGCCGCGGCGAAAACGGACTGAAGATCAAGCTGATGTGCGAGATTCCAGCCAATGCCGTGCGTGCCCGCCAGTTTCTGGAGCACTGCGACGGCTTTTCCATCGGCTCCAACGACCTCACCCAGCTCACCCTGGGTGTGGACCGCGACTCGGGCATTCTCACCGGCTACGACGAACGCAACCCGGCTGTCCTGGCGCTGATGGAAATGGCCATCCGTGCCTGTCGCGAAGCGGGCAAGTACATCGGCATCTGCGGCCAGGCACCTTCCGATTTTCCGGAGATCACGCGCTGGCTGGTCGAACAGGGCATCGAGTCCATTTCGCTTAACCCGGACAGCGTGATGAAGATGACGCAGGTGGTACTGGACATCGAAGCTGAAGCGCAGCGCGAACCCGCACTGGCAAACTGAAAAATAACAATACCGGGGACAGACCCCGTTTACTTACAAATAAAAACGGGGTCTGTCACCGATCAGGATTCTGAAGGGACCATGATCGAAATCCGTATTCACGGCCGCGGCGGCCAGGGCAACGTGGTCGCTGCCTACCTGCTTGCCGCCGCTGCCGCCGAGGAAGGTCGCTACGTACAGGCGTTTCCGAACTTCGGCGCCGAGCGGCGCGGCGCACCCGTCACTGCATTCGTGCGTATCGCCGATCGTCCGATACGGCGCCGTTGCCAGGTGCTCGAACCCGCCTTCCTCATTGTCCAGGACGACACCCTGCTGCACCTGCCGGATATTACTGCGGGGCTGCAGGCCGACGGCGCGGTGCTGGTCAATTCCAGCCGCGACAGCGCCGAACTCGCCGCGCAACTGGGTTGTGAGGTCGTCACACTGCCGGCCGGCGCAATGGCACAGCAGATCCTGGGCCGGCCGGTACCGAATACCGCGCTGCTGTCAGCGTTCCTGGAACTGACCGGGATGCTGCCGCAATCCGCACTCATCAAGGTGCTGGCTGAACGTTTCCATGGGGCAGTACTCGACAAGAACCGGCAGCTCGTCGAGCGCGCCGCGGCCGAGGTCAGCAGCGGCAGCTGGCAGGAGGGTTCGCATGCGGCACGCGCTTGAGGGTTCACAGGCACTGGCACGCACCGTGGCGCTGTGCCGGCCGCAGGTCATTGCGGCTTATCCGATCACGCCGCAGACCCATATTGTCGAGCACCTGTCGGAGCTGGTGGCCGACGGCGACCTGGACGCAGAGTACGTATGCGTGGAGAGCGAACACAGCGCCATGAGCGCTGTCGTCGGGGCTTCCGCTGCCGGGGCGCGAAGCTACACGGCCACGGCCAGCCAGGGGCTGGCCCTGATGCACGAAATCCTGTTCATCGCCTCCTCGATGCGGCTTCCGATCGTCATGACCGTGGCCAACCGGGCCCTTTCCGGCCCATTGAGCATCTGGAACGATCACAGCGACGTCATGGCCTCCCGCGACTGCGGCTGGATTCAGTACTTTGTCGAGAACGGGCAAGAGGCCTTTGATCACACGCTGATCGCCTTCCGGGTTGCCGAGGACCCGGAGGTGAGCCTTCCGGCCATCGTCAACCTGGACGGGTTCATCCTGAGCCACATGATCGAGCCCCACGTGCTGCTCGACGACGAAGAGGCGGCCCGGTATATTCCGCCCTTCCGGCCCAGGAACCGGCTGGATCCCGGACAACCCGGTGACCATGGGCGATTTCGCGATGCCGGAGTTCTATACGGAGGTCAAGAAACGACCATCAGGAGATGGCACTGCCGCAACTCGCGTGGCCACGATCGACAAGGGCTGGCAGGAGTTTGCAGAGCTTACGGGGCGGAAGTACCAGGCCGTCGAGACGTACAAGACCGAAGGGGCCGAGATCCTCATGCTTTCGATGGGCGCCCTCGGAGAGACCGCCTCCGTGGCCGTCGACCGGATGCAGGACCAGGGACTTCCCGGGCTCGCGCTCAGGCTGTGGAGGCCCTTCCCGTCGGATGACCTCCGCAAGGCCTGTGGAGGAGCGAAGAAGATCGTCGTCATGGACCGGGCCATCTCCTTCGGTGCGGCGGCCAACCCGGTTGCGGCCGAGGTGAGCAGCCTGCTCTACGACACGGAACCCAGACCGTGTATCTTCAACTCGGCGTTGGGCTCGGAGGCCGGGATGTGCGGGTGGAGGATCTTCGCGGCGATCGTCAAGCGGCCATGCAGGGACACAGCTCCCCGGGGACTGTCGACCTGGAGACGGACGAGCTGCTAGGCAGGTGAGCGCACCCTAGATGGAGAATCGATCGACCCTATGAGCGAGCGCGACCTGCGACAAGCACACCCCGATTCACGCGGACCTCGAGGCCGGTCATCGTGCCTGCCAGGGCTGTGGTGAGGCGTTGCGCTCCGCGGATCGTGATCCGAGGCGCCGGACCATGTGGTCTACGCCAATGCGACGGGCTGTTCGGAGGTCATTCCTCACCGCTGGCCGGAATCGGCCTGGCGCGTCCCCTGGATCCATTCGCTTGTTCGAGAATGCCCCTGCTGTGGCGGCCGGCATGGAGGCGGCGCTGGAAACAGCGCGCCCAAGCCCACACGGGTCATCTCGATGGGCGGTGACGGCAGCACCTTCGACATCGGTTTCCAGGCGCTGTCCGGCATGCGTGGAACGTGGCCACAACGTGCTGCATGTGTGTCTCGACAACGAGGCCTACATGAACACCGGCATCCAGCGTTCCAGCTCGACACCGCATTCTGCCGTCACCACCACCTCGCCGTCAGGCAAGGCACGGATGGGCAAACGTCACCTCAAGAAGGACATTGTCTCGATCGTGGCTGCGCACCATATTCCCTATGCCGCCACCAGTTCGGTGGCGTATCCCTCGGATATCCGTAAAAAAGTACGCCGCGCACTGGCCATCGACGGGCCGACCTTTCTGCATATCCACACCCCCTGCCCGCTGGGCTGGGGGCATGATGGCGCACTCAGCATCGAGGTGGCGCGTCTCGCCGTGCAGACCGGACTGTTCCCGATTATCGAACTGGAACGTGGTCGTCTGGCCGGCTCGATGCCGATCCGCACTGTGCGCCCGGTCACCGACTACCTCAAGCTGCAGGGCCGCTTCCGGCATCTGTTTGCGGATGATGCCCGTGCCCGCGAGGAGCTGGAACACCTGCAGGCGCTGGCCGACCACAACATCGAGGTCTATGACCTGCGCGGCACGCAAGCGGACAAACGCGACAGCGAGGGAGCCGACACCGTGCGGCGTGGAGGCATGCGATGGGCCTGAAACTGACCCGCGGTGCCTTCGCGCACCCGGCCACCTCGCTGCGCTATCACACCGGCAGCTGGCGCATGGAGCGCCCGGTGCATCAACACCGGCCGGCACCCTGTCATGCCGTGTGTCCGGCCGGCGAGGATGGACAGGCCTGGCTGGGACTGGTTGCCGAGGAGCGTTACCGGGAGGCCTGGGAAACCATCGTCGCGGCAAACCCGCTACCCGCGATCACCGGACGCGTCTGCCATCACCCCTGCGAACAGGCCTGTAACCGCGGCGCCTACGACGAACCGATCGCCATTCACCACGTGGAGCGCTGGCTGGGTGACCAGGCCATCGCCAGCGGATGGGATTACCCGGCGGAACCGGTCGCACAGGGCGCACAGACCGTGGCCGTCGTTGGCAGTGGCCCGGCCGGCTGTTCCGCGGCCTGGCAGCTGACCCGCCTCGGCTATCGGGTGGACCTGTTTGAGGCGCTGCCGATCGCCGGCGGCCTGCTGCGCAGTGCACTGCCACCCTACCGCCTGCCGCGCAGCGTACTCGACGCCGAACTGGAACGCCTGCTGGCCAGCGGCATCGCATTCCGCCCGATGCAGCGGCTGGGACGCGATTTCTCACTCGACGAACTCGGTAAACAATACGCGGCGGTGTTCCTGGCCCCGGGTACCCAGCGCGGCCGCGACTGGAATATCGACGGCGCCATACCGCACGATCTGCATGTCGGGCTCGACCTGTTGAAACGCTGGCTGGACGTCGGCTCGATCCCGAACTGGTCCAGCGCAGCCATTGTTGGCGGTGGCAATACGGCCATCGACCTGGCGCGTATCCTGAAGCACTGCGGGGTGGAGACGGTGCACGTGGTCACGCACCAGTCACTGCCACGCGCCGGGATAGAACAGACGGACACCATGCCCGCGATCCAGCGCGAAATCGAGCAGGCCATGGAGGAAGGCGTGATCATTCACGAGCATCGCGGCGTGCAGCGCCTGGTACTGCGCGGTGAACAGGTGATCGGGCTCGAGCTGATCCATCGCAAGAAGCTGCGCGAGGCTGATAACAACAGCCGCTCCGTCTCCTTTGAAGGCACCGAAACCCTGCTGCATGTTGACCAGGTCATCCCGGCTATCGGCCAGACCGTCGACCCCGCCGGACTCGGCACCCTGCTCGGACAGGAAGATTTTCTTGTCACCAGTGAACATGGCCGGATCGGTGGGCACCCCGGGATGTACGCCGGAGGCGATGCCCGCGGCGGGGGTGGTTCGGTAAGTGCCGCTATCGGTGACGGGCGGCGTGCCGCACTGGCCATCGACCGCGACCTGCAGCGCCAGTTCGATCCCGACGGCCTGACAGTGGTCCCCGTCACGGCCGCTGAACTCAATATGAATTACTTCGAACCGCGGCCACGTCAACATGGACCGGTATTGCCGGTTTCAGAACGCAGCGGCGAGGCGGAAGTGATTGGTGGCCTGACACCACAGCAGGCGGCGCAGGAAGCACTGCGTTGCCTGTCCTGCGGCAACTGCCTGGCCTGCGACAACTGCTGGACCCTGTGCCCGGATGTTGCCGTACTGAAAACGCGTCGCGCGACCGAAGACGGCTCGCACTATGTGTTCGATTACGATTTCTGCAAGGGCTGTGGCCTGTGCGCCCGTGAATGTCCATCAGCTTACATCATGATGGAGCCGGAGCCTTGAGATCGCCGCAACCGCCCCTGACCTGACCTGGTGACGCCATGAACAACAAGACCCGCAACGGAACCCGATTCACTGTAGAAATCCAGGCCAGTTTACCCAAGCGTTTCGAACGCCTTGGCGAACTGGGCAATGACCTGTACTACAGCTGGAACCGCAGTGTCCGGCGCCTGTTCCGCCACCTGGACCCCGAGTGCTGGAACGCCTGCAACCACAATCCCCGCGTGTTTCTGCGCCGGTTGCGCCAGGATCGTATCAACCATGCGGCCGAGGACCCGATCCTGCTGACCGAGTACCGGCAAACACTGTCCGGCTACGACACCTACATGGAGCAGATGCCCGCCACGCGCATCGAGCATTTCATCGATCCGAAGACCGATCTGGTCGCCTATTTCTCCGCCGAGTATGGCTTTCACGAAAGCATGCCCATCTACGCCGGCGGACTCGGCATCCTGGCTGCCGATTACTGCAAGGCAATGAGCAACCTGTGGGTGCCTTTTGTCGGTATCGGCATTCTCTACCGGCATGGTTATTTCAACCAGCGCCTGGACTGCAATGGCAACCAGATTGCCGATTACCGGCGCAGCGACCCGTGCGACTTGCCGGTCAACCCGGCACGCGACAGCAACGGCGAGGAGGTACAGGTGCGGGTCGACCTGCCGGGCCGCAGCCTGGTGCTGCGGGTCTGGGAGGCACGTGCCGGGCATATCCGTCTGCTGCTGCTGGACAGCGATGTCGAGGTCAACAGCCCGGCCGACCGTGACCTGACGGGGCAGCTGTATGGCGGTAATCGCGAAACCCGCATCCAGCAGGAAATCATCCTTGGCATCGGCGGTGTGCGCGCCCTGCGCGCGTTGCATTTGCAACCCACGGTATGGCACATCAACGAGGGGCATGCCGCATTCCAGATCCTGGAACGCTGCCGCGAGCAGATCGTCAACGGTCTCGATTTCCCGGCTGCACTGGAAACAGTCGCCGCCGCGACGGCGTTTACCACCCATACCCCGGTGCCGGCCGGCCATGACGTATTCGATCATGGCATGATGCGTCACTACTTCGGCAGGACGCCGCACGAACTCGGCATCAGCGAGGCACAGTTCCTCGCCCTGGGCGCGAATCCGCGCGACCCGAGCACTTTCTGCAGCACCTCTCTGGCCGTGCGCGGCTCGCGTTTTCGCAATGGCGTCAGCCAGATCCACGGCGGTATAGCCGCCGAGATGGAATCCTACGCCTGGCCGGAAATCCAGGTCGCGGAAAACCCCATGGGTTATATCACCAACGGCGCCGACGTGGACAGCTACCTGGCGGGCTCCTGGGTCGCACTGTTCGAGATGTACATGGGCGGCGGCTGGCGCGCCAAGCTGACCGACACCGCATTCTGGGACAGTTTTATTGACCAGATCCCGGACCATGTCTTCCTGAGTGTGCGGCAGCTGCTCAAGGCTGCGGCCATCAATGAAATTCGACAGCGCGCCCTGATTCAATACGAACGCTGCGCACGCACCAAGTCGCTCAGCAGCCGGCTGACCGCGAACCTGACCGCACGCAACATCAACTCGCTGCTGATCGGTTTCGCGCGCCGTTTCGCGACCTACAAGCGTGCCGGACTGGTCTTCCGTGACCTGGAACGGCTGGCACGCCTGGTCAACGATCCGGAGCGGCCGGTCACGCTGGTGTTTGCCGGCAAGGCACACCCCAGCGACCAGCCGGGCCAGGCGCTGCTGCGCAGGATTTACGAGATCAGCCTGCTGCCTGAATTCCAGGGCCGGATCATCCTGCTGGAAAACTACAACCTGTCGATGACGCGCGATTTTCTGCCCGGCGTCGACGTCTGGCTGAACACGCCGGAATACCCGATGGAGGCTTGCGGCACCTCGGGCATGAAGGCCGCCATCAACGGCGCCATCAACCTCAGCGTCACGGACGGCTGGTGGGCCGAGGCCTGGAACGGCGAAAATGGCTGGGCCATCACACCGCATCCCGAGTTCGACCACGAAACCCGCGAGCAGCTCGAGGCGGCAGAGTTGATGAACATCCTCGAATACCAGGTCATCCCGGCCTACTACACCCATAACGGTGAAGGTTACTCGGACGAATGGCTGCGCATCGCGCGCGCCTCGATGAAAACCATCCTGCCACGCTTCAATACGATCCGCATGGCGACGGATTACCTGTCACAGTCCTATGCCCCGGCCGCCCGGGAAGGCCGTCTTCTGGGTGCCAATGCCGCGCAGGGTGCTCGCGAACTGGCGGCCTGGAAGCAGCAGGTCGCCCGCGCCTGGCCGGGTGTTCATGGCCACCTGGTTACACCGGTGCCGCCCTCGATCAGGGCGGGTCAGGCACTGTCATTCGAAGTCGCACTGCAGCTCGACAGTCTGCAGCCAGAGGATATTGTCGTGGAATGTGTACTGGGTCGAATCGACGCGGATGAAAACTTCGAAACAACCCACAAGCAATTGTTCTACCTGGCGGGTACCGGCACAGACGGCGCCACCCTGTTCCGTTGTGATCTGTTCGATATGGATAACGCGTGCTCGGCAGGCGGTCTGCAGCAGTTCAAGATTCGCTATTACCCCTGCCACCATCTGCTCAGCCACCCGCTGGAATGCGGGCTGATGCGCTGGCTCTAGTGAACTACCGGGCTACCGATTACGCCGCGGGCGGCAGCCCGTTTCAGACACACAGGCGGTGGGCGCAGATATGTGAATATTCGATCTCGACGGCGCGCGTCAGGGAGAGCAGCTGGCCAAGTGTCTCGATGTGCACATTGCCGTATTCAAGCAGCATCAATTCGAGGCTGTTCCTGGCATTGAGGATGTCGGTCTGTGTGATTTGCGTGTTCGAAGCAAGCTTGTTGGTCACTGATGCAGCCCCCCCGGCAGTGCATTCCCCCCGGTATATGGAACCGGTCGGGTACGAAAGTATAACCGGCTGTTTATACTGATGTCTTGATTTATGTCAATTCATGTTCACTGCCGCAGCCAGATTCCGTCAGCCTGTTGCGGGGCAGCAGCTGAGTGCACTTAAATATCCAGCGTCGTCACCGTCACCCGGTCAGACAGCGGCTCGATCTCGGCACTATTGAACAATTCCGTGCCGGGGTGGGTGGCGGTGGCGCTGCCGCACACGACACCGAGCTTCAGCATTGCCTGCGCATCGGCACCACGTGCAGCGGCTGTCACCAGTCCGGCCAGCAGTGCGTCGCCGCAGCCCACCGTCGACTGCACATGCAGGCGCGGAGCAGCGCAATGGTAGCTGTTGCCGGCGTCGACAAGGATGGCGCCGTCGGCACCGAGCGAAATGCATACCAGTTCGACACCGCCTTGCTGCAGTTCGCGCGCGGCTGCGGCGACAGCCTCGATACTTTCAAGGCTGCGCATGGTGGTCATTTCAAGCACGTAGCGGTTGAGCCGTAACAGGTACGGTCGCGCCAGCAGGGCCTCCTGCAAGACCGGCCCATAGGCATCCACCACCGCCCTGCCGCCCTGCGCCTTGACCTGCTCCGCCAGCTGGCGCCGGTGACTATCCGGCACCCCGGGCGGGTTCGAGCCGGTCAGCACCCCGAAACCTTTGCCGCAGGCGGAAAGAAAACAGCGATCCATGTCGTCCAGCGTCGCAGGCGGTATCTCGGGACCACAACTGTCAACCTCGTACTGGGATGGCGGTGACTTCTGCAGCACGGTGGCGTTGACCCGGGTCTCGCCCGCGACCCGGAAGATGCTGTGATTGTCACCGAGCTGGTCGCCGAGCAGACGCAGCAGCAGATCCCCGCTTTCGCCACCCACTACACTGCAGCAGCGGAACGGCATCGCCAGTTCTGCCAGCGCCCGCGCCACGTTGATGGCGTTGCCCCCCGGGTAATAGCGGGTGCTTTCCGACCGCACCTTGCGATCGGCCACCAGTTGCGCCACTTCGTAACTGATATCCACGGCCGGATTGAGCGCCAGCAGGGCAATTTTTGAAACGGGGTTATCGTTCATGACCGCCTCCGGGTTACAACAGTCCGTCTTTCAGAATCAGGCTGCGCCCGGTCATTTCGGGCGGTCGCGGCAGACCCAGCAGGTCGAGGATGGTGGGTGCGATATCTGCCAGGCCACGACCGGTCCCCAGTCGCACCGGCCCCGCACCCATGATCAGGAACGGCACCGGGTACTCGCTATGCTGGGTGTGGGGTTCGCCGGTGTTGGGATTGACCATCTCGTCGCAATTGCCGTGATCCGCCGTCAGCAGGATACGCCAGCCACGCTCCAGTGCCGCGCGAAAAACCCGGTGGCTCTCGTTGTCGATGGTTTCCACGGCCTGGATAATGGCCGCGCGGCGCGCGGTATGACCGACCATGTCGGTGTTGGCGAAATTGGTCACGATAAAATCGTACTGCGCGCCGGTGATGGCGTCGATCAGTGCGTCAGCCACCTGCGCGGCACTCATCTCGGGCTGCATGTCATAGGTAGCCACCCTGGGTGACGGCACAATGATCCGCTCTTCACCCGGGTAAGGCTGCTCGCGTCCGCCATTGAAGAAGTAGGTGACATGCGGATATTTCTCGGTTTCCGCACAGTGCAGCTGGCGCAGCCCGGCCGCGCTGAGGATTTCCGCCAGCACGCGTTGCGGTGCCTGGGGAGAAAACAGCACCGGAAAGGGATAAGTGGCATCGTATTCGGTCACGCACACCAGGCGCTGAAGCACCATGCCGCCGCGGTCAAAACCATCGAACGCCGCCAATCCGAACGCAGCCGCCAGCTGGCGCATGCGGTCACTGCGGAAATTGAAACACAGCACCGGTTCGGACAGGTCCATACCCCGATAACCGTCGATCACGGTGGGCTGGATGAATTCGTCACCCTCGCCACGAGTGTAGGCCGACAGGATGGCGGCCCGTGCTGACTCCGCCGTCACCCCGTCGGCCTGCACCAGGCAGCGCCAGGCGCGCTCGGTGCGGTCCCAGTGTTTGGCGCGGTCCATGGCACAATAGCGCCCGCATACCGTGGCAATCTGTCCCGCACCCAGGCGTGCCAGCTTGTCCTCGATCCGTTCGAGATAGTGCAGTGCGGCGCGCGGGGCGGTATCCCGGCCATCGGTGATCATGTGCAGGACGGGTTCGACGCCGCTATCGTGCAACAGATCGAGTACGCCGAACAGGTGCTCGATATGGGAATGTACGCCGCCATCGGAGACCATGCCGACCAGATGCACGCGCCGGGCGTCCCGCAACATGTCTTGCCAGACCGGGTTGTGCGTCAGCTGGCCGTCATAGATCGCATTGGCAATGCGCACCAGGTCCTGTTCCAGAATACGCCCGGAACCGAGCGTCAGATGCCCGACCTCGGAATTGCCGAACTGACCGTCCGGCAGTCCAACTGCACGGCCGGACGCCTGCAGTACGGAATGCGGCCAGCTGGCGAAGTAATGGTCGAGATGCGGTGTGCGTGCCAGCGCCCAGGCATTGTGCACGCGGCTCGGATTGAGGCCGAATCCGTCGAAAATCACCAGCAGGACGGGTGCTGGCTTCACGCCGGTTGCTCCGTGTTAATGCACAGCATGGTCAGGCTGACGGCAATATGTGTGGCTGTGCTTGCATGGCCTGATGTTAGCGCAGAATGCAGCTGCCGTCCCGTTTCACGGGGAAACGCCCGAGGGACCGCACGATGTCGCGATGACTGATGCAGGCGTTTGTTCCCACCCGGACAATGCGCCATCGTGAGCCTGCATCCAGGTGACTCGAAACGGTCCCTGCTTTCGGCACCGAAGACCGTTGTGGAACTGAACCAGTGCCTTTGGCCGGCCCGGTGAACCAGAAATCGAGAACAGTCGCGGGTAACAGGAAAACTAACGCCCCTCAGTCCGTCACTGTACGCTGCCAAAGCCCGGATCCACGCTTCCCGCCGGCGGCTCGAGACCGGCCAGCCGGCAGCCCTGCGCTATCGGACCTCCGGGTAACAGCCGGTAGAGATATTTCATCCCTCCGCGCTCATGGAATTTTTCATCCAGGGCATCATGCAGCTCGCGTGCGCTGAACCTCGGGCCGTCTTCATGCCTGGCGAAAAACTCCTGCAGGGCACGCACCGCTTCCCATAAGCCGTCGCCGGGCTGCAGACCTTCCGCAGCCGCCGTCTGCTCGGCCTCGGTCACTGACCAGTCTGCCGGGGCATGCGGGAACCCGGGTGGGGCTGTGTTCTGATATCCTCTCAAATCAATCACGGTCAAACTCCTTTACGTCTGCTCACGTCGCTATGGCCACCTGCTTTGAATGTAGACGCCGTCATGACAACACGCAACCCGGACATGCCACTAACCGAGCAGGTAACGTCCGCCCGAAGCGACCGCGGTGACCAGCAGGCCAACCAGCAGATTGACACCGACCAGCACGCGGATCTGCGCCAGCGCCCTGCTGCCTGCCGGCCAGTCCGCTCCGGCCACCGCCGTCCTGAGGCGCCGGAACGGGGCGAAATTCACATGCAGGAAAATCAGGATCATGACATACCCGCTCCAGTGCATGATATGCACATGCAGACCGACGTGATCGAAACCGCCGTAAAAGGACAGCACCATCCAGTAACCGGTGGCCAGCAGGACGGCAATCGCGGCGAACACCCAGGGAAAAAACCGCTGCAACACGCCGTCCCACAATGCCAGCCGTTCCGGCGGTTCGAACTGACCGGCCACCACCGGCCGCAACACCATCCAGGCAAAAAACATCCCGCCCACCCAGATCACCGCGCTCCAGACATGTATCAACAGTGCCATCCCCATCATGCTCACACCCTCGCTGCAGTCATTGAAATTCCTGTAGATTGAGTGCATTGTACAGTGCCACCGCCAGAAAACACCGTTCCTTACCGGACAGATTCATGACAAGCAGCGATACCCAGCAGGTTTTGATCAGCCAGTCCGTCGCCATCCTGGTCGACGGCAACAACATCGAGCGCAGTATTCACGCCGAGACCAACAAACCCAACACCATGCTCAACTTCGACACACTGGTGCCGCGACTGCTCGGCAATCGTGGACTCAACCGGCTGGTGTATTTCCGCGAAGGCAAGCAGATTTCGTCCAAGCTGCGCGAACGCCTGCATGCCAACTACCACGGCTCGGTGCGTCCCTGTCACAAGAGCGCGGACATCCCGCTGTCCATCAAGGCCACGCAGCTGGCCAACAAGGTCGATACCATCATCATCATGTCGGGCGATTCCGATTACATCGAGCTGGTCAGCCACCTGAAATCGGAAGGCGTGCGTGTCGAGATCGCGGCCGTACCGGCCACGACCTCGCGACAGCTGATCGAAGAGGCCGATTACTTTCACGAGATCACCCGCGATGACTGGTTCACGCTGGACATCAAGAAGAAGAACGTGCGCAGCAAACCGGCGATGTCGACCGCCACCCCGGGGGCCAATTCGACTGACACGTCACGGTTAACCGGCAAACACCGGCGCAATAGCCGGAACGGTTTTACCCTGTAGATGCAATCAGCAGCAGCTTTTCATCACGCGAGAGTTTCTTGATCATTGCCTCGCGCCGGCTTGCACTGCTGCGGTTGTGGCCCGCTTCGAGGTAGACGACCCGCAGCGGCTTGCGGCCGCGGAAATATTTCGCGCCGCGCTGTGCAGCATGCTGTACAAGCCGGCGCCGGAGATCGTTGGTTATCCCGGTGTAGAGCGAATTATCCGTACAAAGAATGATGTAGACCTGCCAGTCCATGCTGTCCGCCGTGCCTGCATTGTCCCTGTTTCATGGCAATTTCACACATCGGCCAATGTGCTGTGCTAACATTTGGCGCCTTACGCCAAAATACCGCCTCTAGCGCAATTCTACAGGAGCCTCGCATGCAAATAGCAAACAACCGGGTGGTCAGCATCGCCTACACGCTGAAAGATAACGACGATAACATCATCGACCAGTCGGAAGACGGCAGTTTCTGCTACCTGCACGGCGCCAGTAACATCATACCGGGTCTGGAAGACGCGCTGACCGGCAAGACTACCGGCGACGCGCTGTCCGTGTCGATCCCCCCCGAGCAGGGCTACGGCGTACGCGAGGCAGACCGCATACAGTCGGTACCGCGCGAAATGTTCCCCGCTGACCAGGACATCGAACCCGGTATGCAGTTTCATGCCCAGGGCCCGGATGGCCAGGCCATTGTGGTGATGATTGCAAAGGTCGAGGACGACAGCATCACCGTGGACGGCAATCATCCGCTGGCCGGCGTACAGCTCAACTTTGAAGTCAGGATCATGGACATCCGCGAGGCCACCCCCGAGGAACTCGCACACGGCCACGTACATGGCCCTGACGGTCACCACCATCACGACTAGCGCCGGCCCCCGCTCATGAAGGCAAGTGAACTCAGGAAAGGCATGGTCATCGACGTCGATGGCCGCAAGGTGGTCATCAAGGCACTGGATGTCCAGAGCCCCTCCTCGCGCAGCGGCAGCACACTTTACAAGGTGCGCGGCTTCGACATCGTCAGCAAGGCGAAGTACGAAAACCGGTTCAAGGGCGACGACGTCATCCAGCCGGTCGAGTTTGCACGCCGGCCGGTGCAGTACCTGTACCGGGATAACGACGGTTGCACCTTCATGGACCGGGAGAGCTATGAGCAATACACGCTCGGCACGGACAATCTTGAGGATGAGCTGCCGTACCTGGGCGAGGACCTCGACGGGATTCTGGCCATGATCGCCGACGGCGCCATTCTCGGCATCGAGCTGCCGGCCACCGTGGTGCTCCCGATCTCCGATACCGCACCCGGCATGAAGGCGGCGTCGGCCTCCTCACGCACCAAGCCCGCCACACTGAGTACCGGGCTGGTGGTGCAGGTGCCGGAATATTTAACCACCGGAGAGATGATCAAGGTCAATACCGGCACCGGGGAATACATCTCACGCGCCTGAGCAGAAACAGCGTTTCAGGATTCCAGCTGCGCCCAGCGGGCATAGCACTGCTCCAGTTCCAAGCCAACAGTCTCCAGCCGTGCCAGCGTGGCAGCAATGGTTGTGCTGTCCTGCCGGTAGAAACCGGAATCACTGACCGCCGTCTGCAATGTGACCTGTTCGGCTTCCAGCGCCTCGATTCGTGCCGGCAGTGCATCGAGTTCACGCTGGTCCTTGTAGGAACGCTTGACCGGCCTGCCGCTGGCGGATGGCTGCGCGCGGGTCGGCTTCACCGGTACTGCCGGCGGTGCCAGTGAACGCGCTGCGCCCGTGGGCCGCTGGCGCAGCCAGTCCGAATAACCGCCCACATACTCGTTTACGATGCCATCTCCCTCGAACACCAGTGAACTGGTGACGACATTATCCAGGAACGCGCGGTCGTGACTGACCAGCAGCAGCGTACCGTGAAAGTCCATCAGCAGTTCCTCGAGCAACTCCAGCGTCTCCACATCGAGGTCGTTGGTGGGTTCATCCATCACCAGCAGGTTGGCGGGCTGCGCGAACAGCCGCGCCAGCAGCAGGCGGTTACGCTCACCGCCGGACAGCGAACTCACCGGTGATTGCAGACGCTCGGGTGGAAACAGGAAATCGCGCAGGTAGCCGGCCACGTGGCGGTCACGGCCGTTCACTGTCACACGCTGACTGCCTTCCGCGACACTGTCCATCACCGATTTGTCCACATCCAGCTGGCCGCGCTGCTGGTCGAAATACGCAACCTGCTGACGCGTACCACACCGCACGCGCCCGCTGTCCGGCTGCATTTCGCCCAGCAATATACGGAGCAGCGTCGACTTGCCAGCCCCGTTCGGTCCGATGATGCCAACGCGGTCGCCGCGCAGGATGGTGGCGGAAAAATCGCGGATCACAGTGTGTTCACCGAAACGCACGGAAACGTGCTCCGCCTCGAACACCAGCCGGCCCGACTGCTCGCCGCGGTCCAGATGCAGGTCGGCGCGGCCACCGCGCTCGCGGCGCGCCCGGCGCTCCTCACGCAGTGCCTGCAGCGCCCGCACCCGCCCCTCGTTGCGGGTGCGGCGTGCCTTGATGCCCTGCCGTATCCAGGCCTCTTCCTGGGCGAGCTTGCGGTCGAACACCGCATGCTGACGTTCCTCGACCTCCAGCTGGGCGACCTTTCTGCGCAGGTAGTCATCGTAGTTGCCGGGCCACGAACTCAGCTGTCCGCGATCGAGTTCGATAATTCGTGTCGCCAGCCGGCGCACGAAAGCACGATCATGGCTGATGAACAGCAGTGCACCGGGATAATCCACCATGAAATCCTCGAGCCAGGTGATCGCCTCGATATCGAGGTGGTTGGTCGGCTCATCCAGCAGCAGGATATCCGGCTCGCATACCAGTGCACGTGCCAGCAGGACCCGCCGGCGCCAGCCGCCGGACAGCGTATCGAATCCGGCATCGCCGTCCAGCTGCAGGCGCGACAGCACGGACTCCACCCGCTGCTCGAGTTGCCAGCCCCCGCCGGCTTCAAGCTCCTGCTGCAGGGTAGCCAGCCGATCCAGCGCGCCCGCATCCTGGCCCTGGCCCAGTGCATGCGCCGCATGATGATAGGACGAGATCAGCGCAGCCAGTTCGCCCAGCCCGCCCGCAACTACATCGAATACCGGCGCACGGCTGTCCAGTGTCACTTCCTGTGCCAGTGCGGCGACTCGCAGCCCCGGACGCAGCCATACCTCGCCGTCATCGGCGGCCTGTTCACCGCTGATCAGGCGCAGCAGCGAGGATTTGCCTTCGCCATTGCGTCCCACCAGACACACACGTTCACCCTTGCGCAGCTCAAGGTCTGCGTGATCCAGCAGGGCGCGATGACCAAAGGCCAGCGATACCTTGTCGAGTCGCAATACAGGCATGGTTGAATCCGTAACAACAAGCGGGTTATACAACAGCGCAGCCCGGACATATCCGCCCGGGGTGGTGTAGGATAACGCAATCGCGGTCAGAAAGGCGTTTCGGCACAATGTCTTTTGTATGCTACTCACAACGCATGCTCAACCCGTTTCGCGGCAGCATGAACTGCGTGCGTCACCGCTCCGCCGACGCCGTCACGGCAGATGGCGTGCACTGGGACATCTATGTCAGCAACGACGGGCTGATGGAGGACCTGTCGGGCCAGCGCAAGGCGCAGGTCAGCGACATCCGTTTCGGTTCCTGGTCGTCTGACAGGGGACTCCGGCGTGGACCGATCTTTCCATCGGATGATTTCCGGCGCATGGAGCAGCTCGGACAACGCCTGTACGAGCACCTGCTCACGATTCATGACCAGGTACCTTTCCCCTTCCTTGACCATTACGAACTGTGGCTGCTGGACCGGTCGGCACGCCCGCTGGTGCTGCTGGACAGCGCCCTGTCGGCAGCAGAACTGGACCGTCGGCAATCACTGCAGTGGATGACCGGCCAGAACTGCCGGCACACCTTTACCTCCGCGGCAGCGCAAGCGCTTGGCATCGACACCGGCTCGACCGCTGCCATCGCCGATTACCTGGGCGCTTATATCAACGACTGCGCCGGCCCGACCCACGCCGCCCAGATCTTTCAGCGCCTGGAAGACGGCAGCGGCATCGGCCTGGCCGGTATCAATCTCGACGCCGAACTGGCACAGCGCACCCTCGACGCGGATACCTTTCCCGTCACCCTGCTCAACGGCATCTATCACGACACGACGCATCGGCAGCTGATCGAGGATTTCATCCGCTGGCAGGCGCCCTGGCAGTTGCTGCTGCCTGCGCTGGATACGGCCACCCGCACCGCCTTCGAGCAGTATGCCCGCGTACAACCGCTCAAGCTGGCTCAGCAATTCCGGTTGTATCCGCAGATCATGAACCGGCAGATCATCGATGCAGCACGGGTTGAGGCACGCCTGCGCGAGACACAGCCGGCACGCAAGGAGCCGGAGAAAATCCTGTCAACCTTCTACATCGAGCTCAGCCCGGAGTATGGGGAATACTGAGCATTTAATTCCTGTTTTACGTGACAGGATTAGCCAGGGAACCCGCAACTCGCAGAGCGCGTGGGCGCGACCTGAACCTGGAGCTGGTCCGGCCCTTCGGGAATGGCGCGTTCGACGCGGCCGTTATACACCGTCTCCATCGAATACCTGACCCGCACGATTGACAACAGATGCCGGAATCAGTGACCAGAACAGACCACCGCAAGCAGACCTTCAGCCGGTACTGGTACTGGATGTCGAGGCATCATTGCCGGCATATTGTTCAACGCGGTTGCGGCCATTGTCCTTGGCCATATAAAGCGCCTCATCGGCCTGGGCAGTGAATTTCTGCGCCGTGAGGATGTCGCCCGGCGCCAGGGTGGCGACCCCCATGCTGAGGGTCACCCGGTCAGAGGTACGTGACGCGGCATGAGGGATGGCCCGCTCCCAGATAGCCTGGCGCAGCCGCTCGGCAACGATGCAAGCGTTTTCGGCATTCGTAGCCGGCAGAATGACGGCAAATTCCTCACCACCGTAACGCGCGACGACATCACCGGCTCGCTTGAAGACGGACAGCATGACAGCCGCCAGCTCCTGCAGGCATTTGTCTCCGGCAATATGTCCGTAGCTGTCATTGTAGAGTTTGAAGTGATCGATATCACAGAGAATCAGTGACAGGGGCGCATCCGCCGCGCGTCCGGCACGGCGTATTTCCTGGTCAAGGATTTCATCGAAGTAGCGGCGGTTGGCAATGCTCGTCAGGCCGTCGGTGCGCGCCTGTTGGTGCAGTTTTTCATTCGCCCACTGCAATTCAGCGCGCGCCTTGAGCAGTGCCACCTCATGCTGCTTGCGTTCGGTGATATCGCGCAAAACGCCGACATACAGGGCCTGTCCACCGGACGAGATCTCGCTGACGCTGAGTTCGAGTGGAATGATGGTCCCGTCCTTGCGCCTGCCCTCGACATCGCGTCCGACGCCGACAATCCTGGCCTCGCGCGTGTTCTGATAATTCTGCAGATACTGGTCATGGGCGCTGCGGTGAGGTTCCGGCATGAGCATCTTGACATTCTGACCGATGATTTCATCCCGCTGGTAACCGAAGATCTGCTCGGTTGCCGGGTTCACGGACTGAACGATGCCCTGTTCATCGATGGTAATAATGCTTTCCAGTACATTGTCCATTACCGCACGCAGCCGTTCCGCGTTGTGCTTTAACTGGCTCTCGGCGGCGATCCGTTGCTGTTCGCGGTGATACTCCACAATCAGGTTGGCACAGGTGTTGATGAAAGGTTCAAGTGCATCGAGCAGTGCCGCATCATAACCGCCTGCGCGGTTGGCAATACCTGCAAGCCCGACCATGCGTGTGCCGGCATAGAGGGGAATTCCCAGAAAGGCATTCAGGGGCGGATGTCCCGGCGGGATACCGCCACTGCGGCTGTCATTTGCCGGATCATTGGCGATCACGACCGCACCGGTTTTCAGGGCGGCACCGAACAGACTGTCGAGGTTGTAAAACTCCATACCCTTTGGCGCATGCTCTTTATAGAAACGGCGGGTTGCCTCATCCCAGGCGATGTTGGTAATGGCATGGGTCCGCAGGTAAGGCTTGTTGTCCGCCGTGTACAGCACCTCGCCGATGAAGCCGTACTCGCTTTCCGCCAGCCCGAGCAGGCCGCCAAGCAGCTTTTCAAACGCGGCGCGTGGATCGGTGTTGGTAATGAAAGCCAGTTGCGCCTGGCTGATGATCTCGACCTGGCGGTTTTTCCAGCTGAGTTCGGACGCGGTCCGTTTTCGCTCGGTGATGTCGCGCACGATTGCAACAAAGCGGGGTGTGTTGTTTTCCGGTTTGATGTACTGGAGCAGAATCTCGACCGGGATACGGGTACCGTTCTTGTGCTGATGGACGGTCTCGAAGGTTCGGGCCGACACGCGGTCTTCCAGGAACGGTGCGATGAACTCGCGAAACTGCTGTTCGGTGATATCGGGCTTGATGTCGTACGGCGTCATGCAGAGCAGCTCATCATGGGCGTAGCCGACGTGATCGACCGCTCCCTGGTTGACGTAGAAAAATCGCAGGTCCCTGTCATCGAACATGAATACACAATCGAGGGTTTCGTCGAGCGTCATCTGGAAACGTCGCAGGTCATCCTGGACGCGTTCGCGCTCGGTGATCTCGTGCCGCAGCTGTTGATTGACCTGCTGCAGGCTGGTGGTCCGCTCCATTACCCGCTGTTCGAGTTCGCTGTTGGCCAGATCGAGTGCCTGCTCGGCCCTGCGGCGCTGTGCCAGCTGTTCCTCCAGGTCGGCGGTCCGTTGCCTGACCTGGGATTTCAGCACCCGGTTCCAGGCCAGGATCATCAGCAGCAGCATCAGGACGACCGCGATGACGGTCAGGCTGGTGCGGCTCAGCCAGCGGGATTCGCGCTCCACGGCGATCCAGCGCTGCAGGATTTGCTGGTGCTCTTCGGGAGTCACGGTGGCCAGCGTCTTTTCCAGGATGCGGTTCAGTTCCGGCCAGTCCTTGCGCGTGGCAAAGGCGTAGCGGCCAAAATAGCCGCTCTCGCCGGCAACACGCAGGTTGGTGATGCCCTCGCGCTGGATATACCAGCTTGCGGTCGCCAGATTGGCGACCAGCGCATCGACCATCCCGAAGGATGTCTCTTTCAGCCCCGTCCTGAGGTCCGGCACCCGGTGCAACTGGAGATCCGGGTAGTCGTTTAACAGCAGGTCCTGCCAGATGTATCCCGAGACCACGGCCATGCGCTGGTGCTGCACATCGTCCAGCCGCAACTGACCGGCAACATCTTTCCGGACAATAATCACCCCCGGCAGCTGGATGTGGGGCTGCGAAAACGTCATATATTCGGCGCGCTGCGGGGATTCTGACGCGGCACCGAACATATCGATCGCCCGTCCCCGGGCCTTTTCCAGGACCTCGTCCCAGCTCTGCAGCCGCACGATAGTAAATTTAATGCCGAGCTTGCGCTCGACCAGCTTGGCATAGTCGGCGGCGATTCCCTGGTAGTTACCGTCGGCATCGATGAATTCGATGGGCGGGAAATCGGGGTCGGGCGCCAGCCGGATCACCGGGTGCGCAGCGAGCCATGCGCGCTCCTCAGGTGTCAGGGAAACCGCTGTATTTACAGGTCCGGCAGCCAGTGCCGCGGTGGCCGCCAGCCACAGCCAGGCCGCGCCCAGGCAGGCCCGCCACCTGCCCCGGCGGGTATTCACGGGTCGATTGCCGGTGTCACCTCTCATTGTTCATCCCCGTCAAGGCGTATCACTCCGCTCGGCAGTCGCCGCGGCTGCACTGCTGTCACGAAATTCATCCATGACGATGTGGCGTGCAGTCGCGCCCTTCCGGTTTTGTGCGGGTTGCGTACCGACATGAACGAACATGCTGCAAGAACCAGGCCAGGATGCTTACCCTGCCGACCCCGGACCCCGAGTGCAGGCGTGGAGCAGCGCGTGACTCAGCCCGGAAGGCTGCCCCTGCAGGAAGAGACTTGTCTCACTGGCAAGAACCGGCTTGCGCAGGTGTGTCCGTAAGCCGGCGCCCCCCAATCAGGTAGATTACCGTTGCAGGGTCGAATTCATTCGGCCAACAACCGTGCCACCAGAAGCAATGCGTCTCGTCTAAATTGATGTGTTACCCACTCAATCAGGGGAAGATCCAAACAGGTAATTCAGCACGAACACACAGTCGCGGATGCTGTGGTCGCATGTAAGCACCGGAAACTGGCATTATTGACGCACACTCGCACGGGGCTATTTCCTGCCGAACAAGCGGTCTTTCAGGCGTGCAAAAGGTCCGTCCCTGGCGACATCCTCGTCAATGTAAAGCCGATCACGGAACTGCAGGTCGTCGAGACGCTTATCCAATTGTGCTGTCTGCTGCATCAACCGGTCAGTCAGCGCATTCAGCTCACTGCACGAATCCCTGAATCCTGACGAATCGCGGTCATGGCCGCTGCCTTCCGGGCTACTTGCCATTGCTGCCGACAATGTCCTGGCAACATCCTGAAATTCTGTCGCTGTCTTTGTCAGTCCGTCGCTCAGCGACGTCACATCTGCCCTGAAGTCGGTTGCCCGGTGCAATAGCTCTCGCATCGCACTGTCTTTGGCACCAAGGTAGCAGTGAATGACCAGGTCCATGTCCAGAAATATGGCTTTGCTAGCCGATTTCAATATCTGAGCGGTAGATTCCCTGTCTCCCGCACCCTGGTCTGCAAGCAGTTCGATAAGCTGGCCAAGCATCTGACAGTAGCCACCGATATACCAGTTGGGGGTGAGACCGACACGCGCGTGAGCCCGACCTATCTGTTCCGCTCGCTCGAAATAATCGTTGTCGTAATTGCCGTTGAACAGTGAGTTCAGCCAATGGCTGCGCTGTCCTGCCCGGGCACGGGCGACAGAGTCACTATCAGCAAAAAGCTTCCGGAGTTCCGGCTCATCAAGCAAGTGCTCGTAAAATCTATCCAGCATCCCTTCGATTGCCGGCTCGATAATTTCCTTGGCCTTGCGTATTTCCCGAGCAGCGCCGGAATCAATTTCCAGAAATTTGATGCGTTCCGCTATCATTTGTGTGTGTGGCATTTTCCACCCCCGATCGTGCGCTGTGCGCGCTGTGTTCAGCAACCCGTACACCAGCTGTCGTGCCCAGCCATTCAGCGAGACTGGGCGCATTTGTGATCGTGTACATTCCCTGGCTGTTGCTGCACTCCAAGCTTTACATGCCTGCCACACCGGTACTGTGACAATTTCTACGATCCGCGGCACGCACAAGGCATATGCCGCGTTTTTTGCGAGAATACATCAATACACTCCAGATGCACGCGCATACCCGCTGAGGCAAAATCACACCCTGCCGGATCCGGTTAGGGAAGCGCTTGACGCACAAGGGGATGCTGCCATCAAACAGCGGGGCCGGCACCGGGTAACCGAATCACCCGGGCGCGCGCTCGACAGTCACAGTCGGGTGCCGTGACACTGAGTATTTCCATAATCTGGATAAGGTTGCTGCGGGACTCAAACTGACACGCCGTCAGCCGGCACCTCCCTGTTCCGGCCACGCCTTTTACAAACTGCGGACTATCGGGCCCCTGTGGCACGCGCCACGGTGCGCACACGACATGACCGTAGTTACAAACATGCACACCACACCGACCGCCGTAACCAGCGTTGCTGGCATGCCGGGGAGGATCGCCCTGACCAGCGTGGCGGAGCCCATGCTGAGTACGATGGCGCCCTTGACCAGGGTATTCGAGACGACCGCCAGCACAATGGCACGCGCCGCCGTTGACGGGTCGATCGCGCCACCGATCCGGCTCAGCTCGGCCATCGATCCGACAAACAATAAAACAGGCTCAGGAACAGATTTTTTCAGTCCCGGCACCGTGTGTGACACCCGCTGCAACGCGCTGCTTTAACCACTCTGGCCGCGCGCTATCGGATCAGGGGTTGTCCGACTGCGCCTGCTTGAGCAACAGGCCGGCAAGCTCCGGTGCCGCACCCAGGTACGGTGCCAGGGTGATGGTGATGTCCGGGTGCTCGGCGCGAACCACCTCCACTTCATTCGGAATATCCTTCACCACGTGCCGGCCAGCGGAGAGGAAATACGGTAGCACCACCACTTCACGCGCACCGGCCGCGATGGCGTCACGCAGACCATCGGGAATGGAGGGCTCCGCCAGTTCCAGGAAGGCGCAGCTGACGCCATCGAATTCACGGGCCTGTGCGTTGAGCTGTACTGTCAGCGCACGCACCTCGTCATTGGATTCGGTGCGGCGACTGCCATGCGCGACAACCAGCAGTGTTTTCATCGCCATTCCCCTGTTGTTGGACCGGCAATACGATATCCGCCGGACCGTAGTGAACTAGACGTTCATGATATCCTCATAGCCCTGTATGTTCTTCCTGTTTTTTATCGCGGTGCGGGGCGGCAGACATGCCTATCTGGCCCATCGCCTGCTGCGTCCGCTTGCCAAATGGCCGCGTCTGCAGCTCACCGGCCACATCCACGGCGGTCAGTTTTTCACCTGGAACCTGCTGGTCGGCCTGGTGCACCCGTTCGGGCTGGGCTTGCACCGCGTGGAACGGCGCATGTGGCTGTACGTCTGTGCCGGCGCCGACTACCGGGGACCACCGTCACGGCTCGGCGTACCCGCGGAGATCACCTCACTGCGGCTGGTACGCGCCTGAATCACGCTGCAAGGCCCGCAAGGCAGGTATTTTTCCAATGGACAATAAATGCTGTGCGCCGGCCTGCGCTTCTCTTGTATAATCGCTGCCCTTCAAACCACGCGCCCGATTCCGGGACCGACCTCACCCCATGATCAGCAAACTCAGGAACATCGCCATCATCGCGCACGTCGATCATGGCAAGACCACATTGGTAGACCAGTTACTCAGCCAGTCCGGCACCCTTGGCGAGCGCGCGGCAGTACCCGAGCGCATCATGGATTCCAGCGACCTGGAGAAAGAACGCGGCATCACCATCCTCTCGAAGAATACCGCCATTCGCTGGGGCGACTACCGCATCAATATCGTCGACACTCCCGGCCATGCCGACTTCGGCGGTGAGGTGGAACGCGTACTGTCCATGGTCGACTCGGTATTGCTGCTGGTCGATGCCGTGGACGGGCCCATGCCACAGACCCGCTTCGTGACCCAGAAGGCGTTCAATCTCGGACTGCGCCCGATCGTGGTCATCAACAAAATCGACCGCCCCGGCGCGCGGCCGGACTGGGTGCTCGACCAGACCTTCGACCTGTTCGACCGGCTCGGCGCCACGAACGAGCAACTGGACTTTCCGGTCATCTATGCCTCCGCGCTGCAGGGCTATGCCGGTTATGAGCACGACAAGGTAGCCGATGACATGACCCCGCTGTTCGAGACCATCATCGACAGGGTGCCACCGCCACAGGTCGATCAGGACGGGCCGCTCCAGCTGCAGGTGATCACGCTCGATTACAGCAGTTACGTCGGTGTCATCGGCATCGGCCGCATCAGCCGTGGCAAGATCCGCACCAACATGCCGGTCACGCTGATCGATAGCAAGGGCAAGACGCGCAACGGACGCATCGGGCAGGTGTTCGGATTCCTGGGCCTGGAACGTATCGAGGTGCCCGAGGCCCAGGCGGGTGACATTATTGCCTTTACCGGCATCGAGAAACTGAATATCTCCGACACCCTGTGCGACCCGGCACAGGTCGAGGCACTGCCGGCGCTGACCGTCGACCAGCCCACGGTCAGCATGACCTTCCAGGTAAACAACTCGCCGTTTGCCGGCAAGGATGGCAAGTACGTCACCTCACGCAATATTCACGATCGCCTGCAACGTGAACTGCTGCATAACGTGGCACTGCGCGTCGAGGATACCGGCGACCCCGACAAATTCCGGGTCTCGGGACGTGGCGAACTGCACCTCGCTATCCTGATCGAAACCATGCGCCGCGAAGGCTTCGAACTGGGTGTGTCGCGCCCGGAGGTCATTCTGCGCGAGGTCGACGGCGAGACGCACGAACCATTCGAGCAGGTGACCGTCGACGTGGAGGATATCCACCAGGGTACCGTGATGGAAAAACTCGGCGCACGCGGCGGCGAACTGACCGACATGATGCCGGACGGCAAGGGACGTGTGCGTCTTGACTACATCATGCCGGCGCGCGGGCTGATCGGATTCCGCACCGAGTTCCTTACCGGCACCCAGGGCACCGGCCTGATCTACAGCGTGTTCTCGCATTATGGACCGATGAAGCCCGGCCAGTACGGACAGCGCGTAAACGGCGTACTGATTGCCAACGGCACCGGCAAGGCGCTGGGTTACGCACTGTTCAATCTGCAGGAACGCGGCCGCCTGTTTATCGGGCACGGCGAATCGGTTTATGAAGGCGCCATCATCGGCATCCATTCGCGCGGCAACGACCTGGTGGTCAATCCGTTGAAGGGCAAGCAACTGACCAATATCCGCGCCGCCGGATCGGACGAGAACATCCTGCTCACACCACCGATCCGCATGAGCCTCGAGCAGGCACTGGAATTCATAGACGATGACGAACTGGTCGAGGTCACACCCCACCACATCCGGCTGCGCAAGAAATTCCTGCTCGAACACGAACGCAAGCGCGCCGCTCGCACCGGCTGATACGCCAGCCCGTTGCCCTGTTCGGCCACGTTCGTGGCGCACCGGTCCCGGGTAAAATAATTCCTCCCGATACATAAAATCGCACCAACCGGGTGTATCCTGCCGAACCAAAAGACCCACATTTAGTAAGGTAAAATTATCCGTACACTAAATATGGGTATCTATATTAATGCCTTGCAATACATTAACTTATACTTGAATTCCCTTGACAATGCAGTGGTTTTTAATTACCGTGCAACCCTGGAGGCTGAACGACAGGGAAGTCACAACAAACAGCACATCGGGCACTCGCTGGATAAAAAGGTTTCACGCAAGGAGGAGAACCTTATGCATATCACAGACATGGTCATGCACGTTAACAACAAACTGGGGGCAGACAGCCGACGCAATATCGAAAAGGCACTGACAGGTAACAAGGGCGTCGTACACGCACACTTCAATGACAAACGCCCGCACCTGATGCTGGTGTACTACGACACCGACACCACGTCATCATTCGAGATACTCGCCCAGATGAGCGGACAGCAATTGTGTGCGGAGCGCGTCGGCTAGGCAGGTATACAGACTATCAGCGACTCAAAACCGTGGCAGCATGCCGCGGCAAAACAACCAAGAAATAACGCATTATCAATACCCGTACGATACAGCGACGGGTATTTTTTTGTCCATTGCCCGCCAGGCGACGCCTGTCCTCAGCGAGGCTGCCAGATAAATTCCGCAGGCAACACCGGCCGTAGCCGTGCAAGCCGGGAGGCCAGCCCGGCATTGTCATAGGGCGTTGCAGGTACCCTGCCCCACACCGGCGCCGGCCAGGCGGCATCGTTGCGATAGCGCACGATATGATGCACATGTAATTGCGGCACGATATTGCCCAGTGCCGCGATATTCAGCTTGTCGGGTGCATAGGCCGATACCAGCGCGCGTGACAGCTGCACGGACTCGTGCATCAGCTGCTGCTGGTCGACCGTATCCAGCTGGTGGATTTCCTGCACAGCGTCACGATCCGGGACCAGAATAAACCAGGGATAGTTTGCGTCCTGCATCAGCAACAGGTGGCACAGCGGGAAATGCCCGATGCACAGGCAATCCGCTTGCAGTTGCGGATGTATCTCCGCCACGCTTGGGTCAGGCAGGTTCCGCGTCGGTGGTATCCAGTGCGCGTGCCGGCTCTGACGGCCCGCCGGCCTGCACACCTTCCGGCAGCGCCTCGCCACCCAGCACCTGCACAAGGGCGGGCAGGAATTCCGCCAGCTCGAGCACCAGTAGTGAGAAGTCCAGGTCGAAACGACTGACCGGGTCATCGGCCTCGGTCCCGGCCTCCGCTTCCCTGACCACATCCTCGAAACGCAGGCGTTTGATGGACAGATCGTCCTGAATGACGCACGACAGGCGCTCGCGCCACTGGATGGCCAGTCGCACGACCTGCTTGCCCTCGCGAATATGGTTGCGCACCTCGGCCGCACCCAGATCCTGATGCTTGCAGGTCACGACACCGCCGTCGGGATCGGGGTGTTTCAGCACGCATTCCGCACCGGTCATGAAATCCCGTGGCAGCGGCTCACCGTTGAGCCAGCGCGTCATGATGCCGGCCGGCGCATGCCGGGTCTGCAACGGCGTGGCAGGAAAACGTCCCAGGGTAGAGCGTAACTGGCTGACCAGCAGTTCAGCCCTGGCTGGCGATGGACTGTCGATCACCAGCAGTCCGTTGCGCGTATCGATGTAGGCAAACAGGTCGCTGATGCGGGTCAGCGCACGCGGCAACAGATCGACAATAATTTCCTCTTTCATGCGCATCCGCTCACGGCGGTAGATCTCGCGCCCTTCGGTCGCCTCGACTTCGGCCACCTTGTCTTCGAGCAACTGGCGCACCACGCCCGCGGGCATGATTTTTTCCTCCTTGCGCAAACAGATCATAAGATAACCATTGGCGGCATGTACCAGCTGCTGGCCGTGCCTGCCCAGTGGCGGCACCCAGCCATACGCAAGCAGCTCCATTCTGCTGCAGCCGCTGAAGGCTCCCTGTTGCATGCGCGTATCGAGCATGTCGGGCGTCAACTCGAATGAATTGCCCAGACGATAGACCTGAAGATTTTTGAACCACATAAGTGAGATGTCCCGTGAAATAGCGTGACATTATGCGCAATGCGCGATGCACTGGCCAGTCTTCATCTGTCAATTGTGATGTCAGTTTTCCGACCTGCCTTTCGCTGCGCGGACAGGCCAGGAGTATGGTATTGACGTCTGGATGTGTTGTATTATCGGAGCGTGGTCGACAAAGGGGGGCACGGATAATTCCTGCCATTTATCGATTCGCATTAATACAGAACTGCACATTTCTCAGGTCATCCCGGAAGTTCCTGCTGTAACTCCTGCTTGCCCACGTGTTTAATCTGCATTCTGATATCTGCTTAATCTTTATTTTTACAGAGGTGTTAAATGGCTACAGGTACTGTTAAATGGTTCAACGAGTCGAAGGGTTTTGGTTTCATCGCGCCCAGCGATGGTGGCGAGGATGTATTCGTGCATTTCTCCGCGATCACCGGCGAAGGATTCAAGACACTTGCGGAAGGCCAGACAGTAAACTTTGATGTCGAGCAGGGACCCAAGGGGCTGCAGGCAGTCAACGTCAGCGGGAAATAGCGGGTACCCATAACCCGGGCAGTAACCGAACCCCGCGCTTGCGCGGGGTTCTTGTTTTAGACAAGACGTTGTGTCGCAGGATTTACCCGATGGGACGCTACCGCGCACCCGCACCGAAATCATCTCCCTACATCACACCGGATGGACAGGTCAGGCTTGCCCGCGAACTGCAGGCACTCTGGGTACGGCGCGCCGATGTCACACGCGCACTGACAGCCGCCGCTGCCGAGGGCGACCGCTCGGAAAATGCCGAGTACATCTACCGCAAGAAGGAACTGCGCGAGATCGACCGGCGTATCCGCTACCTGCAAAAGCGCCTGCCCGCACTCAAGGTCGTGCGTGACCCGCCGTCCGACCGTGGCCGGGTATTTTTCGGTGTCGAGGTAACGCTGGAAAACGACAGGGGTGAACTGGTCAGCTACCGTATCGTCGGTGCGGATGAATTCGACCCTGCACTCGGCTGGATCAGCATCGATTCGCCCATGGCCCGTGCGCTACTCGGCAAGGGCCTCGACGAAGAGGTCATGGTTGCCACACCGGGCGGCGTGGCCAGCTTTATCATCGTCGAGATCAGCTACCCGCAGTCCTGACCTCGCGCCTCGCATGCCCGTGGTGAATTGCCTGTTCCCGCAATGACCACGATATGGTTTCGGTGTTACGCGAATTCCTTGTACGCCTGCAGCTGTATCTTATACATGATAGCCACGAAAACACACGGAAAGATAAAACATCATTCCGTGATCACCGATACGAATCACGGCATCTCATCAGTCATCTGCTGTCACCTTACCACGCATCTGCTTGTCGCGGCCACGCCGGGTCTTGGTATCGAGACGGCGCTGCTGCGAGGCGTTGGTTGCCCGTGTCGGTACGCGCCGGCGCTGCATGACACCGGCACGACTGACCAGGTCCTTCAGCCGTGCCAGGGCGTCGACACGATTCTGTTCCTGGGTGCGAAAGCGCTGTGCCTTGATGATAATCTGGCCGTCCGCGGTGATGCGACGGTCGCTCATGGCGAGCAGGCGCTGCTTGTAGAAATCCGGCAACGAGGACGCCGTGATATCGAAACGCAGATGGATCGCCGAGGCGACCTTGTTGACGTTCTGCCCACCCGCGCCCTGTGCACGGATGGCCGTCAGTTCGATTTCGTGTTCCGGGATCGCGACATTGCGGGAGATGACCAGCATCAGCGGCCTGCTGTTTTCAGGACACCGCAGCGACTGCAGCGATAGCCCGTCACCAGCCTGCCCTGCTTGCTGTCGAACGGATTCTCGTTAACCAGCACCCATTTATGAAATCCGCGCCGACACAGCGTCTGGCCCTTTGCCTTGTCGGCGGCGGTCGGTTTCCTGAAGCGTATGATATCTGCCATCGGCGCCTGTACCGCTCAGGCTAGTTAATGGGCGCCCGCTTGAAGCGCGAGGCGAACCGTTCCAGCAGTGACGGCGAGTGGTAGACCGCTACTGCCTGCGGGTCCTGCTTGATATTACTGCTGAAGTCAGGTGCCAGCCTGGCCCTGCCCCACTCGACGATGCGCTGCTCCTTCATGACCCGCGGCGGCCCCAGCGGATCGGCCCCCAGGGTGCCGATCAGTTGATGCAGGTATTCCGGGCTCTCGACCACTTCCAGCATGTGCCGGGCACGTTGCAGCCGGTCACGTATGCCAAGCCGTTCGGCCTCGTCGGCAAAGATCTGGTCGTCGAGAAACTGTTGCAGGCTGGCTGTATGGCGTTGCCACAATGCGATATCGCGCTGCTGCTTGATTTCCAGCCGTTCCTTGTACCAGTCAGAGGCCAGCAGGTTGTCAAGCGTGAACATGGCACGGAATTCCGGGTGGTGCGCATCCATGCCGGCATACTTGCCCGTCGCCATCACCAGCAGCAACGCCTGCAGGGGGGGACAGGCATCCTCGATGCTGCCGTCCTCGAGATACTGCAGTGCCACGCGTTGCTGTGCCTCGACGATGTTGTTGATGCCATCGACGTAGACATCGAGATCCTGGATCTCCGGCTTCAGAATCTCGTCAGTGAACACCGCGTCCGGGTTGTCGAATATCTTGCCGATGAACCCGTGCACAAAGCGCTCGGTCATGCGATACCCGAGCCGGCTGGCGAGCACCGGCTTGCCGTTGTGCTCGAAATCCTCAAGCTTTTCCAGGTAGCCTTTCTCGATCAGCCAGACCGGCTCGCGTTCTTCCACTGACAGACGCGGCCCAGATTTCCGGGATCAGCAGGCTGATGTCGTGGTCGACGCGCACATACGGCCCGATATGGCCGGCCGCAGCTGGAAAAACCGTCATGGCCGGTCAGGATGAATGGACACCAGTGCGTTGTTGAGATCTGCCGTCGGCCGCAGCGCGTTGAACGGACCCTTGGTCAGGGCGCCTTCGCGAGCCGGCACCGGTCGTCGAGGGCGACTTGCCGGTGAGACTGCAGATGAAATCCATGAACAGCTCCGGCAGTTCCTGGTAATGGATCGGGTTGTAGACGGCCAGCGGCCGGATGCCGCGGTCCGGCGGGATTGTTGCGCCGCCCGGCCAGCACGGCATTGACCGGGATGACAGACCGGCTGCTCGCAGCATCGAGCTTGCGCTGCAACCGGGTTCCCATTTCGGCCAGGTACTTGCGCTCCGGGATGACCAGGTCAGGACGCACCTGCAGGTAGCGCGGATTCTTCGACTGGGCCTGCCGTCGACCAGGCGCGGGTGAGCGGAAGATACGACAGAACTCGCTGCCATCTTTAGCAGGCTGCTGCGCAATCAGCCGCTGCATGGGGGCAGTAAATTTGTGAAAGGTGTGCACGTCCTCCACGAGATCGGCAAGCGCTGCGCTCGTCCAGTGGCTGGAAATTGGCGAAAAAATTGTCCGGGTTGCGCCATGTCGAGTTCGGTCTGCTTGTCGAAGCCAGCGATGGATGGCATCGTCCGGACGCTGGAACAGGCGGTACTCGCAGTTCTTGACCAGCTTGATGCAGGGATTGCTGCTCATTTGCGGGCCACAGCCTTCGATGCACATGCGCACGGGCACCACCATCGAGGCAGTGATGTCGTCCTCCATCTGCACCTTTTCGGCGGCGATGAAGTCCTGGCGCAGCTTGAAGACACGCCAGTTGCCATCGCTTGTCGAAACCGACACGCAGATAGGACGCCGACGATGCTTGCGGTCATCGAGCTTCAGTTCGTGAGCCGGGGCACCGTTGACCTCGTCGACCGACAGGTGCCTGCGCCAGTCATCGCCCCACTCCGGTCGATAGAAGCGCTTGATCATGAAGACCAGCGCCAGGATACGCGGCGGAGATCGAGGCCAGCCAGGCATTGTACTCGTCGGTGTAATCGAGGTCAGGCGTCAGCAGCTTGATCACCGAGCCCAGGCTGCGTTCCGGACTGAGCGGCTTGCGCGTGGCATCACGGTCCTCGTGCTCGAACCCGGGCCTGAAACGCGTGGTGTAGTCACGCTCGAAGATTTCCTGTACCTGCCCGAGGTCCTTGTCGAGGTCATCGACGAACAGCGGCCGGTAGATCACCGCATCGTTCAGCGATTTGGAGATTTCCGATTTACCGCCGCCGGATACCGTGCTGGGCTTGTGGCAGAAGGTACCCTCCGCACTCGTACCCACCAGACGCCAGGATGGCGCACCGGGATGTTTCTCCATCTCGATCCGGTAACCATTCGGCTGCATGTAGAAATGGTCCGGCTGCAGGCGAATGGTCCGGATTTTACCCTCGCGCTCCCAGCTGATGGTCTGCGCATTCAGGTCCATGCGCAGCTTTTGCGGAACATAGATAATTTGCGGATAGCTGCGATCGATGGCATAGCCTTCCGGCTGCACGTCCATCAGTGCGCCGTAGCGCTCGACCATGTCATCGAAGGAGTAGCCCGGAATGGTGTAAGTACGACTGTCGACGCCGAACTCTTCACCGTGGTTACGACGCTGGAACGCCAGCGCCCCGCCCGCATGCTCCTCTTCGGCAAGGCCGATCAGGTTGGCGGAAAAACCGATCTGCGTCTTTACCTCTTTTTTGCAGTAACCGAAATAGTTGTCTGCCAGCAGGGTGACCATGACGCCTGATCTGTCGCGCGCGGTCAGCTTGAAGGCCTGGCCGTCATTGTAGAGTTCCGATTCGTCCTTCCAGCACATGCCATCGCGTTGCTGACGCGCAGTGGCCTGGCCCCATGCCGGCAACCCGGCTTCGCGCTTGGTCATGCTGACCAGGTGCGGCGCCAGGATGACGCAACCGGTGGTGCCGGTCCAGTGATCGACGTCGAGTGCTGCGTCGAATTCGGCCAGGTACGGATTGCCACCGTTGCCGAATATGCTTTCCACAAAATCCAGGTTGCTGACCAGGTTGCCCGGCGCGAAGAACCGCACCTCCATGGTCTTTTCCGCCTGCATGCCAGGAATCTCCGGGCACACGATCGGCCTGAGCAGCAAAGATACGAACATGCGTGCCGGCACATCCAGCCCGGCGGTGAACGGTATGGTCAGCAGCTCGTCGGACGGCTGCAGCGCCCGCTCCAGCATGCGCGCGAAGGTCTCTTTCGGTACCGCCTTCTTGTCACCGGGAATCGGCAATCCGCCCTCGGCAATATGAAACGAGCCCTGGGTGGTGCGTCGGTCACTGGCCGGATTATGCAGCACGCCCTGCGCTACCCGGTAGCTGGATACGATATCGGAGTGAAATTCGTTTTTACCCATCGGCAGCGACAGCTCGCGTGCCACGCCGTGGTGGTCAAGCACGAACGTCTGGGTCGGCAACACGGGCACCTGCACCTGATCGGGATCACCCAGGTAACGGTTGAGGAAATTCTGGATGCGCTTGTCGACCCGGCACTGGTAGTTGGACAGCAGGCGGTTCTTTTCGCGGTAGCTGCGCAGCAGGTCGCGGGTGATGCCGAACAGGCGCGCGGATCCCTTGGGGATGCAGGTTGGCTGGCCGGAGGATGCCAGCTTGAGGTTGATATAGAGCTGGACCTTTTCACGTTCTGCTTCAGGGTCTTCCGGGACGTTGCTCATCCCGAGTGCATGGGCGAAATCCATAAGTTCCTCCGAGTTGCCAACAGCCAGGACGCATGGCCACGGCGCGTGCGTAATAGTAGCGAATTCACCATTTAAATTCAGCGCACGTGGCAGATATTTGTTAATTCAGATATTGGAAATATCTTTTATCTTATTGTTAATGTTTTATTAATTATCAAACTAACAGGTAGTTTCTCACCCGGCCGCCAGCCGATGGCAAGCGCCCGGGCGCGGTGTCAATGCAGCGGATTGAAATCGACCATGACCTGCTTGCGGTAGGGCTCGTCGTAGACGAATTCGATCGATACGCTGCCATCACTGTCCTCGATGCGTACCTGCTTGAGCTCCGGCAGCCGGATGGCCAGGTAGCTGCACATGGCCGCGGCCATGGATTCGTCTTGCGTCTGCAGCGCATGCACCAGGTTGGCGGCCGCAAACCGGGTGCGCTGGTTCAGATCTGGATTGCTGATGGTTTCGCTACCGATCAGGATGCCGCTGCCCATCTTGGCATCCATTTTGTCGAGGTAAGCCAGCTGGTGCTCCGGCAGCAGTTTGTCGCGGTCATACTCGAGCTGGGCAATCCCGTTCAGCAGCACCCCCATGATGTTGGCCATCGCAATCGATCCCGTTTGCACAGGCCAGGGTACAGTGACCCGTCAGCCCGCCTTTTTCATAGCGAGTTCCTGACTGCGCAGGTATTCCTCGTAACTGCCTTTGAAATCGACCGGCCCGTTCGGCTGCATATCGATGATGCGTGTGGCCAGCGATGACACGAATTCCCGGTCGTGGCTGACGAAGATCAGTGTGCCCGGGTAGTTCTCCAGCGCCAGGTTCAGCGACTCGATGGATTCCATGTCGAGGTGATTGGTCGGCTCGTCCATCAGCAGGACATTTGGTTTGAGCAGCATCAGCCGGCCGAACAGCATGCGGCCCTGTTCGCCGCCGGAAATCACGTTAACCGGTTTTTTTATCTCGTCCTGCGAAAACAGCAGGCGTCCGAGCGTGCCGCGAATCACCTGTTCGTCATCCCCTTCCCTGCCACAGCGGCTCATCCATTCAAACAGGCTGAGTTCGCTGTCGAAATCATGTGCATGGTCTTGGGCAAAGAAACCGATTTCCGCGTTCTCGGACCATTTCAGCCGGCCCTTGTCCTTCTCCAGATCACCGGCCAGTATCCGCAGCAGCGTGGTCTTGCCAATGCCGTTGGCACCGATAATGGCCACGCGTTCCCCCGCTTCGATCTTGAGGTCGAGTCGATCGAAGATGCGCTGCTCACCCCATGACTTGCTCAGGCCCTCGGCATCCAGCGCCAGCCGGTAAAGCTTCTTCGCCTGCTCGAAACGGATGTAGGGGTTCACCCGGCTGGACGGCTTGATTTCCTCGAGCTTGATCTTCTCGATCTGGCGCGCACGCGAAGTCGCCTGCCGGGCCTTCGAGGCATTGGCCGAGAAGCGGCTGACAAAGGTCTGCAAGTCGGCAATCTGGGCCTTCTTTTTCGCATTGTCGGCATACATGCGCTCGCGCATCTGGGTGGCCGCGGTCATGTACGCATCATAATTACCCGGATAGATGCGCAGCTCGCCGTAGTCGAGGTCGGCCATATGGGTGCAGACACTGTTCAGGAAGTGCCGGTCATGCGAGATAATGATCATGGTGCTGTTGCGCTCGTTCAGCACGCCTTCCAGCCAGCGTATGGTATTGATGTCGAGGTTATTGGTGGGCTCATCCAGCAGCATGATGTCCGGATCGGCAAACAGCGCCTGTGCGAGCAGTACCCGCAGCTTCCAGCCCGGCGCTACCGCCGACATCGGCCCCTGGTGCTGCACCAGGGGGATATCGAGACCCAGCAGCAGCTCGCCGGCGCGAGCCTCGGCGCTGTAGCCATCGAGTTCTGCAAAGCGGATTTCCAGCTCGGCCACGCGCATACCTTCATCCTCGCTCATCTCCGCTAGTGCGTAGAGCCGGTCGCGTTCCTGCTTGATCTCCCACAACTCGACATGCCCCATGATCACGGTATCGATGACGGAAAATTCCTCGAACGCGAACTGGTCCTGGCGCAGCTTGCCGACCCGTTCGTTCTCGTCGATGCTCACCGAGCCGGAGGTAGGCTCGAGGTCGCCGCCAAGGATCTTCATGAACGTCGACTTGCCGCAACCATTGGCACCGATCAGGCCATAGCGATGACCGGCGCCGAAACGGACCGAAACGTTTTCAAACAGGGGCTTCGCCCCGAATTGCATGGTGAGATTGGCGGTTGTAATCACTGGCTGTCCTGTCATTGAGGTTTGCACCAGGACGTCCGGGCAAACGTAAAGCCAAGCATTGTCTCATATTTTCAGGCAGGTGGCGCGCATGCCCGCCGGACGCCCCGGTGCCAGCGCCCAGCATACTGAAATCAAAGGTAATATCGGCACCCGTTGCAACGTAGTCCGACGGTGTTATGTTATGCGTGACAATTGCATACCTATTTACTCCTGGACTGCCCTCCGGCCAGGAGAGATCACAGCTGCCTGGCGAGAACGCCCGGCGGATTCCAGGCACAGTAAAGCCTTCAAGGGATTGAGGATGACACGGCGCACCAGCTACGATGCAGCACGGCCCGGGTGTAATCGCTGGATACGGGTCTTCCTGCTGACAGCGCTGACCTTGCCGCTTTCGTTACCGGCGCAGAATCCTGCCGGCCTGCAACAGCAGGCACTGATCCGGTACGCACGCACATCCGCGCTGCCGGTTATCGAATACACGCTGGTGCACAACCTGCTGGCAGATAATGACCCGGTGCCCTTGCTGCGTGTCTATGGCGATGGCCGGGTGCGGGTGCATCGGCCGGTCTACATGAAAAACGCCGGCGACTTCGAGATGCAGCTCAGCCCACTCGAACTCGATGACCTGCCGGGATCACTGGCAGCCGACGGTATTGTAGATTTCGATGCTGCCGCTGCGCGAAGGGAACGGCAGCAAGGAATCGCGCAGCAGCGCGACAGCACTGGCGTTCTATACGAGATCTCCGACGACACCGACACCCTGCTAACGGTACGGCTCGAGGCCTACCGGAGCCACCCCGCTGCCCCGCTGATAAGCAATCTGCACAAACAACTACGCTGGGACAACCTGGAACAGGATGCACGGCGCTTTTCGGGCGACGCGCGCCTGGTGCGTGCCGTCGCCGGCGCACGGTACGGCCTCGCTCGACATCAATCCCGGGAACGGGGATGCCGGCAGCTACCCTGTCACCATCGACATACTGGACGATGGCCTGCCGGTGCTGTCGGATGGCGAGAGCTTTAATATCGTTGTCAATGCATCCGTCATCGACAGTGACGGTGACGGTATCAGCGATGCTGATGAAGTACTCGCCGGAACCAATCCCGACAGTGTCGACAGTGATGGTGACGGACTGGCCGACGGCCTGGGTGGCAGGGTTGTGCTGGCCAAACTGCCCGGCGGGGTTGACTCTGATGGTGACGGCTTCGTCGATGGCGAAGTGAATGCCGGCACCAGCCCCCTCAATGCCGACTCGGACGGTGACCAGCTGGCAGACGGGCTGGAGCTTGCCTACCACAGCAATCCGCTGGATGCCGTTTCCTGGCCAGCCATCGCCGATGGCGATCTGGCACCGCTTGGCAACCCCGACGGGCGCATCAATGCCGCCGATTACCTGATCGCGATGCGGATTGCACTGGGTACGCTGGCAGCACTGCCATTGCAGCTGGCCCACGGCGACCTTTACCCGGCCGGTACGCCTGACGGAATTATTGACGTCTCCGACCTGCTGCTGTTGCAGCAGCTGATTCTCAACTCACCCTGAAATTGTCAGCCCTTGCTGCGTCCGCACAACACCAGTTTCAGTATCACCAGCAGCAGCGGCGTCCCGTGCAGGAACAGGTCGAAGATATCAACCGGGCGGGTGAGCGTGCCGTCAGAGAGCATCCTGAGCTTTTCGAGCAGATGGGGCTCCGGTTTAAACGGCGCCAGAGCCAGCACTACGGCCAGTGGCAGCAACAGGGCAAGCGGAATACGGTCAAGCCAGCGCATCTGTATACCTCCTGTTCGATATCAATACGTGACAAGCAGCGGTTGATAACCAAAAATTGCGCTCAGGTGATGCAATAGCGCATGCCCGCCCTGCCGGGCCCAAATATCGTCGATGGCCTGCTGCACGGTGAGATAGCGCTGCTCCAGATCAGGCTCGTCGGTGCGGTCGTCAGCAATCATCCCCACCAGGTCCAGCCACATACGGCTTGCTCCCATGGCATACGCCGGCCAGGTTTGCTGCAGATACGGCGACCATGAGCTGTCGCTGGTATCCTCGATACGCGGACGGGTAATCGTGGTGAGGTTGTCATAACTGACGCCGGTTACGACACCTCGCTCCCGAAGGTTGCGCAGTACCGGATTGTTATCCAGGTCGGCATAGATGCGCTGGGCACCGGCGGCCGTGCTGTAAAAGATGAAGCTGAAGACGTGACCGTATGCATCATCAATGGCACGCCGGTGCACACGCCAGATACGGATGTCCTGGTAATTCCGGTCGAACACCGGCGCAATTACCTCCCCGCCCAGCAACGTTCCGATATACCAGCGCGGCTTTTCACCTTCCCGCCGGGCGATGGAGAACCGTGCGTACCACCAGCCGGTTCCGTCGGGTAGTGTGGCAGCATCTTGTGCCGCCAGCTCGCCCGCCACCTCGGTGGATGGCCGCAGCACCGTGCAGCCCACCGTGCTCGCCAGCAGCACAATCATTGCTATCCATTTGCCTGTGTTCAAGGTCACTCTCCGTCATGCTGCATTGATCGCCGCAGTGGGCACACCACGACCGGAGCAGCCTGGAAATACTCCATGGCCGGCATTGTATTTGCAAATCATTCCTGCATGCAGGTCAGGCAACACCTTCACGCATCCGCAGCCGGGTCCACCGCCTGCTCGACGCAGTGGACCACGTCAGCCAGCCGACCATCATCGATCAACAGCCGGTGTGGCTCGCCGCCAAGCCCCGGTTGCGGTACATGCAGCCAGTGGCACATGGCGGGGCCATTGCCGGCATGCAGGCTGTACAAGGCCTGATACAGGCGTATAAAAAGCCGGGCCTGCCGCCAGGCCAGTGTCCCCGGCTGCAGGCATTGACGGCCCGACGCAAGCTGCCCGATATCCGCACAGTTGATGCAGAGTACGCGCGCAAGTTCCGCCTGGTACAGTCCAAGCAAGGCCGTGGCTTGTAACACGGACTGCGTCAATCGGCGCGGATCATCGGCGACATCTTCAATCGGGAAAACCATATCGTTCATCAGGTGACATGCCATGTTCGATGCGGACAAACGCCTGCCATCCAGACTATACTTGCGGGATTCCCATTGAATAAGTCCGTCTGGAGGATATGATGTTTCTGAAACACAGCACCAAGGATGACCTGGTAGAAATTCTGACACTGGACGACCTGTTCGATCCGTTCTGCGTCACTGTGGTGGGGCGCTATCAACACGGAGAAGAGGCGCAGGACCCGGAAAAATTCAGCAAGTCCGAGCTGCAGTTCCCGTCAGGCGAAATGCTGCCGCGCTGCTGGCTCGATGCGCACTACCGCGACAGCCCGGTCTCACGCTAGTTATGTACACAGGATACCGGCAGCCTTGCCGATATACCGTTCGTGTACATGACTGCCGGCAGTCGGGATCACATTAAAAACAATAACACCCATGTAACCTGCTGCAATGCATGTGAATTTTTTTAATTCCATGGCATACCCGGCTTCTGTATAGTCATTTCATAATTTACTTATACTGCAGGAGAAACACGCCATGAAGTTTTCAGCCCTTATCGCAATTGTTGCCGTGTCAGGCTTCGCCCTGGCGCCAGTTGAATCCCATGCCTGGTGGAATGGCCCCGGCTACGGTCACGACGGTTATTACGGCGCCGGGCCCTTCGATTCCGCTGCTGACGGTGGATTCAGTTTCGGCACCTCCTTCAGCGGCCGGGGACGCGGCAGCGGCCATAACCGTTATGCGGCCTACCAGGGCTATCCCGTCTATCCCGGTTATTTACCGCCGCGCCCGGCGAGCAATGCGTGGATCCTGCGTGGTGTGAACTTCATGTACGACTCTGATGAACTGACGCCAGAGTCCAAGCAGATTCTCGACGGTGTTGCGAAAACACTGCGTGAAAACTCGCAGCAGGCACTCGAGGTCGGCGGTCACGCCAGTGCGGAAGGGACCGGCCCGTATAACCAGGATCTGTCGAATCGTCGCGCCCAGGCCGTGCATGATTACCTTGTCGAACAGGGCGTTGATTCCAGACTGCTGTCATTCCGGGGTTACGGCGAGAGCCGTCCGCTGGCGGCCAACATCACCGAACCCGGCCGTATCCTGAACAGGCGCGTGGAACTGTCACCCGTGCAGCAGGCTTTCCGCTAGCCGGCAGGCGGCTTTCAGACATCTTGCTGCCAGAGGAGATGCCTGGTGCTACAATCGCCCCGACTTCAACCCGGCCAGTCGGCCGTAGGCAATGAGTAAAAATCCACTGGAGATTTCGCATGAATACCCTGAAACGCCCCCTTGCTATGCTGCTATCCCTGCTACTCGCACTGACACCGGTGATATCCGCACAGGCTGCAATGATCGGCAATTCCGAAATACTGTCTGACAGCAGCCACCAGCAAAACCGTGACAGCCTGCAGCAGCTGCTTGCCAGGGAAGACGCACAACAGCAGCTTCAGGCACTCGGTATCAGCCCGGATTGGGCCAGAGAACGTGCACAGCAGCTGTCCGACAGCGAACTGGCCCGCATCAATCAGCGCATCGAGAGCCTGCAGGCAGGTGGCAGCGATGTACTGGGCGTGATCCTGCTCATTTTCATTATCTTCATCATTACCGACGCCATCGGTGCTACCGACATCTTCCCGTTCGTCCATCCGGTACGTTAAACCGGCGTTACTCGAGCACACCAAACACCCGCCGTCTGGCGGGTGTTTTACTTTACGCGCTATTGCTGACCGGTTGTGCCACGCCACCGCAAACCCGTGCACTGCACAATGCAACGCCACGCGGACTGGTGGCTGGCAGCGAACTCACACAGACACCGTTCTTCCCGCAAACACGCTATCAGTGCGGTCCCGCCGCACTGGCAACGGTACTGGCGACGCACGGTGTCGACATCACACCAGACATGCTCACAGATCGTCTGTATGTCCCTGCGCTTCGAGGCAGCCTGCTGCAGGAGATGACGGCCACGGCACGCCACTACGGCATGCTGTCCTACCCGCTGCAACCCTCGCTCGCAGACCTGCTCACCGAGATTGCGCAGGGAAACCCGGTGCTGGTGTTTCAGAATCTCGGCCTGCGCTGGCTGCCACGCTGGCACTACGCCGTGGCTGTCGGCTACCGGCTTGAGGATGATGAAATCATCCTGCGCTCCGGCACGACACGGCGCTGGCGCACCACGCTGTCCACCTTTGAAAGAACATGGGCCCGTGGCAACTACTGGGCGCAGGTCATCGTGCCGGCCGGGCAAGTACCGGCCACCGCCGAGCTGGCACGCTACCTGCAGGCAGCGCATGACCTCGAATCGGGAACACAGGATGCGGCGGCACATGATGCCTTTGCAGCCGCCACCCGGCACTGGCCTGATGCGGCACTGGCCTGGATGGCATATGGTAACAACCGATATGCCGCCGCCGACCATGCCACAGCTGAACAGGCTTTCCGGCGCGCGACAGGGCTGGCCCCGGAGGACCCCGGGGGCTGGAACAATCTCGCCTACGCCCTGCTGCACAATGGCTGCCCACAGCAGGCACGCCGCGCCGCCCGCTGCGCCGTGACACTGGCACCCGTCGACACCGTTTACACCGATACCCTGGATGAGATCAGCGCCATTGCGCATGGCCATGACGCCACACACTGCCGGCAGATAGTTTGCAGTGAAACTGCAGAATGATGCTGTTGCCTGTGGGTAAACCCGCCCTGCCCCGCGGCGCGATGCGTCTGAACTGCATGGCATGACGGTTGTCTCACCCCTGTAATCCGGCTATCAGACGTTATCTTGACCGTCCGACAACCGGGCGTTAGATTTCGGCACGCAGTCACGGAGCCGAACAATACAGCACAGGATGAAGGGTATGTTTGCGCGGGTAATAACACTGGTATGTGGTTTGCTGACCCTGTCACTGACACAGGCCGGAGATGCGGTACGTGATCCCTCCCGGTATTTCTTCCAGGAAACCTTCGGCGATTTTCACGAAGAACTCAGCCTGGCACGCGCAGAACAGAAACAGGCCATCCTGCTGTTCTTCGAACAGGAGGATTGCCCGTTCTGTTACCGCATGAAGACTGCCGTCCTCAACCAGCCTGACGTACAGGACTACTTCCGCAGGCACTTTCGCATCTTCAGTGTGGACATCGAGGGTGACCTTGAAATTACCGATTTCAAGGGGCTGCCGACCACACAGAAGGACTTCTCCTTCAAACAGTTTAACGTGCGCGCCACTCCGGTGTTTGCTTTCTTCGATCTCGATGGCAACCTGATTGCCCGTCACACCGGCCCGACCAGCGATATGCAGGAATTTCTCTGGCTCGGAGAATACGTGGTTGACGGTCATTACCGCACGCAAAGTTTTACTGTCTACAAACGCGACAAGCGCCGGCAAGCCGCAAGCGGATGACAATCCGAACGGCCAACAGGCGGCTGTGGCATACGGCAGCGGCAGCGCTGTTGCTGTCATGGACATTGAGTTACGCCGCCGACCCACTGCCCGAACCGCTCACGCTCGATGACGCATTGCACCTTGCCGGCACGGATCATCCGGCACTGGCGCTGAGCCGCGCACGCCAGACGCAGCTGGAAGCAGACGCGGAACGCATCGCAGCGCGAAACGCCATCGACATCGGAGCGACACTGGAGGCACGCGTCATCGACCCGTCCTCAATCGCTGTCGACCAGAGCAACAACGATTCCCGCGCCACCCTGTTCGCGCGCAAGCGGCTCTATGATTTTGGCCACACGCGGGCAATCGAGACAGCAGCGGCGAATTCAGTCACCGGCGGACAATTGCGCACCGGGGTTGAACTGTTGCGCCATCGCATCGCCATTATCGAGGCTTTTTTCGATGTCATCCTGGCCGATCTCGAGTTCGCGCGCGACAACGAGTCCATGGCGGTAGCCTACGTACAGGCGGACCGCAGTCGTGACCGCAATGAACTTGGGCAGCTGGCCGACATCGATCTGTTCGCACAGCAAGCCGACTACCAGAAATTTCGCATGCGCCGCAGCCGCTCGCAGGCACGTCAGCGCAGCACCCGCGCCCTGCTGGCCCAGTTGCTAGACCATCCCGACCAGCTACCGTCCAGCCTGGTACAGCCCGACCTGACACACATTGACCGGCCATTACCCGAATACGAGCAGTTGGTCGAGTCAACGCTGACCGCCAATCCGCGCATCCTGTCACTGCGCGCGGACCTGGAAGCCGCCCGTCTGCAGGTTCAGGCACAGCGCACCGGCAAGCGTCCGGTGTTGAGCGGCTCGGTGGTGGCCGCCGCCAACGAACGCGATGTCGGGTCACGCAATCCACTGGAGGCTGAACTGCGCCTGGAAATCCCTTTGTATGACGGCAAGCGTGTCGATGCCGAGGTGGCGCATGCCCAGGCCGAGGTATACCGGCTCATGGCGGAACTGCGTCAGCTGGAATACGACCTGCGCCAGCGCCTGCTGGAGATCTGGCTCGATATCCAGACCCTGCAGGCACAACGCGAGCAGGTCGAAATCTTCACCCGGTCACGCGCCCTGAACTTCGACCGCGCCCAGGCCGAGTATGAACTTGACCTCAAGACTGACTTTGGCGAAGCGCTGGTCGGTCAGTCCGAGTCCGCACTGCTGCACGCACAGACGGAATTCGGCCTGGCACTCGACTGGGCAAGGCTGGCCGCACTCACCGGTGAACCCTATTCACCCTGGATACCCGCAACGGCAACTTCAAGATCCGGAACCGACAGCCATGACACGACTCCTCGCTAGTCTCGCCTTCTCCGCGCTGGCCACGGTGGCCACAGCGGCGGACTATCCTGCCGCACTGGACTGGTCACAACGCGCCACACTCAGCACGCCGGTAACGGGCGTCGTCGACTCGGTGGCCGTCACTCCCGGTGAGCATGTTACCGCCGGCCAGCCCCTGTTGCAGTTTGATCAACGCCCCTTCGTAACCGCACTGGACGATGCCAGAGCGCAGCTGCGCAAGCATGAATTGTTGCGCAACGAGGCGCGACGCGAACTGGAGCGTACCCGTGAACTGTACGAACGCACGGTAATTTCTGCGCATGACCTGCAACTCGGGGAGATCGCCTTCGCCGTCGCCGAAGCCGACTACTCCAGCGCCGTCGCGGCGCTGAATGCGGCAAAACTGCAGCAGGAATACAGCATCCTGCGCGCACCATTCGATGGCCTGATACTGGCGGTGGATGTCACCGTCGGCATGACCGTCATCAACACGCAGCAGGCAACCCCGCTCGTCCTGCTCGCACAGGACCGGCCCATGCAGGCGCTGGCACGGGTCGATGCCGCCACCCTGGCCGGTCTCGCCACCGGACAGGCCGCCACAGTCACCGTGAATGGCACACGCTTCAACGGCACGGTCCGGCACATCGGCGCGGAATCCGATGCCGACGGGCTTTACCTGCTGGCCATTGCCTTCGACCCGGGGGAGACAGGTCTTCGTTCCGGACTGCCGGCGCAGATCGGGTTCAGCCACTGACCCGCCGCAGCGTTGTCTCCCACCCCGCGGGATCACCGGCAGCGAGCCGGATACAGCGGCCGACCTCATTCTCGTACCAGCCGGTATCGTTGCGCTGCGGCTCAATGCTGTAGCCCCACCAGTCCCCTGATGCATCCTGGGCGATCCATTTCACCCAGCCGGGACATGGCCGTGCCGACCCGGCCTCATTCACACTTGCGGTCGTCCGCGCTCGAGGAAACGTTTTGCATACCAGCAGCTCGCCTGCATGGCGTAGCCCTGCTCACGCGCCCAGGCGATACCGGTGCGCACCAGTTTCTCGGCGATACCACGCCCGCGCAGCGCCTCGGGCACAAAGGTACGGGTGAAATCGATACTGTCATCGTGCAGCCGGTATTCCAGCATGGATTCCAAGCCGTCCATTTCGACCAGAAAGCGTTGCCGCTGGGGTTGGTGTTGAATTTTCATATGTTCAGCCTGTCGGTCAGTCGGTTTCGAGCAAGTCACGGACCAGTTCCAGCATGGGTGCACTGTCCCGATAGTCCACGGGTATGTGCCACTGTGCCTCACCGGCAGCGAGCACCAGAGCCGGGAAACTGTAGATGCGCAGCGCCTCGCACTGCTGCATCTCCGCCTGCAACTGTGCCTGTGTTGCCGCACTCTCCAGGTCCGCGGCGAAACGTACCGCGTCCAGTCCGAGTTCCAGCGCCAGTTCCATCAGCACAGGTGCATCGGACGGATTGCGCGCCTGTGTGTAATAGGCACGCTGGACAGCCGTGGTCATTTGCCTGTCATATGCCGCGCCTTGCTGGCGTGCCGCGATCACGGCGCGGCAGGTAGCCCAGGTCGAGCGGCGCGGTATACAGTGTGTCCAGAAATCGAAATTGAATTTTATGCCGGGAATGGTTGTCTCGATCCGCCGCCAGGTGGACTGGATCCGTTCCTGCATGTCCTCGGCCATGACCTGGTCGGTATCGGCGGCCAGTCCGCCCAGCAGGCGCTGCAGCAGGACCCCATCCGGCAGGCCCGCCTCCAGTGCGCGCAGTACCGGTGCGAAGCCCCAGCACCAGCTGCACATGGGGTCGTGTGCGTAGTAAAGTCGTGCCTGCAAAGCCTGTCACCCTCCCCATTACCTGCAATAAATTTGCTATATTAGCGCCCTCATGACAAAGGACCCGGTATGAACGAAGTCACCCTCTGCCCCTGCAAATCCGGCCTGGATTACGCAGCCTGCTGCGAGCCCTACGTCACTGGCGCGCGCAAGGCACCCGACCCCGAAACGCTGATGCGCTCGCGCTACACCGCCTACGCGTTACAGATCATGCCATACCTCGCCGCGACGCTGCACCCCGGCCAGCGTAATGACTACGATGAAGCCGGCGCCGCACGCTGGGCCCGGGAGTCGGAATGGGAAAACCTGGAGGTCGTCGACGTGTCCGACGCGCCCCCGGACAGCAACAGCGGCATGGTGGAATTCAAGGCGACCTACCGTCGCAAGGGCGAGAAGATCGTACATCACGAGCGTGCCGAATTCCGCAAGGTCGGCGATACCTGGTATTTTTTCGACGGCAAGATGGTCGGTCCCGGGCAGATACGCCGCGACACAGCCAAGGTTGGCCGCAACGATCCGTGCCCGTGCGGCAGTGGCAAGAAGTACAAGAAATGCTGCGGCTGACCGGCACCGGAGCACCCTGACCATGCCCCGGGCGCATCACGTCAACCCGGAACTGGCCGCGCTTGCTGCGGAACTGATCGGCGCGGGACGGGAACTCTATGCACGCGGCATGGTGCCGGCCACCAGCGGCAACTTTTCCGCGCGGCTGTCGGACGGCGACATCGTTATCACCGTATCCGGTGCGCACAAGGGCAAGCTCGACCCGTCACAGCTGATGCTGATCGATGCAGACGGACGCACGCTTGACGGGCGCCGCTCCTCGGCGGAAACCGCGCTGCACGTGCAACTCTACCGGCGCTTCCCGGATTGCAACGCCGTACTGCATCCGCATCCGGCCAGTGCCACGCTGCTGTCGCGCCTCGACAGCGGACCCTGTGTACTGCGCGGTTATGAATTGCTCAAGGCGTTGCCCGGCATCGATACCCATGACTGCGAAGTCGTGATCCCCAACTTCCCCAATGACCAGGACATCGGTCGCCTTGCGCGGCAGGTAGATGCCTGGATGGACGATCACGCACCGGTGTCCGGCTACCTGATCAGTGGACACGGCTTCTATACCTGGGGAGCCAGCGTTAGCGATGCACTGCGCCATGTGGAAGCACTGGAATTCATGTTTGAATGCGAACTGCGACTACTCGGAGTGAAGCGCCCGTGACGACACTGACGATTTCTCCCGCCGCAGGCAATGGCCAGGCGGAAACCCATACCGGGCTTGAAGCCATCAGGTCACAGCTGCAGGCCATCGGGGTCGAATTCGATCACTGGCAGGCCGACTGCGAGCTGGCGGACGATGCCGACGCTGACACTGTGCTGGCAGCTTACCGGTATTCCATCTCTGCCCTCAATGCACGCTATGGATTCCGCTCTATCGACGTGGTAAACCTGACGCCGGACCACCCCGACGCCGCCACCCTGCGCAACAAGTTCCTTGCCGAACACACGCACGCCGACTTTGAGGTACGCTTCTTCGTCGACGGCAGTGGCCTGTTCTATCTGCACGTTGGCGACAAGATCTACATGGTGCTGTGCGAGCGCGGTGACCTGATCAGCGTGCCGGCCAATACCACGCACTGGTTCGACATGGGCAAACGCCCGTTTTTCAAGTGCATCCGGTTCTTCACCACGCCGGATGGCTGGGTCGGCGAGTTTACCGGATCGGATATTGCCACACGCTTTCCCGATTTCGACAGTTACACAGCGCAGCACGCATGATCCGCGCCATCGTCACCGATATCGAGGGCACCACATCGTCAATCCGCTTCGTGCACGACGTGCTGTTCCCCTATGCACGCGCGCACGTCGCGGCGTTCGTTCGAGACAATGCCGAGGATCCGCGCGTGGTGCCGCACCTCAACGAGGTGCGCCAGCTGGCCGGCGCAGACCTTGACCTGGACGGGATCATCGAACAGCTTATCGCCTGGATCGATGCGGACGTGAAGATCACACCGCTCAAGGCCCTGCAGGGCATGATCTGGGAAGCCGGCTACAAACAAGGCGACTTTACCGGGCATGTCTATCCGGATGCCATCCGGCTCCTCGAACGCTGGAGCGGCAGTGGTCTGCGCCTGTATGTGTTTTCGTCCGGCTCGGTGCAGGCACAGCAGCTGCTGTTCGCACACAGTGACGCAGGCGACCTGACACCGCTGTTCTCCGGCTACTATGACACACGCATCGGCAGCAAGCGCGATCCCGCTGCCTACAGGGCCATTGCCGCCGACATCGGTCTGCCAGCGCAAGGCATCCTGTTCCTGTCGGACATTCGCGAGGAACTCGATGCCGCACGCGCGGCCGGCATGCACACCATCTGGCTGGTGCGTGATGCGGAACCGGACCCGGCGGCCACGCACCTGCAGGTCAGCGACTTCGACGCCATCGAGTTCCCGGATAACGACTGAGATCGCCGGCAGACTGTCACGGGTCATAGAATCCGCGGCACCAGCCAAACCAATGGACTTGCGATACAAGCACAGACGAAATCATGAAAGACACCTGGAAAGACGCCGTCGCTCGCCAGCGCAAGTCACTGGAAAGCGACCTTTCCATACCGCTGCAAAACCTCGCCGCACAATGTGTGCAGGCATGGGGATCGCGCGAGCAACTCGATATCGTACTGAGCGATGGGCTGCGCAGCGTACCCTACGGCATGTTCTTCTATGCGCTGGACACCGGCGGCATCCAGATCAGTGACAACGTCAGCCACACCGGCCTGCTGCCGGAGCACTTCGGCCGTGACCGCTCGCAGCGACCGTATATGCGCGAAGCCGTACCCGAGTGCGGCCTGTTGCTCTCCGGTGCCTACCTGAGCCTGCGTTCCAACCGGCCTTCCATGACCGCGCTCAAGGTGGTGTGCAACAACGGCGACCGGCTCGGCTACATCGGCGTCGATTTCGACCTGCGTGACCTGCCCGTCACGGCCGCGCATTACGAGGAATCGAATGCCTGGCGCCAGATCAAGGGCGACCCCGCGATCCGCGGCACCGTGTTCCAGCAATGCCGCGTGGACAGCCTGATGGACCGCAACATGGAACCGGCCCTGGCCATACTCGAGGAACTGTTCACCGAGCGCGGCATGTTCCAGGCCGTGATCCACTTTTCCAGCAGCCGCGCTACAGTCTGGTTCATGGAAGACCCGTTGCGCTACCGCATCCTCGACCACGAGGCGCTCGCCGATCCGGACATCTGCATGCTCTACCCGCGCCAGTCCTGGCCGGCGGATGCACTCATCCCGCAGCGGAGGATCGGCAGCATCCTGCGCGGCATGCGCCAGCTGCGTACCGCGGACGAGACACTCTACCTGCGTTCGGCCTCGATCAATATCTTCAACGGCATGATCAGCCTGACCTTCTCCTGTGATGGCTCGCACTACATGTCCTGGCACGAGTTTCTCGACAAGGACATGTCGTTCTGGGTCGGCAGCGCGGCGTGAGGCAGACTCGGCAAGTAATTGCTGTAACTGCTGTACCAGATTGCCACCTGCCGACAAGCGCAACCTCTTCAACATCGATCCAGCGCAGTACAGCAACCAGCTGGAGACGTGCCTTGCGCGCGTATGGCCAGGATGATCGAGAAGCTCCTCACCCGCCTCGATGCGAAAGCGGCCGACCTGACGTGCTCTGTCCGGTTTCTAACGTGACTGGAGAATACTTACGGCCTGAGGGCGGCTCAAGAAATAAGGCCAGCCGCCACAGAGCGATGGCGTTTTACGCCACTGTTGATGGCTTGTCATACGCGTCATGTGGATTCTCATCCATGCTGCCTGAAACGCAAAAAAGCCCTGCCACGATGGCTGACCCCGTCACATTCTGATGCAGGCGGCGTCCATTTCATGGTTGCTGAATCCGTTATCCGGAAGATTAACGCGAGAAAAACAACGCTTAGGTTGCAGTAGTTGAATAACTGCAGTTGAATGTCCAATTACGGTACAACCGGACGTTCACAAAAATTGCGTAAAGGACGTGTTCTGGCCGGGAATCCGCCCGTATGGTTTTTTGCCAAAGCGGGATTTTCCATGTTTCGAGAATGGCGACTCAGGCATATTTCCGGAAGTAGCCAGCCCATAGGATGTGGCAATCAAACAAACCGTATGAGTTAGTAAATGATGCGGTTCGCCGCGCTCAGCGCATCCTGCAGCCGTTGTTTCAAGGCGTGCAGTCAGCTGCAAGATGTCGTGCGGTTGTCGCAACTTTTTCCGTTTCTCGATTACGCTACTCCTGTCTCACTGCTTGCACCGGGCACCACCAGCGCCGCCACCCCGTATAGCAGCACGGCCAGCATGATCACCGCACTGAACCCGAGATGAATCGCCAGCAGCGTCGCCAGCACGGCACTGATCACCGATGCGCAGCCGTTTACACCCCAGGCCCAGGGCAGGTACTCGGGTGCCTGCTCCGCCAGCCGCGACAGACCCAGCGGAAACGGCATGCCCATGCAGAACGCCAGTGGCGCAATCAGGCCCAGAGTCAGCACGACCTTGACCGGCAGTGGCCAGCCCATGAGTGTTGCAGGCCAGGCGTGCAGCAGCACCAGATAGACCAGGCTGATGCCGGCAATACCGGCGACTGCACGCGCTATGCCACGTGGCTGGCGCTGCGTGCGTGACCAGCGCTGGCTCCAGTAACTGCCGAGACCGGCAAACACAAGGAAGCCGGTCAGCGTGGTGGCGACCGCATACAGCGGGTGGTGCAGTAACAGGGTGAAACGCTGGATAAACGCCATTTCGATGAACAGGAAAGCCAGCCCAATCGCCGTGAAATACAGGAATACCCTGCCCCGCCCGGCGCTGTCGGCCGCCCCGCGGGCGTGCCTCCGCAGCACCAGTAGCGGCAGCAGGATCAGTACCGCGCTCGCCAGCAGCGCCTGCAGCAGGGTGGCGAACATCACCAGGTAGCCCCATTCCAGCAGCGGCATGCCGCCCTGTCCGCGCAGGGCAAGCATTTCCGGCAACACGCGCCATTTGAAGAAATGAAAAAAGTACGGCCGGTTGTCGGTTGGAGGTTGCAGCGCGTATTTGTAATCAAGCAGATACTGTTGTCGTTCGCCGCCGGCCAGGCGTGTGGCCGCCTCGTAGAAGTACGGCGCGCGCAGACGGTTGACGCGGTTTGCTTCCGTGGCAGGCATGCCCGGATACCAGGCCATATCAAAGCCCCAGCGTTGCACGAAGACCCGCAACCGCTCGATTTCCGCTGCAGTGAAGGGTTCGTTTTTTACCAGCAGGGTTGCGGTCTGCCAGCTGCGAATCAGCACCAGGTGTTCGGCCGGCCGTTCCGTGCCACGCTTTTCCAGCGCGACCAGCGCAGTGGCAAACAGCTTTAGCGTATCGCGCGGCGGCAGGGTCACCCAGCGCGTGATCGACAGGTAACCCTGCGGACGCAGGTGCGCGAGGTAATCTTCCAGCGCCTCCACGGTGTAAAGATAACTTTCATTGAGCGCATACAGTCCGGCTGCCGCGGCACCGAACGCGTCCAGCAGCGCGATGTTGATCAGGTCGTAACGCTCATCGCTGCCTGCCACGAAGCCGCGCGCCTCCTCGTTGTGCACGCTCGCCCGCTGATACAGGTGACCGGCGAACCCGGCGTAGCGGTCGCGCACCAGCGCGATGACTTGCGGGTTGAGTTCGACCGCCGTGATGCGCGCTACGCCGTTGTAATCCGCCTGCAGTATGTCCGCACCGGTCCCGGCTCCCAGGATCAGGGCATGTTCGATTTGATGCAGGTGATACGGCAGTGCGGACGTGGTCTGGTCGAGCCAGGCCAGCGCTGCACGCTCAGCCGTGTCTTGCGTAATCGCGGTCATGCCATCGCCGTCCGTGAATACACCCAGTTGTGGCGGTGGCTCCTGCGTGGCCAGCAGGCTCAGACCCGGGGCGTGGCGTAACGGCACCTGCAGGCTTTCCACCACGGTCAGTTGTCCGAGCGGACTCGAGAGCTGATCCGTGATGTGCGTACCGGGAACTAGCAGTGTCTGGCTCAGCCCCTTGTAGGGGGAGAGTTGCAACTCACTGCGCAGACCGCCAGCCAGCAATAGCAGCGCGGCAAGGGTGAGTATCACCAGCAGCCGGCGCCCCCCGGCCAGCCCGGTCTCGAACGCACCGATACCGGCGGCGACCAGCGCGAGCAGGCCGATCACGGTGAGCGTCTGCAAGGGTGTGACCAGAAACAGCAAACCGATGACGAGCAGTCCACCCAGGCCGGCGCCGGCCAGATCAAAGGCATAGACCCGGCCAATCACCCGGCTGTAGCGCATCAGTGCCAGCGCCAGCGCTGTCGCGGCACACAGGAAGGGAAAGGCCAGCAGCAGGTAGAGCAACAATAGCCACACCGGCTGTCGCGCATCCCACAGAACCAGTTCGGCATTGAAAGGTACCTGCTGTGCGGCCAGGAAACAGTACACGGCGCCCAGTGCAAATGCGATGATGCAGCCGGTATACACACTGGCAAAGTGCCGCAGCAGACGCTCACGCAGCACCGTCACCAGTGTGCCGCTCACGCCGTAGCCCAGCAGCGCCAGGCTGATCACCATGTAGGCAAAGTGATGCCACTGGATGATCGAGAACAGCCGCATGAGCAGGATTTCGTAGGCCAGGACGGTGACTGACAGCAGTGCCACCGAGATCACCGGCACGCGGGCAACGCGTTGTGCGCTCGGTGCTGCAGCCATCAGTATCCCGGCGGCTGCACGGCCTCAATGACCGCCCGTCAAAGGGACAAAGGCCACCGGGAGAATTTGCTGTGTGGACACCTCGCCGTTCGCATTCTTCTCGACGAGCAGCAGTTCCTGCACCATGAACCGCGAGCCAACCGGAATGAGCATGCGCCCGCCTGGCTTGAGCTGGCGGATCAGCGGTGGCGGCACATGACTCGCCGCTGCCGTGACGATGATGGCGTCGAACGGTGCCCGGTCCTCCCAGCCGTAATAGCCGTCGCCGATGCGCACCTCGACATTATCGTAGCCAAGGCGCTGCAGTGTTGCCTGTGCCCGCTCGCCCAGTTGCGGGACGATTTCGATGGTGCTGACATGCGTAACCAGACCGGACAGCACGGCCGCCTGGTATCCGGAACCGGTGCCAACTTCCAGCACCGTGGCAGCGGACCCGACGTTCAGCAGATCCGTCATCAGTGCCACAATATAAGGCTGGGAAATGGTCTGGCCATAGCCGATCGACAGCGGCCGGTTATCATAGGCACGGGCCTGCTCGTTCTCCGGTATGAAGGCATGGCGCGGGACCGTACGCATGGCCTCGAGTACGGCAGTATCGAGCTGTGCCTTGCCGAGAAATTCTGCCGTGTCCTGCACCATGGCACTGATCTGCTCGACCATCGCAGTACGTTCCGCGACCCGGTCCTGTGCGGCCGGCAGGCCGGCACTCATGACGGTGCAGAGCAGAACCGCCAGCAGCTGTGGAAACACCATCACTGTTCTCCCGGTATTGCGTCGCCAGGCAGGAAGCATCCAGTCTGCGGCTTCGCAACTGGTCCACCCGGACCGGCCCAATAATAACCCCAACAACCTGTTCACCACCTGATACGGATCAGATAACCGCACGTCGTCTGCGACTATACTGCCATCCCATGGCACGCACCAACCGGCCGCTGCTGATTTACGATGGCGATTGCGATTTCTGCACCCGCCAGGTTCGCTACTGGCAGCGCCTGACCGGCGACGCCGTGGATTACGCCCCTTACCAGCAAGCCGCAGCGGACCAGCCCCGGATCGCCGCTGAGGAATTCGCCCGCCGCATCCAGTTGCTGATGCCCGATGGCGCACGCCATAGTGGCGCCGCGGCGGCCTTCCAGGTACTCGCCGCAGGTGGCCGGCCCGGCTGGCTGCGTGCCAGCCGGCTGCTGCCCGGATTCGCTCCACTGGCCGAGTGGGTATACCGCGTGACGGCCCGGCACCGTAGCGCCGCAGACCGGCTGGTGCGTCTGCTCTGGGGACGCGAACGCTACCCCAGTGAATATCACGCCGTCAGCTGGCTGTTTCTGCGCCTGCTGGGCCTGGTTTACCTGGCCGCCTTCATCTCGTTCGGCGTGCAGGCCCCGGGACTGATTGGCAGCCAGGGCATTCTGCCGCTGAGCGACGAACTGCAGGCCCTGAGCGCAGAATACGGCGCACGTGCCTGGTGGCTGAAACCAAGCCTGTTCTGGCTGGATGCCAGTGACCTCGCGATTCAGGCCGTATGCGTGGCCGGTACACTTGCCGCCCTGCTGCTGACGCTTAACCTGTTCACGCGCCTGGTGTTGCCGCTGCTGTTCCTGTTCTATCTGTCGCTGGTCTACGCCGGCCAGGTGTTCATGAATTTCCAGTGGGATTTCCTGTTGCTGGAAACAGGATTCCTGGCCATTTTCCTGCCCTGGGGCTCTGCCGTAATCATCTGGCTGATGCACTGGGTACTGTTCCGGCTGCGCTTTCTGTCGGGCGCCTACAAGCTGCTCAGCGGCGACGAGTCCTGGTCCGGTTTCACGGCCTTGCACTATTACTTCGAGACACAGCCACTGCCGCATGCCGGCGCCTGGTTCGCACAGCAGTTACCGGATGTGGTGCTGCGTGCCGGTGTCGGCTTCGTATTCTTTGCCGAATTGCTGGTGCCGTTCCTGGTCTTCCTGCCGCGCAATCCGCGCATGTTCGCGGCATGGGTGACCATCCTGATGCAGCTGCTGATCATGCTGACCAGCAATCACAACTTCTTCAACCTGCTCACCATCCTGCTGTGCCTGCTGCTGTTCGATGACCGGGCGCTGCGTGGCCTGCGCCTGCCGCAACTGCAGTTGCGGCCCGGCCGGTTTGCCACGCTGACTGCCGGGCTGCTGGCCGTACTGATTGTCACGTCAAGCCTGAGTATGATGTGGTCAACATTCACCCGCCAGCCGCTGCCGGCCTTCAACGCTCCACTCGTGCGCCTGCTGGTACAGTGGCACGTGGTCAACAATTACCACGTATTTCCAAACATCACCACGAAACGGCCCGAGATCATCGTCGAGGGTTCCGACGACGGGCGCGAGTGGCATGCCTACGGCTTCCGTTACAAGCCCGGTGACCTGTCCCGGCGTCCGCGCTTCAACATCCCGCACCAGCCGCGACTCGACTGGATGATGTGGTTTGCCGCGATTAGCCGTCCCAACACGCGCACCAGCTACTGGTTCCCGGATTTCATGCTGCGCCTGCTGGAAGGTTCGCCGCAGGTAGCGGCGCTGCTTGCGCACAACCCTTTCCCGGAACACCCCCCCCGGCTGGTGCGCGCACGCCTGGAGAATTACCGCTTCACCACAGCCGCGGAGCGCGCCGCAACCGGCGACTGGTGGGCAAGCAAGCCGCTTGGCATGTACCTGCCACCGCTGTCGCTCGGCATGCTCAGGCACGATGCGCAACCCTGACCGTGGCCGGTGCGTAAAACGCACCCCACGCCCGGGTGTTTTATTTTTCCGTGTTAATCCGTGGATTCCGTGGCCATTATCAATCGCGCATGGGATGCGCTCCTGTCCCGCTTGATGGCGCAGGGCGCACTCCGTGCACCGTGGCCGGTGCGTAAAACGCACCCTACAGCCGGGTTGCCTGATCGCCGCGGGCACGGCCGTGGCCGGTATCAGACGCCGCGTTCCTCGATGCGGCGCAGGAACTCGCCCATGATCAGGCGATACAGTTCATCACCCAGGTACTTGTCCTCGACACCACGGTCAATATTGGGATTGTCATTCACCTCGATGACATAGCCCTTGCCGTCCTTTTCCTTGACATCGACGCCGTACAGACTGTCGCCGATCGGCTGTGTTGCAGCCAGCGCCGAACGCAGAACATCACGCGGCACCTCGAAAGTCGGCAGGGTATCGAAGCCGCCAGTGGCGGTGCGGGCATTTTCGTGGCGGTAGATCTGCCAGTGTTTCTTCACCATGTAGTAGCGGCATGCGTACAACGGCTTGTTGTTGAGGATACCGATGCGCCAGTCGAAATCGGTGTAGAAAAATTCCTGCGCCAGCAGCAGTGCCGATTTTCTGAACAGGTCCTTGAGACTGGCCTGCAGTTCATCGGCATTATCCGCCTTGACCACGCCGCGTGAGAACGAACCGTCCGGGATTTTCACCACCAGCGGGTAACCGAAGTCAGCCTCCAGCTTCTCGACCAGGCCGGGGCTGCCCTTGTGCAGGATACGGGTGCGTGGCGCCGGCACCTTGCGGGTCCGGAACAGATCGGCGAGATAGACCTTGTTGGTACAGCGCAGGATCGAGTCGGCATCATCGATCACGACCAGCCCTTCGGCCTCGGCCTTGCGCGCAAAGCGGTAGGTATGGTGATCGATGGCCGTGGTCTCACGGATAAACAGGGCATCGAATTCGGTCAGGCGCGGGTAATCGCGCTGCTTGATCAGCTCGACATCGATACCCAGTCCGCGGCCGGCTCGGATAAAATGTTTCAGCGCCGCATTGTCGCTGGGCGGCATCCGCTCGTCCGGATTCACGAGTATGGCCAGTTCATAGCGGTAGCGCTTGCGCTTGCGCGCACCGCGCCAGACCTGGCGGCTGTAATGGTCGAGGGCCTCGGCGAAGGCAGTCTGCGCGGCATCATCCAGGTCGCGAGGCGACAGGGCCTTGAGCGATACCACCTCCCACTGGCGCCGGTACTGAAGTTCGGCTTCCAGCACCGGACAGGGAAACAGCTCGAACACCTTGCGTACCAGGTCGCGATAGGCCGGCTCAGGCGTGGTGCCGAAATAGCCCCTGACCCGCAGTGTCAGGCCCCTGTCGTGCGTGGCCAGGCTGCGCTCCAGTTCCTCGCCCAGTTCGCCGAGCTGTAACTGGTACAGGGCACGCTTGCCCAGGTCGTTGATTACCTGCAGGGACGGGATCACATGATGCCCGCGCGCCTCGGCCAGCAACGAGCAATAATACCCGTCTCCGAGATAGCGGTAACCCTTGCAGAGGTTGATGATGCGTACGCGCTGGGGATTATCGAAACGTCCGCCGTCCAGGTAGGCCTTGAAACTCAGGACCTGGTCGCTGGGGTAAAACGGTGCCCAGTCTTCCAGATCGTCGACCACGATCAATGTTTGTGACATCTAGTTCAACTGGCTTCAGGTTGGGGGTTGCAGGATAGCCCGATTGTGCGCACAACAGTCTATTGCTTCAAGCAGATTCTGCGCACAGCGACAAAAAATTTGCTTGCAACCACCGGTGTCAGGGCTATGCTGCCCCCTACCGCTGCGGTGCGTTATCATGTCATTAGCATCATCCACAAACGATTTCTTCCTGGCCGTTTTCCCGGACAGCTACCGGCAGGCGTGCGGATTGTGGGAAGCTCACCTGTCGGGCTGTGGCTTATCCACCGCGGTACGCGATTATTCCGTCACCGGGCACGCGCCCGATGGCACCACCCTGGCCACACAGACGGCCTGGCTGGGCGCAGCGTCCGCCAGCCGGGTACTGGTCATCATCAGCGGCACGCATGGCATCGAGGGCTTTGCCGGGACGGCTGTCATGTGTGACCTGCTGAAGCGCCTGCCACAACACCTGCCGGATGACCTCGCCATCCTGTGCATCCATGCCCTCAACCCCTGGGGCTACGCCTGGCACCGGCGCTGCGATGCCGAGGGTATCGACCTCAACCGCAATTTCATAGATTTCACACAACCCCCGCCGGACAATCCGGGCTACCGCGCACTGCGCGCGGCATTGTTCGACGAGGACAGCGCACGCAGGCAAGGCGTGCTGGACGAATACTTGCGCGTGCATGGCCAGACTGCGTATGAGATCGCCGTCAGCGGCGGCCAGTACTGCGACCCGCTCGGACCATTCTACGGCGGCACACAAGCGGCACAGGGACGTCGCACCATCGAGGCGATCATGGCGGAGTACCGGCTGGCGCAACGCTGCCTCGCCGTGATCGATGTGCACACCGGGCTGGGGCCATTCGGATACGGCGAGGTCATCTGTGACCATGGGCCGGACAGTGACGGGGCACGTACCGCACGCAGCTGGTACGGCGATGAATGTACCCTGCCCGCACTCGGCACCTCCAGCTCGGTACCCAAGCTCGGCCTGCTCGATTACGCCTGGCATGCCATAATGCAGCCTGGCAGTTGTTTCATCACTCTGGAATACGGTACCCAGGCGACGGGCGAGCTGTTCGAAGTGCTGCTGCGCGATCACCGCTTCCGGGCCCTGCACGGCACCGAACCGGCCGGACACCCGGACTACCCGGATCTGGTTGCCGCGCTGAGGGCACACTTCTGCCCGAACGACCCGGACTGGCGCAGGCAGGTACTGCTGCGCGCACGCGAGATTATCGAGCGGGCACTGGAGGGCTTGCAGACATGACAGACAGCGAGATCAGGCTGCGTGAGGTCAGGGCAGACGATCTGGACACCCTGGTGGCGCTGGAGGAGGCCGCGTTCAGCACCGACCGGCTCAGCCGGCGCAGCTTCCGCCACTGGATCAACAGCACCAGCCGCGCCTTTCTGGTCGCCACGCTCGACGACACCCTCGCCGGTTATATCCTGGTCATCTATCACACCGGGACGCGACTGGCACGGCTGTACTCGATCGCCACCGACCAGCGCTTCCGCGGCCGCGGTATCGCGCGCAAACTGATCGAGGCAGGCGAACTGGCTGCGAGCGAGAGCGAGCGTTTCATCATGCGACTGGAAGTGGGCGCCGAAAACCGTGGCGCCATCAAGCTGTACGAATCGCTCGGCTACACGCCGTTTGGCGTCTACCGCAACTACTACGATGATCGCAGCGATGCCATCCGCATGCAGAAACGCATCCATCACTACCGCGTACGCGAACGTCACATCGAGATGCCATGGATTCGCCAGAGCACACCGTTCACCTGTGGGCCGGCGGCGCTGATGATGGCCATGAGTGGCGTATCGAAAGCGTACGTCCCGTCACGACACGAGGAACTGCAGATCTGGCGCGAGGCCACCACGATCTTCATGACTTCCGGGCATGGCGGCTGTCACCCGCTTGGTCTCGCGCTGGCCGCACAGCAGCGCGGGTTCAATGCCGAAGTCTGGATCAACACGCGCAAGACCCTGTTCGTCGACGGCGTTCGCGATGCCGGCAAGAAACAGGTCATCGAACTGGTACACATGGATTACATTGAACAGGCCAGAGCGACCGGAATCAGAATCCACTATTCCGATATCAAGCAGGACCGGCTGATCAACGCCCTCAACAACAACGCCATACCGCTGGTGATGATCAGCACCTGGCGTCTGGAAGGCAAGAAGGCACCGCACTGGGTCACCGTCAGTGGCTACGACAAGCAATGTCTGTACGTACACGACCCCGATCCGGAAGAGATCAGTCAGAGTGCGCTTGACTGCCAGTATCTGCCGATTGCGCGCGAGGATTTTGCAAGGATATCCATCTTCGGACAACAGCGCCTGCGGACTGCCGTGATCGTATCCCGCAAGACTGCTGACTAGTGCCGGCCCGTTTCGTCCCAACCGCACAGGCACGCCTGCCAGACAGCGGCAAACCGTCAATACCATAATATTCTGCATGCGTCCTCAGTCGTGTGTGCAGCACCGGCAGGTCAGCCGGAAGCGTGCTGCGCGCCTTCCCTGCCAGCCCGGAAAAGGGTATGGTCTCCGCATAGAATAACCGGCAGCATCGCTATGACCGAACAGCAACAAGCGGAGATATCCATGTCCAGTAACAAGGCCGAACTGATCTACGACGGTAAGACCTACGAACTGCCCATCATCACCGGCACCGAGGGCGAACATGCCATCGACATTACCAGCCTGCGCAACGATACCGGACTCACCGCCTATGACCCGGCCTTCGGCAATACCGCCAGCTGCACCAGTGATATCACCTACATCGATGGCGACAAGGGCATCCTGCGCTACCGCGGGATTCCGCTGGAGGCCTTTGCCGAACACCCTAATTTCGTAGAGGTCGCGTGGCTGCTGATCTTCGGCCACCTGCCGAACCAGGCCGAGTACGAACGCTTCAGCCGGCAGCTCACCGAGAACGCAAATCTCGACGAGGACATGAAGCATCACTTTGCCGGTTTTCCGCGTTCGGCGCCGCCCATGGCGATCCTGTCGGCGATGATCTCGACACTGTCATGCTTCCACCCGCAGCTGCTGGACCTGCATACCCCGGATGAGTTCGAACAGGCCGCCGCGCGCCTGATCAGCAAAATTCGCACCCTGGCCGCCTATACCTATCGCCGCGCACACGGCAAGCCGTATATTTATCCGGATCCGAAACTCCCCTACGTCACCAACTTCCTGCACATGATGTTCTCGGAACCTTACAACCCCTACATGTCCGAGCCGGAGGTACGCAGCGCGCTGAACCTGGTGCTTATCCTGCATGCCGATCATGAGCAGAATTGCAGCACATCGACCGTGCGCATGGTCGGCTCGAGCCGGGCCAACCTGTTTGCATCCTGTGCTGCCGGAGTATCCGCACTGTGGGGCCCGTTGCATGGCGGCGCCAATGTGAAGGTCATCGAGATGCTGGAGTCAATTCACCGCGGCAAGCAATCGGCTGAGGAATACATCAATGCCGCCAAGGACAAGTCGAGCGACGTCAAGCTGATGGGATTCGGCCACCGGATCTACAAGAATTTCGATCCACGCGCGACGATGTTGCGCAAGGTCAGCGAGCAGCTGTTCAACAAGCTCGGTGTGACCGATCCGCTGCTGGAAATCGCGCGCAAGCTGGAAGATATCGCACTCAACGATGACTATTTCCTCGAGCGCAAGCTGTACCCCAACGTCGATTTCTACAGCGGCATCATCCTGCGCGCCATCGGTATACCGACCAACATGTTCACTGTGCTGTTCGCCATTGGCCGGTTGCCGGGCTGGGTTGCACACTGGCACGAGCAGAACAGCGATCCAAAAATGCGTATCGCGCGGCCACGCCAGATTTATACCGGCGATCCGCTGTCTACCTACGTACCGATGGAAAACCGTATCTAACCGGACTGTGCAATCGAATCAGGAAAACACCATGACCGAAACGCTGATGATCCTGTCCGCCCGCACCCCGGAAAACATCCGGCTGGTACGGGTACCCGCCGATTTCGAACCGCACGAGGCCTACCGCCGTGTCACTGCCCTGATCGCTGCCGTCGAGGAAGACGATCCGGACTACGACTGGGCCGATATCGAGGCAAGACTCGAGGACAATGGCTTCAGCAGTGTCAGCTTCATCCTCGGCCCGGCCCTCGACTGACCATTACAGCCCGCCCAGCGCACGGATGATATCCGCGGGTTCCATGTGCTCCTTGTAGTGCGTATCTGCCTGCCTGGCCGGTGCCGGAGTGGACCCGCGCACCCCGCACCGGCGCAGTGGCGGATAGTGTTCGATTCGGCTAGAGATCGAATACATCACTCAGCGCCTGCTGCAACAGGCGATCCTCGCGCAGCCTCTCAATGCGCCGGCGCGCTTCGCTATCAGTGCTGCGGTTGGCCGCTGGCTTGTTGAGCAGGCCGTCGATATCCGGAATTACATCCAGCTCCTCCGCGACATCCTCCCACTCGGCCTGCGCAGCGTCAGGATCGGTATCATTGCGGGCCTTGTCGGCAGTCTGCGCAATGCCGCGGGCATTACGGACGGAGGTTTTGCGGCCCGGCGAAGTGACGGTCCGGGCGGTTGATTTAGTACGCGCCATAAACACCTCCCGGCAACTCCCCGTCCGGCTGCCCGGTCTCCATCATCGGGCTGGTATCCACCGGCGGAACGGCACCGGCATCATCCACCGGAATATCCTGCTCACTGGCGGCGGGATCGAGTGAGCCGCCACGCGACAGTATGCAGCCGCTGATATAGTCCGCCTCCTGCTCCGGAGGAATCGCATAGTTCTGGGCTTCCTGGCGGCACTCCGCGGCCGGGTCGGCAAGAACGGGTGAAGCAGCAGCCAGCAGGGTGGCAGTTAGCAGGCAGGGCACTACCCGCAGGGTATGGCAGACAAGTTTCATCGGGTATTTCTCCAGGCGACCAGGGTTGCCTCCGGTTCTGTCATCAGTCAGGCCGCGCTGAAAGCGCGGCAATCATTTATACGTGCACGCCCCGCCCATGGTGACGGTTGGCAGGTGCCGCAATGATGCATCACAGGTACTTCCAGGATCATCATTAGAAATGGCTTATAGAGTGGTCGGGCACAAGCAGCAAACGAAAATTTATTGCCTTCACGATCAACATCGTTTATCGATAGCACCACATGGACATCGAACTGCTGCGTACCTTCCTGGAAGTCGCACGGACGCGCCACTTCGGCAAGGCCGCGACCGAATTGTGCGTCACACAATCCGCGGTCAGCGCGCGCATTCGTCAGCTGGAACAGACCATCGGCATGCCACTGTTTACCCGCAACCGCAATAATATTCAGCTCACGCCTGAAGGCCGGCAACTGCAAAAGCATGCCGAAATCATCGTCCAGGTTTGGGCGCGGGCGCGGCAGGAAACCGGCCTGGGCGCCGAATTCACCCGTGGCCTCGCCATCGGCGCCACGCTGGATCTGTGGGAAACACTGCTGGTTCGCTGGCTGCAGCGCCTGCGCATCCATATGCCTGAAACGGCATTGCTGGTGGAAAGCGGTACCGCAGACCTGCTGATCCGCAAACTGCTGGATAGCGTGATCGACCTTGCCGTGCTGTTCGAACCGCCACAGGCCCCGGACCTCGAAATCCGTGCCCTGGGTGTCATCAACCTGGTGCTGGCGGCGACACGTCGCGGCCTGAAGGTGGACGAAGCCTGCCGGTCCGGCTACATCCTGGTCGATTGGGGTACGGCCTTTGCGCGTAATCATGCACGCCTGTTCCCGGACTTGCCGGCGCCGGCGCTGCATACGAACCAGGGGCTACTGGCCCGCCGTTACCTGGACCACAGTGACGGTGCCGCCTACCTGCCGGAACAGATGCTCTCGACAGAACACGGTGGCAGGCGGCTATACAGGGTCAAGATGGCGCCGCAAATAGAACGCCCTGTATTTGCCGTGTTTCGGACCGGATCGGACCGCGAGGATGCCATAGTCGAAGCACTGGCGCTGCTTCAGTAACGTCATACACACAGCGAGTCATTGTGCGATGCCGGTGAGCAATGCGGGCTAGCGGCGACGGAACAGGATAAAGGCCAGATCGTCCGGCTTGTGGGGAAATTCGCTGTTGACCAGCTGCATGCGTTCGCGGCAGGCGGCCACCAGACGCCCGGCCGCACTGTCCAGAGGCCCGGCGCGCACCAGCTCGATAATCTCGCTGACGAACAGGTTATCGAACAGCCCGTCGCTGCCGACTACCACAGTGTCATAGCGGGCCAGCTGTACCACTGGACCGACCTCGAGGCGCATGTCCGTCATGCCGACCATGTTGGACACCAGGTGACGCTCGGCATGAAACATGGCCGCATCCTCGTCCAGCATGCCGGATGCCTCCGCGTAACCGACCGGCGAATGCGGCACTGACTGGTACTTGAGCTTGCCGCGCTGCCCGCACACCACAATCATGGCATCACCCGCGTGGTACGCACGCACCGTGTCGTTACTGATGCTTACCACGGCCAGGGTCGTCCCGCCGCCCTGCCCGTTCGCCAGCACAGCCGCATTAGCGGCTTCGATACCGGTCAGCACAGCCTCGCGCTGGGCATCGCCGGATTGTCCGGACACACTCTCGGCCAGCTGCTGCAGGGCCAGTGCCGCGGCCAGGTTGCCGGATGGCAAACCGCCCAGCCCGTCTGCCACGGCAATCACGGCACTGCTGGCATCGCCGGGAACCAGCGCCGCAGCGTCCTCGTTTTCGGTCTCGCGCCCCGGCCGGCGCTCGGTGAATACGCAGGCCAGACCATCCGCCAGCGGCATAGTCAGCGGCGTGGACATGTCCTGACCGAGAATCAGCTGTGGCACCATCAGCCACGGCTCCACTGCATGTTTTCCAGGTATTCGCGCAACTGGCCCGCGGTACGGAATTTCTTCAGTATCAGAGTGCGTTTGAGGCCGCAGCAGACCTTCTTGATTTCGGGCGGCTGCTTGCTGTAATGGCGCTGGCCGCCGATCGCTTCATACAGCAGTTTCACCAGGTCTACCACGTCGTCGCGTATATTCTCCGGCTTGGGCGGCCCCCAGTGGAAGAAGTCCAGCAGCTTCAGTTCGAAACCCAGTCCGTAGCGCTGCACCATGATGTTGTCGCTGTGCAGATCACCATGGTATTCCTTCATCTGGTGGATGCACTCGATACCAGACGCCAGTGCATGCAGCAGGTGCAGTGCGGGGAAGGCGGGCAACCGCTTGCCAGGCTGACGCGCGATAAACGCCGAAAGCAGTTCCCCCTCGACGAAATCGGATACCAGTAGCGTAATCGGCTGGCGGTGATAGCTGATGATCTCGTGAGTGTGATACTGAATCGCGATCGGGCAATGACGCAACTTGTGCAGTTTGCAGGCATAGAAATTCGCAATCTTGTCGCCGGGGTTACGCTGAGGATAGAACACCTTGACGGCACGCTCGATGTTCGTGCGCTGTTCGCTCACCAGGTAGACCTCGCCTTCCCAACCGCGTCCGAGCAGCTTGACGACTTCATACTTGCGCGCGAGTACCCGTCCGGGCTGGATATCGAAACGGTCGATAACCGGTTTGCGCTGCTGATTGACTGGCATGCGTCTAGGATAACCCCGGGCAGATAGCGAAGCCAGCATCCCGGCAGCCATACAGTAAAGCGAGGAGTCGGTACAGTAACCCGCTACGCGTCCTGCACAACCGGTCCCTGCACCCCGTGGCTTCTGCAGAGTTGCATCGCTGTCACCATGCCTGCAAAGGAACGGGGCGTGCCCGCACTAGCTGTCCTCGAAGCGTGCAGTGTTGAACTTGCGCTCCAGCACCCGGTAGACCTCGGCGACGGTGCGCAGGGTACTGTTGCTGCGACGGAAGATATTGCGATTGCGGCGCGCCGCACCCGGAAAAATCTCACCGGCGGCACGGTCCGGATTTTTTGCCAGCGCCTCAAGAAACGAAAGGGCACCGCTCAGGCCGAAGAAATGTGTCAGATACAGGTCGGTACGACCGGGCTCCCGCTCCAGCCTGGCGGACAGCTTGCGTTTGCCGTCAAGCACCCTTTCTGCGGCCAGCAAGGCGGACACTCCGGGATTGAAGCGCAGGTCGAGTACCTGCCGGTGCAGTTCCGGATCACGGATCTGCGGCTGCCGCTTTCCATCGGCATCCACAATGAACTCAATCGCCCGTGCAAAGCGTTCGAGACCGTAGGTGCTGCCGTGCCGTTTGATCGACTCCAGCCAGGTTTCCTCCTTGAACTGATACAGGCCGGCGGCTGAGGTAGTGCTCGCCTGTGCGCGCGGATTGAAGCTGCTTTCGACGGCAGCCAACTCCATGAGATAGGGAAAATCCACGCCGGTGCGCAGATTCCCGAGCCGGATGGCCGCCGTCACCGCGCTGTCGAGCCGGTACTTCTGCGCGTCCGCACGCGCCAGGTCGGCATAGCGCTGCAGGCTGGTTTCGACCTCCTGCATCGAAGCATCCGGGTTGTCCGGCAGATAGAGGGTGCGGAACCACGCCAGCGCGCGGCCCGTTTGCGTACCGCGGATACCATCGACACCGGAGTCACCAATGTCAAAGCCGAGGATCTGCAGGTTTTCCTGCACCATTCTCACCTGTTCGCCCGGCATCACGTCCAGTTGCAGCTGCGCGTCGGGGTCGATCACATCAGGCACCGGCGCGACCTGCGGCGACGGCTCGCCGGTCGACAATCCGGTGATGAGCCGGGTCAGGGTCTCGAGCAGGGCCTCGTGGCTGCTGAAATGTGCCTGCATCATCAGCTGCAATTCATCGATCCCCTCGCTGATGCCGGATGTGTCCACCCGCGGCTCAGGCGTCTCATGCAGGACCAGTGCGGTCGCCAGCGCACCGGAAAAAAACAGCAGGCACGCTATCAGCGTCAGTTGCCACGCCGGCGTGCGTGGTTTGGCCTGGATGGATTGCACCAGTTCGCGGCTGGCTGCATTGAAACTGCGCGACATGTCGGATTGCATGGCAAGCAGCCCCTGCTGCTCCGACTGCAGGCTGGCGAGCGCATCCCTGGCCAGCGACAGTTCGGATTCATGCCGGCCGCGGGCCTGTTCAAGCTGGGTTTCCAGTGCATGCAGGCGCTGCTCGGTTGTCTCCTGACGCTGCGTGGCCTGCTGCAGGGTTCCTTCCAGCAGCTGCACCTGCTGGCGCGCGTTGTTGCGATCTGACTCGATCTGCACCAGTTGAGATTGCAGCGCTGTAATTTGCTTGCTGTCGCTGCTGTGGGTGCGCTCGAATTCCTCGCGCACCTGTTCGAGCGAGCGTTCCAGAGTTTGTACCTGTTGACGCGCGGCATTGCGGTCATATTCGATATCGCCGAGCTGTGATTGCAACAGCGTGATCTGCTGCATGTCACTGGCATGCGCACGCTCAAACTCTTCACGTACCTGCGCCAGTTGCGTGGCCACGGCCTGATGCTCTGCCCGGACACTGTCGAGTTCGTGCTGCAGCGCACGTGTGTGTGGCATCCGGTACTGCCGGAGTCTTTGCAGGGCCGTTTTCAAGTTCATATTGTTATTCTTCGCGAGTGGCCTGCACCGTGCGGTGCGGGCCACTCCCGTCGGTTACTGACAACGATTCACCGGTATTTTCTTACAGTCGGTGCCCCGCGGTCTATCCGACGAAGGTGCTAGACCCTGCCAGTTCTGAGATCGTAATGAGGATATAGCCTCAGATTATTGTTATTTATGGCAATAGACAGCCGGGCGCAGCATGATGCAATGCATTTCCCGGCATCTGCCTGCACGGCAGTCAGCGCTGTGGCACACCCAGCCAGCCCGTCCAGGCATCAAACAGCGGCCGGTCTACCGCCGCCACCGAGGAACGTGGCGTCAGGGTCTGGGTAAACACCGGCTCGCCCTGCAAGGTGCAGGCGTGCCCTCCGGCACAGGCGAAAATGAATTCTCCGGCCGCGTAATCCCAGACATTGGAACGGCCGTGCAGGTAGAGGTGACCACGCCCCGCCGCCAGCCAGCACCAGTCCAGCGCGACGGATCCGAAGCTGCGCTGTGAGGCGTAAGGCATGTCCCTGACCAGCCGGGTCGCGAGTGCCTTATCCAGACGCTTGAAATCCACCAGTGCCGTGGTCCGGTCCAGGGTCAGGCCGGAGGCCGCCACGGCGAGTGCTGCACCGTTCAGTTGTGCACCCGTCGCGTCGGCAGTGAAACATTCCTCACGTACCGGATCGTAGACCAGGCCCAGCCGCACCGACCCTGACTGCAACAGGGCCAGCGAGACGCAAAAATAGGGTATGCCGGTGGCGAAGTTGCTGGTGCCATCGAGCGGATCGAGACACCACACAGGCTTGCGGGATTCGATCAACGCCTGCTGTTCGGCCGGCGTCATCTCCTCACCCAGAAACAGCGTATCCGGCCAGTGCGCGAGCAACTGGTCGGCCACCCGCTCCTGCAGCGCAAGATCGGCCTCGGTCAACACGCTGCCATCGGCCTTGTGCTCGCGCGCCACTGTGGCAAAGCGCGGCAACAGTTCCTCACGCGCGGCCGGGACAATGATGTCCTGCAGGAGGGAGAGCGGGTAATCGTGCATGCAACTGTCCAGGCGCGAATCGACAGCACGTATGATAGCAAGCTGCCCGGTACTGTAAAAACGGGTTCAACCCGGCTACCCTGTGGTCATGCGCTGGTATCTGCTGCTGCCGGGAATCCTGTTCTGCTGCATGAGCATGGCAGCTGACGATCTTGCGTACCGCGAACAGGTATTGCATGTCGGCGGACAGGACTGGACGCTGCAGGTGCCAGCCGGCATGCAGCTGGAGCTGCTGACCGACCGGCTTGATGCGCCACGCCTGCTGACGTTCCTGCCCAATGGCGACCTGCTGACGGGCTCGCGTGGCGGCAACATCTACCGCCTGGCTCCCCCCTACCGGCAGCCCGAGGTGCTGGTCAGACTCGCAGGTTACCCGCACAGCGTGGCCTGGCGTAACGGCGAATTGCTGATTGCGCAGACCGATGGCCTGTACCGCGCACCCTACGTCCCGGGCCAGGCCCGCATTGCACCAGACGCGATGCAACGCCTGGCTGCACTGCCGGGTGGCGGTGGCCACACCAGTCGCAGTGTCGCCATCGGTCCGGACGGGCGTGTGTACCTGTCGCTGGGTATCGCCGGCAACTGCTCCGACCAGTACCTCGATAACAGCTACCCCTTTGCTGACCGGCGCGGTGGTGTGCTGATACTGGATGAAAGCGGCGCTCAGCCGGTCTGGCAGACGTTTGCTTCCGGTCTGCGCAACCCGGTCGGCTTCGACTGGCACCCGGACACTGGCGTAATGTACGCGTCCAATAACGGCCCGGATCACCTCGGTTTCGAGCAACCGCCGGAATATTTCGCCCGGCTGACCGCCGGTTCGTTCCATGGCATGCCGTGGTTTCAGTTCGACGGTCGTGACCTGCAGCGCGACCGCTGCATAGCACGCACCCCGCCACGTCCCGCCCGCGAGGTCACCCTGCCCGCTGCCACCTTCCCGGCACGCAATGCCCCGATGGGCGTCGCCTTCGTGCCCAGGGCTGCACTGGACGGGAGGTTTGCCGGCAACGCAATTGTCGCCCTGCGCGGCTCCTGGGGCACCCGCCCCTCCGGCGGCGCCTCTGGCAGCAAGGCCTCGCGGCGCGCACCGCAGTTGCTGATGGTACGTTTCGGGGAAGGTGAAGCACGCGATGTGGTGGACTTCGTGACCGGCCTGCAACGACCGGATGGTGCGCGACTGGCGCGGCCTGTGGGCGTGGCCTTCGGACCGGACGGTGCCCTGTACTTCACCAGTGACGCGGAGCTGGAAGGCCTGTTCCGGGTACGTCCGCTGGCGCCCTGAACGGGCTGCTACCAGGGCATCATCGTGTTCATGAAGTTCATGGGTCCGGAAATTTTCTGCATGCCGCCGCCGATCTGCTGCACATTGCCGGTCATATGCAGTACCTGGCCGTCGATGACGCCCATGGACTGGTTGACGCGCAGCAATTCGTCGCTCAATTCAGTTATCGTACCGGAGATGCCGCCCAGCGCCCCGCTGATGCGCACCACTTCGCGGGTTACGCCAGCCATGTCGGCGTCGATGGCATCCAGTGTCTGCAAACGGGACGCAATCCGGGTCACCGATCCCGTTACCCGTGTCAGGCTGTCGGTGACCTGCCCGAAATGGTGCGCCATCACGTCCACCATCACCAGACTGTTGTGCAGACCGGCCGAGAGCTGATACAGGTAGTAGCTGTTCGCGATAACCAGGGCGAGCATCAGCGCGAGCGTGCCGCGAATAATCCGCGTTGTAATGCGCTGCTTGTCGATCTCGTCCTGATAGCAGCAGGACAGATCACTTTCCATTTCACGCAGGAAGTGCTTGAGTTCATCGAGGATTTGCTGGCGCATACCGAATTCACTCATCCCGGTTATGGCAGAAACCCGAACATTCCGGCTGGACGGGCGACATCGGTGACGGAATGACCCATACCGTTGACCGCCACACCCATTGTGGCCATGCTGCGCGTGACGTTGAACAACCGTGTGTTGATTGCAGTCATCTGCCGGTCAATAACCTGCATTCTGGTATCAAGATTATTCATGCCGTCAGCAATCAGCGCCGTCTGGTCGGTCATCACATGCATGTAGCCGCCTATCGAATCGAAGTGCTGCATGCGCACATCGATCTGCTGCATGGTCGATTCGATCTGTGCCATGTCGGCCGCCACAGTGCGCACATGCGTGGCCAGCTGTACGCTGCTCTCAACTGCATGCTCGACCTGTATCACCAGGGTGATCAGCAGCAGGAACATGGCGATTCCGACCGCGGCGAACACAGCCATGCCGCCACGCACCGTGACTCGCACCCGCTTCGAAAGAAGCAGGTACAGCTCGCTGCGGTAGGTCATGATTTTTTCGAAGGCTTGCAGCGCACGCTGCAGCTGCTCATCGGCAAGCATCTTGCTATTGGCTTCTGCCAGCGCGGCCTGTGCGGCGGCAAGCGGTGACAGAGGTTCTTTTTTTCCTGATTCCATGCTGTATCAACAGTGTTTCAGGACGTTACAGCGTAGTCTGCGACTTACCGCTTGCCTCGACCGTAGCATGGCGCTCGCCTAGCGCGAGTTTGTACTGACCAGGCTGTCGAGATAGGCCTGCTGCACATGCAGGTCGTGCTCGAGGCTGTCGATTTCCGCGGCCAGGTTACCGATTTCTTTATCAATCTCGTGAATCTCGTAAAGTAACAGCACACGCTGCTCCTTCGTCAGACCATCCTGCACCAGCTCCGCCAGCTTCTGGCCCTTGTCGTTCTGCAAGGCGTCAATTTCATGCTCGCGCCGATGAATCGCCGCATGGGTGTCCTTGACCTCGGACCGTGCCAGGTAGATGGCGCGGCCGTCATCGTAGGCCGTCTTCAGAGCGCTGTCCGCCGGCTCCGGACAGACCATCGGATAGCCATGCCCCGAACGGCCCAGACGGAAGGCGTTGGCAACCGTGCAGTATTCCTGCAGGCCCTGTGCACGACCGGCCTGCCAGGCATCCAGATCCGGTACGATTGCATGCTTGGCGCAATCCTCGCGGTAAGTCCCGATGGTGCCGGCCGGCTTGCCTTGCACGCCGTCCTGGTAGCCGATCAGACGCCAGTCAGCGACCTGGCACTCATCCCGATCGAGGGTGGCGCAGCCCTGTAACAGCAGTACCAGCAACGCAGCGCCCGCCGCGGGCAATCGGGTAAGTCGAAGTGGTGCAAACCAGGTCTTTTTCTTCATTATCAGGACACTCACAAGCCGGATGAATCCAAGATCCCCGCATCTACCCGATATTAACGGCCACCTGTGCCGGTTCCTTACCGTATGTGGTATCGGTGGCTCAGGACATACCCAGCGTCACACACTCGTGTTATAAACCACCCATGAAAGCGATTCACATGACCCGGCCGGGACCGGCACGCGAGGTGTTGCAGGTCGTCGATATTCCGGAGCCGCTTGTCAACACGCCGACCGCGATCAAGGTCCAGCTCAGGGCCGCAGGGATTAACCCGGTGGACACCAAGCTGCGAGCGCGTGGCGTGTTTTTTCCGAAAGCCTATCCCGCGATTCTGGGCTGTGACGGGGCCGGCGTCGTCACGGAATGCGGCACAGCGGTGACGCGTTTCAAACCCGGCGACGCAGTGTGGTTTTGTCACGGTGGCCTGGGCGGCGCACCTGGCAACTATGCTGAATACACGGTGCTGGATGAACAGGATGCCGAGCTTATGCCTGGCAATCTGGACTTCGAATCCGCGGCCGCCCTGCCGCTGGTGTCGATCACGGCATGGGAAGCCCTGTTCGACCGTGCCGGTCTGACAGCCGAACAGACAGTGCTAATCCATGCCGGCGCCGGCGGCGTCGGGCACGTAGCCATTCAGCTGGCCAACTCGGTGGGTGCACGCATCGTTACTACAGTCAGCACTACTGAAAAGGCGGCTTTTGTCCGGCTGCTCGGTGCGGATCATGTCATCCACTACCAGGATTGTGACTTCACCGAGGCCGTACTGGACTGGACCGGGGGCCGTGGCGTGGACGTGGTACTCGACATGCTGGGCGGTGAAACTTTTCGCCGCAGCCTCGCGGCCACGCGTGTCTACGGCCACGTGGTGACCCTGCTTGACCCGGGTCCGGATGTGGACTGGAAAGAGGCACGTAACCGCAATCTGTCCATCGGCTTCACCCTGATGCTGACACCCATGCTGCAGGAGCTGCCTGAGGCACGCCGCCACCAGGGCGAGATACTGCGGCGCTGCGCAAACCTGGTTGATGCGGGCGCCCTCAAACCGCTGGTATCCAGTACGCTGTCGCTGTGGGAAGCGGCCACCGCTCACGAGCTGATCGAGGCCGGGCACGTGCAGGGCAAGATCGTGCTGGCCATGGGTTGACCGCCCATCCCTGTGCACACATCCCGGGACATGTACTCGCGCCAGGGCGTCCCGGTTCGATAACTGTTTCCATCCGGCCCGGAACGCTATTCGCGAGTCCTGAGCCAGCCGGTAATGCTTATCCGGTCACGCCGGGCAGGCAGCACCTCGTGCAGGAAGCGCGCGCTGAGAAACGTCACCAGGCTTCCGCCCAGCGGCAGGATATCTTCGTAATGGCGCGGATCATTCGGGTCTGTGTAGATACGCAGCTGCCCGCCGTCTGCCGCCTGCCAGTCCTCGTTCAGGTACAGGGTACAGGTCACCCGACGTGTACCGATGCCGCGGAACTGATCGAGATGCCTGCGGTAGTAGCTACCGGGCGGATACACTGCCTGGTGAGCCTCGAAATCGAACAGACCCAGAAACATCGTGGTGTTGATTACCAGCCGCAGGCGCTCCAGCGCAGCGAGATACTGGTACTGGGACGCACTGCAGGAGTGCGGATCCAGCCAGTTTACCCGGTCGGTGCGCACCTCCGGCCTGACCTGCAGTTGTGTGCCACGTCCGACACCGGCGTGGCGAAATCCGCCAGCCTCCCAGCAGTCCAGGAGTTCACGGCGCAAGGCATCGACCAGCACCGGGGCAAGAAAACCGGGCGTCACACACCAGCCCTGTTCGGAAAGTGCGGCAACAATGCCGGGCGTGGCTCCGGCTTCAACGAACGATTCTGGCAGGCCGGCGGCATGGGTGTGTGACGTGATCGTTTCGATCATGCGGTGCGCGCTCGGGCAGGACGATGCAGGCGATTCTGCGCGCAGGATTATGCGTCGGAAACCAGCCGTGCACCATCATTATTACGGACGCCCGACATGCAAAACGGGCGTCGACACCGGGGACGGTCACCACCGCCGCCGGCGTAGGCCGCAGGTTTACATCCCGTTCTTGAACTGCTCCGTTGCCGTGACGCCGCTCTCGCGTACCTGGTGCAACGCCACAGCGTACTCCCGGAGGATACCCAGTGCCCAGGCAATGCGCGCACGAAAATACCGGTCGGCACTTGCATCATTCTCGCTCGCATCCTCGTTCAGCACCGACTCGACATGCCGCACGATGATGTGTTCGGGCAGGTAGCAGATGCGGGAATTCTTGTAGCTGCTCATGCGCAGCTCGGCGACCGGGTAGGCGCCGCCATCACCGGACGAAACCGTCACGATCAGCGCCGGTTTGTGGCCGAGTTCATTCTGGCCGAATAGCAGGAAAAAATTCTTCAGACCGGCCGGCACCTGGCCATGCCACTCCGGCGCCAGCACCACAAAACCGTCACTGGATGCAAGTTCCGCACGCAGCGGATCCAGTCGGCGCGCCCAGTCTTCGTCGCCTTCCCATACTCCCATGTCCCACAGCGGCAAGGGATTACTGGCAAGATTAACCAGTGCGGTCTGTTCACAGATCCCCTCATCCAGCATGCGTTGTATCTGGCGCGCCACCTTGAGTGTCTGGGCCTGTTCGCGATGACTGCCGCTGATGAGCGTTATTTTCATGCGTGGTTCCTGTCGGGGTAATTGGAAATCAGTCGGTGTCCTGCGATTGTACGCTAACAGCGCTGCACTGCAGCCCTTAACAGGCTGTTGTAAATTGCTGATATTCAGATGTATCAGCAATTTACAACAGCCTGTTAAGGCCAGATACCACGCAGCAGGGTGGCATGGGTGACGCGTTCGATGGCGATGATGAGGGCGACAGTGCGGAAATCCGGGGTACCTGAAGGCTCCTGCACCGGCACCTTGCCGGTCGGCTGATCCTCGCCGACCACGAATGCCTGCCAGCGGCTGAACACGGTGTCTACGGCCGTGTACATGTGTGTCTTCAGATTCTCGGTTATCTGGTTGGCGTGCCATTGCTCGTTGACCTGGTTCTGCACCCATTCGTAATAACTCACCGTGACACCGCCGGCGTTGGCAAGGATATCCGGCAGCACGTGGATGCCCTTGTCGTTGAGGATCAGGTCAGCCTGCGGTGTGGTGGGGTTGTTGGCACCCTCCACGATCAGCCGCGCCTTGATGCTGTGTGCATTGCCGGCGTGTATCTGGTTGCCCAGTGCTGCCGGCAGCAGGATGTCGCAATCCAGTTCAAGCAGTTCTGCATTACTGATGGTGAGCGTATTCGCCATACCGACTACCGTGCCGCGTTCCGCCTTGAACGATGCGACCGCATCCGGATCGAGGCCGTCTTCGCTATAGATGCCCCCCTGGCTGTCACTGATCGCGATGATGCGCGCGCCCGCCCGGCAAAATTCATGTGCGGCCCCCGCACCGACGTCACCGAAGCCCTGGATCACCACGCGCGCGCCGGCGATCTCCTGGCGATCGGGTAGCAGTGCCTTGGACAGGAAACGCTGCGTAACCAATACGCAGCCCGTGCCAGTGGCCTCGGTACGTCCGCAAGCGCCGCCCATCTCGACCGGCTTGCCGGTGACCACGGGACGGTTATTGAATCCCGCATGCAGTACGTCGTAGGTATCAAAAATCCAGGCCATGGTCTGCTCGTTGGTATAGAGGTCCGGCGCCGGAATGTCCTTGTACGGCCCGATGACATCGAACAGCTCCGAAGTAAAGCGTCGCGTGATGCGGCGCAGTTCGCTGTCGCTGAGTTGCTTCGTGTCGCACACCACCCCGCCCTTGGCGCCACCGAATGGAAGATTGACCAGCGCGCACTTCCAGGTCATCAGCTTGGCCAGCGCGATGACCTCTTCCATGGTGACGTCCGGGTGATAGCGCATGCCGCCCTTGCCCGGACCGAACACGCGATTGTGCACCACACGGTAACCGCGGAAGCTCTGCACCGAGCCGTCATCCAGCTCGATGGGAAAATTCACGGTGGTGATCCGCTTCGGCTTTTTGAGAAAATCAATCAGTCCGCGTTTCAGCCCCTTGACGTAGGCGGCGGCACGGTCGAACTGTTGTTCGCTAATGAACACCGGATCGAGGTTTTCCCCGATCGTGACACCTTCAGGTCGTTTGCTGCTCATATTCCAGGCACCGGAGACAATGTCAGACCCTCCGAATTGTAGCGCGCTTCGTGGCGCGCCACCCGGCGCTGTATTATTTACCCTGCAGATACCAGCGGTCGTGAAAGGTCGCCACCCAGGCCGGCCTGTAGGCAACTACCAGCGTCAGGGCCGCGCCATTCAGGAAACCTTCACCAAACATCAGCATGGGCAGGATCATAATAAAATTGTTGAACAGGGTATTGCCGGGTTGCGCGGCCGCCAGGTGCTGAACCAGGCCAGAGGCAAGTCCTGCCAGCAGGATCGACAGCGCGCCGGCCAGGAAGGCATTGATGAAGATATAGATGAAATAATTGTGCGGCAATTTGCGCTGAGAGACATACAGCAGCCCGCGCGTGAATAGTATAGGTACACCGCCCATCACCAGTGCATTCACGCCGAAAGCCTCCCAGCCGGCGGCACCCTGCCAGGTGGTGAATGCCAGCAGCAGACTCACCGCGAACAGCGCGAACTGCCATTCGAACAGCAGAGTAAGGCCCGTGACTCCGAGCAGGTGGTAATCGAGACCCGGTTGGATGCCGCCATGCATGATCCACAGCAGCAGCACCATGACCATCGCGCCAAGGTAGACCTGCTGGGCCTCGCTGTCGCGGATCTTCGACCACGGCGCCGTCAACACGGCAAGCAGCAGCAGTGCTGCATACAGCATGGCGGCGATCAGCAGGTAGCTGCCCGGTAACAGGTCGGCGGGGATATCCATAGCCGGCTACTCTAGCGGAACAGCACACCACCACAAACCACAATGAGCAATGCGCCGGCCGCGCCCGTCTGGACAATGCGGCACACCTGCCGTCGTTCCAGCACCCTCTGCCAACCGGGTTCAACCCTGCACAGCTGCAGCAGGCCCTCTGAAAATCAGCCCTTAAACACCCTGTGGGACAGATCAACCGGGCCGGACATTCCTGATTCACATTCTTGAAAGATGTTGTAATACCATGTTTTATATTATTTTTGTACATATACCTGTACTTTTGGACTATTTACCCTATCCCCTTTGCGCTCTAGCCTGTTGTCCAGACAGGAGGCTGGCCCGCCGTGACATGGGCCAGGCGCAAGATCAAATACCGGGGCAGATGAGCTGCGGTTGCCCTGAATAGCAAGCGGACAAGCGCCATGCACCAGACATCGAACACCATACTCTTCACCAGTCACCACGGGCGTGTGCACAGCCTCACCTACCACCCGCGGCGCACCCTGTATATCTTCATATCCACCACACTCGCGCTGTTCGGCGCCGTCCTGTACAGCGGCTTTCACCTTGGTATGAATGTCGAGGCACGACACCAGCTGTCCGATGTTGCCGAACTGCAGCTTCTGACGCACGAACTCCAGTCGCAGATCGGCCAAAACCGCATGGCCGCACGCAATCACCTGGATGCACTTGCCCTGCGGCTGGGTCGCATGCAGGCCCAGTTGATGCGCCTGGATGCGCTCGGCGACCGGCTGGTGACCCAGGCCGATCTGGATGCCAGCGAGTTCGACTTCTCAATTCCCCCGCCAGTCGGCGGCCCGCACGACAGCTCGAGCCTTGCTGCCACAACCGTACCGGACTTCCTCGGCATGCTGGATGAGCTCGACCTTGCAGTGACCGACCGCACCCGGAAGCTGGGTGTACTGGAACAGCTGATCATGAACCGCAACCTGATCGCGCGCATCATGCCGTCCGGACAGGCCGTGGAACAGGGCCTGCTGTCCTCTAAATTCGGCAAGCGCATCGATCCGTTCACCGGCAAGTGGGAGCAGCACAAGGGTATCGATATCGCCGGCAAGGAAGGCTCCGACGTACTGGCCACGGGTGACGGTGTGGTGATCTGGTCCGGCACACGCAGCGGATACGGCAACCTGGTCGAGATCAACCACGGCAACGAGGTCATCACGCGCTACGCTCACAACAAGGCACTGCTGGTCCAGCAAGGTGACACCGTACACAAGGGCCAACCGATTGCACTGATGGGCTCGACCGGGCGCTCGACTGGCCCGCATGTTCATATCGAGGTACTGCGTGACGGCGAACAGGTAAACCCGGCGCAATACCTGAGCAGCAACTAGCGGACTGGACCCGCGTCGGCGCAACGCAGCGACCCGCTGCTGCAGGCAATAATTCCCGGAACTACTCCGCGCGCAGCTCAACTGCCGCCATACTCCCTGGTCACACGAGCACACGGTTCGCGCACGGGCCGCACCGACCGCACACACACCCTCACAATTAGCCGCCCGCTTGTCCTATAATCACGCACCGTCGACCAGGGAACCGACGCAATGCCAGAATCTTTCCGGAATTTGCTGCAATCTGTACCGCTGACTACCAATCAGCTATACCTGCTGCTGGGCGTAATTGCCTGCCTTGCGGCACTGGCCTTCACCTTTCGCGAACGGTTCATAAACTGGCGCGAGGAACGTCGGCTGAAGCATGCTATCAAACGCCTCAGCGTACGCGCCCTGCAGGACATCCAGCTGCCGGATGGCACGGGTGGCGTTGTCACCCTGGATTACCTGCTGCTGACTGCCGACAGCCTGCTGGTGGTAGGCGTGAAACGCTTCAGCGGATTGATTTTCGGCGGCACGCAGACCGACCAGTGGACCCAGGTGATCAACCGCTGCAGCTTCAAGTTTCCCAACCCCGATGATTATCTGCAGCGCCAGATCGAGGCGGTGCGTCTGCTGGCACCCGGCATTAACGTTGCCGGCATCCATCTGTTCACGCATGGCGCACGGTTTCCCAAGGGCCAGCCGGACAACGTGCTGCTGGCCCGGGAGGTTCGCCAGAAGCGGCCGAAGCTGAGGAAAATACCCAAACCACTGCGCAAGGCGTGGGAACAGCTCGTGGATACGCTGAACGACCGGCGCACAGTGCCAGATGTGAAAACATAGCCGCTGAAACCGGAACTGGCTCGAGGCATGTGCGAGAACGATCGTAGGAAATTCCCTGTACAGCGCGCCTGCACTGACCTGCTTCATGCCTTAAACAGAAGTTCCCTGATTTACCAACGCTCCGACACTCCAGCTGCTCAGTTCTGCCATACCGCGCAGCCCTGTCGGCGCAACCACTCCGCCAGCGCCGCCTCCCGCGCCCTGTCATCGAGCCCCGTTCCGTCAAAACCGTCCATTAATTCCTGCGCCAGTTCGATGCCATAGCGATGGGGAAACTTGCTGCTGCGGTAGCCAAGCATATGCTGCTCGAAGCGATCGCCCGGCGTATGCACGGTCATGCCGACGTACAGGCATGGCATGCCTTCGATGTAGCCGGGATTCTGCTGGCGGAATTCGCGTACCCACAGCACTTCGGGGTCGAGCGTGATCACGTACAGGTTGCGCGGTTTGTGGCGTTTGCCGGCCCGCCGTGCCTTCTCCTGCCATTCCCGTATCCTGCGGTCGCGTTCTGCATCGTCCATGGCGAAATATTACTACCAATCACTTTAGCCATACCGCCGTTTCGGACCGGTCACCCTTTATTCCCCGCCTGCCTCACTATATCGTTAGCACTCGTGAAGGTAACTCAGGAAACCCGCCATGCCAGCAAGCCCCGACGAACTGCGCGATCTGTGGATGGCGCACGGCCTGTCACGCAGCGAACTGAATCCTGATCCGCTCCATCAGTTCGAACTGTGGTTCAGCCAGGCAATCGACTCCGGCATCGCCGAACCCAACGCCATGACCCTAGCCACTGTCGACGCACGCGGTCAGCCATGGGTACGTACCGTGCTCCTCAAGCTCTACGACACACAGGGGTTCGTGTTCTTCACCAACTACGCAAGCGATAAGGCACGCCAGATAGAGGGTAATCCGCAGGTGGCCCTGCTGTTTCCGTGGGTCGCGCTCGGAAGGCAGGTCAAGATCAGCGGCACAGCCGGGCGGATACCCACGGCCGAATCACTGAAATACTTTACCTCACGCCCGCGTGGCAGCCAGATCGGTGCCTGGGCCTCGCCTCAGAGCCAGGTGATCTCGTCACGCTCGCTGCTGGATGCCAAAGTCGACGAAATGAAGCGTAAATTTGCCCGCGGCGAGGTGCCGCTGCCGTCGTTCTGGGGCGGCTACAGAATTGCGCCGGACAGCATCGAATTCTGGCAGGCGCGGGAAAACCGCCTGCATGACCGCTTCGTATACACCCGGCAGGATGGCGGGCACTGGGAAATCGAGCGGCGCGCACCCTGAGCCGGCAGACACCCGATGAGACGTGCAAGGTGCAGGGTAATCGAGAGATGTGAACAGGCAGTGGCTATCTGCACCGGGCTGCGAACACATTCATGCCCTCGCCGCAGATCTGTTTTCGGAGACCGACCGCGCCTGCGAGCCAGTCTGCATCACAGTGCCAATCCAGACAACCCGTACGGTCACAGTGAAGTCTGTGGCATTTTACAACCTTAACACCCTTGCACTTTTGTGCAGGCTACGTGCGTGGCCCCTGTCATCCGCTACCCATGTACGCTGTACAGGACTAAACTGGGCATCAGGGCCGACCGCCGCCCCTTACCCGCACGTCAACGTGCACAGCACGAGGGCTGGATATGCAGAACCGTGCGTTTGACGTCACTGACCGGACCGGTGCCGGCGATGTCATTACGTTTGTCCATGACAAGCTTTCGGGCTACGACATGCACCTGCTCGACTGGGTCCGACTCAGCCCGATGACTCATGCCCAGCACCAGCCCCGGCTCACCGGTCTGTGCGCTCCACTCACGCTGAGCACCTGCTGGACCCCGCGCGAAGACAAGCTCGATGCCGACCCGCCGCTGCCGCAGCACATGTACCGCATCAAGGTAAATGTCTGGCAAGGCTCCGACTATCCCGCGGAAGAAATGTACTGGGGAAGGATCCCGCCACGCCCGATCCGGCGCCGCAATATCCCTGACCGCTACACTACGCGTGGCCTGTGTCGCTGGAGTTATCCCGACCGGTTCACTGCCACCGTGCATGCACTGGGCCGCGCCCTGTTCCTGTACCTCGCCAACACCCGCCAGCTCCCGCAAAATCCGAGCGAGAGCAATGCCAGCGCCTGGGGTCACCGCTGGTCAGCGGAATGGCTGCACGAGCACAACCAGCACGGCGCTGCCGAGGCCCTGGTGACCCAGCTGATGCAGTGGACGCTGATCCAGAGCAAGGGCCTGTACTCCTGATGAAACAGACATGGGTGTGGCTGCCGCTGGTCATCGTGCTCGCAACCGGTATCTGGCTGCTAACGGGGGATCACGAGGAGCAGCGTATCCTCGAAAGACTGGAGCAGATCCGCGCGCTGGCCGAGGTTAAGGATCAGGAAAACACCCTTGCACAACTCAACCGGGCCAGGCAGCTCGGTGCGCTGTTCACGCCACTGACACGTTACGACCTGACCACACTCGGCTACGGCATCACTGAAATCACCAGTCGCGAGGAGTTGACCCGCAGGATCGCCGCGGCGCGCGGCAGACTGCTGTCGCTGGGATTGACCCTGCTCGCGCCTGCAGTGCGAATCGAGGGTGACAATGCCACGGTCAGTATCACCGGCACGGCACTCGGCGCCACCCGCGGTGGCGACGGACAATTCATGGACGTACACAGGGTGGAGGTCGAACTGGTCAGGCAGGACGGGGACTGGCTGGTAAGCGGCGGCCGCCACATACGCGATGAGCGCGCGGCATTTGAGGGCAACTGACTCCTGGCGTCATTAGCCGCGCTGAAATCACCCATCACGTCTCACGTCTCACGTCTCACGTCTCACGTCTCATGCGTGACACGTGCTACATGTGACAGTTCCGTGGATTTCGTGGCTATTATTATTCGCGTGCCATACAGAAATGTGCATCGCCACTTCAGTCATGCGATCCCGCTGCAACACAGATTCGATCAGTAGCGCCCGCCGGTCTTGGTGATGTAATTTGACAGCTGCTGCGACTCCGCGTCCATGCGCATCAGGTTGGCATGTGTCTGCCGGAACAGACCACGCATGACCTTGTAGACGATACGCGGATGGGCGTCCAGCAACGCTTCGAAAGCGTCCGGCTCCAGCGCAAGCACCGAAGCATTGCCTGCGGCGCGCAGCGTCGCCTGACGTGGCGCCATTTCCACGAATGCACGGGTACCCGCACACTCGCCGACTTTCATGGAATAAAGTGTCATTTCCTTGCCAGCGACCTTGCTGTTGACCGTGACCTTGCCCGAGGCAAGGATATACAGGGTGCGGCCGGTGTCGCCCTCCTTGACCAGGTCCTCGCCGTCTTGCAGTTGGCGCCTGCCCATCAATCCGAGCAGGACCTCGCACTCACCCGCATCGAGATCCTGGCCAAGCAGGGAGTTCATCAGGATCTTGCATTCAGTATTCTGCGTCATTGCTGTTCCCTCCAGTACGTAAACCCGCCCAGTGCAGTGAGTATACGCCGTGATCCAATCGCTACGCCATGGGCCGCTGTGCGACATTACGGCCACCACCACACTGCGCGCAGCGGGCCTGTTCATAGCAAGGGAATCCGGCATGCCGGCGCAACCCGTTCCGCATCGCATCCCGTCGCCCCTGCAGGGAGACAGCAAGCGCAGAAACCGGTCGAGAGACCGAACCGGGCCATGCAGGAGCCAGGGCAGCGCGCCCCAACAGGCTAGAACAATCCCGGGATGATACGCCGGGTGCGCTGCATGTATTCGGCATAGGCTGGAAAATGCATCAGCAACAGACGCTCTTCCAGTAACGCCTTGCCCGACACCGCTGCTGCGACCAGTGCGAGGCCGGCGAAGTTGAGCGCGTGATCATTATACAACGTCACCCCGAGCATCATGAGGATCAGGCTCAGGTACATGGGATGACGGATATAGCGATAGGGTCCCGTGGTGATCAGTCGGGCGCCCTGCAGCGGCTGCGGGTAGACACGAAAATTTCCCAGCCGGTTGTGCGCCAGGGTCAGAATGCCGATTGTCAGCCCGAACACGCAGATCAGCAACCAGTACGGGCTGCCCTGTGCAGCCAGTCCGACGGGAAAGCAGGCAGCACCGATACCGGTGAATTGCAGGAGTACAAGCAGGTGAGCAATAAACGGCATGAGATTAATCCTGTCCAGGCACCGACAGCCTGCCGGTGATGCCTGGCAATGCTAGCGGCTATCCGCTATGACCGTGCAGAGGATGCTGCGTTCACTGCGCGGGCCATCGAATTCACAGAAGAATATGTTCTGCCAGCGCGACAGGCCGAGCTTGCCTTCCACCAGCGGGATCGTCTCCGAGGGTCCGACCAGGCCGGATTTAAGATGCGCGTCGCCGTTGCCGTCCTGCCGGTCGTGCAGCCATACCCCGGGCGGGATCAGCTGCTGCAGCAGGTGTATCACATCGGTCTGCACACTGTCGTCCCAGTTTTCCTGGATCATGATCGCGGCTGTCGCACCCTGGGCATAAATACTTACCAGGCCGTTTTGCACGCCGCTGCGCTGCACGACGGCCTGCACCTGGCCGGTGATATCCACCAGCTCTTCACGACGGGCGGTACTGATGGCGATGGCTTCACGCACGGCAGCACGGATAGCGCCTGACAGCAGGCATCGGTAATCTCAGCTACCGACGCCGAAATTACGCAACGCGGTGCGGAAGGAATTGAACGGACTCATGATCGCATCGCCGACCAGGATGGCGTAGCCGAACCAGTAAAAAAAACTCGGTGTCTGACCGAGCTTGAAATACAAATAACACAACAGCGTGGTCGCCACGATGACCCCGGTGACGGCAGTAAGGGTATCGACGAGGAATGTCGCAGTGCTGATATCACCTGACTTGAAGAATTCGAGAAACAGTACCAGGACCCCGAGAGCGATGAAGACATAACCGGCCACCCCGCTCAACTCCAGCTTCATGAAGTGCACCGTCAGCAGGTAGGCGATGATGAGGAAGGTCCAGGGAATCTTGTTGAAGGCACTGGTTTTCGAGTTTTGGATTCTGATGTTTTCTGACATGCGATTCCCCTTGGTTAGGATGACCGGCGTCGCGATTGATCATCTGACGATAGCCCGGCATGCGTACGATTATCGATGAAAAACAATAATGAGGCCACCATAAGCCGCCACACCCCGTAATACCGGCATCGGCTACCGTCACTAAGCGCGGCCTGCCACCTGGCCGAACGGGCCTCCTGCCGCAGGCAGTATACTGCATCCGGTCACGCTATCCGTCCGACCGCCCCGCATGCCAGAGCGCATACGGCCGTTCGATCTGCTGCTGCAGCTGATGCACACCAAATGCCCTGGCTGCCTGGGCAACCTGGATGCCCTCGATCCAGACCTGCACCACCGGCAGGCTGAACACGCCCTGCTGTGCACACAGCGCGGGTGACAAAGCGCAATCAACGTAGACGCCCGACAGGCCGGGAAAATCGCATTCCAGCAGTGCGTCCAGCTGCGGTCGTAGCACCTGACAAACCTGGCACTGTGCAGCGCCGAAGAGAATGAATACCGCGCCGGTCGCCTTCAAGTGTTCCAGGACGCTGCCATCGGTCAGGGTTTGCATCATGCCTCGCTCACCTGCTCGACGGTACCGGATACCGCGGCTTCCGGCAGGCCTGCACGCATCAGTGGCTTGAGCGTGGTGAGCAGCGACCTGAACAGCAACCTGTTATGTGCCTCCTCGGCAGCCAGCAGGGTCTTCATGTGCGCACGCTGGGTTGGCCTGGCAAAACAGGCCGGGCAGGAATCGGCGATCACCGGCAGGCTGTTCCGACTGCAAAATCGCGCGTCTGACGCTCGCGCACATAGACCAGCGGGCGAATGATACGCAGATCGCCATCGTCGTTCAGGTAGTGCGCCTTCATGGTCTGCAGCCGACCGCCATGAAAGGCCGACATCAGGAAACTCTCTGCCAGGTCGTCCAGGTGCTGTGCCAGCGCAATCACGTTGAAACCCTGCTCGCGTGCCGTCTGGTACATCAGACCGCGTTTGAGACGCGAGCAGAACGCACGATCGGAATCCTGCCCATATGTTCCTGCGCCAGCTCCATGATGGGCTTGCGTACATAGTGATATTCCACACCGAGCGCCGCCAGGTAGGGGATCATCGGGGAAGGATCGAAGTCACCGGCCTGCGGATCGACGGTCATCGCACCCAGCTCGAATGGCAACGGCGCACGCCGCTGAAAGTAGCGCAGGATGTGCAGCAGCGACAGCGAATCCTTGCCGCCGGACAACCCGAGCAGGATCCGGTCGCCACTGCGTATCATGTCGAAATCCGCGATGGCGCGTCCGGCGAGTGACGCCAGCGATCTGGAGGGTGTGATGAAGTCTGTCATGGTTACTGAAGCATGCCGGAAACCGCAATAATGGAGTAAGCGCCTGAAACAGGCCCGCCCGGGTCATCACAGGGCTACCCTGTTTATACCAGATTTATCCGGTGTGAAGAGGCGATTCACTTCGGCAGTAACCGGAGAGTTACACATCCAGTCTGGCCTTGTGCAGATAATGGGTCAGGACAGATACCGCCCTGCATGAGCGATTCAGGCAGCAACTGCCCTCAGCCGGGCCAGGCCGGGTATGGGCCTGCCGCGTCACCCTGGGCCATCAACAGCACCTTCGCGCCCCGCACCGGGCCCAGTTTCAGCTCGCACAGTGCACGATCGGCCTGTTCCAGTGGATAGGTCTCGACGACGGGACGAATCGGGATGCGCGCGGCTGTCGGCAGGAACCGTGCAATGTCGCGGTACGTGACATTCGCCACTGACTTGATCTCCTTCTCCATCCACAGATGATCGTGATAGCGCAGCCGGAGCAGGTAATCCTGGTCACCGGCTTCCTTGCGGATGGCGTTGATGACCAGCCTTCCCCGGGCGCAGGTTGGCGAGCGCCTCCACCACCGGCTTCCAGGCCGGCGTCGGTGTCGATGATGGCCTGCGACAGCTGCGGTGCCCGAGCCTCGGTCGCGCCGGCCCACACCGCCCCCAGTTCCAGGGCGAAGGCGCGTGCTTCAGGATCCCGCGCGAATACGTACACCGGTGATGCCGGATGCAGGTGCCGCGCCAGCTGCAGGCACGATGTGCGCCGAAGCGCCGAACCCGGTCAGGCCCACGGTTCGCCATTGGCAAGATTCGTGAGCGTCAGGGAGCGATAGCCGACGCTGCCCGGCACACAGCGATGGTGCTGCCTCGGCATCGGAAAACACGTCCGGTATGGGGCAGGCGTAGGCCTCCGGCACGGTCGAGGTACTCGGCATAGCCACCGTTACAGTCACGCCCGGTCGCGACAAACCCCGGCTCAGGTTCTCCGCCTCGTCTCCCCGAGGAATGATGAATCCAGCCGACACCGACCCGCGTGCCTGGCACAAAGCGCGTGGCGCCCGCGCCGCAGCTATCCACCCGGCCAATCGCCTCATGACCGGGCACCACCGGAAGCTGCGACGGTGCGGTACGGCCCTCGATCTCATCCAGTTCCGTGTGACAGACTCCACAGGCGGACACGCGGATGCGCACCTCGCCTGCGGCCGGCTCCGGAACGGGCAGTTCGACCAGCTGCAATGGCGCCGCGTCTTCGCGCAGCGCGACAATCCGGTTGATGACCATGGCCTTCATAGGCAGTGACCTGGGAAATCGGGCGGGTTATGAAACGCAACTGTGGCGCAATATTCACCTGTATACTAGCTGAAATTGTAGCCAGCCCCTATTTTTCTGGTCCCACCCGATCACATGCTTTGACAATCATGAACTCGATCCGGACATGATCCGACACCGGCATTACAGATTTCCCTGGCGCGACGGCAATCACTTCGAATTCCTTGTCGACAGCACGGAATTCCTGCCCCGTATGCTCGCTGCCATTGACGCGGCCCGGGACTACATTCTGCTGGAGATGTACCTGATCGAATCCGGCACTGTCGCAAGCCGCCTGATCGAGACCTTGCTGGCGGCAGCCGAACGCGGCGTTCAGGCATACCTGCTGCTCGATGACTACGGCGCGCAGCAGCTGGACAAGCGCGACCGCGCACGGCTGGCACACCGCAACATCGCCGTCGTTTACTACAATCCATTACCCTCCTACAGCACGCTGTTCAACCTGTACCGGATTGTCTGGCTGCGCATCTATCGGGGCCTGTATCGCAACCATCGCAAGTTGCTGCTGATTGACGGCAACATCGCCTTTACCGGTGGCACAGCCATCAGCGACGAAGTCGACTCCCCCAATGCACCCGGGCTACGCTGGCGCGAAACCATGATCGGGATACAGGGACCTGTGCTTGCCGACTGGCAACAGCTGTTCACGGAAAGCTGGCGCCGCTATGCCCGACAGGCACTGGGTTTACCGGCCGTCCGGACGGTCCCGCTGGCCGGTGGCAAACGGGGTCGGGTCACGGTCAACGAGGCCCGGCAACGGATGGGTGTGCAACGCTCGCTGCTCAATCATATAAAGACCGCCAGAGCGCGGGTGTGGTTTGCCACAGCCTACTTTATTCCGTCCTGGAAGATCCGCAGAAAACTGCAGCGTGCCGCCCGGGCCGGGGTCGATGTACGCCTGCTGTTACCCGGTGCCGTTACCGACCACCCGGGAGTACGCTATGCCAGCCACCACTACTACGGCCGGCTGCTGAAAAGCGGTGTCCGCATTTACGAATATACACCGCGTTTTTTCCATGCCAAGACGGTAATCTGCGATGACTGGGTGAGCATCGGTTCCTGCAACTTTGATCGCTGGAATCTGCAATGGAACCTGGAAGCCAACCAGGAAATCGATGATCCGGAGCTGGCCGCGATGGCAGCAACCCTGTTCACGAACGATTTTTCCAACTGTGTCGAATACACGGATCAGGAATGGGAGTTGCGCAGCTGGTATTCACGCTTGCTGACCCGGCTCTGGCGCGGCGTGGAGCTGCTGTCGCTGAAATTCAGACAGCGACGCAACTCCTGAATATTAGCAGGCGCTCAATCCGCCTTGCTGCGCATGTATTCGTGCCAGCTCCAGTAACGCGCGACGGGTTGACCGGAGAGCGGGATTACCTGCACGCTCGCCTCCGGCAGGCGCAGAATCGCGCAGGCATGGTTGAAAACGGAGCTGCCCGGGTTCACCACCAGTGTAGTGCCAAGCCGTTCAGCGAACACCTGGTGGGTATGCCCCACCACCAGCACATCGCAGTCGAAGTCTGCCAGTTGCCGGTGCCACTGTAACGCCCGCTCCGGGTGCACCGCTCCGTCCTGGTCCAGCAGGCGAATGCCGCCACCGATGCAGGCATCCGGTGGCTCCGCGTGCACCATATACACGCGCCTGCCCTCGATCACCGTGTCGATGACAGCGGGTAACGTGCGCAGATAGGCGGTGACTCCGTCATCGGCCGTGGCTGGCTGGTCTTCCAGGTAGCGCAGGTCATGATTGCCGCGCACCGAGCGCACACCGTTGTCGGCCAGCAGGGCGACAGTCTCCGCCAGTTCGTCGCGATAACCGGCAATGTCCCCGGCACAGAATACCTGTTGCACGCCTTCACGCGCGAAAATCGCCAGCGCCTCGCGCACTGGCGCGGCCGTGGCATGCACATCGCTGATCAGTCCGATGGCTGTCATGCTGTATTCCTGTCCGGGTCGACCAGTTCACGCAACAGCCTGTCCCACTCCGCCTGCAGGCTCTCGCTGGCCGGGAATGTCGTACCGGCCACGCGGTGCCAGTAGCGTGCATTCCAGTCATCGCCTTCCTTGCGGTGCAGGTAGGCATGAATGCGTGCGGCACAGGCACTGCATTCCTCCTGCACGATTCCGTGTGCGGTATCCCAGTCACCACGCGCGTCATACCAGAGCGCACGCAGGCAGGGCCCCAGTCTGCCGGGGCAGTTCTCGTGTGCCAGGCTGTCCATGAATTCCCGATACTGCATCTGATTGATCTGTGTAAAGGCATGATCCTGTATTCCGGGGTTATGATACAAAACTGTAAAGTCCGGGGCTGAATATTTCTGCACGGCAATGGCAAACAGCAGGCACGAAAAGGGTGCATCCCGGGCACCGGTATGCGCAATGCGTCTTTGGTATTGCCTGCCGGGCACACTGCTGATAAGTGTCGCGCTACAGGCAAGCGCACTACCGGAGGCCGCACCCATGCCCGATCCGCGCATCGAGGAAGCCAGCGCATTGATGAATGCCTTCGCCGCCCGTACCGGGCTGACGTCAGCGCTGCCCGCACGGCGTTACCTGTGGACGGATGCCTTCGCGGTCTGCAATTACCTCGGTCTCGAGCGCCTTACCGGTGATCCGGACCACAGGGCACGCGCCCTGGCACTGATCGGGCAGGTCCATCACACGCTGGGCCGACATCGGGGCGACGACCAGCGCACGGGCTGGCTCAGCGGCCTGGCGGAGGAAGACGGCGCGCGACACCCGACCCGCGGCGGGCTGCGCATCGGCAAGGCGCTGCCGGAACGACGACTGACCGATCCCGTCGACGAGCGCCTGGAATGGGACCGTGACGGTCAGTATTTCCACTACCTGACCAAGTGGATGCACGCACTCGACCAGACCACGCGCACCACACATGACGCGCATTTCAACGGCTGGGCACGCGAGCTGGCTCAAACCGCCTTCGATGCCTTCAGCTACCCGCCCTCTTCTGCCCGCGAGCAGCGCCGCATGGCCTGGAAAATGAGCATCGATCTGACGCGCGCGCAGGTCTCCTCCATGGGACAGCACGATCCACTGGATGGCTACATCACCAATCTGCAGCTGATGTCCACAGCAAGCGCCCTGCCACAGCCGGTCATCGGGCCCGACCTTGACCAGGCGACCCAGGCCTACATCATGATGATGCAGCACAGCACGTTGATCACGACTGACCCGCTCGGCCTCGGTGGCCTGCTGATCGATGCCTGGCGCGTTCAACAACTCGTGCAGCAAGGCGCCTCGCCGCTGAATCAGCTCACCGCACGGCTACTGGAGTCAGCGCTGGCCGGACTCAGATACTACGCACAGGATGAAGAATTCACCGGGCCGTCCGAGTCCCGGCTCGCCTTTCGCGAACTCGGACTGGTCATTGGCTTGCACGCCGCGGAGCGGCTGCAACAGGCGGCCACACGGGAGTCGACGCACAACGCTTACCCGGCACAATTGCGCACACTGATCGAGATGCTCATGCCATACCTGCCCCTGCGCGATGCCCTGGAGGCATTCTGGCGAGAACCCGCGCATCAGCGCACGCCCGTCTGGCTCGAACACGAGGACATCAACACGGTAATGCTGGCAACCAGCCTGACACCAAATGGCTTTCTGGAGCTGTTGCCGCCGTAGCCGCTGTGTCAGCGCTGAAACGCAACTGTCCGTTACACTAATAGTTTGTTATATGCAATTACGAATCAAAGGATTCTTGATTCTGCATGGTGTTTGCATTCAGGTTTAAAAAATGCCCGAATTAATGACACTATTTATAATGCCTATAAAAAAAGATAATGAAAATGTGTTATTCTCCTTCGAATTTCCTGACAACGACCCATAACACGGCGAGGCGCCGGGTGGAGTTTACATGACCCTAACAACGAACAGGCTGTTTCTTACGATTGCGTTCTTCAGTGTTGCATGCACATGGCACAGCGCGCACGCCGAGCAGGCACCCGTCCCGAACTTCGCACCTGACCAGCTGGCTATCGTATTACCGGACATCGATCACGAGGCACTAGTCGAGGCGGTTGAGACATTACGCAGCCAGTTAATAAAGCGCAAGATTGAACTCACACAGGACGTCACTGACCGGAAGCTGGATGGCAACGATGCCCTGATCACGGCCATCATGCCCGGCGGACTGCTCTATGCCGGATACAAAAAGGCCCGCCTTGAGCAGGCAAAGAATGAACTGGCCAGCATCAGCGCCGATATTGAGGAATTTTCCGACGACCTGCTGGCCATGGACTCCATGTCGGCACCGGTGTTCGTAGCGCAGTTGCCCTAAGCAAACCACCCCTGCCTGGCCGCAAGTACGCCACGGCGCACGTCATTTTGAACACCAGCAGACCCCGCCACCGGCGGGGTTCGTTTTATCCGGATATCGCATTCACAGCCCGGGTTGATCAACAGCGAGACACGGGAAAGCCGCCAACTCGTGCGCCACTTTCCGACCGGATACCGCAAGCCCCCGGAACTGTCAGTTGCCAAGCAGCCAGCTTTCTATCACCTGCATACGCCGCGCGTGTGCCGACGGTTCATGCTCCATGAACGGATGCCCCAACGATGCATCGCGGATTATCCCGGCACCGCACTGTTGCGCAGTTTCCACCAGTTCCCGTGACATGGCGGGGGTGACCACCGCGTCATTCAGTCCGACGACAAACAGGAACCGGCTGCAATCTTCCGGTAAATGATTGACAGGATCATAGTCAGCCGGACAGCCATATCCGGATAAACGACCTGGCGAGGAGTCGACCACAACGCGATCCAGTCTGCCGTGTACTGCAAACCCGTCCAGCAGGACAATGCCACCGAACGACATGGCATAGACATAATGCTGCGCATAAGCCATGGCATTCAGTGCGGCGAGGATTTCCCTGTAGTCATTCACGATGGCCTTGAGCCGTCGCTTGCCCGCGGAACGCCCGTAACCGCGAAAGTCATACAGGTAGACATCGAGTCCGGCTGCTGCATAGGACGTGAACTGCCCGAGAATCTGATCGGCCAGGATGGCATTGCCCTGTATGACCAGCAGGTACCCTTTTGCCGTAGCCGGATGCCCGTCAGGCCCGGTTGCCCGCAGCCGGTAGCCACGCAATACCCTGTGGTCCTGTGTCTCGAACGCGACATCATCCACATGCTGTAACCCGGCCAGCCGACTGGCATCCGGTCTGCCGGCGGCATTGCTCCACAGCCAGAACATTACAGGCTCTTTCAGACCACAAACACGCTGTTCCAGCGGCATTGCACCCTCCTCCTGCCCGGCAAGCGTGACACAGGCAAACAGCACGGAAACAGCAAACAGATTCAGGATTCGGCGGACCATACTCGGGTTGAGTATATGATATTTGCAATGACCGAAACCCCAGACGGCACAGCAGCTTGCCTCATATCATCTTGCCGGCTACCGGGCAGGCGGTGTAATGTGGGTTTAAGGACAGTCAGACTGGTGCCAGGAGGTGCCCTTTCCTTACCGGAGACAGGCGATGAAACTAAAATACGAAGAAATAGAAGACCACTACGACGACACAACCAAAATCCGCACCATGACCGAGCAGGCGGTGATCAAAAAACATGGTATTCTGCTGCGCACCACCATCTACAGCCCGCATGACCTGAGCGTTAGCGTTGTCTTCATCCCGAAGGGTAAGAGCTTCGATCCCGTAGTCAGCTGAGGGGCCGGGTTCACACACTGATCACGCCGCATCCGGACGCCATCTTGCGGAGGAGCGCACGACTGCAGGGATGCACGACTACATGGATGTAGGAGGTAGACCACCAATAGCAGGCGCCTCAGGCGACGCATGGAGCAGTTGCCGAGATTTACACGATTGACGACGCACAATTCCCGCGCGGACCTCATCCGCTTCGGGATACCCCGGAATCATCCGCCCGGATAGGCCGGCTCCGTCATCAGGCGGATGTCATCCACTGCGCCACCCACGGTAAAGTGATACAGGTCCTGGAAGCGACGGTCCTGCAGACCAAGCACCGCGTGCATCTGATCGTCGAAATAACAGCCAATACCTGTAGCACGGATACCGGCCGCCTCGGCCTCCAGATAAAGCAGCTGGCCGAGCATGCCAGCCTCCCAGTACAGGCGTGGATAAAACCACGGCCCGTAGCGTTCCAGCGGCATGCTGTAATCGGCCAGCATGGCAAGACTGAAACAACCATCACTGGCAATATCCTGCTGGCAGGAAATCTCCCGTGCCGCCGCGCGGGTGTCTGACTCGATCAGGCAATACAACGGCAGCGTCTCCGGACAACCCGGCGGTTTCTGCCACAGGTCGGCCTCGGTAAGCACCGCTTGCAACACATCTACCTGGGCCGGATCACGCACCAGCAGATACAGGCCTGGCGGGATATCGTCCACGCGGTGTACCAGCAGCGCCAGATGCAGCTGCGATTTCCAGGGCAGCGTGCTGAACGGCACTTTATCGGGCACGGCCAGTGTCTGGTCCAGCATACGGTAAAACGTCTCACGCGAGATGCGCGTCTCCCCGTCCATGGCCACGGCACTGCGCCGCTGGCGGATCATCCGGCGCAGCGCAATGTCACGCGGCCGAGGTGACCAGGTCTGCGGCGGTGTGACAAACCTGTCATAGGCGCACGCTCCGTGTGGCTTGCGCACCTGCCTGGCAATTGTCTCGATACCCCAGGCCACATGCGACGGACTGAGCAGGTTCGGCTGCCCTTGCCAGTGCAGCGACTCAAAACGATGTAATACATCTGCTGGCAGCACCGGTAACGACGGCGCAGTAGCAACCGGCATACACGCCACCAGCAGGTCCGGTTCCTCCGCTTCAGCAGAGTGTGGTTGCGAAGTCCCCAGCAGGCCAGCCAGTTCCTGCGTTCCTGCATCATCGAGCAGGCGGGCCTGCCAGCCCAGACCGGCGGCCGCAATAGCCAGTGCACCCAGCGCATGTCCCGCATCATGCATGCAGTAGCGGTACGCGCGCTGACCGTACTTCCAGGCCTCGCGCCAGTGAATGGACGTGAGCGCGACGAAAAACGTGCCCGCGGGAAAGCCGGTACATAACCTGTTCCAGAGCGCGGCATCGAATTCCGCGCGCACCTCCAGGCCATGTTCCAGCGGCGCATAATGACAGACCATGGGCTGCTCACACAGTCCCGCAACCGGGCCACATACCAGATAACCTTCGGTTGGATGCAGGTTGCCACTGGATGCATTGGCACGCAGCGCCCAGCGGCTCGTACCGGCACGCTTCCAGGCGGATAACGCCAGGCAGTCAAAGAACAGCTGCGAGATCGAGTGATGATTGACCGGCGCCGGTGCCGGCTGCTGGCCCGGGGTAAACACCGCGTCATAGCCTGGTGCATCCGCTGGCGCGATCGGCTGCAGGGGAATCAGCCGCGCCCCCGCATAACGCCGGAACGGGTCAGGCTGCGTCGCCCAGTCCAGGAACCCCGGCCCCGGGGCAAAGCCCTCGAAGCGATGCTTGGTGGCTTCGTGGTAATCGAGCACCTGGCGCAGTGAATCGGGCAATCCGTCAGTAAATTCGTTCATAGCTGCCATGTGCGGTTCAGTAGCACAGCATTCTGTCTGATCCGGACGTTCACGCGTAAACGCTTTGCAGCCAGCGTCCGAGCACGACTTCCGCAATCCTGTGCAGGCGCCGGGTACGCACCGCCAGGTCAGCGATGATGACATCCGCGCCCTGTACACAGTCAGACGCCTGTTCGATGTCACCGCTAAAACGCTGCGTCAGTCCCTGGATGGAATGCGGCATGATCTCCAGGTGAAACTGTGTTGCCAGGATGTTGCCGACGGCAAACGCCTGCGTCTCGGCACAGCGACCGCGCAGCAATGCCACGGCACCGGGCGGGATGGAGAAGGTATGCGCATGCCACTGGAATACCTCGAAGCGTGGCGGCAGTCCTGCAAACCAGCCGGGCGCGGCATTGTCCACCACCTGCTCCACCGGATGCCAGCCAATTTCCAGCGATTTGTTGGGCATTACGGCACCACCCAGCGCCTTGCTGATCAGCTGCGCACCCAGACGTATGCCCAGCAGGGGTATGCCCCGCTCCACCGCGCGGCCAATCAGGTCGAGTTCCTGCTGCATCCAGTCGGTGGGTTCATTGACGTTGCCCGCACCACCCATAAACACCAGGCCGGCCACAGCATCCAGATCGCGCGGCACGTCCACTCCCTGGTCGAGACAGACCACCTCGAACGGGTAGCCACGCGCATTCAGCATGCTGCCGAGGTAACCGGGCGGCTCACGTACCAATATGTCGAAAACAGCGAACAGGCTTGATCATCGTGGTTACCGGTGTGTTCACAGGCAGTATCCTTGCAGCGTCATACTGCCTCATACCAGCCCGAACCGGCAAACTGCAAATCAGTGAAATCTGTGTGAGTATCCAGCAGCCTGCTGCGACAGCGCATTGCCCGGCAATGCAACAGGCACGCTATACCTGTGCACTGGATGTTTCATAATGCAGATACCGGGTATTACACGACAATGATTATGAGAAGAGTCTTGCTCCAGAAATATCGGCGGGAGCAGCTCGTCCCTCGGGAATTTCGCCAGCGTCACCACGCGGGGCGACTCATCACCGATCACCACCTCGGTCAGGTTGAGCTCGTTGCAGGCCTGTCGAGTGCTCGTCGATTTTAATGCACATCTTGCTCAGCATGAGTGTGGATTTCTGTAGCCGGATAAAGTCGTCCGGACGTTTGAACACCGAATGTACCTGGTTGAGTGATTCTTCGGGCGCAACCAGCCGTGAATGCAGGAGCGTTTTCTCAATCAATCCCAGCCTTTCCCTGGCTCACTCCCATCTCGGCCGCCACCCTGGGATCAAGCGGACTTTGCTCATGTTTATCACCTGTTTGATGATGCAGGTGCCTCAACCTTGCGTTCAGTGCCTGGCGTTCCTGTTGCAGGCGGTGGTTCTCCACTTTCAGGTGCATGATACGCCCAAGGGCGTGCGTCACCAGTCCTCAAAAAGACAGCGCTTGAGCCCCTGCCGGGTTTCGAACTCGCTCGGGCGGGTGCGTCGGATCCGGTGATCAGAAAAGCTTACCGCGGTCTGCCGTACGTCATGGCTCAGCACATCACCTCCAGCTCCACACCAAAAACCGTCTTTTCCGACTTGTGCATACACAGCAGCGCATAGCAATGGGAGATATCGTAACCACTGCAAGCATGCATGAACTCCCGTATTTCGGAGCTGCGGCTGAAAACCAGCTGCAGATCCTTCACGTCACAAAACGCATTGACATACGGATTGGTCACGAAGGTGTTGCGGCTGACCTCGATGGCGGCGGGGATCTCTGCAATTAGCTGCTCGGTATATCCCAATGCTGTGGAGATTGCGCCGTGCAGTTTCCTTTTATATCCACGTACGTACCGTATGGCGGGGTCGGTTCCCTCCACCACCCCCTCCAGGACCTCGGTGACGCGCGCCGCTTCCCTGCGCCCGGACTCCCTAAGCTCAATTCTCCGACGCATTGACCCGAGTGTGCCGGCTAGCATCTGGTTTACCAAATCCTTCATGGAATCCCCCGGATTTACTGTCAGGGACCAGGCCCACCCGCCCGCTGCTCCTTTTATTAAATAATAGGTCAGTTGCCGGCTAAACTATAAAGTAAGAACGGGGTGAATGCATGCCACGATAGATCCCGGCATTGGAACGGGCATTGTTGCATGTCGGAAAATCAGCGCATGGCTCGATTACAACAGCAACCGGCAGGGTTATCGAAGGGGGGCGAATATGTCTGAGTTATCTACAAGAGATGTGGGTGTCATTATGGCGCTGGTGAAACGATTTGAGGCGCAGCGGCTACCTGTACTCCTGGAACTGAGGGAGAAGGTATCGAATAATTATGTACTTAGTGATGCAGACGTCGAATTTCTCGCCCGTGTTATCGATGATGCCTCACGCGCCTTGCCGATGACGGAAGGCCATCCGGAACTGCACAATTTTTGCTCCCGTGTCGTCCACCTCTATGACGAGATAACAGCCAATGCGCTGAAGAACCAGGAGTCTAAATCCTAGGCACAACCGGCAATTCGGATCATCGATACCAGATCGGGCACACATTAACCGCGCGCGAGCGCAGGGTTAGCCCGTTTAATCAGCGTTGCATAAAATAATAATGTATTGATGGGCTGGTGCTGTCTGACCTGGCCTGCGTACTCGATCTGGCTACGTCGATCGATTGCGGGCCAGGGGTGTGCTGGCGTCTCTCGTTACCACGCACTTTTGTCCGTCCAATATCACCGTGAGGGGCTACATGATGTAATTGACCATGAACATAATTCCACGCGCTGCTTACGATGCCCGCCCCCGCGATATAGGCCTGCACGGGAGGACAATGCTATGAACCGACATTTGTCAGGCACCGTACTGTAGCCGTATTGCTGTCGCTTCCGCTCGAGGCAGCTGACCGGATCAGCGAGGACCAGATCCAGCAGGTTATCGATGCCACCGACGCGGCCGCGATGCTCTGCGATACCGCGGGTATCGGGATGTACGTGAGTGACACCTTCGAAAAGGTCATCGGGCCCCCAGCCCCAAGAAATGGATGGTAAAGGTGCGCTTGCACAAGGATGATTACCTGGAGCTGATAAACGCTGGCTGGGGCGGGATCGAAGCCTACGATTATCAGCGTAATGATACCGAAATACATATCATGCCGGACGGCCAGAGCGGATTGTCCTACTCGACCATCACCGAGAATCTGGTTCAGAACGGTACGAAAATGACCAGTCTGTTCCGCGAGTATGCCACCTACAGCTGGAAAATGGCAGGCCGGTCATCACACAGATCAGTGGCCACACCCTGGTTGGCGACACAACGCCGCATTGACGGGTACGGCTGCAGCAATCACCACGGCGGCCTGTTACTGTGGATGCGGCAGTCTTTCCGTCTGCTTTTGCAGGCTATGCAGGACCGATTGCACGCTGCGTTGCAACCCGGACATGCGCGCCGGCCACGACTGGATCCCCGGGATATTCTGCTGGCGACATGTCTTCAAGCGCGGCCTTGAGGGCTGGCAGGTGTCCCGCGAGGTAGCTTGTGGCGGTCGATTCAGACAGATGCATTTCCATACGGGCTTGCGCATGTCCTACGTTATCAAGACGGCGTCCCAGCAACGGCCACGGATCATCCCAGCGGCTTTCCATTGACATGGCCTTGTCGATCCAGTGCGCGATACTATCGTCGTTTAACCCGGCATGCAGTACCGCCATCATGCCCGAATGGGTTTTCGTGATAGCCGCACCGCTCTGTGCGGAGAGTTTCCTGACAGCAGGCCAGTACCTCTCACGCAGAAACAGCCGGTATACCGTGTCGGTCGTGATGGCATCGACCACTTCTTCATCGCTGAACAACTCCATGGCATAGCTGTCTGCCTGTAACTCGTCGAGGCGGACGGCGGCCGTGCTGACGGTCGAGTAGAAGGGTGTATAGATCGAGAAAACCAGGCGTACCGGCAGAAAACCGCTGCCTGTCCTGACAGCGGGTGCCTGGTAATGTGGCCAGATGTCCCGCAGCTCGTGCAGCCAGTTGATCAGCGGGCCGGTACGCCTGGAGTACTGGCCCAGGCGACGTGCCAGCAGGCAACTGAATCGGGTTACCGACAGGCATTGCAGCAACGGCAGGCCAATGACCAGGGAGCGTGTCGAGCACGGCACCAGCGGCAACCCCCTGCAGGTATCGACGATATCGAGCTGATACCTCCCCGTGACCATAATGCGATCGATTCCGCTGCAACCGTAATGCCCGGCGGTGTCTTCCACCAGCTGGAACAGTGCGGGTGCCTCTGCCCTGTCAAGCACTACCCCTGCCGGAAAAGCGGGCCTGAATTGCACGATGCGGTAGCTGACCAGCCCGCAGCACCCGGCCACGCACGACCAGGTCAGCAGCTCAGGCCAGGCGATACCCGGGACAGCGGTCAGTGACTGGTATATACCCGCCACACCCGTCAGGACCAGCACCGGAAACAATACCAGGCAGGCAAATCCGGTCAGCGCAAAAACAGTCGTGAATAGCACGTAGGCGCGCGGATAGAGCTCCGCCATGACCTCGATGCGGGTACCGATGCCCTGCAGGAACGATTGCCGCCATCCAGATTATGTACATGAAATTACTCCGCTACACACATGCGCCGTGACATGAATTACCACTCTGGATAATTCTAGCGAGTCACCGAAAGGCTGCCGAGATCAGCATCACGGATATGCGGGTCGGCAATTTTCCGGTACGCACGTCACTCGATCGTGTTCTGCGGCATCAATGGGGGGGGTAGTTGTCTCTGTATCCCAGGAAGCAACAGTCGCGAAAAGCGGCGCAGGAAAAAGCTGTTATGAAAACGCGGCTACTGGTTAGTTGGACTGACAAATCCTGATTTCTGCAGGCTATTCATTACGTTAATGCCGTCCCCGACGCATTCAGTAAAACGAAAAATCACTGGCGTCACTGCCGCGTTGCTGATTCGGGTAAAATCGGTGCAACTCAACCTAAAAATCAGACCTGGAGCCTGGCATGAACAGATTGTCGTCTTTTACCACACTGCTTGCCGTCGCATTGACCGGTATGGCTGCCACGCATGCCTGGTCGGAGGAAGCAACACAGACCAGTCCAGCCGCACCTGCCGTGCAGGCGCCTGCGCCCGTATCCGGCGTCGCGCCAGGCTGGTATCCACCGCCCATGCAGGGCGGGTATGCGCAACCCTGGCAACAACCGCCACGATGGCCGACAGCTCCGCGAGGTTATGGCCAGCCACCTCCGCAGTACCCGTCATATACCCAATCCCGGTCCGCCCCCGCTGCGCCAGCGGCCACGGAAAATCCACTCCGCGCCGAACTCGAACTGACACAGGCGCAGTTGGCAGAGAAAAGTGCGGAACTCAACAATGCCCAGACTGTAATTGAACAGTTCCAGCTCAAGCTTCAGCACAGTCTCGAAACAGAACGCCTGCTCAGGAAAAACCTGACAGAACTCACCGGTGAGCAGCAGACCTTGCAGGCACGTGTGTCAGAACTGAGCACAAATCTGAATACCTCAGCCGCCACGCTGGAAGAGAATCGTCAACGCATCACGAACGGCGTACGGCAAATCCAGGCGCTGGCTGCAGCGCGTGATCAGCTGCGC
>CAVQJD010000017.1:0-152845 GCA_963712695.1 uncultured Gammaproteobacteria bacterium
CAATCAAATCAATCACTTGGAAACCACGACACACCCTGTTCTGGTTACCAACTGATTATTTGTCACAACGTTGTCACACTCGTTCGCGAACGAGGTATGTGGCAATGGCATCCTTCCGTAAACGCGGCGCGTATCAATGGCAGGCACAGGTCCGGAAGAAGGGCCAGCCGCTGCAGACCAAAACCTTCGAGACCCGCGCCGAGGCCGAGCAGTGGGCGCGCGCCATCGAGGTTGAGATGGACCAGGGCGTCTTCGTCTCGCGCGCCGAAGCCGAGTCCACCACGCTCAAGGAACTGTTTGAGCGCTACCTGGCCGAGATCACGCCCCGCAAGAAAGGCGCGGCCTCCGAGACCAACCGCCTGCACGCGCTGATGCGCCTGCCGCTCGCAAGGCGTTACGTCGCCGGCATACGTGGCATGGACATCGCCCGCTTCCGCGATGAGCGGCTGCGCAAGGTCACGCCATCCACCGTCAAGCGCGATCTGGTGCTACTCGGCCACGTCTTCGAGGTCGCCCGCAAGGAATGGGGCATCTATCTCCACAACCCTGTGCGCGACATCCGGTTGCCCGCCGACAACCGACCGCGCGACCGGCGCCTGCAGACCGGCGAGGAACCCCGCCTGTTGGAGGCCTGCCAAGAGGCGCGCAATCCCTGGCTGCTGTCCATCGTGCAACTGGCACTGGAGACCGCCATGCGCCAGGGAGAGCTGATCCGCCTGCGCTGGGAGCACATCGACCTCAACCGCCGCACCGCCCACCTGCCGGACACCAAGAACGGCGAGGCTAGGACTGTGCCCTTATCAACCACTGCCGTCCGAGTGCTGCGTGCCCTCCCCCGTGGTCTGCATGGCCCGGTCTTCCCCGGCCTCACCACCGAAGCCGTCAAGCGCGCCTACATCCGCGCCGTGCGCCGCGCCGGTATCGAGAACCTGCGCTTCCACGACCTGCGCCACGAGGCCACCACCCGGTTATTCGAGAAGGGACTGAATATCATGGAAGTCGCCAGCATCACCGGCCACAAGGACCTGCGCATGCTGCACCGGTATACGCATTTGAAGGCGGAGGATCTGGCGCGAAAGCTGGGATAATCAAACGCAACCTGCACATGCAGGCATCTCGTCCCAGACACGCCCACCCAGATCTCTTCCATTTGCTTTTTTCGACCGGCGCCGCCCATCAGATCCCCAGGCACCCCATTGCTTGAAGAAAAAGGCGATACCTGCACGATCGCACTGTTGCTTGATATTGGTCACCCAGGATTGCTGCATGGGCCTGGCCTGTTTGCCTGATTCGCCACCAACAATGACCCAGTGGATATCTTGCAAGTCGATATTTTCGAGATCTTCCAACAAGGGTTCAATGGATAAAAACCGCACCTTCGCGTTGATTTTTCTAAGAACGTCGATCCTCGGCACACCCTGCTTCCTGTTCTCTACAGAAACACCAAGCCAGACATTATCCGGGATTGATCGCGTCCGACAGAACTTTGCCATACGTTCCGCACGTTTTGTCAGGACCTGGAAGGTATGCTGACGCGCCTGTCGCATCACCTCGAAGACTTGCTCTATGTATGCGAAAGGAACGTTCTCGTGAAACAAGTCCGACATGGAATTGACGAAATAAATCGTTGGCTTGCGTCGCCCCAGCGGCTCATTCAATCTCTCTGGCATCAGGGTCAAGGAGAAGCCGTTCTCATAACCACGCACCCCGATAGCCTTGAGGCGCAATGCCATCGTCTCCGCATAACAATGCTTGCAACCCTGGGAGATTTTGGTGCATCCAACCGTTGGATTCCAGGTCTGCTCAGTCCACTCGATTTTACTCTGCGTACTCATAAATTATGGCTTCAATATTTCATTGGCGATCTTCACCGCGATTGAGGCACCTTTCGGATTCCCCGCAGCGAAACAAAGCAGGAAAATCGGTACGCCTTTCGAGTTCCGCAATGCCAGCGGTTTCGCCACCCGGGAAAAACACGTTGAGAGTCTGTCAGTAAAGAATTTGCTGATCGAATCCCAGGATGCATCTTTCTCAATCCTGGGTTCGCTGTCAAACAGATCATTCTGTGGCGATTCCTTATAGAAGGCCTCCCGCCATGTATCTGTACCCAGCATGGTCGTCAACCGCCTTGCCCAGCTGTCATTTGGCGGTCCGGACCTGGTCAGTAACCGGTTTATCCCCTGACCCAGGGGAAACAACAGCCACATATCGATGGCCTGCGTCCTCCCAATGGTCTCGATTGTAGTCCAATCGACCTGCATGCCATACGGGTCGAGGAAAACGACACTGCGGCACCGTTTCCAGTCGGTATCCCGACACCACTGCTGAATGTATTGATTTGCATCAGCAGTCCGGACGGCAACATCAAGGTGCTTGAATTCTTCCTTTACCAGGCGGTCAAGCCTTGCCGCATGTTCAGGATTATTCTCAATGAAAATGTACTTGGAAAACGGGTTGTCCAGCCCCAAGGCGATACGCGGACTGCCTTCATACAAGCCGGTGGCATCGGGATCGTCAGCCAAATCGGCAAACAGATCAACCTCGGACTGGTCGAGCCTGCCTGCAGCTGAACTGCGGTAGCCAGAACCTGCGAATGCATCGAGATAGATTGTCCTGTACCAGCTGGCCTGGACGTTCCGTGTAAAGATCATCATGTAGGCGTTCAGGTATTTCCTGAGCCGATCAAGTTTTTCTTCTGTCCAGGTACCACCAAATTCCTGTGACATCATCCATGCATCTCTAGAAGTACTGTATGTATATACAGTATTTCTGATCTATCTGAAATTCAAGGCCTTTATTGTAGTTATCCTGCATCTGCGGCTCGATCCGGCATTCTCATGACATGGACTCACCTTCCTAAGTAGGCTTTATGTAATGCATTACATAAAGCCTATACGCACCTGAAAGCGGAGGATCTGGCGAGGAAGCTGGGATGAGATGGACGAGCAAGCCCCTGGTTACAGCTGTTCAATCAGCTCCTGCATCACCTTTTCAGGCCAGAGCACCTTGCCATACACTCTGGCGGGCCGGTGATTCAGGCGGGCGGAAACCTCCAGCGGATCAAGGTTCATGACGTTGGGCACGCGCATGATCTGGGCTTCCAGATCCTGGTGTGCGATCCGCATCGAACCCTGCACCGATCGATCGGTTGCTGTATCGAACCGTACCGGCCCCAGGCATAGCTCAGCTTTGCGGATCTGTTTATCAGGGCATCCCAGTACCTGCAGGGACGCCGTGTACAGTTCCCGGAACCACTTGCTGCCCAACACCGCAAAGTGCTCCTTGCGCAGACCTGCCAGAAACAGCACGTACCGGCTGAGATCGTGACAGAACATCACGCATTGCCGACGATCAATGGAATACAGATGCGCATGCCAACTGCCCAGCGGGCTGTCTTCCTTGACGGGTGCAGTGGAAACGTCCGGCAATTTGTGCGCGAGTTTCTTCGTACAGTGGATGACCATATCATTCGTGGCCGGCGGTACCTGCAGTACCGGAAAGTCCTTGATTCAGCACGGCCTGGCTCACTTTATTTAAGCTAATCAAAGGTATATACTTCAACCATGAAACGAAATTCACTGGCAGCCGGAAACCGTCACCTGAAGAAAGACACCTCAGGCAAGACCATCATCCGCAATGCCGCCACATCCACCTCCATCGAAACCGGAAAAGGGTCTGACGTGTATATCACTCGTTGCTCTCGTTCCGGGAAGATTGTTGTAACGAAAAATCCAAAACCTCGGAAAAAACGCGCCTCATAGGTTCGTAGTCACCTGCATGGCCTGCGTGGATGGCTTCGATGTAGCGTCCCTTGTCCTTCTCGATCGGTTCAAAATCCAGCACCGGCATACTGGCCTGCAGCGCCATCACGGTCGCCAGTAACCGGCCCAGTCGGCCGTTTCCGTCCCTGAACGGATGGATGACGATGAATTCGACGTGGCAAATCGCCATTGCCTCGACCAGTTCATCCCTGTTCATTGCATTACAGGGTGTATAGATTTGCAGATATTCCTGACCGAACTTCTGCATGAGTTTGGGCAGCTGGGGAACCGCCGCGAACGGGAAGCCGTCCCGGCTCATGGTCATTGTGCGATAGTTACCCGCCCAGTCATAGACGGGTTCCAGCCAGCGCCTGTGCCAGTCACACAGATCGTTCACGGTGATTTGCTGGTCCATGGCCAGCTCATCGAACAGCTCTCTCTGTAACTGGACCAGGCGATCAAACTCAAGGCCCTCCATCTCCTGTGGATCACTGATGTCGAGCTTATTGAGCAATACCCTGTCGTCGGAGCCGGGCTGGAACTGCCCCTCCGGTGATCCTGACGTATCGTAGCGATCAGGCATGGTCAGCAGTCTGTGAATGCGTGAAAACCGGCAGCCGCTTTTCCATCATTTCATAATCTCCCAAATGCGCCCGCATCAGGCTCTTCCAGAGCTTGCCATGGTTCGGCACAGAGAAATGCAGCAGCTCGTGGACGATGACGTAATCCCAGAGTTTCGGATCAAGGTCGAGCAGTTCGGCATTGAAGTTCAGATGCCCGTTGGTGGAGCAAGAGGCCCACTTGTTGCGCATCGGACGAACGCCGAGCCAGACGATATCCACATCGAGCTTGTTCTGCCCAATGGTGCACTCTGGCCTTGAACACTCTGTTGTGTTCTTCCTGACGTCATATCTATATCCGATCCGCTTTTTCCAGCAGCGTGAACAGATCATCCACCAGGGTCGTGACCTGGTCCAGGTCGTCCATTTCGGCATAGATGGCGAAGGTCACCTTCTGGCGCAAATCGCGCAGGGCGTTCTCGCTCTTCTTCCAGTTGGGGAACTCGACGAAGGCCGCCTTGATCTTGCGGCTCACGTCTTCGGCTTTGTCGATCTTGGCATCCAGCAGTGTCCGGTAGACGAAGAAGGTCAGCCCATCGAAGCCCTTTTCCGCCTGTTCTTTCTTCCGCTGTTCGTTGGCCGCAACTTCTTTCAACAGTTCCGCCAGCGCCTCGGCGGTACTGGTCTGGCGGTTTTCAAAGCTCTCCTGTACCGCCTGGGCACGCTCGGCCATGGCAATCAGGTAGGGATCGTCGCTCTCCTCTTCCGCGGTCTTGGTCGATGCTCTTGACCAGGTTGATGACCTTGGTGCCGTCGCCGCCTTTTTTCTGCTTGATGTAGCTCGATGGTCTCGTCGTTGATCTCGAGAACTCGTCGACCGGCTGGATATAGTCGGTGCCGACGTTCTTGCTGCACCAGTTCGTTGGTCTTCTTCTGGAAGGCGCGATCGACATAGACCTTTTTGGCGTAGGCCTTGCGCACCACGTCGTAGATGGCCGAGAGCGTGCGCGTAGTCGTCGATGAACGGCCGCAGGAACGCGTCGGGCGAGATGATCTCGTAGAGCATCTCGATCTCCTTGTACTCCTTGAAGAACTCCTTGCGACGCTCCGGGTCGCGGAAGTGCTCGATCAGGCCATCCACATCCTTGTCGTCGAAGTTGTGCTCGATCAGGTCCAGGTAGCCGGGGCCTTCTGCCTCCATCTTGTTCTGGAACAGCACCTTGAGCAGCTTCAGGTCCTTGACGATGGCGTTGATCTCGTCGCTGTCGAAGGCCAGCGCCTTTTCCAGCTTGTCGAAGATGCCGACGAAATCCAGCACGAAGCCGTGCGGCTTGACCATCTCCGCCTGTCTCGTTCTCGTAGGGACGGTTCACCCGGGCGATGGCCTGCAGCAGCGTGTGGTCGCGCATCGGCTTGTCGAGATACATCGCATACAGCACCGGCGCATCGAAGCCGGTCAGCAGCTTCTCGGTGACGATGAGAATCTTCGGCTGCTGGTCGAGCTTGGTGAAGCTCTTGCGGATCTGCCGTTCCTTCTTCGGGTCGAGGTGAAATTCCTTCAGCAGTGCGGAGTCGTTGTTGTTGCCGGTGTAGACGACTTCGGAATACTCGGGCGGCAGGAACTCGTCCAGCGCATGCTTGTAAAGCGCACAGGCCTCGCGGTCCACGCCGACCAGGAAGGCCTTGTAGCCCAGCGGCTCGACATTCTCCCGGTAGTGCTCGGCCACATACTGCGCCACCTTGCTGGATACGATCCTTGCCCTTGAGGAAATTCTTCAGGTTCACGGCCCGTTCGAGGATCTTGTTCAGCTCCTCGATGTCCGCTACGCCCTCGGCCTCGGCCAGCGACAGGAATTCCTTGTCGAGGATTTCGTGCGGCACCAGCATCTCGTTGGGCGCGAGGTTGTAGTACAGCGGCAGCGTGGTGCCGTCCTCGATGCTGTCGGCGATGGAATACTTGTGCAGGTAGCCCTTGTCATCCTCGCAGCCAAAGGTCTTGAAGGTCCCGCGTCCGTAGACCGTCTTGTCGACCGGGGTGCCGGTGAAGCCGATGTAAGCTGGCGTTCGGCAGGCCGGCCATCAGGAAGTTGCCCAGGTCGCCGCCGGTGGTGCGGTGGGCCTCATCGATCAGGACATAGATGTTCGCGCGCGTGTTCAGATTGGCCGGCATGTCGCGGAACTTGTGGATCATGGTGACGATGATGCCGCGGTAGTCGTCCTCCAGCAGGCGGTTGAGCCGCCGGATACTGCTGGCGTGTTCCAGATTGCCCAAGCCGAGTGCGGCCAGATTCTTGAGCATCTGGTCTTCCAGCTCGTTGCGGTCAATCATCAGCAGTACCGTCGGCTTGTCCGCCTTTGGCGCCCGGAACAGCATCTCGGCCGCCTTGATCATGGTGAAGGTCTTGCCGCTGCCCTGTGTGTGCCAGACCAGGCCGCGCGTCCGTGCGGGATCGAGGGCTCGGCCGACCACCTGCTCCACCGCCCCGGTCTGGTGCTGGCGCAGGATATACTTGTTCAGCTCCTCGTCTTTCTCCGCGAAGACGATGTAATCCTTCAGGAAGGCCAGCACCTGGGAGATGGCGCAGAAGCTCTTGATCTTGGCCTCCAGCTTGCCGATCTCCTCAGCCTTCCAGTTGAAGATATTCCGCCGCACCGTGTTCCAGCTCACCCCGTAGGAGAAGCCGATGGCATCGGTGGCGGTGAAGACCTGCTCGGGCACGAACAGCTCCGGTGTCTCGCGGTGATAGCGGCGGATCTGGTCTACGCCAAGCGCGATCGCCTCGTCCTTGTCTGCGTTCTTGCACTCGATGACCAGCAACGGGATGCCGTTGATAAGGAAGACCACATCCTCGCGGGTGCCGTAATGACCATTATGGAAGGCAAATTCCTCGGTAACCTCAAAGACGTTGTTTTCAGGGTGGTCGTAATCGATCAGGATCAGGTCACGCTCGCGGTTTTCCTCATGATCGAAGAACTTGCCGCGATTGCGCAGGTGATCGACGAATTCCTGGTTGCCATAGATATCCGTATGCAAATGCCGGAACTTACCCAGCAAGGCGCCTTCGGCCTCTGCATAGCGGGGGTTAAATTCCCGCACCTTCGCATCGAGCAGGTCGTCGAGAAACAGGGAGACACCTTTCGCCTTGTCTCGGGGGCTCGCGTCTGGATCGAAGCCGCGTCTTTGCTCGGCTTTCTCGCGGGAAACAATAGTCCAGCCGGTTTCTTCTGCGTATTTGAGAATACGGGCCTGGACGGTTTTGTGTTCGCCAGGTTTAGGCATTATTCTTGATACTCATGTAAATTTAGCGATCATATGGATCTCTGTCTGCTTCATATTCAGCTTCGCGTTGGTATCTTTTTGCAAATTCACGCATCGCCGTTGCAAATCTGCTAAACCCACGATTATCCAGAGCATCTGCTCTTTCTCGATTTATTCTGGCCAGCTTGAGCTCTTCCTCACCTCCTGATGGTGAATGCACGCCTCGGCTGTTAAACAACTCTGTTGTAAAACCATCTCTCATGGCCGACATTCCTTTTTCGTTTAGAACCTTGGCGACAGCCGGGTGTATCCATAGTCCGTCAGGCTCAGCAGGTGCATGAGTTAACACCTGACCAATCTGGCTCATAGCAATTTCATAATGCCCTGTTTCCTGTGAGATTCTTCTTGCCTCCGATACCCATGAGTCAAAATTATTTTCGTCAAATGAATCATCAGACATGACGCCGGGAGCTATTTTCCACTCACTGAGCAACTGGTAAGCAAGTCTTGCCTGGTTCTTCTGATGCTCCGTTGGTTCAGGTCTATCGTCTTTTTCGTGCTTTGACCGGAAAACAAGCCCAATAACCTCACAAAAGAACTCCGCATCAGCAGCCAGTCGCTTCTCAAGCGTAATTGGAGCTCCTTGCGAAAAGCGATTAAGCAAAGGCAAAAAGTTCCATTCAATCCTGCAAAGCGCATCCTCATCCAGTCCAGGCGCTTTCTGTAGCCGCGTAATAACTTCAATAGTTGCATGCTGATCAAAATCTTTATCAAGCTCGTCTAGCTCTAGCGCCGCCAATAATGCACGTGTAGCCAGATCCGGGCTAAACTCATCCTCACTGGCACGCATCCTGCCCAGACATTGAACAGCAGCATTCGCCCTGCCGAATGTGATCAGCTTTTCAAGTGAGCCAGTCACGTCAGCAGCTTCATACGGGTTGACAACAACTTCGCGCCAGTAGAGCCCCTCATCATCTTTCAGTGACTTCTCCACTCTGGCCCATATATCCTCAGCAAACGGCAACAGCATCAATAATCTGCTACGCTCTTTCGCGCCCCAATCGCATGACAAGATTTTATCTACCCATGCAAGGCCTAATTTGGAATAACGTGCATGAATATAACCACCAATCATGCTCCACAACACTGCATCTTCCTTATCAAGGGAAGTCGGCAACAACTCATGCTCTTGGGCGTCATCTGCAACATATCCAAGTGCCAGACCTACGCGATATGGATTTGTCACAGCCCGGTTAAAGTCCAGGACTGCCCTTATACCGCCTGTGTTTAATATTTCGTGCAATGCATCCTGTTGCTTTTTCTCTAGTCTGAGACTCTGCTCCTTATAATCACCTTTTTCATCGTACAAATCGGAATCATTGAATGTAAACAGGTATCTGTATAATAACTCGGGCGTCTCTGGCTTCAATAATTCAGCGACCGATTCAATATTAACAAGCATGCTTTCCGGCATTGCCCATTCGGCATCTGAAAATTTATGGTGCCTTCTGGCAAGAGACGTCAGACTCTCCCATAAGTCAGCCCTATCAGACTCATCCATATTCTTTACTTCATCAGATTTCAGATGATCGAGAATGCTGTCATGTGCCTGCACTGGCAGATCAGGCAAATGCTCAATTAATTCATTAATTTTGTTAATGTCATTTTTGGCCAGAGAAACAGCCAATTCCGAATACATCACTATCTGTTCAAAATACTCCTTGTGGGTAACTACATCCTTACAGTCGCGAGGAATAAGGTTCCGCCAGGATGGCCGGTGACATCCTGAAGTAACACCATGACTGTGTGGCAACAGGCTGATCAACAGTCTCCATGCGACGAGTGGTTGCTCATTTAGAAGCGCCTCAACTGAAGATTTTCTTTTTTCCAGGCTTGCACAAGTCTGGACGTGCCAGGGAAGCAATATATCTGTGAGTGAGTTTGCAGGTCGGTTTGACCAGCTTCCACCCGGGTCGATCGACGCGAGCTCTCCGAGAACAAGAATTACTCTTGAGACATAGTCAGGATGCCAAGCAAGGCCTTCAAGAGCCCAGAGCAATCCGCTTGTATAGTTCCAACCACCAATGCCGCCAGTTTCTTCCTGGGCAAATACCAAATGAAACGGGCTTTCATCAATATTTTCCAGCGAAGCTTCTACCATATCGAGAAACTCATCTGGTGCCGCTTCTGCCAATAGCGGAAGCAGATGATCAAGGCCCGCCCAGCGCTCCCATTGAGCATTTTGCAGCAGCTCACGCACCGCTAAAACGGCTATAGCCTCGGCCTTTCCATGTGAACATGATGAAAGCACTTTCGGCCGACTACCCAGCAAGGCGAGGGTCTCAGCAATTCCCTCACGCAACCTTCCAGAATGCTTCAGAATCTTTCCATGGATACCTGCTGCATATCGTTCATCTTTTGGCAAATCGAATTTAGGGTCACGCTCACCCAACACTCGTAGCGCTGCTAGTTTGAAGTTATCCAGATCATCATCGGTTATCTGTGGCCCAAGAGCACTCCAGGCTTCACCGCGCGCGACAACCCTCCATTGTTCGTTCTTCTGATACAGGGGAGTGTCCGCACGATGTAGTGCCGGTCTAATCGTCTCGATCCACTCCCCGTATCCTTTTCCCAGCAGTTCTCCAATAGCTTCTTGGTCTGCTTGTTTTTTACCATCCCATTTGCCAATCAATCCCGCTTGCGCAAGTTGTCGCGCATTGTCCCATGTTGCATAGGGAGACAATTGACCCAGCCCAAGCAAATGACGCCTTAAAGCAGACAATCGATTATCACCGGCACTAGCGAGCTCCCTTGCCCTGACCGCGGAATAGTCAGCCTCTGTCAAAGCTGCTTCAATTTGGGATTGGGACGGACTTCTGAGCCGAACAATCTCGCGTGATTCTCCCGACCAGGCGCCACAAATCGGTATTACAACAGCATGACCGTTCCTGGTAGCCAGGGTTTGAAGGTCGCTGTTTTCTGACTCCAGTACCAGTTTGGGATGAGCCACAAGAATATGCGATCTTCTTGTTTCTGCTATAGAACGCCACGCATCTTCATCGCTTATGAAAAGACAATGATTTCCGTATAGTTGTGAAGCAGCTTCGTCGAGCGATGACAGATATGCAGAAACAAAATCCTCAACATCTGCTTCACTTTCAGCAAACAACAGCAGCCGTTGCGACCGCCCCTCAAACAGTTCACGCAATGCGTTACAGGCGTTATCTCTGCCGACAATAAACAATTTTTCGGGCAACGATGGATCTGCGGCACTTTTCGAAGACTGTATTATTTCCCAGTGTTCGGCTGGAGTAATCAATCCACCTAAACCAGACATGATGCCGATTTTGTTTGCCATCCATCGGCCAACAGCAGGAAATTCACGCAACCAGTCTGCCAGCTTGACTCCATCTATAATACGAATGATTGCCCAACCTTTGTCTTTACGCCTTTTCAACCATTTTGACTGCCTCGGTTCGTCCCACCCATCTGAGCCGGCCGATCGAGGAGTAACGAACACAAACGACGACCGGGCTCTATCTTGATCGTCCAGAGCATTTGTGCGCTTCCGGAAATCACTTGTGGCCTTGCTTTGTGGATCTCCGCCTGTCCCTATCTCCCAGTACGAAGTTCCGCAAGGCACGAACTCTCTATATGAATCGCCAGCCTCAACTAGCCCGTCCATTCCCGGCTGATTGACTTGATCTCCGTATGGAATTCGACAAACACTCAGTTCATTCACAGATTGCCTGACCAGCAGGTAAACCAGCTCAGGTATCACTCCCTGGCTATCCCGCCTGTCAGCATAACGCTCCAGATCCGAGGCCTGTACGATATGTGTATGATCCATACAATATGTCCCTGATGTTTCAGTTACTTATATTCATATCCAGATTATTGACTCGTATTCTTGCAGTCATAAATTCTTGAAGGAGAGTGCGGAAGAGGTCTTTGAGTTGAGTTTTCTTCGCTGCTGCATTCGCCACTCTTACATCTACAAGAGCAAGTGAATCAGCGATTTCGTTCTGTTCATCAATTTCTGGAATGGGGACGAGCATCGTCTTAAGAGTCCCGGAGTTGATATTGAACTTTCCGTCGGCGGTCCGGATTGCTTTACCACTTAGAAATGAGGTGCCAATCTCGGTTCTGGAATATTCGTTCAGAAAGTCCGGATTCAGAACAGATGGATCAAGGCGGACGCGGATCAAGTAGGACGCAAAGTAGCAATCTTCGATCTCGCCATTGAACTTCGAACAACGCCCAGCATTCTCTTTTACACCGTTCGTCCTTACAAACAGAAGATCCCCGGTTTGAAGTCGAAGTTTCTCAAGTTCATTCGTCTTGGGGTTTCCAAACTTCAGATCTGCCAGATCTACACTTCCTCCAACAACGTTGGGAATCCGGAGTACGGGCCTCCCCGCCACGTTATAACCACATTTAACAGATGTGCCGTACTGGAAAGACTCAGCCTTCGCCTCCAACTCCACCACCACCCAACTCTCTGGGATCGGGCCAATCACGGATTGTTTCTGGGGTTCGTTGCGGAGGCCTTCGGTGAAGAGTTTTTGCATGAGGGCCCTTTTCAGTTCGGTGGTGGTCTGGATGATTCGCTCCTGGGACTCGATTGCGCGTTGCACCGTCGAGAGGATGTGGGCGATTTTTTTCTGCTCGGGGAGCGGGGGGAGCGCCATAGGCAACTCCGCCAGCTTCGATTGAGAAAGATTAGGGATCGTCGTTACATTACCTCGGCCAAAGTAAAGCTTCGCAACGTCGAATGCATACCATAGCCAATACACACCGAATTGTGGATCAGCCTTATATCCCTTTACCCTGAGACGGTGGAGATGGTTTTGATAAAGGCATCCATCGACCTCGTTATTCCAAAGCGCCGTTCGACCGATCGAGCCACCCTCGCAGACCAACAGATCATTTGTGCAGAGCTCAAGACGCGATTGCTCCGCCTCGCTGAAGTGCATCTGATCAAGATCGGTCAGTTCGAGACGATTCCAGAAAATGTTCTTCGTGCGGAGAAACGGGCGTTGGTGTTCACCATCGCGATTTTTCTTTGATACCTGCTTGCCCTGTTGAATGTCGAATGCAGCATCAACACGGTCAACAACCCAGGTTGCGGGAAACGCACCAATCTCAGTCTGTTGGAGTTCCATGTTCATACCCCGATATTCTCCAGAATGCCCATCAAGGCCCTGTCCATCCGCAGATTGCGCAGATTTACACAGATGTTATTGGGGATCGCCAAATCTGCGACCCTCTGCGTAATCGTCGGATAAATATTCCCGTCTTCACTCCCCACCTTGTTCCAACTCCTTTGCAATCGCTTCCAGTTCCTGCAAATCTTCCGCATCAGCCTGCCGGGCTTCTTCCGAACGGCGCTGCGCATCGAAGCTTTCGTAGCGGTCCCGGGCGATCTGTTTCATGGACTCATGGCTGATGGTACCCGCGCCGTCCAGCACCGGGCGCTCGTTGAACTCCAGTAGCCGGTCGACATTCTGCCGCCAGTAGTCCAGGGTGAGTTGCCTGCGTTCCTTGGCGCGGAGTTCAGCCTGCTCGAGGAAGATCACGACGAGGCGGTTCAGGGTATCGATTTCGTCCGCCGCGAGGTAGTTCTTCGCGATAATCACGTCGTGCTTGCGGACGCGCGAACCGCTCCAGCTGGTCAGTGCCATATTGGGCGCACCGGGATCGGCGACGGGCGACGACGATCTCAGCGGCGGTCTGCCGGGTGACAGCGTAGAGCAGTTTGTTCTGCACCTCCGCGAAAAACAGCTGTGCGTCCCGGTCATCGGATCGGTAGTCGGTGCTGAGGGCGAACAGGTCGCGAATCTTCTGGTAGAAGCGCTTCTCGGAGGCCCGGATCTCGCGGATGCGGGCGAGGAGTTCGTCGAAGTAGTCCCAGCCGCCCGGGTTCTTGAGTCGTTCGTCGTCCATGACGAAGCCTTTGACGAGGTATTCCTTGAGGTGGCTGCTGGCCCATTGGCGGAACTGGACACCACGCGGGGAGCGGACGCGGTAGCCGATGGCGAGGATGAGATCGAGGTTGTAGAGTCTGGTCTTGTAGCGCTTGCCGTCCGTGGCAGTTGTCAAGGAATCCTTGACAATTGAATCCTCGGCCAACTCGCCGTCCTCGAAGATATTCTTGGCGTGGAGGGAGACGTTTTGCTTGGTGGTCTGGAAGAGCTCGGCGATTTCGAGCTGGGTGAGCCAGACGGTCTGGCCATCGACACGGAGGTCGAGCCGGGTGCGGCCATCGTCGGAGGTGTAGAGGATCAGGTTGCTCACAGCCCGATCTTCTCCAGAATCCTTTTCAATTCCTGCATCCGTCTCCCGGCTCTCGGCCTCGATGACTTCCAGCTCCTCGACGATCTCCGCAATGGGCCGGTAGGTTTCGGCCTCGCGCGGTGTGGATGTAGCGGCTGGGGGAGATGTTGTAGTCGTTCTTCGCCAGCTCGTCATGGTCAACGATACGGCTGAGCTTTTCCTCTTCCTGCCAGTTGATGATGGTGTCGGCAATCCGGTCGATGCCGGCGTCGGGGATGAAGTTCTTGGGATCGCCCTTCTCGAACACCTGGCTGGCATTGACCAGCAAGCACCTTGCCCTTGACGCGTCTTTCGGTTTGGCCTTGTTCAGAAACAGCACGATGCCCGGGGCGGTGGTGTTGTAGAACAGGTTTTCGGGCAGGTAGAGGACGCTCTCGATGAGATCGTGGTCGACAAACCACTGGCGGACGGTCTTTTCCTTGTTGGTGCCGGCATTTCCCGAGCCGCGCGAGGCGGCGCCGGTGTCGAGCACCACGGCGGCGCGGCCGGTGTCGTTCAGGCTGGCGTGCATGTGCTGCACCCAGCCCCAGTCGGCGGAGGATTTGCCGGGGAAACCGGCGCCGGCGGGAAAGCGGTCGAGTTCGTCGTTGTCGTAGTCGGCCTCGGTGAACCAGTCCTGGTTCCACATGGGATTGGCGACCACGCGGTCGAAGGTGCGCAGCTTGCCGCCCTTCCGAAACTTGGGGTTCTTGAAGGTGTCGCCGATCTCGATCTCGCCTTCCATGTCGTGGATGATCATGTTCATGTTGGCCATGGCCCAGGTGTCGGCGATGTATTCCTGGCCGTAGAGCTTCAACGGCGCATAGGCCTTCTCGCCATTCTTCCTACGCAGCGCCTTCATCTTCTCTTCCATACCGATCTCGCACTTGATCAGCAGGCCGCCGGACCCGCAGCAGGGGTCGTACACCTCCATACCTGGCTCGGCATCCATCACCTTCGCCATGATCATGCCGACTTCCGGCGGGGTGTAGAACTCGCCGGCGCTCTGGCCGCCGCCCTCGGCGAACTTGCGGATCAGGTACTCGTAGCTCTTGCCGATGATGTCCGGCTCCACGTCGTCCAGCCCGAGGCGCTTGGTGCTGATGGCCTCGATCAGGTTGGAGAGACGGTCGTCGTCGATGTCGCGCTGGCCGTGGGTGGTGGCGTTGAAGTCGACCCGGTCGATGATGCCGCTTGAGCAGCGGGTTTTCCTTGGCGATGTCGCGCAGGTGGGTGGTGAGCTGCTCGCCGATCTTGTCCGACAGCTTGCGGATGACCGACCAGACCGGCTCCTCCGGGTCATCCGGCTCCAGCGGCAGGTAGAAGCGCACCAGCTTGTGGTCGCGTCTTGACCAGCTGGAAGGCCTTCTTGCGCGAGCCGACCTCGTCGGCGATCCGGTTCAGTTCGTCGTCGAACACATCGCACAGCCGCTTGGTGAAGATCAGCGGCAGGATGAAGTCCTTGTATTTGGGCGCGTCCTTGGCGCCGCGGATCGAGCAGGCGGCATCCCAGATCCAGGATTCGAGGGATTTGTCCTTGCTGGTTGCGGCGGCGGTTGTTTGCCGTGCCGGCCTTTTCTGTGCGGCCGGTTTTCTGCCTGCCTTCTTTTTTACCGCCATGTATACAATCCACTCCTGTTTAACTGCACCCGTTTCTGGAGTTCGGTCAAACGGCAGACCATCACTCTCCGATCGCCATGATAAATGGCGTGCTTGCTCGTTATCTGGCCTTTGTGGTCGGGATGCTGCCCACGCATCAGATGTGAAAGCGGTTAGTTTACAGTGACATAGTCAGATTTCCATAACGAAATCCGGACGAAAATCGGGATTCAGGTCCCGTGGCGCATAGCCGCGCGGGTTGCAGACCACCCGGGTGCCGTAGATCTCATAGTCGAAGGCATCGTGCATGTGCCCGTGCACCCAGAGCGCGGCCCGCTCACCGTCCATCATCATCTCCAGGCTGCTGGCGAAGGCCGGGGTCAGCTGGTCGCGGGCATAGCGGGGATGCACCGAGCGCGAGGACGGGGCGTGGTGGGTGACCACCACCGTCCTGCCGTCGAAGGACTCGGCCAGCTTCGATGCCAGCCAGCCCCGGCTGGCCGTGTGCAGCTGGACGGCATCCTGTGGTGTAAATTTTCGCCCCTCGTTCCGGATGATGGAGAAATCCGTCATGCCCTGCCCGGCCGTCTTCATGGCGTAGAAGCGCTCGCCTTCGCCGAACAGGGCGAAGTCTGTCCACAAGGTGCTGCCCAGGAAGCGCACGCTATCGATGACGACATGATCGTCGTTCAGGACGTGGATGTGCCCGGGTGCCTGCGCCTTCAGCTCCGCGATCAGAGACAGGTCGTGATGATAGAACTCGTGGTTGCCAGGCACGTAGATCACCGGCCGGTCCGGGAACCGGGCTTTCGCCCAGTGCAGGCCTTCCAGGCCGACACCGATATCGCCGGCCAGGATCACGACATCGGCTGCGGTTGCCGGCGGCTCGAAGTCCTCGAACTCGATATGCAGGTCATTGAGGATGCGGAGTTTCATGGCGCAACCATACACGAGGAAGATGCCGGTCATGCCTGATACTTTCGAGCTAGTAAATATGGGTTAGTCGGGTTCACTGCGGGCACGGTACCGATGGGAATGATTGTCGTTACCGACCAAGTTTCCAATAGGCTGCCGTGACCTGCTCCCGCTCATGCCCCAGTTCGCGGCTGATGGTCAGCCGGGCCTCGCGGTCCAGCTCGCGCTGCTCCGGGGTCAGGGTCCTTGGCATCGGTCCGCCGGCAGCCGGACATTGCCAGCCGGTCAGTTCCTCGTAGCGGTGCTGGGCATAGGCATGGCGCAGGCCGTGCATCTGGGAAAGGCCGGCGCGCAGCGTGTTGCCTTCGTAGACGCGCACGTGCTGCCGGTAATTGCGGTTGCTCGGGATCAGGGAGCCGAGACCGGCCAGGCGGCGGGCACGATTGAGCACGTCGCGCTGTGCCTCGGTGCGGACCGGGATGGTCCGCTCACGGCCGCCCTTGGTCCAGCTGCCCTTGAGCACCAGGTGGTCGCCGCGGTCGGCGAAGCTGGGCTGGAACTTCATGGCCTCCTCACGGCGCAGGCCGAAGGCCTGCTGCAGTTCCAGGCTCATGCGCACGTGTTCGTCGCGCACCTTCTCCAGCTGCTCGCCGGTGACGGTCTTTGCCTTCGATTCGTTGGTGACGAAGCGCCGGTCCGGGATGCCGTAGTGTTCATTGGATCTGGCCACCACGTTCTGCTTGTTGACCTTCTGCGCCCACCAGCGGATGGTGGCCATGCGGTTCTTGATGGTGCCGGTGGACAGCCCTTCCGCGAACCACTGCTTGACCAGGGCCTCGACATGCTTCGGCTTCAGGGACTGGGCGCTCATGCCCCGATAGCCAATCGCATGGAGCTGATTGGCTATCAGGGTGAGCATGTACTCGCGCTTGCTCTGGGTGCCATAGGCGCCCTCCCGGCAATTGCGGCAGAGTTGCTTGAGTTGGTAGTTCAGGTCTCGCATGCGTGTTCTCCTTTCAGGTGAGTGTTTCTGACCACCTGGCAGCCGAAGCTCGCAGGCCCGCATTCGCGGTACGGTCACGGGGCACTACCCCCAAACGACCTGACAATGCCTGGTCACAGGCAACGCGGAATGTTCTCCGTGGAGAACCGGTCCCGCGCAGACCAACGTGCCCGACAACGGGCGTTACTTCGAGTGTGGTTACACCTCCTTTGCAGTGAGCGGGACAGGCCCGCGGTGAATGGAAAATGAGCACGGCACGACAACAGCCAAAGGCAATCGCCGGGCACGAGGCTCGTGGTTAACGACAGGCAGTTGCCTGCAGGAAGGGACAAGCCTTACGGAAGTGTCCTGGTATTGAAGATGGGCAGTCTCTTTATGCTGCCCGATATCGAAGATGGATCGCGGCTTGCGCCGATGCACCGGTTGCACGATCCGAGCGGTGCCTTGCTTGCCACTTTGCCGCAGTGGCCGCGGATAAAACCGATTACGTGCAGCCAGTGTAGGCACGGCCATCTCGCCGGTCACCGATAAATCCTCTCACCGGTCTGCGTGGTTTACGTCGTAATCCACGCAGCATCCAGGCTGACGCGGGAAAACCGCCGGCATATTCCGCACTTGGACCCTGATTGCGGCCGCGTCACTACCGCGCTGCCGCGCTGTGTAGTGACACGGCCGCTCGCACAGGGCAACCGGCGCGCCAGGCGGTTGCCTGTCACACCGGCTGCATACAAACGGATCTGACGGCCTTCGGGCAGGCAGTGTTGATTCCACTGGAATCACCTATTGATATTCGAACGCGGTGCGCTGCTCCGGACATCAGGTGGTTACAGCACATTCCTGATCCAGGAAGGTTCTGCCCCGGGCAGCAGTCATGCATTACGAACACAGCAAACAGCAAGGGCTGCGGTTCAGTCGGTTATCTACTTGTCTTAAAGCTGACGGGTGCTCACCTGGTGAACACCCATCAACATTTGACAGAATGAGCTATGTCCATATTTTCATTCGGTTACGTCATATATCTCGACGAGCCCCTGTCCCAACATGGGACAGTTGACCTGCATTGACATAGAACAGAGTTGATCATGCAAGATGTACAGCTGTCCCCAGTGGGGACAGCTGGCCGATTGCCGGCATTTCATTCGCTATGCTTGCTTTTCAGGAAGTTACATCAATGTCTTGATGACGACGGGTGCTCCACGTGTGAGCACCAGTGAAGCGCCGAGGTCAAACAGACAATCAATAGCTTAGCCAGCTTTCTTCATGTCGTTTGGGGTATGCCCAGGGCATAATCGGCGACTGCATCAGTCTGACCGGCCTTTCTTCTCCCGGTATCGGTTCTGGATATTGTGCAGTTTCCTGACCAGCGGATTCTCAGGATCGACTGCGGCAGGCGGGTAGTCACTGCGCGCTGAGTCATCGCGCGCCATCGCAGCATCGACCTTTGCCCGCTGCCTGCGCTGCTCCGCAACCCGCAAGGCACCTTCCGGTGTGAACGTACCGACCCGGGCACGCGCAATCAGGCCACGAAGGTAGGCCAGCGGTGTCTTCTGAATCACGTTGGTCCCGATACTCGCGGCCAGTTCATCGAGGAGCTGCTGTGCCAGGCCAGCGGGTAATCCGGCGAGCTTCCTGCCCGCCTCCTCCCGCTCGGTTGCCGACAGGGTACGCGGAAATACCAGTCCGGATAATTCTCCACCACCACTATCACCGGCTTCGGTATCAACCACACAGGCCGCCGTTCCCCGTGGTGGTTGTGGTTCCTTTACGGTTCCCTTGGTGGTTCCTGGTATGACACCGGCGTCACGGGGACCCTCGCACCCCTGACCGGGGACGGTGTCGCAGGCGACAGGGGCCGGTGACAATCTGTCACCCCCTTCCAGTTGCAGGCGATACCGGTTCGAGGAACAGGAACCGTCCCTGCGATAGCGTTGTTCGGCGAGCAGCAGCCGGCGCTCGATGAGCTTGCGCATGACCCGCCGGACGGTGCGCATGGAGACACAGCACTTGTCAGCCACCGTGGATACGCTGGGCCAACAGATACCGCATTCATTGGCAGCATCAGCCAGCGCCATCAGGATCAGTTTCGGAGTGGGCTTGAGCTTCTGCCCCCAGGCCCAGTTCGTTGCCGCAACACTCATCGCCGCGCCCGCGCCTCCTGCTTGGTCGGACGTCCACGGCGCCGTGGTGGCGAATCATGCGCGTCTGGTTCAGCTACCGTGATTGTGTACTGCTCCAGCCAGCCATGTACGGCCTGGCAGGGCCACAGCCGATGACGACAACCGGGCGGCTGGATGCGCGGCGGCAGCGGGCTACCGGCGCAGAGCTTGTTGCGCAAGCGGCCGAGCGAGATCCCCAGCAATTCGGCGATCTCGATGTCCGTGTAGTATTGTCCGTCTTTCGTTGAATATTCCGGGTTCACGTCGTGCCTCCTTTGTACTGCCTGCATTAATGCTGGAGGCGTAATGAGACACGGCGTTACGCAACGGCACCACGATCAATCCATTCAGGTGTCGTAGTGATTTATTCAGTAATGCAAGTACAAATCCGGTGACTAGTACTTTTGTATTAGCATGAAAAGTGGTTGACGCATCAGATACACAGCCATTAGTTGCAGCTGCCTCTTGCATCGAACCAGCAATTGCAGGAATAGGCACGCCAGTCGACAATACTGTTCTATGAATTGGTACCTTATTGTAAAAACCGTGCACATTCTCAGCTCGACCGTGCTGTTCGGGACGGGGCTCGGCATCGCGTTTTTCATGTTCCAGTCTCGCTTCACTGACCATCCGCAGGAGAGGTATTTTGCCGCGCGCAATACCGTCCTGGCGGACTTCCTGTTTACCCTGCCGGCCGTGATCATTCAGCCTCTGACCGGTGCCTGGCTGGTATGGAAGAGCGGATACCAGTGGGCGGATACCTGGCTGGTCTGGACCTATGTACTGTATATCGTGGCGGGCCTGTGCTGGTTGCCGGTGGTCTGGATCCAGCACCGCATAAAACAGCTGGCGGCAGACGCCCTGCGCATGGAGACGGCACTACCGGACAGTTACCACCGGCTGTTCGGCTACTGGATGCTGCTGGGCTGGCCGGCGTTTGCCAGCCTGGCCATGATCTTCTTCCTGATGGTGTTCAAGCCGGCATGAGTTCGAACGAAACGGACAGTGAGGGTGTCTGGTTCGTCTACGATGGCAACTGCCCGGTCTGCAGCTATGCAGCCCAGGCACTGCGAATCAGGAAACGTTTCGGCTCACTGCACCTGCTGAACGCACGTGACGGCCAGGCGCACCCGCTCCTGGCAGAGATCAGCCGGCAGGGTCTCGACCTGGATGCGGGCATGGTCATTTGCCATTCCGGCCGTTTCTATCACGGTGACGGTGCCTTGCAGTTCATGGCCCGGCATGGCGCACCGCACGGGCCGTTCAACTGGTTCAACAAATCCCTGTTCTGGTCCGATTCCCTGGCGAAGCTGATCTATCCCTGGATGCGCGGTACCCGCAACCGGCTCCTGCGCCTGCGCGGCGTACTCCCGATCGACAATCTTGACCGGAACGGTCAGCCCATCTTCCAGGCCATCTTCGGTGCGGACTGGAACAAGCTTCCTGCCGTGATACCGCGACACTATGCCAATCGCCCCTACTCCACGGACCGGGTGTGCGTGGCGGGAACACTGGACGTGATGTGCCACGGCCCGGTCAGGTGGTTCAGGCCGCTGTTCCTGCTGCTGGGCATGATACCGCCATTCAATGAAGCCGATGTTCCCGTGACCGTCGTTTTCGAAAGCAGCAGGACTTCGCGCGACTTTCATTTCAACCGCACCTTCCATTTCGCCGGGCGTAAACACTACCGGTTCCGCTCGCGCATGCGCCAGCTCGCCGGCGACGAGGTCGTGGAACTGATGCGTTTCGGCATCGGCTGGAAAATGCGCTATCTGTGGAAGGATGACAAGGTAATCCTGCAACACCAAGGTTATGTACTGAACCTGTTCGGCCACTACATCCCGTTACCACTGACCGCCCTGTTCGGCGCGGGCCACGCCGAGGAAACCGCTGTGGATGACGACACCTTCGACATGTGGGTCGAGATACGCCATCCCTGGTGGGGCAGGATCTACGGCTACAGCGGCCGGTTCCGGATCAGCGAGGACGCATGACGACGCGTGTACTGGTTATCGGTGGCTACGGCAACTTTGGCCGCTTCATCAGCCGGTCACTGGCCCGTGAGCCGATGCTCCAGTTGATCATCGCGGGACGCTCCCTCGACAAGGCCAGAGTGTTCGCTGCCGAACTGGCGGCCGCACACCGCCCGGAAGCGGTTGCACTGGACATCACCGCTAACCTGTCGGCGGCGCTGGGCAAAGTCCGGCCGGATATCACTATCCACACCTCTGGCCCCTTCCAGGCCCAGGGTTACGAGGTCGCCAAAGCCTGTATCGAGGCGGGCAGTCACTATATCGATCTGGCTGACGGGCGTGATTTCGTGGCCGGCATCGGCAGTCTCGACTGGGAGGCACGGGATAAAGGCGTGCTGGTTGTCAGCGGCGCCAGTTCCGTCCCCTGCCTGACTGCCGCGCTGGTCGACCATTACCGCAACGAGTTCGGCAGACTCGAATCACTGGACTACGGCATCACGACCGCGCAGCAGACGACCCGCGGCCTGGCCACGACAGCCGCCATCCTTTCCTACACAGGAAAACAGTTTACCACCATGATCGACGGACAAATGCAGACTGTCTACGGCTGGCAAGGCCTGCATGCCCGCCATTACCCCGGGCTGGGCCGCCGCTGGCTTGGCAATTGCGACATACCGGACCTCGCCCTATTCCCGGACCGGTATCCGTCCCTCAGGACGATCCGCTTCTACGCCGGCCTGGAGCTGCCGCTGGTGCACTGGACGCTGTGGCTGCTCTCCGGCCTGGTACGGATCGGGCTGCTCAGGAAGCTCGAACGTATGGCCCCACTGCTGCTGCGCACCTCGTTCCTGTTCGACCGCTTCGGAACGGACAACAGTGCCCTGCATATGGAGCTCGGCGGGACGGACGCCAAAAGCACGCGCAAGCGGATCACCTTCGAACTGACTGCGCGCAGTGGCGATGGCCCCTACATCCCCTGCATGCCCGCTATCCTGCTGACCCGCAAACTCGCACTACGAGCAATCGACAGGACCGGCGCGATACCCTGCCTAGACCTGATTACGCTGGAGGAATATCTCGCAGCGCTTAGTGAACTGGATATTTCATGGCAGGTTTCCAAGGTTCCAGAATTGATACGGGCCGGAGACAAAATGAAATGATCGATATCGCCGGAACAACCTACTATTACCTGTTTGGTCCAATACTGGTGCTCATTCTGCTCTTGCCTCTGCTGCTTATCGTCCTAGCAGTATTCAATCGGCTGTTCTTCAGGAAACGGTTTTCATTTTGGGGGCGTTTCCAGGCAACCGTGGTGATTCTGGTTGTCGCAACAGTATGGATGCATTGGGATGTGTACCAGATAGGCCAGCAAGCAAAGAAAATCTGCGAAGAAGAAGGCGGATTGCATGTCTACAAGACAGTCGATGTCGATGGATTTAAGGGAGCGTACAGCATCGAATCTTGGTCGAAGTATGGATATAAATATGTTGAGGCAGGTCATAAGGATAAAAAAATACTTTACAGTATGGAAGATGGGAAAGTCATTGAACAGGTTGTGGATGCATTTATTAGCAATTACGAGGTTGCGCATAAGTCAATTGTAATAAATAAACACCTCAAACGAAGTCGTAGCTTTGTGAGAGACAGATCATCGGGTGAGGTGCTTGGAGAATTAGTCTATTTCTCCATATACCCGGGCTGGGTGGATTCGCAAATATGGGGTCGGATTGGATTCACGTTCACCCCCTGGTTCTGCGGCCAGGAGTCGAGTACGGGCGTGAAGCGTCGGCTTGGTTCTTACGATGTTGTCAGGGCAACACTAAAGCCAAGGAATGTCCATAAACTATCCACCCGAATGGAGAAGCAGCCTGCGTCGAGTGGTCAGTACAAATTGCTCGAAGGAAAAGGCGTGAAAGTATGCGAGGCCTATGAAGTTAACCTTAACTCGTTTAAGCCCAAAGTACCGATGCCTTGTGGGCGCAAGGTAAATCCTGATTTGGGATTCACCAAACCAGAGTGGTCTTCATATCAAGGCAAATTGACACCCTCAGGGCGACCAATCCAAGCGTTTAGGAATGAAATGACAGCGCTGTTATGGGAGCGAGATGTCAATCCTGTTAAATATTATCGCGTTGACAAATGGCTTGAGTGGCAAGCAACGACGCCTCAAGTCGAAGAGGCGTACCGGACTTATCTGGATGATCGTCAGCGCTTTGGGCATCTGCCTTTTCTGTCGGAATTTGATATAGATAATGACGGAAAAATAGAGCCAGTCTACTTCGAGCAACCATGTGGCAGTGTGTATGGATCATTGTTGGCAGTATTGTCAACGAATTACGATCATATAGATATGAAAAAGACTGAATTGATCATGCCTCACCCTCCCTTCAATAAAAAGGGAAGCGCAGTTTTTCGTCCTGTAAAAAAAGGTGATTGGGGTATATCACCAAGTGATTTAAAGCGAGGTTATACGGCTCTAGAAGATGCCATTCACGACGTTGACTATGATGTCTTCCTCTACGGAGATGAAGCATACATTGATCAATGGTGGAAAAATCATCCAGACTTTATAGGAAAGTCACCGATTGTTGCTGGAAAGTTACGAGTCTACCAGCTTACATCCAGTGGTATTAATCAGGTGTGTAGTTTTAAGTTCTTACAATGAATCAAGAAATATTGTATCTGGTGTATATGGCACTCAGTCTTGGACCATTCTTGCCGTGGTTAATATGGACGCCTATCGCACTGCTCATATCAATTTGGATTGCAAAGCGCTTCTTACGCATGAGACGCAAGGCACTGCTCGGCTTTGCGTTATTTCTGCTTATTTTATTGTTACCCTTTTCCGATTTCATAGCAGGACGCATCTACTTTAACAAACTCTGCGATACCCAGTATGGATTCAAGGTGTATCACACCGTTGAGTTGCCCGAGCAATATTGGGATGAGGATGGCGAGCCTCTGTTTATAAAGTATCCGCCCTACTCCAACTCCAAAGTAAATGGAACATTGAATTATGACATGCTACCTGAATATGAGGTTCACAGGTCTGACTGGATCAAGTACTCCGAGATCTTTGATATTAATCAGTCCAGGTACTGGTATTTCAACAAGAATACAAATGAGATATTGGCAGACAATACATCCTTTAATCATGGCTGCGGATGGCTAATGGATAAATTCACAACAAGTTGCGGTACTCGGTGTGATAGCTATGGACAACCGAATACCAAGCAAAAAATATTATCCATATTTATTCGCGACATGGTTGATAACCCGTAGGCCATTCTGGCCATGCACGTTGCAGATTACCGCTATTTTTTAGAACGTCTCTGTATGGAGGTATGTCAGTGGGAGCGATTATCCTGGCAGGACTTGTTGCTTATCTGGTTTTAGCCCTGGTTTTCATTTTGATTCCACGCAGCACCCGGAGTCGCCTAATCATTGCGGCCATCTTTGTGCTGGTGCCAATGGGTGATCAGACGGTTGGGTATGTCTATCTAAAAGTGTTGTGTGCAAGGGATGCCGGTCAACACATCTATAAAAAAGTGGAAGACGTGGAAGGGTTTTCAATGGAACCAGTACAAGATGTAAATTTCATTGAAAGCATTGGATACAGATATATTGAGGGCAATCAGAACCTGCCTGGACAGACGAAACATTATGTACGGTATCAGCGTGATCCAGAGACGAATGTAATTACCAAAGAGGATATCCCGAAGTTAACATCCAAATATACATATGTCCTGGTTCATAATTACACCAAGTACGCCATGTCTGGCTATTTTTCTTATCATTACCAGGAGTCTGTAATCCGTGATGTGGTCGAAGACGTGACGCTCGCAAGGCAGGTGCGGATACACTATTCAGGTGGCTGGGTTGCTAGATATATATTCGATGGGGGTGGAGGCATGTGTACGGGCGATCGCATCGATGTTGTGAGCTTTGTGGAATCTGTTTTGAAGCCAATCGATAAAGGTGTGAGGGACAAATAATGGCACGATTGAATCGTGCTATCTTTCCAGTCCTGTCTCACATGGCATCACGGCGGAGCTCGATTTCCTGTCACACCTTTGTCACACCACGAACGAATTTCCGCGTGATCCGGCCATGCCGGGCAACAGGCTATGTGATTCATATTTCTTGTGATATTCTGCAAGTCCCTGAAACAGAACGGGCCTGGCAACAGATTCACACGGCAGGGGTCACTGGTTCAATCCCAGTATCGCCCACCAATCAAATCAATCGGTTGGAAACCACGACACCCCCTGTTCTGGTTACCGACTGATTATTTGTCACAGCGTTGTCACACTCGTTCGCGAACGAGGCGTGTGACAATGGCATCCTTCCGTAAACGCGGCGCGTATCAATGGCAGGCACAGGTCCGCAAGAAGGGCCAGCCGCTGCAGACCAAGACCTTCGAGACCCGCAATGAGACCGAACAGTGGGCGCGATTACCCTTACCAGACATATCCCCCGGTCAGGAGATATTCATAGTCATCCTTCTTGGCGCCCGCCGCCGGGTTGTTGTTCCGGTCGAAATTGACCTGCACGGTAGCCTGCAGGCTGTCCAGGATGGGGATACGCAGTCCGGTTGCGGATTTGAACAGGTACGCGGAGGAATCCTCGAGACTCCAGTCCAGGGTGTGCCTGTGAAAGGCCTGCAGCTTCCATGCCTCCACCAGGTAATGATCGAAGCGCAGCCCCCAGTGGGCAGCGGCATAATCATCATCCTCGCTATCATCGTAATCCTCCCAGATATAGGCGGGGCCGGCTTCGATGGACAGGTTGGTGCGATCGGTCTCGTAGATCTGGTAACCGGAACCCGCCGACACGGTGGTGCGCAGGGTCAGGTCGGCAAACTTGTCATGCTCGAAACCCAGCCCGCTGTAGAGGTACCATTTTTTGTTCATGAAGTGGTCGTACTTGCCGCCCAGGGTGGCCTGCTGCTTGGTTTTATCCCCGTTGCTCTTCTCCAGGTCGCCGCTGCCGCCGAGCGTCACGCGGTCATCCGGCCAGCGGAAGATCGATTCGACATCCACATGGTAGGTGTCCTGGTCGGTATTGCCGCGATTCATATCCAACCCGAGATTCGACTGACCCTTGATTTTCAGCCCGGGAATCTCCGGGATAGCGATCGCCGCGATTTGCGCCATCGAAACCGGCCGCGGAAGCGCGTCGACATCGGCGGCGATCCTCATCTCGGCACTATCGGTCGAGGACAGGATGCCGGTCATCTGCGATTCGTCATCCAGCTGCACGGTGACAGGCTTGTCGGTTGTGACCTGCTGGATATCCGCAAGCTTGATACCGATTTCGCCGGAATAGCTGGTTTCCAGGATCAGCTTGCCCTCCTTGGTCGTCTTGACGGTACCGGTGAGCCGGTCGCCATTCTTCAGAATGACCTCGTCCGACAACCCGCACAAGGGAATCAGCAGACAGGATCAGGGGAAGCAAAAAACGGCGCAGCGATAAGTCCATGAGGTCATTCTCCAGACAGATCGGCAGGTAGCAGATTTATGAAACCGCGACGAGGCGGATGATACCTGATTCATCAGTGAGTGTTACAGGACCGGATCCGTGGGTATATACACAGCCTTCCTTGATGAGTGGCTATTGCAAGGCAGGCTCCCGCTATGACTCCAGAGGATCAACATCCTCTCCGAAACCAGCAGCAAGTTAACGCTGAATACCGGGCGCTACTGCCAGCCGGCATTGTGCAACCTGAACGGAACCGTGTAGCGCAGGCTCCGGCACAAGCCCGTCATTTCGCTGTATAGCTGAACTTCTGCCCGCCGACGCTGGCCTCATACATCAAGCCGCCCTTGGCCACGGTAAAGACCGCCATGCCCTTATGGTATTCACCCACCGTGGTGGCATCGTGTTTACCACCACTCGCGCCGGCGGAACTGCCGGCGGTCGTGGCCGCCGCCGAGGCGCCCGCAGTGATCGCTACGGCCGAAGCCTCGGCGCCGAATTCGAAATTACCGTTGGTGAATTCATCGAAGGCGCGCTTGTCCTCGAAGAAGACGATCTGACTGTAGGCCTGCCCGCCGAGCTGGAAACCCACACTCAACTGGGTCACCGAGGTGTCGCCGACGTAAGCGCCCTGGGCGAAGACCCTGCCCTTGCCATAGGCCCCACCGATGCCAATGCCGCCCTTGCCGATGGTGGGAAAGACCGCGTAGCCGTAACTCTTGTCGAAGAACGTGCCGCTTTCGCCGGCGTCCTTGAAGACCTTGATCGTGTCGTCGTATTCATCCGCCCAGGCCTGGGCAAACGGCAACGCCAGCAACAGGAAAACCAGACCGATACGTAATTGCAGTTGCATAAGTAGTTCTCCTTTACGGTTAAATTCCCTGGTATTGCAGGGAAGCTTGTGAAGTCCTTGAATTGATCAAGTCATAGTGTGTGCCCGACGAGGCGCCGCACTCCCTCAATGTCCGGTCACACCAGCCCGAGGGAGCGCGGCAACGATAACTCAAATCTTCGAGACCACGAACAGCTCATCGTCACCCGCCAGGTAGGGGCGATAGTAGATCGTGCCGAGCTTGTAATACTCGACGCCGTTGACCGTCTCCTGCGTATACCCGTCCGGCAGGTAGGGCACCTGCGTGCCCATCGGCGGTTCGGCAACGAGGTAGCTGTCGCTCTTCTCGTCGTAGAGGAAGAACGCCCCCTGGAAGAAGCAGTAGCCGGGGTCCGCGGGATCCGGTCCGAACACGATGGTGCAGTCGAGCGGCGGGGCCTCGACCTTGGCGCCGACCGGTGCCGGGGCGGTCACATAGCCCTCGCCGGAGGGCGCCGGCTCATAGAACGCGCCGCCGTAATACTGGTAATTGGTGCCGCCTGCGGGCACCATCACGGTACCGGCGGGCGGCGAATTCACGGCCGCGCCGATCATATAGCCGGCGAGCCCGCCGACGATGCCCCAGAGCCATTCGTCATTATCGTTATCATCGTCGTCCCAGTCACCCCAGTAGTGGTGGTCGTCGTACATGTCTTCCCACATGTCCTCGCGATCCTTCATCATGTCTTCCGCGAAGTCCTGGCGATCCTCGCGTGCAGACTCCAGATAGTCCTGGCGGTTTTTCTGCCAGTCCTCCATCGACTGCTTGCGCTCATTGCGAATCTCATCGCGGTTATCGGAATATTCCTTGCGCCGCTCCTCGACATTCTTGCTGCGTTCCTCCCGGCTCGGTGCCTCGGCCCTGCGCTGCTCGCCCAGTTGCCCCGTGCCGTCAGCGCGCGTTGCCTGGCGCTCGGTGCGCGCGCCCGCTTTCGACCTGTCCTGCGTCTGCAGCTTCTGGTTCCACTCGCTGCGGTTCTGTGGTTGGCCCACCTGCCGGGTTTTTGCCGTGGGACGCCTGGCCTGTGACGGCTCGCGTGTGGCGAGACGCTGCTGGCTGGTACCGGCACGCGGCATCGTGCCGGCGGATGCCGGTCGCGATACCGATCGTGCCGGTTGCGTGTTCGCGCGCTGAATCGAACCCTGCCGCGCGCTGGAGGCGCGCGGCTGGCGATCGACCCGGCTGCTCATCTGGCTCGACCGGGCGCCACCGCCTCCACCGCCGCGGGCACCGCCACCGCCACCTCCGATGCTGCGCGCGGCCGCCACGCCGCTACCGCCCGGATCGCTCGGTCATAGTCAGGGTGGGTCCGGCACCTAGCAGAATCACCAGCGCAGCCGCCACAAGCCCGTTTTTCACCTGCAGCCATCTCATCCTGGCGTTGCTCATTGGGCACCTCCCTCAGTCGTACCGGCATCCCGGAAGGCCACCTTGCGTGCATCCGCGGGGGGCACAAAGCTGAATGTCGTGCTGTCGATGGCGGGAGCGAAGTTCCAGTCGCTGAGCAGCGCCCGGTACTGCGGTTCGCCCGGCTGCGTGGTGTAGGTGATGACCAGCTTGTGAATCATCGGCGCCTCGCCCTGTGCCACCCAGACCTGCACGTCCACGGCATCGGAGGAAAGCAGCAGATGGTGGTACCAGTCGCCATCGAGATAATGCCGCCCCGCATACGTCCCGGTCTGCAGGTGATTTCCCAATGCCTCGCAGGGATGGTTCAGCAGGAGGTCGCTCGCCGGCATCGCGATGCCGCGCGCCTCGACGGCAGCGACCATCGCATCGATGGTGTCAGGCGCCGGCGCGATGGCGTACACGCCCCGGTCCGGGCGATAAACGGTCAGGGTCTTGCCGTCGTAATAAATGGAACGCTGGCCCTTGTCGCTCTCGCTGTCGATGCGCAGGTGATCGGGACGCTCGAGCTCGACGCTCGCCTGCCGGTGGTATTCCACCCGGGTGCCATTCGTCAGCACATCCTCGTAACTGGCATCGACGTTAACTGAAAAACGTTCGGCGGCGCGCAGATAGCCACAGGCATCTAGCAGCACGCGCTCGCTCATGCGGTCGATATCCGGCCCCGGCGTCGTGTCCGGTGTCTGTTCCTCTGCGAGAACATGCGGTGCAGCGAACACACAGGCTGCCGCCAGCAGCATACGTACCATATTCATAAACGCCCCCCGGGTTATTGTTGAGACTTGCGCAAACAAATGATGAACGTCAGGTACATATAATAGTCGTTACACCGGGGAAATGGGGACATTCTGCTTTAAACTCAGATAGAAACTCAGAATGTCCCCTTTTTCCCCACGGGTCAGGACGATCCCGCGCCGCCCACGCTCTTATAGGCCAGGGCGCCAACCACCGCGCCGATGATCGGCGCTGCCGCAGCCGCCGAGGACGAGCCAGAAGGTGCCGATGAATTCGGCGATAAGTTTGTTGCTGAGGTTCATGGTCTGCTCCATTCGATTAGTGAAATGCACTTACGGCATCGTTCCAGGGTTGCTGACGTGGAGATCAATATACGGATATATACGGATATATCCGGCTGTTGTCCGTACTTTCGTAGGATGCCTTTCGCGAGACATTCAACCTGAGGCCACCCGGATTTATCAGGCTGGCCGGTCAGGGTTGATCGAAGGGATAAATCACCTTCCAGTCGCGCTTCATATCCACCACCGCCCAGCCGCGCCGGACTGCGACATCCTGCGCTTTGTCCAGTTTTCGATAGGCGAGGTGCAATCATCGGCGTACTCGCCTTCCGCGTCGGTATGGTGCACCAGCAGCATGAAACGCCTGCCATCTCCCGCCGCGGTCCACTGCAGCATCTGTAAATCACCGTCAGAATTGCCGAAGGCGACAATCGGTCGGCGACCGATGAACTTGTGGATGCCTACGGGAAGGGACTGAATGTCATGGAGGTCGCAAGAATCACCGGTCACAAGGCTTTGCGGATGTTGCACCGGTAACCACATTCAAAGGCGGAGGATCTGGCAAGAAAACCGGGATAAGCACTGAACAGAAGCACCAATCCCAGATCATGATTTATGCTGGAGGATTCTGCTCCCGGCAGCATCAGGGTGACAGCTCGCGCAGCTTCTCGGCATAGGTCACTCGCTGCCGCCTCATTCCCCATGTCTCGAAGGAACGCCACCAGGGCACTCAGGATGTCACGGTTATTCGGGTGCCGGTTATGCGCACCCTGCAAGACCATGATCGCTTCTTCCTGCTTACCGGTTGAGTTCAGCGCCACCGCATAAACATAGATATAGTGCGCATCATCAGGGCTCAGTACGCTGGCAAGGCGCAAGTTCCTCAACACCTTCCCCGGTACGCTGCTGCCGCACCAGCGACAGCCCCAGAGCATGGTGGATGGCCGCATTATCCGGGCATGATCCCAGCCGCCTTGCGCAGTACTTTGTCGGCGTCCGCCTCCTTGCCCTTGGCGCGGTATAGGTCCGCCAGGTTCACGTAGGCCGGGACATAGGCGCGATTGAGGTCAGTCGCTGTGTTATACGCGGCAATCGCCTGTTCCTCTTTACCCTGCGCCGCGTACAGATTACCCAGGTTGGTCTGCGCCTCGGGTCGCTCCGCGCTGGCCAACTGGGACGCGACATATTCCTGCAGCGCTGTCTCCAGCGATGCCCGCTGCTGCGTCGACAATTCGCCGGCCGGGATAGCCGCCAGCACCCGTGCGGTCTCTATGCGTACTGCGCGCACCGGGTCATCAAGCATCGGAAACGCAAGGCGCACCCGGACGTTCAATGGGGTTTGCTCCAGTATGCCGACAGCAGCAGTCCGCACGGATCGGGATCTGGTCGGACAATGCCAGTGGTAACACGTCAATGGTGGCTGCAGTCGAGATACGGGCCGATCACTGCCAGCGCCGTCGCACGTGCAATACCCGGGGTACCGTGTCACGAATCAGCGCAGCCAGCGCGCTGCCGGCCGCCGCCCGTCACGCCGCGCAGTGATCCAGCGGTGTGCAAACGTTGAAAGCCCGTGGGCACATCACCGTACCATTTCCGATCTGCGCGTCGGCCCACCCGGCATCCTTGTCCTGATGACAGTTGTTGCACGCATTGGGCGTACCGAGTTGTAGCGACAGATCCGGGCGCGGTATGCGCATGCTGTGGTCATGACGCGGATCGACCACCATGTAGGTCTTGGGTGGCATGTGGCACTCGGCACAGCTGGCCCCGGCTGATTCCGGTTGGTGGAAGTGGTGGCCGGGCTGGTCGTATTTGCCCGCGGGTGGCATTGCAGGCAGACACCGTTGCCGGGGACTCGCAAGGCCGCGCTGTGCGGCTCGTGGCAATCACTGCAGGTGACGCCGGCGTGATACATTCTGCTCTGCAGGAAAGATCCGTACACATAGACCTCATCGTCTATCTGGCCATCGGGATAATACATGCCCTCTTCCAGCAGTCGCGGCAGGTAGTGATCCAGTAAGGCGCTCACCGTGCACATAGTCCGCGCTTATCGGACTGCGCCGCGAATGACAGCGTGCACACATCTCGATTTCCCTGTCACTGCCGCGGGTTTCCGACGCGCACGGGATTACCGCTTTCGGGATCGATGTTCCACTCGATATTCTTGCGTTCTTCGAGCTGATTGCCAGCCCCTTGCCGGCAGCAAGCTTTTCCCAGCCGGGTTTGCGCCCGGCCCACACCACGTGGTCCGATCCCGGGCCGTGGCAGGCCTCGCAGGAGACATTCGATCTCGGACCAGGTGGTGTTGAAGGTCCTGGCGGCCGGATCATAGTTTTTTTCCAGATGCGTTGAATGGCATTCCGCGCACATGGTGTTCCAGTTCTGGCTCGGCCGGGTCCAGTGCAACGCGTCAGCGTGGGTGATTTGTTCATCGGGATAGAGATGAAACCAGCGCTGACCGCCCTGCTGTTCCGGGCGGGCGTCCCAGGCCAGGCTGAGTGCCTGCAGGCGGCCTCCGGGAAACTCGACCAGGTACTGCTGCAGCGGGTCGACGCCGAAGGTGTACTTGATGGGGTAATCGGCAAGCTTGCCGTCGGGACCATCGGTATTGACGTAGAAGGTATCGTCGCGCCTGAAAAAACGTGATGTGATGTCGTGATAGGTAAACGTCTGGTCGGCAAAATCACCAAGCACCGTGGCGGCATTCGCCTGCTGCATGGCGAGCTCGTGATGCGAACCACGCCACAAGCGGTCTTCCCCGGCGTGGCAGTCAGCGCAAACGGCGCGGCCGACATAGCTGGCCGATTCTGCGGGCGGCGGCGTTACAGCCGGCTGCTCACCCGCTGGCGGCGGTACGGTCTGCTGTGTGATCTTCATGCCTGAATGCACAGGTGTATCCGAGGTCCACCGTTGGCCGAGAGCGGCAGCGACGGCGATGATCAGCAACACCATAGCCAGTACCGGTGCGAACCGACGCAGCCCTGCCGACACTTTTTCCTTGCTCGCCTGCCTGGCCGGTGTGTGTGTTGTGGTCCTGGTGTTTTTTTTCTTGCTCACTCAGCTATCCATCCCGACACCCGGTATTGCCGCCGTATACAGTCCAGAACCGGATCCCCGCTGGCGCGGGGATGCCCCTTTCGGAGGCTCCCCTGACCGTCAGTCACCCAGCACGTCCGGCAGCGGATTCCCGATTGCCGCCGAGGGCAGCTTGACGCCGAGCCAGGCCGCCAGTGTCGGCGCGATGTCATACGGCGTGACCGCACGGCTGACTGATTTCGGCTTGAGTCCGGCCCCCGCAAACATCACCGGGACATAGGTGTCGTAACGCCAGGGTGAACCATGGGTCGAGGCCACGGCCAGGCCGTCAAAATCGTTGATGAAGACATTCGGCTCGAACACCAGGTAGATATCACCGGAACGTTTCGGGTGGAAGTTGCGCAGGATCGAACGATTCAGCAGGGTATCCGGCAGGCTGGCCGTACGCAGTGCGGTACTGGACACCGCGGCCGCCACGCCATCGAACTTCTCCAGTTCGGCAGCGACAGCCTTTTCCACCGCGGCCTGGTCCAGACCCTTGTCCTGGATCAGCGTGTGGTTGAGATACACATAGGGTTGAAAGAAGGCCTCGATCAGTTCTTCACCCATGCCGAACTGCTTTTTAAGCGCCGCGATGGCCGGCGTCCTGTCCAGCGCCTCGGTATCGAAGTAATGCGCATCGTCGATGCCCAGCTCATGCAGGTGTCCCGGGATTTCCGGCTGACCGTGATCAGCGGACAGCACGATCAGGGTGTTCTTCAGGCCGACCTTCCGGTCGATGTAGGCCAGCAGGTCCGCCAGCCTGCGGTCGAGCTGCGCCAGGTTATCCTCGGCCTCCAGGCTGGAGGCGCCAAACAGGTGACCGACGTAGTCCGTGGAGGAAAAACTGATGGCGAGATAATCCGGCACCTCATCCTGGCCCAGCTGTTCGTTGTCCAGCAGGGTCTTGGCGAAATCCAGGGTCAGCGCATCACCGGCCGGGCCCAGGGTCAGGCGCGTGGTCAGGTACTTGTCACCCGCCTCACCGTAAGGATGGGGAAAGGTGCGGCCAAAGCCCGGGAAGTCGGTCTCGTACTGCGATCATCGGCATCGCCAAACAGATACGTCGACGGCTTGTGCAGCAACTCCCAGGACTTGCCGGCATAGGCCAGTGCCGGCTTGCGGGCGTTCCAGGCGATCACCCAGTCCGGGTACTGATCGTAGTAATAGGTGCTGGTGACGAACTCGCCGCTGGACTTGGAAAACCAGAACGCCTTGCCGGCGTGACCGGCCAGGAAACCGCACCGCGGTCCTTGACCGACACCGCGAAGATCTTCGATTTGCCGTCGTAATGCACGGCCAGTTCATCACTGAAGGTCGAGGACAGAATGGCCGCCGGTGAGCGGCCGTCCACCTTGGCCGCCTTCTGGGTCGGATCGATCTCGGTCTTCTGGTCCACGTCCGCACCGGCGGTGAGCAGGTGATAACGTGAATCCTCGATGTTATAGGCCAGGCGATCCAGTTCCCGGTCGAACCAGACATTGCCTACCATGCCGTGGGCGGCGGGCACCGAGCCGGTGGCCAGTGAGGTGTGTCCGACGATGGTCTCGGTATTGGCATGCTGGTAGTTGGCATTGGTGTAGTCGATACCCTGCTTCCATCAAATACCGGAAGCCGCCCTCGCCCAGCACGTGCGCGAAGCGCTGCGGCAGGTCGCCGCGCAGGGCATCGACGGTAATCTGCAGTACCAGACGGGGTGCGGGACCGGCCTGTGCCATTCCCATGCACAGCATCGAAGCAACGAGTGCCGCGCACGATACGCGAACGAGAACCGTGGATTTCATCTGATTATTCCTTTGCTGCTGACCCGTATTTACAGACCCGATGTTAGCAAAAAAAAGGCGCACCCAGAGGGTGCGCCCGCAGCGATCCACCTCGCCTCAGTGCGAGGCCGGGTTTTTCATCTGCTCCATGACCTGTTCCAGACTGAAGCTGGCCGCCTTCATGCGCGGGGGATACTCCTGGAATGTCTTCAGGAAGTTCCCAACGTAGGCCTGCGCAGGCACCAGCAGGAAAGCGCGATCCAGCAGCCAGTCAAAATAGGTATTGGATGTGATGCTTGCCCTCTCGTAGGGATCACGACGCAGGTTTTCGATCAGGGGCACGCGCAGCGGCACGAACGGTTCCATCCATACCCGGAAAGTCCCCTCCGCCTTCTGTTCCATGAAGATCAGCTTCCAGTCTTCATAGCGCAATGCCGTCAGATCGCCGTCGTCAGAGAAGTAGAAGATCTCCTTGCGTGGGCTCGCCACCTTCTCCGGATTCTTCAGATGCGCGGTGAGGTCATAGCCGTCCAGGTGCACCTTGTAGTTACGCCCGAGCGCCGCGGACTGGTAACCGTCCAGCAGGTCTTCCTTGATGTCTGTCTTGCCGGCGGCGGCAACGAAGGTCGGCAGCCAGTCCATGTGATGAACCACGCCGTTACTCACCGAGCCGGGCTTGACGACACCAGGCCAGCGCACAGCGGCAGGCACGCGCCAGCCACCTTCCCAGTTGGTGTTCTTTTCACCGCGGAACGGGGTTGCGGCGGCATCCGGCCAGGTGTTGTAGTGCGGACCGTTGTCGGTCGAGTAATGCACGATGGTGTTGTCGGCGATGCCCAGCTCATCCAGCAGCTTGAGGAATTTACCGATGTGCATGTCATGCTCGACCATGCCGTCGGCATACTCGTCCTGGCCACTGATACCGCGCAGCTCTTCCTTGACATGAGTACGGAAATGCATGCGGGTACCGCTCCACCATACGAACCAGGGCTTGCCTTCCGCCTGCTGACGCCTGATGAACTCGATGGCCGCATCGGAGCTTTCGTCATCCACGGTCTCCATGCGTTTCTTGGTTAACGGGCCCGTGTCTTCGATCTTCTGCTCACCACCCGGCAGGGCCCAGGAATGGATCACACCACGTGGGCCGAACTTCTTGTGCAGCGCAGGATCCTTGAAATAGTCTTCGTTTTCCGGCTCCTCTTCAGCGTTCAGGTGATAGAGATTACCGAAAAACTCATCGAAACCGTGATTGGTTGGCAGGTGCTCATCGCGGTCACCCAGGTGGTTCTTGCCAAACTGTCCTGTTGCATAGCCCTGGTCTTTGAGGAGCACCGCGATCGTGGGGTCAAGGGTGGTAATACCTTCCTTGGCGCCGGGCAAGCCAACTTTTGACAGGCCGCTGCGAAAAACGCTCTGGCCGAGGATAAAGCTGGAGCGACCGGCCGTGCATGACTGTTCGCCGTAGTAATCGGTGAACAGGATGCCTTCATTGGCGATACGATCGATATTCGGGGTTTTGTAACCCACCAGGCCCCGGGTGTAGGCGCTGATATTGCTTTGGCCGACGTCATCACCCCAGATGACCAGGATGTTTGGCTTGCTGGTGGCATAGGCGCCCAGACTGGTTATGAGCAGGATGGCGCCGATCATGCCCCTGATCAGGCCTGCAGACGATCTCGTCATGGTTCGTACTCCCATTTTTAGTGTTTGTTGGCATTGCGTGGGCAGCGGCGGGCTGCCAGCGAAATGGGTACACAACAAAGCCGGTCGCTTTGTGTATGGGATGGCAGATCTCTTCGGATTCGGCATCCACCTCGCGATTAAAACAAATGTCACTGTCTATTTCCAGCTGCCAGACAGCTGCAACTGACAGGCCAGCAGACCTGCCCCCGGGAGCAAGATAAAGCAGACCATAATATACGTACGTACTACTGCAGCACTGCAAGTGTAATTCCACACTATCAACGAGGATCAGGGTGACGATGAGTGAATTCATCAGACTGCTTGCTATCGGTTGTCGCCTTATATTTGCGATTCTGCTTGACCTTCAGATTCAGCGATTTCATCAAGCGATGCGTCCGGTCACGCCCAATATCGAAGCCTTCCTCGCGCAGGTTCTTCATCAGCGTGCGACTGCCCAGACTGTCACGGGACGCCCTGAACAGCTCCTTCATCCGCCGCCCCGCAAGGTCTGCTCCTGTGGCGGGATGACCCGGCCTGGCTGGTCTCGCCACTCGTAGTAGGCACTGCGTCGCAGACCCGGCAGCCGGCACAACAGGTTCACCGGATAGCGGTCCGCCTGTGCTCGAATAAACCCGTACTTCACTTCATTTCCTGCGCGAAGTACTGGCTGGCTTTTAAAATCTCCTTCTCCATCCGCAGCATACGGTTCTCTTTCCGCTGCCGCTTCAACTCCTCACGCTCATCACTACTCAACCGGGCACCAGAGGCTTGTTCCTCAAATTCCCGCTTCCAGCGTCGTAGCTGATTGTCATTGATATCCAAGCGCCGCGCCGCCTCCGAAACCTGGTAACCTTGCTCAGTTACCAGCGCCAACGCATCGCGCTTGAAATCTTCTGTGTAGCTCCGCCGCTTTCTCGTCTCTGTTGTCATCGCTCACCTCGTTATGGCATGTTACCGCCTTAACTCGGTGTCCGGATCTATCAGACTACTTCAGTCCAGGCCGTGACGGGGTTTCGCAACAGGGGGGTTTGACGATGATGCGCAGCATCCTGTTGTGTAACTATGTTGTCGTCCTGTCGTGCATGCTGCCCCCGCACGCATGCGCGAGCGGGATCAGGCCATTCTCTTTATCAATCGATCTGGGCAATATCCCGGAACGCCCCGTAGCCCCCGAGTTTGCGTTCGAACGCTTTTTCCAGACTCGCCCGCTTGAAGAATTACAATTTGCACCGGATAACCGCTCCGTCTATTTCATCAGGAACGATGGACAGGTGGACAATATTTTTGCGATCGACCTGGTCAGCGGGTTGCTCCGTCAGGTCACCCATCTGGCCGAATCGGTCTCTGGGTTCGGGGTTGACCACAAGGGCCAGTTCCTGATTATCGTGCAGGATAAAGGGGGTAACGAGAACGATGACCTATACCGCTTCGACCTTTTGTCGGGAGATATGCGGCGGCTCACATCGGCTGGCAGAGGTGATACCACTATGGCCTGCGGACTCTCGCCGGACGACACGCTGCTCTACTACGCGCAGACCCGCCACAACCGGAGTGAATCAGGGCTCTGGCAGGTGGAGGTCAGTACCGGCAGCAAACGCCAATTGTTGCCGGGCAACGGACGCAGCCTGGACTGCGATGAGGTCAGCACTGATGGCCACTATCTCCTCTTTGGGGAACTGATCGGGTTCGACGAACGGCACCTGGGCTTGCTTGATCTTGCCACTGGAAAAACGCGATACATTAATGCCTCACCCGGGATTAACAATATCGACGCAAACTTTTCCGGAGACCGGATCTACTTCCTCAGTGCACTGGACTCAGACAGATTTCGTCTCTGGCAATACCTGATCGGGGATGTCGCGCCGACACCTGTCCAGTTGCCCTTTGACAATGACCTGGAGTCACTCTCGATGTCCGCAGACGGGCGTGTCGCCGCTATCGGCTATCGCACCGCGCTTGGAGGTCGCACGACAGTATTCGTCGATGGCTTCGATGCGCCGGCTGGTTTCGGGCTGCCTGCCGGGACTGTAACGGGTGCCGTATTCAGTGACAATAACCCGGGGCTGGGTGTCGTGCTTACCGAGACTGCCAGTCAGCCGGGTCGCTATTATAAGGTCGGCACCGAAAGACCCGTGCTTCTGTATGACGCCAACCGGTCGGGGATCGACCCGGTCTTCTTCACCGAGGCACGTTCGCTGCAGGTCCCGAGCTTTGACGGCCTGCAGATCCCGGTGCATCTTTTCATCCCTAACGGAACATCGGCCGAAAATCCGCGACCCGCTATCTTCTATATTCACGGGGGCCCGCAAGATCATCTGGACCCTGTGTACGACAGTATCATCCAGTTTCTGGCCAACCGCGGTTTTATCGTGGTCGTTCCCAATGTACGTGGCAGTACCGGTTTCGGAAAGTACTATGCATCCCTTGATGACAATGACTGGGGTGGCGGGCATATCCGCGACATCGTCGAAGTCGCGGCAGCAGTGCGTAGCATGGATTTTGTCGACGCTGACAATCTGTTTATCGTCGGCATGAGCTTCGGCGGGTTCAGCGTGATGTCGCTGATTACGCAATATCCAGGCGCATTCCGGGCTGCAGTGGACTTCTTCGGCTTTACCGAGCTGGCCACCTTCGTTGACAGCTGGCCGCGGTTTCTGCAGCGCCATATCTTCGCAGAACTCGGATTCGATCCACGCCGCAACCGGGCGCGGAATCGGGCATTGTCACCGCTGTATCATGTTGACCGGATCAGGATTCCCCTGCAGATTCATCAGGGGACCAATGACAGCCGGGTACCCAGGCGACAATCCGACCGGCTGGTGAAGCGCATGCGCGAGACGGGCCATACAGTGGAGTATTACGTCTATCCTGGTGAAGGGCACGGATTCACACGTTTCGGGAACGAACGTGCTTCCTATCAGCGGCTGGTTGCGTTCTTGAGGCGGCAGTTAAAGGAAGGCGGCGGAAAACACGATTAGCGTCCGCATCGGCTGCTCAACGTGTGACGTAATGAAAGCCCCGAGGGCGCTAGCTGTTAAAGCGGGCTAGATTCAACTAAACGAAATATCCAATCCATTGACATAAGCCGTCACTGCGAGCGCGATGCGTAGGCAAGTACCGCAGCACGTCTGCTGGTTCGTGAATGGTCGAATGAGTTCGACCCTGCAGGTCTGAGTGAGTAGGGACGAATTCATTCGGCCAACAACCTCTTTGTTCCTCGCAATGACTGGTTACTCATAGTGCCTTAACTGATCGGGTCATCCTGCAGACGATCCCTTCACTGCCACACTCACTGACTTCACTCCAGGAAGAACCCTGCAGCTTTCAACGCCAGTGCGGTTGCAGCCAACCGATAGTCATACGGACAGGGATCCGCCACGGCACCTGAAGCCGCAATCCAGCATTATACTTTTGTTTAATTTTGCTATACTTCAGGCCATCAATTGCCGATAAGTTTAACGATTGTTTAATTGTCCGAGCATTCTAATGTCCGAGCATATTAAGGTTTTAATCCATCAGCTGGTTGCTGCCGCCAAGGCGCGCGGCCTGTCCCAGGCCAGACTGGCGGAAATGGCCGGCCTGACGGCCGTCGGGCTAAGCAAGGCCAAGCGCCGCGGTGATATTCGCGCCTCCACGCTGGAGGAACTGGCTGCACAGCTGGACCTCGAACTGGCACTTATACCGCGTCGCTCCAAGGAAAAGGCCGCCGAAGCCATCAAATCCGGGGCCTTCTTCCGCACCTCCGGTGATCAGGAAGACAGGGGGGAATAGGCATGGCGCGCAACCAGCATGCCGTGATCTGGACCCGACTTTCCGGGGTCCCGGAGAAAATGGGACACCTGGTTTTGTCAGATGAGCAGGCATCCTTTACCTACACCAGGGAATACCTCGCTTCCGGCCGCCCGGGATTCTGCCTGCTGGGCGACGGCGCCATCTGGGGAACCGACACTGTCACCTACCCCATCAGCGAACGGATACCGGTGTTTCCCCGGTTGCTCAGCCTGGTTCCCGGCAATAATCCGCGCAACCTGCAACGCCGGCATTACCTCGATATCCTGCGCGCCAGGTCGGGAAAGGAACCACCACCCGGCATGGAGACGGAATGGCAATTACTGGTGCTGGGCGGGCATGGCGGCATCGGGCACATCGACGTTTTCACGGACGACATCGTTGCCGAGCGCTGGTATCGCACAACTACCGATTCTCACAAGCCCCTCACAACGGTCAGACGATCCAACCGCAGATCCCAGCTCTGGCGCATGCTCAAACACGAGGTGCTGGATGAAAACATCGACTTCGACGCGCAACTGATCGAGGAGACGCTCGGGCCGACGCCCTCGGTAGGCGGCATGATCCCGAAGTTGCTGGTCTCGATTGTGCCGGACAGCGCAGAGCCCGGTTTTTATCCGCCCGGGACAAAGTACAAACGCGATGTCGTGCTGAAAATCGAGCCACCGGAATACACCGGCTTGCTGGATCTTGAAGCACTTTGCCTGGACATCCATCGCGAAGCCGGTTTCGAGGTGCCCGTCTGGCAGCGCCATGATGATGAGGGCCTGCATTTCCTGTCGATAGAGCGATTTGACCGGAAGGATGGCAAACCGATCCCGATGGAATCACTGTTTTCAGTCATCGCGACCGGGGATCACCGCTTTCGCGAGACCGGCGATATTCTGCTGGATGAACTGGGTGGCATGCTGAAACGTCTGGGTCAGGTAGCCACACTGAAAAAGGATACCGGAGAACAGCTCTACCGTCGGTTCCTGATGGCACTGCTGACCGGGAATGGCGACCTGCACCTGGATAATCTCTCGCTACTGGGCGGGCTGGCTGACTGCCGGCTAACGCCAGTCTATGACCCGGCACCCATGCGGGCCTGGCCACGTCATAACCTGGTCAGCGCGATTCCCTTTGATCCGTCCGGGTACACAGATCATGGGGCCTTCTATGTGGATCTTGGCGAGTCTTTTGGCCTGACGGCCGACGCTACCGTCCAGTGTATCGACGCTGCGCTCGATGCGACCGCGTCGTATGGCGAGCGCGTGATGGAACTGGACCGGGTGCCCATACAGCAGCGCAACCAACTGACGTCGATTGCACAACAGGAACGTCTGCTACTGGAACAGCATCGCCCGTAACTTTACGTAGCCGCAGCCGTGGCAATGATCGAACAACGCATTCCAGACGGGAAGAAAACAATATCGCGTGTGTGTTTGCGGGAATCGGGCCAGAGGATTGGCCTGGATTGTACTGTTCGAAGCAGCAGCCAGCATCCTTGCTTAGCTGTGAGTTTGTTATGTGGCGCCGGGTATTTCCCAATTCGTGCCGGATTTCTCCACGAATTCGCGGCCCTTCAGCCAGTGTTCGTGGTCCTCGGATCGTGGCGGACAGGGATTGTCGTGCGCCTGCCGGTCACTACCGCTTGCACTGCTTACCCCGCATTTGTAAATTCAAGTCACATGTCAGCAGTGTGCACTTTGCACTCCCGGCGGAACCGGATTTGCTGTGCATGTATTTTTCAGCGCCCAAGGATGGCATCAACTTCTTCCTGTGTCAGTACCTGGGCTTTGTAATTACCCTCGCCAATCTGCTTCTCGATATTCGTTACATAGGCCCGCAGATGGTTTTCTGAACCCTCGATCAGAGATCCATACAGGCGCTGAATATCAGGCTTTGTTGTATATATTTTCCCACACTCGGATACGTCGTCGATTCCGTTGTCAGTTTCCACGATGACCTTCGGACACTGGTTGATATCCAGCATATCCAGCTCTTCTATGAATGCACCAACATATAATGCCTCCAGCCCACTTGCTGAACCCCGCTCAACCAACGCAGTGTACTTTTCATTGAAATACCAGCCATACGCCTCACCTGTAAAAACACCAACATTGTCATTCGTGCTAGGGTTAGGGATTGCGTATTTTCCAAGCATGTCTGCAACAGAGCATTTGTGTCTTTCTTCCGAGTCGTCAATCATCCCGAAAATTGTCGATGCCGGATACTTGGCGCCAAGCGTGATGTAAACATCACGCGCAAGCTTCTCTTCTTCACACATGAACTCCAGGTGTGTCTGTTCATTAAAGTCCAGTGCAGACACGCCATCGTCGCTTATTTGCTCGAATTTCCTGTCCGCACTGACTGGATTAGCCACCAAAATAACAATCAAGGCTGTCATTGTGACAAGAACCGGCTCTTTACACAGCATGGTCGCATCCTCCGCTAGCGAATAATCCAACTGCAGATTACAGCGTACTCCTGAGGCTGAGCATAGCAACAACAGGTTGCCCTCACTCCTGAGATCGCCAAAATTATTGGCGGTTCTCGACCAAGGCATCGGTCGCCCGAATGCCCGATCATGCGTATGCGGAATGGCTGACGGGTTACCGGACGCTGCCGACTGTCGTCTTCAGCCAGTACAGATGAAAAACTGCGTTTTTTGATTGGCTAGCATACTGTTCCTGCGGTAGTTTCCCCGGTCCGACAAAAATGACAATCAAGAGAATCCCGATCGTCAGGCCCAATGCCCATAGTCTCAGGTGCTGGTAGTTTCTGACTTTTTGGCGATTCAAATCATATCATCGAGGTTACCGCCGATACCTCCGGTGTGGATGCTGCAGATCTGAAGCGCTTTCATATCGTGATGCCAGATATGCTCGCTCTGTTGCGAGCCCTGCCAGACCCGTCTAACTGCAGAAACACAATATAAATCTTGAAAAAATGTTAACCCAGATACTGCTGGATACCTAAAAGATTTCATGATTGAATATTTGGTTTTACACAGCAGGGCAAACTGGACCTTGCCGTCCTGCATCCTGCATGCGCACCAGCACCCTGACTACGCCCGGGTGCGGGCGCATCCGGGCATTAGAACAATATTTCAATTAGTTATTATATTTTCCAAGAATATTTCTAACCTGCGCGGCTAGCAGTTCAAATACTGAAAGCGGGCGTTTTCTTGCTGTGTTCAGTGCCACCCTTGCTGTCCGATTCCATGAAGTGCGGCACCCTCTCCTGGCATGGCCAGATTCCGGATAGTCCTGCCTTCGATCCGTCGCCCGTGTAACAGGACAGATCAGGCATGACGGTGCCGCACAGGATTACGCCGATCAAACAGTTTTCTTTGACTGATGATTCAATGATGTACTGCTTAAGTAGTTAGCGTAGTTGCGATCGACTATGTCAACAAGTTCCAGGTGAATATTGCCCAGCCTTCGATCGGGAATACTGCGGCGATCCTTTTCTACCAGATAGCCCCCTTTTTCGACTAGAGGATATAACAGCCTCCCATTGTAGCTTCGCCTTTCCTTCTTTCTTTGTGTATACATTCCACCCCCAGGTATTTTATTTGTGCCGCACAATACCTCAATTATTGTATGGATGGAACAAGGAAATTCCCTAACCCGGTTTGATAAAAGAAAATCCCGCTATGCAGACTGACCACAGCCATTCCCGACTCTTCCTGGCTCCCGCCTCGCACCGTAGCGTCATAATTATTTCACTATGCAATTCGATGTAACTCCTCTATACCTAGTGCACTGCCGAGTTGCTCTGTAACCGAGTAACTGACCAAACTAACGCAAGGACGATACGGGATGACCCTGAACACTGTATCCAGAAATGATGGCGTTTCCATGCGGACGGTCTGTTCTTCTATCTGTGGCGCGCTTATTTTCATCGTGGCGATAATCCCGCCAACGATTCTGGTTATTGAAAGATTCATGCACTAGTTTTAGCGCCGTTCCCCAACAAACCCGCTTTCCTCCGGTCGGACCCCGGGCAGTACACCATTAGGTGCAGCCGCTCGAGGCGCACTTGATTCACTGTCGTACCGGCAGCCTCGCCGACGTTCGTCGCACCGGGAATAACTGCGATGCGCCCTTCGAACGCATCGCGCTTTTCGACGCCCGTACATGGCATACGCCAACCAGGTCGTAGCCTCGATTACGGGTGATGCGCCATGCGCACGAGAACACGTGGGAGTATTGCCAACTGTCTGAATAACAGGAGAATACGCAGGTAAAACCGGTCCAGGGAGGTCAGGCCGGCGCGTGCATCAGGGGATTCAGCGTAAGGGTGAAGCTGTAGTGTCCGTTCTGCCGGTGGATTCACTCGAATAGATGGCCTGGATATCCAACTATACGCGTCTAACGTGAACCCCTAAAGTCTCGCCCGGTCATTACGATAAATGTGATATTTATTTTGTAACCCCTCTCGACGGCGTGAAGGCAAGGTGACATTAAAATGGCAAGCTCATCGAAAAGTAAAGCGTCAGTCTGGCATGGCTATCTTATGGCTGGTGATCGCAGCAGCCCGGTACTGCGGGACACACGGCTGGACACGAACAACCCGAAGACATTCTATATGTACAATCTCAAGCGCGGCGAGATCCTCGAATACGCGCGCGAGATCGTAGAAAAGAAATTACGCGAACTCAAACCGGGTGAGTCCGGATTTATTGCCGAACTCGATGTTGGATACAAGAAAGCGCGCCGCACTTTCAAGGATCGTAGCGCCGGCTCACGAAACATCACAGAGCCTGTCGTCACTGCATTCAAGAAAAGAGAGGAACATGGCGAGGACGACAACAATAGCGAAATTGCCATCGACGACGCTGATCTGTGGGCGGAAACCGGAGACACGTAGGAAAAATGTGAATTCTCAGACTTGATTTTCCCTTGCCGAACTTGATTACGGAATACCCCCGTCGCGGTGAGTTATGCGGGTCAAGGGTTCCGGCCATCGCTTCACGTCAGCATGACATTGCGCTATATTCCTGCAGGGCTCCCCGTGTATTCCATGCATCGGGAATGGAACCGCCACAGTACTGCCGGCGGCGGCAGGCAACACGTGGTTGCACAATAGCCATGCACAAACTCACCCGCCAGTTCTACGACCGCGACACGATCGTCGTCGCGCGCGAACTGCTCGGCAAATATCTGGTTCACGTGACGCAGGGTGTTGAGCGCATCGGCCGCATCGTAGAGGTCGAGGCCTACCTCGGGCCGCATGATCTCGCCGCCCACTCCGCACGGGGTCGCACCGCGCGTACCGAAGTCATGTTCGGACCACCCGGCCATGCCTACGTTTACCTGATCTACGGGATGTACTGTTGTATGAATGTCGTGACCCAGGCGGAAGGACACGCCTCGGCCGTGCTGCTGCGCGCCGTGGAGCCGGTGCAGAATATCGTAAAACGCACATCGGGACCTGGCCTGCTGTGCAAGGCGATGGAAATCGACCGGCGGCTGAACGCGCACGATCTGGCGAGCACGGACTTCTATATCGCCTCGCGCTCCGGGGATGCGCCGATCACGATCATCAGACGGCCGCGCATCGGCGTGGACTACGCAGGCCACTGGGCGAAACGGCTGTTACGCTTCTACATCAAGGGCAATCCATTTGTGTCGAAGCGCTAGACCCGCAAAGGTGAAGCTATAAGGGACTCCTGACTGTCTGCCCCGCCTCGGCACGTTGAAATCTCCGGAGCCATTGCTGCGCGCCCAGCCATCCCCTCTGCCATTATTACTCTTGATCAAACGGCCTGACGGCACAAGTTCATGTTCAATCATGACAATGGAATGGTAATATGACGCCTGGTCAACTTTTCCGGAGAGGAGATTCCCGTGAGCATACAAGCCATGCCTCTCGCTGTGTTACTGGCAATTGCCGCGAGTCTGGCAGCCTGCGATAGAGATAAAGCAGCTGAACATCAGTTTCAGAAGCTAACCTATATCGATGATGTGGGCCCCATTTTACAAAAGCATTGCGCTGAATGTCATGCAGCCGGACAGCAAGGCGCCGAGGCAACTGGCTTTATAGTAGATTCATACACATCGCTAATGACGGATAGTAATTACGGGCCGGTCATTGATCCGGGCTCAGCCAGAACCAGTTCGTTGTACATACTGGTTTCCGGTAAAGACAACCTGACCATCAGTATGCCGCACGGCAAGGAACCCCTCAGTGCCGAAGAGATCGAGACCATCCGGGTCTGGATCGATAATGGTGCCGTCGAAAACTGATCCGGACCTCCCAGCCGATACCTTCCCATACTGTACTCACCCGTCCCTGCCAGCAGAATTCAGTAGCGGCTTTTTTTTAGCAAGCAAGAAGTCGTACGAACACGATACCTGGAATGAGTGGCCAGATCCGGTTGCGACCAGAAAATGTACTCCACCAGATTCCTGCCAATGTCGCGAACACAGCGGAATGTCCGTCCCATGCCAACCAAGAGTAGCCATTGTTGCTTTTTTCAGTGGAAACGAGTGTCGAATCGGTATCGATAAGGCTGGCGCAGTCTGATTGGCGCCATATTAATGGTGTATTTTATCAAGCAATACATATTCTTAAGCGCATCACATCCCCTGGTGAAAACCCGTCATTGCGACGTGAGAGTATAAGCCACTGTGCTGCCCGCTATTCCGGACAATCGCTATAATTGGTTTTCGATAGACAAACAGACAACTTATATATTTGTCGCCTGAACCGATGCGAAACACTTTCCCGGCCAAGAGTTACACCTGGATTCTGATTGCTATCACGCTGCTGCTGATTGGCTATTACCTGTACTGGTATGTGCACAGGAATTATGAAAGCTTTGTCGAAAGCCAGCAGGCCCTGATGCAACAGTCCACCAACGGCGCAGCAAGGGCCATTGAAGTTTATATCAAGGATGCGCGCCGACGCGTTGATCTGTTTGCCGATGAGGAAGGGGAAATAATCGGCTATCTGGCCAGTAATCCGACTGATGATGAGAAGCGGGAGCAGTTTCGAAATCAGGTCATACGGCATTTCCCCGACTTCTTTGCCTTTACCATCACCGACGACCGGGGTGATGTTCTGCTGGATGATATTGAAGGGAAGGTTTCCGATCTTTGTCAGACTGACATTCATGAGTTTGCCGCCGGGGTACGTCAGAATGTCTTCATTCATCCGAATCCAACCGGTTACCATTTTGACATTATGTCCAGATGGCAGAACCTTGACGGTCAACAGGGCATCTTTTTTATAAGTTTGAATCCAGAGGTCCTGGCACGCATCCTTGCCAATAGCCAGCTGCACAACCACGAACTCATTTTGCTGCACAGGGCAAGACCCGGATTGATTGAAATTACCGCCGGCGGTACACGCACTGAACTGAAACGTGACATCAATCTGGCACCGGCAGAGATGGCACGTATCGGTTTCTCATCCGATGTTGAAGGGAGCCAGTGGACACTTGCCGACTTGCCAGCCGCCAATTTGTTCAGCGCCCAGAAAAATCTGCTGCACCGTCGTGCTTTGTCAATTTTCATGGTTTTTCTGATATTCAGCAGCTTCATGGCGGTGCTGATCAGGCGAGCGGACCAGCTGCGCAGCCGTGCCGAGCTGGCTGTACGTGACTCCCGCGACCAGCTGGAGAAGCGCGTCGCCAGCCGTACAAAGCAGTTAACAGCTATCAATTCGCAGCTGGAATCGGAGATGAATGAACGTCAGCGCATAGCCAGGGCGCTGCAGGATGAAGTTGCCGAGCGCACACAAACGGAACACGCACTGCGTGCCATGCATGAAATCACCTCAGCGCATGACCTGCCGTTTCTCGACAAGGTCAAGGCGCTGCTCGAAAGCGGCTGCCAGCAACTCAAGCTCCCGCTTGGAATACTCTCGCACATTTATGATGATCAGTACGAGATTATCCAGGTTGTATCGCCTGACAATTCCATTGTTCCCGGCAATATGTTTCTGCTTGGCAACACGTATTGCCGTGAAACGCTGAGTGCTGATGGTGTCATCGGTTTCGAGCATGCCGCACATTCTGTCTGGAAGAATCACCCTTGTTACCAGCTGTTCAAGCTGGAAACCTATCTGGGAATACCCGTGCGCACAGGCGACAAGGTGTACGGAACGCTCAATTTTTCCAGCCCTACCCCGCGCAAGAATCGCTTTACGGCTGCGGATGTGGAAATTGTCCGACTGATGGGCCAATGGGTCGGTAGCGAGATATACCGACAGCAGTCTGAACAGGCCATCACGCAGGAAAGAAACAAGGCGCAACGCTACCTGGATGTGGCCGGCGTCATTATTCTGGTTATAGGTGCAGACCAGCGTGTCACTTTGATCAACAGAAAGGGTTGCGAGCTTATTGGCGGAAGCGAATCGGACATCATCGGCAGGAACTGGTTTGATAATTTTCTGCCGGCAGACAGCAGAGAGAAGATCAGGGAACTCTTCATCAAGCTGGTATCAGGGCAAGGCGAGTTGCTCGAATATAATCAAAACCCGGTTCTGACACTCAGTGGCGAGCAACGTCTGATCGCCTGGCATAACAGCGTCCTGTATGACGATGACGGTAATATAACCGCTTCACTGAGTTCAGGTGAGGACATTACGGAACATCAACAAGCGCAGGAGAGACTCAGACAGCAGGAGGAACAATTACGCCTGACGCTGGAGAATGCGCCTATCGGCATTGTTACTGTCGGACTGGATGGCCGTCTGCTCAGTATTAATCCAGCCTTCTGCAATATTCTCGGCTATACAGCCGAGGAACTTACCCGCCTGTCCATCGAGGACATCACTCACCCAGATGACTTTGAGGAAACCAGTAAAAGATTCCAGGCCCTGATGCAAGGTGATATCGACAGCTACGAACTGGAAAAACGCTACATCCGGCGTGACGGTGCCATCATCATCGGAAGGGCCCGTGCCGGCCTGGTGCGGGATGCGAATGGCATGCCGTTGATGCTGGTCGGAGAAGTCGAGGATATTACCGAGCGTGAACGTACCGAGAAGCTGTTTCAGCTGGTCGTTGAATCGGCACCAAATGCCATAGTAATGGTGAACCCGGAGGGCTGCATTGTTCTTGTAAATTCCCAGACGGAAAAATACTTCGGTTACCGTCGGGACGAGTTACTGGGTAAACCTGTCGAACTCCTGATACCCGAGCGCATGAGAGTTCACCACCCGGACTATGTCAGGAATTTCCAGGCCGAACCCCACGCCCGTCCCATGGGACTTGGACGCAGTCTGTTTGGCCTGCGCAAGGATGGCAGCGAATTTCCAGTCGAGGTCGGCCTCAGCCCGGTCGAGACAGGCCAGGAACAGCTGATCCTGAGCGCTATTGTCGACATATCGGAAAGGGTTCGCATCGACCAGGAATTACAACGCATGCGGACCTACCTTAAAAACATGATCGATTCCATGCCATCGGTCCTGGTCGGGGTGGACAGGAACGGCAGGGTTACCGAATGGAACCAGAGCGCCGAGCAAGCTACTGGCGTGCCCGCCGGCATGGCAATCGGTCAGCCTTTCAACAAGCTGTTCCCCGAACTCGAATCCCTGATCGGCAGTTTGCAGGAGGCTATCCGCACCCATACCCCGGCGCGGAGGGAACGCCTGATTACACAGAAGAATGGAGAACCACGCTATTCCGATGTCATGGTTTACCCGTTACTGGCAAATGATTCTGCTGGCGCGGTAATCAGGATTGATGACATCACCAACCGTGTACGCATAGAACAAATGATGGTGCAGACTGAAAAAATGATGTCTGTAGGCGGACTTGCCGCCGGAATGGCGCACGAGATAAACAATCCACTGAGTGGCGTACTGCAAAGCTGCCAGAACATCCAGCGCCGGATCTCGCCCGACCTGGAAGCCAATCGGCTTATAGCGATCAAACTGGGTCTCGACCTTGAACTGGTCCACCGTTACCTGCAGGAGCGCGACATCCTGGATTTTCTGGACGCTATCAGACAGTCTGCCAGCCGGGCCAGCCGTATCGTTGCCGACATGCTCGCCTACAGCCGCGGCACCAGCACAGACTTTCATCCCACGCCAATCAAGGAAATACTGGATACCGTGATGCGCCTGGCCGCCAGCGACTATGATTTGAGGAAAAAGTATGATTTCAGGCAAATCGAGATCGTGTACGAACTGGCCCCTGACCTCGACACCCTGATTTGCGACCAGACGGAAATTGAACAGGTGCTGCTCAACCTGGTCAAGAATGCTGCCCAGGCCATGGCCGAGGGTGGCACCCCCCGCCCCCACCGTATTATCCTGCGCACACGCAGGGAAAATGAATATGGATGCATCGAGGTTGAGGACAATGGCCCCGGCATGGACGAACAGACGCTATGCCGGGTATTCGAACCCTTCTTTACCACGAAGGCAGTGGGCGCGGGTACCGGGCTGGGCCTCTCCGTGTCCTATTTCATTGTCACCGAGCAGCACAAGGGTACGATGAACGTTACATCCAAACCAGGGGAAGGCAGCTGTTTTACCGTTTGCCTGCCACTCAAAGGTAATCTGTCCTCATGATCCCGCGTGTGCTGGTAGTGGATGACGAACCGGCAATCGCAAATGGATTGCAGGTTTTTCTTGAAGATGAAGGCATGCAGATAGACTGCGCCGGCTCCGGGGAAGAAGCTGTTGAAATCGCACGCCATAATTCCGGCTATGATGTATGTATCATGGATACGCGATTACCCGCCATGAATGGCGACACGGCGATTCGCGCCTTGCACGCAATCTGCCCGAACCTCAGGTTCATCATCCATACAGGGACTGCAGACTACAGCATCCCGGATGATTTGCGTGCGATAGGCATCGATGAAAGCCAATTATTTACCAAGCCGCTGATGGACATGCAGCCGCTTGCAGAAACGGTAAAAGCACTGGTGAGCGGCAATGGATAGCGCAATGAACAGCAATACAGACACCGCGGCCAAAATCCTTACCATAGAGGATGAACCACTGATCCGCGACGGAATCGTCGCCTACCTTCAGGACAGCGGTTTTACCATGCTCGAAGCCCATGACGGTCACGCGGGCCTGGAGATATTCCGGCGTGAACATCCGGATGTAGTGTTATGCGATCTGCGCCTGCCTGGACTGGATGGCCTGGAGGTTCTCTCAACAATCACCACCGAGTCGCCGGAAACGCCAGTGATCGTAGTCTCCGGCGTCAGCCTGCTCAGTTATGCCGTACAGGCGCTCAAGCGAGGCGCCTGGGACTATATCACCAAGCCCATCCTGGACATGGGCATGCTGGAAAGCACCGTGCACAGGGTACTGAAGCACGCGGATCTCCTGCGCCAGAACCGGGAATACCGGGAACACCTCGAGTCGCTAAACCGGGAGCTGACCCAGATCCTTAATCAGCTGCAGGAAGATGAAGAGGCAGGACGCAATATCCAGCTCAAGCTGCTTCCGGAGGATAATCGCAGCTTTGGCAACTATACTTTTCAGCGGCGCCTGTATCCCTCCATGTATCTAAGCGGTGATTTTGTCGACTATTTCCGCATCGATAACCGGCATGTTGGCTTCTACATGGCTGATGTGTCGGGCCATGGTGTGGCCTCGGCATTTGTCACCGTGATGCTCAATACCTTGATGATCCAGTACCGTGATGCATTATGGCAATCAGATGACGATAGAATCCTGCACCCGCAGCAGATCCTGGAACGTCTCAACCAGGACATGTGCCGCCAGAACCTGGACAAGCATCTCACCCTGTTCTATGCAGTCATTGACCTCGAGCAAAATACGATGCACTACAGTAACGGCGGGCAATTTCCTTACCCGTTACTCTACGATGGACAGGAGATGCGGACGCTCGATTGCCAGGGACGGCCAATCGGACTGTTTGATGATGCGGCGTTCGGTCTCTGGCAGTGCGATTTGCCAAAGAAATTCGTTCTGTTACTGGTATCAGACGGGATTCTCGAGTTGATGCCCGAAGATGCGATGCTGAAAAGATACAGTAGCGTGTTATCAGTTATGCAAGGATCGGAACATGATATTGACAGATTGACAGTCGGTCTAGACGTTCTGGCAGACAAGCACCTGCCTGATGATATTGCCTTCCTGTTGATCAGCAGAGGAGACGGTAATGGATAACGGAAGAATCCTGCATGCCTGCCAGGATAACGTCCATGTGCTGCGTTTCATCGGGGATATTCGCTACACCCTCAGTTCTTCCATTGCTCGCTATCTGGAAGGTATCTTTGACGATCATGAACCTGCGGGTTTTGTCATCGACCTGACAGCAACAGACAGCATTGACAGTACCAATCTCGGTCTGCTCGTGCGGCTCGCCAACCGGATGCAGTCACTCAACAACCGGCGCATCACTATCGTGTCGAACCGCGCTGACATCAACTCGGTACTGACCAGCATGGCCCTGGATGAGGTATTCGATATTGTAGAGGATAGCAGTCTGCAGGCAGTTACGGGGCATAACATCCCGTATGAAAACACTGACAAAGAAAGCCTGGCGCGCACATTGATTGATGCTCACCACGCCCTGATGGACCTCAGTGAACACAACAGGGAAATCTTCCGGGACGTGGTTGCTTCTCTGGAGAAGAACAGGGCCAGCAGTTAATGCAGACTCTCTTATTGCTGTGCGTAAAATTCGAAACGGAATTATTCAGTTACAGATTGCTTCGAGGTGATAATGATGCCCAGATTCCTGTTGCTGTTCTTTCTCGGTATGCTGCTGGGCGGCTGCACGGAAGAGCAGCAGAACCGCCTGAACCGGCTCGGAGTAACATGGCTGGAGGGTAACTACCGGATAACCTACGCCGATGGCGAGCATGTGAAAAGCTGGGTATTGCGCGACAGCAAAGTCACATCTGAACCCGAGAAAGGCTATTATTTCTTCTGGATTAAAGACGGCAATAAACGTTACTACGTGCAAACCCCGATTGCACGAACCTATATCGAGGAAATTCCGTAGTCCACCGCCAGGCTGAAACGATCCCAGCGCTGCCGCAGGAATTTTTCACGCAGCCCGGGACCGCTCCGGGCATTGGCAATGCCTTGCTTAACATTTACACCATACTGCACAGCCTCTGTAACACGGCTGCGGGCAACCTCACCTTGCGTAACAGTCAAGGCTTAACTGCAGCCATGCGCCCTGATTATCAGGTACAGGCCGGCATGTACCTTTCAGGGTGGCCAGTGACATGCAATCTCGTTGTGGCGTGTCAATCGCCAATCAGCTTCTTGTATTCATCGACACGCTGTTCGGTCCTGGAACCGGGTTTTGCCGCCTGTTCCGTTAGCCTGGCTACCATGTCCGCCTCCTTCTGCCCCAGACGGACCAGATTATCCTCGTAAACTTCCACCGTAAAATCATTCTTGCGCAGGTTCGTTACGTAGTTATCGAGCTGGTCGTGGACGTAACGGCGCCGGGTGAGCTTGCGTGTCTCATCGTCCTTGAAATCGTCGAACTTCGCCTCGCTGACATCGAGCACCCTGACCAGATGCCAACCCTCGGTGGATTCGACCGGTCCGCCGATCTCACCGGGCTGCAGCTCGAAAATCACCGCATCCAGTGCAGGCTGGGCACGTCCCCGGGCCACCCAGCCCACCTCGCCCAGTTGCTGCCTGGCACCGGGCGCAATGGAATAGTCAGCGGCCACCTGGAACATGGTCAGTTCTCCTGACTCGATCCTGTCCTTCAACAACTCGGCCTCCTCATGCGTTTTCAGCAGAACTTCCTGAATCTTGCGCATCTCCACCTGCATGATGTTGTTGCGATTCGCTTCGTAATAGGCCTTGAGCTGATCATCGGATGGTTCCATGTCGCGCGCCAGATTGGCCCGGTGCAGGTTCACCAGCCGGGTCTTCTGAAATTCATTCAGACGTGCCTGGAACAGGGGCTCGCTCTCCAGCCCGGCCGCTCGCGCCTGCTGTGCCATGATGCGCTTGTCGATCTCGTTCTGCAGTGCCGCAAGCTGGGCATCAACTTCCATGGCGAGCGGATCCAGATCGATTGCCGCCTTGCCGGCGGCAATGAGGGCAACCTTTACCTCACCCCAGGTGATGGCCTGATCGTCGATCTTCGCCACCACGGCAGCATCCGTCTGAGCGTCAGCGACTGCCGGATCCAGATTACCGGTAAAGACGTCAATCTCATGGCCTGTGCGCAGCGCAGCTCGCTGTGCCGCCAGACGCTCGTGGAGCTTGCGCTTGCGCAGCGTCGCCTCGATCTGGGTATGCAGATCGTCACTCATTTCGGTACCCGGCACCATGGTCTCCTCGAAAAACGCCTGCACGTCCTGTTCCGATACCGGAATTTCGCCCGCCATGATTTGCCGTTGATACAGGCTGCCCAGCATGCCGTCGGAAAACTCATGCATCGCACGCTGATAGGCAGGCTCCTTGTCCAGGCCCAGCCGCAAGGCATCGAGATACAACAAATTGGCACTGACCACTTTATCGAGCACCACGATCCGTGCCGTGTCGCGCTCGGGCGTACCCAGTGCAGGGACCGATACGCCGACCACGGCGGAACTGTTGAGCATGGTGTTGATCTGGTTAAAGGTGATGACCTGATCGCCAACGCGGGCAATGACATCACCGTGTGTCGCCGCCTGTGCCGATTCCCCGGCACGGGCCACGGCCAGCGAGACATTCGCAAACAGCAGGTTGAAACACATCAGGAAGGCTAACAGGCATTTCATGATTATTATCCTCTGAACGTACGGGCGTATTTATAAAACTACGCTATCCCGCCACCTGGGACAACAGTGCGGTCAGCTGTATGCCGCGCAATTCGTGTAGCGTGAATATGGAGGGGATACAGAGGCATCCCCTCCATCGATGGAAACCGCCCGCTCCTTCCAGAGCGGGCAGATATACGCGTGGTTACCAGCCGCAGCCACCCAGCGGAGCGGACACGTCTTCCCATACCGACTCGGAAACACGGCCCTCGATCAGGTGGTTCCTCCAGGTCGCATTGCAGCTGACATTCGGTAGCTGGTTGCCGCTACCGCCGCCGCTCCTGTGTCGCCGGTCATGCCGGTCACCGCCACCTTCGGATGTGTGACAGGTAGTGCACAGCTGGACACGCTGGGAACCGGCTGTCTCGCCGAATACCTGGCCGTTGTTGACGGCCCGCTCGGCGGCATCCATGGCGATACGAGAGACGCGGTTACGCATGGCATGCACCAGGTATTCTTGCTGATTCACCGAGATCTCATCGCTCTCGTCGCCATGGCAGTTCCGGCACACGTCCTGGGTCGGATCAGCCTCGGCCGTGTAGGTATGCATCCAGCTGACCGCGGTGTCGAAGTCACCGGCGACCGGGATATTGTCCTGCCCCGGCGTGGTGGGATCGTTGTAGCGCAGGTTATCCACCCAGGTCGGGATGCCATCGGCATCGACGTGGGTGTGGCAGCTTGCGCACTTCAGCGGACCATGGGAGCCGTCGTTGTTGAGTGCCGCCGCCTGTGCATAGCTGGTTGTGTCGATCGTCGGGGTCACCGGATAGAGACCGTGAATCGACTCGTGGCACCCCTGGCAGCTGACGTCCTGGTGGCCACGGGTATAGCGCATCAGGCTGGCCTTCGCCGGGTAGTTGAACGGCGGGTAGGCACTGATATTGCCGCTTTGCTCCGTGAATGGCGCCTTGTGGCAGTCCGCGCAGTGGGGTTCGCCGGCTGACAGCCAGTGATCCCGGCCGTCGGTGGCCGCATTGAACGGCACTGCGACGGCAGTGTTGCCCATGTCGGTGAAACCTGCCTGGCCATCCACCGCACCACCTTCCGGGTAGCGCCACTGACTCTCATCGCTCTTGTTACTGTTGATTCGGTCCACACAATCATCCGTGGTACAGAAGCTGAGGATATTGACGGTGAAGTCGCCTTCCTGGCCGACATCGACCGGACCGTTGGGACCGACCTCGATAGTAGCCACATTGGCGTCCGCTGTACCGGGATCCCAGATCCTGTGGGTCTGATCACTGGTACGGTCAAAGCCATCGACCTTGGGATCGAGCATATCGATTGCTTCCTGCTCGGTCAGTCCCACCGCGGCGGCCAGCGCTGCCAGCGTCGGCGCACCACGCGGGTTAACCAGGCAGTCGCCGTGGATCAGATCATTGCAGTCCTCGGTGCGCCACAGCTCCTGGCCCAGCTGGGTGTGACAGTTGGTGCACCAGATGCCGCGTGATTCACCCCCGCTGTCGTGAGCAACATTCGACAGCAACCAGTCGCCCACGGCCGTCAGGTGGCTCGGGGTTTCCGCACCATCGACATCCTTCATCGGGTTGGAATGCACGTCGCGGCCGACGAAGCAGCCACCCTGGTTAAGCCGGTTGTCGCCGTCGGCATTGACGTTGTCGCCTCCCAGGGTGATCGGATAGTTGTCCATGACACCATCCGAACGGTGCGCCGGGTGACAACCCTGACAGCCGCCATCACGGCCGAGGCTGTCGTTGAACACGATCACCCCGCCTTCGCTCGCATTGCGGTGCTGGTTGTGAATGGCCTCGGTAATCGGCGGAATCGGGAACTGCCCGGCCGTATCAAAGGTGGCCGATTTGACATTGGCGATCACGTTGTCGGCATGGCAGCGCTGGCAGATGACCGACTCGTTGCCGAGACGCGTGTTCTGCGGGATGTCGCTTTCATTGGTCAACGGTCCGCCTGCGCAACTGGCAGGATTCACGCATTCGGTGCCAGCGTAGTTCGCCGTGAAGCTGGTACCGACATCGTAGTCATGCAGGGTGAGCATATTGATTGCAGCACCCTTCAGCCGTGCATACCAGTCCGAATCCACACCCGGCACGATGTCGTAGTAGGCCAGCCAGAAGTTGTACTCCAGGTTGGTCATGTCTTCCAGACCGGTGCCGGCGAGTGGCCCGCCATGCGGGTAGACGGCATCCGGCCGGTTCCAGTTCGGGCTGTTGACATTCGGCAGCTTCGTGACCGGATTGATCGAGGGTGCCGAGTGGCAACGCTCGCAGTTCGGAATGTCGATTGGCGCGGTGCCGAAACCGATCACCGGTTCGCCGTTGCTGCCCATAACCGGCTGCTGCGTATCAAAATCCACCAGCGCGGCCTTCATGGCGACATAGGGCCGCACGGCATCCTCGTCCACCGCACCCGGATCGGCAAAGAAGCCGATGGTATCCTCGAACGGCGTCAGCGGCAGACCCAGGGCTTCCCAGATGCGTGGCGAGGTCAGCATGATCGGCAGATCCTCGAGCACCTTGGCCTGGGTAAACACCACAGTGCCGGTATCGGCCGAGAAAGTCAGCACGTTCTCGAAGGCACCGTTGCCGGTCGGGCCCAGGGGCTGCAGCGCCGCACCGGAATTGGGTGGATACGCCACCTGACCGGCGACACCCAGGCGAACCTTGTCAGCCTCCAGGCCGGTATTACCCTTGCCTTCCAGGTTGCCGTAGATATAAAAGTGGTTCAGCCAGCCGTTGGCGTAGTTATCGGTGGGCACGTCCCCGATCACACCGCTGCCCTGCACCACATTCTGGTAGCCGTTGTAGGGCCCGTAGACCAGCGCGTTACCGCTGTCCGGCTGCGCCGAATCGAACACCGTGTTGAAGTACTGCAGCGAATTGCCCTCTGCTGCACTGATCAGCGTGCTGGTGTTCGGCTTGCTGGTATTGCCTTCCTGGCGCGGCTGCGCGTCATGGTAGTAGCGCAGCTGGTACTTCCTGAATGAGCTCGTGGTGTGATCCCAGTCGCGCACCACGGTCTCGCGACCCAGTCCATCGAGACCTGTAGCTGGATCGCCCTCGAGCAGGCGCGGGAAGCCATCGACGAAATTGCTGCCTGCACTGGCCGGATCACCCTGTGCCGGCTTGATGACCTGAGCCACGATCGAGTTGTACGGCGGCAGCACGCAGCAGTAGGCAAACTCGAAACCGGTACAGTGCATGCCCAGCTCGTAGTTCATGAACATCTTGAAATCCACCTGCTTGGACAACGCCTGGATCACGACCGTCGCCGGGGCCGAGGTATCCCCGTTCGCATCCATCGCAATATAGGTGAACTGGTCGGTCTGGTTATCGGTCATCGAACTACCCGGGGTGTAGGTGAACGAGCCGTCCGCACCAAAGGCGTCCAGGCTGCCGGCCGTTGGTCCGCTGACCAGTTCAGCCGTCAGCGGCGGCACGCCACCGAAGTCGTTGTACAGCACGCCGGAGAGCCGCGAGGCAGAGATCTCGAGGGTATTCCCGACCGGAGTACTGTAGAGGTCACCGCGCGCAGTGACGCCGCCGGGCGTCGGTGGAGCCACAGGTGCACAGTCCGCAGGCGCATTGACCACATCGGCGATCGCACACAGGCCTGTCTCGGGCTGTTCGACCCGAATGACACACGGCACCGGATCGGGGTTGCTGACTCTGAAGCTGAAACTCACTTGCTTCCTGCCCTGCGATCCCGTAGCCAGAATCTGGCTCGGGTCGTAGGCATTGGTCAGCACAAAATCACCGCCGAATTTCTCGCCACCATTACCCCCGACAGCGAGGCGGTCCTTGTAGTCGCTATAGATGGAGCGGGTGATATTAAGACCCTCGCAGGCGACTGGCGGAGGCACGTTGTCGACACCGGTGCCAGACAGCGAGACACCGACAACCTGCACATTGTTGGGATCGTTGCTCGACAGGTTGAGGGTACCGCTGTCAGCACCTGCGTTCACCGGCGCATAGTCGACGGACACACTGGCCGTCCCCCCGTTGGCGGCGACCGTGACCGGTGAAGCAGAGGCCAGGGTGAACTCACCCGTACTGGATATCACGCTGGCAGTTATATTGCAGGCCGCCGTACCGTTGTTGGTGACTGTCGTCGAGCGCGTTGTGGTGGTACCGGTCGTGACATTACCAAAGGCCAGCGTCGGAGCAACAGAGAAATCGCACGCGTCCACCGGCGGCAAAACACCAGTGCCCGAGAGCGAGACGTTTACGTTCTGAGGATTGTTGCTGTCATTGCTGTTCAGATTGAGGATTCCACTGTCAGCACCCTCAGCAACCGGTGCGAAGGCGACGGATACACTGGCTGTTCCACCGGCTGCGACTGTAACCGGCGTACCCGAGACCAGGGTAAACTGACCGGTTGCGGATGCTACGGTCGCGGCTATGCTACAGCTCGCCGTACCGTTGTTGGTGACGGTCGTGGAGAGCGTCTGGGTGGTTCCGGTAGTGACGTCGCCAAAATTCAGCGAAGCGGTGGACACAGAGAAATTACACTGGGCCTGTGCGACACCGTTACCCGTCAGCGAAACGCCTACGTTCTGCGGATTATTGACGTCGTTGCTGTTCAGGTTAAGCGTTCCGCTGTCAGCACCCACAGCAAGCGGGGTGAAGTCGACGGACACACTGGCTGTACCACCGGCTGCCACTGTGACCGGCGTACCCGAAGCCAGGGTAAACTGACCGGTCGCGGATACGACACTTGCGGCTATGCTGCAGCTCGCCGTTCCGTTGTTAGTGACGTTCGTGGATACTGTCTGGGTGGTTCCGGTTGTGACGTCGCCAAAGTCCAGCAAAGCCGTGGACACTGAGAAATCACACACGGCAGGCGGTGGTGCTACCGGGTCCACATTGCCCGAGCCGGGATAGGTGTTGGTACCCGCCGGGGCGCAACCGTTGCGGGTCCACACCGGCATCGCGCCCGTGGTCCAGCCGGGCTGGGTGTTGGCGTTGATCTCGATCAGGTTCGAGTCCCCCTGCCCGTCAGAGTCCTGGCCTTCAATCGCCTGAATACGCTGCGTGATGGTGCCCGTGGCGCCGTTACACTGGGCCAGAGCGAAGCCGTAGGGGTTGATGTTCTGGGTACTGGTGCCATGGCACAGCTGACAGCTGGCGTTGTTGTCAGACGTAGATCCTGGATACAGGTTAGACCATGTAGTCAAATAGCCACTGCTGGCGTACGTGGCTGGCGCTGATACCAGCGCCGTGAGCGCTATCAGCAGCGAAAAGATAATAACCTGAATCCACCGTGTATCCCGCGGCTTAATGATTGTTGTTTTGATCATTATGGTTTGTCCTCTTGGCTAAACGTCGCACTGGCTGGTGTGCTTGCTCATCCTGCTCGGGAATCGCTGCATAACATCCTGAAGCTCCTAAAACCTCATTTCCCTGCAAACAGTGCAGGGATTTCTTATTTGATAAACAATTGCAAGTTATATGCCAATATTTTGGCTTCTCCATGTCGCTGATTTACCGCTTTTATTCATCAAGCCGGTATGAAAAGTCCTGACACGATTGACAATGTCGTCAGTATGTAGTGACAAAAGTGTCGAACAGACAGGGTAGATTTGTCATGAGAAATTGGTATACAGAATATTTAATGTATGTCCAACGTGTGCCACACGCTTCGTTATACAACACGCGTTGTACAGCGTCGAATGATGTAGGTGCACCGCCCGCTCCAGCCGATGGCTGTCAGCTGCAGCACCAGGCCGGATCGATCGGTCATGCCACCGATTACCGTTGTCTTAACACCGTGCACTCACTCCCGCGTGCGGTGGCTTCCGGCACCTGATGCATAGCTTCCACACTGCAGCGATCACATCATCACCCGAAGCCATGTCGCAAGCCCTGGCTTGTGGACGCTGACCTCGCCAGTGCACTTGTAATACTGGTACGCCACCACAAACTGTAACAACACGGGCACCGCTAGCACCCTGCAAATGGAGCGGCACAGCACAGACGCTGCAGCATGGAAACCACGGGTGATGGCGGCTCAAATAACGCCCCGGACGGCCGATGACGTACTGATAACAGCCAATTTCGACAAGTCATCATGCACCAGACAGCAGCACGCAATACTTCACCTGCTTGCGGTATCCGTGGATTCACACTGTTTGAAGTGGTTATCGTCCTGTTGCTGTTGGGAATACTCGTGGCCGCCGCGGTACCCCGGTTCGTGGACCTGCAAAGAGATGCACGGCTCGGCACCCTGAAGGGAATCAAGGGCGCTCTGCAAAGCACCACGGTAATCTATCAGCCGCTCGCCGCGATCCGCGGCGTGAAAACCGGCAACCTCCCTGTGAACGGTGAAAATATCCAGTTTCATTCCGGCTACCCGGATGGTCACTGGAATAATGCGTTTCGCTACATACTCGATATCTCCACCAAATCAGGCTATACGGCAGCCACTGCCCGCTGCACGCAATATCAGCTGTGCGGTGTGGGCAACCGGGCATCCATTCCCACCGTCGCCGGGACCACGGGAGGCCTCGGGGTTATCATCTGGCCGGAGGGATTTACTGTCAGCGAACGCTGCTTTGCCTATTACTACAATCGCCATGACGGGAGTTACCCCATGATCGGGGTGGTCGATACGGGCTGTTAGGCGCACGAGTGCAATGACCCGGAAGGCGCGCGCCCGAAGATCCGGGTGAATGATTAGTCTCTTGCTCCGGGTCCTGTCCGATGCGGCGAAGCCGCCACCTGGAATCAATACCACCACACGACAACTGCCGTCTCTGTCAGGCGTACAACTGGCAGGATGATCCTGTATACACGGCTGAGCGCACGGGGATTCCTGTCATGCGCGGCTTCTTCAGCACCGAAACCGACAAAAACCGCACGCGACATGTATTGCGCGAACCGCGCCGGGAGACCCGGAAAACACTGAGGCAGGTACCCGCCTCGCCGCGGTTTGCACAGGATCTTACTAAAACACCCGGCTGCGGACGTTCATCTGCCATTTTCTGCTATAAGTTCTAGAGTGCCACTGGTAAAAAAGGGCTTCGGCAGGGACTTCATCCTGCTTCCTTCCGGTATACCGCTGTGACAAGGCGGATTTATATATGATCTGGCAAAGACTATTCGCATTTCTGCTGCTGGTCTTCCTGGCTGTCACCGTGCAGAGATACTGTGCTGCCATGGAGCCGGACCTGCTGAGGGCAGCAGCATTGCGCTTCGAGCAGGGCCTTGGCATTGAACGGAACTACGCACACGCCTACGCCCTGTATTGCATTGCCACGCTGCAGGGTGACAGCGGCGCGGCCTATCGCCTGGGATGGATGCACATGAACGGCCGCGGTGTGGAGAAGAATAATGCAGTAGCCATTGGCTGGTTCAGACTGGCTGCCGAGCGGGGTGACTCACATTCACAACGGGTGCTGGATGATTTACTGACTAACGGGCATGCCGAGGAAGACGCAAACTGTCCAACCGGAAAGAGTCAGCCGGATCCGCTGACCATCGATGCCTGGGTACGCGCGCTGGCGCCCGGTTACGGTATCGATGCCGACCTGGTGCTGGCACTCATAGAGGTTGAATCCCGTTTTGAACCGCACGCACGCTCACCGAAAAACGCGCGTGGCCTGATGCAGCTCCTGCCATCCACTGCAAGCCGCTTTGGCGTCCAGGATATCTGGGATCCGGCACAGAACCTGATGGGCGGCATGGCCTACCTGAGCTGGCTGCTGGACTACTACCAGGGCGATCTGGACAGGTCACTGGCCGCCTACAATGCAGGAGAACAGGCTGTAGCGCACTACGGCGGCATTCCGCCCTATCGGGAAACCCGACACTATGTCAGGCGCATAAAACAAATCTACATCAATAACCCGCGCTCATGATTCACCGACTCGTGGCACCCGTCGGTTCCGGGACCCAACCCTCACTGTCACTGCTGCATAAACAACCGAGAGTCCCGTTCAGACTTGAAAATACAGGCCGGGCGACCGCGCAGCAGATGTTTCCACCTGTGTGATTCGTAATCTGCATGCCGGAGACTTCGCACGCCATCGCTGCAACCGTGAACTGGGGCGGGTGAAAAAGTGTCAGTGTGAATTGGATACACTGCTGCAGCACGGAGTAATGAACAGGACAATGAACACGTGGACATTGCGCACGGTCATTTACGCAGTCAGTGTGCTGGCCAGCATGGCCTGTGCCAGCCAGGCCACAAATCCCGTCAAGCCGCACCATACGCAAAACGGTTTCATCAATCCCCAGGAACAGGAAACCACCGGCCTGGTGGATTTCCTGAAATGGCGCTGGGACCGCCTGTTCATGAACATTCCCGGCAGGGAGGCATACGATTTCCCGCTCGCGGAGCCGGACACGGGATTTCTCCGTCACAACCGCTCCATCAATACAGCCACCTGGATTGGCCATGCGACACTGCTGGTGCAGATGGATGGGCTCAATATTCTAACCGATCCGCAATTTTCCCAACGCGCCTCGCCGGTACAATGGGCCGGTCCGCAGCGCGTAGTCGCACCGGGGGTCAGCCTGGCAGACCTGCCGGCCATCGACTATGTGGTGATTTCCCATGATCACTACGATTCCCTGGATAGCGCTTCCATTCGCGGCCTGTTCGAACGGCCCGGGGGCGAGAGCACAACATTCGTTGTACCACTGAAACTCAAGGCCTGGCTGCAGGACCTGGGGATCTCGCGGGTGGCGGAACTGGACTGGTGGGAGTCGTATCGGCAACCGGGTATCACCCTGACCGCGGTGCCGGCACAGCACTGGAGCAAACGCACACCGTTTTCAAACAACACCACCCTGTGGGCCGGCTGGGTCATCAGGACGCCCTCATTCAATTTTTATTTCTGTGGTGATTCTGGTTATCACCAGCCCATGTTCAGGGAGATTGGAGACCGGCTGGGGCCGTTTGACCTGGCGGCCATCCCCATCGGCGCCTATGAACCGCGCTGGTTCATGAAGAGCAAGCACCTGAATCCGCAAGAGGCAGTTGCAGTCCATCAGGATCTCAGGGCCAGGAAATCGGTGGGCATTCACTGGGGCACTTTTATACTCACCGATGAACCGCTGGATGAGCCGCCCAGACGGCTGCAGCAGGCGTTGCAGGATAGTCAACTCTCGGTAACTGAATTTATGCTGCTAAAGCACGGTGAAACCGTGCGATTTAAGCCTCGTCCGTGAAATCACCAGCAGGCGGCCTGGCAAGGCAGCTGCCGGACGGTGTCAGCCTCTTCCGCGCGTCCGGGTTCCACCCAATTTACCGGAGAATTCCTGATGCCGTTTTTCGAGGAACTGCAGGATGATGCTTGCGATATCCTTGCCCGTTGCCTTCTCGATTCCTTCCAGACCCGGTGATGAATTTACTTCCATGACCACGGGCCCGTGATTGGAACGCAGCAGATCGACGCCGGCCACATTGAGACCCATGGTTTGCGCAGCCCGTACTGCAGTGGACCGCTCTTCCGGCGTAATCTTGATCAGGCTTGCCGATCCACCCCGGTGCAGATTGGAGCGAAAATCACCCTCTTTGCCCTGACGCTTCATGGCGGCTACGACCTTGTCTCCGATTACGAAGCAGCGCAGGTCTGAACCGCCCGCCTCACCGATGAACTCCTGCACCAGGATATTCGCATGCAAGCCCATAAAGGCCTCGATCACACTTTCCGCGGCCTGCCTGGTCTCGGCCAGCACGACACCAATGCCCTGGGTTCCTTCCAGCAGCTTGATAACCAGCGGGGTGCCACCAACCATCTTGATCAGGTCTTCGATATCGTCCGGTTTGTTCGCAAACCCTGTCAACGGCAGGCCGATACCTTTGCGCGACAACAGCTGCAAAGAGCGCAGCTTGTCACGGGAGCGCGTGATGGCTACGGATTCATTCAGGGGCAGTACGTTCATCATTTCAAACTGGCGCAGGACAGCGGCACCATAGAAAGTCACCGATGCGCCAATTCTTGGAATCACCGCGTCGAAACCCTCGAGGTCCTCTCCCTTGTAGTGTAGCTGCGGTTTGTGCGAGGCGATGTTCATGTAGCAACGCAATACGTCCAGCACGCGCACTTCGTGACCGCGCTGCTGGGCCGCTTCAACCAGACGCTTGGTTGAATACAGTTTGGCATTTCTGGACAGGATGGCGATTTTCACGTCAGACTCCTTTTCTTATCAGATCCCTGGCCGGCTCGCACATCCCGGCCCGGCTGACTGGCTATAGTTGTTTCAATGGCAATTTGTTCGGAAATGCAGAATTCTGACCGGTCAGCGATAGAAAGTCACAGCGCATAGTATTAAAGACGTGCCCGCTGACTTGCAGTATTGTGTGGTTTTGTTATTTCGCGCCCGGGTTGCAGTCGATGATAGCAGATGCCGATGAAGATTGGGCGCAGAAGTGCCGCATGTGTGCCACGCCAGGGCATATGTTCAGCACACGTGCAACCTTGCCCATAGACCCATCCTCGATGAAACGGATGTAGCGATCTCCAGCTATCCCTGCTCTCTGACCAGCCGTGGAAACAGTATTTGCAATGAGGTCTGGACGCACTTTATTCCGAAGGCAAGGTCGATGCCAGTGGTATAGACTATCCGCCTGGCACCACCCGGCATCTCGGACAGCTGATTATGTGTCAGTGCGCGAGTGCTGTAGACAATTCTGAGTAAAGGGGAATCCTGAACATGAAAACAATTCTGGACTGGATGCTTAAAGCCCTGACAGGTGCCATTATTGTATTTATCTTTCTGGCTATTGGCGGCACCCGTATTTTTCCCATCACCTTGCCACTGTTAACTGCTGGTGGCAAAGCGCTTGTCATCAATATGTCTGATGCTGCCGGACTGGTCGTGTTTGTATGGCTGGCAGCATCGATCCTCTACACCATTGGCTACGGGTTCTGGCGAGCGACAGCTTTCCTATGGTCAAAATTCTGATCACCAATGGAACAAATCAACCTTCATATAAGCAAATTTATCGATGGCCGCGCCACATAAGCTGGATCGCATTCTCCTCCGGCATGGCCAGATTGCGGACAGCGCCGCTCAGGTGCTGATTAAAAAATCACCACAATACTTGAGAATACATGCATGATTTGTTTGATTTGACGGTATGCAAACAATCAGGAGAACGTTATGGATAGCGAGGAACCAAAGACATCCGTTGGCCGGATTTCAGAGGACCTGTTTCACTTGTCTGCAAGTCTTGTCTCCCAGGCAGACACCGGCAGGGAGTTCCCCCCAGGCGAAATCATGGCAGTAGCCAGGCGCTTGCATGACTATGCAGCGGAACTTCAGCAAGCAGCAGACCTGATGGCATAGATTATCTGCGCAAATCTGTACGTATAACTGAGTCAATCCTTGATGATGGCAACGTAGCGGTCGAGTCCATCCACGATGGCTGTCCGGATCCGACCGGTGGCAAGCTGGAGCCGGTCGCTGATTTCCTCAGGATCACCCAGGTGGGTCAGATCCTCGGCCAACCCCTGGTCTATGCCGGTCAGGGCACGTTCCACGACATTCTGCAGATGTTGCAGGTCCTCGATGTACAAATCGGCGTCACCTGATTTGATGGTCGGCATTGCGCGGTTTTCGAGGTACCACTGGATGCAGGGGCCCAAATCAAAAAGGCCGCGTGCGTATTTTGGCATGCCTTCCGCGACCAGCTGGCTGATTCTTGCGCCAGGTAGATTCAGGCATTCAGCTAATACCGAGCGTTCTACGATCATTCCGTCACCTCTCCAGATTAACCGGGTCCGGTGTAGGGGTATTCTACCACACAATTCGAAAGGTTAATAAGTCACGAGGGAAGAAATTATTTTCCAGCGGAGCAAACTGCCCGCACAACGCTTTCCGGAACGAACAGTCTGCAGATCACCAGGTTATAACCCTTGATGTGCCAGTTAGCTCCTGGGTTATCATCTGCCCTGCCCTTGTCCGGCCACGCGCTATGACGAAGCGCGCGCCGGGTGGTGGTTGACACGGAGCAATTTCAGCGGGCAGCACTTTGGCCCTGGCTGCCTGCAGCTGAATTCTGCACCTCAATGTCCCTGCCAATCAGCAATTAATTTGATTCAAATTCACAGCAATACAGGGAGGTAATGCATGCTGCGCCCGACACTCCGGATACTGCTGGCCGTTGCGGCCGGCATTTTACCACTGGCCGCTTTCGCCACCGAGACGGGTCACTCGCAAGTCCTCGACCTGACCACACACTGGACCGGTTTCGCTGCGCTGGCCGTGTTCTTTCTTGCCTACAGCCTGGTCATTGCCGAGGAAACCCTGCACCTGCGCAAGTCCAAACCGGTCATGGTCGCGGCCGGCATCATCTGGACCCTGGTGGCCGTCGTCTACGCCCAGCATGGCGACACGCATACGGCCGAAGTCGCGGTACGCCACAACCTGCTCGAATTCGCCGAACTGTTCCTGTTCCTGCTGGCGGCGATGACCTATATCAACGCCATGGACGAGCGTGGTGTGTTCGATGTGCTGCGCGTGAAGCTGGTCTCACAGGGCTATTCGCTGCGTACCATCTTCTGGATAACCGGTGCACTGGCGTTCGTGATGTCACCCATAGCCGACAACCTGACAACCGCCCTGCTGCTCGCTACCGTGGCCATCGCCGTTGGCGGCAATAACACGAAATTCGTCGGTGTTGCGTGTATCAATATCGTGGTTGCCGCAAATGCCGGTGGCGCCTTCTCGCCTTTCGGTGACATCACCACACTCATGGTCTGGCAGAAAGGCGTCATCGAATTCCATCAGTTCTTCTTGCTGTTCCTTCCTTCCGTGGTCAACTGGCTGGTACCGGCCTCCATTATGAGCCTGGTCATCGACAAGGGCGCACCCGACGCAATCAAAGAGAAGGCGACATTACATCATGGTGCCTGGGTGATTGTCGGCCTGTTCCTCGTTACTATTTCCATGGCGGTCTGTGCGCACAATTTCCTGCATCTGCCGCCCGTGATGGGCATGATGACCGGGCTGGGCCTGCTGAAGTTTTATGGCTACTACCTCAAACGACGCAATCATTTCTTCCCGGAGCCGGCAGATGAAAACCTGGGCGATACGGCACTGACCATGGAGAGCGCGGAATCCGCGCGGCATGATAGCGATGCCGCCAGGCAGTTCAACATCTTCAAATCGCTGGAACGCGCAGAGTGGGATACCCTGATGTTTTTCTACGGCATCATCCTGTGTGTTGGCGGACTCGGCACCATGGGTTACCTGTCGCTGGGCTCGGAGCTTATGTATGGCGAACTCGGTGCAACCACGGCAAATATCCTGGTCGGCTTTATGTCCGCGCTGATCGACAACATCCCGGTGATGTTCGCCGTGCTCGCCATGCTGCCCGATATGGACCAGGGCCAGTGGCTGCTGGTCACGCTGACTGCCGGTGTCGGCGGCTCGATGCTGTCGGTAGGGTCTGCCGCGGGCGTGGCGGTGATGGGACAGGCGCGCGGGGTCTACACCTTTTTCTCTCATTTGAAGTGGAGTTGGGCCATCCTGCTCGGCTACGCGGCCAGCATCTGGACGCATTTCCTGGTCAATGGCAGCACCTTCGGTTAGGAAACGCCCACTGCCACCAACTCCACGTACCCGCCACGCTTACGCAATTGTGTACTGGCCGCGGCCAGACAGTCCGGCAGCAGCTGCCATGCGTGCAAGGTAAGCCTGCGATAACCGGATGTGGCACTGATGTCTGTATGACTGCCGGTTTTCAACCGTACCCGCAGGCTTGCGGGCAATGGCCAGAACCAGCCCTGGCCAATATTGAGCAAAAGTTGTTTCTTCATTATATTTCAGTCTGTTGTAATTATATGCTGTAATCCCCTGCAGAACCCGCGCTGCATGACTGAGCACATGTGAGTCATTGCAGTCGTTGGAAACTGCCGCCGGGAAGCGCCGGTGCCAGAGTCCGGCAATCCCGGAAACGGCCGGGACTTGACCGGCCCGTATGGCATAATCACGCGTCAATCGACACACATGGAACCGGGAGCATGATGTGAAGCATACGATCCGACTTGCCACCCTCCTGTTCTGCCTCTGGCTGGGACTCTCCGGACACCTGCAGGGACTGCTGCTGTTTCTGGGCGCGCTATCGACGGCGCTCGTCGTCTCGATCACCCAGCGCATGGACCGAGTCGACGGCGAACGCCATGCCGCACATGTACCACTCCGGCTGTTGCGTTTCTGGATCTACCTGATCGGCCAGGTGATCGCTGCCAATTTCCATGTCATCCGCTGCATCATCATGCCCGGCAAGACCATCAGTCCGCAGCTGTTCACCGTACCGCTACCGCAGCAGTCAGACCTTGGCCAGGTGATCTACGCGAACTCCATCACTCTGACGCCGGGCACCCTGTCCCTGCGGCTCAGCAGCGACTGCATCCTTGTCCACGCCCTGACCAGAAAAGCCGCCAACAAGCTGCAAAGAGGCAACATGGCCAGGATCGTCCCCGACTTTCCACCGGAAGAAAACATATGATCTACGCCGTGGCCGCCGCCGCCATCCTGGTGACCATGGGCCTGGCACTGGCGCGTGCCCTGCTCGGACCAACGGTGTGTGACCGCATCCTCGCGGTCAACATGTTCGGTACCAAGACCGTACTGCTGATTGCAGTCCTGGCCTTCATGTCGGGCCGCACCGACATAATTGACATTGCGCTTATCTACGCCCTGATAAATTTCATCAGTGTTGTCGCCGTGCTGAAGCTGGTCGAACAGGGCAATTTTCACACCGCGGGCGAAGAGGATATTCAACCTTGCGAGCAACCGAATGATTCCTGAAATCGCAAGCTGGTGCTGTGTCGTTGCCGGGTCCGTACTCAGTGTCATCGGTGGCATCGGCATGCACCGTTTCCCGGATTTTTATACGCGCGTGCACGCCGCCGGCACCACGGATACCATGTGTGCCGCCCTGTTCCTGCTCGGACTGGGTCTGCAGGCAGGCCTGTCGCTGGTCACCTTCAAGCTGTTCCTGATCTTCATTTTCCTGTTTCTCACCAGCCCGACCGCCGCGCATGCGCTGGCCAATACCGCCACCGAGGCCAATCTGAAACCGCTGCTTGATGGCACCCAGGAGAGGGGCTTGTGATCGAGACCCTGATCGACGTCACCCTGCTGGCCTTCCTGGCACTCACCGCCATCGCGATCCTGCGCATGCGTAACCTGTTTGCCATCATCATGCTGTTCGGCATCTACAGTCTGCTCTCGGCCGGCCTGTTCACCGTCATGGATGCCGCCGACGTCGCCTTTACCGAGGCCTCGGTAGGGGCCGGCATCTCCACCGTCCTCATGCTGGCCACACTGGCATTGACCGGCATGCGCGAGGAAAAGGCACCGGCCCACCAGCCCTGGCTGCCGCTTGTGGTGGTGGCAATCACCGGCCTCGCGCTGGTGTATGGCACGCTCGACATGCCCTCATTCGGCGATCCGCAGGCGCCCGCCCACCTGCATGTGGCACCGCGTTATATCGAAGAGGGTCTGGCCGAAACCGGTGTACCCAACCTGGTGACAGCCGTGCTGGCCAGCTACCGCGGCTTCGACACGCTCGGGGAGGTAACAGTGATCTTCACTGCGGGTATTGGCGTGCTGCTGTTGCTGGGCCGTAAGCGGCATCACAACAACGACCATGAGGATCGATCGTGAAGCACAATCTCATCCTCAAGGTTATCGCCAAGTTCCTCGTTCCGGTCATCATGCTGTTTGCCCTGTACGTGCAGTTCCACGGCGACTTCGGCCCCGGAGGCGGCTTCCAGGCCGGCGTGATCTTCAGCGCCGCGTTTATCCTGTACACACTGGTATTTGGCATGGACAGCGCCGAGCGCATCATCCCGACCTGGCTGCTGCGCGCACTCGCCAGCCTCGGCGTGCTGGTTTACACCGGCACCGGCTTCGTCACGCTGTTCTGGGGCGGGCGCTTTCTCGACTACAGCGTGCTGGCCACCACGCCAGTGGCGGGCCAGCATCTCGGCATCCTGATCATCGAGGCCGGCGTCGGCATCACCGTCGGTTCGGTCATGCTGTTGATCTTTTTCGCCTTTGCAGGGCACAACCGGCCATGACCGAATTCATCCTGGGCCATTACAATTACTGGGTGGTCATCCTGCTGATGATGACCGGCTTTTACATCGTGATCAGCCGCGGCAACCTGATCAAGAAAATCGCCGGCCTGAATATTTTCCAGACCTCGGTATTCCTGCTCTACATCAGCATCGGCAACCTCAGCGGTGGCACCACACCGATTATTGCGGATGGCTTCACCCGCCACTCGAACCCGCTGCCCTATGTGCTGATATTGACCGCAATCGTGGTCGGCGTGTCCACCACCGCACTTGGACTGGCACTGGTAGTACGTATTCGCGAGGCCTACGACAGTATCGAGGAAGATGACATACACAGGCAGGATGCCTCGTTGTGATCGAAGCCAGCCTGAGTCTCCTGCTGGTTGCCATTCCGCTGCTGGCCGCACCGCTCACCGCGCTGCTGCCGCCGGGTCGGCTGCCGTGGCTGGTGACCCTGGCCGTCACCTGGACCTGCCTGATGCTCGCCGGGTGGCAGCTTATGCTTGTCGCCGACGGCAGCGTGGTCAGCTACGAACTGGGCGGCTGGGCACCGCCGTGGGGCATCGAGTACCGGGTCGATGCACTCAATGCCCTGGTGGCGCTGGTCATCGCCGGCATCGCCGCCATCACCCTGCCCTATGCGATGCGCAGCGTCGAACGTGAAATACCGCTCCACCAGACGCCGCTGTTCTATGCCGCCTTCCTGCTGTGCATGGATGGATTGCTCGGCATCAGCCAGACTGGCGATGTCTTCAACCTGTTCGTGTTCCTGGAAATCTCCTCGCTCTCTTCCTACGCGCTGATCAGTCTCGGCCAGCGTCGCCAGGCACTGACCGCTGCCTACCAGTACCTCATCATGGGCACCATCGGTGCCACGTTCCTGCTCATCGGCATCGGGCTCGTGTACGCAGAGACCGGCACGCTGAATATGATGGACCTGCATGCCCGGCTTGCCACTCTTTATTCGCATCGTACGGTACACACCGGCTTCGCGTTTATTGTGGTGGGCGTCGGGCTAAAACTCGCCATGTTCCCGCTGCATCTGTGGCTACCCAATGTGTACTGCTATGCGCCACTCGCCGTCACCGTGTTTCTGGCCGCAACCGCAACCAAGGTTGCCGTGTACATCATGCTGCGTATGGTATTCACTGTATTCCCGGAGAGCCTGGTCGCACTGACGCCAACCGGTCTGGTGTTCCTGCTGCTGGGCGTGGCCGGCGTGCTGTTCGCCTCGGTGGCCGCCATCTACCAGCCCGATGCCAGGCGGCTGCTGGCCTATTCCAGTATTGGCCAGATCGGTTACATGGTTATCGGCATTGCCTATGGTACGGTACTTGGACTGACCGCCACTGTTGTGCATGTATTCAACCATGCCCTGATGAAGGCGACGCTGTTCATGGCCATCGGCGCGCTGGTCTATCGCACCGGCTCCAGCCGCCTCGACCGCCTGGAGGGCAGCGCACGGCACATGCCCTGGACTTTCAGCGCCATTGTAATCGCCGGACTCAGTCTCATCGGGGTTCCGGGCACTGCCGGCTTCATTAGCAAGTGGTACCTGGTGCTGGCCGCGCTGGAGCAACAGGACTGGCTGACTGCGCTGATGGTGCTGGCCGGTTCGCTGCTGGCTGTCGTTTATATGTGGAAACTGGTGGATGCCATGCTGTTCCGGACACCGGCGCCCGACATGCAGCCGCTGTCTGAGGCGCCCCTGTCCATGCTGATACCGATCTGGGTTGCTGGTGCTGGCGAATATCTACTTTGGCCTGGATACCCAGCGCTCACTGTTGATACGGCCACGACGGCCGTAGGACTGCTCACGGGGAACGGCGGTCCGTGACGGCAGAGTGGCTGATGCTCTCGATAGTACTGGCGCTGCCGATGCTGGGCAGCGGTCGGTGATCGCCTCTGCTCGACCGCTGGCCGGATCTGCGTGAGGCGCTGTCAATCATTGTCTCGTTGACCGTTGCCGCCAGTGCCATCGCGCTGTACCCGCATGTGCGCGACGGAGCCGTGGTGACATGGCAACTCGTCGAGCCGCTGCCCGGGCTGCCAATCGTGCTGTCGGTTGAGCCGCTCGGCATGCTGTTCGCGCTGGTGGCGGGATTGCCTGGCCGGTCACGACGCTGTATTCCATAGGCTACATGCGCTGTCATCACGAACAGCACCAGACGCGCTTCTACGCCCTGTTCGCGGTAGCGCTTGGCTGCACCTTCGGCGTGGCCTTCGCGGGCAACCTGCTGACCCTGTTCCTGTGGTATGAATTGCTCACCCTGTCGACTTTCCCCCTGGTAGCACATGCCGGTACAGACGCGGCACGGCGCGGCGCCCGCACCTACCTCGGCATCCTGCTCGCCACCTCGATCGGTCTGCTGCTGTTCGCCATCCTCATTACCTACAGCCTGACCGGCACCCTGGAGTTCCGGCGCGGCGGCATCCTGGCCGGACAGCTCGATCCAGCCTGGGCCGGACTGCTGTTCGCGCTGTTCGTCTTCGGTATCGGCAAGGCGGCCGTCATGCCGTTTCATCGCTGGCTGCCAGCCGCAATGGTCGCGCCCACACCGGTCAGTGCGCTGCTGCATGCGGTTGCCGTGGTCAAGGCCGGCGTGTTCAGCGTACTGAAGGTCACACTCTATATTTTCGGCACCGGCTTTATTGCCGACAGCGGCGCCGCCGACTGGCTGATCTGGTTCGCCGGCGCCACCATCCTGCTCGCCTCCCTGGTTGCCATGACACGGGACAATCTGAAGGCGCGGCTGGCCTACTCGACTATCAGCCAGTTGAGCTATGTCGTACTGGGCGCGCTGCTCGTGACCCAGTCCGGGATCATTGGCGGCGCGCTACAGATCACCATGCATGCCTTCGCCAAGATAACGCTGTTTTTCGCCGCCGGCGCCATCCTGGTGGCCACACAAAAAACCGAGATCAGCGACATGGCCGGACTCGGTCGCGCCATGCCCGTCACCTTCGGGGCGTTTCTTGTCGGCAGTCTGAGCATTATCGGGCTACCGCCGTTCGGGGGACTGTGGAGCAAGTGGTATCTGGGCATGGGCACTCTCGAGGCGGGCCAGTGGCTGCTGCTGGGTGTATTGCTGTTCAGCTCGTTGCTGAATATCGCCTACCTGCTGCCAATCCCGGTGCGGGGATTTTTCGGCACCGCACGCGACAACCCCGGTCCTGCCGGCATTCGCGAGGCGCCGGCTACCTGCCTGGCGGCGATGATCATTACCTCGCTTGCCTGCCTGTTGCTGTTTTTCTACCCTGAGCCTTTTTATGCACTTGCACTGGGCGCGAGCGGGACATACTGACATGAACGTCAACGACAAGCGGCAGTACCTGTTCGACAAGCCACGCAACGTGGCCCTGCTGTTCCGTGTGTTCTACAGTGCCTGTGTGATCCTGCTGGTACTGGATTTCATCCTGCACCGGCATGCCGCACATCGCTGGGAGCACCTGCCTGGTTTCTACGCCCTGTTCGGCTTCGTGGCCTGTGTCACGCTGGTGCTCATCGCCAAACAGTTACGCAAGCTGCTCATGCGCAGGGAAGACTACTACGATGTGGATGAGTGAGCTGCCACCGTTTGTACCGTTCCTCGTCGCGGCGCTGCTGGCACTGCTGACTCGCGGCTGGCTGCGTGCCAGCATCATGCTGGCGACACCTGTACTGGGCGGCTTGCACCTCTGGCTGGACGTTGCACCCGGCATCACGCTGACCAAGCCGGTACTTCAGTACGAACTGGTACTGATGCGCACCGACAAACTCAGCCTGCTGTTCGGCTACCTGTTTCATATCGCGTCTTTCATAGCGCTGGTGTATGCCTTGCATGTCCGCGACACCCTGCAATGCGTCGCCGGTCTGCTCTATGCCGGCAGCGCTCTGGGTGCGGTGTTCGCCGGCGACCTGATCACGCTGTTCATCTTCTGGGAACTGCTTGCGCTCAGTTCCGTGTTTCTGGTCTGGGCCAGACGCAACGCCAGGGCCAGCCGCGCCGGCATCCGCTATCTGCTGTTCCAGGTAAGCTCGGGGCTGCTGCTTCTCGCCGGCGCACTGATGCACTACCGTCAGACAGGCTCGCTGGCATTCGACTTCATTGGCCTGGAAGGTGTCAGTGGCTGGCTGATATTCATGGCTTTCGGCATCAAGTGCGGCTTCCCGCTGCTGCACAACTGGCTGACCGACGCCTACCCGGAATCCACACCCACCGGCACCGTGTTTCTGTCCGCCTTCACCACCAAGGTGGCAGTGTACGCACTGGCGCGTGGTTTCCCGGGCACCGACCTGCTGGTGTATATCGGCGCCATCATGACCTGCTTCCCCATCTTCTATGCAGTCATCGAAAATGATCTGCGCCGTGTACTGGCCTACAGCATGATCAATCAGCTGGGTTTTATGGTGTGCGGTATCGGTATCGGTACCGCGCTGGCACTGAACGGCGCCGTGGCGCATGCCTTCAATGACGTGATTTTCAAGGGCCTGCTGTTCATGAGCATGGGCGCGGTGCTGCATCGTACCGGCAAAATGAATGGCTCGGACCTGGGCGGCCTTTACAAGTCCATGCCGAAAACTGCAACACTGTGCATCGTGGGGGCTGCGTCGATTTCAGCATTCCCGCTGTTCAGCGGCTTTGTCAGCAAGTCGCTGGTCATGAGCGCCATGCTCAAGGAAGGCCATGACGTGCTGTGGCTGGCACTGCTGTTCGCCTCGGCCGGTGTGTTTCACCATGCCGGGATCAAGATTCCGTATTTTGCCTTTTTCGCGCATGATTCTGGCATTCGCACCGCAGAAGCACCACGCAACATGCTCCTGGCCATGAGTCTGGCGGCCGCACTGTGCATTTTCATTGGCAGCCAGCCACAATACCTGTATGCACTGCTGCCCTGGCAAGTCGAGTATTGGCCCTACAACACCACACACGTACTGACACAGCTGCAATTGCTGTTCTTCTCTGCCCTGGCCTTTGTCTGGCTCAACAAGCAGGGCATTTACCCGCCGGAATTGCATGCGCTGAACATCGATGCCGAGTGGCTGTACCGCAAGCTGTTGCCGGCAGGCGCACGCCTGGTGTACGGCGTCCTGCACCGCACCATGCAGGTGCTGGCGGGAGTACGGCAGTTCTACCGGCGCCACGTGCTCAGTGCGTACTGCCGCACGTCACTGGCGGACTATCACCTGGAGAGCTCCTGGCCCACGGGCAACATGGTGCTGTGGATCGCGGTAGTGCTGGGCAGCTACCTGCTGCTGGATACAGTATTCTGATGCCGGAGCCGCGTCCGGCGCCTAGGTGTCGGACCGGCGCCAGACCACGTTGCCATCACTCTTGCCTGCGACAGCGTCCAGACGCGCCTCATGCAGGGCAACTTCCTCATCCGTTGCCCGGATCACGCGCAGCTGTGGCCGCCCGGCAGGCAGACGACGGATGACGCCCTCCCTGCTTTCACCGCGCGCCTGATATGCACCCTGCGTATCCAGCGACAGGCTGACCTGGCCGCCGGTCATGGCGAGGTAGACATCGGCCAGAATCTCGGCATCCAGCAATGCTCCGTGCAGGTCGCGCTGTGAATTATCTATATCGTAGCGCCGGCACAGTGCATCCAGACTGTTGCGTTGTCCGGGGTGCATGCGCCGCGCCAGTAACAAGGTATCGAGCACGCTGCACTGCTGCTCCACCATCTCCACGGGCTCGCCCAGCAGGCGTAACTCGTGGTTGATAAAACCGACATCGAACGGTGCGTTGTGTATGACGAGTTCGGCACCACGGATAAAATCGAGAAACTCGCCGGCAATATCGGCAAAGCGCGGCTTGTCGAGCAGGTGTTCATTGGTGATGCCGTGCACCTCGATAGCGCCCGCATCAATGTTCCGGTCTGGCTGGATGTATTGATGGTAGGTATTTCCCGTCAGACGCCGGTCCATCAGTTCGACGCAACCGATTTCAATGATGCGATGACCATCGGCAGGTTCAAGGCCGGTGGTTTCGGTATCGAGCACGACTTGCCGCATACGACTTCCTCACGTTAATTCGGTTGTACCAGGCCGGAGATTCCGGTCGCTGACACCGCGTGCACTGCATAAAAGGATCTGCAGCTAGGGTGCCGATCGATTTTGCATCAACTCGTCGATCGCCTGGTTCGCCAGCCGGTCGGCCAGCTCGTTTTCCGGGTGACCGCTGTGGCCGCGCACCCAGCTCCAGCGCACCTCGTGACCGCTCGCGGCACGGTCCAGGCGTTGCCACAGGTCAACGTTCTTGACCGGTTTTCGGGCCGCGGTTTTCCAGTCGCGACGCTTCCAGCCTGCCAGCCATTCTTCTATACCCTTCTGCACATACTGCGAATCGGTTACCAGGTGCACACGACAGGGTCGCTTCAGGCTTTCCAGTGCCGCGATTGCCGCCATCAGTTCCATGCGATTGTTGGTCGTCTGTGCCTCGGCACCGTACAGGGTCTTCTCATGACCGTTGTGGCGCAGCAACACGCCCCAGCCACCCGGCCCGGGATTGCCGCGACAGGCACCGTCGGTGAAGATTTCTGTTTCAGTCGACTCTGCGCACATTGCCCTGGCTTGAAGACGGTATGCCGACCGGGAACAGGCGTGTTTTTGTGCGCACGCTTTCCCGGAGCGGCGTCATGACCACGGTGCGCTTGCGTGCGACCAGGATATAGGTGGCTGACAGCAGCATGTAGCCCTTGCCATCGTGCGGCTCAAGGAACTGCAGCCGCGACAGTAGGCGCCGGCTGCGCACCGGTGGGCGCTGGAAGAGGTAATGGCTGTGCAGGGCATCAAAGCCAAGCAGGCCAAGCCAGTCCTTGATGCGATGCAGACTCTGGAAGCGCGCCCCCCAGGGCATGGCATTACTGCGCCGCGATAGCCTGCGGCGCAGGCCCCAGAAGCTGAACGGATTGAAACCTATTATCACCAGGTGCCCGTCCGGAATGAGGCTGCGGTCGGCCTCGCGCAGAACCTGGTGCGGATTGTTGCTCAACTCGAGTGTGTGCGGCAGGACAATAGCATCGACCGAGTCGGTCATAATCGGCCAGTTTTCGGTATGTGCAGACAGGCCCAGACCCGGCTGCGTCAAGGGTCCGACACTCTGGATAACATGGTGCTGAATTCGACTGTCATCCAGCGGACACTGCCCCCACGGCGGGTCGATGACCAGCATGTGATACCCGAACAGCATCGGCAGCTGTGCAGCGAGCGCAGCCTGCTCCGCCGCGGCCAGTTGTTTTCCCAGCGGGCGCTGATACCACTCGCGCAAAGACAAGGCGCGGGAGGACATGGAAACGTCTTTGCTCATCGGGGACAGTTTACCGCATGTGCACGCCGCACGCGTCATAAAAACAACAATGCGGGATTGAGGTTGACCTGACCCCGGGGGACTGTCAGCATATTCATTTTGCTGGCCAGTACCGGCTGCACCCGTTAACGGGGCAACAGTGAATAGCGTCACAGTTCACCCTCTCAAGCCCGTTTTCAGCCAAGACGATACAAACAACTATGCAAGCACTGCGTCTTACACTGCCCGCCCTGTTCATTCTCCTGCAATCAGGCTGCGCCTCTGTTGACCGGTCAGTCGCGCATACGGATCCGCCCGCGGACAATGCAAATGACGCAATAGCTTTCGCGCCTGCCGACGCAGAGCAGGACGCAGTGACCTTCATTGATTCACATGAAGGACCGGCCGCCGGCGACCTCATCCCACTCGCAACCCATATCGAATCCGATTTCTGGCAACAGCTGCGCAAGGGATTCAGCCTGCCCGGCACAGAGCAGCAGGCTGTTCAAAAACAGATCGACACCTACACTAAAAACCCCGGGCAGGTGGAAACAATCTTCGAGCGTGGCACCCCCTACCTGGCGTATATCCTGCGCGAGGTAGAGAAGCGCGGCCAACCGCATGAACTCGTGCTGCTGCCATTCGTCGAAAGCGCATACGACCCGTTCGCCTATTCGCAGGGACGTGCTGCCGGTCTCTGGCAGTTCATCCCCGGTACCGGAAAACTCTACGGACTGGAACAGGACTGGTGGTACGATGGCCGGCGCGATGTCATTGCCTCTACAGAGGCGGCGCTCGATTATCTGGACAAGCTGCATGATACATTCGAGGGTGACTGGCTGCTGGCACTGGCCGCGTACAATTCCGGCAGCAGTACGGTGCGCTCAGCCATGCGGCGCAACGCCAGGGCCGGCAAACCAACCGATTTCTGGCACCTGAAACTACCAAAGGAAACCGCCGCATACGTACCGCGCCTGCTCGCCATCAGCGCCATCGTGAGGCAACCCGAGCGCTATGACATCGCTTTCTCACAGGTCGATCCGGAGCCCGCCTTCGACGTGGTCGATACGCGCGGCCAGCTGGACATCGGCATCGCCGCCGAGCTGGCTGACATGGACACCGATCAACTCTACCAGCTTAATCCCGGCTTCAACCGCTGGGCAACGCACCCGGACGGCCCACACCGACTCGCCATTCCGACCGACAAGGCCGACATCTTTGTGCAGGGCCTTGATGAACTTCCCGAAGACAAGCGGCCCAAGTGGGTACGTCATGCCATCAAGCGCGGTGAAACCCTGTCGCATATCGCAAAGCGCTATGACACCACGGTCGCGGTACTGCGCAGCACCAACCAGCTGAGCGGAAACAGAATCAGATCCGGGCAGTATCTGCTGGTACCGATAGCAGCGCGTGACCCGTCAGCCTATACCCTGGCATCGGCGCAGCGGCTGGCCGGCAGCCGTTTCGGCAGCCCGATCCAGTATCAAGTAGTCGCCGGCGACAACCTGTGGTCGATTGCCAGGCGCCACAAGGTCAGTATCAGCCAGATCAGCAAGTGGAATCGCCTGGACCCGGGCGCTGCCATCAAGCCGGGCCAGAAACTGGCACTGTATACCCAGGACAGCGCGTCACCGGGTGTCAAACAGGTTCGTACCATCCGCTACACCGTCCGCAGTGGCGACTCGCTGTATGGCATATCCAGAAAATATAATGTTGCCGTCAGTGACCTGCGCCGCTGGAACAGCCTGCCCGAGGGTAAATTTCTGCAACCGGGACAACGGCTCACGCTCTACATCGATATCACCGACCTCGCACAGAGCAGTTAAGACTCAGCTGCGCCTGCGCTGTGCGGTGTAATCCTGCATCAACTTCGCCGATCCCGCCCCACAGCTGATAATTGAACGCATCGCGTCCTGCACCGGTATATTCACCGGCTGTACGTATTTCCCGTCCAGGTGGTAAATAAGCCCGGAGGTTGGATTCGGCCCGGTGGGCACGAACAGGGTATAGCTGCCATCTGCATGCGTGTCGGTTATGAAGGCCGTGACCCGGGTGTCACTACCGAAGATCTGCGCAATCGCCACCGACGAAAACGGCGAGTCCTTGCGGCTGCCAAAAATCTGCAGCACGGTGTCCTTGATCATCGAGTAACCGGGCGCAAGCTTCAGGATGCGGGTTTCGATCACCCGGTAAAAGTACGCGCCCAACCGGGTGCGCACCAGTACGCCGACGGCAAAGCAGGTCACGACAATCAGGATGATTACCAGTATTTGTGCTGCATATTCATTCAGCTGAGAATCTTTTATGAGAAGTCGTGTTAATGGCTCTATCAGCCCGGTCACCAGATTGAAAATCCACAGTGACACAGCCGCGAGTATGGCGACCGGCAGGATCACCACCACACCACCGAGCAGGGATGTCTTCAGGAAACTCTTCAGCTTGCCCATGCAGAAACCTCCGCGAAATTCAGGTCGAACGCCATCCGGGCCTATTCCGGACGCATGTGCGGGAACAGCAGCACATCGCGGATGGACGGCGCATCGGTAAACAGCATCACCAGCCGGTCGATGCCGATGCCCTCGCCCGCGGTCGGTGGCATACCGTGCTCCAGCGCCCGGATGTAGTCCGCGTCGAAATGCATGGCTTCCAGATCGCCGGCGTCCTTGTCCGCCACCTGCCGGCGGAAACGTTCCGCCTGATCCTCGGCGTCGTTCAGCTCGGAGAAGCCATTGGCCAGTTCACGCCCGCCGACAAAGAATTCGAAGCGGTCGGTCACGAACGCATCGGCGTCGCTGCGCCGTGCCAGTGGCGACACCTCGGTCGGGTACGCGGTGATAAAGGTCGGGTCGTCGAGCCGACCCTCCACCGTCTTCTCGAAGATCTCGATCTGGATCTTGCCCAGTCCGTAGCTGTCTTTCAGCGCGATGCCGAGGGTCCCGGCCACTGCCCGCGCACGCCCGATGTCGTCGATGTCGCCTGCCTCCAGCTGCGGATTGAAATGCAGGATGGACTCGCGCACCGTCATGCGCCGAAACGGCTTGCCGAAATCATAGCGGCTGCCCTGGTACTCGAGGGTGGTGTCGCCATGCAGCTGCTGCGCCATCGTGCGCAGCAGGTCTTCCGTCAGGTCCATCAGGTCGTGATAGTCCGCGTAGGCCTGGTAGAACTCAAGCATGGTGAATTCGGGATTATGGCGTGTGGACAGCCCCTCGTTGCGGAAATTGCGGTTGATCTCGTACACCTTCTCGTAGCCGCCCACCACCAGCCGTTTCAGGTACAGCTCCGGCGCGATGCGCAGGAACAGGTCCATGTCCAGCGCGTTGTGGAAGGTGGTGAACGGGCGCGCCGTCGCCCCGCCCGGAATGGCCTGCATCATGGGCGTCTCGACCTCCATGAATCCGAGGCCGTTGAGGTATTCGCGGATGAACTGGATGATGCGGCTGCGCATGCGGAATGTCGCGCGCGCGGCCTCGTTCATGATCAGGTCGAGATAACGCTGCCGGTAGCGGGTCTCCTGGTCGGCCAGGCCGTGGAATTTCTCCGGTAGCGGCCGCAGTGACTTGGTGAGCAGGCGCAGCGCCTCGACACGCACCGACAGCTCACCGGTATTGGTCTTGTACATCACACCCTCGGCCGCGAGGATGTCGCCGATGTCCCAGCCCTTGAAGGCCTGGTAGAGTCCGTCCGGCAGGCTGTCGCGCTGCAGGAACAGCTGCATACGCCCGGTCATGTCCTGCAGCTGGGCGAAGGAGGACTTGCCCATGACGCGCTTGGCCATGAGCCGACCCGCCACCTTGACCCGCACCGGGTTCGTTTCCAGTTGCTCGTTGTCCTTGTCGCCGTACTCCGCGTGCAGCTCACCGGCCATGGCATTGCGGCGGAAATCGTTAGGAAACGCGATACCATCCTCGCGCAGTGCCTGCAGCTTGGCGCGCCTCTGGGCAATGAGTTTGTTTTCGTCCGGTTCAGTCATGATCGAAATGATACCTATAATCCGCTCTTGAGACTCGCCTCGATGAACTGGTCCAGGTCACCGTCCAGTACCGCCTGGGTATTGCCCACCTCCACGCCGGTGCGCAGGTCCTTGATGCGCGACTGGTCGAGCACGTAGGAGCGGATCTGACTGCCCCAGCCGATATCGGACTTGCTTTCCTCCAGCGACTGCTGGTCGGCATTGCGCTTCTGGATCTCCATTTCGTAAAGCTTGGACTTGAGCTGTTTCATGGCGGTGGCCTTGTTCTTGTGCTGTGACCGGTCGTTCTGGCACTGCACCACGATACCGCTCGGTGCGTGTGTAATACGCACGGCGGATTCGGTACGGTTGACGTGCTGGCCACCGGCGCCACTGGCGCGGTAGACGTCGATGCGCAGATCGGCGGGGTTGATCTCGATGTCGATGTCGTCGTCGATTTCGGGGGATACAAATACTGCGGCAAACGAGGTGTGGCGGCGATTGCCGGAATCGAACGGTGACTTGCGCACCAGGCGATGCACGCCGATCTCGGTACGCAGCCAGCCGAAGGCGTAGGCACCTTCGAATTTCACCGTCGCGCTCTTGATGCCGGCCACTTCACCGGGTGAGACCTCGATCAGCTCGCTTTTGAAGCCGTGCCGCTCGCCCCAGCGCAGGTACATACGCAGCAGCATCTCGGCCCAGTCCTGCGCCTCGGTACCGCCGGAACCGGCCTGGACATCGAGGAATGCGCTGGCCTCGTCCATCTCCCCGGAAAACATGCGCCGGAATTCCAGTCCGGCGATCTCGGTTTCCAGGACGTCCAGGTCGGACTCGATGATATCGAGAGTTTCCTGGTCACCCTCCTCCGCTGCCACCTCCAGCAGTTCGCGTGCATCGCGCACGCCCTGGGTCAGCCGGTTGAGCGTCAGCACCACCTCCTCGAGCCGCGCGCGCTCGCGGCCCAGTTCCTGGGCGCGCTCCGGATTGTTCCAGATATCGGGTACTTCCAGCTCGCGGATGACTTCAGTCAGCCGTTCAGACCTGGCATCGAGGTCAAAGATACCCCCTAAGGCTTGCCGAACGCCCGTCAAGGTCCTTGATATGGTTTCGGATGGTAGTCAGGTCAGACATGATGGGTGCGCACAGAAAATCCGTAAAATCAGGCGCGAGATCATACTACTGTTGGCGCGCCGCGGCCACCGCCGCGCACCGGCTCCAGGTACTCGACCCGCAGCTGCGGGCTGACCTGACCGCGGAATTCGTTGACATCCAGCCGGAAGGCCAGATGTGCATGCCGGCAGTCAGCCGGCACCGGTCCGGTATTGAAGGCGATGGCGTCGATCCGCGCGGCATCGGGGCCGGCCTGTACCACCAGCTTCAGGTGCCGCTCTCCGACCACCCGCTGCTCGAGGATGGCAAACTCACCGTCGAACAGTGGCTCGGGGAAACCCTGCCCCCAGGGACCCGCAGCACGCAGGACCTCGGCCGTACCCAGCGAAAAGTCACCGCTCTCGAGACTGCCGTCCGAATACAGCACACAGTAGAGGTCATCGGCACCGAGGTGCAGCGCCACCTCGGCATCGAAGGCCGCAGCAAAGGCCGGGAAATCACCTTCGGCCAATGTCAGCCCGGCGGCCATGGCATGGCCGCCAAACTTGCGAATCAGCTCCGGGTAACGTGTCGCCACTGCATCGAGTGCATCCCGGATGTGCAGGCCGGGTATCGAGCGCGCCGAGCCCTTGATCTCGCCCTCGGTGCTGCGTGCGAAGGCGATCACCGGCCGGTGCAGGCGTTCCTTGATGCGCGCGGCCAGGATACCGATCACGCCCTGGTGCCAGGCCGGATCGAACAGGCACAGACCGGTCGGCAGGTTGTTTTCCTGCAGTTCGAGCTGCTCAATCGCGTCCAGTGCCTGTGCCTGCATATCAGACTCGATCTCCTTGCGGTCACGGTTCAGGCTATCGAGCTGCGCGGCCATGGCACGTGCAGTGGCCATATCCCCGGCCAGCAGGCACTCGATACCCAGCGACATGTCGTCCAGGCGGCCGGCCGCGTTCAGGCGTGGACCGACTGCAAAGCCCAGATCGGCCGCCACGGCGCGCGCCGGGTTGCGGCCGCCGCTCTCCAGCAGGGCACGGATGCCTGGTACGCACTGCCCGGCGCGGATTCGCGCCAGGCCCTGCTGCACCAGAATGCGGTTGTTGCGATCCAGCGGCACCACGTCGGCTACCGTACCGAGTGCAACCAGGTCCAGCCACTGCGCCAGGTTGGGCTCCGCCAGCTGCTGACGAGTAAACCAGCCTGACTCGCGCAGCTGTGCGCGCAACGCCAGCATGACATAGAACGCGACGCCGACCCCGGCCAGCGCCTTGCTCGGGAAGGGGTCACCCGGCAGGTTCGGATTGACGATGGCGTCGGCTTCGGGCAGGACCTTACCAGGCAGGTGATGGTCGGTGATCAGCACCCGGATACCCGCGCGCTGCGCCGCGGCTACTCCGGCCACGCTGGAGATACCGTTGTCCACGGTCATGATCAGTGCCGGTTGCTGCCGGCAGGCAACGGCGACGATCTCCGGCGTCAGGCCGTAGCCATACTCGAACCGGTTCGGTACCAGGTAGTGCACGTCGGTTGCGCCCATGGCATGCAGCGCACGCAGGCACAGGGCACAGCTGGTGGCGCCATCGGCATCGAAATCACCGACAACCAGGATGCGCTGCCGGTCATGGATAATCTGCGCGAGCAGTTCGGCGGCCGCTGTCAGCCCACCCAGTTGTTGTGGTGGAATCAGCCGCTGCAGTGTGTAGTCGAGCTCTGCCGGAGAGGCTATCGCGCGCGTCAGGTAGACCCGGCGCAGAATGTCCGGCAGGTCAGCCGGCAGATCCACCGCCGTGACGGGTGTGGCACGCCGGATAATGCGTCGGCTCATCCCGTCAACACCGCTTCGAAGTGACGCTCGCGCTTCCAGAAGGCGCGCTGCCACTTGCGATCGGTGCGATAGCGCCGGCCGTTGCAGGCTTCGATGATCAGCGACCCGATGCGTCCGCTGTTGAGCGCAATCAGCAGCGGCATGAACCAGGTCTTCTCCATCTGTCCAAGCTGTGCCAGCCAGCCTTCGATGTCATTGTAGTGTGCCGGCCAGGTCAGCGCGTCCAGTACCAGCAAGCGCTGCCGGCCGCCATTATGTGACAGTAAATCACCCGGATGCTCCGGCACGCCATGCCCAGTGACGCCGCTGTACCGGGCCAGACCCAGAGCCAGCGCATCGTTTGCGTAGACCACGTCCGACTGTGCCTGTGCCGACAGTGGCAGCACGCCGCCACCCCACAGCCACAGGCTGTTGATGGCCGGTTCACCACGCTGTTCACGTACCTGGTTGACCGGGTGCTCATGCAGCAGCATCTGCAGCTCGCTCAGCACGGCCGCCCAGTATCCTGCATCATGACCGTGCGGCAACAGGGCATCGATATCCTGGCCGGCCGCCTGTACCGGTGACGTGGTATGCAGGTCCGCTGCAAGCGGCAGGCTCCAGTACCAGCGTTGCGGGTGCGGCGCGGCCAGCTGCCAGCCCTGCGCGACAGTGAAGGCATTGATGCTGGCCACCAGTGCATCGGCTTCGTCCCGGGTAATGGTAAAACTGTGCGCTTCGAACAGGCGCAGTCGGCTCTGGTCGGCACGCAGGTGTACCGGGTCGGCGCGCAGCAGGTAGTGCGTCGGCAGCTGCCCGCTGTCGGCCAGCCAGCTCAATGGCGCTACTGGCAGATCCGCATCGGCAGGCACACCGAACAGTTGGCACAGCGCTGCCTCCATACCCTGGTAGGCAACCGACTGTTGTTTGCTGCGTGACAGCAAGCGGTCGAGCGCAGCCGGTCGCGCCTGGATGTAGCCGTTGACGTCTCGATCGGTAACGGGCCCGGCCAGACCCGGGATGACCAGGACGAGTTGGTCGACGGCAGCAGCCACATCGGCGTCAGGACATGTTGTCCATGATCGCCGCCTGTACCGCGGCGAGTTCGGCATCCACGGTCAGCATATCGCCCGGACATTGCCTGATGGCGGTGTCCGGATCCTTCAGGCCATGACCGGTCAGTGTGCACACCACGGAACTGCCCTCGGGGATGCGGCCAGACTGGATATCGCGCACGGCACCGGCCACCGAGGTCGCCGAGGCCGGCTCGCAGAAAATCCCTTCCTGTTCGGTGAGCAGTTTCTGAGCGGCCAGGATCAGCTCGTCGGTACATTCGTCGAACCAGCCACCGGATTCCTGCTGCACCTTCCAGGCACGGTCCCAGGATTGTGGATGACCGATGCGGATGGCCGTCGCCACAGTCTCCGGATGATCGACCATGTGCCCGCGCAGGAACGGCGCGGCACCGGCGGCCTGGTAGCCCACCATGACCGGGCGCCTGTCGGTGACCGCCGGCTGCCTGAACCTGCAGGCGCCGTCGCAGAACGCGCACGCGGCGGTCTCCAGTGCAGCGTACTCGCTGTAACCGATCCAGTGCGCGGTGATGTTGCCGGCATTGCCGACCGGCAGGCAGTGGTAGTCCGGCGCAAATCCCAGTTCGTCCACGATCTCGAAGGCCGCGGATTTCTGCCCCTGGAGGCGGTAGGGATTGATCGAGTTCACGATGGTCACCGGCGCCGTGCGCGCGACCTCCTTCACCAGCGCCATGCCGGCATCGAAGTTGCCGCGAATCTGGATCACCACCGCACCGTGGATCATGGCCTGCGCCAGTTTGCCAAGCGCGATCTTGCCTTCAGGTATCAGTACGAACGCGGTAATGCCGGCACGCGCCGCATAGGCGGCAGCCGCGGCCGAGGTATTACCGGTGGAGGCGCAGATGATGGCACGGCTGCCCTCGGCAACCGCCTGCGTCACCGCCATGGTCATGCCGCGATCCTTGAACGAACCGGTCGGGTTGAGGCCTTCATACTTTATGTATAGCTCAACGCTTTTACCCAGCCTGGCGGGAATATTCTCCAGCCTGATAAGCGGTGTGTTGCCCTCGCCCAGGCTGATCAGGCGTGTGCTGTCGGTGACCGGCAAACGGTCACGGTAGCGTTCGATCAGGCCGGTGTAGCGGTTTGATTCAGACATGCCATTTACCTTCCAGAAAATAGTATCTCGCACCTGGCCGCAGAGGCGCGAGGCAATATAACCAACAACTAGTCGACGCTCAGGCGCTCGAGTCGTATACGTGTCACTGCACCGTGGATGCTGGCAAGTGCCTCGATCTTCGCAATCGCCGCATTCATCTGGCGCTCCAGCACCACGTGCGTAAGCAGGATAATCGATGCCTTGTCCGCGTCCGGCGCCGGTTCCTTCTGCAGGATGGCCTCGATGCTGATGCCGGCATCGCCAAGAATGCGCGCCACATCTGCCATCACCCCCGGTTTGTCGGTTACCTGCATGCGCAGGTAATAGGCTGTCTGCACGTCATCCATCGACAGCACCGGCATGTCCGCGATCGAACCCGGCTGAAATGCCAGGTGCGGTACGCGGTTCAACGGGTCCACCGTCAGGGTGCGCGTCACGTCAATTATGTCTGCGACCACTGCAGATGCAGTCGGCTCGGCACCCGCACCGGCACCGTAGTACAACGTGGGTCCGACGGCGTCGGCGTTGACCAGCACCGCGTTCATCACGCCGTCAACATTGGCGATCAGGCGACGCTCCGGGATCAGCGTCGGGTGCACGCGCATCTCGATTCCCTTGTCGGTGCGGCGCGTGTAGCCGAGATGCTTGATGCGATAACCGAACTCCTCGGCATAGCCGACATCCTCGCGCGTAATGCGGCTGATGCCCTCGGTGTAGACCTTGTCGAACTGCAGCGGGATACCGAATGCGATCGATGCCAGGATGGTGAGTTTGTGCGCGGCATCGATGCCCTCGACATCGAAAGTCGGATCAGCCTCGGCATAACCCAGCGCCTGCGCCTCCTTCAGCACATCCTCGAAATCGCTGCCCGTGTCACGCATCTCGGTCAGGATGAAATTGCCGGTGCCATTGATGATGCCGGCAAGCCACATGATCTGGTTGCCGGCCAGCCCCTCGCGGATGGCCTTGATGATCGGAATGCCACCGGCGACCGCCGCCTCGAAGGCCACCATCACACCCTTTTCCTGCGCGGCGGCAAAGATCTCGTTACCGTGCTTCGCAATCAGTGCCTTGTTGGCGGTCACCACATGCTTGCCGTTGGCAATCGCCCTCAGCACCAGTTCCCGTGCCGGCTCGTAGCCCCCGATCAGTTCCACCACGATCTGGATATCGGAATTGTCCACGACGGCAAAGGCGTCGTCGGTGACCTTGATCCTGTCCAGTCCCGGCAGCCGGGCCGGATCGTACTCGCGTGCCGCCGCCTGCGTAATGCGGATACCGCGCCCGGCACGCCGGGTAATTTCATCTGCATTGCGGTTGAGCACGTTAAACGTGCCCCCACCCACTGTGCCCAGGCCCAGCAGGCCGACATTCACCGGTTTCACTGATTATCCTCCAGAGGCTTGCGCGGCCTGGCCCAGGTCACGGCGGAACATATCCCTGATGCAGCGGATCGCCTGACGCGTGCGGTGCAGGTTCTCGATCAGTCCGAAGCGCACATATTCGTCGCCGTACTCGCCAAAGCCGATGCCTGGCGAAACCGCGACCTTGGCGTCGCTCAGCAGTTTCTTGGAAAACTCCAGCGAGCCCGCGGCGCGGTAGGGTTCGGGTATGCGCGCCCACACGAACATGGTGGCCTTGGGTTTTTCCACCTGCCAGCCGAGCGCATTGAGCCCGTCGCACAGCACGTCACGGCGCTCCTCGTACATATCGGAGATCTCGCGCACACAGTCCTGCGGTCCTTCCAGCGCGGCGATCGCCGCCACCTGAATGGGCGTGAACATCCCGTAATCGAGATAGGACTTGATGCGTGCCAGGGCAGCAACCAGTGCCTGGTTGCCGCACATGAAACCGACCCGCCAGCCCGGCATGTTGTAACTCTTGGACAGCGAGAAGAATTCCACTGCGACGTCCTTGGCACCCTCGACCTGCAGAATGGAGGGCGCCTTGTAGCCGTCAAACACCAGGTCGGCATAGGCCAGGTCCTGGACCACCCAGATCTCGTTCTCGCGCGCGATTGCGACCACCTTTTCGAAGAAATCCAGCTCCACGCACTGCGCGGTCGGATTGCCGGGGAAATTCAGCACCAGCATCTTCGGCTTCGGCCACGAGTCCTTGATGGCCTTCTCGAGTTCGGCGAAAAAGTCATCCAGTTTCGGCCCCAGCGGCACATGGCGAATGTCTGCCCCGGCAATGGCAAAACCATAGGGGTGTATCGGATAGGCCGGGTTCGGCACCAGCACGGCATCACCGGGCCCAACGGTGGCCAGCGCCAGGTGCGCCAGACCTTCCTTGGAACCGATAGTGACGATGGCGTTGCGCTCCGGGTCGAGAACGACATCGTAGCGTCGCTTGTACCAGTCGCAGATCGCCTTGCGCAGGCGCGGGATACCGCGTGACAGCGAATAGCGGTGGGTGTCGCCGCGTTGCGCCGTCTCGATCAGTTTGTCGACGATGTGCTGTGGTGTGGGCTGGTCCGGATTGCCCATGCCGAAATCAATAATATCCTCGCCACGCGCACGTGCCTGCGCCTTCAACTCATTGACAATATTGAAAACATACGGTGGCAGCCGCTTGATGCGGGCAAATTCTTCTATCACACTGGCAACCGGTTATTTCTTTGTTTATGAAGTAATTACTGCACTCTTTTGAGACTGCTTACGGTACTCAAAAGCGCGGAGGGAAACAAGGGGAATCAATCGGATCCGGCTTGATTGATCCCGGGCGTATGCCGGGTACACCCGGCGACCGTATCGGGGTATTGTTGCCGCATGCACTTTAACCGGGACAGCAGCGGCGGCAACAGTATTCAGTCCTACAGTCAGCAGGGTATCGTTATCGGCGAGCGGCTTATCAGCACCAGCGTGCTGGTCACGGCTGAGCACATCGAGGCCTGGCCGCCGGGAACCGTAGCCGAACTGAACGAACACCACCTGGACACGCTCACGGCGCGACTGCCCGGCATCATCATTCTCGGGACCGGCGCGACCCTGGTCTTTCCGCCGCCGCGCCTGCTGGCCGGCATACAGGCCCGCGGCATCGGCATCGAGGTCATGGCGAACGATGCCGCCATCCGCACCTTTAATGTACTGCTTTCGGAAGACCGCAAGGTATTGCTGGCGCTGCTTCAGGGCCAGTAATAAACAGGATCAGCCGCCTTGTTCTGCCCAAGCGGGATTCCCTGCCGCTCGCCGGCAAAGGCAAAGGCAAAGGCAAAGGCAAAGGCAAAGGCAAAGGCAAAGGCAAAGGCAAAGGCAAAGGCAAAGGAGTAATGCCATATATTGTCCCCGCCTGATGCGTGATTTTCGTTAAAATACCGCCCTTTTGAGGACAATCGGATACTCATTATGGAACAGACTTTTGAACGCCTTATGTATGCCAGCCGCTGGATTCTGGCGCCAATCTACCTGGGACTGAGCATCGCTCTGCTGCTGCTCGGCATCAAGTTCTTTCAGGAAGCACTGCACACCTTGCCGCAGGTACTGCAGTTCGAGGAGTCCGACCTCGTGCTGGTCACGCTGTCGCTGGTCGACATCGCACTGGTCGGCGGCTTGCTGGTGATGGTCATGCTGAGCGGTTACGAGAACTTCGTCTCAAGCATCGACGTGGTAGAAGGCACCGAGAAACTGTCCTGGCTTGGCAAGCTGGACTCCGGCTCACTCAAGCAGAAGGTCGCCGCCTCGATTGTCGCAATCTCCTCCATCCACCTGCTAAAGGCCTTCATGAATGCTCAGAACATCAGCAACGACAAGCTGATGTGGTACGTCATAATTCACCTGACCTTCGTGCTCTCCGCGCTGGGTATGGCGCTGGTAGACCGGATGAACCGGAAGGAACATTGATTCGGATTCACGACCGTGAAAGTCAATGCTCATTAACATGCATACTATACCGGCCAGTATTCATTCGCATGGCACTGCGCATGCAGCATTATGTGACTTTATGACACACTGATATTTCGTCATTCCCGCGCAGGCGTGAATCCAGGTGCATCCGTAATGGCGGGCGCACCGCCTGCGCGGGGACGACGTGGATTGAGTGTCGCACCTGTTCTGACTCCTGAGTGAATCAAGGGACATCTGATCAGGAAATGCAGATGTGCAATGTTTATTATTACCCGCTGTCGGGGTCCTGGTCGGGCGCAAGCCTGTCAAGCCGGGCCTTTAGGCTTGCCACCTCATCACGCAACTGGCTGACTGTCTGCTCAAGCAGTTCCATGCGATCAACATCCATGGTAGTGGCCTCTTGCACTGCATGTGCGGGTGCTGTCGCCGTGTACGCTTCCACTTCGCCGCCAAACAGGTGTGCAAACCGCGCCTCACGCTTGCCAGGCTCGCGCGCAAGCTTCATCACAAACGGGCCATCGTCCCGTTGCATGAGCTGCTCAAGTGTTGACTCAACCTCCTGGATATCCTGGAATTTACACAGGCGTTCGGTACGCGTGCGCAGTTCACCCGGTGTCTGGGGGCCACGCAACAGCAACACACAGACAATACCCAGCTCCTGCTCGGAAAACTTCAGCGTACCGAAGTCAGTGTTGCAGAACCGGTGCTGATATTTTCTAACGCGACTGCCGAAGCCGCTCTTTTCGCTGACATAGTGCTTCCTGATCAAGGCATCGATCGTGTCCTGCACAGTTGCTTCATCGAGTTCCAGCACCGGATCACGGTTGCTCTTCTGGTTGCAGGCATTGGTAAGCGCATTGAGCGAAAGCGGATAGTTTTCAGGTGTCGTGCGATGCTTTTCAAGCAGGCTGCCGATCACGCGCGCTTCGTTGGGTGTCAGGCGAATATCCACTCACGTACTCCAGATCCACAGACCCGTTCAATATAACACCATGCTGTAGGTTGCACGACGCTGAAGTCTGCAGCAGTGAATTCCTGTGATTGAGCGAATTCCGGCCGCCGCGCCAGCAAGCACCAGCCCCGGCACACGCCGGCAGCCAACGGTTGGTTTGAGGCCTGTGGTCAGCCGCTGTCAATCAGGATCGAAGGGATTTGCAGTTGCGCTTGCTGCGCGTAGTGTCCGCTTTACGATCCGGTGAGGTGCTTGACGGCTGCAAATCCCCCACGGGGACTTATTTCAACAGCGCCTCGAACGAGATTCCTTCCTGATCCAGGATTTTCTTGAGTTTCTTCAGTGCATCCATCTGGATCTGCCGTACGCGCTCACGCGTGACGCCGATCTCCACACCGACCTCTTCCAGCGTGGAGACCGAGTAGCCATGCAGACCAAAGCGGCGCTCCACTACCTCGCGCTGCTTGTCGCTGAGCTGTGCCAGGCACTCCTCGATACTGGCGTGGATGTCCTCGTCGGCTATCGAGTCCGACGGGTCCGCCGCCTGCTCGTCTGCGATGGTGTCGAGCAGCGTACGGGACGGATCGTTGAGGATGGTGCTGTCAGTCGAGGTGATGCGCTCGTTGAGACCCAGCATGTTCTCGACATCTGCGATCGGCTTGTGCAGCAGATCGGCAATTTCCTCTGCACTGGGCTCGTGATCGAGCGACTGTGCCAGACTGCGCGCGGCACGCAAATAGGAATTGATTTCCTTGATGATATGGATCGGCAGGCGGATGGTGCGCGTCTGGTTCATGATGGCACGCTCTATGGTCTGACGAATCCACCAGGTCGCATAGGTCGAAAACCGGAATCCGCGCTCGGGATCGAATTTTTCCACGGCGCGGATCAGGCCGAGATTGCCCTCCTCGATCAGGTCGAGAAACGCCAGCCCGCGGTTGGTGTAGCGGCGTGCGATCTTCACTACCAGGCGCAGGTTACTTTCGATCATGCGCTTGCGGGCAGCCTCGTCGCCCCGTTGGGCCAGGCGCGAGAACCGGACCTCCTCCTCTGCCGTCAGCAGCGGCGAGGCACCGATCTCGTTGAGGTATAACCGGGTGGGGTCGTGACTGTCGCTGGCGTGACGCTTGACAGGGATACGCTTCGCTTCTTCCGCTATATCATCCGTCTGATCGTCAGGCATATCCTGCCCGTCGACCGCCACGATCGGGTCATCGTCCTGCTTGTCGTCAATGCCCTTGTGTCTGGCCACCGGCATTCCCGCTGTTATTGTTGTTCCCTGTCGGCCCGCCGGGTGCGCGGCCCGCGTGATCGGTCGGGATTACTGGCTTGGCAGGTACTGCATGGGATTGACCGGCTTGCCATCCTTGCGGATCTCGAAATAGAGCACCGTTCGGCTGGTGCCGCTGCTACCCATGTTTGCGATCAGCTGCCCCGCCCTGACGTGATCACCTTCCGCAACAAGCAGCTTGCTGTTATGCCCGTAGGCACTGAGCAGGCTTTCGTTGTGTTTGATGATAATAAGCCTGCCGTAACCGACAAGTCCACTGCCGACATAAACCACCTTGCCGCCGGCGGCCGCCTTGACCGGCTGACCATGGTGACCACTGATATCTATCCCCTTTTTACCATTGGTATTTTCCTGGTAGCCATGCAACAACTTGCCGCGTGTGGGCCACTGCCACTGACCGTCGAAGGCGGGAGAGTCGGCAATGCGCGCACTCGCCGGCGTGGGCGCCGCTGCAGGCACCGGCGTATTTACCGGTTGCGCCGGGCGCGGCGGCGCCGGCACCGGCTTCGGCAGCGGCGTTGCCTTGAGTGGCGCCGCACGTGCCAGCGGTTCAGCCTTTGGTCCCTGCCCCCCCGGCCTGACCTGCAGACGCTGCCCCGGGTAGATGGTATAGGGTGCACGCAGCCGGTTGAGACGTGCCAGATCTTCCACTTCCAGGGCATGCTGCCAGGCTATCGAATACAGCGTATCGCCGCGCTGCACTAGATAGTCGTTGGCAGACACATTACGCTGCGCTTTGGCCGCGCCTGGCTGCTGCACGACTTTTGCCCGTGGTTCGGGCGCCGTGCTACGCGCATAGACCGGCGCCCTGGCGTTATTGCTACACCCGGACAGGACGACAGTAAACAGGAAGAACGGCAGGATGAAATTCCGCAACAGCATCAGGTTCTGAAATAGAAATACGCCACAACCGCGAGCAGCACCACCAGCCAGCCCAGCCATTCGACCCAGAGACGCAGCTTTGCCTCCATACGCGGACCGCCCCAGGCCATCATTCCGGCCACCAGCGCAAAGCGCCCGCCACGCCCGATAAACGAACCAAGAACAAACAGCGGCAGGTTCATGGCCAGCGTGCCGGCGGCGATGGTAAACACCTTGTAGGGAATCGGCGAGAATCCGGCCACCAGGATGGCCCAGAATCCCCAGCGCTCGAACCAGTCGCGGGCGTGCAGATATTTCTCCCAGAAGGCGGATTCCTGCAACCAGGGCTGGATCAGGTCGAAGAAGTAGGCCCCGATCAGGTAGCCGAACAGACCGCCGCAGACGGAGGCAATGGTAGTCAGCACGGCGTAACGCCAGGCCAGCTGCGGCCGTGCCATGCACATCGGCGCCAGCATCACATCCGGCGGGATTGGAAAAAACGAGGATTCGGCGAAGCTCAGCCCGGCGAGATAAAATGCGGCATGACGATGACGTGCCCATTGCATCGTCCTGTCATATAACCAGGTAAATATCATCAGGTCTGTCCACTGAGGAGTGGCACAAAGACTACCGGATCGAGGTCTTCCCGTTCAAATTCATCGCCGTGGCGTGTCACCAGGGTGAGGGTCTGGCCGTCGCGACTGCCGATCGGGATCACCAGGCGTCCACCGTCGGGCGCAAGCTGTTTGAGCAGCGCCTCGGGTATGACTTCCGCGGCAGCCGTGGTGATGATGGCATCATAGGGGGCAAATTCCGGCAGTCCCGCGGTGCCGTCGGAATAACTGGCCCGGATATTGCGCAGACCGAGCTTGCGGAAACGCAGGCGTGCCTGCGTGGCCAGTGGCTCGATGCGTTCCACCGTATAGACTTTCGGTACCAGGGCGGCCAGCACAGCGGCCTGGTAACCGGAGCCGGTGCCGATCTCCAGCACTGTCTGCGGGTTGTCGCGAATGATGAGTGCCGTCATGGCAGCGACTACAAACGGCTGCGAAATAGTCTGGTTGAATCCGATCGGCAGGGCGGTGTCTTCGTAAGCGCGGCTCGCCAGCGCCTCGTCCACGAACAGGTGTCGCGGCGTGGCGCGGATCACCTCCAGCACGCGTTCGTTGCGTATGCCTTCCGCACGCAAGCGCTCGACGAGACGGTCGCGCGTGCGTTGCGAGGTCATACCGATACCGCGTTCCGTAGATACCATCAGTGAACCCCGCTCAGTCCGCCAGCCAGCTGGCCAGTCGGTCGATGGCCTCGTAGCGGGTCAGGTCGACATCCAGTGGCGTGATGGATACGTAACCGGAACGCACGGCGTGAAAATCCGTACCCGGCCCGGCATCCTGTTCGCTGCCGGCCGGCCCCACCCAGTACACGGTGCGCCCGCGCGGATCCTGCATCTTCACTACCGGCTCCGACTTGTGACGATGACCGAGCCGCGTGGCCTGCATGCCCTGCAGTGCATCCCAGGCAACGTCCGGCACATTTACGTTGAGTATGGTATCTGCCGGCAGCCGACCGGACAGGACACGCTGCACCAGCTCGAGTGCGACACGCGCGGCGGTGTCGTAATGCGTGGGCGGGTCACCGGCCAGCGAAATCGCGATTGCCGGCGATCCAAGGAAGCGGCCTTCCATGGCTGCGGCCACGGTGCCCGAATAAAGCACATCATCGCCGAGGTTGGCCCCGGCATTGATACCGGCCACGACCATGTCCGGCTCCTGGTCGAGCAAGCCGGTGATCGCAAGGTGCACGCAGTCCGTGGGTGTACCATCGACGCAGGTATAACCGTTCATACCGGCGCGGGCGCGGATCGGGCTGTCCAGGGTCAGTGAATTGCTGGCACCGCTGCGATCACGGTCCGGCGCCACTACATGCACCGTGGCAATCGTCGCCAGCGCCTCGGCCAGTGCGCGGATACCGCGGGACTGGTAGCCGTCATCATTGCTGATCAGGATGTGCATGTCGTCAGCCACCACCGTATACCGGTTTATCGATCATCGAAACGGTCCGCATGTCACACGGCATACGCAGGGCCGGGGAAGCAGCCACGCGGGCGTACGACGGGTATGCAGCTGACTGTCCGGCATTGCGGCGCGTGGATCCCGTGTAAAAAACCATGGCTGTTCGTGTCTGCGCTGCGGTCCTGTTTATTATGTAGTGGCCGGTAGTATAAGGATTTTGGCGGCTGGTGGACACCGTCAATCACGTCTATTGCACGCCGCAGGGCTTGCGGTTACGGTTGCCCGTATTGACTGAACGGAACAGCGGCCGGCATGACTCGGAACAAGAAACCCAGCACTGAGGACATCGACCTGTTTCGCGAGCTGATCGGACCGGTCCGGATACTTACGCATGACCAGGTCGAGCATGCCCGCAAGGTGCCGTCACCGCGTCCGCGACGGCAGGCCGCAGATACGCAGCAGGTGTCTGGCGACAGCTTCTCGGATGGTTATGATGCCGGAACGGTCAGCCCGGAAGATGCCCTGCTCTTTGCACGGCCAGGCCTGCAACAGCGCCAGCTGCAACGACTGCGCCGCGGTCAGCTCGCGGCAGGCGCCGAACTCGACATGCATGGCATGACCAGTGCCGTTGCGCGCCAGGCGCTGGTCGATTTCATCGCACTGTGCGGCGAACAGCACATTCGCTGCGTGCGGATCATCCATGGCAAGGGGAGCAGCTCAAGCGGTGCGGCACCGGTACTGAAGAATCGCCTGAACAGCTGGCTGCGCCAGCATCATGATGTGCTGGCCTTCAGCTCGGCCCAGCCAAGGCATGGAGGTACCGGCGCGGTCTACGTGCTGCTGCGTTCCACAGCGCGCAGCTGATTGATTCCCGTGGTCGACATCCGCTCCTGCGGCTCGGGATTGTCACCGACCAGTTCACGCAGGACGCTTGTGGCATAGCTGCCGGCCGGCAGTTCGAACACCAGCTCCAGGGTCCTGTCATCCAGCCATTGCCAGGCCAACCCGGATACCGGCAGACCCAGGGCACGCCGCTCCTGCTTCAGTCCGGCTGCAGCGAGGCCGTCCATGATCGTTGCAAAGTCGGCCAGAACGGCCTGCTCGAGCAACCGGCATTGATCCCGCACCGGGCTGTCACCGCTACCGTACAACGGGCCGGTGGCATGAATATCCTGACTGGTGACGCGTTGCAGCAGACCCGCATCGATCGTGTCTACCACGAAGTAACTGCGACTACCCGCCAGTTGCATGGCGTCGCCGGGCAGTACACTGTCCCAGTTGCCGTCACGGACGCGCCGGGACAGCACGCGGTTGAACAACAGGGAACGCGCCGCGGAAAGTGCCATGCTGCGGCGGTTGCGCGATACGCGCAGACGCGGGTTGGCAAACAGTTGCATCGCCATATCCAGGTTGCCGGCACCGGTTCCGAAACGCTGGGCGCCGAAATAGTTCGGCACCCCGCCTGTCCTTACCTGTTGCAGTCGCTGCTCCAGATCGGCATCTGTACCGGCAATGTCACGCACGGTGATCACGAAGCGGTTGCCAAGCAGGGTACCGCGCTGCAGCTTGCGCGTGTGGCGCACATGCTGCAGCACCGAGATGGACCCTGAGTTCAGGGCCTGCCAGTCCGGCTCGGCACGCCCGGGCAGGTGTACCGAGAACCATTGTTCGGTAAGGGCATGGCGATCCTTCTGCCCGGCGTAGCCGATGTCGCGCGGATGAACACGGGCCAGTTTTGACAATAGTGTGGCGACATGATCGGTGTTCTCGCCGCGCTTGCGAATCCATAACCAGACATGCTCGCCGCTGCCGTCCGGATCGACCGACGCCAGTTCGGTCACCCGAAAATCCTCCGGCTGAAGACGCAGCACACCGCTTGCCGGCGGCCCTCCCCAGGCAAACGCCAGCCCGTGCACGGCGAGTTCAAGCCAGTCGCCAGTCTGCGAGGAAGAATGCATAGCGATTAAAAATCATAACAACGGGAACACACCACGTTCCTTATCAGTCCGATGAAATCATCACTCAACCGGTCAACGTGGTCAGTCGACAGCGTTTTTTCACTTGAGCACAGAGGCAAAAATCAGTCTTCGAGCAACACCACGGCAAGGGCGGCAACACCCTCGCCGCGCCCGGTAAAGCCGAGCCGCTCGGTCGTGGTAGCCTTGATATTGATCCGGTCTGCAGTGACCTGCAGGTCACTGCTGATGTATTCGCGCATTGCACCGATGAATGGACTGATACGTGGCTCCTGCGCCACGACGGTGATATCCGCATTCACCAGTTTGCAGCCTTCCTCGGCTACCATGGCGAGTGTCCTGCGCAACAGGATCCGACTGTCGATGTCGCGCCAGGCCGGATCACCGGGAGGAAAATGCTGGCCGATATCGCCGAGACCGGCCGCGCCCAGCAGGGCATCGCACAGCGCGTGCAACACTACGTCACCGTCCGAATGCGCTTCCAGGCTGCGCGGATAGGGAATGATCACACCTCCAAGCACCAGCGTCCCGCCCGCCTTGAATGCGTGCGCGTCGATGCCCTGACCTATTCTCATTGTGCTGCCCTCGCTTGCAGATAAAAGGCTGCCAGCTCCAGGTCGGCCGGCAGGGTGATCTTGATGTTGTCGCGCCGGCCCTGCACCATACGCGGCGTATAGCCGGCCCGCTCCATGGCGGATGCCTCGTCGGTTACCGTGGCCCGGGCACCGATGGCATCAGCCAGTGCGGCATGCAGCAGGTCGATCCGAAACAGCTGCGGGGTCAGCGCATGCCACAGACCCATGCGTTGCACTGTCTGTACAATGCGCAGCTCGCCTGTTACGCGCTTCATGGTGTCGGTAACCGGCACACCCAGCAACCCGCCATTGTCATCATCGCCCACCGTCTCGATCAGTCGGGCAACATCATCCGCATGCAGGCAGGGGCGTGCCGCATCGTGTACCAGCACATGATCATGCGGGCGTGCCTGCGCAGCAAGCTGCTCCAGGCCGTTTAACACCGAGTGAGAGCGCTCGGCACCACCGGTCACACTGACCAGCGGGCGGTGGCGGTAACGTTGGCCAAGCGCCGCCCAGCGCGCATCATGTTCTGCAACCACCACCACGATACCGGACAATATGTCGCACGCCAGCAGTGCATCCAGGGTATGCTCAAGTACGGTTTTAGCGCCCAGCAGCAAGTATTGCTTGGGCAGTTCCGCACCCATGCGCCTGCCGGCACCGGCGGCAGGCACCACGGCCCAGTATTGCGTTTCAGATTGTGAAGGGGAAACCATGGCCTGTCACTCACCCTCTGCGGACAGCTTGTAGCTAATAGCGAATGGCTGCTAGTTGTTAGCTGTTAGCTAATTGCCAAAAGCTGACCGCTGTTAGCTTGCCGCAATCCTATTCCACGATCTGATAGAAGGTCTCGCCTTCCTTGACCATGCCGAGGTCCTCGCGTGCATGTTCCTCGATGGCATCCAGCCCCTGTTGCAGGTCCAGCACTTCGGCATCGAGCGCGTCATTACGCTCGCGTAGTTGCAGGTTTTCCTCGCGCTGCGTCTCGACCTCGCGGTGCAGTTGCCAGGCCTCCTGCACGCTGCCGTCTCCGAACCACAGGCGGTACTGCAGATAGACCAGCAACAGCAGCAGCACGATGACCACCTTATTCATCGCGGGGTCCCCGGGTACCCTCCGTGCCGGATTATGCGCACTCAGTCGGTCAGGTGCCGGAACGCGGCACGCCCGGCATAGCTGGCCTGGCTGCCGAGCTCGTCCTCTATGCGCATCAGCTGGTTGTACTTGGCGACGCGGTCGGAGCGTGACAGCGAACCGGTCTTGATCTGTGTGGCGGTGGTGCCGACCGCAACGTCTGCGATGGTGACGTCCTCGGTTTCACCCGAGCGGTGCGAAACTACAGCTGTGTAGCCGGCCTCATGGGCCATGCGAATAGCCTCCAGCGTTTCGGTCAGCGTCCCGATCTGGTTGAGCTTGATCAGTATGGAATTGGCAATGTGCTTCTCGATGCCTTCACGCAAGATCCGGGTATTGGTCACGAACAGGTCATCGCCAACCAGTTGCACCTGGTCGCCGAGGCGCTCGGTGAGGTATTTCCAGCCGTCCCAGTCACTCTCGTCGAGACCGTCCTCGATGCTGATGATGGGATACTGTGCCACCCAGCCGGCCAGGTAGTCGGTGAACTCGGCAGAGCTGAACTCGCGCCCTTCCGAGGCCAGTATGTATTTACCGTCGCGATAGAATTCGGAGGCGGCGGCATCGAGACCAAGATAGATATCCTTGCCAGCGCTGAAGCCCGCCTTGTGGATAGCCTCGAGAATGACTTCGATCGCTGCCTCGTTGGAGGGCAGATCCGGAGCGAAACCGCCCTCGTCGCCCACCGCGGTGTTCATGCCGCGCCCGTGCAACACGCTCTTGAGCGCATGAAACACCTCGGCACCATAACGCACCGCCTCGCGCAGGCTGCCTGCACCAACCGGCAGGATCATGAATTCCTGCAAATCGACGCTGTTGTCGGCGTGCGCCCCGCCGTTGATGATGTTCATCATCGGCACCGGCATCTGCAGCGCGCCGTCACCGCCCAGCAGTCGATACAAGCCGATGCCCTGTTCGCGCGCTGCCGCCTGGGCGCTGGCCAGTGACACGGCGAGCAGCGCATTGGCGCCCAGCCGCCCCTTGTTATCGGTACCGTCCAGTTTGATCATGGTGCGATCGATGTCGACCTGGGCCATTACGTCCATGCCGATAACCGCGTCGCGGATGACCGAATTGATGTTTGCAACGGCCCGGGTGACGCCCTTGCCGCCGAAACGCTGCTTGTCACCGTCACGTAATTCCACGGCCTCGCGCGAACCGGTCGACGCGCCGGAGGGCACCGCAGCACGGCCGGCCACGCCCGATGCCAGAGTGACCTCCGCCTCGACGGTGGGATTGCCGCGCGAGTCGATAATCTCGCGCCCGAATACCTTGCTAATTACAGACATATTTACTCCGATAATCAGTCACTTGATAGATATTTAAAGAATTCGCGATAGTTATGGCATCAGTGCCGACTCCGGCAGTGCCCCGGCCTTGACGACGGCATCGATGGCCTGCAACGTGGCCAGAAGTTCATGCAGCTGCCCGAGTGGCCAGGCATTCGGGCCATCGCTCAGGGCAACTGCCGGATTCGGATGTGTCTCCATGAACAGACCCGAAATACCGGCGGCGACGGCGGCACGCGCCAGCACCGGCACGAACTCGCGCTGGCCACCGGAACAGTCGCCCTGCCCGCCAGGCAATTGCACCGAGTGCGTGGCATCGAACACGACTGGCACGCCGGTGTTGCGCATCACGGCCAGCGCGCGCATGTCGGACACCAGGTTGTTGTAGCCGAACGAGACGCCGCGCTCGCACACCATGATCCGGTCATTACCGGTCGCCAGCGCCTTGTCGGAGACGTTCTTCATGTCCCACGGTGACAGGAACTGGCCTTTCTTGATGTTAACCGGCTTGCCCTGGCGTGCGACGTTCTGGATGAAGTTGGTCTGCCTGCACAGGAAGGCCGGCGTCTGCAGTACATCCACCACCGCGGCCACCTCGGCCAGCGGCGTGTCCTCGTGCACGTCAGTCAGCACCGGCACACCGATCACGGACCTGACCGCCTCGAGGATGCGCAGGCCTTCTTCCAGTCCGGGCCCGCGAAAGCTGGTGTGCGAGGAGCGGTTAGCCTTGTCGAAGGATGATTTGTAGATGAAGGGCATCCCGAGCGCAGCGGTGATTTCCTTGAGCTGGCCGGCGGTGTCCATTGCCAGTTGCTCGCTCTCGATGACGCAGGGTCCGGCGATCAGGAACAGCGGCTGTTCAAGACCGGCCTCGAAGTGGCACAGTTTCATATTAGATGGATGTTCCTGGCAACTGGCATTCAGACATCGGCCTCGGCGACTGCCGGGACCATATCGGACTGCAGCGATCCGGCCTGGTAGGCCAGCGCCGCCCGTACGAAGCCGGTAAACAGCGGGTGCCCGTCGCGAGGGGTTGAGGTGAATTCGGGATGGAACTGGCAGGCAAAGAACCACGGATGCGTGGCTATCTCCACGACCTCGACCAGCTTGCCGTCCAGTGAGGTGCCAGACAGCACCAGGCCGTGCGATTCCAGCTGCTCGCGATAGTGGTTGTTGAACTCGTAGCGATGACGATGACGCTCGGTAATGACATCCTTGCCATACGTACGGTGCGCGAGTGTACCGGGCTGCAGCCGGCACTTCTGACCACCGAGGCGCATGCTGCCGCCCAGTTCGGAGTCTTCGCTGCGCAGTTCCCGGGAACCATCCTCGCGGCTCCACTCGGTAATCAGTGCAATTACCGGATGTGCGGGGGCCTTTCTGAATTCGGTGGAATGCGCGCCGTCCAGGCCCGCGACATGGCGCGCGTACTCGATCACCGCGACCTGCATGCCCAGACAGATACCGAGATAGGGAATATTGTTTTCACGCGCATAACGCACGGCCTCGATCTTGCCCTCTACCCCGCGCTCGCCGAAACCGCCCGGCACCAGGATCGCTGCAGCACCCTGCAACACACCGGTCCCGTTGAGTTCGATGCTCTCGGAATCGACATAGCGGATATTGACCTTGCAGTGCGCATGGATGCCGGCGTGCACCAGCGCTTCTGACAGCGATTTGTATGATTCGGTGAGATCGATGTACTTGCCGACCATGGCGATGGTGACCTTACCGTCGACCTGCTCGATACCGTGCACCACCTGCTGCCACTCGGACAGCTCGGCTGGACCGCAGTCGATGTGCATCTTCTCGACCACGATGTCGTCAAGCTGCTGTTCGTGCAGCAGCAACGGGATCTTGTATATGCTGTCAACATCGACGGCGGAGATCACCGCGCGTTCCTCGACATTGGTGAACAGTGCCACCTTGCGTCGCTCGGACGGTGGCAGTGGCCGGTCGGAACGGCACAGCAGAATATCCGGCTGGATGCCTATCGAGCGCAGCTCCTTCACCGAGTGCTGGGTCGGTTTGGTCTTGATCTCGCCGGAGGTGGCAATATAGGGCACCAGCGTAAGGTGCATGAACAGCGCGCGCTCATGTCCGAGTTCGACACCCATCTGGCGAATCGCCTCGAGAAATGGCAGTGACTCGATATCGCCCACAGTACCGCCGATCTCCACCATGGCGACATCGGCGTCAGCGGCACCCTTGCGGATACTCTCCTTGATCTCGTCGGTGATGTGCGGAATCACCTGCACGGTGGCACCAAGGTAATCACCGCGCCGTTCCTTGCGGATCACGCTCTCGTAGATCTGGCCGGTCGTGAAATTGTTGTCCTTCGTCATCGTGGTACGGACGAAGCGCTCGTAGTGACCGAGATCGAGGTCGGTCTCCGCCCCGTCGTCGGTGACGAATACCTCGCCGTGCTGAAACGGACTCATGGTGCCCGGATCGACATTGATGTAGGGGTCGAGCTTGAGCAGCGTCACCTTGAGGCCGCGGGTTTCCAGCAAAGTACCCAGCGAGGCCGAGGCGATGCCCTTGCCCAGAGAGGACACCACACCGCCGGTGATAAAGATGAATCGGGTCATTAATTACCTGGAGTCGGGGTGCGTCATCATGTGCCGCAGGACGGGCGTCAACGTTACCAGATCGGGACGATCACCTCAATTACCCAGGTGGCCAAAACGAGTGGCTATCCGCGGCCAGTACCGGTTCATCCCAGAGAATCTGCACGCCGGGCTCGCCGGGCCCGGCCCGGAACGGCTCGCATACACACAGCCCCGGCACCAGCGCAAGCCGGTCCTCGATGTAGATCAGTGGAATACGCGCGCGCTGCCAGGGTGGAATGCCACGCTCCTGGAACAGCTTCTTCAGCGCATGGTGCTGACCGCGACCTGCTGGCACACAGCGTTCGCCGCCACGGCGCCAGCCCACGCAGACACCGGTGGCGCCGATAGCGGATTGCCGGATACCCTGCCCTGTCTGCTGATGTGCGCTGAGCACGCCACCCTCTGCGGGCAGGGTGAGCGGTGCCGCAAGCGACCACGCCAGGACCCGCGCCGGGTCCGGCGCTGGCAGCTGGCGCAGCAGGTAGAGCGTATTGCGATAGCGCCGCAGTTCGTAGTGTCCCCAGCGTACACAGGGCTGCGCATCCGCGCGGCTGCCCGGCACATCGTGCAGGATATGTTCCAGCACCGCGGTCGACGGCGTGGTACCGGTTAGCTGCCTCAGCCAGTAACGCAAGGCATTGCGCTGCCGGAGTGCAGGCAGATCGCTGATGACCGAGTGGCGCAGCTGGTTGGCAGCTGCGCCCGCCGCGGCCCGCAGATCCTGTTGCCCGATGCTGTCCAGCAGGGCGGCCGCCTCGGCCTGGTGAGCTGCACTGCGTGCCAGGCTCGCGCTTGCAGCAGACCAGCGTAGCTGCAGCGCCGGCATGACCCGATGGCGCAGGTAGTTGCGGTCAAAACCGGTATCGAAATTGCTCGGGTCATTTACCCAGCGCAGTCGCTGCCGTTCGGCATAGGCACGCAACTCATCACGCGTCGTATCCAGCAGCGGCCGCAGGCGTGTGCCTGCGCCGAAGCGGCTGTATGCAGGCATGGCGGCCAGACCATGCACACCTCCTCCGCGCAGCAACTGCAGTAACAGCGTCTCGGCCTGGTCATCGCGGTGCTGGGCCGTCAGCAGGCAATGTCCGTGCGGCAGCCATTCGGCAAGTGCGGAATAGCGCGCAGTGCGCGCCGTGGCCTCCGGGCTGTCACCGCGGCCGGCACGTGCATCCACGGCCAGCGCTGCATAATCCAGTCCCAGTTCCGCGCATAACGCGCGGCAATGCGCATCCCAGCGTGCGGCATCCGTATGCAAGCCGTGGTTCACATGCACCGCGCCGACGCTGACCGCCAGCTCTGCCCGCAGGCCCGCCAGAACATGCAGCAGTACGTGCGAATCCATGCCCCCGCTGAAGGCTACCTGATAGCCGGCCGGCTGCGGATATTGCTGCAGTCGGTGCAGGAGTATCCGGGGGAAAATGTCACGACGCGTTACGCACGCCTGCGTGACAGGGGTTGCGGCAGCACGCGCGACACAGCACGGGAAGAACGGTCAGCGTTCGCTGAACTGCCCGTAGGCCATCAGGCGCTTGTAGCGCTGCTCGATGAGTTTCTCCGGCGACTTGCCGGCAAGCTTGCCCAGCGCTTCGACCAGCGCCGCTCTTATATCCTCGGCCGCACCGTCCACGTCACGGTGCGCGCCGCCAAGCGGTTCCTTGATAACCCTGTCGACCAGCCCCAGCTCGCTGAGCCGGGCCGAGGTAATACCCAGCGCCTCCGCGGCATCGGACGCCTTTTCGGCACTCTTCCACAGGATCGAGGCGCAACCCTCGGGTGAAATCACCGAGTAGGTGCTGTACTGCAGCATCAGGGTAAGGTCGCCGACGCCGATGGCCAGTGCGCCCCCCGAGCCACCCTCGCCAATCACGGTGCAGATGATCGGGGTGCGCAGGCGCGACATTACCAGCAGATTGCGCGCGATGGCCTCACTCTGGCCGCGTTCCTCGGCGCCGATGCCGGGATAGGCGCCCGGCGTATCGATAAAAGTCAGCACCGGCAGGCCGAAGCGCTCCGCCATTTGCATGAGCCGCAACGCCTTGCGATAACCCTCGGGACGCGGCATGCCGAAATTGCGTTGCAGCTTTTCCTTGGTGTCACGCCCCTTCTGCTGACCGATCACCATCACCGGCATGCCTTCGAGACGCGCGAGTCCGCCTATGATGGCATTGTCGTCGCCGTAGTGCCGGTCGCCGTGCAATTCCTCGAAATCGGTAAACAGGCGCACGATGTAGTCCATCGAATACGGGCGCTGCGGATGGCGCGCCAGCTGCGATATCTGCCAGGGGGTAAGGTTGGCGAAAATCGTACCGGTCAGCTCGCGACTCTTGGCCTTGAGTTTCTCGACTTCATCGGTGATGTTGATGTCGGTGTCGCCGCTGACATAGTGCAGCTCGTCGATTTTCGCCTCCAGCTCGGCGATTGGTTGTTCGAATTCGAGAAAGTTGAGATTCATCAGAGAGTCCGGCGATGATTTGCAAATGCGGCTAAGGTAACGTTTCCGACCCGGCGAGACAAGTCGGGCGTGGGCACGGCCACTGACACGCTGTTTGTTGCCGAATGGGTAATAGCTTCATGCGTTCAGCTCATTATGTCGGATAACCGCCGCCCGGTGAGAAATGCGGGCTAGGAGCCTGTCTGCGTAATGGGGGCCGTCGCGAGAAAGTGGCACGGCGAGCACAGATGTACGCAAATTCGAGGAGAATAGTGGGCGCTATTTGACGAGAATTTGCGTGCATATCGGCCATCGTGGCGCTTTCACCGAAGGTTCATGTTTACTCAGGCAGGCTCCTAGGCATACTCGACCTGTACGCTGTCCCTGCCGGCCAGTTCGCGCAGGCGATGCAGCAATTCGTCGGTCGGATGCACGGCCCATTCATTGCCCAGCGCCAGGCGCGCGCGGGCAGCGCCGCCGGTGTAGTCGATGCATACCCGGCAGTGTCCCTGACGGAAGGGCTGCAGGATGTCGGCCAGGCTGCCCACGAAACCGTTGCCGGCCTGTGCGGACTCGACCCCCACCACCAGGCGACGCGCAAACAGTTCACGTGCCTGATTGATGTCGTAGATGGTCTGAGCCGTTACCTGGTTGCCACCGGTGTAGTCATCCGGACCGAAACCACCCTGAATCACCAGCACCTTGTCCTTGCCGAGCAGCGCCTGATGTTTCTCGAACACCTCGGGAAACACACGCACCTCGAGCCGGGCGGTATTGTCGTCCAGTGTCAGGAAGGCGATCTTGCCGCCACGCTGCGTCTTGCGCACGCGCAGGCTCATCACCAGGCCGGCAATGGTTACCGCGCGCTCACCGGCACCTGGCCGGCCAGGCCGGCTGGCGGGCGCCGGCATGGCGGCGCATACCTGTTCGAGCTCGGCCAGCTTGCCGCTGACGATGTGTGCGAGTTCCGGTGCGTAGCGCGTGATCGGGTGACCGGTCAGGTACAGTCCAAGCGCATCCATCTCACCCTGCAGGCGCTGTTCCTCCTCCCACTCCGGCAGCACCTGCCGGGCCGGTGGCGGCGCCGGGACCGCGGCCGCGCTTTCGCCAAACAGATCATTCTGGCCGGTATCCAGATCGCGGCTGCGCTGCTCCGCCAGCTTCAGCGCCTGGGTGATATTCGCTGTATGCGAGGCGCGCGTCTCACCCATCGAGTCGAGCGCCCCGGCCCGGATCAGTGCATCGATCACGCGCCGGTTCAGCTTGCGCAGGTCAACGCGCTGGCAAAAATCGAACAGGTCGGCAAAGGCGCCGCCCGCTGCCCGCTCGGCCAGCATACCTTCGATGGCGGCCTGGCCAACACCCTTGATGGCGCCCAGCCCGTAGATAATGGTGTCTTCCGACGCGGCGGTGAAACGGTAGTCAGAACGGTTGACGTCCGGTGGCACAACCTTCAGCTTCATGTCGCGGCACTCGGCGATCAGGTGCACCACCTTGTCGGTGTTGTCCATATCCGCCGACAATACCGCGGCCATAAATGCCGCGGGATGATGTGCCTTAAGCCAGGCGGTTTGGTAGGAAAGCAGCGCGTAGGCGGCGGAGTGGCTCTTGTTGAAGCCGTAACCGGCGAACTTCTCCATCAGGTCGAAGATGTAGATCGCCACAGTCTCGTCGACACCGCGCGCCGCGCGCGCCTTCCTGGAATATCGAACGCTGCTTGGCCATCTCCTCGGGCTTTTTCTTGCCCATGGCGCGGCGCAGCATGTCCGCGCCACCCAGGGTGTAGCCAGCCAGCACCTGGGCAATCTGCATCACCTGTTCCTGGTACAGGATGACGCCGTAGGTGGGCTTCAGGATCGGCTCCAGCTCAGGATGCGGATATTCGATCTGCTGCGCCATGCTTGCGCTCGATAAAGTCGTCGACCATGCCGGACTGCAGCGGACCGGGACGGAACAGCGCGACCAGCGCCATGATGTCCTCGAAGCTGTCGGGCTGCAGGCGCCGGATCAGGTCCTTCATGCCGCGTCGATTCCAGCTGGAACACCGCCGTCGTGCCTGATGCCTTGAGCAGCGTGAAGGTCGACTCGTCGTCCAGCGGCAGAGCGCTGATATCTATGTCCGGCTGGCCGGCAGCGGCGCGCTGGCGGTTGATCGTCTGCAACGCCCAGTCGATGATGGTCAGGGTACGCAGGCCCAGGAAGTCGAACTTGACCAGACCGACGGCCTCGACATCGTCCTTGTCGAACTGGGTGACTACCGCGTCGCCGCCCTGCTCGCAGTACAGCGGCGTGAAGTCGGTCAGCTGCGACGGCGCGATAACCACGCCGCCGGCGTGCTTACCGGCATTGCGCGCCAGGCCTTCCAGGGAGCGTGCCAGGTCGATCATCGCCTGCACGTCCTCATCGCTGTCGTACAGCTCGGCGAGCTGCGGCTCCTGCTCCAGCGCCTTGTCCAGGGTCATGCCGATCTCGAACGGAATCAGCTTGGCGATACGGTCGACGAAGCCGTAGGGCTGACCGAGTACGCGGCCGACATCGCGCACCACGGCCTTCGCCGCCATCGAGCCGTAGGTGATGATCTGCGAGACCTTTTCGCGCCCGTAACGCTCGGCGACATACTCGATGACACGGTCGCGACCTTCCATGCAGAAGTCGACATCGAAGTCCGGCATGGACACACGTTCCGGATTCAGGAAACGTTCGAACAGCAGGTCATAGCGCAGCGGGTCGAGGTCGGTAATGGTCAGCGCATAGGCGACCAGTGAGCCGGCACCGGAACCGCGCCCCGGCCCGACCGGAATGCCGTTGGCCTTGGCCCACTTGATGAAGTCGGCAACGATCAGAAAATAGCCCGGGAAACCCATTTCCAGGATCACGCCGATCTCGAGCGCAAGCCGCTCGCGGTAACGCCGGCGAACGGCATCGATATCCGGCTGTGTGGAATTGTAGGTCTGCTGCAGGCGATGCTCGAGCCCTTCCTCCGCCTGCAGACGAAAGAATTCGGCCATACCGATACCGGCCGGGACCGGGAAATCCGGCAGATAGTTCTTGCCGAGTTCAAGTTCCAGGTTGCAGCGGCGCGCGATTTCGACGGTGTTTTCCAGTGCTTCAGGAATATCCTCGAACAGGGCCTGCATCTCCGCTGGTGAACGCAGGTACTGCTGCTCGGAAAAATTTCGGCTGCGGCGTGGATCGTCCAGGGTACGGCCTTCGTTAATGCAGACACGCGCCTCATGGGCGACGAAGTCGGATTCCTTCAGGAAATGCACGTCGTTGGTCGCCACCACCGGCACATCACGGGCCGCGGCCAATGCGACGGCCTGGTGCAGGTAGTCTTGTTCGCCGGGTCGACCGGTGCGTTGCAACTCGAGGTAAAAACTGTCGGGAAACAGCCGCTGCCAGGCCGCCAGCGCCTGTTCTGCAATTCCCTGGCGATTTGACAGCAGCGCCCGGCCGATATTGCCGGCGACACCCCCGGACAACGCGATCAGACCATCCGAGCAGCCGACGAACCACTCCGGCTCCAGTACCGGTATACCGCGCTGCTGACCCTGGGTGTAGGCACGTGAAACCAGGCGAGTGAGATTCAGGTAGCCCGCGCGCGACTTGCACAGCAGCACCAGGCGTGCCGGCTGGCCTTCCGCGGCGGCATCGGCCACCCATACATCGACGCCGACGATTGGTTTCACACCCGCCGCCATCGCGGCGCGGTAGAACTTCACCATGGAAAACATGTTGCACTGGTCGGTGACCGCCACGGCCGGCATCCCGGCCGCGGCAACCTGCCTGACCAGCGGCTTGATGCGGACGGTACCGTTGACCAGCGAATATTCGGTGTGGACGTGCAGGTGCACAAAGCTGGGTTGCATGGCAAAAGTGTCCGATTTTCGCTGTCCGGTTGCAAGCCGGACTGTACCACTAAATTAGATTAATATAATTACTTATATATATGTTAGTTATAACTATTTAATTTGCTTCCCTACATGCATCACGAACCCGCATCCGCGGCCCGGTACATTGCCAGCATGGGACAGGGATAACATCAATTTTTTTCCGCTGCGGGCCGATACAGGCACTATCACAACAACCTTCGCGCGTCCGGACCTTGCATGCATCTAGCCCATACCGAACACCTGCGCATCATTTTCGAAACCGAGGAACTCAAGGGCTTCTCGCACAGCATGGCCGATCTGCACTGGCTGTTGCTCATTCTGGTACTGCTGTATTTCATTATACCGACCGGCCCTATCACCTCGACGGACACCATTATCCTGGCCATGGTAGCGTACGCCGCATTTGTGCTGCTGTTTCGTTATATGAATTCCCACGCCCGCGACACCCGTTTCAAGCTGGCGGTCGAGACCTGGGCGATGGTCGCTTTCATCACCATGGTGCTGCAGCATACCGGCCAGATCGATAGCCCGCTGCTCAATCTGTATCTGCTGGTGATCATCGCCAGCGCTATTACCCTGGGCAAGGCCATGACGGTACTCGAGGTAATGCTCATCGCCAGTTGCTATCTCTACATGGGATACCAGCAATTCTCCACCGATTTCTTTGCGGCGCAGACTTTCACCCTGCTGATGGCAAAGTTCTCCCCTTTCCTGCTGGTCGCCGGTGTGACCTCAATGCTTGCATCGGACATCCTCGCCGCCAAGCGTAAAATTACCCTGCTCTCGCATATCGATGAACTGACCGGCCTGCTCAACATGCGCGCCTTCAACAACATACTGAAACGCGAGATCGCACGGTCGTCGCGCTATTCAGAGTCGCTCACCCTGGTCATGATCGACGTGGACGGTCTGAAGCAAATCAACGATCTTTATGGACATTCGGCCGGTAACCGCATGATCCAGGCCGTGGCAGTGACACTGCAGCATTGCGTACGTACCGTTGATGTGCTCGCGCGTTACGGCGGTGATGAATTCATCATCCTTATGAGCCATACCGACATGGACAATGCCCGCAACTCGGCGGAACGAATCCGCTGCGCCATCAACAACACCACCCTCAGCGCCAGGGGACAATGCATCGCCGCGACCGCCAGCATCGGCCTGGCCAGTTTTCCCGAATGCGTCGACGAGCCTGCCACCGTGCTCGACAAGGCCGACCTCGCCCTGTACTCCAGCAAGCAGTGCGGTCGTAACCGGGTAACGAACTACGTGAAAGAACTGGAAGCCTCTCCGGCCTCCGCCTGATTTCAGTTTCGCTCCATTACACGCCTGACCGGCGCATAGGAACGCCGGTGTTGCGGTGTCGGCCCGAGTGCCTCCAGTGCCTGTATGTGTACCTTGCTGGGATAACCCTTGTGCTGCGCCAGGCCATAGCCGGGATAGCGCGCATCCAGCTCGATCATTTCCCGGTCGCGGCTCACCTTGGCGATGATAGAGGCGGCACTGATCGCCGCAACACGACTGTCCCCCCTGACAATGGTCTGTGCCGGACAGGCCAGTTCGGGACAGCGGTTACCATCCACCAGCGCATGCTCGGCACCGGGTTGCAATGCGTTGACCGCACGCTGCATCGCCAGCAGGGTCGCCTGCAGTATATTGACAGCGTCAATCTCCGCAGCCTCGGCACGCCCCACTGCCCATGCCAGCGCCCGGGTCGTGATCTCGTCATAAAGCCGGTCCCGGCGGGCTGCACTCAGGCACTTGGAATCGCGCAAGCCGGCGATCGGCCGCAGCGGATCGAGGATGACCGCAGCAGCAATCACCGGGCCGGCCAGTGAACCGCGCCCGGCCTCGTCGACGCCGGCCACGCGTCCCGGCGGCATTACCAGTTCAGTCTCCATTGCAATGTCCCGTTGCTATGATTTTCAGTACGGCCCGTGCCGCGTTGCGACTGGCATCACGGCGCAGTTCGGCATGCAGTCCGGCAAACGTCTGCTGCAGCTGCTCAACCTGAGCCGGATTGTCCAGCAGTTGCAACACCTCGCGACCCAGGTTTTCCGCATTGACCTCGTCCTGGATCAGCTCGGTAACCAGCGGCTTGCCAGCCAGCAGGTTGGGCAGCGAAATGAATGGCGTCCTGACCAGCAACCGAGCCAGCCGGTAGGTCAGCGCCGAAAGGCGGTAGGCAACCACCATCGGGCGTTTCAGCAACATGCATTCAAGCGCCGCGGTTCCCGAGGCCAGCATGACGGCATCGGCAGCAGCCATCGCTTCCAGTCCGCGTCCCACCAGCAGGGTGACCGGCGGCGGCGCCTGCATGCCCGCCAGGGTCTGCTCGAACACCGCCCGACAGGTGTCGCTGGCCAGAGGTACGACAAATTCCAGATCCTCATGCCGGGCGTGACACCACGCCGCGGCCTCCAGAAATGGTCCCGTCAGGCGCCTGACCTCGCTGACCCGGCTGCCCGGGAGCAGCGCCACCAGTTGTCCGGCGCACGCGATACCCAGCCGGTCACGTGCCGTAGCGCGGTCTATCTCATCGGCGATCAGGTCCGCCAGCGGGTGCCCGACAAAGCGTGCCGGCACCTGCTGCTCGTGGTAGAAACGCGCCTCGAAGGGAAACAGTGTCAGCATACAATCCACACTGGCGGCAATCTTGCGCACCCGGTAGCGGCGCCAGGCCCATACCGACGGACTGACGTAATGCAAGGTCTTTATGCCAGCCTGTTTCAGCGACCGCTCCAGTGCCAGGTTGAAATCCGGCGCATCCACACCGATGAACAGGTCAGGCGGCGTGGCATGGAAATGGCGCCGCAGCGCACGGCGCATGGCCAGCAGTCCGGGCAGGTGGCCCAGCACTTCGGTCAGCCCCATGACCGACAGCCGCTCCATCGGAAACAGGCTGCGGCAGCCGGCGGCCTGCATGCGCGGCCCGGCCACGCCCTCGAACATGGCATCCGGGACCTGTTCGCGGATTGCGCTGATCAGCTCGGCTGCAATGGTGTCGCCAGAAACCTCGCCCGCGACAATACCAATGCGTAACGGCATCGGCTAACCCGGCATTCCCGGCATGACATGCACTCGCTCTGGACAGGTTGTGTTTGGCTGTTTCTCCACCGTCACCGATACCTTGACAACAATCACGCCAGCCAGTGCTGCCTGGCAAACAGACCGGGCTAGCGGATAATCCCGCGCGTCTGGTTCTCCAGGAACCGGATCAGCAGGTCGAGCTCGGCATTACCAGCGTCCAGCGATCTGAGTCGGGCGACCGCATCCTGCAACGGTCGGTTCTCGCGGTAGATCGTCGTGTAGGCCTGTTTCAGCAACCGGCGCACGTCCTCGGAAAATCCGCGCCGGCGCAGCCCTTCCATATTCAAGCCGTGCGCATGTGCCGGACTGCCACCCACCGTCACGAAAGGCGGTACGTCCATGCTGATAACACTGGCGAACGCCGTCAGGGCGTGCGCACCGATGTGGCAGAACTGGTGCACCAGGGTGAAACCGCCAAGAATGACATAGTCATCGATGTGCACGTGACCGGCCAGGGATGCGTTGTTGGCGAAGATGGTCTGGTTGCCGATCTGGCAATCGTGCGCAATGTGCACGTAGGCCATGATCCAGTTGTCATCGCCGATGCGGGTGACACCGGCATCCTGCACTGTACCCCGGTTAAGGGTAACGAATTCGCGGATGGTATTGCGGTCGCCGATCTCCAGCCAGGTCTCCTCGCCGGCATATTTCTTGTCCTGCGGTGCCTCACCTACAGAAGCGAACTGGAAGATCCTGTTGTCCCGACCGATCCGGGTCGGTCCGTTGACGACAACATGTGGTCCGATCTGTGTACCCTCGCCAATGATCACACCCGGACCGATCACAGAATAGGGACCGACACTTACATTCCCGGCAAGCTCCGCGGCCGGGTCGATGATCGCACGCGGGTCGATCAAGGTTCGATATCTTGTTCGGTGCACATGATTTCCGCGCTGGCAACCACGTTGCCGTCAACACTGGCGTCACAGTCAAATACCCAGATGCCACGCCTGCAGCGCAGCAGCCGGGCACGCAGGATTAGCTGGTCACCCGGCCCGACGGGGCGTTTGAAGCGTGCCTTGTCCATACCGACCAGGTAATAGAGGCTCTCGCGGCGTGCGCCGCGCTCCACTGTCTTGAACGCCAGCAAACCGGTCGCCTGTGCCATGGCCTCGAGTATCAGCACACCGGGCATGATCGGACGCTGCGGGAAATGGCCCTGGAAAAAGGGTTCGTTATAGGTCACGTTCTTGTAGCCAACCAGCGATTCACCGGCTTTGAACTCGGTAACTCGGTCGATCAGCAGAAATGGATACCTGTGCGGCAGGTGTTGCAGGATGTCATTGATGTCCATGGATGCGTGCCCGGATGTTGTCGTTATGTAAAAGGTCAGTTGTGTTTTTCAAGCGTTCAGTCCCCGCCCTGCGGCCTGCCAGCACGGTCCGCGAGCCTGCGTTCCAGCGCCTGCACTTTTCTCGCGAGACGATCCAGCTGCCGGAAACGTGCGTAATTCCTGTTCCAGCTGTCGTTGTCCTGTGCCGGGACACCGGAAGAGTAGATGCCCGGCTCGGTAATCGACTTGGTAACCATGGTCATGCCGGTGATAATCACATTGTCCGTGATTTCAAGATGCCCGACGATGCCCGCCCCGCCGCCAATCATGCAATGCCTGCCGATTCTGGCGCTGCCCGAAATACCGACGCAACCTGCAATCGCGGTGTGCGCACCGATGTACACATTATGTGCAACCTGTATCTGGTTATCGAGCCTGACGCCATCTTCCAGCACGGTGTCTTCCAGCGCGCCGCGATCGACTGTGGTGTTTGCGCCGATCTCGACATCATTGCCGATCCGGACACTCCCGAGCTGCGGGACATTCAGCCATTTACCACCTTCCCTGGCAAGCCCGAAGCCATCGCTGCCGATGACCGCCCCCGCATGGATATTGACCCGCTCCCCGATACTGACTCCATGGCAGACAACTACATTCGGCGACAGGCGGCTGTATGCACCGATGCGGCTGTCCTTGCCGATGAAACAGCCCCCGGCGATTTGCACGCCGGCATGGATGACAGCCCCGTTTTCAATACTGCAATGCGGCCCGATCCAGGCCGACGCATCGACCTGGCAACCCGCCTCCAGCATCGCTGTCGGATGGACACCCGTGCGATCCTGGGCGCGCGGCACAATCAGCGCTGCGGCACGTGCGTAGGTCGCATAGGGATTGGCCGAAACCAGTGCGGCAACCGGGCATTCGCCGGCATGTTCCGCGGCAAGGATGACCGCGACTGCCTGCGTACCGGCCAGATATTTCCGGTAACCCTTGTTGGCGAGAAAGCTGAGATCACCCGCACCGGCGTGTTGCAGGGTCGCGACTCCTGACACCCGGCCCGCCGGGTCTCCTCCCTGCAGCGACACGCCCAGCCACTGCGCCAGTTCGCCGAGGGTAATTGCCACGCGCAGTTATCCTCTGCGGTGCGAATATTCTACTTGGATGCGGAGAGCTTTTTCAGAATCGTTTCAGTAATATCCACACGCTCACTTGCGAACATGACGCCCTGTGCGATGATGAGGTCATAGTTTTCTTCCTTGGCAAGTTTCTCGATAACATTGCCAATTTCGACATTGACCTGCTTGAGTATCTCGTTCTTGCGGATATTCAGGTCGTCCCTGAATTCGTCCTGTGAGCGTTTCAGTTCGCGGCGCTTGCTGAGGATATCGCGCTCCTTGTCGCCACGCTCCGATTCGCTCATTACCGCACCGTTGGTGGACAACTCCTCTTCCATTTTGGCGATCTTGCGCTGCAGTGCGACCAGCTCCTTTTCCCGGGAAGAGAATTCGGCATCGATCTTGCCCTGCGCGGAAATAATCTGTGGCGCGTTCTCGCTCAGCTTGGCGAGGTCGACGAAGCCGATTTTCAGCTCGGCCCGTGCGGCGCCGGTGAACAGTATGAGGGCGGCCATCGAAACCATGGCCAGTACAGTATTTTTACAGTTAGTCACATCAATTCTCCGCAAGATTGAAAGGAAATCAGAAAAAGGTTCCTACCGTGAACTGGAAGTTTTGCTCTTCATCACCGTCCTTGGCATTCAGCGGGAAACCGACACTCACCGATATCGGGCCAAGAGGAGACGACCACATACCCGCCAGACCGACAGAATACCTCAATTCACCCGTATCAAACGAACTGACATCCTTGTAGACGTTACCCGCATCGAGGAAAGCACTCAAGCGCGTGCCGCTACCGGTGTCGAGAAACGGCACTGGAAACATCAGCTCCATATTAAACACGGTCAGGAACGCACCACCGATGGAATTACCGTTGGAATCCCTGGGCCCGAGCGTATTGTCATCGAAACCACGCACCGAACGGATGCCGCCGGCAAAAAAGTTCTCGAAAAACGGCAGGTTGTCGTAATCGCCGAAGCCGTCACCGTAGCCAATCCGGCCCTTGAGCCCGAGCGTCAGGTTGCGGGTCAGCGGGAGAAACTGCTGCTGCGTGTAATCCAGCTTGTAGTATTCAAGGCCGGACCCCGGGACGGTCGTCTCGAGTGCGATGCTCCTCAGGCCACCGCTGTCCGGGAACAGAATATTGTTGCGCGAATCATGGCGCCAGCTCGTGGACAGTACCAGGTTATCGAAGCTGTCGCCGTGGGTATCCACGAAATCGGTGACCTCGATCGGTGACACGTCAGTCGTTTTCAGGTCTAGCCCCTGGTAACCCACGCTGAAACGGATGGTATCGTACTCGTTGATCGGGATACCGAAATTCATGTCGAGACCGCGCGTATCGGTGGTGTAGTCCGCCAGATTCGCCTCGCTGGCATCTGTTTTGCGGTAGTAGGCGCCGAAACCGCGACTGACACCGTCAATGGTCCAGTAGGGGTCGACGAAGCTGAAACTGTAGACAGTGTTTACCTGGCTGTTGTCGAACGTAAACGCGACACGGTTGCCGGTACCCAGAAAGTTGTTCTGTTGCACGCTGGCATTGAACAGGAAGCCGGAACTCTGCGCATATCCGACACCTGCCGTGATGCTGCCTGAAGACGTTTCCGTCACGGAATAATTGACATCCAGCTGGTCGGTCGTACCCGGCACCGACGGTGTCTCGACGTTGACATTTTCAAAGTAACCCAGACGGTCGAGCCGGGTGCGTGAACGCTCTACCTTTTCAGCCGAGTACCAGCCACCCTCCAGCTGGCGCATTTCGCGGCGCAAAACTTCATCGCGTGTACTGTTGTTGCCGGCGAAATTGATACGCCTGACATACACACGCTTGCCGGGATCGATAAAAAACCCGAGCGTGACCTGATTGCTCTCCTCGTCGATCTCAGGAACGGTATTGACGTTCGCGAATGCATAGCCCTGGTTGCCGAGCAGCGAACTGATCTTGTCAACCGACTCGGTAACGCGCTTGCGCGAAAACACATCGCCCGGATTGATATTGATCAGCGGAAAGATTTCCTCGGCCGGTACGACCAGTTCGCCGGAAAGCGTTACCTCCTTGATGCTGAACTGCTCACCCTCGGTTTCGTTGATGGTGATATAGATGTCCTTTTTATCGGGTGTGATCGAGACTTGCGTCGAGTTTACGTTGAATTTCAGATAACCCCGGTCCAGATACCAGGTACGCAGCACCTCGAGGTCAGCCGAGAGTGCCTGCTTGGAATACTGGTCGCTCTTGGTAAACGCCGAAAACAGCCCTGGTGTGGTCAGGGTGAATTCGTCGAGCAGTTCCTCGTCACTGAACTTGTGATTACCGATGATATTGATCTGCTTGATACGGGCAACCCGGCCTTCCGAGATGTCGATGCGGATACCCACACGGTTGCGCTCCAGCGGGGTGATCGTGGTATTGATCTTCACCGCATACTTGCCGCGACTGAAGTACTGCCGCTGCAGTTCCTGCTCGACTTTTTCCAGCAACGAGCGGTCGAACACGCGCCCTTCCGCCAGCCCGATCTGCTTCAAGCCTGTCAGCAACTCGTCGGTATCGAGATCCTGGTTACCCTCGATCTCGACGCTGCTGATCGCGGCCCGCTCGCGCACATAGATCACCAGCACATTGCCGTCACGTTCCAGGTAAACATCATCGAAGAAGCCGGTCTTGAACAGCGCGGTGATGGCCGCGATGCTGCCCTCGTTATCGAGCGTCTGGCCGATCTTGACCGGCAGGTAGTTGAATACCGTGCCGGCAGCAATGCGCTGCAGTCCCTCGACGCGGATATCCTCGATGGTAAACGGTGCAAACGCATGCGCGGTCCCGTTCAGCAGCAGCGACAGCAGCAACATCCGGCACGCCAGGAATAAACGTTTCACAGACAAGACCCTGTTCTCATTCAGTCAATCAGCCGCACCAGATCGTTGTAGAATGCCACCGACATCAGCATAAGCAGCAGTACGATACCGAGCTTCTGCCCCGCCAGTTGCGCCGCCTCTGACACCGGGCTGCCCTTGATCATTTCCACCAGGTAGAACAGCAGGTGGCCGCCATCCAGTACCGGTATCGGTAGCAGGTTGAGTACACCGAGACTGACACTGACGATACCCAGGAAGGCCAGGAAGGTCGTCAGGCCAACCGAGGCCGACTCGCCGGCATACCTGGCAATACTGATGGGACCACTCAGGTTCTCAACCGATGCCTTGCCACTCAGCATCATCCAAAGCGTGCGCAAGGTCAGGGTGGTAACTTCCCATGTCTTGTCGAGCGCCGCAGGGAACGCTTGCAGCGGGCCATGGTGCACAATGACGCGCATTGTAGCATGCTCGCCGGCGTCCGGCAGGCGCACCGATGCACCGATAAAACCGTGCGTTGTGTCGCCCTCGGCCACGCGTTTGGGCACCAGTTCCAGTATGCGTGTGGCGTCACCGCGCAGCACCTCCACCTGTATGGACTGCTCCGGACGTGCACGCACATACTCCACCCAGTCATTCCAGCCAGCGATGGGCGTGCCGTCGGCCGAGAGTATGCGATCGCCGCTGCGCAGACCATCACGTTGCGCCGCCTCCCCGGCAACCAGCTCGTCGAGCACGGCGGGCAGTTGCCAGGGTGCGAGCCCGAAATTGTGCAGTACCCCACCCTTGTCCAGCAGCTGCGCGGACTCCGGGAGCTTCACCTGCAGCTTGCGCTCAATGCCATCGGTATCACGCACGTCCAGCTGAATCGCTGCGCGCTCGTTGAGGCTGGCGTCGAGCATCGACATGACGGCAGTTTCCCAGGTTGGCGTTGGCTTGCCCTGGATGGCAATGATTTCATCGCCTGCAACAATACCGGCCTGCTCGGCATAGGATCCGGACGTAACATCACCCACTACCGGGCGCAGGCCGGGAACGCCGGCCACGAACATCAGCCAGTAGGCGGCGATCGCAAACAGGAAATTGAATAGCGGGCCGGCAACGACCACGGCCACGCGCGTGCTCACGGGCTGGCGGTTGAAGGCACGCGGCAACTCCTCCGGCGCCACCTCGCCTTCGCGCTCGTCGAGCATCTTGACGTAACCGCCCAGCGGCAGCGCTGCGATTATGAATTCACTGCGATCGGCACCGAAGGTTCTTGTCCAGAGCGGCTTGCCGAAGCCGATGGAAAAACGCAGCACCTTCACCCCCAGCCTGCGTGCCACCCAGAAATGACCGAATTCGTGCACCGTGACCAGCACACCGATGGCAAGAATGAAGGCCAGCAAGGAGAAGAGGACGCTGTTCATCGTGCCAGTGTGACCTTGCCGTTGTTGATGAGTTCAGCCGCACAGCTGCGCGCGGCGGCGTCGTCGGCAAGGATCGCGTCGAGCCTGCCGGCATTCTGCAGCGGGCAGCGTTCCAGCGTGTCGCCAATCACCCGGGCGATTTCACTGAAAGGTATACGGCGTTCCAGGAATGCCTGCACGGCCACCTCGTTGGCCGCATTCAGAATCGCGGGAGCCGTGCCACCTGCCTGCAAGGCTTCACAGGCCAGCGCCAGACAGGGATAGCGCACCAGGTCCGGGGCTTCGAACTGCATACTGCCGATCGCCATCAGATCGAGGCTGCCGGCACCGGACTCGATGCGCTCCGGCCAGCCCAGCGCGTGACTGATCGGTATCCGCATGTCGGGGTTGCCGAGTTGCGCCAGCACCGAGCCATCGCAGTACTCCACCAGCGAATGCACCACCGACTGCGGATGCAGCACCACATCGATCTGTTCCAGCGGCAGGCCGAACAGGCGGTGCGCCTCGATGACCTCCAGACCCTTGTTCATCATGGTGGCCGAATCCACCGAGATCTTTCGACCCATGACCCAGTTGGGATGCGCGCAGGCCTGCTCCGGTGTCACGCTCGCCAGTCTGCTGAGCGGCAATGTGCGAAACGGGCCGCCTGAGGCGGTCAGCAGGATCCGACGCACGCCACGCGGCACGCTGCCGGCGATATAGTCATCGGGCAGGCATTGCAGGATGGCATTGTGCTCGCTGTCGATCGGCAAGAGGGAGGCACCGTGCTCGCGCACCGCCTGCATGAACAGGTCGCCGGACATCACCAGCGCCTCCTTGTTCGCCAGCAACACGCGCTTGCCATGTTGTGCCGCGGCCAGTGTCGGCAGCAGGCCGGTCGCACCGACAATCGCCGCCATGACGTACTCGACGCTGTCCAGTGCCGCGACCCGGGCCAGGTTATCGGTGCCTGACAATATCTCGATCTGCGGCGCCGTGTATTGCAGCCGCACCGCCAGCTGCTGTGCGGCGACTGCGTCAGCCATCACGGCATAATCCGGCCGGTAGCGCAGACACTGTTCAGCAAGCCGCTCGACGCTGGTATTGGCAGTCAGCGCCACGACCCGAAACCGATCAGGATGACGAGCCACCACGTCCAGCGTGCTGGTCCCGATCGAGCCGGTAGACCCGAGGATGGCGATGCCGGACGGGCTGTGTGCAGGCAGTGACATTACAGTTTCAGCCACAGCAAGCCGGCGAGAAACACCGGCGCCGCGGCTACCAGGCTGTCGATGCGGTCGAGGATGCCGCCATGTCCGGGAATGATGCTGCCACTGTCCTTGATACCGGTCTGGCGTTTCATAAGGCTTTCCAGCAGATCGCCAACCACCGAGAACAGCATGGCGGGCAAAGCAACCAGCACGAAGCTCAGTGTCCAGGCAGCCGCGTGGCTGTACAGCCAGCCGGCGACGCCTGCGAACAGCAGACTGGCGCACAGCCCCCCGTACACACCTTCGCGTGTCTTGCCCGGGCTGATGAGCGGTGCGAGCTTGTGCCTGCCCCACCGCCTGCCGGCGAAATAGGCGCCGCTGTCGGCCAGCCACACCATGACCAGCAGCAACAACGTCAGCAGCGGCCCGTCTTCGCCGCGAGCGTGCAGCACGACCAGCGCCGTCCACGGCGGCAGGCTGACCAGCACACCGGCCAGCAGCTTGAGGGTAATACACGGGGCAGACACGGTGGCACAGTGTTGCGGGTGCGTCAGCCAGTACAACGCGAAAAGCCACCAGCAAGCGGCCGCGGCCAGCAGGTAGATCACCAGATCAGCGGGACCGACCAGCCAGGCCAGCGCCAGCAGACCGAGTATCGCCGCACAGTAGAGGATGCGCAGGGGATACGTGGCCAGCGGCACCAGCCGACTCCATTCCCAGGCACCCGCTAGCAGTATCGCGGCGAGTAGCGCGGCGAAGGTCTGTGTCGACAGGCGCAGTACGCCGTAGACGACCAGCGGCACCATAATGGCCGCAGAGATCAGCCGCCACTTAAGCACCCTTGAGCTGCTCCACCTGGTCGCCGGTGCGGCCGAAGCGCCGTTGCCGGTTGGCGTACCAGAGCAGCGCCCGGTCGAGCTCGCCGGCATCGAACTCCGGCCACAGCAACTCGGTGAAATAAAGCTCGGTGTAGGCCAGCTGCCAGAGCAGGAAATTGCTGATGCGCTGTTCACCACCGGTACGGATGAACAGGTCCGGCATCGGCAGGTCCGGCATCGACAGCGCGGCAGTGAACGTGTCTGTGTCGATATCCTGAGGCTGTAGCACGCCGGCGGCAACCTGCTGAGCCAGCGTCCGGCATGCCTGGATGATATCCCATTGCCCGCCGTAGTTGGCCGCGATGACCAGCTCGAGACGGCGGTTTCCGGCGGTTTGCTGTTCAGAGTCACTGATCAGCTTGCGCAGTTTGTCGGAAAATGCCGCGCGTTCGCCGATAAAGCGCAAGCGGACATCGTTGCGGTTCAGTGCATCCACCTCTTTCCTGAGCGTATTCACGAACAGGTCCATGATCTGGCTGACTTCCTCGTTCGGGCGGCGCCAGTTTTCGCTGCTGAAGGCAAATAGCGTGAGCGCACCGACTCCCCGGTCGATGCACGCCTCCACGACACGCCGCACCGACTTGACACCTTCACGATGACCGATCGCACGCGGCAGCAGGCGTGCACGCGCCCAGCGGCCGTTGCCGTCCATGATGATGGCAATGTGACACGGCGGGTTACCTGGCTTGTGTTGCTGTGATATCAATTCAGTTCCGCTTTCGGTCAATGTCGTATAGTTTCTGCCACCTGAATCGAGCGCGGTCATGACCGGCACGGTCCCACGCGCACTGCGAATCCGGGCGTACTCGGATTTCCGGCTGCTACATGACCATCAGCTCGGATTCCTTTTTCTCCAGTACATTGTCGACCTCGCCGATGCGCTGGTCGGTGAGCCGCTGGATTTCGTCCTGGGCGCGGCGTTCATCATCTTCAGAAATTTCCCTGGCCTTGAGCAGTTCCTTGAAATCACTGTTGGCGTCACGCCGAATGTTGCGTATCGCGACCTTCGCAGCCTCACCTTCCTGGCGCACCACCTTGACCAGGTCGCGGCGTGTTTCCTCGGTCAGCGGCGGCATCGGGATGCGGATAACGGTGCCCGCGGTGGCCGGATTGAGTCCGAGGTCGGAGCTTAGAATCGCCTTCTCGATCACCTGCACCATCGGTTTCTCCCAGGGCGTCACGGTCAGTGTGCGTGCATCTTCCACGCCGACATTGGCGACCTGTGAAATCGGCACCTCTGAACCGTAATAGTCAACGCGCAGGTGATCCAGCAGGCTGGGATGCGCACGCCCGGTGCGTACCTTGCCGAGTGACTGTTTGAGTGCATCGATACTCTTGGTCATGCGGACGCCTGCGTCCTTGATGATATCCCCGATCATTCCCTCCCCCTTTACTGAACCAGAGTGCCGACATCCTCGCCGGCAACAATTCTGCCGAGCTGGCCGGCCTCAAAAACATTGAACACCCGCATCGGCATGCCGTGCTCATTGCACAGCACCAGCGCGGTGGCATCCATCACCCCGAGTTTCTGCTCCAGTGCCGCCGCATAGCTGATGCGTTCGTACAGGATGGCATGCGGATGGGTTACCGGATCGGCAGAATAGACGCCGTTGACCTTGGTCGCCTTGAGCAACAGGTCGGCGCGAATTTCGATGGCGCGCAGGCTGGCTGCCGAGTCGGTGGTGAAAAACGGGTTGCCAGTGCCGGCGGCAAAGATAACCACGCGACCCGCCTCCAGATGGCGAATGGCCTGTCGTGCGGTATACAACTCACAGACCTGGTCCATGGCCAGCGCCGACATGACCCGGCAATCGACTCCGAGCTGCTCGAGCGCGTCCTGCATGGCCAGCGCGTTAATGACCGTGGCCAGCATACCCATGTGGTCGCCGGTGACGCGGTTCATGCCGCGTGATGCCAGCCCGGCGCCGCGCAGGATATTGCCACCGCCGATGACCAGACCGAGCTGCACACCGCGGGCAGACTCGTCACTGATTTCCACAGCCAGCCGACTGATGATCGCGGGATCGATTCCGTGCGAGCCCTGTCCCATCAGCGCCTCACCGCTGAGCTTGAGCAGTATGCGCTGGTACGCCATGTGAATTACCTTTTGTATTCAGTTAGATATCGGGGCTTTTCTAGCCTGCATCCTGGCCGGCATTGTCTTACTTTTCCGCGCGGAATGCCATAAAAAAACGGGGCCGAACCTCGACCCCGTTTGTGCTGACAACCTGACATCCCGCGCCGGGCGCCTGGAATACCCGTCAGCCACCCTTGACCTGCGCCATGACCTCGTCGGCAAAGTTCTCGGTCTTCTTTTCGATACCCTCGCCAAGCTCCATGCGCTCGAAGCGCGCCACCATGGCGTCTGCCTGCTCCAGCAACTTGCCGACAGTCAGATCCGGATCCTTGACAAAGCCCTGGCCCAGCAGGGTGATTTCCGAGAGGAACTTGCGGATGCGGCCCTCGATCATTTTTTCGATGATGTTGTCCGGCTTGCCGCTCTCGCGGGCCTGGGCGGTGAATATCTTGCGCTCGCCGTCAATCAGTTCCGCAGGTACCTCGCCCTCGGATACGCATACCGGGCGCGGATCGTGCGCGGCGATATGCATCGCGAGGTCCTTGCCCAGCGCGGCGTCACCACCGGAGAAATCCACCACCACACCGATGCGCGCACCGTGACTGTAGGTGGCCAGCGGACTGCTGCTTTCGATACGTACAAAGCGACGTACGGTGATGTTCTCACCGATCTTGGCAATCAGGCCCTTGCGGGTATCCTCGATCGAGGTCGCATCCTGGTCCGTCAGCGGCATTGCCAGCAGTGCATCGATATCCTCCGGGTCACTGGCCAGTACGCGCCTGGCGATGGCGCTGGCGAATTCACGGAAATCATCCTTCTTGGCAACAAAATCGGTTTCACAGTTCACTTCGACGAGCGCCGCCGTTTTTGCATCATCGGACTGTTCAATCACGACCAGGCCTTCCGCGGCAATGCGGCTGGCCTTCTTGTCAGCCTTGGCCATGCCGGCCGTGCGCAATGCCTCAATGGCGGCATCCATATCGCCGTCGGAATCGACCAATGCCTTCTTGCACTCCATCATGCCGGAGCCGGTTCTTTCGCGCAGTTCCTTGACCTGCGCTGCTGTTATTGCCATCTCAAGTTCCTCTGTCTTATCTGTTCACTAACCCGCATGCACACCGGGTATTATTCGCCGGTGGTATCGGCCGCAGTCTCTTCCGCATCGGACACGGTCGCTTCCGTCCCGGCCTCGCCCGCCGCCTGCTTGGCAGACGCTTTCTTCCTGACTGTCACCTTGCTGGCCTTTTTCGGCGCAGCAGCCCGCACCTTCTTGCGAACCGGCCGGGTGGCGCCTTCTTCATCCAGCTCGACGAACTCGTCGGTGGATTCGGCCACGGCATGCGCCACACTCAGCTTGCCGGTGGTAACCGCATCCGCGGCGCCTTCAACATAGAGCATGACAGCACGGATGGCGTCGTCGTTGCCCGGTATGACATAGTCAATACCCTCTATCGAGTTATTGGTATCTACCACACCAACCACAGGAATACCGAGCTTTTGCGCCTCGCTGATCGCGATCTTTTCGTAACCGACATCGACCACGAACATGGCGTCGGGGATGCCGCGCATGTCCTTGATTCCGCCCAGACTGCGCTCCAGCTTCTCCAGCTCGCGGGTCAGCATGAGCGCCTCTTTCTTGCTGATCTTGTCGAAGGTACCGTCGCCCGACATGGTCTCGAGTTCCTTCAGGCGTTTGATCGACTGGCGCACCGTCTTGAAGTTGGTGAGCATGCCGCCGAGCCAGCGGTGATTGACATAGGGCATACCGCAGCGGACCGCGTTTTCAACGATCGCAGACTGCGCTGAACGCTTGGTGCCCACAAACAGCACGGTGCCACCATTCGCCACCACGCTGCCGAGATAGTTCATTGCATCGTTGAACAGTGGAAGGGTTTTTTCGAGATTGATAATGTGAATCTTGCCACGCTCGCCGAAGATATAGGGGGCCATCTTCGGGTTCCAGTAGCGCGTCTGGTGACCAAAATGCACGCCAGCTTCAAGCATCTGGCGCATAGTAACGTCTGTCATTATGTACTTCTCCGAGTTCAGGGTTGGTCTTGCAGGTACCCCATGGCTGCAACCCGGGACCGTCTGGCGGCTACCCGGGCACCCAGCAGCATGTTCCGGTACCTGCGTGGATTTTGTCGAGCGGTGTATATAACAGGCCACTTAACAAGCCCGCCTTTATACCATACACTCCTGTTCAGGACAATCTGCCAAGCCACCCGGCCGCTCCAAATTCCACCAACAAATCAGGACCCTGGATGCCAGTCACCATCAAGACACCGGATGAAGTCGAGAAGATGCGTCGCGCCGGCCGTCTCGCCGGCGAGGTGCTGCAGATGATCCGGCCGCATGTGCAGGCCGGCATCACCACCGAAGAGCTGGACCGCATCTGCCATGACTATATTGTCGGGGAACAGCAGGCCATCCCGGCACCGCTCAATTACCGCGGCTTTCCGAAGTCGATCTGCACCTCGATCAACCATGTTGTCTGCCACGGCATCCCGGGCAACAAGAAGCTCAGGAAAGGTGACATGCTGAACATCGATATCACCGTCATCAAGGATGGCTATCACGGCGACACCAGCAAGATATTTTTTATCGGCGAAGCATCCGTGGCCGCACAGCGGCTGGCACGTATCAGCCACGAATGCATGCGCATCGGTATCGACATGGTCCGGCCCGGTGTGCAGCTCGGCGATATCGGCCATGCGATTCAGGCCCATGCCGAGTCGAACCACTGTTCCATTGTGCGCGAATACTGTGGCCACGGCATCGGCCGTGAATTCCACGAAGATCCGCAGGTACTGCACTACGGCAAGCCGGGCACCGGCCTGCGCCTGGAAGCCGGCATGACCTTCACCATTGAGCCCATGGTCAACGCCGGCAAGCGCCATACACGGCTGTTACCGGATGGCTGGACCGTGGTCACCAAGGACCACAGCCTGTCCGCACAGTGGGAGCACACCATCCTGGTGACAGCGGACGGGCATGAGGTGCTGACCTGCGTACCCGGCGATGAGATCTAGGAGCCTGTCGTGCTGATGCTGTACCTGCTGCAAACGCGTCACCTGCACACGATGTTCCCTGCTACCCGGACAGGCGCCTGTCACCCCGCATGACCGCCAACCCGACTGTCGCGCGCGAACCGCAGGATTTCGAGGCATGGTTCAATCTGGCACCGCTGGAGCTTCGCTACGACAGCAGCACGGCACTGATCGCCGCATACAAGTCCTGCCTTAATTACGGTCGCACCGTAATCAAGCAGCAGTTCGACTCCGGGCGCGATACTCACACCCTGTTGCTGGGACGCTCGTGGCTGGTCGACCAGGTGCTGGCACACGCCTGGCAACTGCACCTGGGCGATGCGGCCGAATTGCTGGCACTGGCCGCGGTTGGCGGTTACGGACGCAGCGAACTGATGCCCGGCTCGGACATCGACCTGCTTGTCCTGTTACCCGATTATGCCGGTGACCGCTTCAACGCCCGGCTGGAAGCGCTGCTCACCTTCCTCTGGGATATCGGCCTGGAGGTCGGGCACAGCGTGCGCAATGTCGATGAATGCGTGGAACAGGCACTCGCCGATATCACCGTGATCACCAATTTGATGGAAGCACGCTGGCTGGCAGGCTCGCTTGAGCTGTTTTTCGAGATGCAGGATGCCACCGAACCGGACCGGATCTGGAGCAGCAGCGATTTTTTCCGCGCCAAGCGTGAGGAGCAGTGCTATCGCCATATGAAATACAACAATACGGCCTATAACCTCGAGCCCAACATCAAGGAAGGCCCCGGCGGACTGCGCGACATCCAGATGTTAGCCTGGGTCACGAACCGGCATTTCGGCACCGACTCGCTGGAAAAACTCGTCGAGCACAATTTTCTGACCCCTGCAGAATACCGCACGCTGGTCGACGGCCGCGAACAGTTGTGGAAAATCCGCTTCGCGCTGCACATGCTGACCGGGCGTGGTGAGGACCGCCTGTTATTCGATTACCAGAGCACCCTGGCCGAGCAGTTCGGCTACCGGAATGATGCAGCCCGGCTTGGCGTCGAGGCGTTCATGCGCCAGTACTACCGCACCATCATGACCCTCAGCCGGCTCGGTGAAATGCTGCTGCAACTCTTTTACGAGGACATCCTGTTTCCTGGCGGCCCCGGGCAGCCGGTCAAGATCAACAGGCGTTTCCAGTCACGTCACGGCTTCCTTGAAATCGCCTACCCGACGGTGTTCAGGCACTATCCCTACGCGCTGCTGGAAGTGTTCCTGATCCTGCAACAGCACCCGGAACTGAAGGGTGTGCGCGCCGACACCATCCGCGCCATCCGCGAACACCGCCACTTGGTCGATGACAGCTTCCGTAGCGACATCCGCGTGCGCAGCCTGTTCATGGAGATCCTGCGCCAGCCGCACGGCGTTACCAACGCGCTGCATCGCATGAACAACTATGGTGTGCTGGCCCATTACCTGCCGGTGTTCGGCAACATTGTCGGCCTGATGCAATATGACCTGTTCCATATCTACACGGTGGATGAACACATTCTGACTGTAGTGCGCAACCTGCGCCGCTTCACTGTGCCGGAACACGCACTTGAGTTCCCGCTCTGCAGTCACATCGTGGACACCATTCCCAAGCCGGAACTGCTGTATCTCGCAGGCCTGTTTCACGATATCGCGAAAGGTCGTGGCGGCGACCACTCCGAACTCGGCGCCCGGGATGCACACGAGTTCTGCCTGCGCCACGATCTCAGCGCCTACGATGCCGGCCTGGTTACCTGGCTGGTGGAGAACCATCTGATCATGTCGTCGACCGCTCAGAGCCAGGACATCAGCGACCCGGTTGTCGTCAACCGCTTTGCAAGACGGGTCAGGGATCCGATGCACCTGGACTACCTCTATCTGCTGACGGTCGCCGATATTCGCGGCACCAATCCGGCCCTGTGGAACAGCTGGAAAGATGCCCTGCTGAAGCAGCTTTACTACAACACACGCCGCGCCCTGCACCGCGGGCTGCAGGACCCGATGGAACGTTCGGAACATATACAAAAGATCCAGGAAGCGGCCCGGGAGCTGCTGGGGACGGACGATTCCGGTTATGCCGCCATCTGGGAACGGCTCGGCGACGAATATTTCCTGCGCCATATTCCCTGGCAGGTGCAACACCATACCCGCCTGCTGCAAGGGCGCAGTGATCCGTCTGCCAGCCTGGTCGACATCCAGCCACTTGTCGAACGCGGCGGTACGGAAATCTTCATCTATGCAACGCCCACCGACAGCCTGTTCAGCCACATCACCGCGGTACTGGACCAGCTCGGGCTGAACGTGGTGGATGCCGGCATCGTCACCACCAATGACAATTACGGCCTGCATACCTATCATGTGCTGGAGGAATCCGGCGAACCTGTGCTGGAAACGCGGCGTATCGAGGAAATCCGTGCGGCCTTGCTTGCTGAAATCGATCACGGTGACAGCAAAACCTGGAACGTCGCACGACGCATGCCACGTCAGAACAGGCACTTCCCCATCAAGACGCATATCGACTTCAAGCTCGACGATTATGACCAGCGCACCGTAATGACATTGATTACCGCGGACCGGCCCGGCCTGCTGTCACGCGTCGGCCGCGCCTTCGCCGACTGCAAGGTACGGCTGTTTAACGCGAAAATCGCCACCCTCGGCGCGCGCGCGGAAGACGTCTATTACATCACCGACCGGAACAACAGACCGCTGAAGGAGCAGGCCCAGCTCGATTGTCTTGAGCAGGCCATTCACAAGTACCTGGACGACGACAGCAGCAAACCCGGTTCGGTATTCCACATCTAGCGAGCCTCCACCAGTTCAATGGCATTGCCGTCGGGATCGCGGCAGAACAGAGCCCGCCGGCCGGAGCTGCTCAGGGTAAAATCGACCCGTGCGGCCTGCAGCGCGGCAACCGCCGCGTCGAGATCATCGATATCGAGCGCCAGGTGATAATCACGACCACCATGCCGGTCCATTGCATCCCGGCCTGCCCCGTCCAGCTCCAGCAGGTGCAGCTGCTGTCTCCGGCCAAGCTCCAGCCAGGCGCCCGGAAAGTTCAGCGCCGGGCGATCCGGACAGACCGGCAGACCAAGCACATCGCGATAGAACCCCAGGGCACGCGTGGTGTTGCTGACCAGTACGCTGACATGGTTGAACGCCGTGACGCGGATCATGTCGCCTCCCCGGCATGCAGGCGTGCCGCCAGCCAGGCGGCCAGCACGATCAGGGCGCCGCCCAACCATTCGCGCGGTAACACGGTCTCGTCCGTCAGCAGCAGCGACGACACGGCACCGACCACCAGCTCGAACAGCAGGATCACCGCCGAGCGGTGCACGGGCATACGCGTCACACCGTATTGCACGGTGAGTGTCATCACCAGGAAACCGCACAGGCCCAACGCGATCGCACCCAGCCACGCCCCGGCACCAGCCGTGGGCAGGCCGGTGTTACCCAGCACGATCCACACTGCGGCCACCAGCACAACACCCGCCCAGCTGCAGGCGGACTTGAGTGACACGTTCACACCCTGCAGGCGCCGCACATAGACGTTGCTCAGGGCGAAGGAAAATCCCGATGACACCGCCAGCCAGTCGGCGGTATCGCCAGGCCAGGGCATGCCGATCTGTTCGTTCCACAGCATGATCAATGCACCGATCACCGCGAGTAAAAACACTGCTGTGGACTGGCGATCGAGGCGCTCATCCAGCATGAACCAGCCAAGCACGACCGCCCAGAAAGGCGACAGGTAGAACAGCAGCAGCACACGCACCACATTGCCGTCCAGTACCGCAAGGATGAAGGCCACATTGCACCAGCCGGCACCGAGTCCGAGTATTACCAGGGCGGGAAAGTGCGCGGACAGCTGCCGGCGGTCACGCATGAAAATCCACGCGAATATGCACAGTACCGCACCATAGCTGATCAGTGAACTCCACAGCCCGTGCAGCCCGGCATCCTCGAGCAGGCGTAACGGATACCACACAATACCCCACAGGCTGGCCGTCAGCAGCAGGCTGAAGACCGGCAGCAGGTGATGTTCGGCTCTGGCGCTGTTCATGTCATGTGTATCCTGTATATCCTGGCGGAACAATCCGGGATCGATGCGATTACCGCTCTGCATACCGGTCGTGACTGGCGGCGCCGACCACGGGCAGGGTCCTGCGGCAGAGTGCCGCACAGTGGTCCGCGTAAATTCCGGCAGCAAGCCGGTTTAATGCCGCCCGGGCAATCCATTATACTGGCGCCTCCTCAAACACCGGACAGACTTGCTGGCGCACCTGCCTGCCATGGTGGACCACCAGCAGAGACTAACCATGAATCCCGATATGGCAAGGTTGCAACCCTACCCGTTCGAGCGGCTGGCCAGACTGTTCAGCGACATCACGCCAGCGTCCGGCCTGCAGGAGATCGCATTGTCGATCGGCGAACCGCGTCATGCTACACCGGGTTTCATCGTGGAAGAAGTCATCACCCACCTGCATGGACTGTCAAACTACCCGCTCACGCGCGGTTCTGCCGGCCTGCGCACGGCCATCGCCGACTGGCTGGTGACACGTTTCATGTTGCCGGCCGGCAGCATCGATCCCGAGACCATGGTGCTGCCGGTGAACGGCACGCGCGAGGCGCTGTTCGCCTACGCCCAGTGCAGCATCGATCGCGGCAGCACGCCTCTGGTGGCGATGCCCAACCCGTTCTACCAGATTTACGAAGGCGCCGCGCTGCTGGCCGGGGCCGAACCGTATTTTCTCAACACCACGCGCGAGACCGGTTACCGGCCGGATTTCGACAGCGTAGCGCCGGATGCCTGGGCGCGTTGCCAGCTGGTATATATCTGCACACCGGGCAATCCTGCCGGCGCGGTCATGCCAGTCGAACAGCTGCAACAGCTCATCCGGCTGGCGGACGAACACGATTTCATCATCGCCTCGGACGAGTGTTACTCGGAGATCTACAGGGACGGCGCCGACGCGCCGGTGGGCCTGTTGCAGGCCGCGGCCGCTATGGGGCGTACGGATTTCCGGCGCTGCATGGTGTTCCACAGCCTGTCCAAGCGTTCCAACGCACCCGGACTGCGCTCGGGTTTCGTTGCCGGCGATGCCGCCCTGGTCGCGAACTTCCTGCGCTATCGCACCTACCACGGTTGCGCCATGCCACCGGCCACGCAGGCCGCCAGCCAGCGTGCCTGGCAGGACGAACGGCATGTGATCGAGAACCGGCGCCTGTACACGCACAAGTTCGCGCAGGTGCTGGACATCCTCGCGCCAGTGCTGGACGTCCAGCAGCCCGACGCCGGATTCTACCTGTGGGCGCGCACCCCCGGGGATGACACGGAGTTCGCGCGCGCGCTGCACGCGCACTGCAATGTCACCGTGTTGCCCGGCAGCTTCCTGTCGCGCCCGGTCGACGGTTTCAATCCCGGCCAGGGCCACGTACGCATGGCGCTGGTCGCGCCGTTCGAGGACTGCATCGAGGCAGCAGAGCGCATCAAGGCATACCTTCTCGCCCGCTAACGGGTACAATCTTTTATTCACACGGCTAAAGCGGAGAAAACTTTCCATGAACGACCTGCAGGCAACCATCGAAGAGGCGTTCGAACGACGCGCCGACATCACCCCGCGCAGTGTGGAAACCCATGTCAAGGAGGCCACACTGGAGGCTATCAACATGCTCGATCGCGGCGTCGCGCGTGTGGCCGAAAAGCGTGACGGCAAGTGGGTGGTCAACGACTGGCTGAAAAAGGCGGTGCTGCTGTCGTTCCGCATCGAGGACAATGCCTTTATCAAGGGCGGCTTCACCAACTACTACGACAAGGTGCCGTCCAAGTACGCCGATACCAACTCGCGCGAGTTCCGCGAGGGCGGCGTGCGCATTGTGCCGCCGGCCACCGCGCGCAAGGGCGCCTACATCGCGCCGGGCGCGGTGCTCATGCCGTCCTATGTGAACATCGGGGCCTACGTCGATTCCGGCACCATGGTGGATACCTGGGCCACGGTTGGTTCCTGCGCGCAGATCGGCAAGAATGTGCACCTGTCCGGGGGTGTCGGTATCGGCGGTGTACTGGAACCGGTGCAGGCCGCGCCCACCATCATCGAGGACAACTGCTTCATCGGTGCCCGCTCCGAAGTGGTCGAGGGTGTCATCGTCGAGCAGGATTCGGTCATCTCCATGGGCGTGTATATCGGGCAAAGCACGCGCATCTACGACCGCGAGAAGGACGAGATTCTTTATGGCCGCATCCCGGCCGGCTCGGTGGTGGTCTCCGGCAACCTGCCTTCGAAAGACGGCAAGTACAGCCTGTACTGCGCGGTGATCGTCAAGCGCGTCGATGAAAAGACCCGCTCCAAGGTCGGCATCAACGAACTGCTGCGTGACATCTGATGATGTCCATGCGCATTTTCCCACCATTGCCGGCAAGGCGAAGCAATCCCGCGATTCCGGCAAGTTCGTCCGGAGATTGCCCGGTCGAATTGCTTCACGCAATGCCCCTGATTACCCGAATACCGGTGCTGGCTGATTCATAATGACCACGCTCTATGGCATTCCCAACTGCGCTACGGTGAAAAAGACGCGGCGCTGGCTGGACGAGCACGGCGTCGACTACCGCTTCCATGACCTGCGCAAGGACGGCCTGGACGAAGCCCTGCTCGCGGACTGGATCGGGCAGCTGGGCTGGGAGGCCTTGCTCAACCGGCGCGGCACCACCTGGCGCCGGCTGCCGGAAACGACGCGCGCCCGTATCGACCGCGCTTCCGCCACCCGACTGATGCTCGAGCAACCCGCCATCATACGGCGACCGCTGCTGGCGCGGGGCAAACGGCTGTACGCGGGTTTCAGCGCCGACGACTACCAGGTCATTTTCGGCAAGGTGCCAGCCTGATGAACGCCACCCTGGGACTCGCCCGGGCGCTGATTGCGCGTCCATCCGTCACACCCGACGACGCCGGCTGCCAGACCCTGCTCGCTACCCGGCTGGAGCTGGCCGGCTTCGGCATCGAGCGGCTGCGCTTCGGTGACGTGGACAATCTGTGGGCCCGGCGCGGCACGGCTGCGCCGCTGTTCGTATTTGCCGGTCATACCGACGTGGTGCCACCCGGACCGCGGGAGCAATGGGACTCCGACCCATTTACGCCCGTCATCCGCGACGGCTGCCTGTACGGGCGCGGCGCGGCCGACATGAAGGGCAGCATTGCGGCCATGGTCACCGCCAGCGAGCGATTTGTCATGGCCCATCCGCAGCACCGGGGCTCGCTCGGGTTTCTGATCACCAGCGACGAGGAAGGCCCCTCGGTGGATGGCACGGTCAAGGTCATCGAACACCTGGCGGCGCGTGACGAGCATATCGACTGGTGCCTGGTGGGAGAACCATCCAGCGTGGAGCGCACCGGTGACGTCATCAAGAACGGGCGGCGCGGTTCGCTCAACGGCAGGTTGAAGGTGCATGGCCAGCAGGGCCACGTCGCCTACCCGCAGCGCGCGGACAACCCGATCCATCGCGCCCTGCAGGCGCTCGCCGACCTGGTGGCGGTGGAGTGGGACCGGGGCAACGAGCATTTCCCGCCAACCAGTTTCCAGATTTCCAACATCCATGCCGGTGATGGCACCGTCAACGTCATCCCGGGCACACTGGAGGTGCTGTTCAACCTGCGCTTTTCCACCGCCTCGACTGCTGCTGGCATTCGCGCGCAGGTCGAGGACATCCTGCGGCAACACGCCTTGCAGTACAGCCTGGACTGGCAGCTGTCCGGCGCACCGTTCCTGACACCGTCCGGCGCGCTGATCGATGCCACCCGCCAGGCGATCGAGGACGTCACCGGCATCCGCACCGAGCTGTCCACCAGTGGCGGCACGTCGGATGGGCGCTTCATCGCGCCAACCGGCGCCCAGGTGGTCGAACTCGGACCGCTGAATGCCACCATCCACAAGGTCAACGAATGCGTCGGCGTAGAGGAAATTGATGAACTATCCAAAATCTATGAGAGAATCCTGGAACGGCTACTGGGATAGACCTGTTATGAAATCATCTGCTCACACACACCATCTCCGGCTGCTGCCGCGCCTGGGCGGCACACTCGCCGCGCTGCTCCTGCTGTCGGCCTGCTCGATGGGACAGTTGGTCGTACGCGGCACGACTTCCATCCTCGACAGCGGCCTGGAGTCCATGAACCGCGAATCGGACCTGCAGCTGGCGCGCGAGGCAATGCCCGCGAACCTGAAACTGCTGGAAGGCATGCTGATCGAGGACCCGCACAACAGCACCCTGCGTCTGTATGCGGCAGAAGGTTTCTACGGCTACAGCTTCGGCTTCATCGAGGCGGAAGATGCCAGGCGCGCCAAACTGCTCTACCGGCGCTGCTACACCCATGCACAGCTGGCGTTGCAGGCGGCCGGGCTGGCGCTTGATCCGGAAATCTCGGATACGGAAGCATTGACGGCCGCCGTCGGCCAGCTCGGTGAGGGCGCCGTGCCCGCCCTGTTCTGGACGGCCTCCTGTCTCGGCAAATGGATCGATCTCAATCGCGACACGGTCAGCGGCGTCGCCAGTCTCGCCAACGCCGCCGCGCTCATGCAGCGGGTACTGGAACTGGACGAAGGCTTCTATCATGCCGGTCCGCACCTGTTCTTCGGCGTCTATTACGGCGGACGTTCACCGCTGCTGGGCGGTGACTTCACACGCTCCGCACAGCATTTCGCACGCGCGGCAGAACTGAATGCGAACCAGTTGCTGATGGTCGATGTGCTGCAGGCACAGTATCTGCACCGGCAGCAGCTCGACCAGACCGCCTTTCATACACGCCTGCAGCAGGTGATCGACGCGCCCGCCGGCCTTGATCCGGAACTCATGCTGATCAACGGCATCGCCAGGCAGCATGCCGCGCGCCTGCTGCAACTGGAGAATGACTGGTTTTGACAATGAACACGCACACACTCAAACAATTGTTTTCCGCACTGCTGCTCGCACTGGTCCTCGCCACAACCTCTGCGCAGGCAGGCAAGACCTGGGAACTCAAGTTTGCCACCCTCGCACCCGCCGGTACCACCTGGGTCAAGCTGCTCGAGGAATGGGCGGAACAGGTCAAAACGGAAAGCGGCGGTCGGCTGGTATTCAAGATCTATCCGGGCGGTGTACAGGGCGACGAGCCGGATGTGCTGAAAAAGATTCGCTTCGGCCAGCTGCAGGGCGGCGCCTTCACCGGCTACGGGATCGGCCAGATCTACTCGCCCACGCGCGTACTGGAGCTGCCCTTTCTGTTCGAGAACATCGAGGAAATCGACTACGTGCGCGAGCGCCTGATGCCATTCATCGAGCAGGGCTATCGCGACAACGGCTACGAACTGGTGGGCTGGATGGAAGTCGGCTACATCTACTTCTTTTCCAGGGAACCGATCGCCACGCTGGATGACCTCAGACAGCGCCGCATCTGGTTCTGGCAGGGCGACCCGCTTGGCAAGGCATTTTTCGATGCCGGCGGTCTGGCGCCGGTGCCGCTGTCGATCATCGACGTCTACACCAGTCTCTCGACCGGCATGATCGATACAGTGTACGCCCCCCCACTCGGCGCTATCGCACTGCAGTGGTTCACCAAGACGAAGTACATTACCAATGTACCCATGGCCAACGGCATCGGGTCGCTGGTGGTATCGCGACGCTTCTACCAGAACCTGCCGCAGGACCTGCAGAAGCTGCTCAGGCAGAGCGGCGATGAAACCGGTGCGAAACTGGTTGCGGCAACGCGCCGGGACAACCTGGAAAGCCTGGAGCTCATGAAAGAACGCGGCATGATCATGGTCGAGGCCGACCAGTCACTGATCTCGGGTGATATCGAAACCATCAGCCAGCGGGCCGGCAAACAGCTCATGGACCGCGGCTACATACCTGAAAGCGTGCTGCGCAAGGTCAACAGCTGGCTGGCCGAATATCGCGCAGCGCAGACAGAAAAACCGGACGATGCTGCGCACTGAGCCGGCCTGGATCAGTGCCCTGCGCCATGGCCTGGTCCGTCTCGACAGCTTCATGGCCGGATTGTCGCTGTTGCTGCTGCTGGCCCTGATACTGGGCCAGGTTCTGCTGCGTAATCTGCTCGAATCCGGCATACCCAGCGCCGACGTCCTGTCGCGCTACCTGGTGCTGTACGTCGCTTTCTTCGGTGCTGCACTCGCCATCGAGCGCCACCGTCACATCCGCATTGATATCGTCGCCGCGTTCATGACACCGCAACGACTGCAACGCATCACGCCACCGCTTTACCTGCTGTCTTCTGTGATATGTGCGGTGATGGCCTGGGCCGCGATGCGCTTCTGGTATGACGACTGGCAGTACGTCGCCGCCCACGAGCGCTGGTCCTCGATCCTGGCATTGATCACACCGTTCGGTTTCTGCCTGCTCACCGTACACTTCCTGATCGGCGGTCTGTATCTGCCTCCCCTGGACGAGCGTCGATGACTGTATTGCTGGTCATCGCACTGGTTGCGCTGGCGCTGCTTGGCTTGCCACTGTTCGTTGCGCTGGCCGGCGGCGGCCTGCTGGCGACCTGGAACGCCGGTCTGGACCCCGCCCTGCTGGCAGTGGAACTGAACCGGCTGGCCTCCTCGCCCTACCTCGCCGCCATCCCGCTGTTCACTTTCAGTGGCGTGGTACTGGCCGCAGGTGGCGCACCGCAGCGCATGATCCAGCTGTTCAATGCCCTGATCGGCTGGCTGCCCGGTGGCATGGCGGCGGTCACACTTGCCTCCTGCGCGTTTTTCACCGCCTTCTCCGGCGCTTCCGGTGTCACCATCCTCGCACTTGGCGGTCTGATGATGCCGATGCTGCTGCATGCCGGTTACCGGGAGCGCTTCAACCTCGGCCTGCTCACGACCTCGGGTTCGCTGGGCCTGCTGTTCCCGCCCAGCCTGGCGATCCTGCTGTATGGCATCGTATCCGGCGTCAGCATCGACCAGCTATTCCTGGCGGGCATGGTGCCGGGCCTGCTGCTGATGCTGATCCTGGGCATGTACTGCCTGTATGCATGCAACAAGAGCGGTGCGGAGCGACATCGTTTTTCGCTGCGCGCCCTGGGCAGTGCAGCGCGCGAAGGCATCTGGGACATGTTGCTGCCGGTCGGCGTGATGCTCGGCATCTTCGGTGGTTACGTCACTATCAGCGAGGCATCGGCCTGCACGGCAGCCTACGTACTGCTGCTGGAATGCGGCATCCACCGTGAACTCAGCCTGAGCCGGCACCTGCCGGGGCTGCTGCGCGATACCGCGATCCTGGTCGGCAGCATCCTGATCATCCTCAGCGTGGCCATGGGACTCACCAACCTGCTGATCGATGCGCAGATACCGATGAAACTGCAGGGCTGGATGGAAACGGGCATCGACTCGAAACTGCACTTCCTGATCCTGCTGAACGTGTTCCTGCTCCTCGTCGGCTGCATGATGGACATTTTCTCGGCACCGTGGTCGTGGTGCCGCTGATCCTGCCCGATCGCCGTGACCTACGGCGTCGACCCGATCCACCTCGGCATCATCTTCCTCGCCAACCTCGAAATCGGCTACTCCACCCCGCCGGTGGGCATCAACCTGTTCCATCGCCAGCCAGCGCTTCCGCGGCCGGTACTGATGCTGTTCAGTTCCGCATTGCCGTTCCTGATGCTGATGCTGCTCTGGCTGATTGTGATCACCTACGTACCGGCGCTCACGCTGTGGTGGCAATAGACGTGAAAGGTGAGACGTGAATGATAGCTGGCCACGGAATCGACGGAAGAACACGGAAAAATAAAAAACTACAAATGCAGGGATGTGTTGTACACGTCGGGACGTGATTTTGAACTGCGCTCTGCCTGCCTTCAGGCGATTTTAAGTAATGGCCACGGAAGTACACGGAAAATACGTTACGAATATTCTGTGAGCTGCTGTCGATACGTCGCAACCAGCGCCATCCCGGATGTCTCGGCTACTGCTCCTGCGTTCCGCCTTAGGCGCCTACAGCTGGCGAGCCACTTCCTGCTGAACCAGGCAGCTTCTCATCGTTTACTTCCGTGACTTTCTGGATTCCGTGGCCATTTTACTTTCACGTTACACGTCTTCTAGCTGGGAGAGGGGATCCCGGACTGACGCTCCCGGTGCGTACGCAACCCCACCCATCTTCATTTTTCCGTGCTTCTTCCGTGGATTCCGTGGCCATTTCCTTCGGATGCCTCCACCTTCATGTTTCACATCTTCAGCTGGGAGAGGCATCCGGACGCTGCTCTCCGGCGGCGAAACGATCCCTACTGATTTCATTTTTCCGTGTTTTCTGGTGGATTCCGTGGCGATTTCTTCTTTTCAATGTCACCTTTCACATGTTTCACATTCAGCTGCAGAGGCATCCCGGACGCTGCTCGGTGCGTAAAACGCACCCTACCTATTTCATTTTTCCGTGTTCTTCCGTGGATTCCGTGGCCATTTTCTTTTCACGTTTCATCTTTCACGTTTCACGTTTCACACTTCAGCTGCAGAGGCATCCCGGACGCTGCTCTCCCGGCGTAAAACGAACCCTACCTGATTTCATTTTTCCGTGTTTCGTGGATTCCGTGGCCATTTTCTTTTCACGTCTCACCTTTCATGTTTCACACTTCAGCTGCAGAGGCATCCCGGACGCTGCTCCCGGTGCGTAAAACGCACCCTACCTATTTCATTTTTCCGTGTTCTTCCGTGGATTCCGTGGCCATTTATTCTGGACTACCCGGAGCCTTGTCGGCCGCCAGACCCTGCGCGACAGCGGCCGACACCTCCGCTTCCAGTTCCTGCAGCAGCGCTGCGGCCTGGCTGCCGCTGCCAGCGTACGTGGGTCGCAGAAATATCACATGGGTGGTTTCGTTCTGATGGTATAGCGTAAGGTGCAGTGGGCACAGCGCCAGCAGGGTCGGGTCCAGGTTGCTGATCTGGTTGGTGTACCAGGCATTGCAGAACACCATGGAGCGGATACCGCTCAACCCGCTGCGGTTGTAGTCCTCGCCCCAGCGCTCGGCAAAGCCTGCCAGGTTGCGCCCGATATCGGGCTCGAACACAACATAGAATCTGTTATTTTCCAGTGACCTGTATACTTTTTGGTAGACAGTTTCCAGATTCTCGCCTGACTCCCAGTGCAGGATACCTGGCAGCTCCGCATGTGCCAGTACGCTGGTCAGCATGAATATGAGCAACCCTGCCAGCCTGTTCATCAGTTGCCTCCGTTACGATTGAGGGGTATGAGCTACCCAATGCCGAGGGCTATCAACATATCGCCAACGCCGTCTACCGCGTATTACGCGACAGCGGCGCGCTGGAATAGGCCGCAGCGATGCGGCCCGCCGGACGGCAGAGATAATGAGCGAATAATCATCTCACCGGACTTTTCTTCAGGCAATCAGTTCGGCATGCAATCCGCGGGATTTGGCCAAATTAACGAATTCGATGGATTTAACATGCCCCGGATCGTAAATGACAATCATCAAATGTGGCTTGTTATCATGATATACGGCCGCCATCACGCCGTTCAAATTCAGCAAAGCATCACGGAACGCCTCGCGTTCTTCATGCGTGGTATCTTCATCAATATGCATTGTCACGCCTGCGTCTACGTTACCCACTGGGATTCTCCTGTTCTAGAGTTATTTATCGATTCACAAAATATAGCTACACGACCGGATTCGCCAGGCTCCAGATCAAATCCAGACTGTTTGCAGCCTGGCATATAATCCAGCCACGCACGCGGCAGCCACATCAATTGCATCTCAAGATCCGGTAGCGCTGACACCCTCAGCCTGGTCGACATACTAGATAACGATCAGTTCCGCGCTCACATCTTCCTGTTTGACGTAACCAAGCACATCACTTGAGTTCAGCTTGCTGGCATCGTAGTCAATCAGCATGAGGTGTTCACGGCCCTCCGTAAACTTTGCCTTCTTCACGCCATCACGTCTCTGTAAATTGCCAACCAGTGTGGCCCGCTGTTCCTCACTAAGCGCCTCATCGACATGGATAACCACTTCAACCTGGTGTATCTGGTCCATCTCTCAGCCTCCTTCAGTATTCAATGACTTAAATTACATACATCGCATGTTAATAACAGGTAATACAGTCTCGTTACTGCATAGTCCACCTTCACAAGGCATTGCCTGTCCGATAGACAACCATGAATTCGTAATTAATGTGTAACAGGTATCAGTTATTCTATTCATCAGATCTTCCCCTGGTTAACTGATGTAGAGACTGAAAAAATATATTCTCATGTGTTTTATTGCCTTCCGCCTTACAGGTCTTCAGTCACCGGGGCGGAAAGCGTTTTATAGTTAATTTAACCAGTATATTGCCCATTTATTCTTTGATTCCTATCAATAAATTGACAGTATTGCTGATGGTTTTTTACCCGTTTGCCAGCAAGTTCTAATGCTACCTCCATCAGGCAATCGGGCCCCTGCCTGGCCTGTAGATCAGTCATCACCTGCGGGGCTTCTTAACCCGGATTCCAGTCTGGCGATTCTCATTCCCTCGGGAAACGCACCATTCACGCGCCGCTCGAACGCCTGGCAGACCTCAGTAGTGCCTTGATGTCAGCCCATTTCACGACCGCGTCACTGCGCGGGGACATACATGATCGGGCGGGTACATTTGCCCAGCACCCCCTCTTCCGTGAACTCCGTCAGCACGCCATAGGGCATGCGATGCCGGTGGCAGCCCAGTACAATGAGGTCAATATCAAGCCGGTCTGACTCTTTCAGAATCGTTTTAACGGTCGCGCCCTCGATCAGCAACGCCTGCGCCTCGACGCCCCGATCACGCAGGCAGCGCGCCAGCGACTGCAGAAACTCGTGTTCGTTACTCAGCTCGGCAGCACCTTCATTTCGCAAGACCTTGTTATCCACATTGAAGGGTCCGGGTTCGCGCGAGCGTGCCACGATGTGCACCAGCCACACCTTGCTCGATAATGCGCTTGCCAGCTCCAGGGTGAGTTCCAGTATGGGGGATGCTGTCGTTGTGGATTCGATGTCATCGATGGCCACGAGTATGTTTTTCATCAGTCTGGACTCCCGTGCCGGCACGGCTGCCAGCTACGTGCTTCATTTATGTGCAAACCATTCAAGGCACAATAGTGCCGCCATGGGGTGTGTCAACACAACAGTCATTAACGGGTTGCGCCATGGTGCTTTCCCGGGTTTTGCCGCTGCTCAAGCCGGACTGTTATCCTGCGTCCGTTTCACGTCGGCCACGTCGTTGCGTAAATAGACCGGGACGGCCTGCTCCGGGTTTACTGTATAGCCCTGCCCGAAGGCGGTGACCGCGAGCCGCGCGACACTGGCGGCGTGTGGCTCGAGGTCGGGCATCACCCGCACTACGCGCTCGCCCAGCCGCTGCATCAGGCGCGCACCGTGCGCATCCCAGCCACTGCCCGCGGCCACCCAGTCGCCGGTCGCCGGAACATCGACCATGGACGGTAGACGCACGACTTCATCGCCCTGCAACTGACCGAGAGCGGCGTCCATATAGACACCCCAGTACACCTCGCCCTTGCGCGCATCCAGCGCGGCAAGGATTCTCGCGCTGCCGGATTCGCGCTGTGCACTCAGCGCCAGCGCAGCCAGGGTCGACACCGGCACCACCGGACGCCCGGCTGCGAAGGCCACGCCCTGTACGATACTTGCGGCAATGCGCACCCCGGTGAACGATCCCGGACCGCGCCCGAATGCGATGGCGTCGAGCTGTGACACGGTGAGGCCGGCCTCCACCAGCAGCGATTCGATCATGGGCAGGATCAGCGTCGTGTGCTGGCGCGGTGCCAGTGCATAGCGTTCCAGCACCGCACCATCGATAGCGATGGCAGCAGAGCAGGCAGCGGTAGCGGTTTCGATGGCCAGGATGCGTGTTGTCATGTCAATCGGCGGCAAGTGGCTCGACGTGCGACGGCACTACGCCGGCGAAAAATTCATGTATCGCGTCGATGTCATGTGTGCGCGGCATGCGCGGCAGGCTGCTCAGGAACACCCGGCCATAGGACTTGCTGCGCAGGCGCGGGTCGCACAGTACCAGCACGCCGCGATCGGTATGGTCGCGGATCAGACGACCAATACCCTGCTTGAGGGTAATGACCGCATTCGGCAACTGATAGGCCATGAAGGGATTTATGCCCTGCTTGCGCAGCGCCTCGATGCGCGCCTGCAACACCGGGTCGCCGGGCGAACCGAATGGCAGCTTGTCGATGATGACACAGGACAACGCTTCGCCGCGTACATCGACGCCTTCCCAGAAACTGCTGGTACCGAGTAATACGGCGTTGCCGAGCTGCCGGAAGCGCTCCAGCAGTTCACGGCGCGGTGCCGCACCCTGCACCAGCAACGGCCAGGGACAGTCGGTTTCCAGCTGCCTGGCCGCAGCGCGCAGCGCGTAGTGACTGGTAAACAGCAGGAAAGCACGCCCGCCGCTGGCCGCCAGCACCTCGCGTGCACAGCCCACCACGGCATCGACGAAGTCCGGCGCATTCGGTTCCGGCATGTTATCCGGCAGGTAGAGCAGCGCATTGCGTGCGTAATCGAACGGGCTGTCCAGCTTCAGGGTATGCGCATCGTCCAGTCCGAGCTGTGCAGTAAAATGCCCGAAGCTGTCACCCACGGCCAGCGTGGCCGAGGTGAACACCCAGGCACTGGCCAGGTTATCGAGACAATTGCGAAACGCCGGGGCGACATTCAGCGGCGTCAGGTTGAGGCGGAATCCGGTATGCAGGGTCTCGAACCAGTGAATATACTCACCGGGCTCGTGCTGCATCAGCTGCGCGAGCCGGTCACGCAGCAACACCGCACGCTGACGGCAATTGTCCAGCCCCTTGCCACGCTCGGCCGCCGGCACCAGCCAGTCAGTCAGCTGTGTGAGCGCCGCACTCAGCTCCTCCAGCACCGTCTGCACGCGCTCATCAGTGGCGACTTCCGACCAGGCAGCGCGCCGGTCCTGCTGGCCAAGCGCCAGGCGCAGGCGATGCGCCATACCCTCGAGCCGCTCGGCGGCCTCCGGCAGATCCTGCATGTCGCCGGCCTCGCGCAGGTGTTCCAGGCGTACATCGCGTGCGAGATCGCGCAGCTGGTGACTGCTCAGGGTGATGCCGAAGAACGCCGAGGCGACCTCGGGCAGCTGGTGTGCCTCGTCGATGATGAAGGCATCGGCACCTGGCAACAGCTCACCGAAGCCTTCCTCCTTGAGCACCAGATCAGCGAACAGCAGGTGATGGTTGATTACCACCACATCCGCCTCCAGCGCATTGCGGCGGGCCTTGATGACGAAACAGTCCTGGAAGTACTCGCATTCCTGGCCCAGGCAGTTCTCCGTGGTGGAGGTGACGCGTGGCCAGACCGGTGAGTCTTCCGGCACCACGCCCAGCTCGGCGATGTCGCCCTGCGGTGTACGTCCCGCCCAGGCGCGCACCTGCTCCAGTTCATGCAGCTGTCGCCCGCTGAACTGGCGGCCATCGGTGGCTGCGGTCTCCAGGCGGTGCCGGCACAGGTAGTTGGTACGCCCCTTGAGCAGCGCGACGTGCAGCGGCAAACCCAGCGCTGCACGCACCACAGGCAGATCCTTGCCGTACAGCTGATCCTGCAGATGGCGTGTACCGGTGGAAATAATCACCTTGCGACCGGAACGCAACACCGGCATGAGGTAGGCAAAGGTCTTGCCGGTACCGGTACCCGCCTCGACGACAAGCTTGTCACGATCCATGATAGCCGCGGCCACCGCCTCGGCCATCTGCTGCTGCTCCGGGCGTGGCGCAAAGCCCGGTACGCTCGCGGCCAGCGGACCGGTTTCGCTTAGTAATTCGGTAATCCCGGACATTATCGGGACTGGCACCAGTGCTGGCTACCTGATCCGCGGCCACTGCAGTGAATCAATAGCCACAGAAAGACACGGAAAGACACGGACTGCCTTTGTATTGTTCCGTGTTCTTCCGTGGATTCCGTGGCCATCACCTTGAAAAAAACAGCCGCGGAATTCATGGAATATATACAAGGTAGTGCTGGACAAGCCAGCGCCGAGGAATTCGCTTCAGAGGTTGCGGAACCCATTTCATTTTCCGTGTCATTCCGTGTGCTTCCGTGGCCATTCCCCGGTTCACCTTTCACCTTTCACCTTTCACGATTCACGGTTGATAGACATCAAGCCTGCTCGAGTGGCTACTGTCCCTCACCGCCCCGCCAGTTCGCGTGCACGCTGCTCGGCCGCCGCGGCCCCCTTATCATCACGCTGGGCGTGCCGCGCCCGTGCAATCAGCTGCCAGTTGCGCCTCTGCTGCGCGGTGTTGCCGGATGCGAGACTGTTCGACTTGTTGGCAAGTTGTTCCGCGGCCTGTGCATCGCCCTGCGACAGGCGTACCGTAGCAAGGTGATACCACAGCACCGGATTGCGCGGATCGATGCGAATGGCGCGCTCCAGCGTGGCGGCTGCCGCCTCGAGGTCGCCGCTGTTGGCCTGGTGTTCGGCGGTGTCAAGCAGGGCCACCACGGCTGGCGGCTGCGGCCGGGTCGTCGCTGGCGGCAACGGTTGCGGTACGCTCGTCACGGGCGGCGGCTGGCGTGTGTCACCGGGTGGCGGCATGCCCTGTTCCACGACAGGTGGCGGCAGACGCTCACCGCGCGGCGGGTAGTAGGTCGGCGCGCACGCCTGCAGCAGCAGCGCAAGCGCTGGCAGCAGCAGAGGTGACAACAGTGCGATGACTCTCATTGAAACAGCTCCCTGAACCAGTCAACGGCCTCTGGCAGTGAACCGATGCCACGCACGCAAGGTGCGGATTGCGTCGGCGCACTGCCCCTGATAAAGGGTAATTGTACGGCATCCAGGCAGCCGGCATCAGCCAGCAGCCCGGTCGCCGGGTCGATCCACTGGTATTCGATGCCGTCGATCAGGGTCTGGGTCCAGCCGGAATCGTTGAATCCGGCAAACACGTCGCGCCAGATGCGCAGCGCACCGGTGGAACCGGTCAGGCCGGTCGGCTGGTTGTCGTCACGGCCTACCCATACCACGCCAAGCCGGTCGCCGCTGAAACCGGCAAACCAGCTGTCGCGCAGGTCGTCCGTGGTGCCGGTCTTGCCGGCCACGTTACGGTCGGCGGGCAGTGCCTGGTAGATGGCCTGGCCGGTACCTTCGCGCACGACATACAGCAGCGCGGTGGTGATCAGGTGGTCTGCTTCCGGCGCGATGGCCGCCGTGACGTTGAGCGGGTAGCGCTGCAGCGGCATCTTGTCCGAGGTCAGCACCGCCGTGATGGCGCGCAGCGGTGTGGCGAAGCCGCCGCTGGCAAAGGTCTGGTACATGCGTGTCACCTGGATCGGCGACATCTCCACGGCACCCAGCAGCAGTGACGGGTAGGGATTGAGTTTCTGCTCGACGCCGAGCCGTCGCAACGTAAGAATAACCTGTCGATACCCAGCATCCAGTCCCAGCCGCGCCGTGCTGATGTTATAGGAATGCGCCAGCGCCTGGTAGAGCGGCACCATGCCGTGGTTTTTCTTGTCGTAATTACCAGGCTCCCAGACGTCGCCGTTACGCGCCGTGTAGGTCAGCGGGCTGTCATCAAGCAGTGTGGCCAGTGTGTAGCGCTCTGGCTGTTCCAGTGCCGTCAGGTAAACGGCCGGCTTGAGCAGTGAACCAACCTGCCGGTAGGCGTCCAGTGCACGGTTGAAACCGGCGAATTGCGGTTCGCGCCCGCCGGCCATGGCCAGCACCTCGCCGCCCTGCACCGAGGTGATCACGGCCGCGCCCTCCAGTTTGCCCTGCTCGATACCCAGCCCGCGCTCGAGCTCGTCCAGGCGTTTGGACAGCACGCGTTCGAGCTGCCACTGCGCCTGTGGTTCCAGCGTGGTGAAGATGGTCAGGCCTTCCGAGGTGATGTCCTCGTCGCGATAGTCTCTCTGCAGCTGGCGCCGCACCAGGTCCAGGAAGGCCGGGAAGGTATTGATCGCCTTGCGCCCGACGCTGCCGACACCGAGCTTCTGGGTCTTGGCACGCGCGGCGTCCTCCTTGCCGATCAGCCTGAGGTCCGCCATCACGTCCAGCACCAGGTTGCGCCGTGCGCGTGCGCGCTCCGGATGTTTCCACGGATTGTAGTAGGACGGCCCCTTCACCAGTCCGACCAGCAACGCGTACTGGTCGACACTCAGTTCCGCCAGCGGCCGATCGAAGTAGAAATAGCTGGCCAGGCCAAAGCCGTTGATGGAACGGTTGCCGTCCTGGGCCAGATAGACCTCGTTCAGATAGGCTTCCAGGATTTCGTCCTTGCTGTAGTGGATCTCCAGCAGCAGGGCCATGATCGCTTCGTTCACCTTACGCACCAGCGACCGCTCGCTGGTCAGGAAAAAGTTCTTCACCAGCTGCTGGGTCAGGGTGCTGCCACCCTGTACCACGCCACCGGCGCGAATATTGGCCCAGAGCGCACGCAGGATCGCCATTGGTGCGATGCCATGGTGCTGGTAGAAGCCGCGGTCCTCGATGGCGATCAGCGCATCGGTCAGGCTGACCGGCACATCGTCCAGCTGCAGCAGGACGCGATCTTCGTTGTGCGCCGGGTAGAAGCTGCCGACCAGCACCGGATCGAGTCGCGCCAGCGCTACGGCCTTGCCGTTGTCACGATCGGCCAGCTGCCCGAGCGCGCCGCCGGAGAAACCGAGCCGTAGGTTGCGGGCCGGCTCCGCACCGTCCCAGAAGGTAAACGGCCGGGTCATGATGTGGAATTCCTCGCGGTTGCGCGCGTACTGGCCGGCCTGCTGCACGGAGCGTACCGGCCGGTAGTTGAGCGCTTTCAGCTCGGCCACCAGTTGCTCCGCTGTGAGTTCCTGCCCGGCGTAGAGCTCCAGAGGCCGCGCATAGACTCGCGCCGGCAGTGACCAGCGCTTGCCGGTGAACTGCGCGTTCACCTGGATATCCAGCCAGATCACGTAACCCGCCAGCACCAGCAACAGGGCAAGCAGCAGCTTGAACCCGGGAAATGTCTTACGGCTGCGCTTGCGCCGGGATGCGCTGCGCCGGCGTGGGCGACGTTGGGTCATGAAAACAGGCCTTTGCTGATCAGCAGGCCGCGGCGCAGGCACCGCGACCCCGGGGAAATTCAGGCTGCCTAGTTTACCCGATCAGGACCAGTCCGCCTATTCCAGCAGACCGGGTGTGTAACAGGGGATGATTACAGAACGCCAGCGTGCGATTATCAATTTCGGAAGGCCTTGAAATGTTCAGCCTGTCCCGGCGCTGAGCGTTCAAGGTAACAGCTGTACATCAACAGCAAGCAACGCCTGGAACGGACTATGGGCCTCTGCAGAGCGGCATCCTGCCACGCCTGCCGGCGACGCGATGTTGAGCACACACACCTGCCGCTACTGCCGGGACGGCGGGAGCGGCATCACGATACTGATGTGACAGCCCTAGAAGCTGCCAAATACTTTCTTGAGCAGCTCCGAGGACCGCGCCAGTGGATCCTGGCGGATGCGTTTTTCTTCCTCGGCTACCATCAGGAACAGGCCGTCGAGGGTTTTTTCCGTGACATAGCCATCCAGGTCAGTCGCATCGGATGACAACAGGCTGGTCATGCCGCCGGCCCTGGACATCATATTCTTGTAGGAAGCCGTAACACCCGTAGCTGTTGTGGCCTCTTCGACAATGGGCCGCATTTTCGCAGTCAGTGTGTCCGAGGTCGTCCTGCGGAAATACTGCGTGGCGGCATCGTCCGGGCCGCTCAGGATGCCGCGTGCGTCTTCGAGTGACATCTGCTGGATGGCATCACCGAAGATCGCCGCTGCTTCCGGTACGGCACGTTCGGCGGCATGGTTCATGGAGGCGACGAACTCGTCCGCCAGTTTGTCCTGGCGCAGGGTGCGCAGGGTTTTCTCTACCCAGGAAAGACTCTTCGGCATGGGGATGCGCACGTTTGCGTTATCCAGGAAACCGCCCTCCTTGCCAAGATTCTCCACCGCGTACCGGGTACCCTTGCCGAGCGCCTCCTTGAGGCCGGAAATCATTTCGTCATTGGAGAGCGCGCTCACCGCGGTCGAGCTGCCCGGAGTCTGGCTTGTCACGCTGCCTTTAAGCTTATCGAGCATATCCGAGAGACCGGCTTGCAGCGGATTGCTGGCAATCAATACAGTCAGTATGCCGGCCAGGAGAATAAGTTTGTTGTTCATGCTCAGCAGCCTCGTGCTGGTTGGCTCACATGCACGGTAGCATGAATCGTGGTTTGCAGCATAAAAAAACGCCCGGTCAATCACAAGCCGGGCGACATTTTACGGAGCCTTGAAACCTGTCGAGTCCTGTTCCGAAAAAAATCCCCCCGGTCGTGTCCGGAGCCGGGGGCAATTTACGGAGCCTTCAAACCTGTCAATCCCTGTTCCGAAAAAATCCCCCCGGTCGTGTCCGGAGCCGGGGGCAATTTACGGAGCCTTCAAACTGTCAATCCCTGTTCCGAAAAAATCCCCCCGGTCGTGTCCGGAGCCGGGGGCAATTTACGGAGCCTTCAAACTGTCAATTCCTGTTCCGAAAAAATCCCCCCGGTCGTGTCCGGAGCCGGGGGCAATTTACGGAGCCTTAAAACCTGTTAGATCTGCGGTCGCGGTTACGTCGCGCGATGCCGGCCATACCCAGCAGCCCGCTACCAAGCAACAGCAGCGACGCTGGCAGCGGCACAATCACCTCCTGGTCGCCAAAGAAATAGGCGCTGGTGATGCGTCCGCAGCGATGCTCGCCATGATGTTTGCCCTCACCCGTATTGCATTCGCCGGCTATGAACTCGAAACCGGCAACATGGGCGGAGAACCCGGCGATCACATCCTCAAGATCCAGGCCGAGCACGGTAAAATGCAGCGGATCCTGGCGATTGCTACCATTACCCAGCAGCTGCACATTAAAACCGTCACCGCCATGACGCTTGCCTTTGCCCAAGCGCACATCCCAACCATCCGGCAAAATGAAACTCTCGGCCGTAAGCACACTGTCCAGCACGCAATACTGACTGCCACGGTGCGAGCGCTCTTTGTGCCGATCATTCCCTTCAGCTTGCCACTCTTTCTCTTGAGTGTGTTCTTCCCTGCCCCACCAGTGGTGGTGCTGGCTGTCATACCCGCCACGATGCCTGTAACCGGCCGGCACGATACCGCTCGCAACACTGAAGGCGAATTTCTGGATTCCGAAGTTATCACCGGCGATGTCTGTCAGCGGTGACTGCGCATCAACCCAGAAATCGAGTTGGCCTGCCACATCATCCGATATGGTGACCGTGAGGTAATTGATGTTGTCGGGCAGTTTGTTGGACTGATTTAATACATAGCTCACCGTGGTGGCCGTCGAATACGACGACATGAGCAGTAATACAGTGAATACCAGTGAACGCGAGCTTTTGAAATACATGGTGCCAGCCACTCCGTTACGTTAATTGTTTAATCAAGTGACCCATTCTCATTTGTTGCTGACTAAACCGGCTATCGGCTCTTGCCGACACGCGCAGACCTGATACCGCCAACCGACAAATCGGTGTAATCCGGCAACGTGTCAGAAACGGGTGTATATTCGTCACGCAAAATATCGACCAGCGATTCATATCCGGAAAAAGGCTTGCCGCTGTCCTGTCTACCAACTCGCTCTACCAGACCGGCAATCTCGTCCGGCCGGCCGTTTCCCTGAGTAATGTGGCGATAAACCCTTATAATGAAGCAGTCCATAGTCATTCCTGTTATTGGTCTTTTCCTGTCCTGGTCTTGCTATTACTTGTGATTACCGTAACCGGCACCGGCTTACAGATAACTTACGTATTCAGAAATAATGTCGGCATGTTTGCCTGGGGATACGGCAGTGCGTAATGCACCGGCCGGCCGGAATCAGGCCGGCAATGCAGAAAGGCCGCGGGTCTCGCGGCGCGCCGGTTTGTAGGGGGGAACTGCGGGTTATGCGCGCTTCGCGTGGCGCGAAAGCAGCGTATGATACATTTTTGTGGTGAGTTTGTCCGGTTCCAGACCGAGCACGACAGAGAGCACATGCCGGCACTGGCGGTAGGCGGCGATCGCCTCCGGTTCACGGTCGGCAGCCAGCAGGCAACGCATCAGGTGTTGATAGAAGGTTTCTATCAGATCATCGACCTCGATACCCTTGCGATAACACTCGATGGCCTTGTGCAACAGACCGCGGCATTCCCAGTACTTGCCAAGATCAAGCAGGGCATGGATATATTCGCTGCGCAGGCGCTCCTGCATCGACACCATCCAGCAGGCTGCGTCATCGCGTGTCAGGAAGTGTCCCTGATAGATGACCAGTATGCGGTTCGCAAGCCTGTCGATACTGCCGTCCCCGTCGATGCCGGGATGGGTTATCAGGCGGCGCAATTCAGACAGATGCCGTTCGAATTCCCAGACATCGATCCATACCTTTGCGCTGTTGAGCGTCAGGCGGCCATCTTCCAGCAGCAGAAAAGTGTCATCGCCGAGGTACTTGCGCAGCCGGTGCAGGGTTATTTCGAATGACTGCTGGGCCAGGTCGCCGTCCTTGTCCGGCCATAGCAGGCTGGCGATGTTGGCAGCCCCTACCTGCCGGCCGCCAGAGGCGATCAGGACCTTCAGCAACAGTAGCGGTTTGCTGGGCGCTTTACGGGCATAACGCTGCGGCATCCCGTCCCTGACCAGCGAGAAACGACCCAGCGTATAAATGCACAATGACTTCGAAGTCGGGCCAGCCGTCGAGGCGGTCTTTCCGGGATCGCCCCTTGACGCAATTTCCATGGGTGAATGCTGTTTTTCCATCACATGCCAAACCATTGTGCAACATCAATTAATTGCAATAATTACGCCATAGCTAATATGTCCTTTGAAAACAGTCGCTTCATACGTAGCATCTGCCAGTCGCAACCACGATCGTTAAAAATCGCGACACTTCAGATGATGAAGCGCCAAGTGTTCGTCACATTATTTACATTTATTTTCAATGGGTTGCTAATTTCGTTGGGGTAAAGCAGGAAAGTAAGTGATTTCTAACGATTTTGCGTTCTACGGCTGACGGACGCGGACATCGCAGGCACGCTTGATTGCACTGCGTCGGTAAATCAGGGCGACATTTAGCCTTTCCATCACAACCGCGCAGCAGATTGGATTCTCGTCATTCCCGTGCAGGCTGCAATGACGTGACTGGAGTGTCGCGCTGCATGGGCATAGATCCAGGTACGTTTCACGTATCGGGAATGTGCCACAGTTCATCTGATTATCCTTCGCATGCCGTGTTCGACACCTCCATCGCAAGAGTTGAAGTATTAGTTATTTCCGTGTGCTTCCGTGGCCATTCATCAGCACGACCGGAATTCACAAACCATGAGGGACAGCAGACCACGGTGACCTGACAAACCGCGGGCATGTCCTAGCGTTAGTTTATAACGACTTACCGGGATGCAGGCTTT
>CAVQJD010000018.1:0-78337 GCA_963712695.1 uncultured Gammaproteobacteria bacterium
GACCTCGCCGCCCAGACATTGCGCATGCCGAACCTGATACTGGAGGCGCTGGGCCTGAACATCACCGGTAATGTCGACGGCAATGCCATAACCGGGGATGCGCCACAATTCGGTGGTGCCCTCAAGGTCACGGGCTTCGTGCCACGCGATGTGATCCGTTTACTGGGCCAGCCGGTGCCGGTAACCGCGGACCCGGCGGTACTGAACAAGGCCGATGTGGCGCTTGACTGGGATGCCTCCACGAAACATTTCGCGGTCAAGATGCTCACGCTGCACCTCGATGACACCACCGTGACCGGTAACGCCCGGGTCGATTCCTTCGAGGCGCCGGCTATTGCCTTCACCCTGGCGGTCGACACCTTCAATCTGGACCGTTACCTGCCACCGCCACCGGCAGAGGGTGAGCCAGTCGCGCAGCCAGCCGCAGGTGGCAAGGAAGAGCCGCCGCAACTGGATGCTCTGCGCAAGCTTAATTTGAACGGCAAGGTCACAATTGCTGCCATGCATGCCTTCAATCTGGATTACCGCGATGCCGAGTTGCAGGTGAAGTCGCGCGACGGCGTACTGCGCATGCATCCGATCGGCGCAAAACTCTATGGCGGCAGCTACCAGGGTGATATCACGCTCGATGCCAGCAAAAAGACACCACGCATCTCGGTGAATGAAAATATATCCGATGTGCAGGCCGGTCCGCTGCTCAAGGACCTGATCGGCGATGACAAGCTGCTGGGTACGGCCAGCATGAAGGCGAAATTCTCCGGCACCGGTCTGACGCCGGAGGAACTGCGCCGCAGCGCGGACGGGACCGCATCATTTTCCTTCACCAACGGCGCCGTGAAGGGTGTGAATATCGCGGCGCTGATTCGCAAGGCGCGCGCCACACTCAAGGGGCAACCGGCCATGGCGGAACAGGGCCGAACCAGACGGACTTTTCCGCATGAGCTGGTACGGCCACGGTGAGCAACGGGTGGTGCTTAACGACGACCTGGAGTTGCAATCGCCCTGCTGCGCATCACCGGCAAGGGGCAGGCCAGCCTGCCCGAGGAGACCATCGACTATACCCTGACCACCAAGCTCGTCGGGTCGCTGGAAGGCCAGGGCGGCAAGTCGCTGGAGGAACTGAAGGGTGTCGAGATACCGGTCAAGGTGGGCGGGAGCTGGAGCAAGCCGAGCTACACGCCGGACGTGGCGGCTGCATTGAGTGAGGTGGCCAAGGAGGCGGGCCAAGGACGAGGTTGACAAGCAGATTGAGAAACAGCAGAAGAAGATCGAGGAGAAGGTCGGCAAGGAAGTGGGTGACCAGCTCGGGGATACCTTGAAAGGATTGTTCAACTACATTCCGGAGCGTCAGGGTGGGCAGACTGCTGGCGTACCTGCTGCTCGTTCCGGCCAGCGTATGCGCCGGTGAAATCAGGGACTCCTCCGTTACCCTGGAGGAGGGCGTCTACCGGATTACGGTGGATGCACTTATCGCTGCACCGCCGGACACGGTGTACCGACGGATTACCGATTATGACCACCTGTCCAGTATCAACCACGCCATCGAGGAAAGCCGCATCGTCCGGACGTTCGGGCGGAGCGGCACCGTGTTCACTCCGTCATCAAGGTCTGCATCCTGTTGTTCTGCCGGCGCGTCACCCAGGTGCAGGATATCGTCCAGTACGGCCAGCGCCGGGTCGAGGCCAGTATCCTGCCGGCGCTGAGTGACTTTCGCTACGGCCGTGCCGTGTGGCAGCTCGAGCCGGACGGCACGCATACCCTGATGCACTTCACGGCACAACTGGAACCCTCGTTCTGGGTGCCGCCGCTGATCGGTCCCTGGCTGTTTGAAAACAAGATCGTCGACGAGTTGCTGGAGAGTGCGACGAAGATCGAAGCTGACTGGCACCGGCAGGATATGCAATGACCCCGCGGCAATTCAGCGCCGCGCTGCTCGACTGGTACGATCACCACGGGCGCAGGGACCTGCCATGGCAGTCCGAACCCACACCCTACCGCGTCTGGGTTTCCGAGATCATGCTGCAGCAGACCCAGGTGAGCACGGTTATTCCCTACTACCGGCGCTTCATGCAAAGCTTCCCGGATGTCGCCGCGCTGGCCGCCGCCGGACAGGATCAGGTGCTGCACCATTGGTCCGGGCTTGGCTATTACGCGCGGGCACGCCACCTGCATGCGGCCGCGCAGCGCGTGGTGCAGTCGGGCGGCGCATTCCCGGACACGCTGGAGGCGGTGATGGCACTGCCGGGTGTGGGGCGCTCGACCGCCGGGGCGATCCTGGCGCTGGCCTGCGCGCAGCGTCATCCGATTCTGGATGGTAACGTCAAGCGCGTACTGGCACGCTTTCATGCCGTCGATGGCTGGCCAGGACAGGCGACCGTGCAGAAGCGGTTATGGCAGCTTGCCGAGATGTATACCCCGCATGCGCGCGTGGCGCACTACACACAGGCCATCATGGATCTCGGTGCCACGCTCTGTACCCGCGGCCGGCCGGACTGCGGGCAGTGCCCGGTGCGTTCCGGCTGTGCAGCACACGGCAGCAGCCGCCAGGCAGATTATCCGGCGCCTCGTCCTGCCCGGATCCTGCCGGTGCGCACGGTCACGATGCTGCTGCTCGGGAATCAGGCCAGCGAACTGCTGCTCGAGCGGCGTCCGCCAACCGGCATCTGGGGTGGCCTGTGGAGCTTCCCGGAACTGGCTGCGGACACTGATATCGGCGGCTGGGGCGAGCGCTGGCAGCGAACTACCGGAACAGGCGACTGAGCAGTGGCCGGTCGTGCGGCATACCTTCACCCATTTTCAGCTCGATATCACACCGCTGCTTGCTCGGGACTGCGCCGCCGGGGCGCCTCATGGAAGGGCTAGCGGGTCTGGTATAAACCCGGTCAGACGGAGCGGGGCCTCGCGGCACCCGTGACAAAGCTGCTGGGGAAATTCTCAGACAGACAACACGCGAGAGCACGTGATGACGAGAACCGTACACTGTGTGAAGCTGGGCAAGGATGCCGAGGGCCTGGAGCGGCCCCCATACCCGGGTGAACTGGGCCAGCGAATATTCGAGAACGTCTCCAGGGATGCCTGGCAGCAATGGCTGCGTCACCAGACCATCCTGATCAATGAACACCGCATCTCGCCCATCGACCCCGAGGCGCGCAAGTTCCTCGAAACGGAGATGGAGAAGTTCTTCTTCGCAGCAGGTTCCACTCTGCCGGGCGGGTTTGTGGCACCGGATGCATCCAAATAACCGCATCGGGCCGGGAATTAACCGACCCGATGAAGGGAATCATCCTCGCCGGCGGCAGCGGCACGCGTCTGTATCCCCTGACCTGTGCCATCAGCAAGCAGCTGATGCCGGTCTATGACAAGCCGCTGATCTATTATCCGCTGTCGACGCTGATGCTGGCCGGGATACGGGATATCCTGCTGATTACCACCCCGCAGGACCTGCCGCTTTTCCGGCAACTGCTCTCCGACGGCAGCCAGCTGGGCCTGAATATCCAGTACGCCGAACAGGCCGTGCCCGGCGGGCTGGCCGAGGCATTCCTGATCGGTCGGGAATTCATCAGCGGCGAGCCGGTCTGCCTGGTCCTCGGGGACAATATCTTCTACGGCCACGGGCTGGCCAACATCCTGCAGCGGGCAGCGATCGCGCGGAGTGGGGCGACGGTATTTGCCTACCGGGTTCGCGATCCCGAGCGTTACGGCGTGGTCGAATTCGACGCGGACGGCCAGGTGGTGAACATCGAGGAAAAGCCGCGCACAGCCAAAATCCCACTATGCTGTGACCGGGCTGTACTTCTATGATGAACAGGTCGTGGATATTGCGGCCGGGCTGAGTGCCCTCCGCCCGCGGCGAACTGGAAATCACCGATCTGAACAATGTCTATCTGGAGCAACAGGCGACTGCATGTTGAACTGCTGGGCCGGGGCAACGCCTGGCTGGATACCGGTACCCACGAGTCCCTGCTGCAGGCCGCGACCTTTATCGAGGCCATCGAGCAGCGCCAGGGCCTCAAGGTCGCCTGCATCGAGGAGATCGCCTATCGCATGGGTTATATCACCGCCGCGCAGCTGGAGCAGCTGGCTGCCGATGGCGCCAATAACTACGGAGCGTACCTGCTCGATTTGCTGAAGGAGATGAGCCGCTCCATGAAGGTTGTGCCGACCGACCATCCCGAAGTGCTGTTGATCGAACCCGATGTGATCGTGATGCGCGCGGTTTTTTCCTGGAAACCTTTCACGCAGAAAAATCCGCTGCGGCTGGAATCCCGGACAACTTCGTGCAGGACAACCATTCCCGTTCGGGTCTGCCGTGCTGCGAGGCCTGCATTACCAGCTGCACCATCCCCAAGGCAAACTGGTGCGTGTCGTCACCGGCAGGGTTTTCGATGTCGCGGTGGATATCCGCAAGGGATCGCCGTGCTTCGGCCACTGGATCGGCGTCGAATTGTCCGAAGATAACCAGTACCAGCTGTATGTGCCGCCCGGTTTCGCGCATGGTTTTTGCGTGCTGAGTGAACAGGTCGACTTTCTCTACAAGTGCACCGATCACTATGCGCCTGGCGATGAGTACGGTATTGCCTGGAATGATCCGGAGCTGGCTATCGCCTGGCCGGAGATGGACTACCTGCTTTCCGACAAGGACAAGCTATCCCGGTGCTGACAGCGAACATTTGCCGACCTACGAGGCCTGCCCATGAAGGTGCTGGTGACCGGTGCGCTCGGGCAACTGGGCAGTGAAGTGGTGCGCGGTTTGCGCGCCGCGGGCGATGCCGCTGACGCCCGGCCGCGATGAGCTGGATTTCGTGCAGCCGCAAACCATTGCCCACTTCAGGGAGACAGTCCGGCCGGACTGGGTGATCAACTGTGCGGCCTATACCCAGGTCGATAAGGCGGAAAGCGAGCCCGACATCGCGAAAGGTGAACCGTGATGCCGCCGGCACCTGGCGCGGCGGCTGCAGACACGGGTGGGCGCCTGCTGCAGGTCTCGACCGACTTTGTCTTCGACGGGCGGCAGTAGCGGCCCTATCGGGAGACAGATGCGCCGGATCCAATGAGTGTCTACGGTCGCAGCAAGCTGGCGGGCGAGCAGGCAGTCGCGGCGGCCATGCCGGGGGCCATCGTTCTGCGCACGGCCTGGGTGTATGGCGTTCACGGCCAGAATTTCGTCAAAACCATGTTGCGTCTGGCCCGCAGGGCAAGACCTTGCGTGTGGTCGATGACCAGATCGGAACGCCGACCTGGAGCGCTGATATTGCCGCGGCAATCCTGCAACTGCTCGGGCGGATGCGACGGGTCTGTTTCACTACACCAGTGCCGGCAAGACGTCCTGGCACGGGTTTGCGCAGGCGATCCTGGATGAGGCCGGCGCCGCGGGGTTTGAGCTGGAAACGACGCGGGTCGAGCCGATCCCGACCACTGCCTAGCCGATACCGGCCGCGCGCCCGGCCTATTCCGTACTGGATACCGGTAAGATAGCAGGCCTGCTGGCGCTGGCCATCCCGGACTGGCGTGACAGCCTGAGAACATGCTGAAGGAGCTAAATACATGCGCAGACTGCTTGTAACCGGCGGCGCCGGCTTTATCGGCTCCAACTTCATTCGCTACTGGCTGAGCCGGCATCCGGGTGACCGCATCGTCAACCTCGATCTGCTGACCTATGCCGGCAACCTGGAGAGCCTCGCGGACGTCGAGGCGCTGCCGGCGTACCGCTTCGTGCAGGGCGATATCGGCGATCAGGCGCTGGTCGAGTCCCTGCTGTATGACGAGCGTATCGATTGCGTGGTCAACTTTGCCGCCGAGTCGCACGTCGACCGGTCGATCCTCGGACCGGAAGCCTTTATCACCACCAATATCATGGGGACCTTCTCGCTGCTGGAAGCCGCGAAGGCGGTGTGGGGCAATGCAACAGGCAAGCGGCGATTCCTGCATGTGTCGACCGACGAGGTGTATGGCAGTCTCGGACCGGATGAGCCGCCGTTCGACGAACGGCATCGCCTATGCGCCCAACAGCCCGTACTCGGCCTCCAAGGCGGCATCCGACCACCTGGTGCGTGCCTATCACAAGACGTACGGCCTGCCGGTACTGACCACGAACTGTTCCAACAACTACGGGCCGTACCAGTTTCCCGAAAAGCTCATTCCACTCACCATCCTCAATGCACTCGAGGGCAAGCCGATCCCGGTCTACGGCGACGGCAGGAATATGCGCGACTGGCTGTACGTCGAGGACCACTGCAGCGGCATCGAGGCCGTGCTGGATGGTGGTGAACCGGGCGAGGTGTTCAACATCGGCGGCATCAACGAGTGGCGCAATATCGATATCGTGCAGCTCATCTGCGACCGGCTGGAGGAACTGCAGCCGGCTGACGCCTCCTACCGGGAGCTGATCACGTTTGTCAGGGACCGGCCCGGCCATGACCAGCGCTATGCGATCGACGCCAGGCGCATGCGCGAACGGCTCGACTGGCGGCCGGCGCATGATTTCGAGTCGGGCATTACGGCCACCATCCGCTGGTATCTCGAGCACCGCACCTGGTGCGACCGGGTGCGCAGTGGCGAGTACCGCAGCTACTACCAGCGCCAGTACGGCGCGGGTTGAGCCAACGTGCTGCCGGCCATTTGCACTGTAAACAGAGAGTTGGGCGGGGGTGTCTTGACTCCGGCCGGTTCAGCCGCTTTAATACGCCGCTTGCCTCCACGCACGGCCAGGTAGCTCAGTTGGTAGAGCAGGGGACTGAAAATCCCCGTGTCGGCAGTTCGATTCTGTCCCTGGCCACCATAAATACATTAATAAAAACAACTAGTTATTTATTTCTGTGAGCGCAGACCGGGCAAGGGATTACAGTCCCCGTGTCCGGTAGAAAGTCCCCTTACCGGCTTGACCTCTCAGCATGCCGGTGCTCTATTAAATAAATACAAACAGGGCCTTACAGGTCTTCAGGTGTGATGCCTGAAGCGCGCTTCACGTCATGCGTGACTGTATCGTGACAATTGTTCTGTGTGCGTAGTGGGTTGATAGCTGCATCGTTATTGCAACAGAACTCAGGGATGAGATAGTCTATGTGGTGTATAAATAACCATTAGGTGGTGAATTATCCGCCATGTATAAGCGAAATATCGAGTCAGAACTGCAAGCCGCAATCGCTGATACGCCAGTGGTGTTGTTAAACGGCGCCCGTCAGACAGGTAAGAGTACGCTGGCGCAGGAATTTGCACAGGCACGTTCTATTCCTTACATCACCCTGGATGATGCAACGCAGTTAGCTGCGGCCAGTTCTGATGCCCAGGGCTTTCTTGCCGGGCTCGGTGATCGGGCGGTCATTGATGAGGTGCAGAAAGCCCCGGGCTTGTTTCCCGCGATCAAGATGTCGGTGGATCGGGATCGTCGTCCTGGCCGTTATCTGCTGACCGGATCAGCAAACGTGCTGCTGCTTCCGCAGATTTCCGAGTCTCTCGCGGGTCGTATGGAATTGATTACCCTGTTGCCACTCTCTCAGGGAGAATTGCACGGACAGCGGGAAAGGTTTCTTGACGGGATTTTTGCTGAAAGCTTGCCAGCATTGCAACCAGGTGATGCAATTGATCTGAAAGGCGCCGTCCTCGCGGGCGCGTATCCGGAGGTAATACAGCGCCCTGCGGGGAAACGTCGTGATGCCTGGTTTGCTGCCTATATAACGGCGTTACTGCAACGCGATGTGCGCGATCTGGCGAACATCGAGGGACTGACGGACATGCCGCGCCTGTTATCCCTGCTGGCTGCCCGTGTCGGTAGCTTGTTGAATATGTCGGAACTATCACGTAGTTCCGGCATCCCCGGCAGTACGCTCAAGCGTTACCTGAGTCTCTTGCAGGCCACTTTCCTGTTTCAGCCACTGCCAGCCTGGTCGTCTAATCTCGGGAAGCGGTTGATCAAGTCACCCAAGATTCATCTGATCGATTCCGGACTGACAGCCCACCTGGCAGGCGTTACTCGCCAGAGCCTGGATCGAGACCCCGTGTTTTTTGGTCATTTGTTTGAAAACTTCGTTGTCAATGAACTGCGCAAACAGACTGGATGGTCGGACACCCGGGTGAACTTGCACCATTATCGGACGACTACAGGCAGGGAAGTGGATATCCTGCTTGAAGACGCAGCAGGTCGCCTGGTGGGCCTGGAGGTGAAAACCTCCGCAACTGTGGTGCGCAAAGACTTCTCCGGATTCGATGCGCTGTCGGAGGATACTGGCAGGCAGTTTCTGCGGGGAATCGTACTGTACACGGGGGACCAGCCCGTATCATTTGCAGAGAACTATATGGCATTGCCGGTTCGTGCGATGTGGCAAATGACGGGGTAGTCGTCAGGCGTGACCGTGCGGGAGAGTCTGGAGAACAGAATCGAGCAGCTTGAAGCCGAGTGTGACGGATTGCGTACGGAAGATTTGTCTTTTCTGAGGGTGAATGTAGTGGTAACTGTCAGATGAGGTCTGGACTACCACGCCTGATGTCACCGCGCCACTTCTCGACCCTGCCATCCGGAACTTCAAATTAGCGCGGGTCGTCCTCAAACATTCGGAAGAAAAGTTCGTCGGGTAGTTCGAAGGGCAATTCGTAGGTTTTCAGCCAGTGCTTGACCTTGCGAATATCCTTGAAAAGCCTGAGATCTCTCTGGATTTCGAAAATCGCAAGTTCCAGTTGTTTCTTGTCCTTTCTCAGGGCTGAGAAAAGTTTTTTAGGCGTGAGTGATTCAAACGGGTCGATTCCGCCGGCAGCCTTCATGTGCAGTTCGACTTCCTCTATTTCCTGTTTCAGTTCCAGCGACTGGCGTTGCAGGATTTTGTTGAAATAGTTGAGGCGGTCTTCGTTGATCGAATCGATTGCGTTCTGGTCGATTTGCTCTACTGTGAGCTGCAGCTCCAGCAATTGCAGCAAGTTCCTGTTTTTATAGGCGACGGTAACTTTTTGCATTAAATCGGTTTTGCGCTGGTGCTCCTCGGGATCTGTTTCCCTGTCCGGGTGCAATGCGCCGACCAGTTGCCGGTAGACCGCCCGAATCGACTGGCTGATTTTGCTCTCTTCCTCTTTTTCGCGTTCTTCCCTGGCCAGTTGACGAGCGGTTTTCTTACGCCTGGGGCGCTGATCTTCCGCTTTGCGCTGCTGTTCTTCCAGAATGCTTCCCAGTTTCTCCGCCGTGCCATACGGGTCATCCATGTCCAGCTCAATATCGCCAGGATCAATGCCAAACTCCGCTTCCAGCATCGCGCGGAGTACATCTCCGCCCATGGCCTTCATCTGTTCCTGCTGGTCATCGAAGTCTATATCGCTGTGGCGGTTCGCGATGGGTTTCAGGTCGTCCCGTCCATGATCGTTAATCAGCTCAAAACAGATATCCTTGATGATATGACTGACTTTTTCCTTTTGCAGCCGCGAAAATCTATTGTTGACGCAGTGGCTGTCGAGCAGTTCAACCATCTGCGCCTGGAAACCGGCATAGCTGTCACGCAGCGGCTGGAAGGTTCTTAAGACCTCTTCCTGGTAAATTGGCATCATTTCCTGCCATTCCGCGAGCCGCTTGCGCTGGCGGTTGATCCTGCCGATCAGGGTGTTGAACTTTTTCTGCGCGGGGGTGAGCCTGGCCGCTTGCTTGCTGGTGCTGATCCGCAACGATTGGGAGGAAGATGTCGCCATTGGGGATTCTTGAGTACCGTGGGTATGTTGTTGATCTGTGACGGTACACTATCTCATTGAGCCTTCATAGGCAGACAGGATCGGGAGATTGGTATGAATTACCCTGGCCGCAACAGCCGGTATGACCGCCCATAGCAGCGTAAAGAACCTAGCGGGCGTTATTGTCGTCATCAGGGGCCAGGTTGATGCAACTGTCCGTAAATAGTTCGATCTCTGCTGGTACAAATAGATCCCGCGCCTGTTCACCATCAATGATGGTAAACAGCATGGAATAAGGCACGGCCCATATTCCTTGTCTGGTCTGGATCTTGGCCCGTTTCGGGTTGAGTTTGATTACGGCGCCAAACAATTCGCTGCCATCCTTGCCGGTAAATCCCACTTGATCACCGATTTTCAGTGACAGGCGGTCAACATGGTTTTTCTTCGGGGTGATGTCGGTGTCGGCGCCTTCAATATTGATCATATAGAGGGGAACCGTCCAGCGTTTGCCGGTTGGCAGTTCCTGGATGGCTGCCCGGGTTCTGCGTATCTCCAGCACCTGGGCCGGAATTAAACGATTCTCCTGCGGTTCAAAATAAGTGATTTCCATACCGGGTCTGAGCTGGCGTTTTATTGCATTCAGTCGCAGAGGATCGTCAAGTAAATGCCCAATGGCTGACTGTAGCCGATAGAGGTCGAAGGCCGAAGCCTTTTGCAATGCTGACACAATCAGTTCGTAATCCATTGGGGTGGTCACGTCATGTGCCGTTGGTCAAGTGATAGGTGCAAGGGCATCGTATGTGACTTTGACTTAGTCGGATTGATCAAGGAACTCGGAGATAAATCCCTTTGGCGTTAAGACCCGGATATCGGCGTATCCAGAAACCTTGAGCAAATCGCTATCGCCGCTGACAATTATACGGGTATTGCTTGCCAGTGCGCAGGCCAGGAATTTATCGTCGTCTGGATCTTCGCTTACGGGTTCCGGCAAATCTGCAGCCTGAACCAGCTCGGCATTTTGAACGATCAGACCGAGGATTCCTTCGTATTCAACGCCGGTGTAGCGGTTTGCGAGCCGTTCGGCGACGTTGAGATATTCCTCAAGTATTTCAATTGACACGCTAGCTGGAGTTTCCCGAGCGTGCCAGGCCTGCCAGAATTCTGCTTGGTGGGCCGCTGAAGTAGATGCCGGAGATCAGTACATTCGTATCCAGTACGATCTTCATCGACGGCCGCGCACCTCGGCGACGGTCTTCTTAATATCCGAGCGCTTCATGCCAGCCTTGCGTGCCTGTTGCCGGGCCTTCCGGATCAACGAGTCGAATTCGTCCATTGAAGGCGGGGAGATTGTTTTCAGGATGACGGTATCCTTGCCGGCAACGACGATAAATTGCGAGCCTGCTTCAAGCCCCAGGCGCTTGCGAATTTCCTCGGGAATGACTACCTGGCCTTTCGAAGACATCCTGGTTGTTGCGAGTTCTGCCATTGTGATGCACCTGTTAAATAATCTTACTGGTAAGAATATAGGGCAGGCATTTTATTCCAGTCAATGGAATTGCTGCGTGACCAGATCGTGACCGACTCCTGTCATCTCGTGTCCACTCCTGTCCATTCCTGGCAACTTAGCGCGGGGCCGGCGTGCGTAAGTTGTTGAAAACAGGGAGGCCAGAAAACGCTACCCGGGTCTGAAAATCCCCGTGTCGGCAGTTCGATTCTGTCCCTGGCCACCAATTATATTTCAAACAAAAACAATCAGTAATCGGAAAGGCGAAGATCATTCAACCAGCAAAAACCCGGGCAGGGGATTTTGGGTTGCCGTGCCGGCTTTTGCTCAGTTAACAATTCAGTCCATTCTATTGTCTGGTCTTGATAAGTATCCGGCCCCACTGCTGTCCCGTATAGCCGTCATTCCCGCGCAGGCGGGAATCCAGGTATTTTTTGTGCCCCTGCCAATCAGTGACTGACTGGAAACCCGTCTCGGCTTTGGCTTCCTGCGTCGCTCTACCTCCTGCATGGCCCAGGCCAGTCTCTTGATCCGGGCTATGCCCGTAACAACGGTCTCACCTCCTCCATGCAGTCGTGCGCGGGTATGACGTTATTGTTGTTCTGGAAATTCATATCGACTGCCGGATTTTTTCTTCGCCGGTAAATTTTTCGTGTATCAGCTTGCCGGCGCTGATTGTCTTGCCGTCCCGTGTATAGCAGCCGCCTTCCTTGTCCGGTATGTCGGAGTAAGCAAGCGCAGTGTCGGGTTCGTGCATCAGCCAGGGCTCCAGTCGAGCCAGTTCCTGGGATCACGTATTTTGTCGAACACTTTTTTCGGCTGACGCCGATTTCCAGTGACCGTTTGACAGCATAACTGCCATCCAGGGCTGCCAGTACAGTAATGGGGCAGCAATAACTACGGCCAGGACGTTGAGCACTATTGTCATACCAGAGACTCCTCCCCCAATGGTTTTGTGCAATCTGTTGATAATGCCGGGAACACCTGGAACGGGTGCAGGTATCTGACCGCAGCAGGGAAACAGGAGTATCATGCATGCATGTCATCGCTCCGCTTTCACCCTGCTGTCACGGCATGGTTTGGCAGCCATTTCGGTACGCCTTCCGATGTCCAGGCACAGGCCTGGCCTGCGATTCAGGCCGGGCAGAACACGCTGATTTCGGCCCCGACCGGTTCCGGCAAGACCCTGGCCGCGTTCCTTGCGGCGATCGATCAGCTGGTGCACGAAGGGCTGCAGTTCCCGCTGGCTGACGAAACCTATGTTCTTTACATCTCGCCGCTGAAGGCACTGTCCAACGATATCCATAAAAACCTCGAGCTGCCGCTGAACGGCATTCGGGATGCGCTGCTGGAAAACGGTTTCCCGGACGTGCCGATCCGCGCCATGGTCCGCACCGGCGATACCACGCAGTCAGAACGCGCGATGATGAAGCGCACGCCGCCGCATATTCTGGTGACCACGCCGGAGTCATTGTATATCCTGCTGACTTCGGATTCGGGCCGTGAAATTCTCAAGACCGTACGCAGCGTGATCGTCGATGAAATCCATGCGCTGGCCGGTAACAAGCGCGGCGCGCACCTGATGCTGAGCCTGGAACGGCTCAACCAGCTGTGTGACAAACCGCCAGTTCGTATCGGCATCTCTGCGACACAGAAACCGATCGAGGGTATGGCGCTGTACCTGACCGGGCAGCATGATGATCCGGTACAGCGGGCATGCACCATTGTCGATACGGGTCATGTGCGCGTGCGTGATCTCGCAATCGAGATGACCGGGTCCCCGCTGGAAGCGGTGATGGCGAACGAAGTCTGGGACGAGATCTACCGCCGGCTCGAACAGCTCATCGAGCAGCACCGCACCACGCTGATCTTTGTGAACACGCGCCGGCTTGCCGAGCGTGCGGCAGCGGCGCTGGCTGTAAAGCTGGGCAATGACGCCGTGACCTCGCACCATGGCAGTCTGGCGAAAGAGCACCGGCTCGATGCCGAGCAGCGGCTGAAATCAGGATCACTGCGCGCACTGGTAGCGACCGCCTCGCTCGAGCTCGGTATTGATATCGGTGATGTCGATCTGGTGTGCCAGATGGGGTCGCCGCGCAGTATCGCCACCTTCCTGCAACGGGCAGGCCGTTCCGGGCATCACCTGACCGGCACGCCCAAGGCGAGATTGTTTCCGCTCAGCCGTGACGAACTGGTCGAGGCGGTCGCGATGCTCGATGCAATTCGAAGGGATGAACTCGACAGCATCCTGGTCCCCGAGCATCCGCTGGATGTGCTGGCGCAGCAGATCATCGCCGAGGTGTCCGGACGCGAGTGGGACGAGCAGGCGCTGTACCGGGTATTTAAATGCGCCCGCCCGTATAACAACCTCGATGAGAAAGACTTCCTTGATGTAGTCAAAATGCTTGCGGACGGCTTCCATACGCGGCGCGGACGGCGCGGCGCTTACCTGCACCGCGATGCCGTGAATGGCGTGTTGCGTCCGCGCCGTAATGCACGCCTGACAGCGATAACCAACGGCGGCGCGATCCCCGACCAGTTTGACTATGATGTGATCCTGCAACCCGAAGGCCTGTTCGTCGGCAGCCTGAACGAGGATTTCGCATTTGAAAGCATGCCGGGTGATATCTTCCAGCTCGGCAATTTTTCCTACCGCATGCTGAAGATCGAACAGGGCCGGGTGTTCGTGGAAGATGCCCGCGGCCAGCCGCCAACGATTCCGTTCTGGTTCGGCGAGGCACCGGGACGCACCGATGAACTGTCTCACGCGGTTTCGCGTCTGCGTGAAACCATCGACAAGCTGCTTGCTGACAGTCAGCAGGCGGCACTGAATTACCTGGCGCAGGAACTGCAGCTTGACCCGGTAGCAGCTTCGCAGCTCGTTGAGTACCTTGCGGCAACAAAGGCTGTATTCGGCCTGATACCGAGTCAGAAGAACATCGTGTTCGAACGTTTCTTCGATGAAACCGGAGACATGCATCTCGTAATCCATGCACCCTTCGGTTCCCGGGTGAACAAGGCCTGGGGCCTGGCGCTGCGCAAACGGTTCTGCCGCCGCTTCAATTTTGAACTGCAGGCGGCCGCCAACGAAGACAACCTGATCCTTTCGCTTGGGCCGACCCACAGTTTTCCGCTGGAGGAATCGGCCGGGTATCTGAAGGCGGACACTGCCGAGCACGTATTGATACAGGCCCTGCTCGATGCGCCAATGTTCCCGACCCGCTGGCGATGGGTGACCAATATCTCGCTGGCGGTTCCCCGCAGGCGCGGCGGCAGGAGAGTGCCTGCACCGTTCCAGCGCAACGATGCCGAAGACCTGGTGGCGCTGGTGTTCCCGGACCAGCTCGCCTGTCTAGAAAACATCCAGGGCGAACGCGAAGTGCCGGATCATCCGCTGGTACACCAGGTGCTGTGGGATTGCCTGCACGAGCTGATGGACATCGATGGCCTGAAGCATGTCCTGGAAGATATCGAGAATGCGCGGATCAATGTGCTTGCGAAAGACCTGCCAACACCGTCGCCGATGGCACACGAGATACTGAACGCGAGACCCTACGCCTTCCTCGACGACACGCCGGCCGAAGAGCGGCGTGTACTGGCGGTACAGCAGCGGCGGCATATGGATCCGCAGACCGCGACTGATATCGGCAGGCTGAACCCCGGTGCGATTCAACAGGTGAAACAGGAAGCCTGGCCGCAGCCACGCAGCCCGGACGAACTGCACGATGCGCTGCTCATCACAGGCTTTATCACGGAAAGCGAAATCGCCGCGCATGATCTTGAGCGCTGGCAGAAATACCTGGCGGAATTGCAACGACAGCAGCGTGCAACACGTTTGCTGTTTGACAGTGAGGTGTTGTGGGTCAGCGCGGAACGGTTGCTGGCCACGCGGTTGATCTGTCCCGACAGCGAGATGTCCCCGGTGATTGTACCGTTGCCCGCTGAAGAAGCGGGATCTTTTGAAAAAGCCGTCACCGAAATCATGCGCAGCCGGCTGGAAAGCCTGGGGCCTGTCACCGTTGACCAGCTTGCAAAGCCGGTTCGCCTGCCTGCAAGCGAGGTACAGCGGGCGTTATTGGTGCTGGAACAGGAAGGCTTCGTTATACAGGGCCACTTCGATCCGCATCGATCTGAAACCGAATGGTGCGAGCGTGGCCTGCTGGTACGCATTCACCGCTATACGCTCAAGCATCTGCGCAGCGAAATCGAGCCTGTGAGTCCGGCGGATTTCATGCGCTTCCTGTTCAGCTGGCAGGGGCTGGAGGAACCTGCAGAAGGTATTGTTGCACTGGAACGCGTCATGCTGCAGCTCGAAGGTGTAAGCCTGCCAGCCGCCAGCTGGGAGGAGGACATCCTGCCAGCCCGGCTACAACCGTATTTTTCAACCGAGCTGGATGAGCTGTGCAGCTCGGGCAGGCTCACCTGGCTGCGCTTGCATCCAGCCGGAGTTAAGGATAACAAATGCAGGAACCCGGCGATTAAATCCACGCCACTGGCATTCATCTTCCGGCCGCATCTGTCGGTATGGTGCCAGGCCGAAACGGCAGCACCTGAAGGGTTGAGCTCCGCAGCTGTAAAGGTGCTGGACGTGCTGAAACAATGGGGCGCCAGTTTCTTTGATGACCTGCAACAGCAAACCGGCCTGTTGAAAACGCAACTTGAGAATGCCCTGGGCGAACTGGTTGCCTGGGGGCTTGTCAACTCGGACCAGTACCAGGGCCTGCGTGCAATGATCACGCCACAGAAGACCCGGCAACACAGTCGCCGGCGCCGTCCGGCATTGCAGGCGCCGCTGGCTGCGGGTGGGCGCTGGTCACTGATACGACCACCGGTACAACATGAAGACGAGTCACAGCGTGTAGAACATGTTGCACGAACACTGCTGACCCGTTACGGTGTTGTGTTCAGGAAGTTGCTCGAAAGAGAAAACGGTTTGCCGTCGTGGCGGGATCTGCTGTATGTCTTGCGCAGATTCGAGGCGCGGGGTGAAATAAGGGGCGGCCGTTTCGTGCAGGGTTTTGCCGGCGAGCACTTCGCGTTACCCGAGGCGGTCAGCCTGATGCGCGAAATACGTAAAAAACAGGGTGCCGAACTGCTGATAACGATCAGCAGCGCAGATCCGTTGAATCTCACCGGTATCATCACGCCCGACAAGCGTATCGCCGCGCAGCCGGGTCATCGCATTCTCTACAAGAACGGCAAGCCCATCGCAACCAACCTGGGCGGTGATATCTCGATTGACGATGCCGTGCCGGACAGCCAGCACTGGCAGATAAAGAATCTGCTGACGCGCAAACAGCATCCGGCGAATTACCACAAGCCGCACAATGGATCGCTGGTTTGAAAACCGGGGTCAGAGCCCAATTAATTCTAATATTAGAAGAAACTGTGCTCTGACCCCGGTTGGCGATTGGCAATATCTATCGCCTGGATAGAAACAATAAAATATACAGACAAGCTGACCCTGCATATTCTGGCGACATGCAATCTGTTCCACTTGCTGGTTATTTTGTGCAGTAACAGGCAAATCGAAATGGAGTTGCAAGGCAGCAAAAACAGGGCAGTACATTAAAATATTTTCGACGACGAATAACAGGCGAAGAGACGTTCTCTTCACTTCGCAGCCAAAGCCAATGTTGAGGGATATAACGATGTTGCCGTAGACTTCCGAATCTGCGATGCGAGAAGAAACCGGCCACGCACAGAGTCACCTGGAGTGTTTCGAGGTTGATGCTGATCCAGTTTCTGATATTCAGGTTAAAAATGTGGAACATTCTTACCTAATGGAGACGACTTGCAATGATTAGAAAAGCGATACCTTTGTTTGCCGCTTTAGCGGTAGCTATGTCACCGGTGGTGACATCAAGCCCTGCATTTGCTCAGGGTGAGCCAAAATCGAACCAGTTCTGGTGGCCTGAACAGCTGGACCTCAGTCCGCTTCGCCAGCACGTTGCCGAGTCCAACCCAATGGGCGAAGACTTCAACTACGCCAAGGCGTTCAAGAGTCTCGACCTCGATGCCGTGAAGAAGGACATCGAGACCTTGATGACGACGTCACAGGACTGGTGGCCCGCAGACTATGGTCACTATGGAGGTTTATTCATTCGCATGGCCTGGCACAGTGCGGGCACGTACCGTGTGGCTGACGGCCGCGGCGGCGCCGACGGTGGTCAGCAGCGATTCGATCCGCTCAACAGCTGGCCTGACAACGCCAATCTCGACAAGGCGCGGCGCTTGCTCTGGCCGATCAAGCAGAAATACGGGCGGAATATATCCTGGGCCGACTTGATGGTCCTGACCGGCAATGTCGCGCTGGAGTCCATGGGCTTCAAGACCTATGGTTTCGCCGGTGGGCGAGTGGACGACTGGGAACCTGACCTGGTGTATTGGGGGCCGGAAGAAAAAATGCTCGCGGATGAGCGCTACACTGGCGACCGAAAGCTGGAAAACCCGCTTGCCGCGGTGCAAATGGGCCTGATCTACGTGAACCCGGAGGGACCGAACGGTAACCCGGATCCGCTCGCGGCAGCCAGGGATATTCGCGAGACATTTGGTCGCATGGCGATGAATGATGAAGAGACCGTTGCACTCATCGCCGGCGGGCACACTCTCGGTAAAACCCATGGCGCCCACAAACCGGATGATTGTCTGGGTCCCGAACCCGCCGCTGCAGGCATCGAGGAGCAGGGCCTGGGCTGGAAAAACAAGTGCGGCAAGGGTAATGCTGAAGACACCATCACCAGCGGTCTGGAAGGTGCATGGACAGTGACCCCGGTCAACTGGAGCATGAACTATCTTCAGAATCTGTTCGCCTACAATTGGGTAAAAACGAAGAGCCCCGCCGGTGCTACCCAGTGGATTCCCGATGATGAGAACGCAGCAAATCTTGTGCCGGATGCTCACGATCCGTCGAAACGGCATGCACCTGTGATGTTAACCACGGACCTTTCGCTGAAGTTCGATCCGAGCTATCGGGAAATTTCGCAGCGCTTCCTTGACAACCCGAAGGAGTTCGAACTTGCCTTTGCCAAGGCCTGGTACAAGCTGACCCACCGCGACATGGGCCCGCGTGCACGCTATGTCGGTGCTGAGGTGCCTGACGAGCTACTGCTGTGGCAGGATCCCGTCCCCGCAGTCGATCATGAATTGATTGACGCAAAGGACATCGCCAGGCTGAAGTCTGACATTCTTGCATCGAAGCTGACCATTCCGGAACTGGTCAGGACCGCCTGGGCGTCAGCCGCCTCCTTCCGCGGCACCGACATGCGCGGTGGGGCAAACGGTGCGCGCATTAGCCTCGCACCGCAGAAGGATTGGGCAGTCAACAATCCGGCTGAACTGGCGAAGGTGCTGAAGCGCCTGGAGAGTATCCAGCAAGACTTCAACCGCGCGCAATCGGGCGGGAAGAAGGTATCGCTCGCCGATCTGATCGTTCTGGGCGGCTCCGCAGCTATTGAGCAGGCTGCGAAGAAAGCCGGGCATGATGTGCAAGTCCCCTTCACACCGGGACGCACGGATGCATCGCAGGAGATGACCGATGTGAACTCTTTTGCCGTGCTCGAACCGACAGCAGACGGGTTTCGCAATTACTTCGGTAACGATAACCCCAGGTCGCCGGCGGAAATGCTGGTCGATCGGGCGGATCTGCTGACCCTGACGGTTCCTGAAATGACCGTTCTGGTCGGCGGCATGCGCGCACTGAATGCAAATACCGGACAATCTGCGTATGGCGTGTTCACCGGCCGGCCCGGGACCCTGAGCAACGACTACTTCGTGAACCTGCTGGACATGTCCACGCAGTGGGTGAAGTCACCCAAATCCGAGGGTGTTTACGAGGGGCGTGATCGCAAGACGGGCAAGCTGAAATGGACGGCCACCCCGGTCGATCTTGTCTTCGGCTCGAATTCCGAGCTGCGCGCTGTCGCAGAAGTCTATGCAGCCAATGACGCACAAGAGAAGTTTGTGCATGACTTTGCCGCTGCGTGGACCAAGGTCATGAATCTCGACCGGTTTGACCTGCTCTGAGTCCGGCACAACAAGGTGCTTGAAAGCTTCTGGAACGCAGCTGAATCCGAGCGCCTGGTCAGGTAGCGAAAAGAGCGGTAAAAGCTTTTCGAGACCCATGTAAACTCAACACGGCGGCGTTTATAACGCCGCCGTGTTCTTTCTGGCCCGCGCGCTGCACACCGGTTGAACCCGCCAAACTTAACGGACAGATCGGTATCAATCTGTCAACTCTGTCCCTCAAACATCACCTTTACCGGTTTGTCTGTTATCCGTTTCGGGTAAATTCCTGCGCAAGCTTGTTGTCGAGGTGTATTCAATGTCGGGTGACTGATGTCGGCGGCCTCAGGGAGCGGTCCAGAATAGAAATGAATGTGTTAAGCCGCTCAGCAGACTGAACCGTTTCCAGCAAGGCCTGCTTGTCTTGTACGCTGAGGGGTAAGGCCATGCTCATGCTGTTCATCAGTCTCACGGTAGACAGACTTTCGAGCATTGCCCAGTCGACATTCAGTCCGTTGGACTGTAAGTAACTTTTCAATTTTTCTATCAACAGTCTGCGCTCGGTGCCCGGCATGTCCTCGTGTTCGCTGTAATCCTCTGCGAAGCGGGACCAGCGCGGTACGATCAACCGATAGCCGCGGGTGGTCGGCAGCTCTTCGCCGAGGTCATAGCGACATACGCCGCTCAGCAGCATTTCAATCCGGCCGTCATCAGTCTCACGATACTGTGTTATCCGTCCGGCACAACCGGTCTGGCAGAGTTGAGTGTTACTTTTCGCGACCGGATCAGGCTGAATCATGCCGATCATGCGGTGCGTACCGAGTGCATCGCTGACCATATTCAGATAGCGAGGCTCGAAGATGTTCAAGGGCAGTTCAGTCCCGGGCATGAGGGTGGCTCCGGGTAACGGAAACACCGGCAGCGTGTCTGGCAACTGCTGATAGCGTGCAGTAAACGGATTGAGGCTCATGGTCCACCTCCTGGGTGTCTGTTTCAGTGGCATCAATTGGTAGCGGTTTGATCACACAGTTACCCTGCGACTGCGATAAGGCGGTAAATTCGCGAGTAACCCGGGCATAAGCAATGCGTTTTCCTGAATCTTGTGCTCCGCGTTCGCAGCTGCCATCAACGTGAACCAGTGTTGCAGTTTTCATGGTGCAGATCCTTTCAGTTGCTGAGGCTGCCTCGCCGTATTGTTAGCAAATTTATCAGAGCTGTACAAGTATTGTACAAAAAAATTGACAATTACAGGGCTATTGTATAACTTACAGACAACTGCCCAACCTGCAATGTGATGAGGCTCCATGCAAACCAGATACCGCGGACTGAAGGAATGCGAGCATGGCCGTATGCCGCGGCTCGGGGTCGTGCTGGTCAACTGCGACAAACGACTATCCTGGAGGGAGTAAAACATGAGCGCTACCAGCCAGCATAATCCGGACCAGGACAGGGTGCTCGATAGCCAGGGGCTGGCATCAGTAACCTTCACCCTGCAATGGTCTGACGGTCGTTTTGAACATGAAGATCAAATGCACGTCGAAAAATTCAGTGTCTGGCGTGAAGCAGAGCTTCTGCCATCGGCAATCGGTTCGGAGATAATCGGCATGCGTGCCGGGGGATCTGCACTGGCCGCGTTGCCTCCCGGAGCGGCGACGGGCGCATGGAACGCTGGTCTGGAGATTACCGGAAGTCCCTCTGGATTTGACCGCTCCTACCGCCGTGGACTGCAGGTTGAACCGCGTTACGGACGGTTTTATCCCCGGGGATTTTTTCACGGTTTCAGGGAAATTGTCCGGGAAGCCGTCGAGCCTGCACGGATTACCGCGCTGGATGAACAGACGATGCGTGTGGATCTGAATCACCCGCTCGCCCGTTTTCCCCTGAATGTTTCCTGCAAGGTGGATCAGGTGCTGTCTGGTTCGGACTTGCATGGCGGGCGCTGTGTGAGCTCGGTCGACGAGCTTGTGCGCTATCCAGGCCTTGCTGCACCGGTTTATGACGGTCGTGATACCGATTACGGTGACGGGGCAGTTGGGATGGCGCGCATGGATGAGCGGGATGATGCTGTTTTTTATGCTCGTCCCCGTATGGTTCAACACCTCGATGAGCGTGCGCTGGCAACAGTCAATGCGCTTTATCGGCGGTTGATTCCCAAAGACGCTGATGTCCTTGATCTTATGGCAAGTTACGATTCACATCTGCACGGCTGTTCGATGCAAAGCCTGCGCGTGTTCGGCATGAATGCAGATGAACTCCAGGCCAACCGTCCGGCGACTGAACGGCAGGTGCAGGATCTGAACCAGGAGCAAACACTGCCTTTTGAAAATGCCAGTCTGGATGCGGTCGTCTGCACCGCATCTGTGGAATACCTGATCCAGCCGCAAACTGTCATGGCCGAGGTAATGCGGGTGCTGCGCCCGGCTGGAATTTTTGTGCTTACCTTCAGTAACCGCTGGTTCCCCACCAAGGCCATCCAGGTCTGGGGCGAACTGCATGAGTTCGAGCGCGTGGGTATGGTTACGCAGTGGCTGCAGCAGACAGGCTTTATGGATTTGCATACATTCTCCTCCCGTGGCTGGCCGCGCCCGCCGGGCGACCCGCATGCCGGCACAGCCGCAATCTCGGACCCCGTCTATGCCGTCTGGGGTTTCAGGTCCGCAGCCTGACCTGATGCGACAGGGGTAACTCACACAGCTCCAGCAGCAGGACGCTGCTCGACTCCGTTGCGGTCCCCGATTCCGTACGTTCACGCTGTCAGGATACGAGGCGCACAACGCGATCAGAATCAAAACAGTAGCTAACGGTTGAAGTACGCAGGGCCGATAGGTGTGATTGGCGAGGGTTACTGTTTCCCGGGCATGCCGCCAGCGATCATGGATCAGGCATTGCCGGGTCGCGAGCAGCATGCTCGAATGCTCCGCGTATGCAGGCGGGTTGTATCCAGCGGGGTCGTGTGGATACAGTGACTGGCGCTGATGGAAGCCTGTCTTGTCATTTTAAACGGGTAATTGGAGCTGTCAGCTGCAGACTGGAGTTGCATTCGGGCAGCTTCGGTTCAGGTTCACACAGGGAGGACTGGCCACTTGTCCACGGTGATTGGATGGATTGTGGTGCTGGCTGTCGTCGGAGCCGCTGGCTGGGGGGCGATCGGCCTGTGGATCGGGGGCGTGGTCGGCTGGTTGCTGGGCCTGATGGTCAGCAGGCGGGAGCAGCGGGTATCCCAGCAACGCCTGCACAGGGAACTGCAACCCCTGACAGACCGGATTGTCACGCTTGAACAGCAGGTAACCCGGCTCGTTAAACACGTTCAGCCAGGCGATGATGACGCAGGGCCGGTCCAGGCAGAGGACCTGTCCGGGGCGGTGGAATCTGAACCCCCGGTGCGCGATCAGGTGTATTCAGCTACAACCGGGCGATCCTTGCCGACGATTGAAGCCGGGGCGCAAACCGCTGCGGCGGCAGAGGCAGCGGAGCCCGTGACGGCAGGCGGCGGGTGGCCTGAGCACGACGCCACCGCGCGCCGCGCAAGACCGCGTTATCTGCAACAGCTTCTGGGCTTCTTTACCGGCGGCAATCTGGTGGTGCGCGTCGCTGTAGTGGTGCTGTTTTTCGGTGTCGCCTTCCTGATGCGTTACGCGGCCGAGCACAATCTCGTGCCGATCGAATTGCGCCTGGCCGGCATCGCCGTGACGGCAATCGCGGCGCTGGTGCTCGGCTGGCGCCTGCGCGAGCGGCCCGGACACTACGGGCTGGTGCTGCAGGGGGGTGCTATCGGTGTGCTGTACCTGACCATATATGGCGCCGCCAAGCTGTATGGCCTGCTCCCCATGGGTCTGGCGTTTGCCCTGATGGCAGGCATTGTCGCCTTTTCGGCCCTGCTGGCGGTGTTGCAGGATGCCAGGTCGCTCGCCCTGTTCGGAAGTGCGGGCGGTTTTCTTGCGCCGGTCCTGGCCTCGACGGGGGGCGGCAGCCATGTGGCCCTGTTCGGTTATTATGCATTCCTGAATGCCGGTATTCTCGCCATCGCCTGGTACCGCTCGTGGCGCGAGCTCAACCTGCTCGGTTTCGTGTTCACCTTCGTGATCGGCTCGGCCTGGGGCTATCACTATTACCGCCCCGAGCATTTCGCGACCACCGAACCGTTTCTGATTCTGTTCTTCCTCATGTACGCCATTATTGCGCTGCTGTTCGCATCACGTCAGCCCCCGCGGTTGCGCGGCTATGTGGATGGCAGTCTGGTGTTCGGTGTGCCGATCGTGGCCTTTGCCCTGCAGGCTGCGCTGGTGCGCAATAGGGAATACGGCATGGCTATCAGTGCGCTGCTGGTATCCGGATTTTATATCGCGCTCGCGAGCCTGCTGTGGCGCCGCACGGGTGAAGGGCTGCGCATGCTGGTCGAAGCCTTTCTGGCGCTGGGTGTGGTGTTCGGCACGCTCGCGATACCCCTGGCACTGGATGGGCGCTGGACCGCGGCGGCCTGGGCCATGGAAGGCTCGGCGCTGGTGTGGGTGGGGATTCGGCAGCAGCGTCTGCTTGCGCAAGTCTCCGGTGTATTGCTTCAGTTCGCTGCAGGCACGGCCTTTCTGTTGTCGATCGATGTGCCTGCCGGTGCAACGCCTTTGTGGAACGGTGTCTGGCTGGGGTCTGTCGTGGTTGCTGCGTCCGCCCTGTTTTCGTCCTGGTTTTTATACCGGCATCCGGAGAGCCTCGGGCGGCAGGCCCGTGCGACAGGTATTGCACTGCTGCTCTGGGGGCTGGCGTGGTGGTTGAGTGCGGGTTTGCGTGAAATCGACGCACACCTTGCTGAAATCGATGCAGCCCATGCCAGTCTCCTGTTCATGTCGTTTACGACGCTGGTGCTGGGCTGGCTGGGACACCGGTTGCAGTGGCCGCCGGCGGGTTTCGCCACCATCGCCCTGCTGCCGGTACTGGTGCTGGCCCTGCTCGGCGAGTTCGGCTTCATGGACATGCAACATGGCTTCCAGGGCTGGGGTCTGCTGGCCTGGGCGATCGCCCTGGCCGCGCATCTGCGGGTGTTATGGCGCGGTACCGGGATCTGGCCGCCGCTAGTCGTGCGCTACTGGCATCCGCTGGGACTCTGGTTGCTGGTGGGCCTGCTGACCTGGGAGCTGGACTGGCTGATTCGCGAGACGGTTTTCCAGTCCATGACCTGGCACTGGATCGCGTGGGCGCTGGTCCCCGGGGCGACGGTCTATCTGCTGATGCGCTTCGGGAAGCATATCTCCTGGCCGGTGGCGGAATTCGCCGTCGAGTATCTCGGCATCGGGCTCGGCGCACTGGCGTTGTATCTGTGGCTCTGGGCCATGGCGGCGGCCTTGCATGCGGGCGACCCGGCGCCGCTGCCCTACGTCGCGCTGCTTAACCCGATGGATATTGCGCAGTGCTTTGCCTGGCTGGCCGGTTTGCGCTGGGTATTGTGGTGGCGCAGCGCAGACACTGACCGGGCCCGCCTCGCTTTCGTGCCCGTGGCTCTGTCCGCTGTGGCGGCGGGGGCGTTTGTCTGGCTGAATTCGGTGCTGGCGCGTGCCGTGCATTTCTGGGGTGACGTGGCCTGGCATGCGTCTGCCATGCAGCATTCGGTCGTGTTTCAAACGGCTATCGCTATCCTCTGGACGCTGACGGCCATGATGGTCATGGTGATCGCGCGTCGTCGGGCGAGTCGCCGTGCCTGGTTTATCGGCGCAGGGCTGCTGGGCAGCGTGGTGTTGAAGCTTTTTTTGGTCGACCTGTCGGGCGCGGGTACGCTGGAACGGATAATATCTTTCCTCGGAGTGGGCGGGCTGATGCTGGTCATCGGGTATTACTCGCCACTGCCCCCGCGCAATCACAAGGAAGCGGCATGATGAAGGTATGGTGGTGGTGTGGTCTGTGGCTGGGAGCCGCCAGCGTCTGTGCCGGTCAGGTGCCGGTGCACACGCAGGATTTCGCCTATGGCCTGCCCATGCAAACCGCCGGGGAGGCGGCGATTTACCGGATCGTGTTACCCGAGATTGTGTACGCGCACCTGACCAGCAGCGATTACAGCGATCTGCGGGTATTCAATGCCGCGGGAGAAGTCGTGCCCCACAGCCTGCGGCGACCGGATGCGCTGCAAGGCGAGGCAGGGGAGCCGCAGCAGGTGCCGTTTTTCCCTTATTCGATTGTCAGGCCGGGAGACAGCGGTCCGGCCCGGGTGCAGGTTACCATCAATGATCAGGGTACCGTGGTCAGCTCCAGCACGAGTAACACAACAGACGGCGCAGAGCGGGTCAGTGCCTATCTGATCGATGGCAGTGCGCTGGAACAGGCGCCTTCCCGCCTGGTGCTTGACTGGGAAAGTCCGCAGGACAGTTTCGTCGCGCATGTCGGGATAGACGGCTCCGACGACCTCGATCACTGGCACACGCTGGTAGCGCAGGCAAGCCTGGTACGTTTAATGTTTGCCGGCCGTGAGCTGGGGCGTAATGGAATCGATTTGCCGGGCAGGGCCTATAAATATCTCAGGATCAGCTGGCCAACAGCAACCGCTGGCGCACGCCTTACCGGGGTGAAGGTCCGTGTCGAACAGCAGGCAAAGCCTGTTGACACGCGCTGGGTGAAGCTGGGCGGAACCGCCGTTGAAAATGCACAGACGCTGTTTGACTACCGTGTCCGCGGGCACCTGCCCGTCGAGCGGGCAGAGGTCGAGCTGCCCGAACAGAACAGTCTGGTGGATGTGAAGCTGTTTTCCCGCGCTGCGGAAACAGCGCCGTGGCACATGCGCCATGCCGGCAGTTTTTACCGTTTGCAGGTCGAGGGTGCCGGCCTGGCGAGCGAGCCGGCGCGCTTCACGCAGGTGAATGATGCACTCTGGCGTCTCGAGGCGGTATCGGACTTGTCAGGTATTGGCGTTGCCGTGCCGGTACTGAGGCTGGGTTACACGCCACATCATCTCTATTTCCTGGCGCGCGGCGAGCCGCCTTTTATGCTGGCCTTTGGCGCGTACCAGGTTCCGGGTCGGCAGGGAGAGATCAATGCGCTGCTTGCGCGCATTGACGACAGTAAAAACGATGCCTTCATCGCCGAGGCGCGCAGTGGTGAAATGATCACACTGGGCGGGCCGGGAAAGCTCGAGCCGCCACCGGCACCCTTTCCCTGGCAACGCTTCGCACTCTGGAGCGTGCTCATTATCGGCGTGCTGGTGCTGGGCGTGCTGGCCTGGCGTCTGGGTAAACAGTTGCGCTAGATCATCCAGCAGACAGGAGCACAGGCCCAGTCTTGCTGCTGATGCATCGCGGAATTGAATCGATATCACGGGAAGCACGTGCGCCGCAGGTGGCGGGGCTGGTGTCCGTGGTGTGGCGACTCCAGCCGGTTTACAGCGCATCTTCATTCGCATACTGACTGATCATCATGTGCATTCGCTGCTGCGGATCCTCCATGGCGCAACTCCTTTGTGCCGGCAGGTCTTGAAAGCATGGCGCGCACACTGCCGCTGTTGCCCGCGCGTTCACAGCACCTGCACTGCCACCCGTCACCCGCCGCAGGGTCGCCTCCCGCCTGCGGCGGCTGATATCCCCTGCAGGCTCAGTTCACCGTTACTGTCCGTCCCTGACCAGCGCGCGACATGCCGACATATCAAATATTTATATATATCAATAATATATTAGCTTTATGGCGGTGGTGGTCTGGTAACACCTGCGGGTTACACCCGTAACGAACCCGTCGCCTGGGTCGCAAATTTCGACATTGGGGGTTGCATTCTTTCAAATTTGGTACTACTGTCCCAATTAGAGTGTTAGTGCCGAGTCGGTTTTTTGATTGGCACTGCTCCGTGGTTGATCAGAGCCAAGTTAATTGACTGTTTTTATTTGCGATTGTTATTTCTGTTAATGCTGGTGCCGCAGCCGGATTTGATATCGGGGTAAGGATTTGCAGGCGCCAGGCGATAGCGTGTGCGACCGGAATTCCGGCTTCTTGATTGTCAGGAGGGTTATATGTATATGAATTTATTGAAAAGAATGGTCCTGGTGCTGGCTGCCGGTGTAGTGGTGGCCTGTGGTGGTAGCAGCGGAGGGGGTGACGTGACGTTATCCGGGATCACGGCATCCGGCACCATCACGGGGTTTGGCAGTATTTTCGTCAACGGTATCGAGTTCGAAACCGGCGCGGCGAATGTCTCTATCGATGATAATCCCGGCATTGAAAGTGACTTGCAGCTGGGCATGGTGGTCACCGTGAGCGGTTCGGTCAATTCCGACGGCAGAACAGGAACCGCCACCACGGTGACGTTCGATGATGAGGTACAGGGACCGATTGCAACCGTACCGGTCGATCCGACCGGCGATGGCCTGGTGCTGCAGTTCACCGTGCTGGGTGTCACTGTTGTCGCCGACAGGACCTCGACGGTCTTTGATGACGGTGTGAGCTTTGCAACCCTGGCACAGGGAGATTTTGTCGAGGTGAGCGGTTTCATTGGTCAGGGCGGCCTGTTGAATGCCACCCGCATCGAAGGCAAGGGCGCGTTTACTCCGGGTATCAGCGAGATCGAGATCAAGGGGCTCGCCAGCAACGTGGTCGGCATAACGTTCAGCCTCGGAAGCTTTTCGGTCGACACGTCCGGTGCCGATCTGTCCGGTGTTCCGGGTGGCGTGGTTACCACGGGTATGGAGGTCGAGGTGAAGGGAACTTTGACCGGGACCAGCATCGCGGCCAGCCGTGTCAAACAGGAGGACGACCTGTTCGCTGCCAACGTCGACAAGGTCAGCCTGGAAGGTATCATCACCAGTTACGTCAACGACGGTAACTTCCAGATCTCGGGCCAGCAGGTCGACGCCTCCAGTGCGTTGTTCTCGCCCGCGAACCTGGTACTGGCAAACGGTATCGAGGTCGAGGTGGAAGGTCCGGTCGTCAACGGCGTGCTGGTTGCCATCAAGGCTGAGGCGCGCGGTGGCAACATCAAGATCGCAGCGCGCGTGCTAAGTGTCGGCCAGAATTCCCTGACCCTGCAATTCAACGGTGGTACGGTCGATGTCGTGGTCGACAGCCAGACCAGCCTGCGCGACGATCTCGGGATTTTCGATCCCTATGCCCTGGGTAATGTTGTTGCTACGGATTTCCTGGAGATCAGCGGGTCGATCAACGGCAACGGCATTATCACTGCTGAAGAGATCCGTCGTGACAATGCCAGTGACGACATCCTGCAAGGCCCGGCGGACAGCTGTATCGGTACCACCCTGGCGGTGCTGGGTATCGACTTTACCCTGCAGGACGGTTTAACGACCTACCAGGACCAGCTCGACAACCCGATTGCAAATGCAGCGAATTTCTGTGCGGCAGTCAATGCGAGCAGCCTGTTCGTGAAAGTGAGGGACGACCTGAGTCCGAACGGTATCGCGGATGAGGCCGAACTCGAGAACTAGGACGTTACTGCTTGGAATCCCCTTTCGGCGCCTTCGGGCGCCGCTTTTTTTGTGGGCCGCGGGCCCGCGACCGCGGAAACCTCGCCAATTGCGCTATGTGTCAAGGGTAGTGCCGCGCTGCCATAATGTATAAGGCCTTCGGTTTTGCCGCCAATCACACGAGTCTGTGTAAGACCGGTCTCTGCGACTCGAGCTACTGTCGGGTGGCTTCTGTGACGGCGCGCGACCATGCATCGGGGTACAAAACATACCATCGTAATGAATTCCTTGAACAAGTGACTAACACAGGACAATTCACTCAAGCAGCATATGCTGGTGAATGAAAAATTTCCTGCTGGTCCTGGCCAACATGCCTTTGGGGTCTGCAGCGCTGCGTGGCGTTTTGGCGAGTGCGCGCTAGTTGATGGAACCGGTGTTCGGATTGTCCGCCATGTCGTCATAGATCCGCTTGAGGCCGGACATGCCATCCGAACTGTGTAGGGGAATTGCGAGATATTCCTGCTTGTTGGCCTCGGTCTCGAAGTAGATTTTCAGCGCGCTGCTGCCGTTTCCTTCGATGACATACGGTGCATTTTCCGTATCAGTGACATCTTTCATTGAAATCGGGTCAAGTGTCGATGTGATCATGGCGTTCTCCTTTGTGTGACAGTGTATTTTGTTAATAATCGGTGGCTGCAAGTGGCTGGCGCCGGCAGTGCGGCTTGACGAGCAGCAGCTGAACGGTGCCGATAGCCTGCTGGCGAAATCCGCCCTCGCAATAGGCAAGATAATATTCCCACATGCGAATGAAACGTTCCGGATAGCCGAGCTGGCGTACTTTTTCGATGTTGGCAAAAAAACGGTTGCGCCAGTGACGCAGGGTGGTGGCGTAGTGCGGGCCGATGTCATGCAGATGAAAGATGCGCATATCGGTATTGCGTGCGACCGCGTCACTCAGTACGGCGTTGGAAGGCAGGCAGCCGCCGGGAAAGATATAACGCTGGATGAAATCAATGGAATTTTTTGCAGCCTGGTAGCGCTGGTCGGCGATGGTGATGGACTGCAGCAGCATCATGCCGTCCTCTTTGAGCAGCTCACTGCATTTTCTGAAATAGGTGTCGAAGTAACGGTGGCCGATGGCCTCGATCATTTCTATGGACACCAGCTTGTCGTACCTGCCGTTCAGTTCCCGGTAGTCGTCGAACAGCAGTTCGATACGGTCTTCCAGGTCCGCGTGCCGTATCCTCTCCATGGCATAGTCATGCTGTTGTTTTGATATGGTGGTAGTTGTGACGCGGCAGCCGTAGTGTTTTGCCGCATACAGGGCGAAGCCTCCCCAGCCTGTGCCGATTTCCAGCACATGATCAGTAGGTTTGAGTTGCAGCTTCTGGCAAATGGCTTCCAGCTTGGCCTCCGAGGCTTCCTGCAGTGTAGTCTGCGGACGATGAAAAATTCCGCTGGAGTACATCATGGTCTTGTCCAGGAACAGTTCGAACAGCTCGTTGCCCAGGTCATAGTGTGCTTCGATATTGCGGCGGCTGCCTTGCAGTGTATTGCGTTGCATGAAACGCAGCAGTAACTGTGCCGGCTTTGCCAGCCAGCGCATGCCGGGACCGATTTTTCCGATATGCTGGCGGTTGCGGAGAAACAGTTCGACCATCAGGGTCAGGTCATCGCACAGCCAGTAGCCGTTCATGTAGGCTTCGCCGGCTCCAAGAGCACCGTGCGTCAGAACCCTGGTATACAAGGCGGCATTGGTGACTGTGACAGTGACCGGCTTCGGGAAGGTATGGTCCTTGTTGCCGAAGACATACTGCTCGTCGCCGTCATTTACAATGAGTTGTCCATGACGCAGGTTCTTGAGCCGGCTCAGTATGACCCGCCTGGCGTGGTTGCTGAATATGCCGGTATCGCGTTCCTGCAGGGCAGACTTGTCTATACACATTGCAGCAGATTTCATGGTTTTCTCACCGGATTCGGTGCCTCCTGTCTGTCGGGGTGAGGAAAAAACGGAACTCGCTTCAGCCAGAGACACAGCGCCTGGTAGTAAATGGCTGTAACGATCTTGACCGTCATGAAGGGGTAGCGGATCAGCACGCTGGCAAGGCTGATGCCATTGATGGGGCGTTGCCGCAGCGCCAGTGTGGCATCAAACATCCTTTCACCATGCTGGTAGTTCTTCATATGAACGGCGAGTTTTTCATCCGGCAGCGTGAACCGCCAGTCATAATCCATGTCCATGCCCATGAAGGGCGATACATGGAAGCGCTTGTCATGCAGAAAGCGTTTGGTATTTGCGTCACCCCGGTTACGTGATTCGGGCAGTACGTAGCAGTATTGCTGCCCCCAGGGCGTGTTGTTGACTTCTGCGACAATGACCTCGAGTTTTTCGCCGGTTTCGTCAAAACAGTAATAGAAACTGACCGGATTGAAGCCATGACCAAAATAGCGCAGGTTGGTCAGCAGCCGCACCGGACCGCTGAGTTTGATGCCGGTTTCATCTTCAACGAGTCGGCGCACCGCTGTTGCCAGGTCGACAGATCTGTCGCCGAGATGATCCTCGCGCCTGAACCGCGCCAGGGCAGGTCGCGTGGCCGACCAGAGCCAGCGTTTGCGGAACAGGGTCGGCAGTTCGTCAAGATCGATATACAGCATGAACAACGCATATTGAAATGCGTGCTGCGTTGGCAGATAGCGGCGGTGGCTAACCTGTCCGACGTAGAGGGAGCTGTGCATGATTGCTGTATTCCTTGAAGTCCTGCAGGGCATCGAGCGCGCTGACAACTCCATCCTCGTGAAAACCGCTGCGCCAGTATGCGCCACAATACCAGGTGCGGCACTGGCCGTTGATGGCCTGCCTGCGCCGCTGGGCTGCAACACCCTGTGCAGTGTATACCGGGTGGTAATATTGCATGCGGCGGATGATCTTGTCGGGATCGATATGCCGGGTGTCGTTGAGTGTCACGCAGAAGGTCGATGCGGCGCTCAACCCCTGCAGGATATTCATGTTGTAGGTGACCGAGACCCGCGTGCTGTCTGCATCCCTGCGCAGGTAATTCCACGCCGCCCACGCACGTCTGCTGGCGGGCAGCAGGGAGGTGTCAGTATGCAGTACGACGTCATTCTGCTGGTAGGGGATTGCACCAAGTACCTCCTGTTCGGGTCCGGTGGGGTCGGATAGCATGGCCAGCGCCTGATCGCTGTGGGCGGCGATGAACAGGCCGTCGAAATGTTCGCAATTTCCGGCAGAGGTGCGCAGTTCTACATGCGTGGGTCGTCTCTTCACCGAAACGACGGCTTCGTTGAGGCGGATCCTGTCCCTGAACGGCGCGATGAGCCGGGTGACATACTCGCGGGAGCCACCCTTGATTACCCGCCACTGCGGCCGGTTTCTGATGTTCAGCAAGCCGTGGTTGGCAAAAAAACGCACGAAGTAACAGGCCGGGAATTCCAGCATCTGTTGCGGATCTGTCGACCAGATGGCTGCGCCCATGGGTATGACGTAATTATCGATGAACAGGCGGCCGTATTTCATGTCCGTCAAATAACGGCCCAGGGTGAGCGACTCGTCATGACTGGCCAGCAATTCCGTGGCTTCACGGTTGAAGCGCAGGATGTCGCGAATCATGCTGTGAAAACGCGGGCTGAAAAGGTTGCGCCGCTGGGCAAATAATCCGTTCAGGGACGAACCGTTGTATTCGATGCCGCTGGTTTCGCAGCGGCTGCTGAAGCTCATCGCCGTAGGCCGGGATTCCACGCCAAGCGCGTCGAGCAGGGCGATAAAATTCGGGTAGGTCCAGTCGTTATAGACGATGAATCCGGTATCGATGGCATATTGCCTGCCAGCATGAACGATATCATGGGTATGAGTGTGTCCGCCGGCATGGTCTGCGGATTCGAACACGGTGATATCGTGGTCTCTGCACAGATGCCAGGCGGCAACGTTGCCGGCTATGCCTGTTCCTATCACTGCAATCTTCACAGCTCCAGTCCTCCGGTCTGCCCGCCACGCTGCGGTACGGTTTGTATTTTCGAAATATCGTAACCCTGTCTGGAAATTTCACCGAGAATGGCCAGGTAATTCGCTTCCGGAATCGAGGGCGTGCGCGCCATGATCCAGACAAAATCCCGTTTGTTACGGCCTATCACCGTCTGGGTATAGTCAGCATTCAGATAGATCACCCTGTAGTCCGCCTTGATCGGCCAGATGAACTGCATGCGCCAGATAGCATTCGACGGGTCATCGGTGACAAAGCCGGTCGGTTTATACGTCTTGAGCGGTCCATCGAAGGCGCCCTGGTTGAAACGGAATGTCGTGGCTACCCGTTTGCTGCCGACCAGTTCGTAGGATTCAATGGCATTGTGCGCCTTGCGTTCGATGAAGGTGGGTATGTTGGCGATCACATACCAGTCGCCCATGAAGCGTTCCAGGTCGAGCTGCGCAACGGTGCGCACGGGTGAATAAGTGCTGCAGGCCGCCAGTGTCATCACAGGCAGGAGCCCTAGAAGGCGGGCCAGTCTGGCTATGTTCGAATTATTCTGCGACATAGCGCAGCCTGCTGCCATTGGTGGTCGTGGAGTTCAGGGCGAGCCATTCGTTGTCACTCGAGTACCAGACTTCGATATCAAGATCGTTCGCTGTGAGACGGTACTGGTGTGCCTGGATGACCGTTTCCCCGAGAGCAAGGGTATTTTCACCGAGGTAATTCACTTCGACATCCAGGTATTCACCGGTCTGTGAATTTAGCAATCTGCTGCGTTCGAGGAAGGATTTGTCCCAATAGGCAAACGTGCTGATACAGGAGGGCAGGGTACGATCACCCGAGTTCGATGTGATCACAAAGCCAGTGTCACTGACCATGCCCGCTACCTGAAACTGCTTGCCGTTCTGGTCGGTATTTGACGAAATTTCCTGCAGGCACTTGCTGTTCCAGTGTTCGAGGCTGTTATGCCGGTAGCGGTAGAAAGGTATCTTCAGAAAAGTCACATCAAACCTGGCTTCGGAGGCAAGTCGTTGCAAGCCTCCATCCTGTGCCAGTGTGAACTGGTGGTAGCCAATTTCCTTGTCATCCAGGTATACCCGGAAGCGCCATTCCTGTTCAGTCGTTGCGCTGGAAATGCAGGGCCGCAGCAGTAACAGGCCGCATACAGTACCTGCAGACAGATTACGAATCCTGTTGGCTATTTGGTTACGCATGGTGCATCACCCGCCACTAGGCGGCCCGCGGTGGGCCTGGAATGAAAGCATTGGTGCGCGCCATGTATTCGCGGTAGGCTGGACGTCGCTCGGCAATATCTTTTTCCAGGAGTGCCACGCCCGAAACGCGCAGCAGGAGCAAGGTCATCAGCAATGGCGAGATTACGGACCACCAGCCGCCGGCGGCAACTGCAAACAGGTAGAATCCCCACCAGACACAGCATTCCCCGAAGTAGTTCGGGTGTCTCGTATAGCGCCACAAGCCTTTGTCCATGACCTTGCCGCTGTTGTCCGGGAGGCCTTGAATGCAGCCAGCTGGGCATCTGCGATACTCTCGAAGAGAATGCCGAAGATCACCAGCGCAGCCGCGAGCAGGTCAATAAGGTTCAGCGGGATACTGCCGGTGGTAGCGCTGAGCAGCGGCAGGGAGATGATCCAGGCCAGCGTTCCCTGCAACAGGAAAACCAGACCCAGACTCTTGAGTGCGAAATTCGGTGAGTGCTTGCGCCGCATGGCCTGGTAACGGGCATCCTCGGGTTCTCCCAGATTGCGCCAGGTGATGTAGGCGGACAGCCGTATTGCCCATACAGCGACCAGGGCCAGTACGATCACGCCGCGCTGTGTTTCAAACTCGTACATCAGAAAGTACGTCGAGCCGAGCGCGAGAAACGTCAGTGACCAGAGGCTGTCGACAATGCTCACGTCCCGCTTGCGCAGGCTCACCAGCCACGCCAGCGTAGTCAGCAGCAGAGCGACCAGCAGGCCGGAGAAATATATATCAGTCACAAGCACGGGTGCTCCACTCCATCACGACCGGATTGGACGGCACTGGCCTGAAGCCGACTGGCCTTTCCGAACAGGTAATGACCAACGTACCATTGCTGCCCGTTGTCAAAGGCAAACAGTTCGGCGCAGGCCATGAAAAACATGCGCCAGCGCATCCACCACTGCCGGGCGCTCTGTTCGCCGTAAGTCTGCTCCAGGAGGGGCCAGATGGCTGCCCTGTTGTCGTCCATGTTGCGCAACCAGCTATTAGCGGTCTTTTCATAATGCATGCCGTGCCACTGCCAGTGTTGCAGGATGCCAAGGTGATCCTGAAACAACAGCGGCAGATCGTTGCTGGGCATCATGCCCCCGCTGAAGAAGTATCTCGCTCATCCAGTCGCTGGCATTATGCACTTCGAAGACATAGGGCGTATTGCGGATGCAGAAGATGTGCATGAAGAACTGGCCATCCGGCTTGAGCCAGCTGCTGATGCGCTCGAACAGTGCCCGATAGTTGCGCATGTGTTCGAACATCTCGACCGACACAATGCGGTCGTATGAGATTCCGGCTGCGTAATCGTTCATGTCGCAGGTGAGCACATCGAATGTTGGCAAGCTGCTCCGAAGCAGCCATTTTCATGATGTGGTGGCGTTGGGAGGAGGAATTGGAGACGGCGGTGATGTGGCTGTGCGGGTAGTGGCGGGCCATCCACAGTGTCAGCGAACCCCAGCCGCAACCCAGTTCCAGAATGTCCATGCCGTCCTGCAGGCCGGCATGCTCGCAGGTTATACGCAGTGCTTCACATTCGGCCGTATCGAGATCGCTGACGCCGTTATCCCAGTAACAGCAACTGTACTTGCGGGACTTGCCAAGCACGTGGGTGAAAAAATCAGCCGGCACCTCATAGTGCTGTTCGTTGGCCAGGTGTGGCAGAGGCGCCAGGGGGGACATATCCATCATCCGGATGAAGCCGGACTTGCTGGCGGCGTTGGCTTCGCAGTCATCACCGGTGAGTGTGGCAAGCCGCCGCTTGAGCAGGCGTCTGATGCCGTGACGAATTACCGAATCGGGTACCAGGCCCTGCTCCGTCCAGTCAATGGCTCGTGCTGTGGTGTTTTCCATGCTGCCTGGCTCCTGTCCTTGCCGGTTTCATGTAATGTACAAAACTTATACATTCAACTCGATAAACTGTCAAGTCCTGTCAGTCACGAAAATGAGCCAGCGAACGGGAAAACCGTATAAACAATATTAAAAACAGTAAAATATAAACTATTTTAGCATCTCGACACGCCCTTAATAAGGAACAAAACTTGTACATTAAGCCCAAGTATCGTATAAGATAAGCTCACCAAGAGGGTGCCGTTCATGTATCCGACCAATGCCGGTTTTTTGAAGATTGCAGCAGTCCTGTGGAGCCTGTCTGCGGGGGTGGCTGCCGCGGCGTGTCCCGACTCTCTGAATCACTTTAAGCGCCCCTTGTCCGGCCAGGATCCTGTCCACCTGTGCGATGTCATGCATGGCAAGGTGGTGCTGGTCGTCAACACGGCCAGCAAATGCGCCTACACGCCGCAGTACGACGGACTCGAAAAGCTCTATCAGCATTACCGTGCGCGCGGGCTGGTAGTGGTCGGTTTTCCGTCCAATGATTTTGCCGGTCAGGAACCGGGCACGGAAGCGCAGATCCAGAACTTCTGCCGCCTGACCTACGGTGTCGAGTTTCCGATGTTCGAAAAAATCCACGTCAAGGGAGCAGACGTAGATCCCTTCTATCAGTACCTCGCCGGCGCAACGGGCGAAGCGCCACGCTGGAATTTTCACAAATACCTTCTGGACCGGGATGGACGGGTGATCGCCAGCTTCCCGAGCCAGGTAACGCCCGATGATCCGCGCCTGATCGACAGGATCGAGGAGTTGTTATGAATCACCCGATCATCGATTCACCTGTTGCCACGCGCAGAACGGGGTCGCGTGCCGCATTTGTCTGCCAGCGTAATGCTGCCAGGCTGGGCTATACCGGACTGATTCCGTCTGTTGCCGGTCGCTTGTATGGCGGCTTGCCGCGCTCGCAACCCTGTGCAAGATGGTTGCATTTTTTCCGCAGTTTTGAGTGAGGTTATCCATATGAAGAAAGAAATTACGGTAGTACCGGCCGGCATCAGGGTTGGTGTCAGTTCATGCCTGCTGGGAAAGGAAGTCCGTTTCGACGGTGGCCACAAGCGCAACCGGTTCGTGACCGAAGCGCTGGCGGACTATTTCGAGCTCGTGCCTTTCTGCCCGGAAGTTGCGATCGGAATGGGTATACCGCGGCAGCCAATCCGACTGGTGGGTAACCAGGACAGTCCGGAAGCTGTCGGGGTGAAGAATCCTGACCTGAATGTCACCCGGCCGCTCAGGGAGTACGGGCGAAAGGTTGCCGGCACGCTCGACGGGCTATGCGGGTTCATCTTCAAAAAAGACTCGCCCAGTTGCGGCATGACACGAGTCAAGGTCTATAGCAGCCAGGGTATGGCTGTGCGGTCAGGTGCCGGATTGTTTGCCCGTGAAATCATGCGTGCTGATCCGTTGTTACCGGTTGAGGAGGAGGGGCGCCTTAACGATGCCGGATTGTGCGACAGTTTCATCACCCGCGTGTATGTCTATGCCCGCTGGAAAGCCCTGCGGCAGGCCGGCTTGAGCAAATCAGGTCTGGTTGAATTTCATGCCAGTCACAAGTTTCTCGTCATGGCGCACAGCAGCGCTGCATACAGGCAGCTGGGTCGGATGCTCTCCGACCTCGGCGGCGTGAACCTGCATGCAACAGCCGACTCGTATATCAGTCTGTTGCTTGAGACGCTGAAACGTCCCGCCACGCGCAAGCAGCATACCAACGTCCTGCAGCATCTGCTCGGTTATCTGAAAAATGATCTCGAATCACCGCGCCGCGCCGACCTCGCCGGTGCTATCGATGCCTATCGCCGCGGCGATTTCCCGCTGGTGGTGCCCGTCAGGCTGCTGCAGCATTACTTCAGCTTGCATCTGCATCCGTACATTAACCGGCAGGTGTACCTGAACCCCTACCCGCAGTCACTGCAGCTCAGAAACGTTTTGTGAGATGAGCCCTGATGGCCGCTGAATCCAGCTTTGGTGTCGTGATCGTGGGAGATGAAATACTCTCGGGTAAACGCAATGACAGGCACCTTCCGCATGTAATTGACACGCTGGCCGCGCGTGGTATCGAGGTCGCATGGTCGAGGATCGTGAGTGACAAACGCAGCCGGCTGGTGCACGAGCTCAGGCAGACCCAGCAGGATTCCGTGCCCGTGCTGTGCTTCGGTGGCATTGGTGCGACGCCCGATGACCAGACCCGCCAGGCAGCCGGCGAGGCTTTTGGCTGGGCGTTGGCCAGGCACCCCGGCGTACTGGATATCATCGAGCGGCGCTTCGGGAGCGAGGCCTGGCCGATACGGGTGCGGATGGCGGATTTACCTGACGGCTGCCTGTTGATACCGCACCCCTCAGGCGGGATTCCCGGTTTTACCCTGTACAACCATCACTTCTTTCCCGGGTTTCCAGAGCTAGCCTGGCCCATGCTGGACTGGGTGCTGGATACCTATTACCCGTCATGCGCCAGTCCGCGGCAGGAAAAGTCGGTCAGGGTCATTGCGGTGGCCGAATCGGAGCTGGTGGGGCTGATGGAAGCCCTGTCCAGGCGCCATCCCGGGGCACGATTATTCAGTCTGCCGCACATGGGGATGATTAATTCCGTGGAAATCGGGTTTCGTGGTGAGCACCACAGTATCGAACCCGCCTTCTCGGAGCTTGTCGTTGCCCTGGATCGGCGTGCGCTGTGCTATGAACTGCCAGGCGGAGCAGTGTAAAACGGGGCAATCCGGAAGACTGCCGTTTTAAGCTCTCTTGTCTGGTATCTGTCCCAGGTTTGACTGCGGCTGGATCAGTGGCGGTTACCCGGGTCGGTCTGTCTTCAGTTGCTTGCTGAGCAGTCTGAGTCCGGTGCCGATCGCTTCACCCAGGCAGATCGCGCCTGCGGCCTCGATTTTCTCCTGATGCCTGGCGGTGATCCTGCCGCCAACGAAGACCGGAACCGGGCTCTTGTTCACCAGCGCGGCCAATTCGTTTTCGAGTGCGCCGCGAACGGGCCGGGCCGATCCCGACAGGACGACGCCGGCACAGGTCCTCGCTCGCATGACACCGGGCAACTGGTCAAGTGGCATATTGGATCCGAGGACCAGGACCCGGAAACCAAAATTCACGGCCGCGAGGGCAAACAGCAGCAGGCCAATTTCATGGAAATCACCTGGCAGGCAGGCGAGCAGCAGCATGGGCCCGTTGCTGCGCTGATTCATGTGGTGGATGCGGGTCCCCAGCTTGTTGCGCAGATAGACAGTAAAGAAATGTTCCTCGGCAATGCCGGTTTCGCGCTCATTCCAGCGTTCACCGAATATACGCAACAAGGGCGAAACCAGACGTTGAATGACTACATCGACCGGATACAGTGACAGGACGTCGTTATAAAGGGTGTCCAGCGCATGCTCGTCGAAATGTTCCACGGCCTGGAGCATTTTGCGCTGATAGGCGCGCCAGACCTCCCCGGGATCTGTCACAGCTGCAGCCTGCTCCTGGCCCGGCGCCTGCTCCAGCACGGGTTTAACCTGGCTGATCGAGATGCCCTGTTCGAGTAACTCGAGGACATGTCTGATGTGTTCGACATCCTCCTCGGTATATAAACGGTGTCCTTTGGGTGTGCGTTGCGGGGTAATCAGGTTGTAACGACGCTCCCATGCGCGCAGGGTTACCGGGTTAACGCCGGTCAGATCCGCGACGGTGCGAATGGGCAGCAGGCTCCCGGGGGCAATGGTTTTTTCTGCGGGTTGTGATTGCGGCATAGGGATTACTCTCGCTATTTGTACAACAATTGTACTGCCTTGGTGAAGGTTTTGTCTGCTCCATGCATGCCACGGGGCATCCGCTGCGCATGGGGCTCCCGCGCATGGAAAACGTTGCTGGTCCAGGTCTGGACAGGGTTTTGCAGACGCAGATCTAACGCGAGTGCCTGCATTCGCCATTGCGGAATATTCACTGGCGGTGTTCCTTGCAGTGAGGCTGGCCAGATCGTGAATGACTCCGGTTACTGCGTCTCTGCGCCGGTAAAATCCGCAAATCCCGGCTCCCAGGCTTTGCATATCCGCCGGGATCAGAGTTGCGGCAGGAAGCTGGGGGCGTGTAACGCAAGGCTGTGGTTCAGGTTTGTTGATACGAAGGCGGTTGCCGTCTAATCGCTGTCCGAGCCGCCGCAACGAAGGCTACATCCGCCAGGGTTTACCGTTGCAGTACCCGTAATTGCCGCAGTGACGGGTGCAGCCACGACATGGCAGTCTTTCGTTGACTTTGTTTTGCCGTAATCCAGCGAGAGCCTGGACGGTGTATTTCAGCGGTAAAGGTGAGCCTGCATTCATGATGCTCAACTTCAGAAAAAAAGCCGGGATGGTGGGACATCCATCCCGGACGTCCATCCCCGAAAACTGCCGACCCGCCTGCTGGCGGATCGGCAGAGATGGAATGGATAAAATCATTGCCTACCCTTCATCAATACCACTGTCGATGGGGTTGTTGATGATTTCGTGCAGATTGCTGCCGGGTACCACGGAGTGGAGTATTTCGATGTTTTCGCGTTCGGCCGCACGCATGGCCTCATCGTAGAATTGTCCGGTTTTGCGTATTTGCAGTTCATAGGCGCTCATGGCTGTTCTCCTGTGTGCAGGTTCAAGTGATACGGGTTGTTGCACCCGTGTGACGGGATTCCATTAATCTGATGCCGATTCAGTTCCGCAGCGTGTGCACGTGACGGTAAAGATAGTTGCCCCGGCTTTTGGCTAGGGGGGTGCCGGGGCAACCAGTGCGGAGAGTCGTTTGCTGCCCTGCAGAGTCTGCTGTGTGTGCAAGCGCGCTGGTGCTGCATGGTTGTTGTGCGCTCAGTCTGCAACAGCGGATTTTCGTATGCCGGGCTCATGCTTTACAAATCCATTACATTGGTTAAATATTGTGTACAAATATACTACAAAATTTGTACATGTCAAGCATTATTTGTCGATAGTTGCCATCTTTCGGGATTTGCTGGAAATTTCCCGACGGCCCGGGTGTGCGGACTGCCCGGCACTATCGATGCGGGCCGATCTTTGCCCAGATTGCTGGCCTGGTTGCGTGATATATGCTCTCCGATGCCTGTGATCGGCGGTCAGCTTATGAAGGCCATGAGCCACCCGCTGGCTGCCGTACAATAATTATACAAAAGCTTGACAATTAGTGTTATTAGGCTTATACAAAAGTGGCAGTGTTTTTCAACCCGCAATGGAGCTTATGAATATGTCTAACTACACACAGCACAGGGCACAGGCTCAGGATCTGGTGCTCGCGAAAGTAGTATTCGGTTTTCTGCTGACACCGCTGGTCATCATGTTCGCCATCGCCGGTGCGATGTTGGCGGTTGCCTGAATCACGTCCTGGCTGGAGAGTGCGCAAGCCACACACTCACAAGCCCCTTCTTGAGTGCCGCCCCCGGGTAACTACCGGTTAACCCGAGCGGGGCGGCACGGTGTTTTGTGCCGAGCCCATCACACGCCACTGGCAACCACCTGCAAATACATTCCGATTGGTTGTGCAATTAACCAACGCTGTCCTGTGACCCGGCATCAGGCCCGGATCGCGGCGCAAGTCATTGTTTCGCTGGGCTACCTTGTGCTGCCGGGCGGAATGGGTCTATGCTGTGAGTCAGTATGCGTAAGCGCTTCGAACAATGCCTGCTGATCCTGCTCACCCTTGCCCTGGTGGCTGCGCCCCTGCGCGGCGCTGTTGCACTGCCGGCGCCGACCGGCGCTGACCAGGTCTCGCACTGTGACCACATGCAGGCTGGTATGCAGGCCATGGATCATGCATCTGGCCAGCACGAAACTGGCGCAGTCCGGCCGGGTCAACGCTGTGACCACGGCTGTTCCGGCGATTGCTGTCATGGCGACTGTGGCACGTGTGCGCATGTGTCGATTGCATTACCCGGCATCACAGCCGGCCTGGCGGTACGCTACAGTAATTTTCTGAGCACACCGCTAACGCAGCACTTTGCCGGACGCACCACCCACCCCCCGTTCCGACCCCCCATCGATCTCTGCTGAGCCGTTCCGGCACGACGGGTCGCCGATCCGCTTCGTGGTGTGTGTCATGCAAATGGTTCTGGAGAGTCGCCATGTATTACTACCGGAGTTCTGTCCTGCATTCATGTTCTGGCGCTGAACAGTTTCGCTATCATCTGCGGGTGTTGATGCGCGCCTTGCTGCTGCTGGTTCTGTCAGGGCCAGTGCCAGCGGCCGCGGATCCGTCTGCAGGAATACTCGCACTGGAGGATGCCGTTGCCCTGGCAATCGAGGGCAATCCGGGGCTGGCCGGCACGCAGGCGCGTGCGGCGGCGCTGGCGGCAATTCCGTCACAGGCCGGCACCCTGCCTGATCCCATGCTCAGCCTGAATGCCCTGAACCTGCCAACCGACACCTTCGATCTCGACCAGGAACCCATGACCCAGCTGCAAATCGGGATCGACCAGGCGCTGCCGTTTCCGGGCAAACTGGGTCTGCAGGAACGTGCTGCCGAATTCGATGCCACTGCTGCAGCCAGCAATGTCGATGAGGCCCGCTTACAGCTGATCGACAAGGTGAAGCAGGGCTGGTGGCAGATTTTTTATCTTGACCGGGCGCTGGAGATTGTTTCCGGCAACCAGGACCTGCTGCGCCAGTTTGTGGAGATCGCCCAGACCAAGTACAAGGTGGGAGAGGGCCTGCAACAGGAGGTGCTGCTGGCACAGGTTGAGTTGTCCCGGTTGCTTGACCGCCACATCGAACTGCAGGGAATGCGTCGCCAGCAGTCTGCACGTCTCAATGCGTTGCTCTACCGTAATGCAGGTACTGCGGTGGTATTGCAGGAACAGGTTGACGAGCGGCTACCCGTGCTGCGTCCGGAACAGGAACTCTATGCACGTGCCGCGGCGGCCAGGCCGTTGCTGGAACTGAAACGGCAGGAGGTCGAAGCGGCGCGAACGCGTCACGAGCTTGCCAGACGTGATCGTTACCCCGACTTCAAGCTGGGTGCAGCCTACGGCTTCCGGCAGGGAGATAACACGGATGGCAGCGCGCGTGCCGATTTTGCCTCGCTGCGCCTGGGTGTGAGTCTGCCACTCTTTGCCGGCCGCAAGCAGGACCGGGCAGTGGATCAGCGTTCCAGCGAACTCCAGCAAAAGCAGTACGCCCTGCAGGATGAACTTGCCGCTGTGCAGGCAGCAATTTCCGCCGCCTTTGCGGATTACCAGCGCGCCAGCGAGCAGGTGGAGTTGTTCAGGACCGGAATCATCCCGCAGGCGCAGCAATCGGTCGCCTCCATGTTGTCCGGCTACCAGGTCAACAAGGTGGATTTTCTCAACCTCGTGCGCGCCCAGATTACGCTGTATGACCATGAAACCCGGTACTGGAAATCGTTCAGTGAGGCGCATCAGGCACTGGCACGTCTGGCGGCTGCCGTGGGCGAGGAGGTGATCGGTGAATAGGCAAACAGTGATCGGAGTACTGATTGCGCTGGCACTCGGTGGCGGTGGCGGGTACTGGGTTGCAAACACCCTGACCAGCGAAGGTGCGGCACCCGCTGTTGATGCCGGCATGACAAGCGCCGGGCCCACGGCGCTGTTCTACCGCAATCCCATGAATCCGGCGATCACCTCGCCGGTGCCGGCGCAGGATGAGATGGGCATGGATTACATACCGGTGTATGCCGAGATAGACACCGGCAGCGACGACAGCCTGGCAGGCACGGTCAGGATCGATCCGGTGACCGTGCAGAATATCGGGGTCCGCACGGCAGTAGCCAGGCGGGAATCACTCAGCCGGCATATCCGCAGCGTGGGTCGTGTCGACTTCGACGAAGAGCGGCTGTCGAGCCTGCATCCAAAGACGGAAGGCTGGATCGAGCAGCTGTATATCGACAAGACGGGCGAACAGATCGACAAGGACGCGATACTGCTGAATATCTACTCGCCGCAACTGGTAACCAGCCAGCAGGAATACCTGCTTGCGCTGAACAACCTGGACGTGCTGAATAAAAGTCCGTACCAGGAAATTCGCCAGGGTGCAAAAGATCTCATCAGCAGTGCGCGCGAACGGCTCGAGCTGCTGGATGTGCCGGAGCACCAGATCCGCGAGCTGGAGCGCACCCGCAAGATCAAAAAGAGCCTGCACATTCATTCACCCTTCGACGGAGTGATCATGAATATCGGTGCGCGCGAAGGCCAGTATGTCACCCCGAGCACCGAACTCTACAAGATTGCCGACCTGACACGGGTCTGGGTGTTCGCGGACGTCTACGAGACAGAAGTGTCCTGGATCCAAGCCGGCGATCCTGTAGAAATGAAGCTCGCGGCGATCCCGGGCAGGGTATTCACCGGGCGTGTCGGTTACGTCTATCCCTATGCCGAAGCCAGGACGCGCACCATCAAGGTTCGTCTTGAGTTCGATAACACGGACCTGCTGCTCAAGCCGGACATGTTTGCCGATGTCACCATCCACGCCCAGCGCACGGTCGATGCCCTGGTGATACCGGCTGAAGCGGTAGTGCGTTCCGGCGAGCGGGACCAGGTTTTCGTGGTACGCGCCCCCGGCAAGTTCGAACCGCGCGTGGTCGGGCTGGGCGTGAGTTCAAGAGGGATGGTGCAGGTCATCGACGGGCTTGCCGCCGGTGAGGTGGTGGTCACTTCCAGCCAGTTCCTGATTGATTCCGAGTCCAAGCTGCGCGAGGCGACGGCGAAGATGCTGGAGACGATGTCAACAGGACAGGGAGGCGCTGATGATCAGGGCAATCATTGATGCGTCGCTGCGTAACCGGTTCCTGGTCATCATTGCCACGCTGATCATCGTGGCGGCAGGTCTCTGGGCGCTCAGAAACATTCCTCTCGATGCGATACCCGACCTTTCGGATGTGCAGGTCATCGTATTTACCAGGTATCCGGGCCAGGCACCACAGGTGGTCGAGGACCAGGTAACCTATCCGCTCACCACGGCCATGCTGGCAGTCCCCGGCGCCAGGGTCGTGCGCGGGTATTCCTTTTTCGGATTTTCATTTGTCTACATCATCTTCAATGATGGCATCGACATGTACTGGGCGCGTTCCCGGGTGCTGGAGTACCTCAACTATGTGAGCAGCCGCCTGCCGGCAGGCGTTTCACCCAGTCTCGGACCGGATGCGACAGGTGTCGGCTGGATCTATGAGTACGCACTGGTCGACCGCACGGGCCAGCATGATCTGGCCGAACTGCGCTCCATCCAGGACTGGTACCTGCGCTATCCGCTGCAGACGGTGCAGGGAGTTTCCGAGGTCGCCTCGGTGGGCGGTTTCGTCAAACAGTACCAGGTCGAGGTAGACCCCAATCTCCTGCAGGCCTATGACGTCTCGCTCGAGAAGGTGGAGCGTGCGATTCAGCGTTCCAACCAGGATGTCGGCGGCCGGCTGGTAGAGCTGGCCGAGACCGAATACATGGTGCGCGGCCGGGGGTATATACAGGGCATCGAGGACCTAAAAAAGATACCGGTCGGGGTGGATGCCAGGGGCACACCGATTCGGCTGGTGGACGTCGCCAACGTCCACCTGGGGCCGGAGTTGCGGCGTGGCCTGGTGGAACTCGACGGAGAGGGCGAAGTGGCCGGTGGTGTTGTCGTCATGCGCTACGGGGAAAATGCCCTGGCTACCATCGAAGGGGTGCGCGAGAAACTCGGGGAGCTGAAAAAGGGCTTACCCGCGGGTGTGGAGATCGTAACGGTCTATGATCGCGGTGACCTCATTGAACGGGCGGTAGATAATCTCGAGGAGAAGCTGGTCGAGGAATCCATCGTGGTCAGCCTGATCACGATTCTGTTCCTGTTGCATGCCCGTTCTGCACTGGTCGCGATTGTGTCGCTGCCGGTCGGCATCCTGATGGCGTTCGGTGTCATGTACTGGCAGGGGATCAATGCCAACATCATGTCACTGGGCGGGATTGCCATCGCCATCGGTGCCATGGTCGACGGCGCCATCGTCATGATCGAGAATGCGCACAAACACCTCGAACACAGTGCCGTCAGCAAGGGGCATCCGCTGACGCTGGACGAGCGCTGGGACGCCGTGGCAGAGGCCGCCCGGGAAGTCGGGCCGGCACTGTTCTTCTCCCTGCTGATCATTACCGTGTCCTTTCTGCCGGTGTTCACCTTGCAGGCCCAGGAGGGGCGCCTGTTTGCACCGCTGGCCTTCACCAAGACCTTCGCCATGGCCGCGGCCGCCGTGCTGGCCATTACGCTGGTGCCGGTGCTGATGGGGTACTTCATTCGCGGCAAGATTTTGCCGGAGGCGAAAAATCCCGTGAACCGGGTGCTGCACACCCTGCACGCACCGGTATTGCGTATCGCCCTCAGCTGGCGCTGGCTTACGCTGTTGCTGGCCGTGCTGTTGCTGGGTGGGAGCCTGTACCCTGTGATGAAACTGGGCAGCGAGTTCATGCCGCCGCTCGATGAAGGCGACATCCTGTATATGCCGACCACCTATCCAGGACTTTCCATCGCCAAGGCGAAGGAACTGTTGCAACAGACTGATAAAATCCTGAAGACCTTCCCCGAGGTCGAGTCGGTATTTGGCAAGGTAGGGCGTGCCGATACGGCGACCGATCCGGCACCATTGTCCATGCTGGAAACCACGGTCAGGCTCAGGCACAGGGATGAGTGGCCGGATCCCGGTAAATCAACCAGGGACCTGATGAGTGAAATGGACCTTGCGATCCGTTTCCCGGGGCTGGCCAATGCCTGGACCATGCCGATCAAGACCCGCATCGATATGCTGTCGACCGGCATCAAGACACCGATCGGTATCAAGGTCAGCGGGCCTGATTTGCAGGTGCTGGAACAGCTGGCCAGCGACATCGAGCAGGTAGTCAAGCAACTGCCCGAAACGCTCTCGGCCTTTGGCGACAAGGCGGCCGGCGGCTACTACCTGGATTTCGATCTCCGCCGGGAGGACGCGGCACGCTACGGCCTGACCGTCGGCGACATTCAGGATGTCATTCAGACCGCGATAGGTGGCATGAACATCACCTGGACGGTGGAAGGCCTGGAGCGCTACCCGGTCAATCTGCGTTATCCACGCGAGCTGCGTGACAACCTCGAGGATCTCAAGCGGGTGCTGATATCGACCCCGACGGGCACCCAGATCCCGCTGTCCCTGGTGGCCGATCTGCACATGCGGCGCGGGCCGCCCGTGATCAAGACGGAGGACTCACGGCCCAATGCCTGGGTGTATGTCGACATCACCACGGCGGACATCGGTGGTTATGTGGCACAAGCCAAACGGATCGTGGAACAGGAGGTCAAGCTGCCGCCGGGATATACGCTGGCCTGGTCGGGCCAGTTCGAATACATGGAACGCGCCGCGCAACGCCTGCGTATCGTGGTGCCGGTGACCTTGCTGATTATCTTTCTGCTGCTGTATTTCAATTTTCGCAACATTGCCGAGCCGCTGGTGGTCATGTTGTCCATCCCCTTCGGGCTCGTTGGTGGCTTCTGGCTGGTGTACTGGCTGGGCTTCAACCTGTCCGTGGCAGTGGCGGTGGGTTTCATCGCACTCGCGGGCGTGGCCGCCGAAATCGGCGTGCTGGTGCTGACCTTCATCGACCACGAAGTGGCGCGCTGTCGACAGGCACATGCACGCCTGACGGCCGGCGACATCATACAGGCGGTACACAAGGGTACCTCGGAGCGTGTACGGCCGATCGCGATGACGGCAACGGCCATTATCGGTGGTCTGCTGCCGATCATGTGGGGCAGCGGAACCGGTTCCGAGGTCATGCAGCGCATCGCCGCACCGATGGTGGGCGGGATGGTAACAGTGACTATACTCAGTTTGCTGGTGCTGCCGGTGGTATATGGACTTGTCTTGCAATGGCGTGAACGTTCATTGCCGGGGGAGCCGGCGGGTGATACCAGTGCGTGAGACGTGAGACGTGAGACGTGAGACGTGATACGTGAGACGTGAAACGTGAAACGTGGAAAGAAGAATGGCCACGGAATCCACGGAAGAACACGGAAAAATAAAACAGTAGGTAGGGTGCGTTTTACGCACCGGGAACGGCGTCCGGGGTGCCTCTCGCGGCTGATGTGATGCGTGCAAAGAACAATGGCCACGGAATCCACGGAAGAACACGGAAAAATTAAACATTAGGTAGGGTGCGTTTTACGCACCGGGAACGGCGTGCGAGGTGCCTCTACGATCTGTTGCTGCAAAAGCGATGCGTGCAAGAACAATGGCCACGGAATCCACGGAAGAACACGGAAAAATAATAATTGTGGGTCGTACCGATGGGTGATAGGTGAAATGTGCATGCGTGATGATGAATCTCACCAGGGAGATGCCTGTGACAATCGCAACTGATCCCGTGTGCGGTATGCAGGTCAGCAGCGACAGCCCGCACCGCTATAGCTACGCCGGCAGTGACTACTATTTCTGCTGTGCCGGCTGCCTGGAAAAATTCCGTGCCACGCCCGACCGCTATCTGCAGCCACAGCCGCTGGATGCGTCTCACGCCGGCACGCGCGCCGCTGCAAGCTGCAGCATCGATGCATCGCCTATACCTGCCCCATGCATCCGGAGGTCGAGCAGGCCGCTCCCGGTTCATGCCCGAAATGCGGCATGGCGCTGGAGCCGGCAGCCGGGATGCTGCCGGTTGCGCGTACCGTGTATACCTGCCCCATGCATCCGGAGGTCGAGCAGGATCACCCGGGCAGCTGCCCGAAATGCGGTATGGCACTGGAGCCCCGCACCCACGCTGCGCGTGAGGATACCAGCGAACTGGATGCAATGACGCGGCGCTTGTGGGTCACGGCCCTGCTGGCTCTGCCGGTATTCGTGCTGGCCATGGTGGCGGATATGGCTCCCGCAGCGCTGCCTGAGGCATTGTCCATGCGGAGTGTGCAATGGATCGAGTGCGTACTGGCGACACCGGTCGTGCTGTGGGGTGGCTGGCCGTTCTTCGTGCGCGGCTGGCAATCCGTGGTGAGCTGGAACCTCAACATGTTCACCCTGATCGGCCTGGGCGTGGCAGTTGCCTGGAGCTACAGCATCGTGGCCCTGCTGCTGCCACAGTGGTTCCCGCCGGCCATGCAGCATGCGGACGGCACCGTACCGGTCTACTTCGAGGCCGCTGCCGTCATCACCGCGCTGGTACTGCTTGGACAGGTACTCGAATTACGTGCCCGCAGCCGGACCAATGCGGCCATTAAGCTGTTGCTGGGGCTGGCGCCGAACAGCGCGCGCATCGTGCAGGCTGACGGGAGCGAGCAGGACATTGCACTGGAGCAGGTACAGCCCGGCAACATCTTGCGTATTCGCCCGGGTGAAAAAATACCGGTGGACGGGGTGGTCACCGACGGCAGCAGCGCGGTGGATGAATCGATGGTGACCGGCGAACCGCTACCGGTGGAAAAGCACGCCGGCGAGCCGCTGATCGGAGCGACACTGAATGGTACCGGCAGTCTGCTGATGCGCGCGGAAAAAGTCGGCGCCGATACCCTGCTGGCGCAGATCGTGCGTATGGTCAGCGCGGCACAGCGTTCACGTGCCCCGATACAGAAACTGGCAGACAGCGTGGCCGGATATTTCGTGCCGACGGTGGTCATTGTCGCTGTCATTACCCTCGTTGCCTGGGGGTTCTGGGGGCCTGAGCCACGCCTGGCACATGCCATCGTCAATGCCGTTGCCGTGTTGATCATTGCCTGCCCCTGCGCGCTCGGACTGGCTACTCCCATGTCGATCATGGTCGGCACCGGCAGGGGCGCACTGCTTGGCGTGCTGATCAAGAATGCCGAGGCACTGGAGATCATGGAGCAGGTCGACACACTTGTGGTGGACAAGACCGGCACCCTGACCGAGGGAAAACCGGAACTGGTCGCGGTACAGGCCGCCCGCGGATTTATTGCTGATGAGATGCTGCAACTGGCGGCCAGTCTGGAGCGCGCCAGTGAACACCCGCTGGCCGAGGCGATTGTGCGCGGTGCGCAAGACCGCGGCCTGATCCTGGGTCAGGCCGATGACTTCGAGTCTGCGACTGGCCAGGGTGTGACCGGAAAAGTCAATGGACGCAGGGTGGCGTTGGGCAACATCAGGCTGCTGGAAGCGCTTGGTATCGATCCGGGTGATCTGGCGCACCAGGCCGAGGCCGGACGTACCGAGGGCCAGACCGTCATGTTTGTCGCTGTCGACGGCCGGGCCGCCGGGCTGATCGGCGTCGCCGATCCCGTCAAGGCCTCTACTGCAGAGGCCATTCGTGATCTGCATGCCGCAGGTGTCCAGGTCGTCATGCTGACCGGCGACAACCGGATCACGGCCGGGGCCGTGGCGCGCAAGCTCGGCATCGACCGTATCGAAGCCGAGGTATTACCGGCCCGGAAGGCAGAAATCGTCGGCAAGCTGCAGGCCGAGGGGCACATCGTGGCCATGGCCGGCGATGGCATCAACGACGCCCCGGCGCTGGCCCGGGCTCATGTGGGTATCGCCATGGGTACCGGAACGGATATCGCCATGGAAAGCGCGGCTATCACGCTGGTCAAGGGCGACCTGCGCGGCATAGTGCGGGCACGGCGCCTGAGTCGCGAGGTGATGCGCAACATCCGTCAAAACCTGTTCTTTGCCTTTGTCTACAACTCGCTGGGCGTCCCGCTGGCAGCCGGGGTGCTGTACCCGGTGTTCGGGCTGCTGCTGTCGCCGATGATTGCGGCCGCCGCCATGAGTTTCAGCTCGGTGTCGGTGATCGCGAATGCGCTGCGCCTGCGCAAGGCGCATATCTGAACCACAGCGATACCCACCTGGCGAGGTGAAGGCGCAGGCCCGGCCCCGGGTCAATGTGAGGGGTATCCGTACAAGTCGGGTTGAGAGGCAGGAGGTGACGTGATGGCCGTTCCCGAGGCGCAAATCCAGTTGCAGGGAAACCGGCTGCTTGCCCGGATCGACCGGGAAGTGCAAGCGGCACGCCATGGCTGGCTCGACGCGCTGATCGAGCGCTCCATCCAGGATCGCGCATTCCGCCTGCAGACGCTGCGTTTTGTCGATGTACTTCCGGTGCTGCAGGATGATGCGGTGCTGGTTGCGCACCTGAAGGAATATTTCGCCGATGTCGAGTTGCCGTGGCCGTCCGTCAGCCACTGGAGCCTGCGCCACAGTGATGCCCCCTGGGCCGCGCCGATTGCTGCTCCGCTGGTGCGCATCACGCTGCGTGGCCTGTCGCGGCGCTTCATGGGCGGGAGTACCCTGCCGCAGGCAGTCGGCACCATCGCACGGCTGCGCCGCCTTGGCATGAACTACAGCATTGACCTGCTGGGTGAGGCCGTGCACAGCGAACGCGAGGCAGATGCCTACCAGCAGGCCTATCTCGACCTGCTGTCGGGTCTGCCCGACGCCGGCGATGCGGCAGGCCAGCCCGAGGTCTCGCTGAAGCTCACCTCCCTCAGTTCCCGCATCCACCCGGCCGATCCGCGCGGCAGTGTCGCGGCCATTGCTGCGCGCCTGCGTCCGATCCTGGCACAGGCACGTGCGCGACAGATCGCGGTGACATTCGATATGGAACACTATGATGCCAGTCACATCATCCTGCAGTGTTTCAGGGAGCTGCTCATGGAACCGGAGTTGCGCGACTGGCCGCACGCCGGGATCGCCGTCCAGACCTACCTGCGGGAGGCGCCGGACATCCTGCAGGGTTTGCTGGACTGGACCGGGGCGCGCGGCGTTCCGATCAAGGTGCGCCTGGTACGCGGAGCCTACTGGGATGCGGAGTCCATACTCGCGCACCAGCAAGGCTGGGCGCTGCCGGTGTGGTCACACAAGGCGCAGACCGATGTCTGTTTCGAGTCCTGCCTCGATCGGCTGTTCGCACATCACGGTTTGATATACCCGGCGGTGGCCACACACAACATCCGCAGCCTGGCCTGTGCCATGGCGCTGGCGGAGCAGCATGGCCTGTCCGCCGGCGATTACGAGTTCCAGATGCTTTACGGCATGGCGGACGACCTCAAGCGTGCACTGGTCGCGCTGGGTTACCCGTTGCGCGTATACGTCCCGTACGGTGCCACGCTACCGGGCATGGCCTACCTGGTACGCCGTCTGCTGGAGAACACCAGCGGCCAGACCATCCTGGATACCGGCATGGGACGTGTCGAGCAGGATGCACGCGTTCTGCTCCCGCCGGTGCCGCCAGCCGAGTCCGGGAAGGCGCCCGTCGAGCGCGCCTTCCGCAACCAGCCGCTGCATCGCTTTGTCGCTGCCGGCGAGCGCAGCGCCTTTCGCGCGGCCATCAGTGCGGTGCATGCCGAACTGGGCCATGACTATCCGCTGGTAATCGACAACGCACCCGTTGCAGGTGACGGTCAAATCATCTCGATCAACCCGGCTCAACCCGATCAGATCATCGGCACAGTGGCCAGTGCCGGCCGGGAACAGGCGGACCGGGCGCTGGCGGCGGCGCGCACGGCCTTTCCGGCCTGGCGCGCACTCACGGCAGACGTGCGGGCCGGGTATCTGCGTCGTCTCGCCGCCTTGCTGGTCGAACGGGACGTGACGTTTTGCTGCCTGGCAGGTGCTGGAGGCCGGCAAGCACTGGTGCGAGGCGGATGCCGATGTCTGCGAGGCTGTGGATTTTCTGAACTACTATGCGCTGCAGGCGCAGCGACTGGCCGCGGAAACGGTTGTCGAGCTCGGTGGCGAACATAATGCCGTGTCCTGCCGTGCGCGCGGTGTCGGGCTGGTACTCGCGCCGTGGAATTTTCCACTGGCCATTCTCACCGGCATGCTGTCCGCGATGATTGTCACAGGCAATACCGCCATCCTGAAACCGTCCTCGCTGACGCCGGTGATCGCCGCGCGCTTCATGGATCTGCTCATGCAGGCCGGTATCCCTCCGGGTGTGGTCAATTTCCTGCCGGGTCCGGGTCACGACACCGGTGCCTACCTGGCCGCGCATCCCGAGGTCGCCATCATCGCCTTCACCGGCTCGCGCGAGGTGGGCACGCAACTGATCCGGACCGGGGCGCAGATCAGGCCGGAACAGTGCCATATCAAGCGCGTGATTGCCGAGCTGGGCGGCAAGAACGCCATCATCATCGATGACGATGCCGACCTCGATGCGGCCATACCGGGCGTGCTGCAGTCCGCCTTCGGTTTCCAGGGGCAGAAATGCAGTGCGGCGTCGCGGCTTATCGTGGTCGGGAGCATCTATCAGGCCTGTCTGGAGCGGCTGTGTGCCGCGACGGCCAGTCTGGCGATCGGTGATCCGTGTGATCCCGGCAATCTGCTCGGTCCGGTTATTGACGCCGTCGCACAACAGCGCATTGCAGCAGTAATCGAAAACGGCAAGTCCACGGCCCGGCTGGTCACGCCGGCACGCGTTGACTTGCCTGCCAGCGGGTATTATCAGTCGCCGGCAATCTTCACCGAGGTCGCGGCGGATGACCCCCTGGCGCAGGATGAGATCTTCGGACCGGTGCTGGCCGTGTTGCGTGCAGACTCGTTCGAGCAGGCCGTTGAACTGGCCAACAGTACCCGGTATGCCCTCACGGGTGGTGTGTATTCACGCCGGCCGGTACACCTTGACTACGCGCGCAAGGCATTCCAGGCCGGCAACCTGTATCTCAACCGCAAGATCACCGGCGCACTGGTTTCACGACAGCCCTTCGGCGGTTTTCGCCTGAGCGGCTCTGGCAGCAAGGCCGGCGGGCCGGATTATCTCAGGCAGTTCACCGATACGGTCTGCGTTACTGAAAATACACTGCGGCGCGGGTTTGCACCCGAGGTGAAGGATGACTGACGCAGGCTGGCCGCAGCACGGGTTTGTCGGCGGGACCATTCACACCGAGAATTCCTGCAAGTATTCAATCGGGCAATTTCACGCACTGGCGGCAACAGCGGATTTCGTCCCGCTCCGCACCTGGGCTGACAGCGCCGGGTTGTTCAGCGTGCATTATCTGACGGTAAAGCAGCTGGCGCGAGTGCATCCACCGGGACAACCGCAGGGCTTGAAACGGGCCGGGTAACTCCCCAATTACGATGTGGAAGCGGATTCAGGCTCGAGAGTGAACCTGCGCCCGTGCACGCAGGATGCGGCAGGGCAGGTATGCACGGGTGACTCCGCCGCCGGACCAGAGAGGATTCCGTGATGAGACCAGAAATACCATGCTGCAACCGACCGGTTCTGCCTGCGGCCCTTCTGCTGTGGGTGACCATGTTCTGCGCCGTGCACTGGGTACAGGCCGCACCGCCCCCGCCCGGCGCAAGTCTTGCGCCCATGCTGGAGCAGGTGCTCCCGGCCGTGGTCAACATCTCAACGCGCACCCGCGTCCAGCTGCAACACAATCCGCTGCTGGATGACCCGTTTTTCCGGCGCTTCTTCGATCTGCCGGATGTCCAGCCGCGCGCAAGGCAGGCCCAGAGCCGGGGTTCCGGCGTGATTGTCGATGCGGCGCAAGGCTATGTCCTGACCAATCATCACGTCGTCGACGATGCCGATGAAATCACCGTGACCCTGCGCGATCAGCGCACGCTGCCCGCACGCGTGGTGGGCCAGGATCCCGAGGTGGATATCGCGCTGCTGCAGATCGAGGCCGCCGACCTGACGGCGCTGCCGATTGCCGATTCCGACGCGCTGCGGGTGGGTGACTTTGTGGTCGCCATCGGCAACCCGTTCGGGCTGGGCCAGACCGTAACCTATGGCATTGTCAGCGCCCTGGGGCGCAGCGGGCTGGGCATCGAGGGCTTCGAGAACTTTATCCAGACCGATGCCTCCATCAATCCGGGCAATTCGGGCGGCGCGCTGGTAACGACGCAGGGTGAACTGGTCGGGATCAATACCGCCATCCTCGGCCCGTCAGGGGCCAACATCGGGATCGGCTTCGCCATCCCCAGCAATATGGCGCAGGCTATCGTGCGGCAACTCGCCGAGCACGGTGAAGTGCGGCGCGGGGAACTCGGCGTGGTGATCCAGGACCTGACCCCGGAGCTGGCCAGTGCGTTTGGCCTGCAGAACAGCGGCGCTGCACTGCTTGCGCAGGTACTGCCCGGTTCGGCAGCTGACCGGGCCGGGCTGGCGGCCGGCGATATCGTCGTCGCTGCCAACGGCCGGCCGATTCGCAGTGGCAGCGCATTGCGCAATGCCGTCGGACTGCTGTCGGTGGGAGACAGCCTGGCACTAGACATCATCCGCAACGGCCGGCCCCTGAGCCTGCGCGCCACCATCGCCAGCAGCGCCACGCTGCAGGGGGACGATGCGGGCCGGCTGAGTGACCGGCTTGCCGGTGCGGTGCTCGGTGAGCTGCCACCTGGACAGGCCGGCCGAGGTGTACAGGTGCTCGAGGTGGAACGCGGCAGCCCGGCCTGGCGAACCGGTTTGCGGCCGGGTGATATCATTGTCGCGATGAATCGCCAGGCGCTGGCTGGCATGGCGGATGTCCCCGCGGCATTGCAGCGTGCGCCGGACAGCCTGCAACTGAATATCCAGCGCGGCAATGCGACACTGTCCATCTACATTCGGGACTGATGATGCGTCACTGTTGTATCAGTGAACAGGGTCGACTGCGCTAGCCGCTTCCACCATGCTGACTGAAGCTTGCCTGCCGGTTCAAAACGTGGTCTGACCCTGGATGTGGAAAGGAGATAACTGAATGTCGACATTGCAGCAATTTCGTAGCGGCCTGAATGAGGCCTGGGATTCCCTTGAGGAAGGCCGGCAGCGACTGTATCGACGCACCACCGGCGCGAAACGATCAAGGTCGAAGTGAAATGAGGAGAATCAAGTGACCAGCCAGCGGCTGTTGTGCATGGCAGCTGTTGCTGGCCCGCAAGGGAGAAATGCAATGCCATGTCGTGCTGCGGTGGTAAACTGAGCGGCTATGGAATTCAGGGACTATTACCAGATCATGGGCGTCAAACGCGACGCCACCCAGGACGAGATCAAGCGTGCTTACCGCAAGCTGGCCCGTAAATACCACCCGGACGTCAGCAAGGAACCGGACGCGGAGCAGCGCTTCAAGGAAGTTGGCGAGGCCTACGAAGTCCTGAAGGACCCCGAGAAACGTACTGCCTACGACCAGCTTGGCGCCAGCTGGAAGGATGGGCAGGAATTCCGGCCGCCACCCAACTGGGACCAGGGTTTCGAGTTTCATGGCGGGGGCTTCACGGGTGCCGATGCCGCCGGTTTCAGCGACTTCTTCGAGAGCCTGTTCGGGCGCGGGTTTGCACCCGGCGGCCGGACCCGGGCCGGTTTCCATGCGCGCGGCGAGGATACCCATGCCCGGGTGCTCATCGACCTCGAGGACGCCTACCACGGCGCGACCCGTACCCTGACGCTGAAGCACAGTGAGCTGGGTGCCGATGGCCGGCCGCAACTCAAGGAGCGCACGCTCAATGTGCGCATTCCGAAAGGCGTCAGCCAGCACCAGCACATCCGCCTGGCCGGTCAGGGCGGGGCGGGCATCGGCAAGGGCGAAGCAGGCGATCTTTATCTGGAGATTGAATTCCGGCCCCATCCGTTCTATCACGTGGAGAGCCGGGACGTATTTCTGGACCTGCCGGTGGCACCCTGGGAGGCGGCGCTGGGCGCCACCGTCAAGGCGCCCACACCGGCCGGTGCGGTGGACCTGAAAATACCGGCCGGGTCCAGCAGTGGCCGCAAGCTGCGACTCAAGGGGCGCGGTATTCCGGGCCAGCCGCCAGGTGACCTGTATGTCGTGCTGCAGATTACCCTGCCGCCCGCCGAGTCACAGGCCGCCCGGGCCGCCTGGCTTGAGCTGGAACAGAAACTCAAATTCAACCCGCGCGCACGCCTGGGGGTCTGAGCGGTCATGACTGACGATTTGATTACTTTGTTGAGCGGCGAAGTGCTGGAAGAGGATGTGGAGCTCACCCTGGCCGAGTTGTGCCACCGCTGCCGGCTGCAAACCGAACAGCTGATCGAGCTGGTTGAGGAGGGTGTGGTCGAACCGCTCGGCCGTGATCCGGCGCAATGGCGCTTCCGCGGCGTCAGCGTGCGCCGGGTGCGCTGTGCGCTGCGCCTGGAACGCGACCTCGGCGTCAATGTGGCCGGCGCGGCGCTGGCGCTGGACCTGCTCGAAGAGCTCGAGCTCATGCGCACGCGCCTGCGCCGCTTCGGCGCCTGAGCGCGCGCCGGCCTGCCGAAACTACGCATACAGAATGCAGGGTGCGCTTTGCGCACCATCATCGGTGCGTGAAACGCACCCTACACCTATCTCCATTTATCGCGATACTGCGGCGGCTGATTCCTTGATCTGGGGGCTTGAAACTGTCGCGGGCGTCCCTATATCGAAGAGTGACCAACACTCACTGATTGAACTGGAGGTGCTGACATGTTTGGCAGTCTGACCAATTACGGTGACAGCGTGTTCGACGATTTCAGGCGCATGCAGGACGAGCTGAACGAGGCGTTCGGCCGCTCGTCCTGGCCGGTGGGTATCCGCTCCGTGACGCGCGGGACCTACCCGCCGATCAACGTCGGCGCGACAGCCGAGCGGGTGGATGTGTACCTGTTCGCCGCCGGGCTGGATCCCAAGACACTCGATATTTCCATGCAGCAAAACCTGCTGACCGTTGCCGGGGAGCGCAAGGCGCCCGCCGAGAAAGACGCCAGCTATTACCGCAAGGAGCGCTACGATGGTGCCTTCCGGCGGGTGATTACCCTGCCGGAGGATGTTGATCCGGAACACGTGGAGGCACGCTATCGCGATGGTGTGCTGCAGATACAGGTGCAGCGGCGTGAGGCGGCGCGGCCCCGGCAGATCGAGGTGAAATAGGCACTGTGCCGGCAATACGGCGAACTGAATAACCTGTTATGGAGGTGTTAAATGGCAGAAACCAGGACCGAGGCTAAAGATGTGACCAGCCGCGCAACCGGCGCCATACCGCAGCGCGAATCAGAGCTGGTGCTGCGCCCCGCAATCGATATTTATGAAGATGCCGAGGGGATCACCCTGTTGGCGGACATGCCCGGTGTCAGCCGGGAACGGCTGAATCTCGAGGTGGACAGCGAGGCGCTGACCATCGAGGGTGATGCCGTGATCGAAGCACCCGAGGGCATGGAGGCGCTGTACGCGGATGTGCGCTCGACCCGTTACCGGCGCAGCTTCGCCCTGAGCGGCGAACTCGATGCGGATGCGATCAAGGCGAGTCTGCGCGATGGCGTGCTGAATGTGCATATCCCGAAACGTGCCGAGGTACGCCCACGCAAGATCGAGGTGCACGTGGATTAACTGCGCAGGGGTCAGGCTCGGTTGAGTGCCGGCGACTGCGCGTTCGCATGAACGGGCAACCCGTGAAGCGAGCCTGGCCCATGCAGTTGTGCGCGTGGATGACAGCTACATGTACGGTAGTGAATGACGCTGTCTGATCAGTTCAAACGCAGCCGGTCGGCTTGGGCAGTCCGCCGTACTTGGTGATTGGCTTCATCGGGCCGCTCATCCACATTTTGAACATCTCTTTCTGGTCTGCGCCAAGGTACTTGGAGAATTTACGGATCGGGGGGACGACGGCATGTTCCTCGTAGTACTCGCGTGCCTTGAGTATCTGCTGCCACTTGACGTCATCCAGCTGCACGCCGTCGGCTTCCGCCATGGCGCGTGCAATCTCCGGTGTCCAGAGACTGCTGTCGACCAGGTAACCGTCACCGTCGCGTTCTGGTAAATCCATTGTGTACTCCTTGGTAAATTTTAAAAAGGTGGGAATATTGACTGATGCCGACAGCGTTTGTTCAAAAAAACGCTTTGGAACATAAGGAAAACAAGATGCCGGGCAGAGCCGCGGCTGCTGAAGCCTGCGCCAGTCAGGCAGTCAAAGTCAACTCGTCGCGATCTGACAGGTACGCCAGCCCGCAGATCCAAACTGGGTCCCGCCCTGCCGGAATTCAACTATTTTTTCCACAGGGTTATACACAGGACCGCGCGTCCGGGGCGAAACACAGACGGCCGGACATCTCTCCATGGTGCTGTTGAAATTAATTCCAAAGGGTGCATACTCTGCAATACCTGAGTAAATCAGTCAGGAATTATGACGGAGCAAACGGGTATGAGTTCTTCACAAAAAGCAGTGACTGACCTGATCGGAACGGGCTATCAGCACGGTTTTGTCACCGATATCGAGACAGACACGGTTGCACCCGGGCTCAGCGAGGACACGATTCGCCTGATTTCCGCACACAAGCAGGAGCCGGACTGGCTGCTCGAGGCGCGCCTCAAGGCGTTCCGCCACTGGCTGACGCTCAGCGAACCGCAATGGGCCTATGTTACGCACCCGCCCATCGATTTTCAGGCGATTTCCTATTATTCCGCACCCAGAAAAAAGGGTGACGGTCCGCAGAGCCTCGACCAGGTGGATCCGCAGTTGCTGGATGCCTACAACAAACTGGGCATTCCGCTCGAGGAACAGAAGGCGCTGGCCGGCGTGGCAGTGGATGCGGTGTTCGACAGTGTGTCCGTGGCGACCACCTTCCGCAGGAACCTGGCCGAGGCCGGGGTCATTTTCTGCGCCATGTCGGAGGCCGTGCGCGAATATCCCGAGCTGGTGCAGCAATATCTCGGTTCCGTGGTGCCACATACCGACAACTACTTTGCCTGTCTCAATGCCGCGGTATTCACGGACGGTACCTTTGTGTACATCCCGGCAGGCGTGCGCTGCCCGATGGAGCTGTCGACCTATTTCCGCATCAATGCAGCCAATACCGGCCAGTTCGAACGCACCCTGATTGTCGCCGAGGCGGGGAGTTACGTGAGTTACCTGGAGGGCTGTACTGCCCCGATGCGTGACGAAAACCAGCTGCATGCCGCGGTGGTCGAGCTGATTGCCATGGAGGATGCGCGCATCAAGTATTCCACAGTGCAGAACTGGTATCCCGGCGATGCGCAGGGTCGCGGAGGCATTTACAACTTTGTCACCAAGCGTGGTGACTGCCGCGGTGACCGTTCGCATATCTCCTGGACCCAGGTGGAGACCGGTTCGGCCATCACCTGGAAATATCCCAGCTGCATCCTGCGCGGCGACGATGCCGTGGGCGAGTTCTATTCGGTTGCGGTCACCCGCGGCAGGCAGCAGGCCGACACCGGCACCAAGATGATCCACATCGGCCGCAATACCCGCAGCACCATCGTCTCCAAGGGTATCTCCGCCGGCGAAGGCCAGAACACCTATCGCGGCCTGGTGCGCATGTCGCCGCGTGCCGAGAATGCGCGCAATCACAGCCAGTGCGATTCACTGCTGATCGGCGACCAGTGCGGTGCGCATACTTTTCCGTACATCGAGGTGCGCAATCCCACGGCGCGGGTGGAGCACGAGGCCACCACCTCGAAACTGAGCGAGGACCAGCTGTTCTATTGCCGCCAGCGCGGCCTGTCGGAAGAGAATGCCGTGTCGATGCTGGTGAACGGTTTTTGCAAGGAAGTATTCAAGGAACTGCCGCTGGAATTTGCGGCCGAGGCCCAGAAACTGCTGAACATCACGCTGGAAGGCGCGGTCGGCTAACCACGTAAACGGAGACAATGACACATGCTTGCTATCAGTAATCTGCACGTTGCCATCGAGGACAAGCCGGTGCTGCGCGGCCTGAACCTGAACATCGCGGCCGGCGAAGTGCATGCCATTATGGGGCCGAACGGGTCCGGCAAAAGTACCCTGGCTCATGTCCTGGCCGGGCGCGAGGGCTATGAACTCAGTGCGGGTGAGGTGTTGTTCGAGGGCGCAGACCTGCTGGCGCTGGCACCCGAGGAACGCGCGCACCGGGGCATTTTCCTCGGCATGCAGTATCCGGTCGAGTTGCCGGGTGTGAACAACATGACATTCATGCGCGAGGCTGTGAATGCGGGGCGGCGTGCGCGCGGTGAGCCGGAGCTGGATGCGGTGGACTTCCTGCGCGAGGTACGCAAGCAGGCCGGGCTGCTGGAACTCGACGAGGCGCTGCTTAAGCGCAACGTCAATGCGGGATTTTCCGGTGGCGAGAAAAAGCGCAACGAGATCCTGCAAATGGCCATGCTGCAACCAAAGCTTGCCATCCTGGACGAAACCGACTCCGGCCTGGACATCGATGCCCTGCGGGTCATCGCCGGGGGGGTCAATGCCCTGCGCAGTCCGCAGCGATCAATCCTGCTGATCACGCATTACCAGCGCCTGCTCGACTATATCCAGCCCGATTATGTGCATGTGCTGGCGGAGGGTCGGATTGTCCGTTCCGGCGACAGGCAGCTGGCACTGGAGCTGGAAGCCAAGGGCTATGGCTGGATTACCGGGGAGGTCGCGGCATGATCACCCGGGATCAGCAGCGCGACTGGGCACAGCAGCTGGTAGCGTCAGCAGCGGCCGGAGTGGCCGTTGCGCAGCCGGACTGGATGGGCGCGGCCCGCGACGCGGCCGTGCGGGCACTGGATACACTGCCACTGCTCGATCGCAAGCAGGAAGCCTGGCGCTACACCCGCATCGATTCCCTGCTGGAGGAGCAGTTTTTGCCGGCGGCCGATGCCCCCGAGGTGTCAACGGCGATGCTGGATGACTGTTTATTGCCGGCATTTGATGCGTCGCGGCTGGTGTTCGCCAACGGGCGCTTTATGCCCTGGCTGTCCAATTTGTATGATTTGCCGGCGGGTGCGCAACTGTGCAGCCTGCGCCAGGCACTGACGACAAATCCCCAACAGCTGGCGACCTGGTTTGGCCAGTCCGCACAGCATGGCGGGCATGTATTCACGGCACTGAATACCGCGCTGGCGAATGACGGGGTCTATCTGCACATTGAAAACGGTGTACAGCTGGAGCGGCCCATCGAGGTGATTTACTTCAACCAGTGTCCGGACGCGCCGCTGCTGCTGCAGCCGCGCAGCCTGGTTGTGCTCGGGTCCGATGCAAAAGCGACGCTGGTCGAGCGCTTCATCAGTCCGGACCAGTCCGTGTATTTGCACAACACACTCACCGAGATCGCGCTGGGTGCGGGCGCTGCCCTGAGCCACTACCGGATGCAGGATGAGAGCCGCCGTGCCTTTCACCTCGGCAGCGTGTACCTGCAACAGCAACAGCACAGCCGTTACCATGGCACTACCCTGGCGTTTGGCGGGCGCTGGGCCAGGACGGAATACAACACGACCTTCAGACAGGAGGGTGCGGAGTGTGCGCTGAACGGGCTGTACACCGTGGGCGATCAGCAGCTGAATGACTTTCACCTGGATGTGCGACACACGGTGCCCGGCTGTACCAGCCGCGAACAGTTCAGAGGTGTGCTGTATGGCAAGGGACGCGCGGTGTTCGATGGTCGTATCCTGGTCGAGAAACAGGCGCAGCACAGCGATGCAGTCCTCACCAATGACAATCTCGTGCTGTCCCGGGACGCCGAGGTCGACACCAAGCCGCAGCTGGAGATCCATGCCGATGATGTCAAATGCAGTCACGGTACCACCGTTGGCCAGCTCGATCCGCAACAGGTGTACTACCTGCGTTCGCGCGGTATCGATGCGGTGACTGCACGCAAGATGCTGTGCCTCGGGTTTGCCGGTGAGGTCCTCGATACGATCGATGTGCCGGTCCTGCGTGATCTGGCAGCCAACCGACTGGTGGAAATTCTCGGCAGCGCCGTGACGGCGGCGGAGTAGCGGGCGATGAACGAAAAGACTGCCGAACGGATAGAACAGCCCGCACTCGAGGCGGATACCCTGTCAGCGGATGCCGCGCTGGAGGCGCGCATTATCGCGGCCATGCGCAGCGTCTACGACCCGGAAATCCCGGTGAACATCTACGATCTCGGCCTGATCTACGGGCTGGACATCAGCGCAGACGCCGAGGTGTCCGTGCGCATGACACTCACGGCGCCGGGCTGCCCGGTGGCCGGCATCCTGCCGGACCAGGTAGCTGCCGCCATCCGCGCGGTTGACGGCGTGAACGCCGTGCAGGTCGGCCTGGTCTGGGATCCGCCCTGGAGCCAGGACTGCATGAGTGACGAGGCCAGACTGACACTCGGCCTGTTCTGAACATGAGGAGTCAATGACGATGGCTGTAGTACTGACGGAAAGCGCCGCCATGCACATCGAAACCATGCTGCACAGGCGTGGTCATGGCCTGGGTCTGCGCCTGGGCACAAAAAAATCGGGGTGCAGCGGCTTTTCCTATGTGATCGACTATGCCGATACGGCCGGCGACGACGATGTCGTATTCGAAAGCCACGGGGTCAAAGTCGTGGTAAACAAACAGAGCCTGCCGCAGCTGGACGGGCTCGAGATTGATTATCTCACTGATAATGCGCTTAACCAGGGCTTTGAATTCCGCAATCCAAACGTCAAGGATGCGTGCGGTTGTGGCGAATCTTTCAGTGTGTGATCAGGTGCGGCAATCATCATGACCCGTCTGGATGACATCGTCGATATCTTCGAGCTGCTCGGCGACTGGGAGCAGCGCTACCAGTACCTGACCGAGCTGGGTGAGAAACTGCCCGCCATGCCGGAGGCGCTCAGGACGGAGGAGAACAAGGTCAGGGGCTGCATGAGTCAGGTCTGGGTGTGTGCCTGTCGTGACGAGCACAATCCGGAAATCATCCATTTCTACGGGGACTGCGATACCAGCATCATCAAGGGCGTGCTGGCCGTGCTGATCCAGCTGACTTCCGGCAAGACGGTCGCAGAAGTGGAGCAGCTGGATGTCGACGTGCTGTTCAGTCGTCTGGGCCTCGATGAGCATCTCTCACCCAATCGCCATGTCGGTGTGTATGCCATCGTGGAACTGATGAAGCAGCAGGCCCGCAACCTGCAGTCTTCCCGCGTCAGTCACCTGACCGGGCAGTCCAGCGTCGGCTGCTGACTGCACGGGGCAAGCCATCGCGTGAAACGTGAGACGTGAGACGTGAGACGTGAAGCGTGAAGCGTGAGACGTGAAGCGTGGGCCTTGAAAAGAAGAGTAGCCGCGGAATCCACGGAAGAACACGGAAAAATTAATGTAGGGTGCGTTTTACGCACCGGCAGCGGTGCGCAGAGCGCACCCTACAACTGCGGGATGTTCCATTGCGTGAAACGTGAAACGTGAGACGTGAAACGTGAAGGGTGAATTTAAACTCCGAATGATAATGGCCACGGAATCCACGGAAGAACACGGAAAAATTAATGTAGGGTGCGTTTTACGCACCGGCAGCGGTGCGCAGAGCGCACCCTACAACTGCGGGATGTTCCATTGCGTGAAACGTGAAGGGTGAATTTAAACTCCGAATGATAATGGCCACGGAATCCACGGAAGAACACGGAAAGGATTTGAAAATTGTATACGAGTGAATCGTTCACTCCGGCAGAATGTCATGCATGGCAACTATGCCTGTAATGGTATCTAGTTAATGTTGTTTTTATTTTTCCGTGTTCTTCCGTGGATTCCGTGGCCATTAAATACAGCCCATTATTCACGTCTCACGTCTCACGTCTCACGTCTCACGTCTCACGTTTCACGCAATGGTGTACAGAGCGTACCCGGCGTCTGCTGTCTCTGTCCCCTGATCTAAGCGGTGCTGCGAAATACGCCTATGCCTCGTCCTCGCGGTTGAGTTCCTTGATGATGTAGCCGCCGGATTTTTCGTCCAGCTGCAGTGACAGGAGCTTGCGTGCCTGTGCCTCTTCCAGCAGTTGCCCGAAGTTGCGAAATCCGTGGTAGGTCTCGTCGAAGCCGGGTTTGCGGCGTTTCAGGGTCTGCTTGACCATCGAGCCCCAGACCTTTTCCTGTTCGCCGCGTTCCTTGAGCAGGGCCTCGACCGTTTCCAGCACCAGATCCAGCGCCTCCTGCTGCTTGTCATCGTCGGTCTTCGTAGTGCTTTTCTTGTCCGCCTTCTTCACGCCGGCCTTGCGGCGCGCACGCCGTGGCTTGACAGATTCGCGTACCAGGTCGTCGTAGAAGATGAACTCGTCGCAGTTGGCAATCAGCAGGTCGGAGGTCGAACTCTTCACGCCGACCCCGATGACCACCTTGTCGTTTTCGCGCAGCTTGCTGACCAGTGGCGAGAAGTCCGAGTCGCCGCTGATAATCACAAACGTGTCGACATGCGACTTGGTATAGCAGAGGTCCAGCGCGTCGACGACCATGCGGATGTCAGCGGAGTTCTTGCCTGACATGCGCACGTGGGGAATCTCGATCAGCTCGAAGGCCGCCTCGTGCATGGCCTTCTTGAAATCCTTGTAGCGATCCCAGTCGCAGTAGGCCTTCTTGACCACGATGCTGCCCTTGAGCAGCAGACGTTCCTGTACCTTCTGGATATCGAAGGCGGCGTACTTGGCATCGCGCACGCCCAGTGCGACATTTTCGAAGTCGCAGAACAGCGCCATATTACGGGTTTCGTTTTTTTCGTTCATAACATCCTGTGTTGTCTGCTGCGTGGCCCCGGTCTCACCTTCATCCTGCGCGCAGGCCTGGTGAAATTCAGGCACAAGATAAGCGCCTGGCCGGAGACTTGCAATGATTACCTGCGGGTTACAGCTGTTCGCCGACGATAACCGCAGTTTCATGTCAGTCATTCAGGGTGCGTTTTACGCACCAGCGGCTGATTTTATGAGACGTGAAAAGATAAAGAATGATGGCCACGGAATCCACGGAAGAACACGGAAAAATTTCCATCAGAAATCGTTTGGCTTGAAGGGTACACAATGCATGCCTGCTTTGATTGGTTTTCAATTGACCGGGCGTTTGTTATACCCGAGACATTCCGTGTATTTCCGTGGCCATTTTCATTCGCACATGAGATGTGCTCAAAAGAATGTTTTCACGACTCAATTCCGTCACATTGCGCATTTATTTTTCCGTGTTCTTCCGTGGATTCCGTGGCCATTATCTTTCGCGCATGAGTTGCGCTCTTAAAGCAATGATGTCACGCCTCAGCTTTATAACATTGCGGTTTTATTTTTCCGTGTTCTTCCGTGGATTCCGTGGCCATTAAATACAGCGCCCATTCACGTCTCACCTTTCACGTCTCACGCAGTAACGCACATGGTGAACCCAGCATTGCTCCTCTTCCGTGCCCATTGGCAATTGAATTTCGATCGCGGAGCGTGACGACGCCCGGCAATCTGCCCGGGAGTGTCAGGGCCGGGAAACGGCGTGCTAACATCGGTGCTCGCTTCCGGCTCACGGACATCAGACGCATATGGCGCTTTCCCGCCGCAGATTTCTGCAGATCACCGCGGCCGGCCTGGCGGCCGGGCCGCTGGGCTGCGCCGGGCCGCAGTTGCAGGAATCCGGTGCGTTGGCCGGCGTGCTGGATGCCTACATCGATACCCTGCTGCCGGCCGACAGTGCCCCCGGGGCCGTGGAGCTGGGGGTGCCGGCGCAGGTGCGTGCCCTGGTGCGTTACAAACGCGCGCTGGTGCCCGTCTACAACAGCGGGCTCGCCTGGCTCGCGGCACAGGCGCAACTGCAGCAGGGCAAGCCGTTCGCGGCACTGGCGCTGGACGGGCGCGATGCCCTGGTTTTGCTGCTCAGCGAACAGACCGATGAGTCACTGGCGCGTTTTTTTCACAAGAGCCTGCATCACGCCATGATGTTCTATTACAGCCAGCCGGCCACCTGGCCAGCGCTCGGGCTGACCGGCACGCCGCAGCCGGCTGGCTTCATGGACTACGCGCAGGCCCCCGGCTGACCATGGCTGACGGTTAATATGATGTCGTGATCATCGGCGCCGGCGCCGGGGGCGGCAGTGTTGCCTGGGGCCTGGCGCGTGCCGGTGTCCGGGTGCTGTTGCTGGAGGCCGGACCGCGCTTCGATCCGGTCAGCGACTTCCGCCTCGATCTGCCGGCCTGGGAGCTGACGCGCTTTCCGGACAAGCCAGGCTCACGTGGCCGCTACAGCTACGCCGAACTGCAGCCGCTCGATCCGCACCGCCAGCACCTGCGCTCCTACAACATCCACACCGGCCGCTATGCGCCGGGCGAGCGGCGCCACGCCCAGGGCTATCAGCATGTGCGCGGTGTCGGTGGCAGCACGCTGCATTTCACCGGTGAGGCGCACCGGCTCAATCCGCGCGCCATGCGCCTGCACAGCGAGTACGGGGTTGGTGCCGACTGGCCACTGGATTACGCCGCACTGGAGCCCTGGTACGAGCAGGCCGAGCAGGTGATCGGCGTCGCCGGGCCGGTACAGACTGCGCAGCGGCCGCGCCGCACGCCCTGTCCGTTACCGGCGCATCCCCTGTCCTGGGCGAGCCAAAAGCTGGCCGACGGAGCGGCCTTCCTGGGCTGGGGCTGGGAGCCCAACACCCTGGCTGCGCTGTCCCGGCCCTATGAGGGACGGCCGGGCTGCAACTACTGCCTGCAATGCAACCGCGGTTGCCCGCGCGGCGACAAGGGTAGTGTCGATGTCACCTTCCTGCGTGCCGCCGTGGCCAGCGGCAATTGCACCATCCAGACCGGTGTCCAGGTCACGCGCCTGCTGGCCGGCGACAACGATCGCGTGAGCGGGGTGGAGGTCCATGACGGCAGGGGCGAGCAGCGCCTGACCGCCCCGGTGGTGGTGTTGTGCGCCGGCAGCATCGAGACGCCGCGTCTGCTGCTGGCCTCCGACGGGCTCGGCAACGAGAGCGGCCAGGTCGGACGCAATTTCCTCGAGACCCTGAGCTGGGCCAGCATCGGGCTGCACCCGGAGCCGTTGGGTAGTCACCGCGGCCTGCCCTCGGACAGTATCTGCTGGGATTTCAATGCGCCGGACGCCATTCCCGGTGCGGTCGGCGGTATGCGCCTGAGCCCGGTGGTGGGCGAGGCCGATCTGTCCGGCGCCTTCAACTATGCCACGCGCGTGGTGGGTGGCTGGGGCCTGCGCCACAAGCAGGCCATGCGTGCGCGCTTCGGGCATGCGCTGGGCGTCGGGGCGATCGGAGAATGTCTACCTGATACAGGTAGTTACGTCGATCTGGATGCGGAGCAGCGCGATGCCGCCGGTATGCCCCTGGCGCGCATCCACAGTCACCTGGGCGACATGGCGGTGCGCCGGCTCGAGTTCATGGCCGGACGCTGCCGCGAGTTGCTCATCGCCAGCGGAGTGGATACGCTGGTCGAGGAATATGGCAGTTACGACCTGTTCAGCGCCACGCACGTGTTCGGCACCTGCCGCATGGGGCATGACCCGGCACAGTCCGTGGTCAATGCCGACTGCCGTAGCCACCGCTGGCGCAACCTGTACATCGTCGATGGCAGCGTGTTTCCCAGTACGGGTGGCGGCGAAGCGCCGTCATTGACCATCGAGGCGCTGGGCCTGCGTGCCGCCGACCATATTCGCACCCGGGCATGATCGGGGCAGCAGAATCGCTGTGTGCGTGACTATAATGACAGCACGTTGAATACAATAATGTGAATGCCGGCAGCGCGGCTGCAGCGAGCGCCGGCGTCATGAAGGAGCAAAACATGCAAGCACCCAGGACAACGAAAGTTATTTTCCTGCTGGCGATGACGATGGCCACGGTCGATGTGGCCCAGGCCTTCGGTTTCGGCAATATGATGAACCCGTCCCGCTGGATGGGTGGTGACCGCGATCGTGACGACGACTATTACGGCGCGGCGCCGTACGGTTACGGCTATCCCGGCGGCTATGCCGCGCCGGGCTATGCGCCGCCCGGCTATGTGCAACCAGGCTACGCGGCACCCGGTTACGGTTACGGTTACGGTGCACCGGTCTATCCGGCCCCGGTTATCGCTGCCCCCGCGCCCGCCGCTGTGCCGGCTCCGGTAGTCGCCGCCCCGGCCCCGGCCGCGAAGGCGGCTGCCGCCAAGCCGCCACCCGTATTGACCGCCGACGAGGCGGAAATCGCGCGGCTGCAAAAGCGCATCCGCGAACTGGAAGCCGCCGGTGAAACACCGGTCTACACCGTGCCGACCGGCACGGGTTCGGCTGGCAGTGCGACCAGCGCATATCCCGACAGCTCGCCCTACAACCAGGACTACCGCTTCCCGGACAGCACCCAGGGGCATGCTGCCCCCGCGGCGGCTGAAGCGGCGCCCCGGGCCGTCAAGGCGCAGCCCGAATACCCGGTCTATTCACCCTTTGGCCCGCCCGCGGAGTTCCCGCCACTGGAGCCGGAGCCGGCTGCAGCGACTGAGGACAAGGCGGTTGCGGCGCCTGTGGCCGCGCCGGCTGCATCCGCCGCGCCGGTCGCAGCGAAAAGCGTGGAAGTCGAGGCACCGCCTGCAGCGGAGCCGACAGTGCCAGCCGGTGTGGTCAACTTCACGCCCGGCAACCCGGCGGCGTACGTCCCACCCATGCAGAACACCGGCCAGCGGGTGTACGAACTGGGACGCTGAGGAAACCGTGGGGGCAGGGCAGGTTTGTATTAATGGCCAAGGAAGCACACGGAAATGCACGGAAAAATGCTGGGTGCACTCTGTGCACCAGCGCGTGAGAGTGAGACGTGAGACGTGAGACGTGAGACGTGAGACGTGAGACGTGAGACGTGAAGCGTGAGACGTGAAATGTGAGACGTGAAACGTGAGACGTGAGACGTGAAACGTGAATGATGGGCTGTGTCATATTTAATGGCCACGGAAGCACACGGAATGGAATCCATGTATGCACAGGAACGATTCGCTCTGCCCGGCTGTGTGCCGAGGCATAGCGCTGGCATATGATAGCTCTTTGTTATTATTGTTTTATTTTTCCGTGTTCTTCCGTGGATTCCGTGGCCATTTAATACACCCCGTCATTCACGTTTCACATTTCACGTCTCACGTCTCACGTCTCACGTCTCACGTCTCACGTCTCACGCAGCAACGCTCAGATTGCACCCAGCATTTTTCCGTGTGCTTCCGTGGCCATTAAAATCGCGCGTGCCTTTGCTCCGGCCCCAAAAAGAGGCCAGTAGCCTGTTTGTTGTATAGAATGCCCGCTGCGGGTAAAACGAGCTGCTCTCTGCCGCCGTTACCGACCTTGGTACTATTTATAACCGTCAGAAATGCAAGTAGATTATCGTTTGCTGCTGTTTCCGGGCGCCGAATCGAGGATAACGAACCACTATGGAACATCTGATTGCGCCGCACGGCGGGACGCTGTGCAACCTGGTCGTCGATGAGGAGCGCGCCGAGGACCTCAAGATCACCTCCGCCGACGCACTCTCCGTCACCCTGAACGAACGCCAGACCTGTGACCTCGAGCTGCTGATGAACGGCGGCTTTTCGCCCTTGCGTGGCTTCATGAACCAGGTGGAGTACGAGGCGGTGGTTGATGGCATGCACCTGCCGGACGGAACGCTGTGGTCGATCCCGGTGACGCTGGACGTGCCCGAGCCGCTCGCCGCGAAGATCGAGCCCGGCAAGCCGGTGGCGCTGCGTGACAGCGAGGGCTTCATGCTGGCCCTGCTGCACGTGACCGACAAGTGGCAGCCGGGCCGACTGCACGAGGCGGAACAGGTCTACGGCACGACCTCCACCGAGCATCCCGGGGTGCGCTACCTGCTGGAGCGCACCCACCCGACCTGCATCGGCGGCAGAGTCGAGGGTGTGCAGCTGCCGATCCACTTTGATTTCGAAACCCTGCGCGACACGCCGGAAGAACTGCGCCACCTGTTTACCAAGATGGGCTGGCAGAATGTGGTGGCTTTCCATACCTGCAAACCGATGCACCGGCTGCACCGCGAGATCACCCTGCAGGCGGCGCGGCAGGCGCAGGCGAATATCCTGCTGCATCCCTCGGTGGGCATGACCAAGCCCGGCGACCTGCACTACTACGCGCGCGTGCACTGCTATCAGGCGATACGCCGGCACTATCCGCACAACATGGCGACGCTGTCGCTGTTGCCGTCCGCGGTGCGCATGGCCGGTCCGCGCGAGGTGCTGCTGAATGCCATCATTCGCCAGAACTACGGCTGCACGCACATGATCGTCGGCCCCGAGCATGCCGCGCCGCCCGGCGTGCGCGACGATGAGCAGCGCTTCTACCCGCCCTATGCCGCACAGCAGCTGATGGAGAAATACCAGCACGAGCTGGCCATCCGCATGGTCCCGGTCACCGAGCAGTGCTATTCACCCGAAACGGAGCGCTTTGTTGCACAGGACGCGCTGGTCGGGCAGGGCAAGGAGTGCATACGCTTCACCGACACCGAGCTGCGCCAGCACCTCGAGCACGGCCTGGAGATACCGGCCTGGTTCTCCTACCCGGATGTGCTCTCTGCGCTGCGCAAGGTTTACCCGCCGCGCAGCAAAAAAGGCATTACGCTGTTCTTCACCGGCCTGTCCGGCTCGGGCAAGTCGACTCTGGCCAAGATCCTGTACGCGAAATTCATCGAGGACGGCCGCCGCCCGGTCACGTTGCTGGATGGCGACGTGGTGCGGCTCAACCTGTCCAGCGAGCTGGGCTTTTCCCGGGAGCACCGCAACATTAACGTGCGCCGCATCGGCTTCGTGGCCAGCGAGATCACCAAGAACGGCGGCATCGCCATCTGCGCGCCGATCGCGCCCTACACCGCCATGCGCCGCGACGTGCGCGAGACCATCGAGCAGTACGGCGCCTTCATCGAGATCCACGTGGCGACCCCGCTGGAGGAGTGCGAGGCGCGCGACCGCAAGGGCTTATATGCCAAGGCGCGCGAGGGCATAATCCCCGAGTTCACCGGTATCAGCGACCCGTACAACATACCCGAGCATCCCGAGATCCGGATCGACACCACCGGCAAGAGCCCGATGCAGGCCGCGCAGGAGATCATGCTCTACCTGCTGCGCGAGGGCTACATCGACAGCTCGGACAGCGACGAGGATGACGGACGCTAGCTTGTACGTGAAAGGTGAAACGTGAGACGTGAAAGGGACGGTGAAAGGTGAAACGTGAATAGTGGGTTAGATCATTACTGTAGGAGCGCATCTCATGTGCGATAAATAATGGCCACGGAAACACGCGGAAATATACGGAAAGAACGTAGGGCGCACTCTGTGCACCATTGCGTGAGACGTGAACGGTAAGACGTGAATTGCGGGTGGGATGGATAATTGCCACGGAATCCACGGAAGAACACGGAAATAATCAATGCATCTCCTCTCCCTCCGGGAGAGGGACAGGGAGAGGGGGGTAACAATAGGATATGTCCGTTTTCACCGTGAACCGGCCAGCATCCGCTTCTGAACCAGCAGCCGGTGCGTCATCACGTTTCACCTTTCACGTCTCACGCAACGACAAGGATTTTATTTTTCCGTGTTCTTCCGTGGATTCCGTGGCCATTAAATATTTCAATAAACAAGTGAGCAAACAATGAATGTAGTCATGATAGGTTCCGGTTACGTCGGTCTGGTATCAGGTGCATGTTTTGCAGAGTTCGGTGCCGACGTCACCTGTATCGATGTCGACCAGGGCAAGATCGATCGCCTGAACGACAACATCATGCCGATCTACGAACCGGGCCTCGACGACCTGGTAGCACGCAATGTCGCTGCCGGTCGCCTGAAGTTCACCACCCGCTACGACCCGGCCGTGGGCGAGGCCGACCTGGTGTTCATCGCCGTGGGCACACCGACCCGCCGCGGTGACGGCCACGCCGACCTGGTGTATGTCTACGACGCGGCCCGCCAGATCGCGCTGCACCTGACCGGCTATACCGTGATCGTCGACAAGTCCACCGTGCCGGTCGGCACTGCGCGCCAGGTCGAGCGCGTCATCCGCGAAGAGAACCCGACCGCGGATTTCGACGTAGCCTCCAACCCCGAGTTCCTGCGCGAGGGCGCCGCCATCGGCGACTTCATGCGCCCGGATCGCGTGGTGCTGGGCGTGGAAAGCGAGCGTGCCGAGAAACTGCTGCGCGAACTGTACCGTCCGATCAACCTGATCGAGGCGCCGATCATGGTGACCAACCGCGAGAGCGCCGAGTTGATCAAATACGCATCGAATGCCTTTCTGGCCACCAAGATCAGCTTCATCAACGAAATCTCCACCCTGTGCGAGCAGGTCGGCGCCGACGTGCATGCCGTGGCCAAGGGCATGGGTATGGACAAGCGCATCGGCAGCAAATTCCTGCATGCCGGTCCCGGCTACGGCGGTTCCTGTTTCCCAAAGGACACCACCGCCCTGATTCGCATCGCGCAGGAGCACGGGGCCTCCTGCCGGATCGTCGAGGCCGCGGTGGAAGTCAACGCCGCCCAGAAGGCGCGCATGGTGAAGAAGATCCGCGAGGCGCTCGGCGGCAGCGAGGCCGGCAAGACCATCGCCGTGCTTGGCCTGACCTTCAAGCCCGAGACCGATGACATGCGCGACTCGCCCGCGTTGGCGATCATCCCGAACCTGGTCGACAAGGGCGCGACCATCCGCGCACATGACCCGCAGGGTGTCGAGGAGGCGCAGAAACTGTTGCCACAGAAGGTGCAGTATTTCGAGGACGTCTATGACATGCTCAAGGGGGTTGATGCCTGCGTGCTGATGACCGAGTGGAATGAATACCGCGGGCTGGATATGGAGCGCATCAGGGAACTGATGACCGGGAATGTTTTCGTTGACTTGCGCAATGTGTATGAACATGGTGTGATGCGCGGTTATGGCTTCAACTACACCTGCGTTGGCAGAGCTGAAAGAGCATGAATATACTTGGAATATCAGCCTATTATCATGACAGCGCCGCGGCGCTGGTGCGTGACGGCGCGATCATGTCCGCCGTCCCAGGAAGAGCGCTTTTCGCGCAAGAAGCACGATGCACGTTTCCCGGCCGGTGCCATTACCAGCTGCCTGGAACAGGGCGGGATCGCGCTGTGCCGATGTCGACGAGGTCGTCTTCTACGACAAGCCGCTGGTCAAGTTCGAGCGCCTGCTGGAGACCTATCTGACCTATGCGCCGCAGGGTTTCCGTTCCTTCGTGGCGGCCATGCCGATCTGGCTGAAGGAGAAGCTGTATCTCAAGTCCACGCTGAAGAAGGAACTGGCCGCGCTGGGCGGTATCAAGGAGAAGGAGCTGCCGAAACTGCTGTTTGCCGAGCACCACCAGTCGCATGCGGCGTCGGCCTTCTACCCGAGTCCCGTTCGAGACGCGCGGCCGTGCTGTGCCTGGACGGGGTGGGCGAGTGGGCCACGACCTCGGTGTGGCTGGGCGAGGGCAACAAGCTGACGCCGCAGTGGGAGCTGGACTTCCCGCACTCGCTGGGCATGCTGTACTCGGCCTTTACCTATTACACCGGCTTCCGGGTGAATTCCGGCGAATACAAGCTGATGGGGCTGGCGCCCTACGGCGAGCCGAAGTACGTCGACCTGATCCTCGACAAGCTGATCGACCTGAAGGCGGACGGCACCTTCCGCCTGAACATGGACTATTTCAACTACGCCACCGGTCTGACCATGACCAATAAACGGTTCGCCGACCTGTTCGGCGCGCCGGCGCGCACGCCGGAGACGAAGATCGCGCAGAAGGAGATGGATATCGCCCGCTCCATCCAGGCGGTGACCGAGGAGGTCGTGCTGCGCCTGGCGCGCACCATTCACGACGAGCTCAAGGCGGACTACCTGTGCCTGGCCGGCGGCGTCGCGCTCAACTGCGTGGCCAATGGCCGCATCCTGCGCGAAGGGCCGTTCAAGGACATCTGGATCCAGCCGGCGGCCGGCGATGCCGGCGGTGCGCTGGGCGCGGCGCTGGTCGCCTGGCACGAGTATCACGACCAGCCGCGCACGGTGAACGGCCACGACGCCATGCGCGGCTCCTACCTGGGACCGCGTTTCGAGCGCGACGACGATCAAGGCGCAGCTGGACGCCCAGGGCGCCGTGTACGAGGAACTGACGACGCCGAGACGATGCCCGAGCGGCTGAGCGACGATCCTGGCGGACGAGAAGGTGGTCGGCTGGTTCCAGGGCCGCATGGAATTCGGCCCGCGCTCGCTGGGCGGGCGTTCGATCATCGGCGACCCGCGCAGCGAGAAGATGCAGTCGGTGATGAACCTCAAGATCAAGTACCGCGAATCGTTCCGGCCGTTTGCCCCGGCGGTGCTGGCCGAGGATGTCGGCGAGTACTTCGAGCTGGACCGCCCCAGCCCCTACATGCTGATCGTGGCGCCGGTGCAGGAAAACCTGCGCATCCCGATGACCGCGGAGCAGCAGCAGCTGTTCGGCATCGAGAAGCTGAACGTGCAGGCGTTCACAGATCCCGGCCATCACCCACGTGGACTATTCGGCCCGGGTCCAGACCGTGCACCAGGAGACCAACCCGCGATTTCATGCCGTGCTCGAGCGCTTCAAGGACAGGACCGGCTGCGCCGTGCTGGTAAACACCTCGTTCAACGTGCGCGGCGAGCCGATCGTCTGCACGCCCGAGGACGCCTACCGCTGCTTCATGCGCACCGAGATGGACTACCTGGTGGTCGAGAATTTCCTCATGGCCAAGCCGGACCAGCCGGTCATCGAGAAGGACGATTCCTGGAAAGAGGAGTTTGCCCTGGATTAAATCTGATGCACACCCCCTCTCCCTCCGGGACGATGTGCGAGCCTAAGACCGGACGGAGCAGGCCGGATCCAGATACCAGCAGCACCTCTCCCTCCGGTCTGTAGCATTGCTTTGATGTTAGGTTAATTTAAATGGAAGCTGTCACTCTAAAATTCGACAAAAAGACCCTGCGCGAATTCGGACTCGTCTTTGCAGGCGGCCTGATCATTTTCTTCGGCCTGCTGATCCCCTGGATTTTCGACAAGCCCTGGGTCTGGCAGGAGGCTGGAGCACGCTGGCCCTGGATCGGCGCCGCGGCCTTTGCCGCTACCGGTCTGATCCTCCCCGCTGGCGCTCAAGCCAGTTTACATTGCCTGGATGAAGTTCGGCCACGTCCTGGGCTGGATCAACACCCGCATTATCCTGGGTATCGTCTTCTTCCTGATATTTATGCCCGTTGCATTGGCGTTCCGGCTGTTTGGCCGCGACCCGATGGAACGCAAACTGGATAACAGCGTGGCCAGCTATCGCCATCCCAGCGAACACCTGCCACCCGAACGTATGGAGAAACCTTTCTGATGCTGGATTTAATCAAAGACCTGTGGGATTTCCTGAAGATGCGCAAGAAATTCTGGCTGGCGCCGATCGTGATCGTGCTGGTGCTGCTCGGTGCGCTGATCGTGCTGTCGCAGGGGTCTGCGGTGGCGCCGTTTATCTATACGTTGTTCTGAGATTTCCGGATCACGGTCAGGACCTTTGCACCGCATTGGCAATGGCCACGGAAGCACACGGAAATACACGTAGGGTGCACTCTGTGCACCAATACGTGAAATGTGAACTGTGAAACGTAAATTGCAGGCGTGATAGGTAATAGCCACGGAAGCACACGGAAGAAGATTTCCAGGTGTGGACAGGAGTTGCTCTCTTCGGCAGAGTGTCAGGATACAGGAGCTGGTATGTGACAGCTCTTTGTTATGTTATTGTTTTTATTTTTCCGTGTTCTTCCGTGGCCATTAATATTGTTCGTCAAGTATGAAGACAATGTTTCCCACTGACGCCACGGTGCTGATCGACTCCGTGCAGACGTACGCGGCGACATCTGTGCGCATAACTCGCAAGACATGAAGTAGGCGAAGAAACTCTTGCTGGCAAAGGCCCGGTATTACGATTACGTCTATGACATGCCCCGCTGGGGCGGATATTCACTGATCTGCAGAATATTTAATAGCGGGAGCATATACATAAGTAAATTCAGTAATACAAACATTGGGCGATAATTGTTACTTAAGATGCTATAGAACTATGCGCAGGAATGGCCGACAGCGGGCAGGTTACCTGGAATTAAAGTTAGTTCAGGGATAAAAACAGATAAAGGTTAGAAAATGTCCGTACTGGATTCGAAAATATGTGTCATAGGCCTTGGCTACATCGGCCTTCCTACCGCCTCGCTTCTGGGTACCAAGGGATTCTCTGTCCATGGCGTGGATACTTCCCAAAAAGTTGTAGATACCATTAATGCCGGTGGTATACATATCGTTGAGCCTGACCTCGATATTCTCGTTAAATCTGCCGTCCAGTCGGGAAGATTGAGTGCGGGTCTTGAACCGGTTGAGGCGGATATCTTCATCATTGCCGTACCAACACCATTCAAACAGGAAAAACAGCCGGACTTGTCATTTGTCGAGTCGGCGACACGGATGATCTCCCCCTATGTCAGGCCCGGCAACCTGATTATATTGGAATCGACAAGCCCGGTTGGTACGACAGACGAGGTTGTGGCAAGGCTCCTGGAAGAAGCAGGGCACAACATCAAAGAGGGAATTTATGTCGCTCATTGTCCGGAGCGAGTGTTGCCCGGGCGAATACTGGTTGAGCTTATAGAGAATGATCGCATTGTCGGTGGAATAAACAAGAAATCGACAAAGAAGGCAGTTGAGTTTTATAAATCGTTTGTCAGGGGGCAGGTGCTGGAAACGGATTCACGTACTGCAGAAATGGCCAAGCTGACAGAGAACTCGTTTCGCGATGTCAATATTGCCTTCGCCAACGAGCTATCACTTATCTGTGACCGCGAGGGGATAAGTGTCTGGGAGCTGATTTCACTTGCGAACAGGCATCCCCGGGTCAATATTTTAAACCCTGGTCCCGGTGTGGGTGGCCACTGCATCGCAGTGGACCCGTGGTTTATTGTAGCGCGGGCGCCTGAGCAAGCCCGACTGATCAGGACCGCGCGCGAGGTCAACGACTATAAACCTTCATGGGTAATCGAGAAGGTCAGGCGCAGTGCCGAGAAGTTCAAGAAACCCGTCATCGGATGTCTGGGGCTGGCATTCAAGGCCGACGTCGATGATCTGAGAGAATCCCCTGCCGTTGATATCGTTCGCAAGATTATCAACGAGAACCTGGGTGAGATAATGATCGCGGAGCCTAACCTGAAGAAACACAGCGAATTTACACTGAGTCCCTATGAACAGGTTGTAGCCGCTGCGGATATAGTGCTGCTGCTGGTCGACCATAAAGAATTTCGTGATCTGAAGGCCGTGGATCTCAAGGAAAAGATTCTTATCGATACCCGCGGGATCATTGTATGACCATGCGTGTGCTTTCTGTGTTTGGCACTCGCCCCGAGGCAATAAAGATGGCGCCTCTGGTCCTTGCCCTGGAAAAAGCCGAGGGCTTCGAGTCGCGGGTCTGTGTGACCGCGCAGCATCGGCAGATGCTCGACCAGGTGCTCGATCTGTTCGGGATCAAGCCCGACTATGACCTCGACATCATGCTGCAGGGGCAGGACCTGTTCGATGTGACTGCCCGGTCTCTCCTGGGCCTCAGGGATGTCCTGAGAAAAGACAAGCCCGATCTGGTTCTGGTGCAGGGTGATACCACTACCTGTTTTACCGCAGCCCTTGCTGCGTTTTACGAACATATCCCGATTGGTCATATCGAAGCGGGCTCAGAACGGGTAATCTCCAGGCGCCGTTTCCTGAGGAGGCCAATCGATCCCTGGTAAGCCGTATCGCTGACTATCATTTCGCGCCGACAGAGCGCTCGCGCCAGAATCTGTTGGCAGAGGGTATACTCGATGAAAGAATCTGGGTGACGGGGAATACGGTAATTGACGCCTTGCTGATGGTTCGGGATAAGGTGGATCGGAGTATCCGCCGACTATTGGCAGCAGTGTTTTGGAGATCAGCTTTACAGGAGCGTATTACAGATCAAGACCGCAAGATGATCCTGATTACCGGTCATCGGCGTGAGAATTTCGGGCAGGGGTTCATCGATTTCTGTACCGCGATCCGGGACATCGCTCTCCCCATCAGGATTGGGATCTGATTTACCCGGTACATCTTAATCCGAATGTCCAAAAACCTGTTTACGATATTCTGGCCGGTCATGACAATATCCATCTGA
>CAVQJD010000019.1:0-37184 GCA_963712695.1 uncultured Gammaproteobacteria bacterium
GTATGGCGGTATCCGGCAACCAGACAGCAGGCGGCTAAATGAAAGACATGACCCTCGAAAACATGGTGATCGGCGACAAGAGCGGCATCGACCTGTCCGACTCTCGCCCTTCGCTGAAGGCCCAGCTCAAGGAACAGCAACAGCAACTGGCGGCACTGCCGCCGGACGCCGACCCGCTTGCGCGCGCACAGCTGCAGCTCGACATGGCCGAGACCCTGCTCGGGCTGCAGCAGCGCGAAAGGAGCAGTTGGGAGCTGGCGCGCGGAGCGTTCGACGTGTTTGTCACGGCAGAGGCGTGGCAGGACGCCGTCGAATCCTGCAATGTCCTGTTCCAGTGCGACCAGCCGGAATCACTGGCAGCGCTCGGCAACGGCGTGTGGCTGTCAATTACCTACCCGGTGCCGGCGGCCCTGACCGTCGCCCTGCTGCAGCACATCGTCGACGAGACCCCGGACGAATCCGATGGCGGCGCGGTCGCTGCCATGACGGCGCACTACATCGCCGGCCTGCGCACCGAGGGCGAGGAACACGACAGCCTGACCTTCTTCACCAACCAGATGGTGGCCGGCGTGGCCAAACGCCATCGCGGTATCGAGAACGACCCCGAGATGATCAAGATGTGGACGGAGATCCTCGGGCTCAACGACGTGCCGGAACTGCTGTCCCGGCTGGCGGTCATGCTCGATGCCATTGTCGGTGACAACTGGTGGATCGACCGCGACGCACTGCGTGCGCGATTGCCGGGAAACCCGCGTGAAGAGATCCCGAATGATGAATAACAGACAACTGGACAGCGACAGCATCTATCAGTCCTTCGGCCAGAGGCTGGCCAGACAATCCATCTGTTAAAGGCAGAGCACACCGCAAGGAACGCCCGCGCGTGGAATACCTTTCCCGCTTCATACCCCATGAAGGCGTTATTCTGGATGTTGGAGCCCACTTCGGTTATTTCACAAAGGAATTTGCATGTATCCATGACGGTACTTGCCATGTCCATGCCTTTGAACCGATGTCGTACAACCTGAGCATCCTCAGAATCGTAACTGCCGGGCTGGGGAATGTAGCAATTCACCCCGTTGCTTTAAGCGACGCCACCGGCACGTCAAACCTCACTATACCAGTAAAAAAACAGGGTAAAATAGGACCAGGACTGGCGCACTTCGGAGAAGAACCTGACCGCGACTATATCGTTCAGCCGGTTGAGACTGCACGGTTGGACGACATTGCAGGCAAGTGCGGACTATCCAGGGTGGATTTCATAAAGATCGACGTTGAAGGTGCAGAGCTACCTGTGTTCAAAGGGGCCCACTCCATAATCAGTCAATACAGGCCGGTAATATTTGCAGAGGTCCATGAGGCATTCACGCAAAGAATCGGGTACCGGCCAGAAGAGCTGTTTGCGTATCTGGCCCAGTTCGGTTACTCGGCAGACCTGCTGGAGCCCGGGAAGAAAGGATTCTCGCTGCATCCTGTAAACAATTACGAGCATGTGGGGGATTATCTGTTCAGGAACCACGCCGGGTAATACCCCTTTTCCGGAATCCCACGCACCTGAATGTGCAACTGCCCGTGGAACCCGTACTTGTTCAGACGCAACAAGCATCAGGTTATGAACAAAGCGGCTGACCGGCTGTCTTATTGGCAAGTCCGACAAAAACTCAGATTGATATATGCGCATACTCCCGGTTATCTGCCTTTACATTGCGCTCAGTGCCTGTCAGTCGATACCCGGCTATCGCTACCCGACCGGGCCGACCCCGCAACCCGTAGTGACGTCCGTGACGCTCAACCGGGAACTGCATGTTCGCCCGACTACGCCAGCGTATGTGTTCGTCCGGTCAACCCAGGCTGACCAACAGCGCCGCGGAATACCATCCGCACTGCATCCTGGAATTGCGCACAGTGGCGCCTGTCGCACGCACGGTACAGCCTGACACTTTCACCGTGACCGGCATTCACCGCGACCGCTTCATGGCAGGTCTCGATGGACTGATGCTGGCCAGTATGGCGTCCGGCGGAGACTACAACCCGGTCATGTCGACGACGACGCTCACACTGCATTCCGACCGTCAGCCGGAGGTATACCGCCTGAGCTGCCAGCAACTCGACGAACCGTTCCGGGCACATCACGTGACCCTGGCGGAAATGCAGCAGGCACTCGGTGATGTCATCACCCTGCACTAGCTTCAGGCGTTTCGCTCACTCGGTTCACACAGCGCACCCCACCACTGCGAAACGTGAGTCCAGTGAAATAAGAATGGCCACGGAAACACACGGAAAAATAAAACCCGCTGTCTGTAGTGCGCAGATTTGACGGCAGGTGAGCAGATACAGGGTGCGCTTCATGTGCCAGCTGCCCGCTCAGTACGCACAGCGCAACTTTTAGCCAGGTAATCTCTGATTAATTCAATGCTCGTCATTCCGGCGCAGAGCCTGCCCCTGCGAAGGCAGGGGCCGGAATCCAGTAACGGCCTGAGTTGTAACATCTGGATTCCGGGTCTCTCCCCGGATCAAGTCCGGGTTTCGCCCGGAATGACGGATTAATCAGAGCTTCCCTAGCTACAGGCGAAGGGTGTGTTCCACGCACCGATCGCCCACTCGGTGTGCACAGCGCCCCTACGATGCCGATGGTGTAAAAAACCCAATAAGACCACGGAAGAACAGGGGAAAACAGATCTGGAACGGAATGAATTTGAAAATCTTTTTCCGTGTTCTTCCGTGTGTTTCCGTGGCTATTTTATTTTTCGCGAGCATCGAGCGCGACTGCCGCAACCGGCACAGATAATGCCGGTTGCATCAACCATGCCTGATGAACCAGGCTGCTACTCCTGGTAGTAGTAGTCGTAGCTGGTCAGGATATCCTGGGTGAAACCCCAGGCCTCGTTGTAGGACAGTCCGCTTTCCTTGGGAATGATGACCTTGACATAGAGCTGACCGGAATACTCATCCTTCAGGGCCGACAGTTTTTTGTCGAGTTCCTGGCGGCTCAGCGTCTGGTACTCGTCCTTCTCCATTTCCTTGAATTCCAGCTGATACTTGCCGTTTTCCTTGCGGTAGCGCACCGAGACCAGGTACTTGCCGGCCGCGCTGCGTGCCGGCTTGATCAGCTTGTTGTACTTGACGCTGAGCTCGTCGTAGGTGCCCTGCAGGCTGGTTAGCAGCAGCTCGGACTCGGCGTACTGCGCCCGGAGGGCGGTCAGCTCGTCGCTGCGCACCAGTTCGAGTCGCTCCAGCTCGGAGACTTTCGCCTGCTGGCGCGACAGCTCGTCCTGTTTCTGCTGCAGCGCGTCCTGCACCCGGCGCAGGTCCAGTGCCGACTGCTGCATGCGCAACTCGAGCCCCTTGCGGTCGCTTTCCAGCGCCCGCACCTGCTGGCGCGTCTGCACCAGTTCGCGGCCGGTTGCCTGGTTGATTTCATTGCTGCGCATCAGCTGCATGCGCAGCTCGGAGATCTCGCTCTGCGCCGATGCCAGACGTTCCTCAAGCGTTTCGCTGGTGCGGGTGGCGGTCTTGGCCAGCGCCTCGGCCTCGCGCTCCGACTCGATGGTAGCGCGCAGCTCGCGCACCAGTTCCCAGTTGCGCAGCATCAGGATGGTGCTGGTGATCATGAAGATCATCACCACCACCATCATGATGTCGGTAAACGACGGCCAGAAGCTGTCGCCGCCGGCGCTGTGGTCGCCGGCATGCCTGAGATCGATAAACCCCTCGTCCATGCTCAGTTACCGGCAGGCGGCAGCCGGAATCCCTCGCGCAGCAACTGCTTGACCTGATTCATGTCGACCGTGACCTTGCTGACGCTTTCGGCAAGCCCGCCGATGGTCACATCCAGGCTGTCGCCGGCCGCCGCGAAATCCTGCTGTACCTGCTTCATGCCTTCCAGCCGCCTCGCGCAGACCACTGACCAGGCCGGTCACCTCGTGCAGCAGGCTCTCGCTGTCATGCGAGAACCTCGGCAACAGGTAAACCGAGGTGATCTCTTCCACCTTGCCAAGCACGTTGGCTGGGATCGCCCAGCTTGAGGTAGAAATAACCATACAACAGATAGCACAGGATGGCGGTGAAGGTAGTCGACAGCGCGGTGGACATGCCGTGTATCACCATGCCCATGCTGCTGGTGGCCTGGACATCCTCCAGCAGGTTGGAGGCGCCGGCCAGCGCGATGGACAGCGAAACGATGGTGCCGAACACGCCGGTCAGGATCAGGATATTGCTGACGTACTTGGCGAAGCTGGTGCGGGTACTCTCGACCGCGAGCAGGGTGGCGGCGAGCGCGCTGTGATTGATCTTCGCATATTGCTCGCTCAGCCGGCTGAGCGTCTGGTAACGGCGCGCGATGATGGAACGTGCATTGACGCCCTTGATCGGGTTGTCATAGGCCGCTCTCCAGGTGGGAGACGAGGCGGTCCAGCGCGACCTCCTCGCGCATGTAACGCAGCAGTGACAGCACGATCTTGGCCAGCCCGAGCAGAAAGATACCGAAAATAGCGCCGTTGATGGCATAGCCGACCGCGGTCAACTGGCGGGTGAAATACATCTCGTCGATGAATTTATAGTTTGCGATCAGGACGATCACCACGATCGCCCCGAAAAGAACCATCATGCGCAAGAGCATGCGGCCGCTGAAATTGGCGTTGCAGTCTGGTTCATCGCACGTCCTTGAAGAAAATAAATAGACACGATTCGGGATTGGCGCAATTTCAACATCGTCCGGCGCCTGGCAATCGAAAAAATAAAATGGCCGACTGGAATCCACGGAAGAAAACACGGAAAAATTACTTTTCAAGGGATATGTCCCGGTCCAGTGCTTGATCTTCAAAAATCCCGGCGAACTCCTGAGATCAGTAACGGCTTGAATCAGAGCTCCCGGTATCCGGCGTCGTCCTTCACGCGCGACAAGAAAATGACTCGAAGGGGCCCTGGTCATTTGATTGGTTTCTGCCGCGTTTGTCACGTAGGCGATCGTACCTAAGGGCTGTGGCGATTGCAGAAATCGTAGGGCGCGTTCGCACGCGCCGTTCGGCCGTGCATAGGCGCTGATAGCGCGCACTGCTATCTCATTAATTTCTGAAGGTACTGACCCCTTGATTCTCCAGCGAGCCCGATTAAGCATCTTTGCGTGTTCTTCCGTGGATTCCGTGGCCATTATCACTCGCAGCGAGAATTCACGTCTCACGTCTCACGTATCACGTATCACGTATCACGTATCACGTATCACGTATCACGTATCACGCCATTGGTGCACAGCGCACACCCTACAATCTCATCTATATCAACAAGGGTACTGGCCCTTAGATTGAGTCAGGAATTTTCCTCGTCAGGAATTTTTCCGTGGCTTCCGCGGCCATCATAATTACAGGGCCTAGGCCTCGCGGTAGATTTCCGCTCCCTGCTGCAGGAACTCCCGGGACTTGTCAGACATGCCCGGTCTCGAGGGCCACGTCGACATCGCCGATGCCCTTGCCGGCGGCGTAGTCGCGCACGTCCTGGGTGATCTTCATGGAACAGAACTGCGGTCCGCACATGGAGCAGAAGTGCGCCACCTTGGCGGAGTCCTTGGGCAGGGTCTCGTCGTGGAATTCGCGCGCCTTCTCCGGGTCGAGGCCGAGGTTGAACTGGTCCTCCCAGCGGAATTCGAACCGCGCCTTGGACATGGCGTTGTCGCGCACCTGCGCGCCCGGGTGGCCCTTGGCCAGATCCGCGGCGTGGGCGGCGATCTTGTAGGTGATGATGCCCTCACGCACGTCCTGCCTTGTTCGGCAGGCCGAGGTGCTCCTTGGGCGTGACGTAGCACAGCATGGCGGTGCCGTACCAGCCGATCTGCGCGGCGCCGATGGCCGAGGTGATGTGGTCGTAAGCCGGGCGCGATGTCGGTGGTCAGCGGCCCCAGGGTGTAGAACGGCGCCTCGTAACAGTCGCGCAGCTCCTTGTCCATGTTCTCCTTGATCAGCTGCATGGGCACGTGCCCGGGACCCTCGATCATGACCTGCACGTCGTGCTCCCAGGCGATGCGGGTCAGCTCACCGAGGGTTTCCAGCTCGGCGAACTGGGCGGCGTCGTTGGCGTCGGCGATCGAGCCCGGGACGCAGGCCGTCACCCAGCGAGAAGGACACGTCGTAGGCCTGCATGATTTCGCAGATGTCGTCGAAATGGGTGTAGAGGAAATTCTCCTGGTGGTGCGCCAGGCACCACTTCGCCATGATGGAGCCGCCGCGCGACACGATGCCGGTGACCCGGTCCGCGGTCAGCGGCACGTACGGCAGGCGCACGCCGGCGTGAATGGTGAAGTAGTCCACGCCCTGCTCGGCCTGCTCGATCAGCGTGTCGCGGAACATTTCCCAGGTGAGCTCCTCGGCCTTGCCGTCGACTTTCTCCAGCGCCTGGTAGATGGGCACGGTACCCACCGGCACCGGCGAGTTGCGCAGGATCCATTCGCGGGTCTCGTGAATGTTCTTGCCGGTGGACAGGTCCATCACGGTGTCGCCGCCCCAGCGCGTCGACCACACCATTTTCTCGACTTCTTCGGCGATCGAGGAGGTCACCGCGGAGTTGCCGATGTTGGTGTTGATCTTCACCAGGAAGTTGCGGCCGATGATCATCGGCTCCAGCTCGGGGTGATTGATGTTGGCCGGGATGATGGCGCGCCCGCGCGCGACCTCGTCGCGCACGAATTCCGGCGTCACCCTGTCGGGAATGCTGGCGCCGAAGCTGTGCCGGGGTGCTGGCGCAGCAGGCCGCTGTCGCGCAGCTTCCTCCAGGCGCAGGTTCTCGCGAATGGCCACGTATTCCATCTCCGGCGTGATGATGCCCTGGCGCGCGTAGTGCATCTGGGTGACATTGGCGCCGGCCAGGGCGCGGCGCGGTCTGCGGATGTGCTCGAAGCGCAGCTTCGCCAGCGCCGGGTCGTGCTGGCGCGCCGCTGACCGAACTCGGAAGTCGGCCCGGCAGCCGCTCGGTGTCGTCACGCTCCTCGATCCAGGCGGCGCGCACATCCGGCAGGCCCTCGAGCAGGTCGATGCTCGCCGCCGGATCGGTGTAGGGACCCGAGGTGTCGTAGACGGTGATCGGCGGGTTCTGCTTCGCCGCCGAAACTGGCCGGGGTGTCTGCCTGGCGGATCTCGCGCATCGGCGACCCGGATATCCGGGCGCGAACCCTGCACGTAGATCTTGTGGAGCCGGGAAACGGTCGCGTGACCTCGTCGGAAAGCTGCGCGGTCTTCCTGATAAATTCTTCCGGGATCGCACTCATGGTCCGTCCTCGTCGAGTGTGTATGATATGGCGGAAAGCCGGCTGGTGCTCAGCTTCCCTACGCCGGTATTGACCGGATCAGGTTCCAAGGGTCTCTCTCAGCCCCTCAGGGGCACCCCCAGCTGGGGCTACACGGTACCCAATGGACCTGTTGTTTGCAAGAAAATAATCTCGCCAGAAAACAATAAACCCATGTTTTAAATAACAATCCGGATTGTACACCATCCAGGATTGTTGCCAGCGCCAGCGCAAACGCCGTACCCTTGCTGCCTTGAAAATTCCTATAGCGCGCAATCACATGAACCAGACAGATATCGAACAGGCCCGTTTCAACATGATCGAGCAGCAGATCCGGCCCTGGGATGTGCTCGACCAGCGCGTGCTTGACGCCATGCAGATGATTCCCCGCGAAAATTTCGTGCCGGAACAATACCGCTCGCTGGCCTTCGCGGACACCAATATACCGCTGGGCCATGAGCAGGTCATGATGACGCCCAATGTGGAAGGCCGCCTGCTGCAGGCCCTGGCAATCCAGCCGGATGACACCATCCTGGAAATCGGGACAGGCAGCGGTTATCTCACGGCCTGCCTCGCCCGCCTGGGGAGGTACGTGACCAGCATCGATATCGAGCCGGAGTTTACCGCGCAGGCTGCAGCAAAACTTGCAGCACATGACATCAGCAATGTCACTGTTGAGACCGCAGATGCCGCCAGGGGTGTTGAACGGGGCAAAAGCTTCGATGTCATCGCGGTCACCGGCTCGCTGCCGTTACTGCAGCAGCAGTTTCACGATAACCTGAACACCGGCGGGCGCCTGTTTGTCATCAGCGGCCAGCTCCCGATCATGGAAGCCCTGCTGATAACACGAGTCGACGCATCCAGCTGGACGCGCGAGTCACTGTTTGAGACCAGTATCACACCCCTGTTACATGCCGCGCTACCGCAGAGTTTTATCCTTTAGTCTGCGTGGAAGTCGCGACAGATGCGCGAACTGACACCGGACGAGTGCAAGGCGTACCTCGAGCAGGCGGAAACCAGGCCCTTGCTGCTGGATGTACGCGAACCCTGGGAATACCGGATCGTCCACCTCGAGGATTCACAACTGGTTCCGATGCGCGAAATACCCGAGATCATTGAAACCTGGACCCGCACCAGGAGATCATCGTGATATGCCACCACGGGATTCGCAGCCGCCAGGTGGCCCTGTTCCTGGAACACCAGGGGTTTCTCGATGTCGTAAATCTGAGCGGTGGACTAGATGCCTGGGCACGCCAAACCGACACCAGCTTGCCAACCTACTGACAACTGCATATGCACCGTAACACACACCTGCTACCTCCTGCTGCTGCCGATCCGGTGTCTGATCCCGCTGCCGCGCATCGCGGCAGGTGATGACCGATGTCATCCTACGAACTTGCGCAGCAGTCCGACCCAGAATACCAGGCCGCCATAGCCGCTCACCAGGCGGCGCTGGAAGTCGCACCGCAAAGCCGGGCGGCGCTGCTGCCCAGCATCGGCCTCAGCGGCCTTGCCTCGCGGGACCGCTACGACCCGCGCAATAGCGGAGATACCAGCTACGCCACCAACCAGACCTACAGTGTCGGGCTGCGCCAGGCCATCTACCAGCGCGCCAGCCTGCTGCAACTGGAACAGGCCGACAGCAGCATCGCCCAGGCCGATGCCCAGCTGGCCGCCGCACAGCAGGACCTGCTGCTGCGGGTGACCACGCGCTACTTCCTGGTGCTGGGCGCTCTCGACAATCTGGAGTTTGTGCAGGCGGACAAGGCCGCCTCCGGCGCACCCTGGAGCAGGCACAGAAACGCTTCGAGGTCGGACTGGCGGCGATCACCGACACTCTGGAGGCACAGGCACGCTACGATATCGCCGTCAGCGACGAGATCAACGCCGAACAACTGCTGGATGATGCGCGGGAAGCCCTGCGCGAGGTAACCGGAGAACTGCCGGTTGCGCCGGAAATTCTGCAGCGACCGAAATACCGTTGCTGAAACCGGACCCCGCCGACCAGGACGAGTGGGTGACGGCAGCGATCGATCAGAATCCGCTGCTACTGGCGGCCATCGCCGCGACCCAGGTCGCAAAGCAGGAAATCCAGGTGCAGAACTCGGGTCATTATCCCAGCCTCGACATGACGGCCGACTACAGCTACCGCGACACCGAGTTCGGCGGGTTCAGCGCCCTGGAACGCAACGACAGCGCCATCGGCCTGGAACTGACCGTACCCCTCTACCAGGGCGGCCTGATCACTTCACGCACCCGGCAGTCACGCTACAGCTACAGCCAGACACGGGAAGAACAGGAAAAGCAGCGCCGCGCGACGGAGCGCCAGGCGCGCGACACCTACCGTGGGGTGATCTCCGGTATCAGCAAGGTCGAGGCCCTCCAGCGTGCGATCTCCAACGAGAAAGCCGTCGAGGCTGCCAAGCCGGCTTCGAGGTCGGCACCCGCTCCATCGTCGACGTGCTCGATGCCCAGCGCGAACTGCTACGCGCCCGCCGCGATTATGCCCGCTCTCGCTACGACTACCTGCTGAACACCCTGCGGCTGAAGCAGGCCGCCGGCATCATCTCCGAGACCGACCTGGCGCAGATCAACAATCTGCTGGTTACGGATGACACATAAGAGCACGGGTATGGACAAATATTGAATAGCCACGGAATCCACGGGAAACACGGAAGAACACGGAACACGGAACAGGAACACGGAAAGATAAATTGATCAAGACATGAAAGACATCTTTGCCGGGTCTCCTTCACGGAGGCCCCTTATGTACAGAATCAGGTCCGCGGATAAACGGGATGGCTTTGGATAATGACTTTTCACTCAAACCAGTATTTTCCTGCCGAAACATCAAACATATAATTTCCGTGTTCTTCCGTGGATTCCGTGGCTATTCTCCATTTTCTAATCTCGATTCGATCACGGACGTGGTCCGCTATGGAATTCAACACCGGAACTTGCCATGAGCGAAAAAGGCCTGCCTGAACAACTGCCCGGTTTCGACGACCCGATCGGCTTGCTGCGCGCCTGCCACAAGAAAATGCTCGCGCACTGCGAGCTGCTGGAAGGACTGCTGACCGATCCCGATCCGGCTGCCGCTCAGCAGGTGCTGCGCTATTTCTCCACCAACGCGGTCACCGATCACCAGGACGAGGAGGAAGACCTGTTCCCGCGCCTGAACGCGCCAGTCCATGAAACTGGCCGACCTGGTGCATCGGCTGAAGAAGGACCATGTCGAACTCGACCGGCTCTGGTCGAGGTATCGCGGCCGGCCTGCGCCAGCTGTCGCAGGCCCGGGGCGACCCGGCCTTCAGCGAGGCGGTACAGCTATTCTGTGCATTGTCCCGGGACCATATCGCACGCGAGAACACGGAATTCCTCCCGCTCGCCTCCAGTAGTCTCAGCAGCATGGCGCTTGGCGAAATCGGCGAGGCCATGGCGGCGCGCCGCGGCGTACGCTACTCGGCACTCTGACAGGAATCAACTATCTGCCGGTCGATCATGGCCAGCACCGCCGCCAGCGCGCCGCGGTTCTTTTCCACGACCTTGCGCCCCTGCTCCCCGACCCGGTGGCGTGCATTGGCGTCCTGCAGCCACTCGCGCACCGTGCGTTCCAGTCCGGCCACGCTTTCCACTTTCACGCAGGCCCTGGCCGCCAGCAGCAGGTCGCAGATCTCGGTGAAATTAAACACATGCGGTCCGGTCACCACGGGTATGCCGAGCGCGGCCGGCTCCAGCAGGTTGTGCCCGCCGTGATGTACCAGGCTGCCACCGACGAAGGCCACGTCGGAAGCGGCATAGAACAGCGGCAGTTCGCCCATGGAATCGCCAATGAATACCTGGGTCCCGGCGCTGCAGGGTTCACGCGTACTGCGCAGGACCGTGTTCAGGCCACGCTTGCGGCACAGGTCCGCGACCGGCTCGATACGCTCCGGGTGACGCGGCACCAGCACCAGCAGGCAGTCACCGAACTGCTTGCGCAGCTGCCGGAATACATCGAGCACCAGTTCGTCTTCGCCTTCGTGGGTGCTGGCGGCGATCCACACCGGGCGCCCGACGCCCCATTCGCGACGCAGCACCTCGGCACGTTCCAGCAGGCTGGGTACGACGCGCTGCTCGAATTTCAGGTCGCCGGTCACGACCACACGCGTACTGTCCGCGCCCAGACTGATGAAGCGTTTTGCGTCGGCTTTACCCTGGGCGGCAATCTGCGACACCGCCGCAAGCGTCTGGCCGACCAGCACGCGCACGCGCCGGTAGCCGCGCATCGATTTCCCTGACAGACGCGCGTTAAGCAACAGCAAGGGTATGGACCGGCGCCGGCAGGTGGCGAACAGGTTTGGCCATAACTCGGTTTCCATGATGATTGCCACGCACGGCCTGACACGGTCGAAAAACCGTGTCACTGCACCCGGCAGGTCATAGGGGGCATAGACGTGCGCCACCTCGCCGCCGAACAGTGCCTGCACCCTGGCCGAGCCCGTCGGGGTGACCGTGGTGATCAGGATGGAGTGATCGGGATAGCGGTCGAGCAGGGCCCTGACTACGGGTTGCGCTGCCTGCACCTCACCGACCGACACGGCATGCAGCCAGATCACCTGCGAGCCCAGTGGCGGCTCGATGAAACCGAAGCGCTCCGGCCAGCGACGCAGGTAGGCCGGCGAGCGCAGCCCGCGCCAGGCCAGGCGCAACAGCACCACGGGGGCCAGCAGGTAGAGCAGGATGGTATAGATGACGCGCAAGACAGGCACCGGCTGTTTTTCTGCCGCCAGCATAGCACAACAGTTACTGCGTGAATGACCGGATGGGACAGGCAGGAGCAGGCAGGGCCTGTACAAATCGCGCGTCAAAAACTGAAGAATAGCCACGAATCCATGGACGAACACGGAAATAATTCCGATTCATGTGCCGACTGGAGACTTCCGGATTGAGTGTATGTCCATCATCCATATCACTCCGGCTTCGGCGCAGTCCAATTTGTGTACTTCAGAGGCATCCGGGAAGGAGAAGAGAGCAGGTAACGCTGCATGCTTTTCTGTATGGATTTATCTTTCCGTGTTCTTCCGTGGATTCCGTGGCCATTATCAGCGCAGGCCCGGGCCCCTGCACCACCAGGATGACCCGCAGGAACAGGGCCGTCCGTAACTGATGCGAGAAGTTCAGCGGGGGCGTTGCAATGGCAGGCCGGATCCCGCGCACCCGTACCTGGTATGAGCAGCCGGATAACACATGGCACCCGCGTGTACGCACCGCGCTACTGGCCGACCTGGCTCGGGGTCGTGCTGCTGTGGTGCCTGACACGACTGCCCTTCAGCCTGCAGATCCGGATTGGCCGCGTGCTCGGCCATCTGATGCGTATCTTCGGCGGGCGCCGCAAACAGATTACACAGACCAACATCGACCTGTGTTTCCCCGAACTGTCGGCACGGGAACGTGCGCGCATCACGCACGATAATTTCGCCTCCATGGGTATCGCCCTGCTGGAAATGGGCATGAGCTGGTGGGTGTCGGATCGCCGCCTGCGCAAGCTGGTCACCATAGAGGGTCTCGAGAACCTGGATACCGCCCTGCAGGCGGGCCATGGCGCTATCCTGCTGAGCGCCCATTTCACCACCATGGAAATCGGTGGTCGCCTGCTGTCGATGTTCGCGCCCTTCCAGGTGCTGTACCGCGAACACAAGAACGCCGCCATGGAATACGTCATCCACCGCGGTCGCAACAGATTCACCCGCAAGGCCATCCTGCGCGACAACCTGCTCGGCATGCGCCGGAGCCTGCGCCAGAACATACCGGTCTGGTATGCACCGGACCAGGACTTCGGCATCGGCAAGGGCGTGTTCGTACCGTTCTTCGGCATACCCGCGGCGACCATCAGCGCCACCTCGACGCTGGCGAAGATGGCGCATTCACCGGTAGTGCCGTTTTACCAGACCCGCCTGCCCGGCGCGCAGGGCTACCGGCTCACGTTGCTGCCGGCACTGGAGAACTTTCCGGGCACTGACATAGAGGAGGACACCCGGCGCATCAACGAGTTGCTCGAAACCCTCATCCGCAGGCAGCCGGAACAGTACCTGTGGGCACACCGGCGCTTCAAGACGCGACCACCGGGTAGCCCGTCGCTCTATCACCTCGATAAGTAGTCATTGTGGTTGCAGCGCTGGAACAGGATAATCCGGCAAACCATAGTGTGCAGGAGTTCGTATTGAACAAGCAGACCGATAAATCCGGGCCCTGGGGCAGCCATGCGCCGCACGGAATCGATCACCTGCTGTTGCTGGCAAGAAATGCGGGGCTGGCACACGGCCCGTTGAAAAAACTGCTTGCCCGCATCTGGATGGCACGCCATCCAGATACACCCGTCGATATTTCCTATTCGGGTGCGCGCTTCAGACTACATCCCTGGGACAACATCACTGACGCCAAGATGCTGCTTGGCTCCCGGGACCGTGACCGCAGCGAACTGGAGGCACTGAGGGAAATTGTCGCGGACGGAGGGCTTTTCGTCGACATCGGCGCGAATATCGGTTTTTATTCAGTAATGGCCGCAGCCTTCGGCGCCGGCCGCGTGATCGCGATCGAACCGAATCCACCGGCCTGCGCACGACTCGAATTCAATATTGCGGCCAACGGTTTCGAGGACCGGGTTGTGACATTGCCACTGGCACTGGGCGGGCACAGCGGACAGGCCACCTGTCGTGCCCGAGCAGGGTGACATCGGTGGCAGCCGGATCAGCGACCGCGAAATCGACGGAAAACAGGTTCAGGTGCGTCTCGAACCACTCACTGCTGTGCTTGCCGAGCAGGGTATCACCCGCATCGATGCCCTGAAGATCGATGTCGAGGGCATGGAAGACAGCGTACTGTTCCCGTTCTTCGAACAAAGCTCGCGCTCCCTATGGCCCTTGCTGATTATTATCGAGCATACCAGTGGCGGAGACTGGCACAGGGATATCCTTTCCTGGCTGCTGGACAACGGTTATACAGCTACCGGAAAAACTGATTCCAATACCATGCTGCGCCTGTCCTGACGATGCTGGTCCACGCCTGTCCGGTCCGGCAAATATCAGAAAACAGGATGTACGGGAATTCAGGTTCATGACATAGATGATGGCGGCCCGGACATACCAACAGCAGGACAGAGCCCACACCCGGCCCGAACAACGCAGTGATACGCGTAAAGGTGCTGAGTCCGCTCCCGCAACGATACTTCATGCACCAGTTCCCGGGCGGTGTTCCGGTCTGGGGCAACTGTCACTTCAGCTTCGATCCCGCCGACCGGGACTATGACTGGCTGGTGGTGTATGAGGACCTGCCGGCCCTGCGGGATGTACCGCGCAACGAGCGCTGAAACGCTGGCCTGTCCTGCAGCGCACACCCTGCTGACCACCAGCGAACCCTCGTCCATCAAGCACTACGGCAATGCCTTTACCCGCCAGTTCGGTTGCGTCATCACCAGTCAGGAGGCATGGGCACTGCCGCACCGTGACCGGGTGTTCTCCCAGTCAGGGCTGGCCTGGATGTACGGGGTCGGCAGCGCGCACGAACGCCCGTTCGATGACATGATCGCCAACCCGCCTGCCGCCAAGACGCACGACCTGTCCATGGTGTTCTCGCCCAAACGCCAGCGGCACACACTGCACCACCGTCGCAACAAATTCATGCGCCAGCTCATGGAAGCGTTACCGGAAATGGATGTCTATGGTCGCGGGGTACGCCCGCTGGATGACAAGGCCGGGGCCCTGGACAGCTATCGCTACCATATCGCCATCGAGAACCATATCGGGCCCCATCACTGGACCGAGAAACTGGCCGATGCCTTTCTCGGCCTGACCCTGCCGTTTTACTGCGGCTGCAGCAACGTCACCGACTACTTTCCGCAGGACAGTTTCATCGCTATCGACATGAACGATCCCGAGGGTGCGGTACGCTGCATACGCAAAGCCATCGCCGGCGACGAATACGGAAAGCGCCTTCCCGCCATCATCGAGGCGCGCCGTCGCGTGATGTACGAATACAATTTTTTCGCGCTGGTATCGCGGGAAATAGGCAAACGCCACGACCACGTCCCGCTCAGGGAATCACCCGGCCGGGTCTACTCCCGTCATGCCCTCCGCAGGCTGAGCCTGTCAAATCGTCTGCAGGACATGTATGGCAAGGCCCGGGCACGCATCCTCCACAGCAGCAGGAGCCGCTGAACAGCAGCGGGAGCCGCTGAACAGCAGCGGGTCGCGTCAGACGGGAAATGCCGACTGTTTAAACAATCGTCAAACTGGTAAATTACCCCTGTTCCAATCTGATGAAGCTACGCGCAAAAAATGAGCCTTTCGATCAAGCAACTCAGCCGCAGCCTGCGCCAGCCGTTCCACGCCCGCCATGCATTCAAACGTCTCGAGGAATACCACTCGCAACCACGCACACTGGAAGAGGTCGTCGACTGGGCGATGAACTTCGGTGGCCATGGCTACATGCGGGTCAAGACGCTGCAGATCCCGGCCGAGATCACCCGGCTGGCTCGGGCGGTACAACAGCTGCAGCCGAAGACCATCCTGGAAATCGGCGCCGCCAGCGGCGGCACCTCGCTGATCTGGTCATATCTTGCTGCAGAACGCGTCATCACCTGCGACCTGATCGATATGACGCACCAGACTCCCCTGTTCACCCGCTTCCCGCCGCCCGGGTCAAATTGCCGGGTAACACTGCTGAGCGGCAACTCGCACAGCCCGGAATTCAGGGCGCGTGTGGCACGGGAGCTGAACGGGACACTGGTCGATTTCCTGTTTATCGACGGCGACCACACGTTGGGCGGCGTGACGGCGGACTACAACGACTACAAGGGCTTCGTGCGTCCCGGCGGACTGATCGGTTTTCACGACATCGTCGAGCAGCAACCGCTGCCGACCAACCAGGTGTACTACCTGTGGCAGAAGCTGAAACCTCTGGCCGAGGTGGAAGAGTTTATCAACGACCCGCACCAGCGCGGCTTTGGCATCGGCGTACTGCATGTACCGCCAGAGGGCGCACCGGACATGAACGACTGAGTGCGCCTCCACAACTTTACTGCCCCGTTACAAGAACCCGGCAGCGCCACCTGCGACAGAGACATGCTGTGCTACCAGCGCAGCAACCTCATCTACAGTAATGTCACCGATACTGTTGCCATACAGGCAGATAAAGTTGCCACGTTGCATATTACGCATGTATTTCTCGCCTCCTGCGCCGAACAGCGCCACACCAGGGACTTCGAGATGGGCGGCCATATGCGTTGGTCCCGAGTCATTGCCCACTACGAAGGAAGCGCCCTTGAGTACCCCGGCCAGCTGGAAAAAATCCAGAAAGGCGCCGCTGCCGGTCAGCATGGTGCCGGGCATGCTCCTGCACAGCTCCAGGTCCGCCGGTCCGGGCACGGTCACCACCTGGTATCCCTCGGTGATCAGGCGTCTGCCAAGTTCCGCATAATGCGGCCAGCATTTATGTGCATGACGTGACGACGCTCCGGGCAACAGCACCACGTAGCGATCGCTGATGCCTGCGTCGCCGAGCACGGCACTGACATCCTCGACCATCCATGACAGGTCCGGTCTGGTGGTGAAGTGCACTGGCACGCCGGCCGCCTCCAGCTGGACACAGTAGTCCTCCTGCAGGGTCTGCGGCCGGTCGGGCAGCGTGAACGGCAGGCTGCAACCCTTTGCATTGCCCGACCATGCCGCCCGCCTGACGAACAGGCGGAAATAAGAGCAGGTCCTGGCTGACTTCTGCAGGTCATAGATGATATCGAAACTGTCGAACCTGACCGCCTGGTTGAGCCGGTATATCCTGTCCAGACGCCAGCGTGGTGCACGAGCATCTACCAGCACATGCTGCACATGGGGATTTCGCTCGAATATTTTCCGGTAGGCGGGACCGGTCAACACTGTTGATATCGTCACCGGCATGGTGGTTGCAGATATCGCGTATGGCGCCCTCCGCAATCAGCAGGTCGCCGAATGAACCGAGCTTGATAATGAGTATTCGCCTGCTCATTCCGCTACGAGTAGGAACTATAGGATTTCTCCTCGACCAGCTCCGAGCCCAGCAGCAGGTTGAGTTTCTTTTCAGTGCGGCACGTTCGTCATTGGTGTAGTAAACCGCGCGCGCCAGCTTTATGAATTCCTGGTCAAAGCGCCTCTCACGCTCGCAATCCCTGATTTCGTCCTCGATGTCCCAGAGCCTCGAGTTGGCCAGACGCAAACCGTTCATGGCATCAACCACCGCTCCGTCCAGCGGCTCGGCAGTCTTCAACACGGTTTCCAGCTCGGCCAGCTCCTTCCTGACATTCCTGACCTTGTCCGGGTCCTGCATACGTTCGGCCTTGATCTGGAGGATGGTAACCTTGTCAAACAACTCACCCCAGGAGACCGGTATCATTACCGCCATCAGAATTCCTCCATTAACACGCCGCCAGTTGCACGGACCCGGGGCGCGGCCAGGTCACTGAATGAGATACCAGGCCGTGCCGGGGAAATAAGCGCCCATGGAACCGGCGTCTTTCATGCAGCAGCCACCGCGCATTGTCCCTGCCACCCGGTTTCATTTCAAGAAATGCGGGGCGGGCAGTATTTACCCTTGAAACCATGTTACATCATCACGTGGAGCGCCCGAGACACATTATCTGCCGTTACTCTTCCAGTGACGCACTGTGTACGCGCTCCGTTTTGCGGCATACCGGAAGGCGCATGCGCTATTTTCTCACCCGGCACACCCCGTAACTCCCACAGGGCTGCCCGACCCGGAGATTCACCCCGGCACCTCGATCCGCTGCGGGAGCAGATGGAACCGGGCACCCGTATCGATGGCGCTGTTGCCCGGAAGGGCATTGCAGCGCAGACGGCATGCTGATCGAGGCCTGGACCACGCACAAGAATTTCCGTCGACGGAACGACACGGCCCTCGCCGGCAACCTGCTGTGCACGGCATTGTCACGCAGCCGGCGCGGTGCCGACCGGGACGGCCGGCGGGCCGGGGTGGCTGCAGCCGGCCGGTCCACCGGCATTGACCCGGGTGCAGCGCAGCCGCAAGCAGGCGCCGGCGGCCAGTGTGCCTGGACAGCGGGGATCCGCGCCTGGGATACCTTTGTGACGCCCGTTTGCCGGTGGATTCTCCCGGAATACATGGGTTATGCTTCCCGCGCGAGGCGTAGAGGCATGTCTGCAGGATCAACGACTTCGAACGCGTCCGGTCCATGACGGGACACCTTCGACAGTGTCCGATCGATAGGCGAATTGCCACGATGAAATTCATCTCACGGCAACTGACGCTGATTCAGCGGCACGGTCGATTATCGTCTTGCCCCACCGGTTTACATTTCTGGACGCGGCCAGTTCCATTGTGTGCCCTGAGCCTTGACAGAATCGGAGATATCCCGCTATGAATTGGCCATCCTTCCTGCCCCAGGTTCATATACCGGATTGGCGGCATGGCCTCGGCCTGGCCGCTGCCGTGATGCTATTTGCCTGGCATCCGTTTAGCGGTGGCCCGCGCGTACCTATGCTGATACTGGTGTCACTCGGCGTGTGGCTCTGGTGGACAGCGTCCGTCCGCTTGCGTGGGGACACCGTGCAGCGACGCTGGGGGCTGGTAGTACTCTGCATCGGCCTGCCGGTGCTGCTGTCGTTACCGACTTCATTTGCGCCGGACAAGACGGCATTGACCGCACTGACTGTGGTGGTGGCGGCGCTGGCCGGCTCGGCCCTGATCGAGGTGCTCCGGCTTCAGGGGGCGCTGCGTCTGGTGCAGTGGCTGCTGGCCGCGCTGCTGGTCTTGTGGCTGCTGGATGCCCTGGTGCAAATGCTGTTCGGGCGCGATCTGCTGTGGATACCGCAACATATGACGGACCGCGGCCTGCGCGTGGTCGGGATGTACGATGGACATTTGTACCTGGCCTGGGTGCTGATCCTGATACTGCCCCTGCTGTTGTGGTCCCTGCTGCCCAGGCGCCCATTCTGGGCGTTGACCGCGCTGCTCGCTGCCGGCACGGTTATCGCCGGAACCGGCATACGCTCCGCCCTGTTGTGCTGGATCCTCGTAGCGCTGTTCTTTCTGGTGCATGTGCCGATTCCACGCAAAGGATTCGTGGTGCTCCTGCTTGCGTGTGTAATCGCTGGCGCGGTCTCATTGTCGCCGGTTGCACGCCAGAAGTTTTCCGAAACCCGTCTCGATCAATTCACCTTTGAGCAGATCGACAAAATGCTCAACAGTAGACTGGTGATCTGGGAAGCCGGCTGGTTGATGTTCCGCGACCGGCCATTGACGGGTGTAGGCGCGGGTGCTTTCAGGACAGCATATGCTGACTACAGCTACCGTAGCAGCGACCCGTTTGGCGCAGACAGTGAGTACGGGATCCCTCATGCACATCAATTGTACGTGTCGGTGCTTGCCGAAACGGGCCTGATCGGGATATCCGGATTGTTGCTCGTCTGGTGGCTGGTCGTGCGCTGGTATTACCGGGCACACCCGGCAGCGCGGGAGCGTGCGCGACCTTTTGCTGTCGGTTTGATCGCGATTGCCTTTCCGGTCAATTCACAGCCGCTGATATTCAAGATCTGGTGGCTGCCGCTGCTGGTGTTTGTCGTCGCGGGTTTACTGGTGGCCCTGCAAGCCGAGGTGCAACCCGGCCGTGGAAATGACTGAAGTGGTATCCACTCCGCGCAGCTCGACCCAGGCCCTGATCCGTTTGCTTGACCTGGTACTGGCCTGCCTGATGCTGTTGCTGCTCAACCCGGTGCTGCTGGGTACGGCCCTGCTGGTACGAATCAACCTCGGCAGCCCGGTGTTCATTCGCCAGCTGCGCGGCGGGCGTCACAACCGGTCGTTCAGGATCATTAAGTTCCGATCGATGCGCGATGGTGTGGATGCCGACGGCAGGGTGCTGGCGGATCACGAGCGTCTGACCCCCTTCGGTCGATTTCTGCACAAATCCAGCCTGGACGAATTGCCGGAACGACTGAACGTGCTGATCGGCGACATGAGCCGGGCCGGACTGCAAAACCCGCTCCACAGCTGCCATTTCATCAGGTGCATAATCAGGTCGGCGCGGAAAAGTCTCTATTACCCCCGGTTTCGCCTCAGCACCCATGAGTAATCCCGCCCCTTGAGGAAATGGTTGCCGGCACACCGGTAACCGTCACGCCGTCAGGAATATTCCCGACCACGGCGGCACCTGCACCCACCGTGACCTGTTCACCAATAACTGACATTTCACGGACGCAGGCGCCGATGCCAATCCAGCTGCGCCTCCCCACCCGGACTCCACCCCCCAAGTGCGCGCCGGGAGATACGTGCACCCCGTCTGCCAGCACGCAATCATGATCGATCGTGGCGCCGGTGTTGACAATGCAGCCCTCGCCCAACCTGGCTGCGGCATTCACCGCGCTCTGTGCAAAGACCACCGTGCCGGCCCCGATATCGGCCGAACGACTGATCACGGCGTCCGGATGCCGGATCACCGGCAAGCCGAATCCAAGATCACGCGCCATACCAAGCAATTCCAACCGGCGCTTATTGTCACCTACGGCAATGACCGCATCCACGAATTTATCCCGATAACTCCCGGCATCGGCAATCCTGGCCACAACCGGCCAGTCGAGCACCACATCGAGAGACGGATACCGATCATCCAGAAAGACTATCTGTTGCCAATCACCCTGCTCCAGCGCGGCATCGGCAACCACTTTCCCGTGTCCGCCACCGCCGATTATCAACAAGCCCGTCATCGTTGCGAACCGCTAAATTTCCCCATTGTCACATGCCCATCCTGGCTAACGTCGCCGGGACGAAAAATTGAGTATAGCGTCATGAATAATATTTTCAGATCCAGCATGAATGACTGGTTGTCCACATACCAGACATCCAGCCGAAACTTGTCCTCCCAGGAGATTGCGTTGCGGCCGTTCACCTGGGCCCAGCCTGTGACTCCAGGCATAGCCTCGTGGCGCCGTCTCTGCTCCGGGGTATACAAAGGGAGGTATTCCATCAGTAGCGGACGCGGACCAACCAGACTCATGTCCCCCACGAGCACGTTCCATAACTCCGGCAACTTATCAGGCTGGTGCGACGCAGGATGCGTCCCAAGGCAGTCATACGGTACTCGTCAGGAAGCGGATTACCCGCATCATCCCGCACATCGCGCATCGTACGAAACTTGACGAGCTCGAATGGCTTCCCGTGCAGACCGGGTCGCTGCTGGCGAAACAGCACCGGTGATCCCAGATTTATGCGCACCAGTAATGCAGCAAGCACCAGCAGCCATGACAGCAGCAGCACCAGCATTATGGACAGAATCAAGTCAGTGGCCCTTTTCATTCCCAGCAGTCCGGATACCTGGTCTGGCACGAATTATATCCTGTTTATCTGCAAAGGTGACTACGCCAGATTCAGGTTGTCAATTCCCGACAAGCGTGTACCCTATCAGGCAAGATGATGCCGCCAGAGCGGACACCAGCCGGGGGCACAACCGATGCCGTAACCGGTCGCACGGGCTGCAGCCGGGCTTGTTCGCACCACCCGCTTTTCCCGGGCACATGATTACCTCGAGTGCAGCCATAGTTGAATTTCTACAAACACACTCACATTAACTGGGCACTAGCGGATCAGGCACTCGTGAGTGGCTGCAATTTCCTCACCGGCGTCATCCTCGCCAGGTACCTGGGGGTAGCGGATTTCGGCAAATACGCACTGTTATTCGTAATCCTCATATACACCAACTATGTCCAGATTGCCTTTCTTGTGGCGCCGATGCAGATATTCATGCCGCAACTGAATACCGGCAGTAAAGAGTTTCTCCACAGCATGGTTACCATCCAGCTCGCATTTGGCATTGTAATCAGCGTGATTGTTTTTGCCGCTGGCCTGCTGCTGCAGGAACAACTGCTCGCCCTGGACATTTCAGTGGAGCCGGTGTTTTTTTCAGTATGTGTCTTCTTTTATCTGCAACAGGACTGGCTGCGCCGCAGTTATTTTATATCGGGCACTGCGAGATCCTCTTTTATCAATGACTCAATCAGTTATGGCGGACAGTTGCTTGGCATCGCGATACTGCTGCTGGCAGGCAGGTTAAGTGTCTGAGCACATTTCTGGCAATCGCCCTGTCATCCGCAACAGCCTCGATATTCGCGCTGACTGTGGACCGGCGGTTGCCGACCCTGTCTCATGTAAAGCCGGCGTTCAAAAAATGCTGGCACCACGGCAAACACCTCATTCTGTCCTGGCAGTTTGAATGGTTGAGCACGCATGGCATCCTGCTGATTGCAGGCGGCATGCTCGGCACCACCGCGGCAGGCGCCATCCGTGCAGCGCAGAATATAGTTGCGCCTGTCTACATGCTGTTCCAGTTGCTGGAAAATCTGGTACCCGTCGAGGCATCCAGGCGGGTAGCACAACACGGTTTGCAGGCCGCAACCAGCTATCTGACAAGAATTGGTATAAGCGGCTCACTCATACTTGCTATTGCATGTATTGCGATGGCGACCAACTCGGAATGGCTAATGGGCATTGTATACGGGCCCGCGTTTACCGAATTCTCAGGCCTGGTTGTCTGGCAGGCTGCCATTATCTTTCTGCTCTATTTCTATCTGCTGGCACAGTATTTTTACCGGGCTGCCGGTGAAACCGGGAAATTGCTGAGGGCATCCCTGCTATTATCTGCGGTCACCCTGACCAGCGTTATATTGCTGATCACGCCACACGGCGTGAGCGGCGTAATGGCAGGGGTTGCAGCAGGCATGATGGTAACCGTCATTTACCTCGGCCTCGGCATAGTATCAAGAACGCGCAAAGCACCCGAAAGTGACAGGATCACATGAGCAGATTATAGAGTACTGGTGTTTCGGCTCGACGACTGATTTTCCAGGTCGCCTGGCAATGTAAGCACCAGGGAAGCACGGGGCACGGAAAACCCTGTTTCACTCGACCACCATCCCCGACGTTTCGCCACGCCCTCCCTGCCGCTCAATCTCCAGGGCAAAGGCCCTGGCGATCATGGTGTTCACCCAGGTTCGGTAATGACCACCGGAATGGTTATTCTCGAAAGGCAGTTCCGGTACATTGTGCAACATGTCTTCAACCAGCGGGTGCCAGTCTGCAAAACCTGCGCCCCGCTGCTGCGCCCAGTGCTGTATCCATGCGTAAGGCTCAGGATCCTGTACAGGACCAGCCCAGCCGATAATCAGGCGGGCACCGACCTGTTCCGTATATTGAGCCATCGCTTCAAGCTGCGGCTGCAGCAAACTGGCAACCTCGACCAGCCCGTGTGTATCCGGATCATTGGACAGCCGTGAAAAATCCACATCAGGATACTTTTGCACCAGCATGCTGTCGCGAATCGAACCCTTGATCGCGAGCTTGAGACGCTTGCCCAGTTCCAGGTCATTGAAGAACCACTGCACAGGCTTGAGCAGGATGCCGAAGCGCGGATTGCCATCAACCATTTGCCTATGCCGGTATCCGTTATCGAAAAGTACATCATCGCGCAGGTCATTGAAGGCTGCCAGGTACAGCACATAATGCGGCCTGCCCAACTTCTCCGAAAATCTCTGCAGTGACAGCAGGGCCTGTTTACTGCCAAAAGCCGCAAGCCCCAGGTTAATCACGCCGAAGTGCGGATGATACGATCCATCCCGCATGTTCAGAAGCAGATCAAGCTGGAATGGATAAGAGGCGTCGCTAGGCAGGCCGGTACCCTGCGTATAGGAGTCACCGATTGCGTAGACCAGAACCGGATAGTCCTGAAACGACTCCTGAAAATTGACCGTTCCCAGCTTGTTGGTGTGCACTTCCTGCTGGTAATCGGTCGTATTGAAGAAATGAATATCCTCCTTCAACCGTACACCCAGCTGTTCGTCATACTGGTATGCGTTTATATAGGCAGTCAGATGAACCGGAACAAAAACTCTCAGCACTGTCTCGGCTGCGACAAGGCACAGAACCAGCACACCTGATGACAACAGCATATTCATGATGAATTTGCGCATCCGGTTACCCCTGATCAAAACAATTCGCCCAAAACAACACCGGTCCCAGGATGATCCCTGAAAACAGCACATCAAAGCACTGACAGAAAGTCATTTGCAACACCTGATGAACAGCCTCCCCGCCAGCCACACCGGACATTATCGGCCCCTGCGCCGAACCTGACGCGGAAAGCGGGTCAGGTAGCAGTGGATGATTACGATTATACAGTGAGTGAGTGACACCCTGTTGCCTGTGAAAACCACACGGTGTTGGCCAACGCCTGCCTCACAGATCAGTTGCTATTACCGGTTTTTCCCTCCAGGCCGTTATCAAACGAAGCTGTACTGGCGAGGCGAATGCCGTCAATCCAACCACCAGGCCCGTGAACGGGATAGCCGCAGATCATCATAACTGTCAGTGCCAGCGGGATATCGAAGCAGTCGGGTAGAATAAACACTGACAAGACCGCTACGAACAGAATGGCCAGATTCAGTATAATCAGCAACCAGGGCACTGCAATCACACCTGCGTGAGGAACGTGCAGTATTGTTCCCGTAGTCTCTGGAATGCATTATCGCGGACGGACGGTATCGGCTGGGGAAACCGGGCTCATCCTTATCATCCTGTAACCGGCAAGCCGAGAAACCAGAAGTGCAACGGGTGTCATTAATACATCGCGCCCGCACTCCGGGATACCCTGGCCCCGAACGGAACCAAATAGAGACGCAGATGACCACTATGCAGCTGCCATCCTGGCCACACTTTGCCGACGACGAAATTACCGCCGTGACCGAGGTGTTGCGTTCGGGCCGGGTCAACCAGTGGACCGGACCGGATGTTGCAGCTTTCGAGCAGGCCTATGCAGCCTATTGCGGTGTCGAGCACGCGATCGCACTGGCCAACGGCACCCTCGCGCTGGAGGCCGGCCTGATCGGTCTCGGTCTGCGGCCGGGTGACGAGGTTATCGTGACCTCGCGCACCTTCGTCGCCTCGGCCTCGGCTATCGCGATGCGTGGCGGGATTCCGGTGTTCGCGGATGTCGATCGCGACAGCCAGAACATGGATCCGGCCGCAGTCGCCGCGCTGATCGGGCCACGTACGGTCGGCATGGTCGCGGTCCACCTGGCCGGCTGGCCGTGCGATATGGATGCCCTGGGGGCGCTGGCTGAACGCCACGGTCTGTGGATCCTGGAGGACTGTGCGCAGGCTCATGGCGCGCAGTGGCGCGGGCGTCCGGTCGGCTCGTTCGGTCACGCGGCGGCGTTCTCGTTCTGTCAGGACAAGATCATGACCACCGGTGGCGAGGGCGGCATGCTGGTGACCAACGACAGCGCTTTGCATGACCGTGTATGGTCATACAAGGATCACGGCAAGGATCAGGCCGCGGTGCTCGCCGCGCGTACCGATACCGCACCCGGATTTCGCTGGTTACACGCGTCATTCGGCAGCAACTGGCGACTGACCGGGCCACAGGCCGCGATCGGCAGCATCCAGCTTGCGAAACTCGATGCCTGGCGCACCAGCCGCACGCACAACGCACAACTACTGGTCGACGGGCTGCGGGATTGCGCCGCGCTGCGTATCCCGCGACCACCGGAACATGTCACCCATGCGTATTACAAGTTCTATGCATTCGTCCGCCCGCAGCTCTTGCGTGCGGATAGTGGACGCGATGACCTGCTGGTCACAGCCCGCGAACACGGCCTGCCGCTGATGGCCGGTTCATGCAGCGAGGTGTATCTGGAGAAGGCCTTCCGGAACGCCGGGTTGGGACCGCAGCAGCGCCTGCCGGTCGCGCGCGAGCTGGGCGAGACCAGCCTGATGCTACCGGTTCATCCGACCCTTGAGGATGCGCACGTCCGTTACATGGCCGCGACCCTGGCCGAACTGGTCACCGGGGTGAGTGCGTGAACCGGATCAAGCGCGCCAAGGTCGCACCGATGCTCCTCGATCTGGCTGTCGTCGCACTGGCCTGGCTCGGGAGCTATTGGGTACGTTTCAATCTCGGCGGGATACCGGACGCCTATTGGCAACGTGCGCTGCATGCGCTGCCGCTTGTGCTTGCAGTGCAGCTGGCTGCCTACCTGTTCTTCCGCGTCCAGCGCGGTGTCTGGCGTTATGTCTCGATGCCGGACCTGGTGCGGATCTTCAAGGCTGCGGTGGTCGGCACCCTGGCGGTATTCGTCGTGCTGTTCCTGGTGTTCCGCCTCGCCGAGATTCCACGCTCGCTGCCGTTGCTGTACCTGCTGCTCCTGCTCGGTGGCTGGACCGCCCCGCGCCTGATCTATCGGCGCATGAAGGATCGCTCGCAGAGTCTGCTGGCCGGTGGTCAGCGTGTACTGGTCGTCGGCGCCGGCCAGGCTGGCGACTATCTGGTTCGCGATCTGCTGCGTAACGCACGTGGACGCTACCAGCCGATTGCGTTCGTCGACGACAAGGCCAGGCGCCTGGGGCATGATCTGCACGGAATCCCGGTGGCCGGGGAGTGTGCCGAAATCCCCGGTCTGTGCCGCAGCCTGGAGATCGATTTGATCGTACTTGCGGTGCCGTCGGCCAGCTCGCAGCAGATGCGCCGGCTGGTCAAGTTGTGCGAGAACGCCGAGGTGCCGTTTCGTACCCTGCCGCCGCTGGCTGATATCGTGTCCGGTGCGGCGGCGATCGCCGAGCTGCGCGAGGTCTCGCTGGACGACCTGCTTGGCCGCGACCCGATTGCGCTGAACTGGGATGACATCACCACCGGCCTGGGACGGCGTCGGGTCCTGGTCACCGGAGCTGGCGGTTCGATCGGATCGGAGCTGTGCCGTCAACTTGCACGGCTGCAGCCGGCGGTGCTGGTACTGGCCGATAACGGCGAGTTCAATCTCTATGCGATCGAGCATGAGCTGCGCAATGCCCACCCGGAATTGAACCTGGGCGTGTATTTGTGCGATGTCGTGGATGCCGTGGCGCTGAATCAGCTGATGCAGCACTACCGTCCCGAGGTCGTATTCCATGCCGCGGCGTACAAGCATGTGCCGCTGCTCGAACACCAGCTGCGCGAGGCGATGCGTAACAATGTGCTGGGTACACGCAATGTCGCCGAGGCCGCGCACCGCTGTGGCTGCAGCGAGTTCGTGCTGGTATCGACCGACAAGGCGGTGAATCCGGCCAACATCATGGGCGCGACCAAACGCCTGGCGGAGATCTATTGCCAGAATCTGAACGCACGTTCGCAGACCCGGTTCATCACGGTACGATTCGGCAACGTGCTCGGCTCGACCGGAAGCGTGGTGCCGCTGTTTCGCCAGCAGATCGCCGCAGGCGGGCCGGTTACCGTGACCCACCCAGAGATCGAGCGTTATTTCATGACCATACCGGAGGCCTGTCAGCTGATCATGCAGGCCGCGGTGCTCGGCAGGGGCGGTGAGATCTTCGTTCTCGATATGGGCAGGCCGGTCAAGATTCGCGATCTGGCCGAGCAGATGATCCGGATGTCGGGCAAGAAGGTCGGACGCGAGATCGAGATCCGCTACACCGGGCTGCGGCCCGGGGAGAAGCTGTACGAGGAACTATTCCATGCGAAGGAGGCGCTGCAGACCACCGAACACGCGAAGATCTTTCTCGCGCGCCATCGTGTGGTCGATTGGGAGCAGATGAGTGCTGCGTTCGAGCGCATCGAGCAGGCCTGCACAACACTGGATTCCGACGCGCTGAGGCGGGAACTGATGCACCTGGTGCCGGATTACAGACCCCAGGCGGAAGGGAAAGAAAAACCAGATGAGAATTAACGGCCTGAGTCGCCAGGTGCAGATTGAATCAGAAACCCGTCAACCACCCACCCCTTCCAGCATACCCGCAAGCTGGTCTCGCACAATCCCGGTTGAAAAGTATTGACGGCTGGTCTGTGCAGCCGCCTCACCCAGCGCACTCAGCCGCTCTGCACGCTCTGCCAGGTGTTGTACCTGCTCCGCCAGGGCGTGTGCATCCCCGGCCCCGGTCCACACCAGTCCGCAATCCACGGCATTGCGCAGTTCGGCCGGGTAAGCCTCCGAACTGCACGTCACGACGGGCCGGCCGCAGGCCAGCGCCTGGTAGACCTTGTTGGGAATGACCCGGCCCGCCTTCGGTGTGGTGCCGAAGATGCCCAGCAGGATATCGGCCTGCCGGATGCGGGCCGGCAATTCCTCATAGGGCAGCCAGTCCTCGAAGCGGACGTTGGTCAGATCCGCGGCAGCCGCCTCGCACGGCGCACGCAACGGGCCCTGCCCGAGCAATGTCCACTGCACCGGCGGCCCCTGGTATAGCCTGGCCGCCTCAACCACGACCTGCGGCCCCTGCAGCGGAATGAAGCTGCCGAAGAACAGCACCTCCAGCGGTTGATCGCCACGCAGCGGGGCAGCCGGACCGGGCCGGAACAGGGCCTCCTCGGCACCGACATAGACCACCGCGAGCCGGCTCCTGTCCACCCCGAGTACATCCGCAAAATAATCGGCATGCGCGAGCGTATCGGCCAGCACACGATCGGCGCGCTGGAATTGCGTCCGTTCCCTGACCAGCAGCTTGACCGCGCGCGCACTGCCGGGCGCGATCTTGCCCCGCTCGTCGACCTGCTTGTCATAGGCGGAAATGAGTGGATCGAAAACCAGCGGCACCCCCTTGCGCCGCACCCAGCGACTCGCCGCCACCAGGTCGCGCTGGCGGAAACACGGCACCCAGACCAGGTCGGGGCGCGGGATACGTCGCAGATGTGCCTCCAGGTCACCCAGCGAGCTGAGCCGGGGATGAAAATCCCGGACCTCCCAGCCCAGCTCGCCGAGCAGCTGGCGCAGAATGCGGTTGCGGGAATAGCCGGAATCGAAACGCCCCCACCACAGTACCGTGTTCACAGCGGACCACTCCCCGCGCCGATCGTTGCAGCGCCGCTCGTCAGCTGGCGGTACAGGTCCAGCGTTCTCGCCGGCATGGTATCGAGCGTATTGGCGCTGTTTTCCGGTAACGCACCGGCAGCAGGTAGTTGCGCGCACCCGGTGTTTTCAGATGGGTGGAGAATGCGCGGGGAATTTTCATATCCGTATCCGGTCATCTTCCGGCTCAGCACTCGATGTTCACGCTGGCAGTCATTCAAACAGTTCGGACAGCTGCCCGCGGAACACCCGTGCTTGGAACGATCTCCGGCTGGTATCCGGGGCAGACGATGCGACTGGTTCAACGCCGACCGTAGCGTCGGGTCCGTCCGCCGAACAGTCACGCCCTCTGAATACGCACCGGCGATTGCCCGTACGGGTGTCAGTCCTCGAGACAGACACTGTCAAGGCGCATGAAAATATCACCTCAATGCTTGTAAATATCCGGCAAGCGCCGACCCCGCAGCAGCCTGTCCAGTATTTTCAGCGGACCTGGCCGGTATTTGGCCAGCACACTTGATTCATAGTCGGCAAAACAGGGACCGGTGGTATTGGGTGGCCGTATGCCGGAAAAATTCAGGTTCGAAAATGGTGCGGCGATCTTTCCGAGTTGATCATAAAACTCTTCTCTCAAGGCACCCTCCAGGACAGGTTTCCTGGCTATCAGCGCACAATCACGCCACTTGCCTCCCGGTACCAGCGAGGCTGTCTCATCCGTCTCAAAATAATCTTCTACCAGCACCATGCCAGACAGCAAACAGAGCGATCGCCATGAATCGGGATAAAATCTCCAGCAGTCATGAGGTCTATCGATGCACTGGACCGGCTCCGGGGGCAATGATCACATAACCCCTCCGGGTGAGGGATCCGTGCAATTTCACTGAATGTTACCCAGAAGAACGGGTTGTGTTCGAATGTTTGCCCAGAAATACAAAGATCAAAAGTCTCGTCTTCTATCTCATTCCACAAAAAATTGTGTGCGGGAACCAGGTCGACATTTGGCCCCGCTTCAATGTCCAACCCGGTATATTTAAATCGTTCTTCGGGAAACAGTGGTTTGTAGGAGTCCTGGGACTCATAGGATTTTGATCCGATTTCAAGCACCCTGTGGAGACCACCTGATTCAGGTAAAGATTCGCCATAGTGCTTCAGGAAGAACTCGGCCTTGAGAAGTGAAGATTTGTGCATTGTATTTATATGGGCTATTCGTGATTCACGTTCAAACCGGTTTGGATAACCGGCGCAAGTTTTTCGCCAGGCGACCCTGCAGGTCATGCTGGTTTACACCGGCAATAACCAAAGAATTTCGTTTAATGTTTTTTTCACGGGCCGGTACTGTTATATGTCTGGAGAGCGTGGCGCCGAAAATCTTCCGGTAATACGTGGAAACGCCCGTCAGGAAGCTGTTCCATGCCCTGGAACAAATCACCGGAGCGGCTAATCGTCGGGATGAGAATCCGTCACATCGCGCGTTGCGATCAACTCCCCCGTTTCATCCAGCAAGTCGGCGTGGATCAGCGACCAGCCTGTACCACTCAGCTTCAGCATCGAGGCATCCGTGCTGTGCAGGCAGAATAAAATCCCCTTTCCAAAAAGTCTACCGTTATTGAACGTTTGGCCTGTCGGGCAGCGGAGTAATGCCGGATTGATATATTGCTACATTGGGTAACACCGGTACGCCTCAACACGGAATCGGCTCATAATACCTGCCCGGAACAAAGCAATAGTGTCTGCCCGGAAAGTGCGGATCACCCCCGACAATATCCTGTTACAGTCGCCCGCACCCTGCTTGCTGCTACCGAACAGTGGCGAGTAGCGTGCGAGATCCCGGACACTGAACATCGGCTGCCCCCCACCGTCCCAGCCCAGCTCGCCGGGCAGCTGGCGCGGAATGCGGTTGCGGGCATAGTCGGGATCGAATCGTCCCCACCAGAGTACCGTGTTCATAATGGCTTCCCCCCTGCGGCTGCATCGTTCTCCGCCAGTTCCCTGTACAGGTCCAGCGTCTGTGCCGCTGTCATCGAGTGTATAGGTATGGCTTTCCGGCACCGCTTGCGGTGTGGCGAGGAGTTGCGCCGTACGCTCCAGCAAGCCGTCGGTGTCGCCGCGTGACACCTTGCCCTGCGGGTAGAGCGTGGTGAGGATCTCTCCCACCCCGCCATGGTCGTAACCGACTACCGGTACGCCCATACAGAGGGGTTCGAGCACCGTTCGTCCAAACGACTCGGGCTTGTTCGACAATGACAGGACGATATCCGAGACGGCGTAGATGTCGCGGATATCCCGGCGCAGACCGGTCAAGGTGATCCGATCTGCCAACTCTCTGTCCGCAATATACTTTTTCAGTTCCTCGATGTATGACGATCTGGCCGGGTCCAGGTGGCCCACGATCAGGCCATGCACATCGTGACCCTGCGCCACCAGGGCCGCGATCAGCCCGATGAAATCCTCGTGCCCCTTCAGGCGCGTCAGCCGCCCCGGCAGCGTTAATACCCGGCGTCCCTTCAACAACGGGTATTGGCCATACCATGCGTCCAGCCAGCCCGCATCGGGCCGGTAGCCGTACGGGAACTCGGCACGGTCCACGCCGCGATAGATGGTGACGATGCGCAACGGATCGACTGCCGGGTAATTATCGAGGATATAGTTGCGCACCGTGTCCGACACGGCGATCACGCGCTCGCCGCGGGTCATGATTGCGCTGTAGCGGTTGACCGAGTAGAGCCCGTGCACGGTCGTGATGAAACGCGGCCGCCCGGCAGCCGGCAGGCCACGCCAGGCCAGCCAGGCTACCCACGCCGGCAGGCGCGAGCGCGCATGCAGGATATCCACGCCCTGCTCGCGCAACAGCCGGCGCAACGGGCGCACCTGCAACAGTGTGGCCAGCGATTTCCTGCCCACCGGCAGGGTGATGTGTTCGGACCCCGCCGCGATCAGGGCCTCGACCAGCCGGCCGCCGGCCGATACCACGAGAGAACGATGGCCTGCCGCGACCAGCGCCGCCGCCACTTCCAGCGTGCCACGCTCCACACCGCCGCTTTCCAGCGCCGGCAGGATCTGCAGCACGGTCAGTCTGCGCCCAGCCATCGTTCCGCTATCCAGGCGGCACAGCGTGCTGCCTCGTCGAAGGGTTCGGCCGGCGGCTGCAACGCTTTGCCCTGCTGCCAGGCATCAAATGCCGTGACCAGCCCGTCCCGCAACAGCTGCGCCACCCCGCGCGCCAGGCGGTCACGTTCGTTGCGCCATGGCACCGAGAGCAGCCCGACCGCGGCACCCGCAGTCGGGCCTCGTACACCATGGACACGCTGTCCTGCGTGACCCAGATCCGTGCCGCCCGGGCCAGCTGCTCCGGCAGCCAGTCGGGGCCGGTCTGTTCGCAGGGTGCGACCGTCAGTTGCGGCCTGTCCGTGTCGAGCTGTGCCAGGAAATCCGCCGGCGTACGGCGCGAGGTGGCCAGCGTCCAGTGCACGTCGGGCGTGCGCGCCGGCGCGGCATCGATCTGCCCGGCCACCGCCGCGCCGGGACCATGTCACGTGCCCGGACGGGCCGCCGACCAGGATCAGCCCGGCGCGCTCCATCCTTTGCCACGTCGTGCCGGACCCGGTTCAGCACACCGTGCGTGACCAGGATGTTCTCCCTGTGTCGCGTCCGGTCATGCGCGGGTATCACGCACAGGTCGAACCAGGCGGTCGGCAGGGTCGGTTTCATCAATACCACGACCCTGCCGCCTCGCACCCGGCGGGCATTGAGCATGGGCAGGTGCGTGGCATGACCGGCGCCGATGATCAGGTCCGGGTCGGGCGCTTCCAGCCCGGACGCCGTGCGCCCGGTCAGGCAGGCCACCAGCCCGGCCCGGCAATCCGCAATCTGTATCGGAAAATCATCGACGGGGGCGTGCGTGCGCAAGGCCGCCAGCAAACCCTGTGTCTGGTTGTCGTGGCCGGGCTTGCCGTCCGTGAAACGCCAGACGATCAGCGGACGGTTGTGTTCGACCGGGGTGCGAGTGCGATCGCTGGCTGTGCCGGTATCAGGCTTGCTGGCGGCCAAGGCCGCTCCTAGCGCGCATTTCTCACCGGGACAGGCATCGCCCGATGACACACTGCTTGTTGCTGGATGGGCATCACTTTCATGATTTCAATTGAATATGTCCGTCAACAGCAGCCCGGCGAGGAATGCGGGCTAGGCATCAACAAGGGTATAGTCGGCGCCGCAGTAGGGGCACTTGGCCTTGCCGGTGGTTTCGATAGGCAGGTAGACACGCGGGTGGGAGTCCCACAGGCTCATCCCGTCCAGCGGACAATGCAGGGGCAGGTCTGCCCGGGTCACTTCGTAGTGGTTCTCGGCATTCGGCTCGACGTAGGCCTGCTCGCCGGGCGCATCCGCGGTATGTGGATTTGGCACTGAGTTCTCCTGCGGCCTGGCCAGCCAGGCAATGAATACCGCGCAATTATGGCATGATAGCGCGGCCGGAATCACTAGCCCGCATTTCTCACCGGGATCCCGGATGCTGGCGCAGGGCTCGCATGTCCGGACGCCGCTCTGGAATGAAAGTGGTAGCCGTAGCTACCACTTGAGTGAAGAGCAAGTACGGGCGTGCGAGAACCAGCCAGGGCCGGGATAGGCAGCGGCCAATGACAGACTGTTCATTGCCGAATGCGTATTAGCTTCATGGTTTCAGCTCATTACGTTGGATAACCGCCGCCCGGTGAGAAATGCGGGCTAGCGGCCGGCATTGCGCCCAACCGGGCTGTATAATCGCCTGCGGCAATAAAATCAGGCCCATAGCGGAACGCACCCGACCCCTGGACCAACCATACAGGCATGGACAGACCGACCACTACCCGAGAGCTGTACACGCGCCTGCTGCGCTATGTCGTGCCGTACTGGAAGGTATTTGTCGTGGCGCTGGTGAGCATCATGGTGCTGGCCGCCACCGAACCGGCCATCCCGGCGCTGATGAAACCGCTGCTGGACGGCAGCTTTATCAAAAAGGATCCGGACACCATACGGCTCATGCCGGTCCTGCTGATCCTGCTGTTCCTGGTGCGTGGTGTTTCCAACTACATCAGCTCGGTCTCGCTCAGCTGGGTGTCCGGCAAGGTGATCAAGGACCTGCGCAGGGATATATTCAGCCGGTTGCTGACACTGCCCAGCCGCTTCTACGACGACAACCCGACCGGCACGCTCATTTCGAAGATCACCTTCAACGTGGAACAGGTCGCGGCTGCGGCCAGCGATTCGCTGCTGATCATGGTGCGCGATACCCTGTCGGTGATCGGGCTGCTGGCCCTGATGGCCTGGATCAACTGGCAGCTGTCGGTGATCTTTTTCGTCGTGGCACCCGCCATCGGCATTGTGGTGAAACTGATGAGCGGCCGCCTGCGCCGGCTCAGTACCTTCCTGCAGCAGGCCATGGGCGACATGACCAATGTCGTCGAAGAGGCGATCAAGGGCAATCGTGTGGTCAAGCTGTTCGGCGGCCAGGACTACGAAAACAAACGCTTCGATACCATCGCGAACCGCGTGCGCCACATGAATCTGAAGATCATCGCGACCTCGGCCGCCAATGTTCCCGCCGTGCAGATGATCGCGGTCATCGCACTGGCCGTCATGATCTACATCGCGTCCTCACAGACGCTGGAGAACGAATTCACGGTAGGCAGCTTCATCTCGTTCTTCGGCGCCATGGGGCTGCTGTTTTCGCCCATCAAGCGCCTGACCAAGGTCAACGAGCAGCTGCAGCGCGGCATGGCGGCATCGCAGTCCATCTTCGAGTTGCTGGAACAGCCGCCGGAGCCGGAGACCGGCAACCTGCGCATACCCGCCATCCGGGGCGCCCTCTCGTTCCGCCACGTCAGCCTGCGCTACGACACCGACAAGATCGCGGCTCTCGACGATGTCAGCCTGGACATCGAACCCGGCGAAACGGTCGCGCTGGTCGGCAAATCCGGCAGTGGCAAGTCCAGCCTGGCCGCGCTGGTACCGCGCTTCTACCAGCCGACCGGCGGACAGATCCTGCTGGATGGCGAAGACCTGCAGGACGTGAACCTCGCCGACCTGCGCGCCGGCATCGCGCTGGTGAACCAGGACATCGTGCTGTTCAACGACACCATCGCGGCCAATATCGCCTACGGCAGCATGCGCGGCGCAGACCGCACGGCAATCACCGCCGCGGCCGAGGCGGCCCATGCCATGGAGTTCATCAGCATGCTGCCGGACGGCATGGAAACGCTGATCGGCGAAAACGGCGCGCGCCTCTCCGGCGGCCAGCGCCAGCGACTGGCCATCGCGCGCGCCCTGCTGAAGGATGCGCCGGTCCTGATCCTGGACGAGGCGACCTCCGCGCTGGACACCGAATCTGAACGTCATGTGCAGGGCGCACTGGAAACCCTCATGCGGGGGCGCACGTCGCTCATTATCGCGCACCGCCTGTCCACCATCGAACATGCCGACCGCATCGTGGTACTGGACCAGGGCCGTGTCGTGGAAAGCGGTTCGCACCGCGAGTTGCTCGACCGGGGCGGCGCCTACTGGCGGCTGTACAATTCGCAGCTCAGCCAGAACTAGACCGGGAACCTCGCGCAGAGGCGCGGAGATGCATGGAAATGACAAATCCACGCCACGGAGGGGACAGGGTAGACAGAGCTGATTTAGACCCTGCAGGATGCGGTGAGCTAGCGAACTGCATCGGTTAATCCACGTTTACCCGACTGCCAGTTCTGAATTGCAGGGTGCGTTGTACGCACGGCATTGGATTTTTCCGTGTTCTTCCGTGGCTTCCGTGGCCATTCAAGATGCAGGGTGCGGGTGACGTACCGGAATCGATGCACGAAGTGCACCCTGCAATACAGGCCGCCTGACAGATGCGCCGGAAAGCATAGGGTGCGCTCCACACACCGGCATTGGATTTTTCCGTGTTCTTCCGTGGATTCCGTGGCCATTAGCGATGCAGGGTGTGGTGACGCCGGAATCGGTGCACGAAGTGCACCCTGCAATACTGGCCGCCTGACAGATGCGCCGGCAGGCGCAGGGTACTTTCCACGCACCGGGGAATGGCGCACACAATACGCCCTGCATCCTGGCGCGATATACCTGTTCGCGAATTGGACGCAGCTAGACCACGGTCAGCCAGTTCGCGTACTTGTCGAGCCGCCCGTTCACCTGGTCGAAGTACAGGGTCTGCAGCTTTTCGGTCACCGGCCCCCGCGAGCCGTTGCCGATCACCCGCTGGTCGACTTCCCGGATCGGCGTGACCTCGGCCGCAGTGCCGGTAAAGAAAGCCTCGTCGGCGACGTACACCTCGTCGCGGGTGATGCGTTTCTCGCGCACCTCGAGACCTTCCTCGCAGGCCAGCGTCATGATGGTATCGCGGGTTACCCCTTCCAGCGCCGACGTCAGGTCGGGTGTGTACAGAACCCCGTTGCGGACGATGAAGATGTTTTCGCCGCTGCCCTCGGCGACATAGCCCTCGCTGTCCAGCAGCATTGCCTCATCGTAGCCGCAGGACAGCGCCTCGTTGAGCGCCAGCATGGAGTTCATGTAATTGCCGTTGGCCTTGGCCTTGCACATGGTGATGTTCACGTGATGGCGGGTGAAGGACGAGGTGCGGATGCGAATGCCGCGTTCCAGGTTTTCCGTGCCCAGGTAGGCGCCCCACTCCCAGGCCGCGACGATCACGTGCACCTTGAGGTTGTCGGCGCGCAGGCCCATGCCCTCGGAACCGTAAAAGCACATCGGGCGCAGGTACGCGGACTGCAGGCCGTTTTCGCGCACCACGGCTATCTGTGCCGCGTTCAGGGTGTCCTTGTCGTAGGGCATGGGCATGCGCAGGATGTGCGCGGAGCGGAACAGACGGTCGGTGTGCTCGCGCAGCCGGAAGATCGCGGTACCCTGCTCGGCATCGTAGGCGCGCACGCCTTCGAACACGCCCATGCCGTAGTGCAGCGTATGGGTCAGGACGTGGGTCGTCGCCTCACGCCAGGGCACCATTTTCCCGTCGTACCAGATGACGCCGTCACGATCGGCCATCGACATGAAACTTCTCTCCGAAG
>CAVQJD010000020.1:0-4010 GCA_963712695.1 uncultured Gammaproteobacteria bacterium
ACAGTAGCGTCGAGGCTGCAAACGCCGCCAGGTAAACCGACAGGCTCTGGCTCAGCAGCGTACGGCTGATCCCGAACGTGGCCTCGATATCCGGGAAGGACGGCAGGTAGGCATCGATGGAGAACGGCCCGATCATCGACAGCAGCGCGACGATGAAGGTCAGGCGCGTGTGCACGCCGGGACGGGTAGCTGTGGGCTCGGAGGAATGTTTTGGTGGCTGGCTCATGGCTTGCAGAGCCTAGCGATTCTTTATCGCTTTTTCTACGTCAGATAATCAGGATCGAAAATTGTATCCGATGCCTTTATTGCCTTTATTGATGCCTAGGATGGAAATTTCCAGAATCTCAACACCTGCCATAGGAGAGCAGCCTATGAATGCATTCCTGGTGCTAGTCCAGTGACAGGGCTGCTATCTTCTGCAAACCCTGGCGGATGTTGTTTTGTGCGGCTCCCTCAACCGCAAGGCGGATTCGCGTCACGGCAGCGAAGGCGTCGCCTGCGGTCGCTGTATAAGACGACTTGATGGATTCTCTCATCACGATGTCACCCGTTCTTGCATTAACTAACGACCATGCCATTTCCATATCGATCGTGAAAGACAATACCGAACATGGGCTTTGACATACTGACCAGTGAAACACTTAGCCTATAGTCCGCACCGTCACCCTTGATCACACTCGCAAAGAGACCTGGGACTTCGTAATGGATTCCTCAATAGCGGCAGCCAGGTCCTCATTGGATATATTGCTATAGTCCATGGCGCCAGTTTCACTGCCACCACTTGTACTTATGCTGACGGAATACGGGTGCTTGGCGCCCAACAATGCATCATCGACCACAATCGCTTCCTCGCTTGGCGCCGACGCGCAGCCGGCCAGCCACGAAATCGCTGTATATACCAAGCATCAGGCGGATGTAATTATTTCGCATTGTCATTTCCCTGCTTCTCCTTACTGAAGAAAATGTTGGTGAGCACCTCGTCCACCATCCCTTGCTGCGATTTTCTTGTAAGGGATGTATGTAAGTGAGTTGCCTGTGGCAAGCGGAAAATCTGTTTTCGGATCTCTCAGTGTTATGGTCAATTCGACCATGTACATTGTTATATCCCAGAACCATTTGTCGACGTACGTGACAATGGCGTCGACGTCCGTTTGGGTCTCTGACACTTGGAAGCCCATTTCCATGAGTTTGTCCTTTATTACGATATTGGTATCCCTCGTGTCGTTGCTGTATTTCTTCACATAGAACAACTTCACATTGGATAGGTCTGTCGTCTGGTCAACGTTTGAGGTCGCCCGGTTGATCGCACAGCCATGCAGGAGAGTAAATACGGCGAGCAATACAACGACCCATCCTGTTTTGTAACTTTGTATCATGGCTTGCTACTCCTTCGCAAGTCGTCATTCATCACCCGGTCGTGCAGCAGTATGTCTACTCAAATGAGTCGTCACTTCCGTAAGAGCTGTTATCCGGTGTGGCAGATATCGATTCCTGTATGTACGCGCGCTTTTCTTCTTCCCATTGTAATTTCGATTTCTCGTCGGACCACTTTTCGGGTTCCATCCAGATTACCACCGTTCGTCGGGTAGCGCTGGGCTGCTCCGGACGATGCGTCGAATATAATTCCGATTCCGCCACCGAGAATTACATTTCCCATGGTTGCCCCCGCAATTTTCTCATCGAGTTTCAGGGTGGTTGGCTTGTAGCCGGGCTTGGTGCAAGTGATTATTAACGGGGCATTACCCCTGGTCATGTAAGTCGTTCCGGGTGTGTGGGGTATGAATGACCGGTTTCCCTTGCTGTCAACCAAAGTACAGCTTGCACCGGTTACATCCTTTTCCGTAACGATCCGGATGCCCTGGTCCGTACCAGAAGTGATAGTGGCGCAGCTTGATATTGCACAGCCAGCCAATGCCGCTATGCAAATGCATTTTATATTCCGTAAAACCTCCATAGAGCTCTGCCGCCGCAAGTAATGACCCGTCCAATCGGTAATAGGTGAAACCACTGACAGACAAGGACATCGTGTGTTGATTCTTGTCAATTTGGTTATCAGTACTAACATGCACTATACGGGAATGCGCCTGGTTTGAAATGCCAATTGAGCAAGCCTGGAATGCATCGACAGGTTCGGAAATCTTCCTTCACAGGTAATCGCAGTACGCAGCCATATACTTCCGTGACTGGGTATAAGTCAGCCGTTCATAATAATTGCGTGACAATCACCTGGCGTGCTTGCGAATGGGAAGTCCGGCCATAACCTGTCGTACCGGCGTACAAAAAGGGCGGTCCGAAAACCGCCATGTGAGGATCTGGGATTGTCAATGAATAAACCGCGCGAGGCGTGATCAATCTGCAAACTGGCAAATCCACGTTAGCGAAAGCCTGATATGAAAAATATACGACTTACGAGCCAGTACAAACGGGTTAGTGTTATTTATACAGTAGCGTTGCTTTTGTTCCCGGTCTTAAGGTTCTGTTCCGGCCATAACCTGCCTTCCGGGACAGCAGCATCGTTCTGCGGCCTGATCTGTAAGGCTGCCGACAAAGCCTAGCCAGAATGGCGGATGTTATCTGTGTAGTTACCCTCTAAAGCAGGATTACTTGTCAGTTACTGTTCTATTTTGACTGAAGTCAATTACACGCTTGCTGCATGGTGTTATTAATACCCTGATCTGAAAACCAACTACAGAGAGACAGTACTCAGTAAATCACCCTCATTATGGAGCCTGAGCATGAATAATATTAAACATCCGCAGCTCGCCTTTCTGTTGAGCTTGTCACTGCTTTTTTCTGGGTGGGCCAGTGCAGGACTTGATTATGATGGACTGGTCATATTCGGCGACAGCCTGTCCGATCCAGGCAACAAGTACGTCGTGACGGGACTGTCCAATACACCACCGTATGAGCTGCTGGACCCGTTCCTGGTCCCCGATGGCCCTTACGCGCGGGGCGGACACCATCACAGCAACGGGCAGACGTGGGTGGAACAGTATGCGAAACCGCTAGGCCTGGGTGGCTTGGTGCGTCCGGCACTGCGCAACCCTGGTAAAGCTACCAACTATGCCTATGGTGGTGCACGGGCGCGTGACGCCTCGGCAAGCAGCTCTAACATGCATCTGCCCATGCAAGTGACCACCTATCTGGCTGATACAGGCGGCGTCGCTTCACCCGATGCGCTGTATGTCATCTTCATTGGTGGAAACGACATTGCACCTGATGCCGTTTTTGCATTTGTGTCCAATCCATTGGACGGTCTCACCATCATTGGCGAGGCTGTCGGATCGATAGGTGGCGCTATCCAAACCCTGTATGCGCACGGGGCAAGGAAATTTCTGGTCATGAATTCACCAGACCTTGGGTTCACCCCGTCGCTGGCGATTGCCGATCAGCAGTTTCCCGGGGCCGCCGGCCTGGCCAGTTGCCTGTCGTACTGGTTCAACTTCGGCTACGATGTGCAGGGTCCACAGCCGCAGGGTTGTCCACTGCTGCCAGTCAGCATTCCTGGGCTGGATGATGTTCTTGATATGCTCGAAGCCGCTATCCCGGATCCCGATCTGGAAATTATCAGGTATGACGTCTATACCAGGTTCCTGCAGCTGGTTCTCGATCCGCTGCCCTCCGATCCACAAAACGGCGAGGTACCGTGTGTCACGCCGAATGTTCCGCCATACGCCTGCAAAAAGCCTGATAATTACGTCTTCTGGGATGGGGTTCATCCAACAAAGGCTGTGCACGGCATCATAGCCAATGAAGTGGGCATGCTGCTGGCTGATTAACGGGTCGGGCCATCCATCGGGGCTTTCAGTCAATGAGGTCAGGGACGACCTCAAGGGCGCTGAACGATCTGCTTGCGAAGAATCAATGGGAGAAACAATGGGGTCAGACCCCATTGATTCGTTGATAAATTGCCAGATCAATCGAGTCTGACCCCATTGATTTCACGAATTTTTATATCTCCCTGAAAAGACTTCGCGTCTTCGTATGTTCGCCGAAACTCCGTCTTTAGA
>CAVQJD010000021.1:0-71296 GCA_963712695.1 uncultured Gammaproteobacteria bacterium
GCTCCTTGATTCCAGGTAGCCAGTAGTAGTTGCCTTCACATGATTGAAAAAACACTTGCTGTCTTAGGGTATGCGGAGCCCGTTAATGGAGCCGGTATAATCCTGTTTATTCTTAGTTGCCTCTCTTACACAATGCAGGCTAGAGTGAGCCAATGGTGTTCATGGTCATGCCGGCGTGAAAGGTTGTACGGCGAGGGAAGAAAAGATTGTTCCTGGTAGAGATGCTAGCAGGCAAAAAAGAGCTCCAGGACACGTTCCACTCCGCCCTTTTTTCCGAAAAGTATTCTATATATCTTGGCGGCAGGATCATGGTCAAGGACCGTGTTTGTATAGGCATCGTAGTCACGACGTGCCTGTGCCAATGAATCCCCCGTTAAGGACCGGGTCTGCTGTACTATTTCCAGGAAAACGTCCAGGTATTCATGGAAAAGGCTTAAGGCATGTTCATCCTGGTCCCGTGAGATTTTCACATAGCAGGCAGCCCGTGAAAACGTTTTGTCAATTTCTCTCCCCATCTTTAAGGGATGAGTCAATAGATCGGGGTACTTTTCTCTTATGGCGACGAGCCTGCTGTAGAGCGCGGTGTCATCATGACGGTCATAGCCTCCCCGTCGCTGAACATCAAGGAAAAACATTCGCTTGTTACCCATCAGGATTGTTTCTGAAGAGAAAATAGGAAGGTTAAGCTCTACCTTGGGACCGAGGAAGATGGTTCTGACTTCGCGCAGGAAGGCCACATTTATATTCATAATAAGTACCCGTAAAAACTTGTCCGAGCTGAAAACCTTTCCGTCAATCCTGACCAGGCCGAGGGACCGCATAGACCTTTCAGGGAGAGGGTGCTTCAGGTGCACCGGGGTTAACTCAAAATGTTTTTGCAGCTTTTCATGGACAATAAGATGAATGTCATCGAGGCGTTTCATGGTGCCCCCCTTAGATTGTATTTAAAGCGTTGTCATAACAGAACAGAGAGAAAAAGAGTAACTATCAATGAGCTAAAAGCTTCTTTCCCAGTGCAGTATTAGTGGAAGTCCTTTTCGGTTTAGGGAACAGAGGGATCGCGCAGAGTTATTAATGGACATGTATGCTCTGTGTTCTGCGGTTTGGTCTTCTTTGCATGAAGATTTTGCTAGTATCGGTTTTTTAGAAAATCGAGGTTTGGACACCCCGCGGGCTGGTGACCTATTGCGTAATGTTTATCATCCATCTTTCAACACGTTCCGTACACATTGCCGGGGTGACCACGGCCCCCAACGGTGCATTCATGAAGCAAGTGGCCCGCAACCTGACAGACGTGAGTGATGGTTTTCTTTTAAACAGTCGGTCCCTCATCATGGACCGCGACACAAAATACACGAATGATTTCAGAAGGCATCTGGATCGAGAGGGCGTGAAGCCTGTTCGATGCCCAGCGCGAGCGCCCAACTGTAATGCATTCGCAGAACGATTTGTGCGTTCTATAATGGATGAATGCCTGGATCGCATGATTCTTTTCGGTGAGGCTTCCCTTCGTCGGGCACTCAGAGAATATATGGCACATTATCACTCTGAACGTAATCATCAGGGTGTAGGGAATCAATTGCTGAGGCCACTTGCCAGGGTTAGTTCATCCGATGAGCCAACTCAACGCCGCGAACGCCTTGGCGGTATGCTCAATTATTACTATCGTGAAGCGGCTTGAATGTACACGTTCCATTTATTGCACTACACGCCGTCGGCACATGGTTGTATTGCAGAGGCAAAAGGAACTACAGGCGGTGATTCCACGGCGGCAAGCTCTTCCTTGAGTGCTGCCAACCGTTTTCGGCTCTCATCCTGTCTGTGTGCAATCTCAGCGAGCTGCACTTCTTCTCGGGCGATCGCCTCGCGTAAAGATTGTTCCTTGGTCAATGCCATAAGGGCAATAGCATGCTATTTCATAACAAATACAGACTATCCTTAAACCTGTCCAGTACCGCAGCCTGCTCCTCTGTTGCATTGACCTTATCACTTGCATTCAACTGCAGCTGGTAATGTTCACATTCGACTTCGGGTAATGCGAAATAGTCGGGCTTTACTCGTATCACAGCTTGTTGCAGCAAAGCGTTCCACATTGTTCGACCGGTTTCCAGGGTCTAACAGGATGTTGAAAAAGTCCATCCTGGACTTTTTCAATTCGCTTCGGCGCGATACACGCTCGCGCCTCGCTCCATCTTTCAACGGCTTAGCGCCGTTGAAAGATGCCGGCGCATCCCTGCGCCGGGCCAGCAGGCTATTTTTCAACAGCCTGCTAATCCATGCGCGCCGTTACAGGCAATGTGCAGCATCCTGCAGTGCAATCATCAAGGTCATGGGATCAAGCGGAGATTCGATAAACCCGCTACGGGTGTAGAAGTGCTTTGCATCTTCCGAGAGCGTATGCACCAGTAACGCCCGAATGCCTGCCTGTTTCGACACCGACAGGGTACGCAACAGGGCATCCTTCAGCAGACCCCGCCCCAGTCCTGCCTGCTGCTGCCGCTGATCGACAGCGAGTCTTCCAAGCACCATCACCGGTATCGGATTCGGCATATTACGGCGTATTTTCCCTGGAGCATTGCGAGGTTCAATACTGCCGGTTGCCAGCGTGTAATAACCGATGACCTGAGAATCCTGGCAAATGACGAAGGTGCGGGATGCGCCGGAAACTTCATTCTTGAGTGCGCGGTGTTTGAGCCAGTCATCCAGCACAGGGATGCCGCACGAGAATGATTCAGTGAGGTGAGTCTCGGTAAATGGCTCCGGCGCCGTTACTTCTCCCATGGCGCCTTGTCATGTAACAGTTTGCGCAGCGCGGGATTGTCTTTGACCGGCGCGTCGATGAGTGCCTCGAATGCCTGCCGGGCCTTGTCGTCCACCAGGAAGAGGCGCTGATCGAGCAAGATGTTTTCGGCCTCACGGCAGGCAGCCTCCAGCATGAAGTCCGAGCGATTTTTATTGAGCATTGCTGCGGCCTTATCAATCAGGTTACGCTGAGTCGCGCGTGCACGGATATTAATTGGTGCTGCACGGTTCTGTGTTCCAGCCATCGGGATAGTCTCCAGTTGTATAGACAAACTATATACACTATTGTATATCGAATATCTACACAATTTCTTGAAAGAATAACCGGAATACCACTACGTGGACTGTGCCAGATTTGTGCTAACTCGAAAGCACAGTGAGGTGTAAGTGATTGATAAGTCAACTGCGCGTAAGGTGCAAATATACGAATGAACCGTATGGGCCGCAGGCGTTGTGTGCAGGTTCACTGGATTAGTTGTAGTAGTTCAGATTAGATCTGACAGTCACCACCATCAAACCGGTAGCTGTCAGATCAAATCTGAACTACTGCACTTCAGGCCTGCCGGCCATCGCCCCGTTCATTATGTCCAGGTCAGACGAAGTGTCGCGTCTTCCGATCGCGTTACCTGCGCCCCCAATGACCTGCTCTCGCGATCCAGTGTCTTCGTCAACCAGTCAACGTCATCACGCGCCGCCCGTTCTAGACGGAATCTGTTACGGTGCAGCGGGATCATCTCCAGCGATACCAGTTCGCCGTGTGCCGTATCCAGCGTCACCAGATACAGCAGGGCAAGCTCGCTTCGGTATTTCCCGTAACCGCTAATGCCCTCGTAGTCATCGATCAGGTCACCGCAGCCATAGATGATCGGCCTGCCCCGATAGACCTCCAGACCTAGTGGATGATGCGAGGAATGCCCGTGCACCAGGTTCACATCCGCCTCTTCGATCAGCGCATGGGCAAAGCGGGTGTGCGCCGCCGGGATGCTATAGCCCAGTTGCCGCCCAGTGGAGAGACCACCACGTCACCGGGCCGCTTGCGAGTGCGTACGGCATGGGCGATATCACGGATGGTGTGTCCAGAGGTCCGGCAGCAGGTGGAGGCCGGGCCGTTCACGAGTTGCCGCCCACTTCGCCGGGATGCCGCTGCTCGCAGGCCACCGGCAAACACCAGCACCGGCCCCGGCCCGGCAGGTCGAATATCGCCGGCGCCTGTGCCGCGGCCAGAGTGCGCCGCCGGGATGCTATAGCCCCAGTTGCCGCCCCAGTGCAGGGAGATCACCACCACGTCACCGGGCCGCTTGCGAGTGCGTACGGCATGGGCGATATCACGGATGGTGTGGTCCGAGAGGTCCGGCAGCAGGTGGAGGCCGGGCCGTTCACGAGTTGCCGCCCACTTCGCCGGGATGCCGCTGCTCTGCAGGCCACCGGCAAACACCAGCACCCGGCCCCGGCCCGGCAGGTCGAATATCGCCGGCGCCTGTGCCGCGGCCAGATCAGGGCCGGCACCCACGGCCGGCAAGTCCGCTTGTGCGAGGCTTGCCAGCGTCTCCTCGAGCCCCGCATATCCCCAGTCGAGCACATGATTGTTGGCCAGTACACAGCAATCGATCGCTGCTGCCGTGAGACAGGGAATATTGGCCGGGTGCATGCGGTACTGGATCCCCTTGTATGGCCAGGGTGAACCGGTGCGGGTGACGGCGGTTTCCAGATTGACGATACGCACATCGGGGGCCGCCGCCTCCAGGGCCGCGAGTGCATCCCCCCAGATCCAGGTGAAATCGACCGGCCGCGGGATCGTGCCATTGGCCCGCTCGGCCAGTTGCACATAATCGCGCGCAGAGCTGGTGTATGCCTCGAAAATTGTTGGATCGCCCGGATTGGGCAACACCTGGTCGATACCTCTTCCGGTCATGACATCACCGGCCACGAACAGCGTGACGGTGTCGGGTGGCTGTTTGTCCGGTTGCATGTTCTGTCGTGGCATCGCGAATCCCCTGCGTGTTGCCGCGGCTGCCAGCGGCATGATCGCGGAATACTTGAGGAAGTCCCTGCGTTTCATTGTATAGACAGGCATCGACCCGGATGGCCGCTGCAGCGAGCCGGGACAGTTGATGGTAGGTTTGTACTAACCGGAATTATAGTCGTTTCAACCCGGATGGAGTGAAGCGGAATCCGCACTATGCGATTGCCTCGAGGCGGCGATTGCATACTGGACGGCAGCAATGGAAATATGTTCATGCCAGCAGTACGGTAATAATGCCGGTCAGAAAGACTCCGTCAAAGCTGCGCTGCCACCGACAGATGCGACCGGTCGGCAGCCTGAAGATTCCCTAGGTCGAGGAGAGGCGCGTGTCTTTGTGCGTACCGCTGCTGAACAGAGTCATCTGCCAGGTATCCGCGATACGGTCATTACGCAGGATGTAAATGTCGCCGTCGTCACCGCGCACCTTGAAATAGCTGTAGTCCGGATCCAGCCAGCGGTCGATGATCTCGCTCACCCTGATTTCACGTTGACCAAGAAAAAAACGACGCGGTGATTCTTCCGCATGGTGACCGGCATAACATTCAACCCGGATTGCGGTTGTTTCCTGTGTGCCGTGACCAGTCCCGGTCGGCTTTTCCTTGCCGGTATTCATCAATCAAAAAGCCCGCCACCGGCGTATGTCGCGTTGGTCGAGACGATGCAGACCGTATTGCCCGGCCACCTCCAGGGCGGTAGTAACTTCGCCGGCCTCAAGCGGCCTGTCCAGCGGCGGGTGCTCGTCGGCCCGGTAGCAGGGTCGATACTGGTCCAGCAGGTTTACATAAGTGTCCGGCGAGATTTCCCTGGCGATAAAGGCCAGCACCTGTTCGGTTCCCGCGAGGTTTTCCGGCAGGATCAGGTGACGGACCAGCAGGCCGCGTTGCGCGATACCCTGTTCATCCAGTACCAGGTCACCGACCTGTCGGTGCATTTCCTTCACGGCCGCCCGGTTAATCTCGACATAATCGCGTACCCTGGAGTAGCGCCGGGCAACAGCCGAATCCCCGTATTTCATGTCCGGCAGGTAGATATCGATAATGCCGTCCAGCAGTGCCAGGGCCTCGGAGCTGTCATAGCCACCGGTATTGTAGACCAGCGGCAGGCGCAGACCGCGGCGGGCGGCGATGGCAACAGCCTGGATGATCTGTGCCACCACATGGCTAGGTGTGACCAGGTTGATGTTGTGGCAGCCCTGTGCCTGCAGCGCCAACATCATGTCTGCCAGCTCCTCCGGTTCTACCTCCTGTCCCAGACCCCGCTGGCTCATTTCCCAGTTCTGGCAGAAGACGCAGCGCAGGCTGCACCAGCTGAAGAAGATCGTTCCCGAACCACGCCGTCCTCGCAGGGGATCCTCCTCGCCGTGATGAGGACCGAAACCGTTCACCATGGCATGCTCACCGGTGCGGCACACTGCCCCCCTGGTGGTTTCCAGGCGATTGATATGGCAGCAGCGGGCGCACAGGTCGCAGTCTTCCAGGTGTTGCCAGGCAGTTGCAGCACGGGTGACCAGCGTATTACTGTCCACGGACAGGTAAGCCGGCGTGAACGACTCTCGACCGGTCCGTTCTTGCAGGGATGTTGGCATCGCCTTTGACCTCTGCAGTCAGGTTAACAGATCACACCAGAATCTCACAGGGAGAGACAGTTTGAAGGTAAAGAAAATGGGACCGGTTTCCCGGCCGGTCCCCTTATTCCACTGCAACACCCGGCGACGTCTTGATCCTGGTGGATGTATAGAACAACTTACCCCTCGGTGACCGTCTGGCGGTAGCCGACGGGGATAAGGTACTGCACACCTTGCCCAAGCCGTGGCGAGAGGATTTGCGGCGGGCTATCCCTGCCCGCCGCCCTGACAGGCCATCGCTACGCGATGTCCAAAAACGCTCCCGACGTTTTTGTGAACCTCCGACCACCTGCGCCCGGTGCAGGACGGTAACACTAGCTGGCTACATGTTGTATAGTATGTTGCGTTATATTCAAGCTGCCTGGAATTGTCGTCAACCGGGTGCAATATATACTCAATCTGTTTCCTGCAGGGTCATGACACGAATGGATGAGGAAACCAAAGCGCTGTTACGCAATATCGCGCACCACCTCAAGTGGGTCATAGTGCTGCTGCTCGCAATACTGGGCTTGCTGATTGCCCAATCTCTGGACTGATCAACTACAGAATATGGTGCTTGCCCACCAGAGTCACTGTACTTGCCTGGGGCCCTCTTTCCCCCATCTCTTCCACGAAACGCACCTCACTACCAACCTTCAGTTTGTCGAAGGCATCGTCAAGCACGCTGTTACGGTGGAAATAGACAATCCGTTCGTCCGGGGTCTTGATCCTGCCGAAATCCTCATCATATATAAAGGACGTGTGATTTTGAAAGTTGCAAAAATGGACTGGCCCTGAAGATTGTTACATTGTCTCGGTCTCTCAAGGTCCAGGTCCGGTTCGGTTATGCGTTGCAGAATCGCCGCACGGGTCGTGTCGCGCGGCTTGACCGCCGCTGTGGTCCGAAAAACTCATGACGCTTTCGGTGACAAGTCATATTCATGGTGTCATCCACCAAGGACAGCTTTAGCTACAACCATGGAGTCGCCTGGTATGGGGGGGTCATTGCACTGCTCCAAATAGGCGGCCTACATAACCGGTACTCGCGGCAAGCGGCATAAATGGTTGTTGTAGTCATTGCGGGTCGAATTACCTGCAGGGGCAATGCATCAGAGATGAAAGGGCGGTTGGTGAACGTGCAGGAACCAGCGGTCGAGCAGCACATGTTGTACGAACCAGCGACTGTTAAATAATCTTTTCGCCAGCCGGGTTTTTAATGCTTGTTGGCAGCCATGCAGGCCAGTCGCGGGCATCGCGTGGACCGAAACGGGATTGCAGTCTTGTCCAGCCAGCCGTCTGTGGTATGCACCAGCTTTTCAAGGGGTTCCCCCAGGCGCAAGCGTGCGTCTGAACGGCGCAGCAGGTAATCATCGAATTCACAGCGGCGAATGCCGTAACTGACCGCATGGTCCTGGAGTGTTTCGAGCGCGGGCCCGTCCATGGGTCCGGTGCGAAAGGCGGTGATGAGCTGAAATACAGGCTGTTGGCTGTAGTCCTCGACATCGAGATCAAGCAGGTCGATAACCGCCGGCGTGATCCATCCCGCGCAGTTCTTGTCACGGGAAATACTGCCTTGTCCATTACAATGATATCCAGCCCGGCCTTGCGCAGTGACCATGCGCAACTGCTGCCTGCGGGCCCACCGCCTGCGATCAGGACGTCACAGTGATCCATATCCTTACATGCGGCTTGCATAGAGATGGTCTCGTGTCCATCGAATCTTATTGATACCGGGGTGTGTGAAGACCATCTGGAAAAGCTGCAGCCACCCAGTGGTGAAACCGGCTGTCGAGCCGGCAAGATAGAGGCGCCAGGCCCTGACATAGGCTTCATCGAAACGTTCGCGTACTTCGTCTTGGCGGGCATCGAAGCGTGCCAGCCAGTGTTCGAGGGTTTTGGAATAGTGCAAGCGCAGGTTTTCCACGTTCAGAACCGAGAATCCCCAGGATTCGAAAATTTCCATCATCTAGCGCAGGGAGTGGGGCAGGATCCAGGAAAGATGCGATTCTCGATCCAGGCGTTGATGGGGCAGGGCTGGTCATGTGCAATGGAATGAATCAATCCCCTGCCATATCAACAAACTGTAGCCGCAGTTTTCTGCATAGGTAGTCCATTTTGGCGCGCTGGGCCTGCTCCAGACAATGCAGCTCCGGGTTGATGACAAGTTGCCATAGCGTGTGACGATCATGGATCTGCAGGCGTCTGCCCCTGGCGTGCTGGCAGCCGGCACGTGCTCGCCACCCCAGAGTACGAACTGGATGGGCGGATTTCCCATGAGCGCGAGCAGTTTTCGCAGTGCCCAGCGTTCTATCCGTGAGGGCGCCGCGATATCCGGCCTTGCCAACGTGGTCGGATATCAAGGCGCCGGTACGCCGGGATAATCTGTCGCGGAAACGGGAGCCTGGTTTTTGTATTTGGTCACAGCAATGTCCCTGGTCTCCAGCCGGTGCCTGGCCGGATTTCTCACAGGCACCAATAAATGCCGCTTGTGCGATGATATGACACCTCATGGTGCCTTCTCGGCGATGGATTGCCCGGTTTTCGCCGCCAGCGGCAAAGGCAATTCGGCGTCAGCGTCCTTGCGGATATCCTGTTTCTCCCAACGGAAAACACGCATTGGCGGAATGTTGAGAAATTCCAGTTCCATCCGGGCCGCACCCAGGAACGGCTGGCACAAGTCTACCACCCGGTCGCTGGCCTGATATGCCACGAAGCGCCCGAATGGGGCGAGCAGCGACGAGATGGCTGCGAGAATCCTGGATGCGGTGTCATGGCTCATGGTCGAAAAGGGAATGCCGGAAATGATGACATCCGGCGCAGCTAGACCGTACAGCGTAATGATTTCCTTCAGCTCGCTCGCGCTACCGAGGTGCGCAAACAGACGTTTGTCATTGATGTTGCGGATCAGGCGATAAAAATACGGATTGATTTCGATGCTCAGCAGCCTGGCATGAGGTGACATCGCGCACAAAATGGCTTGAGTCGTGCCACCTGTGCCGGGACCCAGTTCGACGATGGTTCTGGCAGAGCTGATGTCAGCAGTTTTCAGGATGCGTCGCTCGAGAAACCGGGAGCTTGGAGTCACTGAGCCAATCTGAAGCGGATATCTGAGAAACTCCAGGAAAAATGCGAGCCGGTCGCTCAGCGGGATATCTGCCGGTTTTCCATTTGCCATGTCTTGCTCCACATTGCTGACGACGACATTGTTATTGCACAAGGCGATTGGGAGGAAATTCGCGAATGGAAGCTGGCTGCTTCCCGCCCGGGCCGCTGTGATAAGCGCTGGTTCGAGATGGGTGGCATTCAATCGCCCGCGCGTTTCATGATACTACAATAATTCAAAAATCTGCCACGTGAGAATGTAATCTCTTGCCAGAAGCAATAACAGCAACAAACCGTGCGCCAGGCAACTGAAGAGATGTGGAATGTACCTGGTTATATGATACCAATATGCAAGGTCCGGCTTTGCCGAGGTAATGGTGCGGTGATGGCTGTCATCACTCACCACATCCTGCAGACAAAACCGGGTAGCTGACGACGGGGTGGGGTATGCCTGGGAGTATCCGCTGTGAACTCATGAGCTGGGCGCGGTTCCATGCGCTTGCACGCCAGCTGGCATTTGCCATACGCCAGGCCCGCTTCCATCCCGATCTGATTGTTGCGATTGGCCGTGGCGGATACATGCCGGCGCGGATAGTGTCGGACTATCTGGATATCTATGACCTTACAGATATCAGAATCGAACACTACCGCGGTGTGCACAGGGAACGGGTTGCCAGGGTCCGCTATCCACTGGCTACAGACATTGCCGGGAAACGGGTGCTATTGATTGATGATGTCAGTGATTCAGGCAGCACGTTTGAAACCGCCATCCAGCATCTGCAGGAGCACGGCGAACCCGCGCAGTTGAGGACCGCGGTACTGCATCACAAGTGTGTATCCAGCTACAAGCCGGATTTTTATTCTGAAGAAGTCCGTGAATGGCGCTGGATCATCTATCCCTGGGCGGTTATGGAGGACCTGCGCAGCTTTCTGCGCGACATGGCTCCGCCTCCGGCATCGGTCGAGGAATTCGCCCGTCAGCTTCGCGAACATTATGGTATCGAGGTCGGGCAGCAAACACTGAATGACGTGTTCAACACACCCGTGAATTGAGCGCAACCCGGCATAACAAAATGCCGGCTGATGTATGCAGTGTCGACGCGTTCTTGCGAAGTGACCACGCATCTGCTCACCAATGCCGATGTGATCCGGCAATTCCTGCCGGTAGAGATCACTCTATCCGGCCTCCTGGGTCTCGGCGACAATACAGGTTATTCCCCGTTAGGCCTTGCTGAGACAGACGGGACTTCCAACTAGCGGAACGGGGGCTACCTCTGGGACTGCCCCTTCCATGTTATCGTTTCAGGTAATAATCTCGAATTCCCCGCCCACTAATCCAGCCGGATTCTTGAATAACAAGAGGGTTATGCTTGCTATGCGCGGCCCGGATGGCATGACCACGCCGGTGGAGGTGGCATAGCGATACGTGACTTTCGTGTCTGACCTGGCGCGCTGGTATCAGCAACCGTATTGATGATTACCGGTAGCTACTCCTCGTGGCTGAAATGGCCGTGGCGCAAGCCGCTCATCAGTTTGTGGAAATCATCGCCACTCACGCGCACCAGGTGTGCGTGGTCGCCTGATTCGAAGTACACGAAGGCCAGCGAACCGAGTGCCTCGTCCACGACCGTCTCGATGCCGTAGACCATGCCGGTGCAGGGGACGGCGCCCGGGGCGCAGTCGCTGAACAGGCGGCCTATTTCCTGCTCCGGCGCCAGTTCAAGTTCCCGGTTGAGTTCCGCCTGGATGCTGTGCAGCCGGACCCAGCTATTGGCCGGGATCACGGCCAGCAGGTAACCACTCGCATCTTTCAGTAATACACCCTTGGCGATATGGTCTTCCCGGACCTCTGCCGCGGCCGCGGTTTCCCGGCTGCTGTAGGTCCGTGGGTGCGTTACCAGCTCATAGTCCACATTCAGGGACTCGAGATGGGCCTTGACGGTGTCTGCAATGGCCATCGGGTTGCTCCTTGTTACGCCCAGTCTTTTTCCAGCTTGCTGTGTATTTCCGCCGGCCGGTTTGATCACGCTGCAAAGTATAGGTCAAACGACTACCTCGGGTGTCACGGTCGCTGCTTTCTGCGGTATAGCGGAAGGCCTGTCTTCCATGGTTCAAACCCTGCCAGGTTATCCGGCAGGCGCTCATGGGCACCGAGCACAAGCAGACCGCCGTTGCGCAGCACGGTGGCAATGTGTTGACCGGTCTCCCGTTGCAGACCGGCATCAAAATAGGTAAACGCCAGGTTTCTGCACAGTACCAGGTCGAACGGACCGTCCGGCGCGGCGGACCGGAGATCGTGCTGCACGAAGCTTGCCGCATGCCGGTAGGCCGGTTGCAGGCAAAAGCGGTCATCGTCGTGGCTGAAGGCCGCATCCCGCCAGTCTGACGGCAGCCCCCTGATGCTGGAATACGGGTAGCAGGCCGACCGGGCGCGCTGCAACAGGTCGGGATCGATATCCGTCGCAAGGATTTCCAGACCGGTATGCCGGAACACGGGGTCTGGCGAGAGTGCCCACAGGATGGCCAGCGAGTAGGGCTCCTCGCCGGCGCCGCAACCGGCACTCCATGCGCTGATACGCGGCATCCCGCGGCGCTGTGCCTGAGCTGCCAGCCACGGTAGCTCTTCCCGTTCCAGCTGGCGGTAGATGCCCCGGTCGCGGTAGAACCGCGAGATGGTGATGCGGCAGCAGCTGTCGAGGGTGTCCCATTCCGGCGGGTGCCGGTCGAGGTACTGCCGGTAGGATGCGAGATCTGGCAGCTGCAATTGCTGCAGCCTGCGTTGCAGGCGCTTGCATACCTGGCGACGCACGCGGCGGAATCCGTGCCAGCGCAGGTGTAATTGCGGCAGTATCTCCTGCAGGAAGCGGACACAGTCCCGGTCGTTCATCCCTCTGCCTGTGTGTGGCCGGCTGGTCGTGTGCCACCAGCCGGCTACCTGCGGCCAACCGGCATGAGCAGCAGCGGGCGCGCATTGGCAGGTAACTGCAGCAGCGTCGCTACCGCGTCGTCATCGAAGGCGCCGACCACCACCGAGTCCAGGCCCAGCGCGCCGGCTTGCAGGAACAGGTTCTGCGCAGCGTGTCCCGTCTCCATGTGGACATAACGGGCAGCCCGCTCGCCGTACTTCCAGGCAGTCCTTTCATACACCGCCGCGAACACCACTACCGCGGCGGCATCCGCCAGCCATAACTGGCCGAGCGCGGCCTGCGCCAGCCCGTCACGCCGGTCACCCCGGTATGTTGCCAGCAGCCGGTGGCCGCCCGGCTGGTAGTGATATACGCCGGCAGGCAGACCGTCGACCCGACCGGCAACCACGTACAGCTCCAGCGGGTAGAGGGCTCCGGCCGACGGCGCCGTCCGCAGTCCCTGCCGCTGGGTGATGCCCTGTGCCGCCCACAGCAACTGGCCTATATCGGACAGTGCAAGGGGCGTACTACGGTAGTCGCGCACCGAGCGGCGCTGCTGCAGGAGGGTTTCAAGCGGATACCGGCCCGACCTGTCCGGTTCCGGCAATGCAAGGGTCTCGTGCGGATCGGCCATAACGCCTCCCTGTATCGAACAACATATCAGCAGCATGCCCATGAGAGTGTAACGGCGATGGATGTTTCCCGTGGTGTCATTCATGCTCATCGTCCCGGTCATTTCTGCATTCGGCGTGCACAATGCCGCGCCTGCCGGGCCGGGCGCCGCGGCCGGCAGGCGGGGAATACCTGCAGTAGCATCGTGCTGCTATCATAGCAACGTTCTGTAAACAGGTTCATTGGAGACCCGGACATGACAAACCATCACGAGGCGCTGGCAAAACAGGCCGTCGAGCAGTTCAGGCAATCGCTCAGCCACGAGGCGCGCGAATGCATCACAGCCGCGCAACTCGAGGACCTCGAGCAGTCGATCCACACGCTGCTGTCGCACGAGCGTGGCCATATCGCTGACCTGATGGAGGCCGTTGCCCGCACCCTGCGCAGCGGTGTCGACAAGCTGGAACTGGAGCTGTAACCGTCAGGCCTCCTGCTGCAGGCGCTCAATGGCCAGCTCGCGCATGCGGAATTTCTGCAGCTTGCCGGTGACGGTCATCGGGAACTCGTCGACGAACCAGATATATTCAGGGATCTTGAAGTGGGCGATCTTGCCCTTGCAGAAGTCGCGTATCTCCTCGTCCGTCGCCTGTTCACCGGGCGTGCAAGCTGGATCCAGGCCATGACCTCTTCGCCGTAGAATTCGTCGGGTACGCCGAACACGGCCACCTCGGCGACCTTCGGGTGGGTGAAGAGGAAGTCCTCGATCTCGCGCGGGTAGATGTTCTCGCCGCCGCGGATGATCATCTCCTTGAGCCGGCCGGTGATTTGCACGTAGCCGTCGGCGTCCATGCTGCCGAGGTCACCGGAGTGCAGCCAGCCCTGCGCATCGATCGCCTTTGCGGTCGCCTCCGGCATCGCCGTAGTAGCCCTGCATGATGTGGTAGCCGCGAAAGCAGATCTCGCCGACCTGCGCCGATGTGCGACGGTCCGGCCGCTGTCGGTGTCGACCACCTTCACTTCCTGGTGCGGCAGGTTGCTGCCCACGGTCTCGGTGCGCCGTTCAAGCGTGTCGTCACGCGTGGTCAGGTGGGTCAGCGGCGAGGCCTCGGTCTCGCCGTAGCCGATCAGGATCTCCCGGCAGTGCATGTCGTCGCATGACACGCTGCATCAGCGCCGGCGGGCAGGGCGCGCCGGCCATGATGCCGGTGCGCAGGCTGGACAGGTCGAATTCGCGAAAGCGCGGGTGCTCCAGCTCGGCGATGAACATGGTGGGCACACCGTGCATGGCGCGTGCAGCGCTCGGCCGTGATCGCCTGCAGCACGGCCAGCGCGTCGAAGTGTTCGCAGGGAATGACGACGCAGGCGCCGACCGACAGGCACAGCAGGTTGGCCAGCACCATGCCGAAGCAGTGGTAAAACGGCACCGGCACGCACAGCCGGTCCGCTCGCGCTGAAGTGCATGGCCAGGGCGGAGAACCAGGCGTTGTTGAGGATGTTGTGGTGGGTCAGCACCACCGCCTTGGGAAAGCCGGTGGTGCCGGAGGTGTACTGGATGTTGATGGGATCGTCCCGATCGAGCGCGGCGCCGGCGGTTTCCAGGGCATCGGCGGAGACCAGCTCGCCGGCGGCCAGCACCTCGGCCCAGGTCATGAAGCCAGGTTGCGGTCGCCGGGTGTCGGCGGGCGATGCCGGGTCGTAGATCACCACGCGTCGCATTGCCGGCAGGGCTGCATAGGCCGAGCTCGGCACCGGAGTCCCGTTCCAGTTCCGGTAACAGTTCGACCAGCATGGCGACATAGTCGCTGCTGCGAAACGCCGGTATGGTGAACAGGTATTGCACCTCGGAACGCTGCAGGGCGTAGGCCAGCTCGCGCGGCCGGTAGGCCGGGTTGATGTTGACCAGGATCGCACCGATGTGTGCCGTGGCCAGCTGCAGCAGCAGCCACTCGATATTGTTGGTCGACCAGATACCGATGCGGTCGCCCGTGCCGAAGCCGATGCCCAGCAGCCCGCGTGCAAGGCGCTCGACTTCCTCAGCCAGTTGCCGGTAGCTGAGGCGGCGCTGCTGCGGGACCGAGACGACCGCCTCGCGGTCGGCAAGGCACGCCGCGGTCGCGGCAAAATGTTCGGCGATGGTCGCGCCCAGCAGCGGCTGCTCGCCACCGCGGTGAAAGTAACTTCGGTTGCTGCCAGGTTGCGTCATTCGATGCCTGCCTGCTCAGGACGCCACCCCGTCCCAGTAGGCATCCACTTTCGCCTGCAGCTCGGCCAGCAGTGCGTCATTGCGCTGCGGTGCAAACAGGTGCGCAAAACGTCCCTGGGTTTTCAGGTAGTCCTCGACCGGCGCCCGGTCACGGGGGATCTTGGTGTGCACCACCTTGCCGTCGATGTATTCCTTCAGTGGCCAGACGCCGGTCTTCACCGCGAGCTTGCCGATGTCGACCGATTCCCTGGGGTCGTAGTCCCAGCCGGTCGGGCAGGGCGCCAGCGCGATGATCATGCGCGGCCCGTTAAGCTGTTTCGCCGTCTCGATCTTGCGCGCCAGGTCGAGCGGTTCCGCGCCGATGACCGTGGCCACGTAGGCCGGCCGATGCGCCGCCCAGATGGAAAACAGGTCCTTCTTGTAGCCGGCGAAGCCGCGTGCACCCTTGCTGGTCGCGGTCTTCGCGGCGTGCGGCGTGGCGCCGGAGTACTGCTGTCCGGTGTTGCCGTAGCCCTCGTTGTCGTAGCAGATGTAGATGAAGTCGAGGTCGCGCTCCATCGCGCCCGAGGTGGCGGACAGCCCCATGCCGTAGGCGGCACCGTCGCCGGTCAGTACCACCACCTGCAGGTCCTCGTCCGCCGGCAGTTCGCCCCTGTCGCGCAGGATATCGAGTGCGTCGCGGATACCCTGTGCGCCGGCCGGCGCCGAGGCCATGGCGGTGTACAGCCAGGAACCGCGGAACGGCGTGAACGGATAGACCGACAGCAGGGTCATGCAGCCGGCCGCGTTGACGAACACCGTCTTCTCGCCGAGTATGTCGTAGATCTCGTGCAGCGCCTGCAGGCCGCCGCAACCGGCGCACATGGGTGTGCCGGTGCCCAGCAGGTGCGTGGAGGGCAGGTCTTTCATGCGCCGGATGGTTGCCGTTGTCTTGCTCATGTCGGTTCTCCCGTGTCCTCCCGTGCCCGTGTCGGGCGGTTCAGTTCCTCGCGCTCGACGTGTGCGATGGCCTGCAGCTTTCTGATTTCCCGGAGCTCGTTCTGTTTATACAGCAGGCGCGGTGGTGGCGTGTGTCCCGTGTCCACCGCGTGGCGCAGCGTCTCTGCCATTTCGTAGAACTCTTCTGCGCTGATATCGCGGCCACCCAGGCCACCGACAAAACTCGCCACCACCGGCGGGGCATGCGGCTGCCCGTACAGGGCGGAGAGCAGTTCGGTGTGCAGGACCCCACCCTTGCCCATGGACAGGTTCTGGTCGATCACGGCCACGCCGCGCCGGCCGGCGAGCAGCCGGCGCAGGGTGTCTTCCGGGAACGGCCGCAGCAGGCGCGGCCGCAGCAGGCCGATGGACCAGCCGGCATCGCGCAGGCGGTCGACCGCCTCGCGGGCCTTGGTGGCGAACGAGCCCAGCATGACAAACAGATAGTCCGCATCTTCGGCACGCTAGGCCTCGACGGCGGGATGGTCGCGGCCGAAGGTCGCGCGGAATTCGGCACTGACCTCATCGTACACGGCCAGGCCGTTCAGCATCGCCAGGTGGGTTTCGTAGCGGAAATAGGAATAGGGCGTCCCGCCCAGTACCGCCACGGCCTGGCTCTCAGGGGCGCTGGCGCGGAAGCGCGTGCCTTGCGGGTCGAAGCTGCCGACGAAGCCGGCGGCCGCGTCCGCATCCGGGATCTCCACCGGTTCGCGGGTGAAGGAGAGGTAGAAACCGTCCAGGTTGACGAACACCGGCAGGCGCACCCGGGCGTCTTCCGCCAGGCGGTAGGCCAGCAGGGTGCTGTCGAGCACCTCCTGGCAGGTTGCGCAATGGATCTGCAGGAAACCGCAGTCGCGCGCGGCCATGATGTCGTTGTGATCGGACTCCAGCGTGAGCGGCGACGCCAGCCCGCGTGACACGTTCACCAGCACGAACGGCGCACGCCAGCCGGCCACCGTGTAGAGCATTTCCATGGCATACAGCAGACCCTGGCTGGAGGTCGCGCTGAACACACGCACACCGGTGGCGGCGGCGCTGCCGGCGGCGGTGATCATGGAATGTTCGGATTCCAGTGTGACCAGGCGGCCGGCCATCTCGCCGCTGTCGATCCAGTTGGCCAGCGTCTCGATGATCTCGGTCTGCGGCGTGATAGGGAAGGCCGGCACGTAGTCCACCCCGGCCAGCCGTGCGCCCCAGGCCGCCGCCGCGTTGCCGGTAAGCAGGGCACGACTCATGACGTTTCTCCGGTGGCTTCGGCCTGCTGTGCCTGCGCTTCGGGCACGGCCTCGATGGCATGGGGCGGGCACTGGGCGACACAGATCATGCAGCCCTTGCAGTGGTCGTAGTCGATGGCGGGCCTGCCGTCTGCGTCAACGGTGATGGCGCTGTCCGGGCAGAAGGTGCTGCACACCCACCAGCAACGGCTGCAGCGCGCGTAGTCGATCACCGGCCGCAGCGTGCGCCACAGGCCGGTGTGCACCTCGACGCTGTTGGCCGTGGTAAAGATCGTCGGTGCGGAGATGCGCGCGGCCTCGAACGGCAGCTCGGCCCAGTCGGGTTTGTCGTAGTCCGCGGCGGATGTCATGGAGCCCTCGCTGACCAGGCCGTCATGTTCCTGCATGAGGTCCTACGCTGCGAGCGCGTTTTCCAGGTTATGGTCTATGACCGTCGGGCCGAGCGCGGCCAGTTCCATGCGGATGGCGTCGGTCAGGGCGTCGCGGCTGATGGCGCCCACCAGGCGTGCGGCGGCACCGGCGCAGGTCGCACCGATGTAGGGGAGAGCAGCGCGATCCTCGACGTCGGCCGATGCCAGCAGGGTGATGACGGGAGCACTGATGTTGAGCCGGTGCTGCCAGGTTTCGGCGCTTTCCGCCGTGTTGATCAGGAGCACGGTATGTGCACTGATGCCGGCCAGTACCCCGGCGGCCGGTACCGGTACCAGCGTGTCATCGGCGACGATCACCAGGTCGGGCCGGCTGATGATGCCGCGTTCGTTGATCGCTTCCCGGGCCGCGCGCACGTAGGCAAAGATCGGCGCCCCGCGCCGCTCCGCGCCATAGCGGGGTGCGTCCTGCACCTCGTAGCCTTCCCTGAAGAAGGCGCTGCCCAGGATGCGGCTGGCCGTCTTCATGCCCTGGCCGCCCCGTCCGTGAAAACGTATCCGGTACATCCTGATTCCCTGACCTCGTGTCTGCCTGTATCCTGGTTCAGGTGTAGTCCGGCGCCGTGGAAAACAGCGAGAAGCGCCGGAAGCCCATGGCCGTGCGCACCCGCTGTTCGGCCATTTCGATCGCCGCCTGCCGCGGCAGTATCAGTTTGCCCTTCGCGGCCTCCAGCACCTGCTCGGTGTTACGGCGCAGCTTTTCCTCGATGGCCTGCAGTGCGGCCGTCTGGGTCGCGCCGTGATACTCCATCGCGGCACAGATCACACCACCGGCGTTGGCGATGAAGTCCGGGATGCAGAGCACGCCGCGTTCGTGCAGGTATTTCTCCGCGCCAGCGTGAACGGGATGTTGGCACCCTCGACGACCAGTCTGGTCTTCAGGCGGTGGACGTTGTCCGCGTTGATGACGTCGGGCCGAGCCGCCGGGATCCAGATGTCGCACTCGACATCGATGACGGCGTCGCTGTCCAGCCGGGTACCATCGCTGTAGTCGGCCACGCTCTGGCCTGCCTCCTTCAATTCGAGCAATGCGTTGAGGTCCAGTCCCGCGGGATTGTGCGTGGCGCCGCGGGAATCCGCCACGGCGACCAGCCGCGCACCCTTTGCCGTGAGGAAGCGCGCGACATGGCTGCCGACCGCGCCGAAACCCTGCACCACGACGCGCGCACCCTCCAGTGCGAAGTCGCAGTACTGCAGGGCAACATCGACGACGTGGCTCAGTCCCCAGCCGGTGGCGCCGATCTCGTCGAGCGGGATGCCGCCGATCTCGCGTGGCAGCCCGACGACCCGGCCGATCTCGTCCCTGATCCAGGCCATGCAGACCTCGTCGGTGCCCATGTCGGGGGCGAAGATGTATTCCTGCTTCGCCGCGCAGCAGCTGCGCCAGGGCGCGGATCAGCTGTTCCTTGCTGGCCGCGGGCATTTTCGGGTCGCCGTGCAGCACGACCTTGCCGCCGCCGTGCGGCAGGCCCGCGGCCGCATTCTTGAAGGTCATCGCCCGCGCCAGCCGCACGCATTCCTCGGTGGTGACGTCGGTGGCCATGCGTACACCGCCGATCGCCGGACCCTTGGCGACATTGTCGACAACCAGCACCGCCTGCAGGCCGACCGATGGTTCATGGACGTGTACGATCTTGGCCGGCCCGAGTGCGTCGGCGAATGAGAAAATATCTTCCATGCAAAGTGTCCCTTATATTTCGTCAGCGTGTTATCTAGTTACAGATGATGGCTGCATGCCGTCCGTTGGCGTGACCATGTTTCGCCTTTTCTAACTATAGATGGCTACCCCGTTTTCTGAATGACATGGATCAAACAACGTAATTATGTTTCAGGACGTGGCTCTAGGGGCTGCCCTTCGTGTACCTGAGAATGGTCAGCCAGGATGGTCCATCGTCATCGGGCGGTAGTGTTTGGCGATTACGCGCCTTGCGAGGTCATCGTCGATCAAGGCAGGCAAGCGAAAAGAAGGTTGTGGTCAGGAACTAGATGTCTAACTTATCGTTTCCATGCAATAATTGTGAATTCGCCACCCGCAGGATTGACAATCACGACGACCAATATAACCTGCGTCCCGTTGCCCAACAAAACGGAGTGTCGGCAGTTTACAACTCTAGCGAAGGAGTCGGCTGTATTTTCATGTGTTTGAAGTAACGGATTCCCGTGTGGCCAAAAAAACTCATCCGTATTCAGGTATCAGCATCTTAACATCTACTGTCCGTGTCACAATTCCTTTGTGTCTTGCCTTAAATGAGACTTGCAACTGTTTGATTAATTCTAATTGGCGGTTGAGTCTTTATTGGATTGGGCGCGCATGGCTGTCCTTGCGGGGGCTGACTTCTACACGGTGGAGGTACTGACGCTACGCGGGGAGGCAATGTCGTACCGCTGGATGTGAAACCCGGCAATAAGGTTTTGTTCGATAACTCGTCAGGGACGGAGATCAAGGAGGACGGCAAGGAATTGCTGGTGATGCACGAGACCGACATTATGGCCGTGTTGGAAGAATAGTAATAAAGGTGAGTAATAAATTTAACTTGGCGGTATTATCAAATTCTACAAATGGAGGTGGACGCAGATGCCAGCCAAGGAACTCAAATTCGGGGATGATGCGCGCCAGCACATGGCGCGTGGCGCGAGTATTCTTGCGCAGGCGGTCAAGGCGACGCTGGGACCTCGGGGGCGCAATGTCGTGATGCAAAAGCCGTACGGCGGTCCTGCGATGACCAAGGATGGTATTTCGGTGGCCAAAGAGGTCGAGCTTGAGGATCCGTTCGAAAACATGGGCGCCCAGATGGTGAGAGAAGTGGCTGCCAAGACCTCGGAGATTGCCGGTGACGGCACGACCACGGCCACGGTGCTCGCCCAGTGTATCTTCCAGGAGGGGCTGAAATCGGTGGCGGCCGGCATGAATCCCATGGATATCAAGCGTGGCATCGACAAGGCCGTCGATGCGGCTGTCGAGGAACTGAAGCAGATATCCATCCCCTGTGAAGACAGCAAGGCGATCGCCCAGGTTGGGACGGTCTCGGCCAACGGCGATGAGGAGATCGGCGGGCTGATTGCCTCGGCCATGGAAAAGGTGGGCAAGGAAGGAGTGATCACTGTCGAGGAAGGCTACCGGGATGGCGAACGAGCTGGAGGTCGTCGAGGGTATGCAGTTCGACCGTGGCTACCTGTCCCCCTATTTCATCAACAAGCCCGAAGACATGACATGCGGAACTCGAGGACGCGTTTGTCCTGCTGCATGACAAGAAACTGTCCAGCATCCGCGAGCTGTTGCCCTTGCTGGAGTCCGTCGCCAAGGCAGGGAAACCCTTGCTGGTCGTTGCCGAGGACGTGGAGGGTGAGGCCCTGGCGACACTGGTGGTCAATGCGGTGCGCGGCATTATCAGGGTGGCTGCAGTCAAGGCGCCCGGGTTCGGCGACCGGCGCAAGGCCATGCTGCAGGATATCGCGGTTGTGACCGGCGGCCAGGTGATATCCGAGGAGACCGGCCTGAGCCTGGAAAAGGCGGGCCTGGATGTTCTCGGTTCGGCGCGCAGGATCATCGTTGCCAGGGACACGACCACCCTGGTCGGCGGCAATGGTGACCCCGAGGCCATCCAGGCGCGTATCAAGCAGATTCGCCGGGAGATCGATGACGCCAGCTCCGATTACGACAAGGAGAAACTGCAGGAACGTCTGGCCAAGCTGGCGGGTGGTGTGGCCGAACTCAAGGTGGGCGCCGCAACCGAAACGGCGATGAAGGAGAAGAAGGATCGCGTCGAGGATGCCATGCATGCGACGCGGGCGGCCGTCGAGGAGGGCGTGGTGGCGGGTGGCGGCGTGGCCCTGGTGCGGGTGATGCAGGCTGTGCAGGCCCAGGGCCTGAAGGGCGGCAATCCCGATCAGGATATCGGCATCAGGATTGTACTGCGCGCCATGGAGCAGCCGCTGAGAGAGATTGTGGCGAATGCGGGACTGGAATCGTCAGTGGTGCTGAGCAAGGTGAAGGAGCAGCAGGGCAACTATGGCTACAATGCCCAGACCGCCGGGTATGGCGACATGATTGAAATGGGGATTCTTGACCCGACTAAAGTGGTACGTGTGGCCTTGCAGAATGCCGCGTCCATTGCGGGCCTGATGATCACGACGGAGGCCATGATCGCCGAGGCGCCGAACAGGGAAAGGGCTGTGTCACCCGGCATGGAGGGGATGGGTGGTTACTGATTGAACGCCGGCGGGCGTGTATTTCGAAGAGTTGTGTGGCAAGTGCAGCAAGCAGTTTTTCAGTTCGTGTGGTATGTCCGGATTTCAGCATGCCTCAGCAAGGGAGAGTGTCATGGCTAAAGAAGAAAAGAAAGCAGGCAAGGAGATCGAGGTCAGCCGTCCCGCGCGCGTCCTCGCTCCCTTCGAAGAGATGGAGCGTTGATTCGAGAATGCTTTTTCCCGCGGCTGGATGCAGCCGTTTCGCATGGGGTGGCCATCGTGGGGTGAGCTGGCTGCACCCTTCGAAGGGCGTATGCCGAAGGTGGATGTGATCGACCGCGACGATGCAGTGGTGGTGCGCGCCGAGGTACCCGGTGTCGAAAAAGACGAGCTGAAGGTATCCGTAATCGGACAACACGGTCACGATCAAGGGCGAGACGCAGCACGAGGGAAAAGAGGAAAAGGGTGATTACTATCGCAGCGAGATCTCGCAGGGTGCGTTTACACGTACGGTGATGCTCCCTGGTATCGTGGATACCGATAAGACAAGGGCCCAATTCAGGGATGGCGTCCTGGAGTTGACGCTACCCAAGGTCGAGAAGACCAGGCGGCATACGGTCAAGATTGACTGGAACCGGTCTCAACTTTGCAGATCAGGTATTCAGCCCGGATACGGTCGCTGCAAGGAGCGTGGAACTACCGGGGATTTGAAAATTCACACGTCATTCCGGGTCTCCGCTACACTCCGCCCGGAATGACGGCGTGATCAACCTTACTATGTTTATTGGAGACAAGGAGAAACACCCATGAAACAGCAAACACACCATTCGAAAAAGGCGACGGCAAAGAAACAACCCGCAGTAAAAAACACCGCGGCCAAAGGAACGACGTTAAGTCAGCAGGAAAAGCAAAGTGCCGCTCCCGAGGAGCGGTATCGTATGATTGCCGAGGTAGCCTATTTCATCGCGGAACAGCGCGGCTTTCAGGGCGACATGGCGCTTGACGACTGGCTGCAGGCGGAAGCGGAAGTGGCTGCCCGGGTTGCCGCCAGGCATTGAACTACGCACGCGCGGCCAGGGTGCATCTTCGGCACAGGACAGGCGTATCGGCGTACCCATAAATCCCTTGGGGCACCTGTGGGTGGCGATATCCTATTTGTAGGGCATGGTCAGGCTTTACATGCAGGTCGGTTCACTGAGATCACATGCAAGTTCCCTTACAGGTGCAGTATCTAAAACGACAGCTCAAAAGTAGTAGAAACAACGGCCTATTGGCCAAAAAATCGCGATAATCATAGACGCGGAGGAGCGGTGTAACGTATCTGTAAACATATAGATACGGGTTTTTTGCAAATCAGTACGGGATGAGGGAGTGGAAATGTGTCCGAGGCTCACAAAATTGTCAGGAACAATTTTGAACGCCGCGTAGTGGCGGCCCCGAAGGGGGCGGTAGGGAGGGGTATCCTCCGTAAATCCTCTCGCCACGAAAATTTTAAAAACAGTAAGTTAGGAAATATATTGCATGACTTTTCTACTTTTCGTTCCTTCCCTGCAGATTCCCATTTCCTGTGAAACAATGCATTAAGCGTTAACCCGACCAACTGATTAAAAACCAGGTGCTCTACCAGTGCCACGTGCGGTGTTATGGCAATCAATCACATTGCCGCAGATTGTTTTGGTGAGAATAACAATTCGCCTGGGACACCCGGCCGGTGATAGTTATAACAATCCGACTATTGTCAAAAAATCACTCGGCGTGTAGTGTCACATGGATGCGTTCATCCCCGGCACTACTTATTGCCATTATGTGCCTCAGTCTGCTGAGCCTGCAGATGAGCGGACTGCATCTGCACGTGAGTGTAGATAGCCAGAGCGGTGCGCTTCACGGGATGCATCTCCACGATGCGGACCCTGATGGGCATGGCCACGACCATGACACCGAATTCGACGTGTCGTCCTTCGAACCGGGTGTTACATGGTCTAAGCTGATCCCGATTCTCGTTGCATTAATATTCGCCCTGCTAACCTTGCTACGGACAAGCACGACGGTTCGGCCTCCACTTGTCGAACGTTTTCCCGCACGCCATCGATCCCGTTGGCGACCACCCCTGCGCGCACCTCCCCAACACGTCCTCTAATTCCTGGTTGATAGCCTGACGAGCACCTGAACGGTCGCTCGGCAGTCTTGTTGTTTGCCTGTTACATGTGCTCTGTAGAGCACACGGGAGATGTGTTCATGTGGAAATTACTCACCCGCCAGACGGGTATATGCCTGTTTCTGGTGTTGTCCAGCACGATCGCTCGTGCGGAATCCGGCCTGGTTGGTGATGGCCAGATGATCGGCCTGAATGAAGCGGTCGCCAGAACCCTGGCACGTAATCCAGGGCTGGTCGCCGTCGGGTATCAACTCCAGGCGCAGGAGGGCCGGGTATTGCAAGCTGGACTGGCGCCCAATCCGGAACTGAGCCTTACGGTCGAGAACGCGCTTGGAACCGGCGAATTTTCGGGTTTTGATAGTGTGGAAACCACCTTGAGCATCGCCTGGGTTTTGGAACATGGTGTCCGGCAGCGTCGTCTCGAGACGGCCCGTGCGGGTGTATCGCTACTCGATGTAGAAGCAGACATTATGCGCCTTGATGCGGCCGCCGAAACTGCCCGGCTGTTTTTCTCGTGTTTGTCCAACCAGGCACAGATGGTCAACGCAGGTGAAGCCGTACAACTAGCACAAGAAACTGTTATAGCCGTCAAAAAAAGAGTGCAGGCGGGTAAATCGCCGCAGGCTGAGTTGTCGCGTGCTCAAGCCGAACTGGTGCGCATGAAACTCGACCAGGAAGACCTTGAACACGAGTTGTTATCTGCCAGTCGCCGATTGGCTGCGCAGTGGGGCGAAACCGAGCCGGAATTCAAGCGAGTAAACGGAGAGATACTGACGCTCCCCGCCACGGACTCCTTCGCAACCCTTAAAACACGCATTGAACGCAATCCGGATATTACCCGATTCCTGTCGAAGCAGCGGGTGGATGAGGCGGAGTTACGCCTGGCAGAGGCGCAACGCAGGCCCAACTGGCGCGTATCGGCAGGCGTGCGCCGGCTCGAAATTAGCGATGATGAAGCGCTCGTTGCGAACATTACGGTTCCTCTGACGCTGCGCAATCGCAACCAGGGCCGCATTGCTGAAGCACAGGCCATGCGCGCACAAACGGACGCGGATGCCACTGCTGCCCGTATTCGTAACGAAACATTGCTGTTCGTTATCTATCAGGAACTGCAACACAGCCTGCATCGGGCCAGAGCATTCCGTGATGAGGTCATCCCGCACCTGGAGCAGGCATTGACAGACACACGCAATGCTTATGAGCTCGGGCGCTATAGCTACTTCGAATGGCATACGGTACAGCAAGACTTGCTTGAGGCACGCCGTGCATTGGTCGAGGCAAGTGTTGATGCGCATAAAAATACCATCGAGATTGAACGCTTAACCGGTGTGCGCATCGCGCAGCCGACAGTATCGCCATGAGGTCACTTATGAAAACCCGAACATATCTTTTCTGGATTATTTGCCTGAGCGTCCTGCTCATCGCCTGTAGCGGTGGCGATTTGGAGCGGGACTCGGCATCAAAGGCTCGGCACGGCGTGGAATCAGAGCCCGAGCCCGAAAAAGGCCCTCATCGAGGGCGATTATTGACCGATGGTGACTTCGTGCTTGAGTTGTCCATATTCGAGACAGGTGTGCCGCCAGAGTTTCGTGTCTGGGTGACAGAACAGGGCCAGCCTGTCAAACCCGATGACGTCGATCTCACTGTAAAGCTGACTCGACTGGGTGATCGCGTCGATACCATTGGCTTCAAGACCCAGGACGATTTCCTGCGCGGTGATACGGTCATTTACGAACCGCACTCGTTTGTGGTGTCCATCGAGGCCGTCTACAACGGCAAGACCCATAGTTGGCAGTACGATAACTTTGAGGGGCGTACGAAGATCAGCGCCGAGGTGGCCGAGGCATTTGGACTGGAAACACTGGTCGCCGGACCGGCCGTGTTGCAGGAAACGGTCACCGTATACGGCCGTGTCATGACCAATACCGAGCGCGTTCGCGAAGTCAGCGCACGTTTTGATGGCGTCATTCAATCGGTGACTCCCTCGATTGGCGACAGCGTTCGCGAAGGGCAGGCACTGGCAAAGATCGAGAGCAACGAAAGTCTCAAGTCGTACACTATCAAGGCACCGATCAGCGGTGTGATCACTCAGCGCGATGCCAACCCCGGTGAACAGACCAGTGGACGTCAGCTGTTCACCATCACGGATACATCATCCGTGTGGGTTGATCTCTCCGTATTCCCTGCTGATCGCGCGCGGGTCATTGCAGGCGCTCCTGTCACAATAACCGCCGCAACCGGCGGTCAGCCTGTCGAAAGCACTATTGCTCGCGTGAATGTCCAGGCAGAAGCCAATCAATCGGTGACGGCACGCGTCGTGCTGGATAACTCAGACGGTCGGTTTTTACCGGGCACCTACGTTACCGCTGAAGTGACCGTGGGTACCCACCCGGTGCCGCTGGCGGTGAAGCGCACCGGACTGCAGGCGTTTCGCGATTTCACCGTGGTCTACGCACAGATCGGTGACGAGTATGAAGTGCGCATGCTGGAACTCGGCAGACAGGACCGGGAGTGGATAGAGGTGCTCGGCGGGCTGGAGCCGGGAACACGTTACGTCAGCGAAAACAGCTATCTCGTCAAGGCCGACATCGAAAAATCCGGCGCGTCGCACGATCACTGAGGTCACATCATGCTGGAATACTATAATCAATTACTCACTGCGACGACGCGGGCTGGTGCTGGCGCTTACACTGGTACTGGCGGGCTTGGGCGTGTGGAACTTTACCCTGTTACCGATTGATGCCGTACCTGATATCACCAATATCCAGGTGACCGTCAATACGGCAGCACCGGGCTACACACCGCTCGAAGTCGAGCAGCGCGTCAGTTTCCCGGTAGAGACCGCCATGGCGGGATTGCCGCAACTCGAGTACACCCGCTCGATTTCACGCTATGGCCTGTCGCAAGTCACCATCGTCTTTGAGGAAGGCACCGATATTTACTTTGCTCGCCAGCAAGTGGGTGAACGCCTCAATGCCGCAAAAGGCAGTCTGCCTGCCACGCTCGAGCCGACGTTGGGACCGATAGCCACCGGTCTGGGTGAAATATTCATGTTCACGGTGGATGCCGAGCCGGGTGCGCTCAACCCGGATGGCAGCCCGGTGACACCCACCGATCTGCGTTCCGTCCACGACTGGATCATTCGTCCGCAGCTGTTGCGCGTACCTGGCGTCGTGGAAATCAATCCGATCGGTGGTTTTAAAAAGGAGATTTTGGTCGCACCCGAACCTGCAAAGCTGCTCGCCTTCGGACTCACCTACACGGATGTTTTGAATGCCCTGCAACAAAACAATGATAACCGCGGAGCGGGGTTTATCGAGCACGGTGGTGCACAGTTGCTCATGCGGGTACCCGGTCAGGCCAGCACGATGGACGAATTAGGTGACATCGTGGTCAGTCAGCAGGCAGGGGTGCCGGTTCGTGTTCGGGACGTCGCGTCCGTGGAGCTGGGCCGGGAGCTGCGTTCGGGTGCGGCGACCCAGGACGGGCATGAGGTCGTTATGAGCACTGTGTTCATGCTGATCGGCGAGAACAGTCGAACCGTCGCCAGTGCGGTGGCCGCCAGGCTGGAAGATATCAAGGCCAGTTTACCCCCGGGCATTACGGTAACGGCGGTTTATGATCGTACGAGACTGGTTGATAAAACGCTGGCCACGGTCCAGAAAAACCTGATTGAAGGTGCTCTGCTGGTCATCGTGGTGTTGTTTCTCCTGTTGGGCAATATGCGCGCGGCCTTGCTGACGGCTGCTGTCATTCCCATCGCGATGTTGATGACTATTACCGGGATGGTGAAAAGCAACGTCAGCGCCAACCTGATGAGTCTCGGCGCGCTGGATTTCGGTCTGATCGTCGATGGTGCGGTGATCATCGTGGAAAACTGTCTGCGGCGGCTGAGTGAATCTGGAAATCGTGGCACGCTGGCGCTGAACGAGCGACTGGCTGTGGTGTTCGATGCGACCCGGGAGGTGATACGCCCGGCGCTGTTTGGTGTCTTTATTATCACCGCCGTTTATCTTCCGATCTTTGCCTTAAGCGGGGTGGAGGGCAAGATGTTTCACCCGATGGCGATTACCGTGGTGATTGCACTGGTCAGTGCCATGATGCTGTCTGTGACTTTTGTGCCCGCCGGCGTCGCACTGCTCTTTAGGAAACCTGTGCAGGAAAAGGAGAACGCGGCAATCCGTTCTGCTCGCAATTTGTATCGGCCGCTGTTGATCGCGGCGCTCAGGTTTCGTTGGGCCATGATCGGGTTGGCAACGCTTCTGGTTGCCGTTTGCGGTTTGCTTGCCACGCAGCTGGGTTCGGAGTTTGTGCCGAACCTCGACGAAGGCGACATCGCCATGCATGCCTTGCGTATTCCCGGAACCTCGCTGGAGCAAGCGATTCGCCTGCAGGAACAGCTGGAAGCCGAGATTAAAAAACTGCCGGAAGTTGAACGGGTATTTGCCAAAATCGGTACCGGGGAAGTGGCTACCGATCCCATGCCACCGAGCGTGGCGGATAACTTTATTATTCTGAAAGAGCGCCAGGACTGGCCTGACCCTAACAAGACAAAAACACAGTTCGTGGCCGAACTCGAGGCGCTGGTCACGCCGATTCCAGGTAACCGTTATGAATTCCTGCAGCCTATCCAGATGCGCTTTAATGAGTTGATAGCCGGTGTCCGCGCCGAGCTGGCGGTGAAGGTGTTTGGTGACGACTTCGAGCAGCTGATTGGCCTGGGCGACGAAAATCGAAAAGGTGGTCAGTCGGGTTCCGGGCGCTGCCGATGTTGCGGTTGAACAGGCAACCGGGTTACCCGTCATGACGATTCAACCCAGGCGCGAGATGCTGGCCCGCTACGGTGTCACCATCGTGCAGCTCCAGGATCTGGTTGCGACCGCGCTGGGCGGGACCGTTGCAGGGCAGCTCTATGAAGGCGATCGCCGGGCCGATATCGTTATCCGTCTGCCTGAATCGTTACGTACTGATCCCGATGCCTATGCGAGCCTGCCCGTGCCATTGACGCAGGGAGACTATATTCCGCTGGGTGAGTTAGCCGATTTCAATGTGGTCACCGGCTACAACCAGGTCTATCGGGAAAACGGTAAACGCCGCGTCGTGGTGATCGCCAATGTGCGTGGCCGTGATCTCGGTTCATTTGTCAGGGATGTCCGTCAGGCAGTAGAACAAGGTGTCGACGTACCGCCAGGCTACTGGGTTGAATACGGTGGGACATTCGAAAAGCTGCAGTCGGCTATTAATCGCTTGTCCATTGTGGTGCCGGTGACGCTGCTGCTGATTATCGGACTGCTTGTTATGGCGTTGGGCACGATCCGGGATGCCGGTGTCATCTTTTCAGGTGTGCCACTGGCGCTCACGGGTGGCATCATTTCCCTCCTGATCCGGGATATTCCGTTTTCCATTTCGGCGGCAGTGGGATTTATCGCGCTTTCAGGTATAGCGGTGCTCAACGGACTGGTTATGGTGGCGTTTATTCGGGATTTGCGCTTCCACGGTAAGGCACTTGATGAAGCCATAGTAGAGGGTGCGATGACGCGCCTGCGCCCGGTCCTGATGACCGCGCTGGTGGCAGCATTGGGTTTCGTGCCCATGGCATTGAATACCGGTATTGGCTCTGAGGTCCAGCGTCCGCTCGCGACTGTAGTTATCGGCGGTATTATTTCCTCGACGCTGCTTACTTTGGTCGTACTACCGGCACTGTACCGCCTGGTGCATGCTGGAGATGAACGCAAGGCTGCCGCCATCGACGTCTGTTGACAAAGGCCGTGAAACTAATGATGGCTCGTATGGTGCAAATATTCGAACGAACCGTATGTATCGTAATCAGACAATATTACGGAAAATCTGTTCGTGCAATGACTCTTGTCCAGCAACCCTTCCATCTGATCGTAATTGCCTTGGCCGGCTGGCTTGACCGCCACCAACATCATCGACTATCTCATCGAAGAGAACCGTGTTCTCAAAGAGCAACTCGACGGACGGCGGCTACGGTACACTGACGAACAGTGGATACGACTGGCCGTGAAAGCCAAGGCTCTTGGCCGCCGGTTACTTGATGAGCTCGAGATGCTTGTGACCCCCCCGATACGCTGCTTGCCTGGCATCGCAAGCTTATCGCGCAGAAGTTGACCTATGCCAGGAAGGGAGCTGGTCGGCGGCGTGTCGCGCAAGAGATCACTGATTTGGTGCTACCTGTGGCGGGGGAGAATGTCTCCTGGGATTCCGACCGAAGACAAGGCGCACTCACCAATCTCGGTCACATCATTGCGCCAAATGCGGTCAAGAATATCCTGAAAAGGCATGGCATAGCACCGGCCCCGGAGCGAAGGAAACGCATCTCGTGGGTGGCGTTCTTGAAGGCGCATCGGGACGTGATGGCCGCCACGGATTGCTTTACGGTCGAGGTCTGTACGCCCCGCGGGCTGGTGACCTAATTCGTATTGTTTATCATCCATCTTTCAACACGTTCCGTACACATTGCCGGGGTGATCACGGCTCGGTGAGGCTTCCCTTCGTCGGACACTCAGAGAATATATGGCACATTATCACTCTGAACGTAATCATCAGGGTGCAGGGTATCGGTTGCTGGAACCACTTGCCAGGGTCAGTTCAGTCGATGAGCCAATTCATTGCCGCGAACGCCTTGGCGGTATGCTCAGTTACTACTATTGTGAAGCAGCCTGAAAGTGAGAATTCTGTTTATTGCGCCATACGGGCAAGATTTCGGGGTGGTGGCAGGGCGCAGGTCTCTTCGTTATCCGTGGATGATCCGTTGACGAGTGATGAAAAGGGCGTGTATTTTTCCTATACTCAAACGCCGATTAATTCATTACTGTGTTCATCGGTGACTGCGTTCTGTGTCGCTTTACCGCCTGCAGGCATGCATCCTTGCAGTTGCGCATCCCTGTAGTCGTCATTACGAGGAACGAATTGACGAAGCAATCTGGAAGTAATTGATTCACTGGTTACGAGATTGCTTCGCTGGCCGCTCCCGGCATCCTGCCTGCCGCGGCACTTCTACATCCTTGTACATCGCGCTCGCAATGACGGGGAAACAAGAATTAATCAGGGATTGCCTGGATGAAAGACGGTCGTGAACACCCTGCATATTTTTGCGAACCGGTCCTGCGTGGTGGTTTGCTGCTGTGCGCGGCACTGCTCCTCGTTGCCTGTGCCGGCGGACCGGTTGCCGAGCCGCCGGATGTCATTCATGAGCGTGCCCACAGTGGCGGCAGCGTGGTCAGTTTCAGCCATGGTGGCGACCTGCTGGCCTCGGGCGGTTGGGAGGGAACCGTGCGGCTGTGGCGTTTACCTGAGGGTTCGCAGCTGCGTCACTGGCGTGACCACAGCGATTCGGTCAACGGCATTGCCTTCATGGACGATGACGCGCAGGTCATTACGGCGGGATATGACGGCCGGCTTGTCCGCCGGTCTGTCAACGGTGCGCTGCTGGAGGCAATCGCTAGCGGGTCTCCTGTAACCCACATGGTGGCGGACAGCGGCTCCGACCGGGTGCTGACCGGGCATGCCGACGGTATGGTGAGAGTCTGGCGGGCGTCGGACTTCACGCTGCTCGCGGAAAGATGCTTGCACAGGGGTGCGGTAATGGCGGTTGCCATTGACGGTCGGGCAGGCGCGCTTTGCATCCAGCGGTGCTGACGGCGAGGTGTTCGTCTGGAGTGATACTGGAATCGGTGCATGCAATGCAGTCGCCGCCGGTGGATGCCTGGACACTCGCATTTTCGCCGGACGGTCACTGGTTGTCCGGCGGCGGCTGGTTTCGCCTGTTCCGCTGGAATCTGCAGGATGCTTCGCTGGCGGTGTTGTCGACGCCGCATCACGGCATTATCAAGTCGGTGGAATACCTTGAGACCGGCGATGTGCTCGCCACCATCAGCCGGCAGACCGACAGCGCGGTGTATTTTCTGGATCCTTCCAGTGGTGCTGTGCTGCGCCGCTTCCAGCGGCACGACCTCTGCGGTGGCTGATATTGCCGTGTCTCCGGATGGCCGTTACCTGGCGACGACCAGCGATGATGCGAGTGTGCGTATCTGGAGGCTGGATCCAGCCGAGTAAGCACTGCCTGGCGGTTTCATAACCGCGATGCTCTTCCTTATTCAATGATCCCGTTGGGTGGCGATCATGCTGCGCCTGCAAATGCATGCGCTATCAGGATGGGGGAGGGATGAAGGCCACCAGGCCGTAATCCGGAGTTGAGGCCGGTTGTCCCGGACTCCGCTCGGCGTTCGGTGGCACGCTGCGCTATGTGTTCTGATTGGCGCTATTCCAGTATCCGTTGCGACCCTATTCTTTGCCGAACGGCAACACGCCGCTGCTGGATTGCAGAGCGCCAACCGCCCAGAAGAAATGCGGGGTACGGGACCGGACAAAAGTGATATAACAATCAGCAGATATTCGTTTATTTATTTCCTATTGAATAGCTACCACAATTATTTATCCGAGAGGCAGTGAAAACATGTTTTCTCAACGTTCCAACAAGACATTCAACCTGTTTAGTATCCTTATTGCCCTGTTTATACTAGGGTTCTCACCTCAGCGGGGGTATGCAACTTTTACGCTGGAACAGGTGCTGAATGAACCTTACTTTGATGCAGCCGATATCGAAACCGTCCGTGAGGGTGGCTTTGGCGTTGCCAGAATACACGAGGTCTCTGACCGGGAAATCGCCGTTGTCATTGCTTGCCTGGTGAAGGGCAAACCAGAAGATGCGCTGGCACCTTTTCTCGGTGATACGTTGCCCGTCGATGAAAAGCTTCTGGAAGACCAGCAGCTGATCGACCCGGATCACCACGAGTAATCCTTCGCGGCAATCGCACTTGGCAATGACGACCGCGATGAAATTCAACACTACCTTGAAGCAAAACCCGGTTACGGGCTGAACCTCTCCACCGATGAAATAGCCGCACTGCAGGCATTAAAGGGCTCAGGAGATGAAAGCCAGGTCGAGGCACTACTGGAGGACATCTTGGCCTCGCGCTACCTGGCGTATCGTAAAAACGGTCTCGAAGGAGCGAAGCCATATGCACGCGAGAAGGGCACCGGTGTCAGTCCCGGCCGGGAATTGCGCAAGACGGAAGAGAATATGCAGGGGCTGCATGAACTGTACCCGGATTTTCATAATGCCTGGCTCAGTTATCCACGGAACATGCCGGATGATATCGTCAGGGACGATTATTTCTGGGTCAAACTCACTGTCGATGAACGTCCGGCATTCGTCCTGTCTCATCGGCTTGTGGCCAATAGTCAAGAGATGCAGCTGGTGGGTATTCGTGATTACTATATTTCACATTTCTTCGATGTATCACAACGGGTTGCTGTTGTTACCCGGTTGGAGTCCGGAAAACATATCCTGATCTTTGTTGAAAGGGCCTGGGTCGATTACTGGAGCGGCTTCGCCTCGTTGAGACAGAAGATCGGTCACAAAGTCATGAAGCAGCAGATGGAGCATTTACTCGAAAATCACGGGATATGCGGGAATTAAGACCCCCTCTGCCCCGGCAGATCCACAAGTCAGTCCTGGTGCTGCTGGCATCGGTTCTGCTGCTGGCTGCTTGTGCCACACCGCTGAAGCTCCATCCGCAACCGGAGCGTTTTGCCCTGCCGCCCGGTCCAGTGGCCGTGGAGTGGGAAGTCCTGCAGAGCAATCTGCCGACAATCGAGGCTACTTCCTGGTTCGATATACAGGGGATTTTAGCCCGCAACACAGCTGGCGTGTCATGCTGGGTCAAAACGGGAAGCTGACCTGGCACTCCAGCGATGGTGTACTCGATCGGCAGCCTGCCGGCAGTTTCTGGGGCAGGGTCGGTGATTTCTTTATTGGCCAGCTGTCCATCGATGAACAGATGTGAATAACGCAATCATCGGGTTCCTGAGGCCTGCCTGGATATACTATTGTCACTTGTTCCAGTTCGCCATCTGTTGCAGATGGCACCCAATGTTGTGGAGATATTGAATCAAATGAAGGCATGGATAAAGACGGTAGTTGTCGTGACAGCAGCCTGGCCTGGCATCACGGCGGCTGACTGGACCGACGCCCGCTGCGACATCTATCCGCGCGGCCAGGACAAGGCCAGCGTGATGATCCCCTGCACCTTCGGGCAGCGCCAGGGGGCCGTGACCATCAGCCGTTCGGATGGTGTCACGCATGAGCTCACGCTTGTGGGCGACGCACCGGGTAACTTCCGCGACCAGCGCGGTCGCACGGTGTACCGGCAGAGCGGCCTTGGCGACCAGGGCCTTATCTTCCGCTTCCCAGATGAAAGCGTGTATGTTTACTGGAACACCGCGGCCCTCGAGCCCGCCACTCCTGACCATCCGACCTGGCCCTTCACCACGCAGGACTACGATGCCACCACGCTGCTGCGCTGCCGCGCTGCGGGCGACTCCGAATTCAACGAGTGTCCGGCCGGCATCCTGCGCATGGATGGCAAGCAGGCCTCGATCGTGGTGCAGAACCAGGCCGGCGAGCAGTTCACCATCAATTTCATGACCGACTATGTCAATGCCACCAACCGCAAGGTGGATGCCAGGCTGGAGGGAGATACCTGGATCATCACCATCGATGGCGAGGAAGTGTACGAGGTGCCGCTCGCCGCGATCGAGGGGGGTTGATATGGCGCGTCGTACAGGCATCTTGCTGATCGCGTTGATCACTGGCGTATGCAGTATATTTGAGGCAGCTGCCTCCGAACTGGCCGGCACATCGTGGCGGCTCGTACAGATCATGTCGATGGATGACCGTGTCGACGTGCCGGATGACCGCACGCAGTACACACTGGAGCTGCAGGCCGACGGCACGGCAACCATGCAGGCCGACTGCAATCGCGGGAACGGGTCTTGGATGTCTGGATCCACCAGCCAGCTGACGTTCGGACGCATCGCGTTGACCCGCGCATCGTGCCCGCCGGGCTCGTTGTCCGAGAGATACCTCGCCCAGTTCGAGTGGGTGCGCAGCTACGTGATGAAGGACGGGCACCTGTTCCTGGCCACCATGGCCGACGGCTCGATCATTGAGTTCGAGCCTGCCGGCGGTACGCCGCTGGCCGCCTCCGTGTTGGGTGAGGAGATCCGCACCGCAGACCCCGCCGAAATGCAGGAAGCCATCCTCACGCGACTCTTCGACCAATACGCCGCGCAGCGGGGCATCGAGGCTGAAACTGCGGAAATCGCTACCTTCGTCGAGAATATGCGGCGCGGCATGGCGGCGAAGGGGCTGGCCACCGAGAAAGAACTCACGCCGAAGGAGGCCGCCGAGCTTGACGCGATGCGACGAGAGATGGGTCGAGCGATCATCCGGCAATGGAAGATCAACAAGGCGCTATACGACCAGTATGGCGGGCGTATCATCTACCAGCAGCTTGGCCCCGAGCCGCTGGACGCCTACCGCCGGTTCCTCGAACAACGCCAGGCCGAAGGTGCCTTCACGATCCACGATCAGTCCCTCGCGGAGAGTTTCTGGCATTACTTCACCGATGAATCGATTCACGACTTCATGGAGCCGGGCGGTGCCGATGAGGCACGCGCGTTTGCCATCACGCCCTGGGAGAAGAAGCCATGAATATCAACCTGACGCACATGATTGAGACAGGGCCTGTTCACAGCCAGACGATTGCCTGACGGGAACGGCAGGTTCTGCTGCGTATGAGACCTTCCCGGAAATGTCGGGAATGCCTACTTCTGGAGGATCCCTGTCCTGCACCAGACAGTTATATTAGATTTCGTTAAAAGACGGGAGTCGGCCCACTCTTGCCCTTCAGCCAAAAAGCCTGGACGGCAGGAATGTACTGAAAGTTGGCCGTTTAGGGGTTCGCTGCGGATGGGCAACTTCGACCCGTTCCTATCGTTCAGTAAAATTCTCTGGACGGCTGCTACGGTTCAAAGTGGACACTCGGTAAATACTTACCATCTGTCAAGCGAATGAAACATTGATACCTTTATCAGGTTGGGGTCTGTTAGCAGGCTCTGGCTGATATCAGCGGAGCTCGCCTCATCTGTAGCATCCCCCACCTGATATAACAGTTGCGATGAGGTTTCGTCAGCCTGAAAAAACGTAGCAGGGTGTACCAGGTATCAGGCTTTTTGTTTAGGTCCTCTTCTGGGAAGATATGTCGATGCTAATGCGGTTACAGAGGTGAGCATTCTTGAACAGCGCGGATAAACAGGGAAAGATCCTTCGATTTGCCCATCATTTTATGCCGGGCCTCGAGGTCTTTACCCGCTATGACCGGTCCTGGTTGCGCAGTGATCTGGGAGCAGGTCTGTCTGTGGCGGCGATTGCGCTTCCTGTTGGTATCGCCTATGCCGACCTCGCAGGTGTTCCAGCGGTATTCGGCATGTACTCAGCCATCTTCCCGCTGCTGGCCTACGCGCTGTTCGGATCCTCACGTCAACTGATGACCGGCCCTGATGCAGCGACCTGTATCATCGTTGCTGCGAGTCTCGGGCCATTGGCTGGCGGCTGATCCCGAGCGATATCTCGCCCTGATGGTGGTTCTGACCCTGATGACAGGCATATTGTACGTCGTTGCAGGATTCGCACGACTGGGGTTTATCGCCAACTTCCTGTCACTGCCGATTCTCACCGGCTACCTGAATGGCATCGCGCTCATTATCGTGGCAGGTCAACTCCAGAAGCTGTTCGGCTATTCCGGCGAAGCAGAGGAGTTTTTCCCGAAACTGCTTGAATTTATCGAGAAGCTCGATCAATCACATCTACCGACACTGATTCTGGGACTCGGCCTGCTCGCGGTCCTGGTCATACTTCGTCGAATTGCACCGAAACTGCCTGCTGCCCTTGTCGTTGTGGTCGTCGGGATCGTCGCGGTGGTGCTGCTGGGCCTGGATCAACAGGGTGTGGCGCTACTCGGAAGTGTGCCCGCGGGGCTGCCTTCCCTGCATATTGCCGTTTTTGATCACGCCGTGTTTAAGGAGCTTTTCGCCGACGCGGCCGGCATCGCGCTGGTCAGCTTTACCAGCGGTGTGCTGACGGCCAAGAGCTTTGCACGACGTAATCGCTATGAGATCGATGCCAACCAGGAGCTGATTGCCTTCGGTGCCTGCAATATCGCTTCCGGACTTGCCCAGGGCTTCCCGGTAACCGGTGCTGATTCACGAACCGCGGTCAATAATGCCATGGGCGGCAAGACCCAGCTGGTGGGGATAGTGGCCGCTGGTTCCATGCTTCTTATCCTGTTCTTTTTGACCCAGCCGCTCGGTTATGTGCCCACTGCTGCACTGGCCGCAGTGATCATGGTGTCAGCCGTGGGCCTGTTCGACTTTGCGGAACTGCGCAGCCTGTATGAAATAAGCCGCCGTGAACTGCTGCTCTCGGTCGGAACCACGCTGGGAGTATTGATACTTGGCGTGCTTCCCGGTGTGTTGCTTGCCGTAGCCCTGTCACTGTTCTGGTTGTTGACGGTGGTGTCCCGACCACACGACGGGGTACTGGGAAGGGTGAAGGGAATTAAAGGCTTTCATAACATCGCTGACTTCCCGGAAGCCACCACCATACCGGGACTCATTCTGTACAGATTCGAGGCAAACCTGGTGTTTTTCAATGCTGATCACTTCAGGGATCGAGTGCGTGCAATAATCGCTGCGGCTGAAACCCCCGTGGAATGGGTTGTTATAGATGCAAGCTCGATTAATGTCGTTGATGTAACCTCACTGCATAAAATTCGACGAGCTTCGTGAGGAACTGGCTGCCCAGGGTATCGTGCTTGCCACTGCTCGTGTGAAGCGTAATCTGTGGAAGTTTTTTAATCATGACTGGGGAGTGAAGCGCCGTGACCGCAATGCAAAGTATCGCTTTGACACCATCAAGTCAGCCGTGCGCGCTTTCAATAACCGGGCCAATACGGGGGTGCCCCCAGAGCCGGATTCCTAGCAGGATGTTGAAAAAGTCGATCCTGGACTTTTTCAATTCGCTTCGGCGCGATACACGCTCGCGCCTCGCTCCATCTTTCAACGGCTTGGCGCCGTTGAAAGATGCCGGCGCATCCCTGCGCCGGGCCAGCAGGCTGTTTTTCAACAGCCTGCTAGAGGATTACGAACGCCCGCTCTGCGGGGCTACGCAGTCGTTTGTACCACTATCCGTGAAGAACAGGACCAGGCCGAACGTGTGAGTGGTGTTTGCCGGATGTGAACGGCAAGTTATGTAATACAGGTTGTCCCGCTATCAATTTACGACACTTGTTTACCCTGTGGCTGAACCTTGAGGTGTTCCCGTGGCTGTCTAGAATCATTCCTGCCACCTTTCAATGGTTGCCTGTCCCGCTCGCCATTTTCCGGTTGACTCATACCCTGTGAGCAATTAAGTTCTCTGCAGCATGATGACATCGAGCCAGCGTAAGTTGTCCCTGCGCGCCCTGACACACTGGGTGTTGATCCTGGCGTTACTGCTGGGACAGTCACTCGCGCTGGGTCACAATCATGATGCCGACCAGGATCCCGAGGGCAGCTGTGCGCTGTGCCTGTATGCGCAGCATTCTGCTGCCGTCATTCCATCGACTGCTGCCGGAATATCGGTACAGAAATTCCATGTCGCTATTACCCCTTTGGTCTTGCCAGAGCCTGCTGCGGTAACTGTCTTACCTTTTAACTCCCGCGCACCTCCTTTTATCTCCTGTTAATCCGAACTTGAATGTATGTGGCAGCGTCATTGGCTCTGCCGCATCAGTTGTTGGTTCTGTCAGGAGATAATCATGACTATCAGAAAAGTTGCAGTGCTGTTGTTCTGTGCAGTCGCCGGTCCGGCTGTTTCTGCAAGCGAGTTGACCGAGCTCGAGTTGCTAAGACAGGAGCTGTCGGAGATCAGGCAAGCCTACGAGTCCAGGATCGATGCACTGGAAGTGCGTATCCGGTCGCTGGAAAGTCCGACCCAGGCGCCTGTCCCGAACGCTGCCAGTCCGGCGGCGTCCGCCATACAGGAGAAGCCAAACGATTTCAATCCGTCGATGGGTGTCGTGCTGGTGGGTACTGCCACGGATTTTTCGCCAGATGACGATTTCACGGTGCCGGGCTATATGGTTGATGAAGAGGCGGGCCCGGGAGAGAACGGTTTTTCGATCGGGGAGTCCGAGCTCAATGTCAGGGCAAATATTGATGACCGGTTTTTTGGCAATCTGACGCTGGCAATTGCCGACGAGGATGGCGCGACGGAAGTCGAACTGGAGGAAGCCTGGTTCGAGACGCTGACTTTATCGCATGGCCTGCAGTTGCGCGGCGGCCGGTTTTTCTCCGGTATCGGCTATCGCAACCAGTTTCACCGTCATGCCGATGACTTTGTCGACCGGCCACTGCCATACGCGTGTATTTCTGAACGGCCAGTACATCGACGACGGTGTCCAGGTGCGCTGGCTGGCACCGACGGACCGGTATCTGGAGTTCGGTGCGGAGTGGATACGAGGTGCAGGATTTCCCGCGGGTGGTGCAGACCGGGATGGCAAGGGGGCATGGAGCCTGTTCGGCCGCGCGGGCGGCGATGTTGGCAGCAGCCACAGCTGGCAGGCAGGTCTATCGTGGTTGTCGGCACGCGCGTCGGGGCGGGAATCCGGTGACGGAGACAGTTTCGACGGCGATGTCGATCTGGCTATCCTCGACGCTGTCTGGAAATGGGCGCCGGATGGTAATCCGGCCCGCAATAATCTGAAACTGGAAGGTGGACTGTTCTGGCAGGAACCGGACGGGATGTTTACGCCCAGTGGCGGAGCACGCTGGCCTATAACGAGGCTCAACAGGGCGGTTATCTCGAAGGTGTCTATCAGTTCAGACCGCGCTGGCGGGCAGGTGTGCGTTACGCCTGGCTCGATGCTGACGATCCGGGCGCGCCTTCAGTGGGACATCACTGGACACGCTGGGCGTGTCGCCGAAGATCTACTCGGCCATGCTGGACTGGTCACACAGCGAGTTCAGCCGGCTGCGCCTGCAGTACAGCCGGGATGAATCGGGTATTAATGCGGTTGACCGCTGGTACCTGCAATACCTCATGAGCCTGGGTGCTCATGGGGCACACCAGTTCTGAGGAGGATGTGATGTTTCGTTTCATTCTTTCACTCGTCATCATGGTAGTCACCGCTGTGCCTGCGCAGCAGGCGTTTCCGTTTTTACCTGTGAACCGGAATGGGCCGCACTGGCACAGGAGGTCGGTGGGGATCGGATTGTGGCGACATCGGCTACGACGGCACTGCAGGACCCGCACAAAGTCCAGGCACGTCCGAGCCTGATCGCACAAATGCGCAAGGCGGACCTGGTCATCTGTACGGGTGCCGGTCTCGAAGCCGGTTGGTTGCCGCTGTTGCTGCGCCGGGCAAACAATCCGCGCGTGCAGCCCGGCCAGGCTGGCTACCTGGAAGCGGCAACAGCTGTCGCATTGCTGGACGCCCGCAGCGACTCGACCGAGCCGAAGGCGATATCCATGCCCAGGGAAATCCGCATATCCAGACCAGTCCGCATAATCTGACGGCGGTTGCGAGGGTGCTGGCGGAACGGCCTCGACGATCGATTCGGAATATGCACAACATTACCAGGCCAGCCTGGAGGACTTTCTCGACCCGCTGGCAATCCGCCATCGGGCGGTGGGAGCAGGCCGCAATACCGCTTACGGGGCAAGACCGTGGTGGTGCAGCACCGCAGCTGGGTCTATCTGAATCAATGGCTGGGGCTGGAGCAGGTGGCAACCATCGAGCCGAAACCCGGCAGTGCCGCCCGGTAGTGGCGACCTGGCCAGGCTGGTCAGGCAAATGGAGCAGCAATCCGCTGATGTGATCATCCGGGCTGCTTACCAGAGTGATGCGGGCACACAGTGGTTATCCGAGCGCACGGGTATCAGGGAGGTCGTGCTTCCCTTTACGGTAGGTGGCTCGGAGGCGGCTGCGGATCTGTTTGGCCTGTTTGACGATACCCTGAGCAGACTGTTGACGGCATTGCCATGACAACGGCCGGGGTCGAACTCGATATCATCGGCTTGCCCATGCTGGCCGGGTTGCTGGTGGTTGCCACCCATGTGCCGCTGGGACAGGAAGTCCTGCGCCGCGGCATCATTTTTATTGACCTGGCCGTGGCGCAGATAGCCGGTCTGGGCGTCATCACGGCGCTGTCACTGGACTGGGATGTGGCTGGCTGGGGAACCCAGGTGGTCGCGGTCATCAGCGCACTGCTGGCTGCGACACTGATTCGCAGTTTCGAACACTACTGGCCGGATATCCAGGAAGCACTTATTGGCATTACGTTCATACTGGCCGCGGCTGCAGGCTTGTTGCTGCTGGCAGGAAACCCGCATGGTGCGGAGCATCTTTCCGATCTGCTGGCTGGCCAGCTGTTGTGGGTGAATGTCGATCAGTTGATCATCGCTGCAATGGCATACCTGCCGGTCCTGGCAGTCTGGTACTGGCTGGGCCCCGGACGCTTGCGTTTCTACCTTCTATTCGCGGTGACGGTAACTGTGTCCGTGCAGCTGGTCGGTATCTATCTGGTATTTTCCAGCCTGATTATTCCGGCGGTGGCGATACGCCGTTTGCGGGGAGCTGTCGCAATTGCCGCCGGTTACGGGTTGGGAGCCACTGCCTATACCGGTGGTCTTTTGTGTTCACTGTGGTTCGATTGGCCTGCAGGCCCTGCCGTGGTGTGGATGTTGGCGCTTACTGGTATTGTTTTCGGGATCGTTGCAGGTCTTCGCTATCGAGACAGACTGGTGGAGTGAATTGCGGATGGCGTGCGGGACTTTCCAGGACCTGTGCAGCGTCGTTATGCGTCATCCTGCAATTCTGGCAACGGACGCTCCGAATTCCGTATTTAATAACAACAAGTTGCAATGCATCTATCGGTATGGGGTGCCGCGGGCAAAGATGGCCACCGCTTCAGCCCCGGGCAGCAGATCGGTGGCCAACCAGGCTTCGATCTTGCCCAAAACTTCCTCGAGGTCGTCGAGGTCATTGCCCATGAGAATGCGCCGCAGGATGCGGGCACGTTCGTCGAGCACATCGCGCCAGTCAGTCTGCCTGTTTTGAAGGTTAGGGTAGCAGCTGATAAGCGGTGTATCTGATTCTTCCACGCTGGCCTGTGCAGTGATTTGCTGTTTGAGTTCGTCGAGAGTCGTCATGTGTTTCATATCAACAGGTCTCGTGTATGACTGGACCCGCCATCGGCGGGTCTAGGCGCGGTTAGCCTGAACCGTGGCGTGGATCTCGCCCACCAGACCGGCCTCCAGACCGAGCTCGCGCGCCAGGGTATCAAGATAGATTTGTTCGGGTGGTGACGGTGGGTCGACCACCATGACTGACGCCGCATACACTTCGGCGGCATGCTCCTTTGAATCGACGGCGGCCGTCAGTCCCGCTACGTCCAATGGGCGACCGTACTCCTCGAAAAGAAATGCCTTGTCTTGCGCAGGCATATCCAGGCTGTTGATCTGGTTGAGGATCATCTGGCTTTCCTGCATGTTTATCTGCCCATCGGCCTTGGCGGCAGCAATCATGGCGCGGGCGAGAAGCAGGCTGAGCGCACTGGCCCCGGCAGTATCGTTGCTCGCAGGCAGAAACGCACTGCCCGCAGGCGGGGTGGTAAACCCGGCACCGGCCTGCGCGCCCGATGCCTGCTGGTAGTTCTGCCATGCCTTGTAGGCCAGCCCGCCAACCAGTGCCATACCACCAAGCTGCAGTGCCGAACCGGCGACTTTTCTCGCCTTCTTGCCGGACAGAACATTGGCCAGCACGCCACCGGCCAGTCCCCCGGCAAAACCGCCAGCAGCCCCGCTGCCGACGAGTTGATCGAGTAAGCGTTTGGCGTCAAACATGATTCTGTTCTCCTGTAGTAGCTATTATCAAAGCCGGGTAGCCATCAGCCGGATCAAGCCTGGACTGTTGTCATAGCGTTGGTATCGCGTCCGGTACAACCATCACGACTGCGCGCGCTGGCCTGGGCTTCACGCACCTTGCGTGAATTCTCCAGTGAGTCACGGAAGCTGCGGCCCTGGATGTCGTAAATGGCAAACATGAACTTTTTCTCTGAGTGGGTTGCTTACCTGCGTCCTCGCAAGAGGGTCATACTATTCCTGGCTGTACTAATATGAATAACGTGAAATCGATCTGATGCGTCTGTTCGCCATTCTTCACGGGTCCGCGAGCTTACGCTGCATCGATTACTCCGCAGGCGCGGTTGGCGGGTACGGCGATGTCCATCAGCCGCGGGTCGTCCAGTTCCAGGGCGTTCATCTGGTCGATATAGGCCTGCTTGCCGCTGACCTGCAGCCGTGGGTTGTGGCGCTTCTCCTCGCCGATGGTGCTGACTGTCATGCCGTTGTAGTCATGAGCCGGATACACCAGAGTTTCCTCCGGCAACTTCAGCAGCTTGCCGAACAGGCTGTCGTACTGGGCAGCCGGGTCCCCATTCTGGAAATCGGTGCGCCCCGTCCCGCGGATCAGCAGGGTATCGCCGGTGAAGACCCGATCGGGCAGCAGCAGGCTGTAGGAATCATCGGTGTGTCCCGGGGTGTAGAGAACGTCGAGATGCAGGTTGTCCGCGCGGAGTTTCTCGCCCTCGCGGAACTGCACCGACACGCAGTCGGCCCGGGTCATTTCGCCCATGGCGGAGGCGCAACCGGTCTGGTTGCGCAACGCTTCCAGTGCAGTGACATGGTCGGCATGGATGTGGGTATCCACCGCCAGCACCAGTTGCAGATCCAGTTCCTCGATGAGGCGGACATACTGGCCGGTGTTTTCCAGCACCGGGTCGATCAGCAGGGCTTCGCCACCCTGGCGCTCCGCCAGGAGGTAGGTGTAGGTGCTCGATATCGAACAGTTGACGAAAGATCATGGTGTTTTCTCCTCTGTGTTTATCTGATGTTCAGGCCTTCACCCGTTCGGGGCAGTGTTCGCCGCGGTTCCAGGGCATGCGCGCGATCAGCTGTGCCATACCGCACCAGCGGGTGACGCCGGCCACGATCAGGCCTGCGCCGATCACTGCGGCGAGTGCAAAAAACAACGCGTGCACGCTGAAGCCGAGGGCCACCTTGAGTATCAGCAAGCTGCCGACAGCGATCTGGACCTGGCGTTCCAGGGAAATGGCGCTGCCGCAGCGCCGTACTGGCAGGCCGGACTGTTCCCAGCCCTGGGTACCGCCCTCGACAAGCGCCAGGTTGGTAAAGCCGGCCAGTTGCAGACGTTCGGCTGCCTGTCGGGCGCGTGCTCCGCTCCGACAGGTGATGTACAGGGGTTCCTGATGCCCGGGAGCGGCATGTTTGAAGTGCCTTTTTACCTCGTCGGGTCTCAGTTCCCCGATGGGGAGCAGTTGCGCGCCGGGTATGTGACCGGCACGGTATTCAGCCGCCGTGCGCACATCGAGCAGTGCAGGCTGGTCCCCGCGCAACTGCGCAGCATGCAGTTGTTCGGGAGTGATGGTCGATATCTGTGTTGCCATGGTTTGCTCCTTGATCCTCCCGTAGGGAATCAAGCCCTTGACGCTATTAATGTAGCGGCCACTAAAATGTTAAAAATACGAATTAAACAGAGCTAAACATCGTAATATTCGATGAGTCTCCTGCGCCCGGAGATCACGGTTGCCGCAGGGCAAGACCGTGTGAAGTGGATCCTGCGCCAGCTGTTAATGATTGAGCAGGTACGAGAGGTCGGCGGATTTCATGTCAGTTCTGCCGAGCGTGGTACGCCACTTCTATTCGCTTCTTCAAGGGGTATCGTTACAGGGCAAACTTCGCCTGCCTGGATGGCAATACAGTCATGACGGACTCCTGCTGAGCAGAGCAATCAGGTGCCGTTGTGCCGGGAATGCTACGGCTGACCGTTTTCCTTGCCTGAAACCCAGCGCTTGCCGGTCGGTGTGTCTTCCTGTTTCCAGAACGGCGCATCGGTTTTCAGGGTATCGATCATGTATTCACAGGCGCGGAATGCGTTTTTGCGGTGGGCGCAGGCGGCGGCGACAAACACGATGCGATCATTCGGTGCGAGCGGGCCGACGCGGTGAATGATAACGGCATCGATCAGCGCCCAGTGCGCGATGGCATGCGCAGCAATCTTTTCCAGTGCCTTTTCGGTCATGCCAGGATAGTGTTCCAGGGCAAGCTGCGAGACGGCAGTGCCGTCATTGAGGTCGCGTACCAGGCCGGTGAAGCTGACGACTGCACCGGCACGTCCTGCACAACGCTGGCGCAGTTGCTCCAGTTCCAGGCCGGGGTCGAAATCTATCTGCTGGACGCGGATCATGTCAGCCTCCGGTCACCGGCGGGAACCAGGCTATCTCGTCGCCGTCGTGTAGACGTGTATCCGACCTGACGACGCACTGGTTGAGTGCGGTATGCAGGCGCGGATCGCCCAGCGCCTCTTGCCAGTCGGGCTGCGGGTCTGCAGCCAGGCGCTCAATTGCGCCACGGTGGTGACATTGCCGGGAAGTTCCAGTTGTTCCTCGCCGGTACCCAGCGTCTCGCGCAGGCTGGCAAAATAGCAAAGCCGAATCATGAAATTGCCTGCTAGCCGCCGGTCTTTGCCATGAAGCGGACCACCTGCTGTGGTTTCTCGATTAAATTCATGGCGTTCAGGTTTCAGGGCGATGGCGTCGCGGACTGCAGTCTGCAAGCCCGGCATCGCTGATGCCGGCACGCAGCAGCGGGCGAAATTCGAACTTGTGTTCCTGTCCGAGGCACAGGTAGAGTGTGCCATCGACGGCGAGCCGTACCCGGTTGCAGGTCTCGCAAAAATGCTGCGAAATAGGCGTGATGAAACCGATCCTGAGGCGGGTGCCGGCGATCTGTACATAACGTGCCGGCCCGCCCGCCGGGTACGAGCCCGGGTAGCAGCTGGAATTTCTCAGCCAGCCTGGTCCTGACCGTTTGCAGGTCAAGATAGTGGTCGGTGGCGCTCCTGCCGGTGTCGCCGATCGGCATGGTCTCTATCAGTCGCAGCGTGAAATCATGTTCGATACAGAACTCGACCATGTCCTCGATTTCATCGTCGTTGACATCTTTCATGACGACCATGTTGATCTTGATGGGCTGAAAGCCGACGTGCTCTGGCCGCCATCAGGCCGTCCATGACCTTGTCGAGATTGCCGCGGGTGATGTCCTTGAAACGGTCGGCGCGCAATGAATCCAGCGAGACATTGATCCGCTTGATACCTGCCTGGTACAAGGCAGCGGCATGCCGGGAGAGCGCTACCGCGTTGGTGCTCAGGGACAGATCCTCAATACCCGGGATGCGTGACAGTTGTCCTGTCAGTGTGGCCAGGTCCTTGCGGAGCAGCGGCTCACCGCCGGTGATGCGGATCCGCTGTACCCCAAGGGTTGCAAACGCGCGGATAATGCGTTCGATCTCGGTAAACGTCAGCCATTCTTCCGGTTCGCTGAAATCCCGATAGTCGCCTGGCAGGCAGTAGAAACAACGCAGATCGCAGCGGTCGGTGACAGACAGCCGTACATATTCAATGGTGCGTCCAAACTGATCGATCAAGCCGGTGCTCATGGTACCTGAGGCTAACCCAACCCCGCCGTTTTATCCAGCAGTCCGTCATGATGTTATAGACGATCAGACTCCCGGGTGATGATCTGTCCGAGCCGCCAGTTTTTTCTCGATCACGAGGCGATCCGCGGGCGTATTCATGTTCAGAAACATATCCGGTGAGGCCGAAAAATCGGCCAGCGCCAGGCGGTGCTGTGCATACCAGGTATCGATCTTGCGCCCCCCCTCGTCGAGGTAGGTCAGCAGGCTGGGTAGTAGTTCGCAACGCAACAGTGCATAGACAGGCTGCATGCGGATGCCGTCATGCGCAACGCTGATTTCGGCGTCCATCTTTTCCATCGCATCGCGCAGCGTGTCACACAGTGCGGCTGGCACGAATGGTGAATCACACGGTACTGCAAGGATTAATGGCGTAACGGCAGCCTGCATGCCGGTCGCCATGCCAGCCAGCGGGCCGAAAAAATCCCCCATCATGTCTGCAATGACGGGATAGCCAAACGCGCCGTAGCGCTCCAGATTGCGGTTGGCGTTGATGATTAAATGGCCGGCCTGGGGGCGCAGTCCGGGAATGATATAGTCGAGCAGGGGCCTGCCATGCAGTTCGACTAGACCCTTGTCCTCACCGTCCATGCGGCGCGCCTTGCCGCCAGCGAGTATGACTGCAGTGATATCAGGGTCCGGCATCGTGGATTTTACCGGCATGGTATGTTTGCCCCTGAAAGACATGCAGGATATCGAGCTGCCGGGAATGACCGGGCTGAGTGCCAATCACCTGCTTGAAGAGCATGCCTGAGCGTTATCCGCAGTTGCATCAGTCCTGGTCAGGAGTTACATCCTCTGCATGCCAGTCGCCGCTGCGGCCGCCCGACTTGTGCAACAGACGTATGCCTTCGATGACCATGCCCCGGTCAACGGCCTTGCACATGTCGTAGATGGTCAATGCGGCCACGGAGGCGGCTGTCAGGGCCTCCATTTCGGCACCCGTAGCACCGTTGAGCCGGCAGGCCGTCAGGATGTGTAGGCGAGTTCCGGGCAAATCCAGCATGATATCGATGTCGATTCCTGTCAGCATCAGCGGGTGGCACAGCGGGATGAGGTCGGCACAGCGCTTGGCAGCCTGGATGCCGGCGATGCGGGCAACGGCAATGACATCGCCTTTCCTGTGCCCGCCGGTCTCGATGAGCGAGAGCGTGTCTTGTGACATCCGCACCCAGGCCTCGGCGCGCGCCTCGCGTGCTGTTTCCGGCTTGTCGCCGACATCGACCATGCGGGCCGTGCCATGGGCGTCGATATGGGTTAAATTGTTCATCGGGGTTATCCTTGAAACAGATAGTGAATATTGTCCATGAAACGGTATTTTGCAAATCTTCTTTGCCCTGCTGCCGCGTTGTTTGCCAGCTTGCCATGGACCGGCTATTTATCCGCTCCAGGTAGATTGACCGGCATTTGCCTGTGCCATGGGGGATGAAACCGGGTGCGGTGCAGGCAGAAACCCTGCGGGCTGTCACCCTGCAGTGCCGGGTTGAGGATACGGGCCAGCATGTCATGCTGATCCGAAGAATGCACTATCAGGATATCCAGCAATGCACGAACATGAAATAGAAAGCCAGCCCAGCTGTGAAGACGAGCTGAACAGCGGCCTGCTTACTGTCGCGGAGGCGCAGGCGCGCATTCTCGCGGGGGTCACACCCGTTACGGGATCAGAACGCCTGCCGGTGCGCGAGGTGCTGGGACGCGTGCTTGCCTGCGATATCATTTCCCCCATCGACGTCCCCCCGCACACCAATTCCGCAATGGATGGCTATGCCGTGCGTGCCGCCGATCTGCCTGCCAGTGGCGTAGGTGAATTCCCGGTACCCGGCACCTCCTGGGCCGGACGCCCCTGGCTGGCGCCCATTGAACCTGGCCAGGCGGTGCAGATCATGACCGGCGGTATGATGCCGGCAGGTGCAGACACGGTCGTGATGCAGGAGCAGGTCGAACGTGATGGTGACACGGTGCGCATCGGCAGCGGTCACCGTTGCGGGCAGAACGTGCGTGCGGCCGGTGAGGACATTGCCGCCGGGCAGCAGGTCTTCACGGCAGGCAAGCGGCTGACGGCGGCCGACATCGGTGTGCTGGCCTCGCTCGGGCTGGATGAGGTCAGTGTCTATCGCCGGCTGAAGGTGGCCTTCTTTTCCACCGGCGATGAATTGCGCTCGGTGGGCGAGACGCTGGGTCCCGGTGAGATCTATGACAGCAACCGCTACACCCTGTATGGCATGCTGAAGAAACTCGATGTCGAGATCATCGATATGGGTGTGGTGCGCGACAGGCGCGAGCTCATCGAGCAGGCGTTTCATGATGCCGCCGCCGCTGCCGACGTCATCATCACTTCCGGTGGTGTTTCGGTGGGTGAGGCGGACTTCGTCAAGGAGACACTGGAGAAGCTCGGCAACATGGCGTTCTGGAAAATTGCCATGAAACCCGGGCGGCCGGTGACCTTTGGCCGCATCAACGACGCCGTGCTCTTCGGTCTGCCGGGGAACCCGGTCTCGGTCATGGTGACCTGTTTCCAGTTCGTTCGTCCGGCGCTGCTCAAGATGGCCGGCGAGAGCGGGGCCCTCGGAGCCTTTACATTGCGCGCGCGCGCAGCCTCTGCATTGAGAAAAAGCCCTGGCCGCTTTGAATTCCAGCGCGGTGTGCTGGAACAATCCGCCCCGGGCGAATTTACCGTGCGCAGTGCCGGTGCGCAGGGTTCCGGTATCCTGCGCTCCATGAGCGAGGCCAACTGCTTTATCCTGCTCGATCCTGACCGCACCCGTGTAGAGATCGGCGAGGAAGTCCTGGTTCAACCCTTTCAAAACCTGATTTGAGGCGCGAGACATCAGCATGTCAGACAATCCCGACACCCGTGAATTCAAACCGCTGAACATCGCCGTCCTGACGGTTTCCGATACGCGTACCGACGCGACGGACAAGTCAGGTGACACGCTGGTAAAGCTGCTGACCGGGGCCGGTCACAGGCTGGCCGAAAAGCGTATCGTCCCCGATGATATCTACCGGATACGCGCGGCTGTGTCGCAGTGGATTGCCGATGCCAGCATCCATGCGGTAATCACCACGGGTGGTACCGGTATCACCGGGCGTGACAGCACCCCGGAAGCCATTACGGTCCTGTTCGACAAGCAGATCGACGGCTTCGGCGAGGTGTTTCGTGCCGTGTCCTTCGAGGAGATCAATACCTCGACCATCCAGTCACGGGCTGTGGCCGGCGTCGCCAATGCCACGTTTATCTTCTGTCTGCCGGGGTCCACCGGCGCCTGCCGTACCGGCTGGAGCAAGCTGATCAGCCACCAGCTCGACTACCGCACACGCCCCTGCAACCTGGTGGAACTGATGCCGCGGGTGCTGGAAAAAGGCTGATGGATAAATCGGGGACAGACCACGTTTTTTTTTGCTCGTTTTTCGCGTTTTCCCATTAGCGAAAAATGTGGTCTGTCCCCAATTTGCTAAGCCACAGCAAAATAAATTCTGTCACCCCGGCGGCATTGTTTATGTCCAGTCGCGGCAAACTTCCGGTGTCTATGTCTGCATCGGTGGCCACCGCGATGATGCTGTTATCTTCCGGGTACAGTAGTGGATGCCCCAGCGCAGGCCGGTGTAATTCGATGCGTGTGAAGGGCACATGCTTGAAGCCCTCGACCAGTACCAGGTCGATGCGGTCCTGATCGAGCCGGTTGACCAGGTCATCCAGCGCCGGGTCGCCGATAGTCTCGTTTTCCGTCATCAGGGCCCAGCGCCGGGCCGAGGCCACCAGCATTTGCCGGGCGCCGGCCTTGCGCAGTTCGTAACTGTCCTTGCCCGGCTTGTCGATATCGAAGTCATGGTGGGCATGCTTTATGACACCGACACGCACGCCCCGATCCGCCAGTAGCGGGATCAGCTGTTTCAACAGAGTGGTCTTGCCGGTGCCACTGTAGGCAGCAAGTCCCAGTACCGGTTTCGGGTAGTTCATGCAGGCAGTGTACCTTGTGAGTGGCGAATCCCTGAATTATGCAGCAATTGGGGTCTGAAAAAAGTCCGCTACAGGATGGTATCCATGAAGTGTTAGCGGGTTTTGCGCATCGGGATGGTGACCACCGCTAACGTCATCGGGCATGTCCCTGTTCGGAAGCAGATGCATCTGTTCCGGCTGCAGTATTGCCTGAAGAGTATCAATTAAAGTCTTCAGGCTGAGGGAAAGAGCACGTAACCGGCTTATACTCCCACTGACGCCTGCTACAGAGCCCGACCCGCCGCGGCGCCTCCCGGACGTGGACAAAGTGGCTGGAATGCCCGTACCATGCGCCGCCGGAAGTAACCGGCGCAGCGTGCCGTTGACGGACGGACTGGGTTGAGGCAACGAGGCACACCGGGTTACACGCCGAACAAATACCGCACAGCGGCGCACCCGACGCCGCACGCCAGTAGAGGAGAGGGTCGGTCATGGACAGGAAGCGCCTCATCGTGTTCGCACTGATCGCCACTGCGATCGCCGCGTTTTTCGTCTTCGACCTGAAACAGTACTTCACACGCGAGTTCTTCCTCGCCAACAAGGCGCTGATCGACACCTATTACGCCGGGCACCCGTGGCAGACAGCAGGGATCTACTTTGCAATCTACGTGGCCGTCACCGCATTGTCGCTACCCGGTGCGGCCATCATGACGGTGGTCGGCGGTGCGATCTTCGGATTGGTGAACGGAACCATCCTTGTCTCCTTTGCGTCGTCGATCGGTGCCACGCTGGCGTTCCTGGTGGCCCGTTTTCTGCTGCGCGACTGGGTGCAAACCCGCTTCGGCGACAAGCTCGCGCCGATCAACGAAGGCGTCAGGAAAGAAGGCGGGTTTTACCTGTTTGCCTTGCGGCTGGTGCCGGTCTTCCCGTTCTGGCTGATCAACATTGCGATGGGCCTGACAGCGATTTCCGCCCGCACGTTTTACTGGGTGAGTCAGCTCGGCATGCTCGCCGGCACGGTCGTGTATGTATACGCCGGCACGCAGTTGGCGACGTTCAAACTGTCTTTCGGGCTGATCACGGCCCTGGCACTGCTGGGTCTGTTGCCGCTGGTTGCGAAGAAAGTGCTCGATGCACTGAAGGCACGCAAGGTGTATGCAAGGTGGAAAAGTCAGCGCCCGTCGACATACGACTACAACATGGTGGTGATCGGCGCCGGCAGCGCAGGACTGGTGTCTGCCTATATCGCCGCAGCGACCAAGGCGAAGGTCGCATTGATCGAAAAGCACAAGATGGGGGGCGACTGCCTGAACACCGGCTGCGTGCCGAGCAAGGCACTGATCCGCTCGGCCAGGCTGCTGTCGCATATCGCCCGCTCGAAAGAGTTCGGCATCGCCGAAGCGAGCGGGACGTTCAGCTTTGCCGACATCATGCAACGCGTGCAGCGCGTGATCGCTACGGTCGAGCCGCACGACTCGGTCGAGCGTTACACGGGGCTGGGTGTCGAAGTGATCGAGGGTACAGCCAGAATCACCTCGCCGTGGACGGTGCAGGTGCAGACCGGCGCAGAGGTGAAGACACTGACGACGAAGAATATCGTGATCGCGGCCGGGGCGCGTCCGTTTGTGCCACCGGTCCCGGGGCTTGCCGAGGTGGGCTATCTGACTTCCGACACGGTGTGGAGCCTGCGTGAGCTGCCGCGCCGCACTGTGGTGCTTGGCGGCGGGCCGATCGGTGCCGAACTGACCCAGGCCTTTGCGCGGCTCGGCAGTCAGGTGACACAGGTGGAAATGCTGCCGCGAATCCTGATGCGCGAGGATCCCGAGGTGTCGATGCTGGTGCGCAAGCGTTTCGAGGCCGAAGGTGTGCGCGTCCTGACTGAACACAAGGCCAGGCAGTTCCTGATCCGTGACGGCGAGAAAATCCTGATCGCCGAGCACGCCGGCACCGACGTCGAGATTCCTTTCGATGCAGTGCTGGTCGCCGTCGGTCGCGTGGCCAATACCCGGGGCTACGGGCTGGAAGAGCTGGGCATCGGCATCACCAGGGCGCGCACGGTGGAGACCGACGAGTACCTGCAGACGCTGTACCCGAATATTTTCGCCTGCGGCGATGTGGCCGGGCCGTATCAGTTCACGCACACCGCCGCGCATCAGGCGTGGTACGCGGCGGTCAATGCGCTGTTCGGTACGTTTCGCCGCTTCAAGGCCGACTACCGGGTAATCCCGTGGGCCACATTCACCGAGCCGGAGGTCGCGCGCGTGGGGTTGAACGAGCAGGAAGCGCGGGAGCAGAATATTGCATACACGGTCACCGTCTACGGCATCGACGACCTGGATCGCGCGATCGCCGACGAGGAGGCGCACGGTCTGGTCAAGGTGCTGACCAGGCCCGGCACCGACAGGATCCTTGGTGTAACCATCGTCGGTGAACACGCGGGCGATCTGATTGCCGAATACGTGCTGGCGATGAAACAGGGCATCGGCCTGAACAAGGTCCTCGGTACGATCCACATCTATCCGACGCTGGCCGAAGCCAACAAGTATGTCGCCGGCAACTGGAAGCGCAGCACCGTCACACAGGGCCAGTGGGTGTTCCTGTCGGCCTTCCAGGCGTGGCGGCGCGGTGAGTCCGGCATAGGTCAGGTGCTGGGCGCCGTGTCGGCGTTGTTCAGCGACAAGCGCAAGGCGTACGCACCCGAGGCGCATTGAAAAAAAGTGTCAGAGCACATTTTTTCCTTATCTGAGCAGTAAATGTGCTCTGACACCATTTTATACGGGGAGAGTCATTGATGCAGGGCGCGATCAAGAAGCGTGACATGCGGCTGGATGCCCTGCGTGGTTACTTCCTGATACTCATGGCGGCTGTGCACGTGCCCACGCCGGTATCACATGCCTTGCAGGAACCGCTGGGATACAATGGTGCAGCGGAAGGCTTCATCTTTCTAAGCGCCTGTCTGGCCGGCCTGGTTTACGGAAAAGTGTACTTGCAGTCAGGCTGGCAAGTTATGTCCCGCCGCGTATGGCGTCGCACACGATTGATATATTTTGTCCATCTGGCGGTACTGTTACCAATCCTGCTGGTGGCTTGGATATTCGCCGGCGATCTTGTTCCACTCGCCAATCATTTTCATGATTTCCTTCTTCAACCCTGGCGCTCTTTGTTATTGATGCCGCTGCTATTACACCAGCCGCCGCTGTTTGACATTCTGCCGCTGTATGTCATTTTTCTCGGCCTGGCGCCCTTCATGCTGGCAATCGCCCGTCGCTACGGTTGGGGCATTGTCCTGACTGTCTCGGCGCTCGGCTGGCTCGCTGTGCAAAGCAAGCTGGAAGCCCGTCTCATCGGTGACTCATTGAAATCGTTTTCCCTCGGTTCTTTTAATCTTCTCGGCTGGCAGTTTCTCTGGGTTTGTGGAATGGCTATCGGAGAAACCTCCCTGCGACATCCGCTGGTAAGAAGCCAATACCGCATAGGCCTGGCCGTGCCGGCTTTAGCCGTTGTCCTTCTGGGGCTGCTTGCACGCCATGGACTTTGGCCAGCTGCATGGTGGAATCCAGAGATTTTGCTCTGGATGGACAAATGGACATTGGGACCGTTGCGGCTGCTGAATTTTGCCGCGTGGTGTGCCCTGCTGGTGGCCTGGAACCCGCATCCGTCGTCCCGTATCATGGCGGTGCCAGCGCTTTTGGGAAGGCATTCTCTGCCCGTGTTTACCTTCCATCTGCCGCTGGTGATTGTAGCTACTACTGTCATTCAAGTATTTAACCTCTCCGCAACGCCGCAAACAATCATTGCGTTTTTGGTCATTGGCCTGATGTTCCCCTGGGCATATTGGCTCGAACGTAACAACCGCCGTGCTATCCAAACCGCAAAATCGCATCCTGGATCTGGCTGAAAGAAACAAGTGTCTGAGCACAGACATATCCTTATACGAAAAATTCCCGTAAATGTGCTCTGACAGCTTATTTTCCCTGTGACCTGCATGCCCGCAGAATTGTGCTAGGCTTGGTGCCTGATCCAGTACTGGAGGACTTTCGGCATGATCCAGCTCACCATCAACGGTTCCCCGCAGCAACTTGATATTGATCCCGATACCCCCCTGTTATGGGCCATCCGTGACAGCATCGGTCTGACCGGCACCAAGTATGGCTGCGGCCTGGCGCAGTGCGGCGCCTGCACCGTGCATCTCGACGGAGTGGCGACCCTTTCCTGTGTCACACCGGTCAGCCTCGCTGAAGGAAAATCGGTGACGACCATCGAAGGGCTGGATTCCGCTACAGCGAAGGCCGTACAGGCCGCCTGGGAAGCACTCGACGTCGTGCAGTGCGGCTACTGCCAGTCGGGCCAGATCATGTCGGCGGTCGATTTGCTGAGCCGCAATCCGCACCCCACCGACACGGACATCGACAAGGCCATGACGGGCAATATCTGTCGTTGCAACACCTACGTCCGCATACGCGCTGCCATCAAGCAGGCGTCCAGGGCGTTGTTGTAGGGAGGCGGTGAACATGACGCAGGAAAGTAAAGCAAGGTTAAGCCGCCGCCGGTTTCTGGTGATGACGGCGGGCGCCGGCGCCGGGTTGACACTGGGCATGCTCTTGCCCGGTTGCAGCCGGGAACAACCGGTCCAGATACAGGCCGGGCCGGGCAAGGCCGGTGGTGAAGTCATTGCGCCCGCCCGTTTCGAGCCCAACGCCTTTGTACGTATCGGTACCGATAATCGTGTCACTGTCATTATCAAACATCTGGAAATGGGGCAGGGCAGCTACACCGGCCTGGCGACGCTGGTGGCCGAAGAACTCGACGCTGCCTGGACGCAGATCGATGTCGAGGGCGCACCGGCCGACGCCGGCACCTATAACAATCTGTTCTGGGGCAAGATGCAGGGCACGGGCGGCAGTACGGCCATTGCCAATTCCTATGAACAAATGCGCAAGGCCGGGGCCGCCGCGCGCGAAATGCTGATTGCAGCAGCTGCGAGGAAATGGGCAGTTGATGCCGGAGACATCACCGTGCAGGATGGCATGTTACGCCACCCGGCCGGTGGTCACCAGGCCAGTTTCGGCGAGCTGGCCGAGCTCGCCGCACAGGAAGTTGTGCCGGAAGAGGTGTTGTTGAAAGAACCCGGGGAATTCCGGCTTATCGGCACCCGGGTGCCACGCAAGGATAGCAAGGCAAAGACCAACGGCACCGCGCTGTTTACCCAGGACGTGAAACTTCCCGGCATGCTGACCGCGCTGGTTGCGCACCCGCCACGCTTTGGTGCAACGGTAAAATCCTTTGATGCCCGCAGGGCCAGGGCCATTGACGGCGTCGATGCCGTTGTTGAAATTCCCAATGGTGTGGCCGTCCTCGGCAAGGATTTCTGGAGTGCGAGCAAAGGCCGTGATGCCCTGGAAATCGAATGGGACGAGAGCGGTGCGTTCATGCTCGGTTCCGACGAACTGCTGGCACAATACAAGGCGCTGGCTGACACGCCGGGCAGTGTGGCACGCAACGACGGTGATGTACCCGCTGTCTTGCCATCGGCCAGCAAAACAGTGCAGGCGACACTGGAATTTCCATTCCTGGCACATGCCGCACTCGAACCGATGAACTGTGTCATGCAGCAGCATGAAGCTGGCGTGGAAATCTGGAACGGTGAACAGCTCCAGACAGGCGACCAGAATGCTGTGGCCGGGGTGTTCGGTATCGCACCGGAACAGGTGAAGATCAACATGCTCTATGCCGGTGGTTCCTTCGGCCGTCGCGCCAACCCGCAGTCGGATTACGTGATCGAAACCGCCAGCATCGTCAAGGCCATCGGTGGCAAGGCCCCGGTCAAGCTGGTCTGGACGCGTGAAGACGACATGCGCGCCGGTTATTACCGGCCGATGTATGTTCACAAACTCGAGGCGGGACTGGATGCAGACGGCAACCCGGTGGCCTGGCAACACCGTATCGTCGGTCAATCCATCGTCGCCGGTACTGCATTTGAGGGAGGGCTGATCAAGGACGGTATCGATATCACCTCTGTCGAGGGTGCGTCCAACCTGCCATATGCAATTCCCAATATCAGCGTCGATCTGCATACAACCCGATTGCCGGTGCCCGTGCAGTGGTGGCGCTCGGTTGGTTCCTCACACACGGCGTTTGCCGTCGAGACCTTCATCGATCAACTTGCCACGCTGGCGGGCAGGGATGCGGTCGAGTTCCGGCGTGCCTTGTTGAAACAGCACCCCCGTCACCTCGGTGTGCTGGAACTCGCGGCCGAGAAGGCCGGCTGGGGGTCGCCGCTGGGTGCGGGACGCGGTCGCGGGATTGCCGTGCATGAGTCCTTCAATACTTTCGTGGCGCAGGTTGCGGAAGTAACGGTACACGCCAACAAGACCTTTTCTGTCGATCGTGTGGTGATCGCCGTTGACTGCGGTGTTGCGGTGAACCCGGATATTGTGACTGCGCAGATGGAGGGCGGTATGGGTTATGGCCTGGCCGCGGCGTTAAGCAGTGAAATCACTTTCAGTGGTGGACGCGTGGAGCAATCCAACTTCCACGATTACACCGTGCTGCGTATTAACCAGATGCCAGAAGTGGAAGTCTATATCGTCAAGTCGGCGTTGCCGCCCAGCGGTGTGGGCGAGCCGGCAACGCCGGTGATTGCACCCGCGGTGGCCAATGCATTGTCTGCCGCTACGGGACAGCGCTTCAGCCGGCTGCCATTGAAACTGTCAGCCTGATTGACGTGTGGGCTCTGCGCCGAATCGAGTGGGTAGATTCCCGTTGTAGGGCCGAATTCATTGGGCCAACAGCTGGTTCGTGAATGGTCGAATGAATTCGACCCTACACACGAGCCAACAGGTGTCAGAGCACATTTACTGCTTACATAAGGAAAAATGTGCTCTGACAACATTTTTATTTCGCTGGCCACCGCACAGGGCCCGCCACATCACTCATCGTGCGGCGTTCGCTCGAACTCCTCGGGCTCGGTACGCAGGCGCCGATCTGTGACCAGACGGTAAAAGAGCGGAATAAAAAAGATTGCCAGGAAAGTGGCTGCCAGCATGCCGCCGGCAACACCGGTGCCGACCGCATGACGCGCGCCGGCGCCGGCGCCGGTTGAAACCGCCAGCGGCAGTACGCCAAGAATGAACGCCAGTGAGGTCATCAGGATTGGCCTGAAGCGCAGTCGCGCTGCCTCTATCGCCGCCGCAACGGCGGAATGACCTTCACCTTTCTTGATCAAGGCGTATTCCACGATCAGGATCGCGTTCTTTGCCGCAAGTCCGAGCAGCGTCACGAGACCGATCTGGAAATACACATCATTACTGAGCCCGCGCAGCCAGACAGCGGCGAGTGCACCGAAGGTTCCGAATGGAAGTGCCAGCAGCACTGAAAACGGCAATGACCATTTCTCATACAGGGCTGCGAGAATGAGAAATACCATCAGTACCGCAAGTCCCAGCGCGATACCCGAGGTGCCACCGGAGCGCTTTTCCTGGAACGAGGCGGAGGTCCACTCGAAACTGAAGTCCCTGGGCAGGGTGCGGGCAGCAATTTCCTCGACAATGGCCAGCGCCTGTCCCGAACTGATGCCGGCCGCGCCGTTGCCGAAGATCTTGACCGCCTGCAGGTTGTTGTAGCGATCCAGTGTCTCCGGGCCGGAGGTATACTCGACCTCGGCCAGTGTTGATAGCGGTACCTGTGTGCCATCGCGCGCCGGTACGAACAGCGCGCCAATATCCTCCGGCACGGCGCGATAGTCTGGCTCGGCCGACATCTGCACCTGCCACGTGCGGCCGTATTTATTGAAATCATTTACATACAGGGTGCCCAGCGCGGCCGCCACGGTCGTAAACACGTCGTCCACATCGATGCCGAGCAGTTTGGCCTTGTCACGGTCCAGGTCGACATAGAGCTGGGGTACGTGCGAGCGCCACAGCGACAGCGGCTGTACAAGGCGCGGGTCCTTGCGTAGCTCGGCGAGGAATTGCTGACTGACCTCGGCGAGACGCCTGGAGCCGCCAGTACCGCGATTTTGCAGATACAGCTCAAATCCACCGGCATTACCGAGGCCGAAAATCGGCGGTGGTGCGAACGCGAACACCATGCCCTCCCGGATCCTGGCAGATTCCCCCATAAAGCGCCCGACCATGTCATTGATCGAGCGCTTGCGTTCGTCCCAGTGCCGGGCGGCGACGAAAATGGTTGCTGCGCTGTTGCGAAAACCGCCGCCGAGAAAATCCATGCCGGCGAATGCGACCACGTGCTCGGCATCCTGATCATCGCGCATCATGGCGATTACCTCTTGCACCACGGACTCGGTGCGGGCCAGCGTAGAACCGTCAGGTAAATAGACCGCACCGATGTAATAGCCCTGGTCCTCGTCCGGCACCAGTGAGCCCGGCGTGAATTTCCACAGCAGCACGGTGGCAGTGACCATCGCGAGGTACAGGACAATGGCGAAGCGGCCGTGCCTTAACAGCATGCCGACAGCCGCCTGGTAACCGTTGGTGGCGTGCTTGAAGCCATGATTGAAGGCGGCGAAGATGCGTCCCGGCTGCCGTCCCTGGCCCTGCAGGATGATGACTGACAGGGCCGGGGTCAGGGTGAGTGCGACAAAACCGGACAGCACCACGGCAATCGTAATCGTCACGGCAAACTGCCGGTAGAGCTCGCCGGTCAGGCCGCCAAGAAAAGCGATCGGTATGAAAACCGCGCACAGCACCAGGACGATGGCGATCACCGGGCCGGTAACCTCGTGCATTGCCTTGAGTGCGGCCTCGCGTGCAGCCAGTTTTTCCTCGTGCATGATGCGTTCGATGTTTTCCAGCACGACAATCGCATCATCCACCACGATGCCTATAGAAAGGACCATGCCAAACAGGGTAAGGGTGTTGATGGTGTAGCCAAGCAGGCTGAGCCCAATGAAAGTACCGAGCAGGGATACCGGTACGGCAATTACCGGGATGAGTGTCGCTCGCCAGTTTTGCAGGAAGATGTAGACCACGAACACGACCAGCAGGATCGCCTCGCCAAGCGTCTTGATCACCTCGCGAATGGATACTTCAACAAACCGGGTGGTGTCATACGGGATGGCATAGTCCAGCCCCTGTGGAAAGCTCTGCGCCAGTTCGGCGACGGTCGCCTTGACCAGATCGCCGACATCCAGTGCATTCGCGCCGGGCTTGAGGAAAATACCGACCAGGGTAGCGGGCTTGCCGTTGTAAAGCCCGGTGAAATCGTAATCCCTGGACCCCAGCTCGATACGCGCGACATCCCTCAGTCTGAGTAGCGACGCATCTGCTCCGGCCCGGAGAATGATGTCGCCGAATTCTTCCGGGGTCGACAACCTGCCTTTGGTGTTGATGGTGTAGACCAGTTCCTGGCCGCTGCCAATCGGTGGCTGACCGATTTTACCGGTGGCGAACTGGGCATTTTGCTCCTGTACCGCCTGAATAATTTCGCTGGCGCTAACGCCGAGTTCGGCCATGCGGTCCGGCTTGAGCCAGATACGCATGGCATAGTCCTTGGCGCCGAAGATCTGTACGTTTGTCGTGCCCGGAATACGCTTCAGACGGTCCAGGACATTCAGCGTGACGTAGTTGCTGGTATAGATATCATCAAACTGGCCGTCCGGTGCAAGAAATGCGATCACCTGCAGGAACGCCGATGAACCTTTCTCGACCGTGACTCCCTGTCTGCGCACTTCTTCCGGCAGGCGCGGTTCGGCCTGCTTGACGCGGTTGTTCACATTGAGCGCTGCCTGTTCGACATCGGAGCCAATCTCGAACGTGACCTGGATTTCGAGCACGCCGTTGGAGGCGGAGGTCGAGCTCATGTACATCAGGTCTTCCACACCGTTGATCGCGTCCTCCAGCGGCGCGGCGACGGTTTGCTCGATGGTTTCTGCCGAGGCGCCGGGATAGATTGCCCGAACGGTCACCACCGGCGGGGCGATTTCCGGATACTGTGCGATGGGCAGGATGCGCATCGACAGCAGGCCGGCGAGAATCAGGAAGATCGACAGCACCGCCGCGAAAATGGGGCGATCGATGAAATAGCTTGAAAGCATGCTCAGCCGTCTCCGCCGGCCTGCGTTTGTGCGGCTGCCGGTGGTGTGCTGCTATCTCCTGGCTGTGGCTGCGGGACTATCGGCATGCCCGGGTGAAAAATGCGTGCAGTACCCTCGATGACCACCTTGTCGCCCGCTCCGAGTCCCTTTCGGATAATCCAGAGTCGTTCAGCCCCGTCAGCTCCCGGTAACTCGACCCACTGGCCGACCTCGACCGGTTGCTGCAGCGCGATGGCCGTGCCTTCTTCATTCTGCCCGGCGACATAGACGTACTTGCCACTGGCATCTTCCATGACCGCGCGCTGGGGGATGGCCAGCGCCTGCGGGTAGACTGCACCTTCAATGCTTACCCGGACGAATTGTCCGGGACTGAGCCGTCCATCCGGGTTGGCAATCGTGGCACGGGCAGCGTAAGCACCAGTCAGCGAATCGGTGCGGTAATCACTGAAATCAAGACGCCCGGTTATCGGGTAGGCCGTGCCATCGGCAAGCGTGACCAGGATGTGTGTCTGTTCGGGGGGAGGCATGACCAGACTGCCATCGGCCACTTGCCGGTCGATTGCGAGCTGCTCGTTTTCGGCGATGGAAAACACGGCATACAGCGGATCGATCCTGGCCAGGTAGGTCAGCGGTCCGCTGGTCGGTGAAACCAGCGCGCCTTCGACCTGCAGGGCCCGGCCGATGCGCCCGGCGTACGGTGTGTTGATTTCTGTATAGCCGAGTTCGAGTTCTGCCTCGACAAGTTCCGCTTTGGCCATGGCGACAGCCGCCCTGGCGAGGTCCCGGTTGGACTGGGCATCATCGAGGTCACGCTGGCTGATTGTTTTCGAGTTGGCCAGCGGTATGAGTCGCTTTGCTTCCCGTTCGGCCTGGGCTAATCGTGCATTCGCTTCGGCCAGTGCGGCGGCGGCTGCCTGCCTGCGTGCCTCAAAGGGCGCCGCATCGATCCTGAACAGCGGTGCACCGGCAACAACGACACTGCCTTCATCGAAGAGGCGCTGCTCGATAATACCCGTGATACGCGGCCGGATTTCTATTTCGCGCGAGGCCTCAAGACGGCCGACATACTCGAAATGCGCCGGCAGGTCCCGCGGTTGCAGTTCGAGTACGGTAACCTGCTGTGGCTGCATACCAGCCGCGGCCGATGGTTGGGATTCACTCTTGCTGCAACCGACCAGCGGCAGCGCCAGGATACCGTAAGCCAGAACAGCGAGACCTGTAATGATGCTCAGCTTCATAGTGCCAGTGACCTGCAAAGGGTTAGCCGGAATTTCGGGGCAAGGGACCGATTATACGTCTAGACGTCGCCTTTGCGCCCGTTGGAGGCAACCGGCTGTCAGGCAAGGGCCTCGCTATCGCTCTGACTCCAGAATACGGAATAAATTTTTCCTGCTTATTTTAATGAGCCGGGATGAGCGGCCGCGCGCCACCGACCGGCAAGCCAGGGTTTGCTACCGGGTCCCGGCATAGCCGCTGAGTTCCAGGTAACCGCTGCCGCGGTGACTGCCCGACACCTCGACCGCACCCTCCCAGTACCGTACGCTGTGATCCATCAGCTGGTCATCCAGCAACGCCTGTACCTCGAGGTCCAGCTGATACCCGGCCACCTGCATGCGCCAGCTGACCGGATAGCGCGCGCCGTCCCCGGCCTGCCAGTAGCGCAAGGGTGTGAGTCTGACCTGATCGGGCAGCAGGGTGTGAACAGTGCCGTCTTTTTCCACCAGGCTGCCGCGGCTGAACGCGTGAATACCGCCGTGCCTGTTGCGCAGCTGGTAGTACATCAGGTCGCGGCCGTCATCCAGTTGCAGGGAAAACCAGTCCCACCCGGCCTGGTCCGTGTCGAGCGCGGAGCTTGACCACTCGCGATCCATCCACGAATTCCCCTGCACCGTGTAAAATGCATCGCCAATGCGCAGTGCACCGCGTGTGGGCAGGCGCGTGAAAGAATAGTAGTAAGAGGCATTGCCGGGCGTTGCACTCTTGCGTGACAGGCCATGCTCACCCTGCAGAACCAGTGGTTTGTCACCCGACTGCAATTGCAGTGATATTCCGATGTCTGCGCTCTGCGCCGACACAGTCAGTGGAAAGAGTTCTGTATCCCCGCGCATCGACCAGGATTCCAGCCACACTTCGAATGGCGCTACCCGGGCGCCGGCAAGGCCTGCCGCCGCGCGCGCAAGGCGTTCGGCAGAATAATGGCTGGCACCGGTGACGTCCGTGATCGCCATGTGTCCCATGTAGAGCTGTTGCGCACGCCAGGGTGAATCCTGCAGCGGTTGCCCGGGACGCAGTCCGACACGAAACAGTGTGAGCTGGTAGCCGAAACGACGCCCGCTTTCTGTGTGCAGGTTTCCTGTCAGGTACCACCATTCGGTGGCGTAGTCGCGATGTGCGCCGTGATCCTCAGGGAACTGAAACGTGCGTGGTTCAAACGCCCGTGCAAAGCCGGCATCGGGTTCCCTGCCCAGCACCTGGTCCACGTGCACGACCGGCCGGTTTGCCAGCTGCTCTGTCTCGCAGGCAGGCAGGGTAACGACCAGCAGCAACAGCAGCCAGCGCACGGTCAGTCTTCTCTCAGTTGCGGTGCCGGGTCGCGCTGTGCAGAACGCCAGGCGGGGTAGATCGCGGCCAGGCCGGCAGCCAGCAGCCCGATCAGCAGCGTCTGCAGCAGCAGACCGCCGTCCACGCTGAACGGCATGGTCCAGCCGAACGCACGCCGTTGTACCGACTGGATCAGCACCCATGCCATTAACACACCGGTGGGAATCGCCACACACCCGGCCAGCAGTCCCATCAGCAACGACTCGCCGGTGATCAGCCCGGCGATCTGGCCGCGCGTCAGACCGAGCGCACGCAACACGGCGTACTCCTTGCCACGTTCGAGCTGCAGTGCCATCAGGGCACTCAATACGCCGATAAATGCGACGCACAGCGAGACCATGCGCAACACCTCTGTGACGCGGAAGGTGCGATCGAAGACCGCCATGGATTCTTCCAGGATGGCGCGCGCGGGCGTCTGGACGATGGCAGATCGCGCGGCGAGTTCACTCACCTCGCGGCGCAGGGACTCGAGCGCACCGTTTTGCGCGAACAACGCCAGCGTGTTTACCTGATGGTCGGGCCAGTAGTTGTGGTAGACGGCTTCGTCCATGAACAGGCGACCGTGTTCGCTGGCATAGTCACGGAACACAGCCGCCACCGTGACGACCCGCGGCCCTGCAGGCGTCGGCAAGGTAAGCTGTCCCGCCGGGTGCCACGCCGAGGTGATACGCCAGAGGTTCGGAAACCAGTACCGCACCTTCGTCAAAATCCTTCCATGCCGTGTCGGCGCCACTGAGCAGTGCAAATCCGCGACGCGAGGGCGCGGCCAGGTGCGCCCCGATGAGCGCCACGCGCCGTCCGGCCAGCGGCAGCGTGTGTTCGCGGTAACGGCTGGACGTGGCCACGCTTTCCAGTCGCGACACGTCCTGCACGATGGCATCAGGCAGGGTAGCGCCTTCGTCGAAGCCGGCGCTGCCACGTAAAGATCGGCACTCAGCAGGTCGCTCAGCCAGGTGTTGACCGAGCCGCGCATGCTTTCCACCATCACGCCGACGCCGACACTGGCGGACAACGCCACCATCAGTGCCGCAACGGCAATCCCCAGGCGCGACAGATGCCGGTCAAGATCGCGCACACCCATACGCCAGATACCGTGCAGACCGGCTTGCACCAGTACCCGGTGCAGCAGGCGAATCACCATCGGTGTCAGCATGGCGGCGCCCAGCACCAGCGCAAACAGGCCTGCAAAGCTCATAATCACGCCACCGGGCAAGGCCAGCGCCAGTAGCAGGCCGGCGCCCAGCAACAGCAGTCCCAGCACGGCCCAGAGTTGAATGCCGCGCTGCGCGGCCTGCTCCAGCGCCGCCCGCGACAAGGTCGTCAGTGGCGGGGTAAGCGCCGCGCGCCAGGCGGGCACCAGTGTCGCCAGCAGGGTCGCCAGCACGCCCAGTCCGGCGGCCATAAGCAAGGCCATCCAGTCCAGGTGCAGGGCGGTCACACTGACGTTGTAATACAGCTCGCTGACGGTAGCCGCCACCAGCCGCGTCAGGCCACGCCCCAGCCAGATACCCAGCAATATCCCGAGTAGCGTACCCAGCACATGCAACGATCGCGGCTTCCAGCATGATCAGGCTGAACAGCTCCCGTGGCGTTACACCGATGGCGCGCAGCCGCCCGAACAGGTTGCGCCGCTGCACCATGGAAAAGGTCATGGCATTGAAAATAAGAAACATGCCTACCAGCAGCGCCAGCAGGCTCATGGCGGTGAGGTTGAGCTCGAACGCCGCAGACAGGCGTTTCACACCCTGCGCCTGTTCGGCGACTGTCTGCAATTCCACGCCGGCGGGGATACGCTGCCTGATCCAGTCCTCGCTGGCGGCATCCAGTATCAGGTTCACGTAGCTGAGCTGCCCGTGCATATTCAGGATGGATTGCGCGGTGGCGATATCGACCAGCAGCAGTTCGTCACTGACACGGCTGTGCGGCGTATCGATACGCAACAGATTGAGTGTGGCGGGCCTGCCCTGATAGGCGATGTCGAGTGTGTCACCGGCGGCCACATGCGAGCGCGCGTGCGGTTGCGGCGCCAAGCAGCAGCGAACCCGGCTGTGTCAGCCAGTCGCCGATGAAGCCCATGCCAGTCGATACGTCGGCAAGCTGACTGCGGAATGGCATCTCGCGAACAGGTCGAAACCCGACCAGATGGTAACGACCCGTGCCGCCCGCAACCCTTACCCAGCCAGTCACCACGGGTGCCATGGGCGGTGCACCGGGCGTCGCGTTTCAGGCTGACAAAGACCTCATCGGGTAGCGCGGCGCCGGGCATGGCAAGGCGATGCGTGGCTTTGCCCTGCAACTGTTGCGCGGACAGCTCGAAGGCCGCACGCGCACCGCTGTTGGCCAGGTCCACCGCCAGCACCACCGCGACCCCCAGTGCGATGCCGGACAAGGCCAGCAGGCCCTGCCAGCGGTGGCGCAATATATAGCGCAGACCGGCACGTAGCAGCAATGGCGAGAACACGATTCACGGCATTCAGTCAGCGGCGATCTGCCCGTGGCTCAGATGCAGCACGCGGTCGGCCGCCTGTGCAGCGCGCGTACTATGCGTGACCAGCAGCAGGGTCGTGCCCAGTTGCCGGCAAGGCCGGTGAGCAACTCGATGATCCGGCTGGCGGTGTCCTCATCCAGGTTGCCGGTGGGCTCGTCGGCCAGCAGCAGGGCAGGCCGGTGCACCAGTGCGCGGGCGATGGCGGCACGTTGCTGTTCACCGCCCGACAGTGTTTCCGGAAAACGCTGCGCCAGACCACCAAGTCCGACCGCTTCCAGCAGTTCGACAGCACGTAGTCGCGCAGCGGGAGTGTCATCGCCCAGCAGTTCCAGTGGCAGGGCAATATTTTCAGCCTACCGTCAGGGTCTGGATGAGGTTGAAAAACTGAAATACGAAACCGATATGCTGTCGCCGCAGCAGCGTGCGTTCGGGTTCCGCCAGTGCGTGTACATCGATACCCTGCAGCGACACCTTACCGCTGTCCGGGCTGTCGATGCCGCTGATCAGGTTGAGCAGGGTCGTCTTGCCACTGCCACTGGCGCCCAGCAGGGCGACCGTCTCGCCCTTGTTGACGCTGAACGTCAGCCTGTCGAACACCACTTGTCGCGTGCTGCCGGACCAGTACACCTTGGCCAGATTGTCGACCGCTACCATGCTCACCTGTGTACTGCCCGCGTCGCCGAGTCGATTGCGTTGACATCATACACTGCTACATACCCTGCAATGATCCCGCCGCTGCGGTGACAAATACGGCTAGTACTTGACCGAACAGCCGTAGGGTTTCGTCACCGGGCTGCTGACGGGCTTGCCGGCTGCCATTTCCTGCAGGGCGATACGTACATACTGCGTGGCCCGGGGAATGTCATCCGGGTTGGCGCTGCTGATACTGTCTATGCCGCCCATGTAAACCAGCTTGCCGGCTGCATCGATGATGAACATATGCGGCGTGGTTTTGGCTGCGTAGCTGCGGCCGATCTTGCCCTCGGTGTCGAGGATGACCGCATGGGGTTGTGCATCGCGGTTGCGGGTGAGTTCGTCTGCCTCTTCGGGACTCACATGGCCCTGCTTGCCGGGGGCAGAGGAGATGACGGACAGCCAGACAACGCCCTGTGCGGCTGCCTCACGCTGCTGGTCCTGCATATTGCCGGCGTCGTAGTGCTTGCGGACAAAGGGGCAGTCATGATTGGTCCATTCCAGAACCACGATTTTGCCGCGGTAATCGGCCAGCCGATGGACCTTGCCGCGGGTGTCCACGCCCTCGAAGTCCGGCGCCGGTTCACCGACGCGCGGTGCGGCGCTCGATCCGCAGGCATGCAGGGCCAGGATACTGAAGGTCGATCTGGAAAAACTGTTTGCACATGATTGTTCTCCTGTTTTCAAAGTGTGTCGATGGCTGCGGCAACGATGCCTTCAGTGAGCAGTTGGGGCAACACCAGCGGCTGCCCGGCTGCCGGTGAATACAACAGATAGAGGGGCACGCCGCTGCGACCATAGCGTTCCAGCTGGCGGCTTATCGCAGGGTCGCGCCGGGTCCAGTCGGCCACGAGGTAGGCCACGGAGCGGGCCTCGAAAAGCGCCCGGGTGTTGTCCGTGGACAGGGCGAGCTGTTCATTGACCTTGCAGGTGATGCACCAGGCGGCGGTGAAGTTGACGAATACCGGCCGCCCTGCGGCGGTGAGTTCCTGTACCTGTTGCTCTGACCAGGGGCTTTCGTCCTGCGCGGCAGGCGCGGGAATGCGCGGGTGAAGTCGGAGGCAACCATCGGGCCAATGGCCAGCGCCAGGGAGGCTGCCAGGCCGGCAGCCAGCAGCCCGAGTCGCCAGCCACCCGGTCTCCACTGGCCGTATAACCACGCGGCGAAGGCAACCACCACCAGTCCCGCCAGTGCGCCAGCATAGGCACGTGCATCCGTCTGCTGGCTGAGTACCCACAGCAACCACGCCGCAGTGGCAAACATGGGGAAGGCCAGTGATCTGCTGGAACGGTTTCATCCAGCGTCCCGGCCTGGGAATGAACCTTGAGCCAGGCCGGAAACAGGCTCAACAGCAAAACGGGCAGGGTAAAGCCGGCACCGAGGGTGAGGAACACGGCGAGTGCTTCCCAGCCCGTGCGGGTGATGGCGAAACCCAGGGCCGCGCCCATGAAGGGCGCAGTGCACGGGCTCGCGACAATGAGCGGCCAGCACGCCGGTGGCGAAGGTGCTGATGAGTCCGCCGGACGCCGGTCAGGGACTGGCCGGTATCCATCAGTCTGCCGCCCACAGAAAAGACACCGGACAGATTAAGCCCAACCAGCAGCATCAGGTAGGCCAGCAGGGTCACCAGCAGCGGGGACTGAAGCTGGAAGCCCCAGCCCAGTGATTCGCCGCCCGCACGCAGTATCAACAGGATCGTCGCCAGCACGGTAAAACTGGCCAGCACGCCGGCAGCGTAGACCAGGCCGTGATGGTCAGACGCCGCTGATTCGCGCCGGCTTCTCTGACGAAGCCCAGTATCTTGATGCTCAGCACGGGCAGGACGCAGGGCATGATGTTCAGTATCAGTCCGCCGAGGAAGGCAAACACCAGGGCCGTCATCAGACTCAGGTTCTGGATTGCCGGTGCCAGCGGCTGCGCGGCCAGCCGTAACGGATAGCCGCTGCGCAGCGGCGTACCCTTGTGCTCCGACTCCACTACCAGCAGACCTTCCAGGGGGGCATCTCCCGCGGGAGGCACATCACCGGCCGGCACGGTGAGGGTGACACCCGTCGCGGTCTGCTGCCCAGCGTTGCACACCACTGGCATCAACAGGCCCCCACTCGCTGGCCGCGAACCAGACATCGGCGGGGGCAGGTGACAGCGGCTCTGGCATAGCGACCGAGATCGCCAGCGTGTCACCCTCCAGGCGATAGTCGGCCCGCCAGGGTGGTCACCGCTGGCCATTGTGCCCGGGTTGCAGTAAACAGCTCACGGGTTGCGGTGGCCGTGATGGATGCGCTGCCGGCGTTATTGAGTTCGAGTGTGAGGTGACCGGTTTCAGGGATGCAGTCTCTACCCGGCACACCAGCCATTCGGCGTCGGCGATGATGGTCTGTGGGCCCGCCGGCAGGGGGCCCGGAGGCACCTCGACAGGTACCAGTAAAATGACGCTATCCTCATAGCCATAGTTGGTCAGCGGCCCGACCCGTATGCGCTTCGGCACCGGCCACTGCACCGCTCCTGTCTCCCAGCCTGCCGGCAGCGTCCAGCGGATGACCGGCGCACTGCCCGATGCGCCTGGATTTCGCCAGTAGATATGCCAGTGCGGGATCAGTTCGAAACGCAGTGCGAGCCACAGGGTCTGGTCGGGTACCGGCTGTTACCTGCTCGCTCAGCAACGTAACCGTCGCATGCTCGGTCGAGACCACTGCATTGCCGCTGGCCAACAGGGTCCCTGATGCGGAAAGACAGTAGAGCAGGAGTATCGTTGCCAGACAGATCCCCTTGTTCATTGCTCAGGCCGGATCCTGGTGGATGATCACATCCGCCAGCGGAAATGCCTGGCGGATTGCCAGCTCGACGCGATCGGTGACGGCATGCGCCTCGCCCAGGGTAAGACCTGCATCCAGTTCAAGATGCAACTGGATCACCTCCATCATTCCGGATTTCCGGGTGCGCAGGTCATGCAGGCCGCGCACCAGTGGCTCGGCTCGGGCGAGTTGCTTCACCTGTTCGCGAACAGCATCGGGCAGCTCGCGGTCGATGAGCTGGTCAAAAGCGTCATGCCCGATATGCCAGGCCCCGTAGCAGATATAGACTGCCACCAGGATTCCGAACAGCGGATCGAGTGCCGGCCATCCGAAGTGCGCCAGTGCCAGTGCGGCGATGGTACCCAGATTGGTCAGCAGGTCCGTCGTGTAATGCAGGGAATCGGCACGCACGATCGCCGATCGGGTGAGGCGGATAACATGGCGCTGAATAAGCAGCAGCACGACGGTGGCTGCAACGGCAAAGCTCATGACGATGAGCGCGATGTTCACATCCTCGATCGGTCGGGGATGCAGCAGGCGGTCGATGGCTTGTAACACGAGGAATGCGGCAGAGCCGGTGATGAACGCAGCCTGCGCGAGCGCAGCGAGCGCCTCCACCTTGCCATGACCAAAGCGGTGTTCCTTGTCCGCCGGCTGCAGCGAGACGCGTACCGCCACGAGGTTGAGCAGGGAGGCTACCGCATCCATGAGCGAATCCACGAACGAGGCAAGCACGCTGATCGAACCCGTCAACAGCCAGGCCGCGGCCTTGCCCATGATCAGTACCAGCGCGGTGACGACCGAGGAGGTGGTGGCGAATTTCAGAAGCCGTGCGGTTTCGGCGGGTGTGATGTTTTTGTTCATGGCTGGATGTTCCGGGCTGAAATTGTATACCAGGTGCTGATTCAGGAGTGCTGGAATCGTGTCCGGGTGGCCTGAACAACCGGCTCACAATTACGATATTGAATCGGCATGTTCAGCAACACCCGGTCTCCGGCGGGGAAATGACAGTTACGGGTGTGGCAAACCCGCCGGGATTATGCTGTCCCGTCAGGCATTGCCATTGTGCTTGCCCGCTGCAAAGACCGCGGGACCATACAGCGCCGTTCTGTCATTCAAAATGACTTGCACAGGGATCCCTTTCAGCAGGGGCTGCATACGGCCCTTCGAGACAAAGGCCTCGATGAAGACACCACTTTCCATCACGTTGAGTATTTTCGGGGCAATGCCACCACCGACGTAGAGTCCGCCGGTCGCCAGTGTCTTCAACGCCAGGTTGCCGGCCTCGACACCGTATAGATGGACAAACAGGTTCAGGGCCTCTGCGCAGATCTCATCGCGACTGGCCAGGCCGGCACTGGAAATCGCCGCTGCCGGATCGCCGTTTTCCATTTCCTCGGACAGCCAGGCCGGGACCTGGCTTTGATGGTAGTGACGCAGGAAAGCATGGATATTTTCCAGACCCGGCCCGGACAGCAGACGCTCCCAGCTTACGTGGTCATACCGCTGTTTCAGAAACCTCAGCAGTTCGATTTCCAGATCGCTGCCCGGACTGAAGTCCGCATGTCCTCCCTCAGTGGCAAACGGATGCAGGTCGATGCCATTGTGAAACAACCCGGCTTCACCCAGGCCGGTTCCGGCGGCGATGATGGCGCAGTTACCCGTGGCCTCACCGGCTACAGTTTGCAGACTGGTGAAATCCCGGGCGGAGAGGGCGCGTATTCCCCAGGCATTGGCTTCAAGGTCGTTAAGCAAATAGATCTGTGCGATGCCAAAGTGTGCCCCGAGTGCGTCGGCATTGATGTGCCAGGGCAGGTTGGTGGTAGCAACCTCGTTGCGGCGTACCGGGCCGGCGATACCGAAGCAGGCCGCGTTGACGGTGCCCGGGTGGTGATCGAGGAAATCCTGGATAATGTCAGTCAGCGACAGGTATGCCTGGCTGCTGTAGGTCTGTTCGACGACAGTCACAAGC
>CAVQJD010000022.1:0-28376 GCA_963712695.1 uncultured Gammaproteobacteria bacterium
GGCCGGTTGACGCTGTTTCATGGTACATCGATCAAACGATGAAGGATGTCAAACAGACCGGATATACGCTGTATGGCGCATGGATGCTGTACATACAGCACGTTGAATGGATAAACAAAAAACAGGAGGGCTGAGCTATGGCGGAAGCAGCAACAAGTATATTTCCCACACCGGGTAAACATGTCGAGGTGCTCATGCACGTGGATGAAGCACTCGATCAATGGCAGCGGCAGGAGCTGGTGAGCTTCCTGGAATCATCCGATGGCATTCAGTCGGCCGAGTTCTGTCCGCTGCGTTATCACCTGATGCTGGTGCAATACGATCGCGAGCGCATGAACTCGCAGGACGTGCTGGGACGGGTGACTTCGAAGAACGTGCACGCAAAATTGATCGGACCGGTGTAGTCACAGGTGGCGTTTGCTGCCGGGGGACTTCTCCCCCGGCAATGTTCTTACTGCGCGATCACAGCGCACAGCGGCCGTGTAGGACGCTGGCCACGCGCCTGCATCACGGTTGTTACCCTGTGTGTTTACGAGCCGGACGTCGCCTGGTGCAGGGTGACCTGGGTAAACGGGATCTCCCAGTTATGGGCCGTGCAGGCCTCCACACACCAGCCCTGGATCGAACGGCGCAGGCGGTTGTACAGATCAGCCAGTGACCCGTCAAAATCGGCAATTACCACCAGGTCCAGCGACGAGGTGTTGGCCTGCTGGAACTCGACACGCAGGTTGAGCAACTGCTCGCCGTAACCCGACTCCTCGATGCGTTGTGCCACGAAGGCCTTGAGCTGTACCGGTATGCTGGTCACGCTCTCCTGTTGCAGGTTGTAGCTGATGCCGATGGTTTCCTTAAGTCGGAAATTGCGCGACAGATTGAGGGGTGACAGGGCCAGAAAATCGGCAGTGCGGTAGGTGCGGTGTGCCCCCCCGCGTGCCACCAGCTCGACCAGTTCCTGGGTGATGCCCAGGACCTTGCCGCGCATACCGTCGCTCAGCAGCACCCAGTCGCCGCGCACGCACGGAAACCAGGGATCTTCCCTGTGGCAGGGGCGCGATTTCAGGTCCACCAGACTGTCGATGCGCACGCGCTGGCTGATTCCCGCGGTCGGGTTTTCCAGGATGCTGAAGATGTTGATGGTCCTCACCAGCCAGGGCAGACCGTCCAGGTCGATGCGTTCGCCCTCGCGCACCGAACCGACGTTGAGGAACAGCTGGATCTGCTGCCAGTAGCGGGGCAGGGCGTGGCGCAGGGTCAGGCCGAGTCCGATCAGCAGCAGGATGCCGAGACTGAACAACACCCAGTCCTCGACCACGTAAAACACCACCATCGGGCCGATGATGACCAGCAGCGTGGTCATCAGCCGGTGCAGCAGGTCCAGCAGGCGCAGGCGGAAGCTGCGGTGTTCTGCCCTGTAGCCGGGGATCAGGCGCAGCATGGCACGGTAGGACAGCCGTGATACCAGCAGGATGCCCAGGACGACCAGCAGTGCCTCGATCAGGTAGAGTCCGCGCGCCTGGAAAAAGGACTTCAGGTAGCTTTGCGACGCCTCGGCCAGCGTGGCCTCGGAGCGCTCCAGTTTTTCCAGCTGCAGTTCCGCCGATTGCAGCTCGCTCTGCATGAAGGTCAGCTGCTTGTTCCAGTCCGCGAGCATTTCCTGCAGGGTTTTCTCCAGCCCGGCATTCCCGGTGGCTTGTAACAGGCGGGTGATGTTGGCGACTGCACGTTCGGTGACCGGCAGCTTCGCGCTGTAGTAGGCGATCTTGTCCTTGAGATCGGATTTCTGCCGCACGTGGGTGGTCATCTCCTTCATCTCTTTCAAGGCCGGGCGCAGCAGCGAGAACAGCTCGGCCTGGAAATCGAACTTGGTTTCCTCGGTGGCGCGCAGGCTGGTGATGTCTGCACCGGCTGCGATCTCCTTCAGGTTCTTCGTGGTGGTCTGCAGGTCCTTGTCCAGCTTTTCGAGTTGGGTCTGGATCTCCTTCTTTTCTGCGCTGCCCTGGGCTTCCTCGAGGGCGGAGTTCAGCAGGGCAATATCCTTCTTCAGCTGAGCCTGCAGACTGATCAGTGAATCCAGGGTGCTGATGATCTGGCTGACCTGGGTGTCAGCGGCTGGTGTCGGTTGTGCGTCTGCTGCGGTTGCGCCCTGCGGCACCGTGAGGGGCAGGGCGAGTGCCAGCAGCAGGGCCAGGTGCAGGCACGCCCGGTGCCGCCGCGCGTGCCAACACGCCAGGGGATGATCGGTCGAATGACGGGGCATGTGACATTTCCTCGGTTCAGTTGCTGTCGCGTGTGCGGACACGGGGCTTATACCCTGCGTGTGCCGTCAAAGTCCACTGCGCGGCATGTGCGCGCACCGGAGATGACGCCGCCCGGCGTTCCGGTTACCCTACCGGCACGTTATGGCCAAACCGAAAACAACCTTTAACTGCAGCGTCTGTGGTAGCCAGTATCCGCAGTGGGCCGGGCAGTGCAGCGAGTGTGGCAACTGGAATACGCTGGTGGAAGGCATGCTCGCTCCGGTCGCGGCTGCGCCGTCACGCTTCGCCACCTACAGCGGCGGAAACGGCGGCGTGGTAACGCCGCTGGCATCAGTCTCACCCGATGCACGGATGCGCAGTTCGGTCGGGCTCGCGGAGCTCGACCGTGTGCTTGGCGGCGGACTGGTGGCCGGCTCGGTGGTATTGATTGGCGGCGATCCGGGCATCGGCAAATCGACCCTGCTGCTGCAGGTGCTGGCGGCGCTGTCGGACGACCTGGCCTCGCTGTATGTCACCGGTGAGGAATCGCTGCAACAGATTGCCCTGCGCGCCGGGCGACTGGGCATCGACGGCCGGGCCATCCGGCTCTATTCGGAAACCTCGGTGGAGCGCATTATCGATACGGCCGCACGCGAACGGCCGCAGGTCATGGTGCTCGATTCCATCCAGACGCTGTATACCGAGGCCCTGCAGTCCGCGCCCGGCTCGGTTGCGCAGGTGCGCGAGAGTGCCGCCCAGCTGGTGCGCTTTGCCAAGCAGAGCGGCATCGCCATGTTTCTGGTCGGGCACGTTACCAAGGAAGGCACGCTGGCCGGTCCGCGCGTGCTGGAGCACATGGTCGATACCGTGCTCTATTTCGAGGGTGATCCGGGCGATCGCTATCGCATCCTGCGTGCTATCAAGAACCGCTTTGGCGCCGTCAATGAGCTGGGCGTGTTCGCCATGACCGAGAAGGGGCTGAAAGAGGTCAGCAATCCCTCGGCCATTTTCCTGTCGCGCCACGAGCAGGCCGTGCCGGGCAGCGTGGTGATGGTCACCTGGGAAGGTACGCGTCCACTGCTGGTGGAGGTGCAGGCGCTGGTCGATCAGAGTCAGCTGGGCAATCCGCGTCGCGTGACGCTGGGTCTGGAACAGAACCGGCTGTCCATGCTGCTGGCGGTACTGCACCGCCACGGTGGCCTGGCGCTGGGTGATCAGGACGTATTCGTCAACGTGGTCGGCGGCGTGCGCGTCACGGAGACGGCCGCGGACCTGGCCGTGCTGCTGGCTGTGATATCAAGCTTTCGCAATCAGCCGCTGCCGGAACAGTTGATCGTGTTCGGTGAAGTGGGCCTGTCCGGCGAGCTGCGTCCGGTGCCGAACGGCCAGGAACGCCTGCACGAGGCGGTCAAACACGGTTTCACGCGTGCCATCATCCCGGTTGCGAACCGGCCACGCAAACTACCTGCCGATATCGAAGTGACTGCAGCAGGCAGGCTGTCGCAGGTGCTGGATGCGATGGTCGAACTGAGCTGACGGCTGCATATCACTATCGCGCGGGTACAGCCGTTTGCGGTAATAGTTGTCATCGCACAACAGGAACCGGCATTTGATTAACAGTGTATTAACATTTTGTAATTTGTGTACAGACGAGTACTATCGCGCTGTCAGACTTCTGGCCCGGGCAAGTGGCGAGATGACGCTGATGGTATAAACAACATTACCTGATCGAGTGAGGAGATAACTGCTTATGGACGCGATGGTTAAACAGATGCCGATTGATAACGTAAAAAATGTTGTTGAAGTTGTTGTGTATGTAAAGGATGAACTGGGGGAGCAACAACGTGATAATGTGGTCTCTAAACTGAAACAGATGGATGTTATCAATGCAGCGGAATTTTGCCCATTGCGTAATCATCTGATGCTGGTGAAATACGACCGCGATATTTTTTCCTCGCAACAGGTACTGAAAAGCTTCACTTCACTGAATCTGCAAGCCAGGCTGATAGGGCCGATTTGATAGCACAGCAAACGGGGATTCCTGGCTTGCCTGCAACAGGGCCCCCGCCACCATTATGCTGCAGGTTCTGAACGGATCGGTTGGAGTCGCACCTGTCCAGATCCAAACCGGGTCAGGATTGTGTGCGGTGCGGCTTGCAATCATTATTTATGCGCTGGCAGCCGGCTGTCCAGCGCGATTACTTGAGGATACCCATGGTTGATATGAATGATATTTCGGGGAAATCGCTGGCAGGGATGTCGGCGGATGACTTGAAGGCGTGGTTTGATCGCCGCTTCGAGGAAAAAATGCGGCAGCAGGATGAGAGCAGGACGCCGAAGCTGTCCATTATGGTGACAAAAGGCACGCTGGACTGGGCCTATCCACCGTTTATTGTCGGCTCGACTGCTGCGGCCATGGGCTGGGATGCCACGCTGTTTTTTACTTTCTATGGTCTGGCCCTGTTGAAAAAAGATCTGAATCCGCACATCAGCCCCCTCGGCAATCCGGCCATGCCCATGAAGATGCCGTTCGGGCCGAAATGGTTCCAGGGTATCGAGTGGAACATGCCCAACCTGCTCATGGCCGGCGTGCCCGGATTCGAGAGCATGGCGACATCGTTTATGAAAATGACAGTAAAAAACCATGGGATCGCGACAATCCCGGAACTGCGGGACTTGTGCATCGAGGCCGAAGTCAAGCTGGTTGCCTGTCAGATGACGGTTGACCTGTTTGGCTGGAAGCAGGATGAATTTATCCCGGAAATTTCCGAATGGGCCGGTGCGGCAACCTACCTGAGCAGTGCCAAGGGTGCGGATATTACCCTGTTCATCTGACGGCTCCGGCAGGCGTCACCTTCGACATCCGATCCTGCATGCCAGAAATAATCCGGTCACCCGTGGGTGACCGGGTTTTTCCGGACAGATGCAGATAAACATGAATGCCCGGAGTGCGCCGGGCCAGTGAAATATCGATGACAAGGGAAACAGATCTGTTTTCACCGCTGAAGGTCGGCCGGCTGGAACTGCCCAGCCGCATTGTCATGGCACCACTGACCCGTAACCGGGCGGGCCCGGGTAACGTACCGCAGGCCATGAACGCGGAGTACTACCGCCAGCGCGCCAGCGCCGGGCTGATCATTTCCGAGGCGACTCAAATCTCCCCGCAGGGGGTAGGTTATCCGGGTACGCCGGGTATTCACAGCACGCAACAGGTCGAGGGCTGGCAGGATATCACCCGGGCCGTGCACGCAGAAGGTGGCCGTATCGTCCTGCAGCTCTGGCATGTCGGCCGCATTTCCCATCCCTCACTGCAGCCCGACGGGGCACTGCCGGTGGCGCCATCGGCGATTTGCCCGGCGGGTCAAGCGGTGACCTATACCGGCATGCAGACGTTCATCACGCCGCGGGCACTGGAGGCACAGGAAATCCCGGCACTCGTGGAGCAGTATGCACAGGCCACCCACCATGCATTGCAGGCCGGATTTGACGGCGTCGAGATTCACGCCGCCAACGGGTATCTCATCGACCAGTTTCTGCGCGACGGCAGCAACCGGCGCACCGATGCCTACGGTGGCAGCCTCGAAAACCGCACGCGCTTTCTGCGCGAGGTTACCGCGGCAGTGTGCGGGATCAGTGGTGCGGACCGGGTCGGGGTACGAATTTCCCCGGAAAACAGTTTCAATGACATGCGCGACAGCGACCCGCAGAAGACATTCGAATATATCGCCAGTCTGCTGAGCGGTTTCGGGCTGGCCTACCTGCACGTGGTCGAGGGTGAAATGCCATCGGGCGTGCGCAGCCTCGACTATGGCCGGATCCGTGCCGCGTTCGCTGGCAGTTACCTGGCGAATTGCGATTACGACTTTGCGCGTGCGCAGCAGGCCATTCAGTCAGGTGCGGCGGATATGGTGGCCTTTGGTCGCCTGTACATTGCCAACCCGGACCTGGTTGAGCGCTTCCGGCAGGGCGCCACGCTCAACACACCCGACCCCGATACCTTCTATGGCGGCGACGAGCATGGCTACACCGACTACCCCGCACTGACCCGATAGCTGCACAGTTAACACGCCCTGTCCCGGCGCACGCAGCCCTCGCCACGGGCCGGATGCATCGCTGCCTGGGGATTCAGCTAACAGAAAAATTCCCGGAACAGCTGACGCGCGTCAAGGACAGCGATATCGCGCAGCAATAGCGTTGCCAGGACGCGCAACAGCAGCCAGTCCAGCGTTGCGGGACAGCGGCTGGTTGCAGCGTCTGCGGCATCAGATCAGGCCGCATCACTGGATACAAAAGGAGAAGACTGTGAAAACTGCGGCTTGGCTTGTTACGGGTTTATGGCTGGCATGTTCGACCGTCTGGGCACAGGAACCGAATCCCTACAGCGGTACCTGGAAGATGAGCCTGGTGAACAACAAGGGCGAACACCGCAAGGGCAGCGTGGTCATTGCGGACCAGGAGGGTACCTGGGACATCGAGCATCAAAGTGTGAAAGACCCGTGTGTCGGCATCCGGGCGCCTATCGTAATAAACACTGTCTCGACGGACGAACTGGTGTTCGAGATCATCAGGTCCAGGTCTTTGAAAGGATGCAAGGACAATATTGCCACCCTGAAGCGTGTTGACGACACGACGCTGCAGGGGGCGCTCGATGATGGCCGGACGCTGACCCTGACCAGGGAATAGAGACGACAGTGAGACCGAACGCCGCTGTGTCTGGCTGTAGGCTGTTGATGCGGTGTTTCAAGCAGAGCCAGTTCCTGCACTGCCAGTGAATGACGGGCCGGTTTCCCGGCCCGTTGTTTCACAAGCGGGGATCAGCGGTACCCGTAGCCCTCTTGACCCCAGACCGGTGCTTGCCCCGCCGGCGTGCTGGATTGCTCGAGCTTGCGGATGCGTTCTTTTAGCTGTTTGATCTCGTCAGCATGGCCGCTGTCTGGCGGTGTGGCGCTCAGGGGCGGTGCACCCGTGTAGCCTGACACGCCGCCAACTGCAGGCGCGCCGCCATAGCCGGGCATGCCGCCACCGTAGCCGGGTGCGCCATACCCGTAACCGGGTGCGCCATACCCGTAACCGGGTGCGCCATACCCGTAACCGGGATCGCCGCCGTAACCGGAGCCATAGCCACCCGGATAGCCGTAGTCGCCGCCATAGCCGGGCATGCCGCCATAGCCGGGACCACCACCATAACCACCCGGATAGCCATAGCCCGGGCCGCCACCGTAACCGCCCGGATAGCCGTAGCCCGGACCATCTTCGTAATCGTAATCGCGGTCATTGTCGTTTTTACCGCCCATCCACTTGGATGGATTCATCATATTGCCCATGTCAAACGCATGGGCAGTGCTTGCTAGCAGCAGGCCGGCCGCAACAAGTGCGCAGCGCCTGATCGTTATGTTGTGCATTGTGTTATCTCCTGGTTGAGCCTGGCGAGCACCGGGGTGGCTCGAATCTTAAAGGCGATGGAAGTACTGAACTTGCGTCGTTCCGTCCTGCGGGTGGATGAGTCCGCAACCTGCCGGTTGAAAGGGCTTCATCACGCATGATCACCATACTCCTATTTATCGCCGCTGGCAGCAGTTCGTTGCGGCTGGATTGACGGATATCAAGCAGAGTAGTGCGGTGCTCGTGGGAGGGGGGGGATCAGGATTTGTTCCGCTCGAATCCTAGCGAGAGCGAATTGATGCAGTAGCGCAGTCCGGTCGGTGCCGGGCCGTCCTCGAACATGTGGCCGAGGTGCGCGTCACAGCGTGCGCACTGCACCTCGGTACGTACCATGCCATGGCTGCTGTCGGTACGGGTACGGATATTTTCACTGTTGCCGGAGCGTACGAAACTGGGCCAGCCGCTGCCGGAGTCGAACTTGTCCCGGGAGCGGAACAGTTCCGCGCCGCAGCATGCGCAGGTGTACGTGCCGTCATCCTTGCAGTCGAGATAGGTGCCGGTGAACGGTCGCTCGGTAGCGTGGCAGCGCGTGACCTGGTATTGCTCCGGCGTCAACTGTGCGCGCCATTCGGCGTCGGTCTTGTTGATCTTGTCAGTCATGGTTTTCTCCTGTGCGCGAATCGGTGATGATTCGCGACTGCTCCGGTTCCAGCTTGTCGAGATACTGCCGGGCCGTGGCAATGCCGATCTCGGCTTTGGCACGCGCCTGCGGGTCGGCGTTTTCAGTGGCCTCGCGTTCTGCCCAGGACAGGAATTCACGCACGGCGTCAAGCTGTCCCTGCCGGTCCTGCGCAGTGAGATAAGCGCTATGCCGGGCCCTGACGCGGCTACCTTAAATGACCTCGAGATTGAACAGGAGTTTCATGTGCCGGGTGCTGTTGTGTCCGGCTCCGGTCTTTTCAGCGCCGGATGGATGCGTACCGTTTTGACCCGGTTGTCCTTGGTTTGCAGGATGTCGACCGGGTGATTGTCGAGCAGCAGGCTGGTGTTGGTCTCGGGAATCATTTCGAGTTCCTCGATGATCAGCCCGTTGAGCGTCTTGGGGCCGTCCGTGGACAGCGCCATATCCAGCACCGCGTTCAGCGTACGGATGCTGACTGTGCCGTCCACCAGCCAGGTGCCATCCTCCTGCGGCTGTATATCCTCGAACTGGGCTGACGGATCCGAGGTGAATTCGCCGACAATCTCCTCCAGGATGTCTTCCAGCGTTACCAGTCCCTGGATGTCACCGTATTCATCGACCGCGAAGCCGATGCGCCGGCGTTCGCGCTGGAAATTGAGCAGTTGCCGGTTGAGCGAGGTGGTTTCAGGAATGAAATAGGGTTCACGCGCAATGCGCCGCAAGGCGTCATGGTCGAGTTCACCACGGTACAGATGCGGCAGCACGTCACGCATATGCAGGATGCCGAGCACATGATCGATGTTTTCGTCATACAACGGCATGCGCGTGTACTGGCTGTCGGTGAGGGTCTTGCTGATAGTGGCCCAGTCATCGTTGATGTCGATGCCGGTGACCTCGTTGCGCGGCACCATGATGTCCTCGACGGTCACGTGCTCCAGATCCATCAGGTTCAGCAGCATCGACTGGTGACGCTTGGGGATCATTGCGCCGGCCTCCAGCACTACAGTGCGCAGTTCCTCCTTGGTCAGTGCCTGCGAGGCGCCTCCCTCGGGTGACACGCCCAGCAGCCGCAGCAGGCCGTTGGCGATCACGTTCACGACCCATACCAGCGGGTACAGCAGGCGCAGCAGCGGCACGTAGACGAAGGCGGCCGGGAAGGCGATGCGTTCCGGGTGCAGTGCGGCCAGTGTCTTCGGCGTGACTTCGGCAAACAACAGCACGACGATGGTCAGCACCATGCCGGCCGCGAAGATGAAACCGGCATCGTCGTTGATGCGCAGCGCGATCAGCGTCATCAGCATGGAGGCCAGGATGTTAACGAAGTTGTTGCCCAGCAGGATCAGGCCGATCAGGCGGTCCTGGCGCTCCAGCAGTTTCTGCGCGCGCAAGGCGCCGGGGTGCTGCTTGTCGGCAAGGTGACGCAGGCGATAGCGGTTCAGCGTCATCAGGCCGGTTTCGGAACCGGAGAAGAAGGCGGACAGCACGATCAGAAAAAACAGCGCCGCAAACAGCACGCTTAGCGGGGTGTCGTCCAAACGGGGACAGCCTCTGGTTGATAATCGAGGCTCAAGTGTACGCAAATCCGCGCGATGTGTCAGGTATGCGCATGTCAGTCGACCGGCAGTGCCGGTGTCCAGGCTAGCGTGCCAGCACCTGTTCCAGCACGAACTTGCTACCCAGGTAGGCCAGCATCAGGAAAATAAAACCGCCAATCGTCCAGCGCAGCGCGATGCGGCCGCGCCAGCCATAGCGCACGCGCCCCCACAACAGGATGGCGAACACTCCCCATGCCATGATCGACAGGGTGGTCTTGTGCACCAGGTGCTGGGCGAAGATATCCTCGAGAAACAGGGCGCCGGTGATCAGGGCCAGTGTCAGCAGCACAAAGCCGGCGGCAATCATCTGAAACAGCAGCGTTTCCATGACAGCCAGGGGTGGCAGGGCACGGATGAAACCGCCTGGCTGGCGATTGTGCAGATGCCGGTCCTGGATCGCCAGCAGGATGGCCTGTACAACGGCCAGAGCGAGGATGCTGTAAGCCAGCAGCGAGAGCAGGATGTGGCTATCCAGCTGCCAGGAGGTGGCACTGGTAAGGATATGTTCGGCCGGATAGGCGAGCAGCAGGCCGATGCTCAGCGCCGCGAGCGGGAATACGCCGATGCCCAGGTTGTCGACCGGCTGGAACAGGTCGGCCAGTGCGAGCAGCAGGGCCGTAGTGAGCGCAATCAGCGAGGCCGCATAGAAGAAGCCCAGATTGAGGCCTTCCGACTGCAGGATGAGCGGATACAGGAAGGCCGCGTGGATAATGATCGCGCCCGCGCTGACGGTGAGTATCTGCTTGCGCCGGCAGCTGAACAGGGCCCCGCCGCGCACCAGTCGCATGACCAGCAGTGTGCTGGCCGCGAGGTACAGGATAATGGAGAGCAACGCGGGCAATGTCGGGATCATGCCGGAATCATCGCATAACTGCTGCGGGCATTGAAGGGTCTGCGGGTACCCTTATCCGGACGCAATAGTGGTTATAATCCCGTGTTTACTGCCCGGCCGGTATCAGGGGGACCACACCATCATGTTTGACAATCTATCCGAACGCCTTTCCAAAACGATCAGGAACCTGCGCGGGCAGGGCCGGCTGAGCGAGGACAATATCCAGGACGCGCTGCGCGATGTACGCATGGCGTTGCTGGAAGCCGACGTCGCCCTGCCGGTGGTGAAGGATTTCATCGGTCGGGTGCGTGAACGCGCCCTGGGCAAGGACGTGCTGAAGAGTCTGACGCCGGGCCAGACCCTGGTCAAGGTGGTCAATGACGAGCTCGTGCACGTGATGGGTGACGCGAATGACGCCCTGCACCTGAACGTGCAACCCCCGGCAGTGATCCTGATGGCCGGGCTGCAGGGTTCCGGCAAGACGACCAGCAGCGCCAAGCTGGCGCGCATGCTGATGGCGCGCGAGAAGAAGTCGGTGCTGCTCGCCAGCTGCGATATCTACCGCCCTGCGGCCATTGACCAGCTGCAAACGCTGGCGGGCGAGGTGGGCGCGGTATTTTTCCCGAGCCATGCCGGACAGGACCCGGTCGCCATCGCGCGGGATGCCGTTGCGCACGCGCGCAAGCAGCACCTCGACGTGGTGATTGTCGATACCGCCGGCCGCCTGCATATCGACGATGAAATGATGGACGAAATCCGCCGCGTGCACGCGGCGATTGACCCGGTGGAAACGCTGTTCGTGGTTGACAGCATGACCGGACAGGACGCTGCCAATACCGCGCGTACCTTCAACGAGGTGTTGCCGCTGACCGGTGTCATTCTCACCAAGACCGACGGCGATGCGCGTGGTGGTGCCGCGCTGTCGATCCGTGCGCTGACCGGCAAGCCGATCAAGTTCATCGGTGTCGGCGAGAAAACCGCGGCGCTGGAGCCGTTTTACCCCGATCGTGTGGCCTCGCGCATCCTTGGCATGGGCGATGTGCTCAGCCTGGTCGAGGAGGCCGAGCAAAAGGTCGACAAGGAAGCCGTTGCCAGACTGGCGCAGAAGATCAGCAAGGGCAAGGGTTTCGACATGAATGATTTCCGGGACCAGCTCGACCAGATGCTCAGCATGGGCGGGCTGGCGGGCCTGATGGACAAGCTGCCCGGTATGGGCCAGTTACCGAAAAATGCCCTGACCGATGACCGCCAGGTTCACCGCATGAAGGCGATTATCAATTCCATGACAGCACAAGAGCGCAGCTTCCCGGCGGTAATCAACGGTTCACGCCGGCGTCGTATCGCCGCCGGTTCTGGCACGCAGGTGCAGGACGTCAACCGCTTGCTGAAACAACATATGCAGATGCAGAAAATGATGAAAAAGATGTCCAAGGGCGGGATGGGCAAGTTGCTGCGCGGTATGAAGGGCAAGGGCCCGATGGGATTACCGTTCTAGCCCTGCAGCAGAGGCAAAATAAAACGGTGGCCTGGGCCACCGTCAACTTTTGCGCGTGTTGGGCATCGAATTTGTTATTCTTGTACTGCTCTTGCATATGCCGCTGCGCAAGCCGGTTGTTATTTTTTTTACCTGAGCTCCTGTTCTTCGTCTTGGTACTCCTCCCCCCATCATTCTGCTTCTTCTGCGCTCGACAGTTTAGAAGCAAATGCTGTGCCACATGTGAAAATTCCTTTTCCCGGAATTAGTTAGAGTTTTTCCGGCGGGATGGCGGCACTGCAGGGACTCCAGCAGTAAGAAATGCCGACATAACGTGGATCAGATTTTCGCCAGTGCCAGAGAAAAAGCCATTTAAAAACAATGCCCAATTTCTCCCGTGGCAGAGCGTGCCCGATGGGAGAGGTTGTAATCAATTTCGACAGGCAGACCGATCGTTCAGCCGGTGGGGTACTGAAGCGGCCTTGATCCGGCCCGCGCCTGTGTCGCTGTGCCTGGGCCGGAGCTGTAGCCGGGACAGCTTAATTGCCTGCAACCCTTCACATTCCCCGGAATTCGCGTAGAATTGCCCGGCTTTCAGCAGCCGCTTTTTCAATGCGGGTGCGTGGGCAGATCATCTAGCAGAGGACAGGTTTTTATGGTGACGATCAGAATGTCACGTGGCGGCGCGAAGAAGCGTCCGTTCTACCACATCGTGGTGACGGACAGCCGTAATCGCCGGGACGGACGCTATATCGAGCGAATCGGATTTTACAATCCGGTGGCAACCGGTGGCGAGGTACGTTTGCGCATCGATACCGAGCGCGCCGACCACTGGGCAAGTCAGGGTGCCGTGATCTCCGATCGCGTGGCCGACTTGCTGAAGGAGCAGCGGGCCCAGTAAGCCCGGGTCCCGGGTTGCCGGTATGCCCGTGAATGCTGGTAGCAATGCCGATACGCAGGACACGATGCTGGTCATGGGTCGCATTGCAGGACCCTATGGTGTCAAGGGCTGGGTACATGTAACGGCGTTCACCGAGTTGTCCGACGGCCTGCTGGACTACGCGCCGTGGTACCTCGCCGTGGATGGCGGCTGGCGCGAGATCGAGGTGCTGGCTGCAAAATCACACGGCAAGGGCCTGGTGGCGCAACTGGCGGATTGCGCAGACCGTGATGCTGCCATGGCGCTGACCGGCACCGACATCGGTGTCTGGCGCAGCCAGCTGCCCACTGCCGGCGAGAATGAATATTACTGGTATGACCTGATCGGAATGCAGGTCATTACCCGGGGAGGTCAGGTGCTCGGCACAGTCGATCATCTGATGGAGACTGGTGCCAATGATGTCCTGGTGATCAGGGGCGCGCGGGAAGTACTGGTGCCGTTTGTGATCGGCCAGGTCGTCGAGACAGTCGATCTCGACCAGCGGGTAATCCGGGTTGACTGGGATCCGGACTACTGAGCTCGCACGATGCGTATCGATGTGGTGACCCTGTTTCCGGAGATGATCCGGGAACGCAGCGGCTACGGCATCCAGGGCCGTGCCATCGAACAGGGCGTGCTGGAACTGGAAACGTGGAATCCACGCGATTTCACCACCGACCGGCACGGCAACGTCGATGACCGGCCATACGGTGGCGGACCGGGGATGGTGATGCAGGTGCAGCCCCTGCGTGACGCCATTCGCGCGGCGCGGGTCGCGGGACCGGTGGCCAGGGTAATCTTTCTGTCACCGCAGGGTGCGCGCTTTGACCAGCAGCGTGCACGTGAGCTGGCTGCACATGCGCGCCTGATTCTGGTGGCAGGGCGCTACGAAGGCATCGATGAACGGCTTGTCGAGCTGGAGGTGGACGAAGAGCTGTCGGTCGGTGACTACGTACTGAGCGGCGGAGAACTGCCAGCGCTGCTGGTGATCGATGCAGTTACGCGACTGTTGCCCGGTGCGCTGGGCGATGCGGATTCGGCGCAGGCGGATTCCTTCATGGACGGCCTACTGGATTATCCGCAATATACGCGGCCGGACCAGATAGAAGGCCTGCAGGTGCCGGAGGTGCTGCTGGGCGGGAATCACGCCCTGATCCGGCGCTGGCGTCACAAACAGGCGCTGGGCAGGACCTGGCTGCGCAGGCCGGATCTGCTGCAGGATATGCACCTGAGCGAAGAGCAGCAGCGGCTGCTGGATGAATTTATCAACGAGTACGAACCGGGCAATTGAGTGATCAATCGCTGTTTTTGAAACCGAGGATCGAGTCATGAGCAACATTATCGAACAGCTTGAACAGGAACAGATGCGCAAGGATATTCCGGACTTCAGTCCTGGTGATACCGTTGTGGTCGAGGTCAAGGTAAAGGAAGGCGATCGCGAGCGTCTGCAGGCCTTCGAAGGTGTGGTTATCGCCAAGCGCAACCGTGGTATGAACTCGGCCTTCACTGTGCGCAAGATCTCCCACGGCGAGGGAGTCGAGCGTGTGTTCCAGACCCACAGCGCCGCGATCGGTTCGATCCAGGTCAAGCGCAAGGGCGACGTGCGTCGCGCCAAGCTCTATTACCTGCGCGATCTGTCCGGCAAGTCCGCCCGCATCAAGGAAAAACTCTAGCGCTGCCCGCGGGCAATCCGCGGTCTATAACGGTCTATAATGACGGGTACCCAGGAAACGGGGTGCCCGTTTTTTTATGGACCATGACCGCACATTCGCAATACCAGGGTGGAAACACTGCCTGTTAATGAATGGCCACGGAAGCACACGGAATCACACTGAAAGATTATTCACGTCAGGTTTCTGTGTCATCCCGGGTGGTGGTCCCGGACGCCAGGGACTAAGCCGGGTGCAGGAAAAATCTGGACTGCTCCTGACTACGTTGGTCAGGGTTCCGTGTGTTTCCGTGGCCAAATGGATGTCAATATGAGCGGCAACTCTCAAGTAGATGTCGCTTGACTAGCAGGATGTTGAAAAAGTCCATCCTGGACTTTTTCAACTCGCTTCGGCGCGATACACGCTCGCGCCTCGCTCCATCTTTCAACGGCTTGGCGCCGTTGAAAGATGCCGGCGCATCCCTGCGCCGGGCCAGCAGGCTGTTTTTCAACAGCCTGCTGGAGCAGTTTTTCCAACACTGACCGGTAGCGCAGCGATGGCAGCGAAAAAAACAAAGAGTTTAACCACTGATTACGCCCTGATATTCGCCTCACCGCTGGGCCCGCTGGGCATCTGCCTGCAACGGGCTGCCCTGACCTGCATCGATTACCTGCCGGCCTCCCGCCAGCCGGCAGATGATGGCAGTGCCGGTGCGCGCCGCGTGGTACGGGCGCTGGAGCGCTATTTCGCCGACGGCAGTCGGCCCTTCGAACTCGACGTGCAGCTGACTGGAACTGACTTCCAGTGCTGCGTGTGGCATGCCCTGCGCGCGATTCCTCCCGGCCAGACGATTAGCTACGGCGAACTGGCGCGGCAGCTGGGCAGTGGTGCCCGTGCCGTGGGCAATGCCTGTCGACACAACCCGGTACCCGTGGTCGTGCCCTGTCACCGTGTGGTCAGTGCGCACGGGCCGGGTGGCTACGCCGGCCACATGTCGGGACTGCCGCTGCGCCGCAAGCGCTGGCTGCTGGAGCACGAGGGTGTCGCCATCCAGGGCTTGAAACAGCGCTGATCCGCCCCCATCTGCCAGCTATTCACTGCATTCTCAGGAGTATGACGCATGACGGTTGATGCACAGAGAGAAACCCTGGAATTCCAGACCGAGGTCAAGCAGCTGCTGCAGCTGATGATCCACTCACTGTATTCGAACAAGGAAATCTTCCTGCGCGAGCTTGTCTCCAATGGCTCCGATGCCTGTGACAAGCTGCGCTTCGAGGCGCTTGCCAATGACCAGCTCTACGAAGGCGACACCCGCCTTGGTATCCGCATCGAGTTCGACAAGGATACGCGCACGATCACGGTGACCGATAGCGGTATTGGCATGACGCGCGACGAGGTGGTTGACAACATTGGCACCATTGCCAAGTCCGGCACCCGACAGTTCTTCGAATCCCTGACCGGCGACCAGGCAAAAGATACACAGCTGATCGGCCAGTTCGGCGTTGGTTTTTACTCCGCCTTCATCATTGCCGACAAGGTCACGCTGACCACGCGCCGCGCCGGCCTGCCGGTGGCACAGGGCGTGCGCTGGATCTCTGCCGGTGACGGCAGCTATACCCTTGAGACATTCGAGAAGGCAGAGCGTGGCACCGAGATCGTACTGCACCTGCGCGAGGGCGAGGACGATTTTCTCGACGGCTACCGGCTGCGCAGCATTGTGCACAAGTATTCCGACCATATCCCGCTGCCGATCGAGATGCGCAAGCAGGCCGCGGACAAGGACGACAACGCGGATGAATTCGAGGCTGTCAACAAGGCCTCCGCGCTGTGGACCCGTCCGCGCACCGAAATAACAGACGAGGAATACACCGAATTCTACAAGCATGTAGCGCATGACTTCGAGGACCCGATGCGCTGGGTACACAGTCATGTCGAGGGTACGCAGTCCTACACCACGCTGTTCTACATTCCGGCGCGTGCACCATTCGATCTTTACGACCGCGACAGCCGGCATGGTATCAAGCTGTATGTGCGGCGTGTGTTTATCATGGACGACGCCGAGCAGCTGATGCCGTACTACCTGCGTTTCGTGCGGGGACTGGTGGACTCGGATGACCTGCCGCTGAACGTGTCACGCGAAATCCTGCAGCACAACCGCCTCATCGATACCATCCGCGCCGGCTCGGTCAAGAAAGTGCTCGGCCTGCTGGAGGGTATGGCGGGTGAAGAACCGGAGTTGTATGCGCAGTTCTGGAAGCAGTTCGGGCGCGTACTGAAGGAAGGGCCGGGCGAGGACTTCGCCAACCGTGAACGTATCGCGAAGCTGCTGCGTTTTGCCAGCACCGCGACCGACAGCGCAGAGCAGACCGTCGCGCTGGATGACTACATCAAGCGCATGAAGGACGGCCAGGACAGGATTTACTACATCACTGCCGAGACCTTTGCCGCGGCTAAAAACAGCCCGCACCTGCAGATATTCCGGCGCAAGGGCATCGAGGTGCTGCTGCTATCCGACCGGGTGGACGAATGGCTGGTGTCGCACCTGCACGAGTACGATGGCAAGCCACTGGCATCGGTTGCCAGGGGCGAGCTTGATCTTGACAAGCTGGCCGACGAGGCGGAAAAGGCTGCGGCGAAAAAGACCGAAGACGAGTATGCCGATCTGGTCAAGCGCATGCAGAAAACGCTGGCTGAGCGCGTCGCGGACGTGCGGGTGAGCCAGCGCCTGACGGACTCGCCGTCCTGCCTCGTCATGGGTGAGCACGACATGGCCGTACACATGCAGCAGATGCTGCGTCAGGCCGGCCACGAGATCCCGGTCAGCAAGCCGGTGCTGGAGGTCAATCCGACCCATCCACTGGTGAGCCGCTTGCAGGACGAGACGGACGATGCCCGCTTTGCCGACTGGTCGAACATCCTGCTCGACCAGGCCATGCTCAGTGAGGGTGGTCAGCTCGAGGATCCGGTGGCCTTCGTCAATCGCCTGAACCAACTGCTGCAGACGATGACTAATACAGTGGCTGGCGGCCAGTAACCCTCGCCAGCCGGTCTTACTCCTCAAGGCGAGCGGCTGACACCCCCTATCCTGCAGCCGTTTTTGATTACCCTCTCCCGAACCGGGAGAGGGTCTTTTAACGAGGCTGCCATGCCCGGTGCCGAAAAACCCGTCCTGCTCGCCACCGTATTCTCCGATTACATCTGTCCGTTTTGCTACATCGGCGACCTGCGTCTGGACCGTCTGCGCGAACATTTCGACCTGAAGCTGAACTGGATGCTGGTAGAGATCCATCCCGAAACCCCGGTCGAGGGCATGCCGGTGACCGACCTCGGTTACGGCGATACACGCTGGCGGCAGATGATGGACAACCTGGCGCGGCTGGCGGCGGAAGAAGGCGTGACGCTGCACGGGCAGACGACTACTGCCAACTCGCGCCAGGCCCTGCTGCTGGCCGAGGCCGCCAAGCAGGCCGGCGCCGATATCTTTTATAAACTGCACCGGCGCCTGTTCGAGACCTGTTTCGTGGACGGCCAGAATATCGGCGACGCAGCGCTGCTCAGACAGCTGGCCACCGCATGCGGCGTGCCGGCGGAGATCGTCGAGCAGGCCTGGTCCGATCCGTGCTATGCGGAAAAGCTGCAGCAGAACCTGCTGGCAGCCGGCAGGCATGCTGTGCGTGCCACGCCCACGGTCTTTTTCAGCGAACAGCACCGTCTGGACGGCGCTGTGCCCTATGCGCAGTTCGTGGCAACCGCGCGTGCCGGCCTGGCCGCGCAACAGCAGCAGGCGCAGCAACAGTAGGGCCTGGTGCCGGGATTTGAATAGCCACGCAAGCACACGGAAAAGAACACAACATGCCGGATACGATGTTGCTGCGGCATGACGTGAAATGTGAGACGTGAATCGTGAAAAACTAATCGCCACGGAATCCACGGAAGCACACGGAAATATTACAAATGCAGGGTAAGGCGCAGGGTGCGTTTTACGCACCATTAACGCTGCGCGCAGCGTACCCGGCGATACTACAAACAGCTTTTGCGACAGCCACCGTTGGGAGACGGGATGCAGCGCTTGTTTCCGTGTGCTTCCGTGGCTGTTAAACAGGGCAACATGGTTGAACTGTCAGTCTGGAATCTGCGCCAATACAGGACCGGGTAATGCGCAAGCAGCGCCACACGTTTTGCTTGCAACCGGTCCGGTTACCCGCAGAATAGGGTCATGGATACACCCCGCGAAACCATGCGTATCGACAAGTGGCTGTGGGCGGCGCGCTTCTACAAGACCCGTGCGCTGGCTACCGAGGCCATCAGCGGCGGCAAGGTGCATCTAAACCGCAGTCGCATCAAACCCTCGCACCAGCTCGCGGCGGGCGATGTACTGACCATTAGCAAGGGCCCGTACGAGTTCGAGGTGAGCGTGGTGAAACTGTCCGCGCAGCGGCGTCCGGCAGGGGAGGCGCGCGGCCTGTATCTCGAATCGGCGCAAAGTGCCGACGCGCGTCACGCCCTGTATGCACAGCGCAAGCTGGAAGGGCATAATGTCGTGCAGCGCGAGCGGCGTCCGGACAAGCGCACGCGGCGCCTGATTCACCGTTTCAAGCAGCGTGGGGCAGAATGACTCGACCCGTCACACCGGCGGTTGCCGTCGACATCATTATCGAAATGATCGACCGGCCCGGGCGTCCCATCGTGCTGATCGAGCGCAGGAACCCGCCGCATGGCTGGGCGCTGCCGGGCGGCTTCGTCGATATCGGCGAGACCCTGGAGGCGGCTGCCGTACGCGAGGCGCGTGAGGAGACATCACTGGATGTGACGCTCAAGCTGTTGCTGGGCAACTATTCGGCACCGCAGCGCGATACGCGCGGCCATACAGTCAGCCCGGTCTATATCGGCGAGGCCCGCGGCGAGCCATGTGCGGCGGACGATGCGCGCAATCTTGCACTCTACGACCCGCGCGACTGTCCGTCACTGGCCTTCGATCACGGGCTTATCATCGCGGACTACCTGGTCTACCTCGAGACCGGCCGGGTCGCGCCGCTGCGCTGACTCAGGAGAGTGCCATTCCCGGCCCGCTGACTGTGACTCCCCGCCTGATCAACGCCTGGTGCGTGCCCGTGCAACGCACAGTTGCCTGGCTGAGTCTGCTGGTGTTCGCACTGCAGTCCGGGTGTGCCGCGATGCAGGTAAATGCGCCGGAAACCGCTTACCAGGACAGCCTGGGCCGGGTAGCCGTCATCGGTCTCCATCGGGAGGCGGCGATCAATTTTGAAGGGTTCTCCCGTGGCAAGGGTGAAGGCGCCGCCTACGGCGCCGGCTCGACCTTTATGTCCTGCATGACTGGCATCGGACAGGGCGGTTGCAGCGGGGAATACTGCGGTGCCGCCATAATTATCATGCTCGGTTTCTGTGGTGTTGCCGGTGCCATCGGTGCCGTTGCGGGCGCTGCAAAGGCACCCGCGGCCGACAAGGCAGCGCAATCCACGCAGGAAATGTCCGCCTTGCTGCAGGTCAGGCACGTTCAGGATTCACTGTCGAGCCAGGTGATTGCCAGCGCGCCTGCACAGGGAGCAAGTCTGCTGACGCCAGCGCCGGAAAATGCAGAGCAGGCGCGCCTCTCGAACGACTACAGGCTGCTGGTCAACCACGGTGTGGATACGGTGCTGGAGGTGGCGCTCACCCGTGCGGGTACCCGTGGCACGGGCATCAATGCGCCGGTACAGCTCTACATGGAGGCCCATGTGCGCCTGGTGCGCACGGCCGACAACAGCGAGCTGCTCAGTACGGATTATGAGTACCAGGGCGAAAAGTTGCAGCTGGCGGAGTGGTCGGCCAACCAGGGGAAGGCTTTGCTGGAGGGGCTGGAAGCGGGCTATGCGGCCCTCGGCAGTCATATCTACGACAGTGTCTTTCTGCTGTTTCCCTTCCCCGATCGGGGTGCTCACCATGCCGGCGTGCTCGCGGCCGCCTTCGGGCTGGCGCCGGTCGAGCCGGCCACGCGCGGGCAGCTCACCGGCGACAAGCTGATCGGCAGTCATTTTGAATGGACGGCGGTAAACAGTGTGCACCCGTTGTTAAACTGGCAGGCCTTTCCGCGGGCATCCGATCTGGTCAAGGCGCCGGACCTGGCTGGGCGCATCAGCAATGTCCGTTACGAGCTGGTGATTGCGCGTGAACGCAACCTGGCACCGGCCGGCATCGTCTACCGGCGCGAGGGGTTGACTGACACTACCCATACCGTGCAGGGTGGCCTGCAGCCGGATACCCGTTATTTCTGGACGGTGCGTGCACGCTTTGAGCTGGATGGCCGGGAGCGGGTCACGGAATGGGCGACAACAAACTACGGGGTGCAGGAGCGGCTGGCGGCGCCTTCATCCTGGTCGTATCGTTTCAAAACCCGCTGAGGAGTACGCCGGCGCGTGGTGTTTGGCGGCGTTATTTTCTACCATAAGTGCGTGCGCTTACTTACATGAAAGGAACAGGGAATGCCTGAATTCAGCAATGTCACAGTAATGAAAAAGGCCAATGTCTATTTCAACGGCAATGTCACCAGCCGCACGCTGCGCTTTGCCGATGGTTCGATAAAGACACTGGGTTTCATGTTACCGGGGGAGTACAAGTTCAACACCGGTGACCCGGAGATCATGGAAATTCAGAGCGGCGAACTGGAGGTGCTGCTGCCGGGCAGCAGCGACTGGAAACCGGTCGGTACGGGCGAGTCGTTCAGTGTGCCGGGTGCCGCGACGTTTACCGTCCGGGTCCGGACCCCGACCGACTACATCTGCAGCTTCACCAAGTAACGCGTCGCACCGGCGCACGATGACAACTCGAAGATCTGTACTCATCATCGGCTACGGCGAAATGGGACATGCCATGGAATGCCTGCTGGCGTCCAGGCACCGGCTGTCGTTCTGGGATATACAGCCGGTCGACGGACACCCGGCCGTGGAGCTGGAGGTGGCCGCTGCCAGTGCGGATTTCGTTATCTATTGCGTGCCGGTTACGCCTCTGGGTGAGCTGGTTCAGCGTGTATTGCCGGTCATCTCTCCCGGTTGTATCTCGCTGAGCGTGGCCAAGGGGCTGGATGCACAGGGCCGGCCGGCGGCGCAGATCTGCGCCGAGGTGTATGGCGATACGCGCCGTTACGGTGTGTTGTACGGCCCCATGATTGCGGAAGAGATCCGTGCCGGCCGGCCCGCCTTTGCACAGGTAGGGGTGTCACAGGCGAACAGCTACGCGGCGATTGCCGGCCTGTTTGGCGGTAGCGAACTGGTGCTGGAGTATTCCGCGGACATCACGGGCATTTCCTGGGCCTCGGTACTCAAGAACGTGTATGCCATGCTGTTCGGTGCAGCCGATGAGCTGCGCCTCGGCGACAACATGCGCGGGTTTCTCGCGGTGGCGGCGCTCGAGGAAATGCAGACCATCGTCGCCGGAAAGGGTGGCCAGGCGGCGACTGCGCAGCAACTGGCTGGCCTTGGTGACCTCATCACCACCGCCACCAGTGCCGGCTCGCATCACCGCGAACTCGGTCGCCGGCTCGCGCATGGTGAGTGCGGCAGGTTGACCGGTGAAGGTATCCATACCCTGGCCATGGTGAGGAAATTCAGGCTGATCGACGCGGAGCAATACCCGTTGTTCCGGCTGGTGCAGACCGTGGTGGATGAGCCGGGCGATGTGCGCCGGCAGATACTCGATGGTCTGTCGCGTCTGCACAGGTAACGCCAGCCAACAGGGATATTCAGGGTCTGGCCGGCGCCGGCCATGATTTTGTCCAGTGAAGCCAGTAGAATGCCTCAGACAATTCAGCGTTGACGAATCAGCGTTTACCAAAGGAATCCCATGCGCCCAGCCCAGTTGCTTACCGTTCTGGAACGCGAATTTCAGGCCGCCGCGACGGCCACCACACCCCGGTCATGCTGTGGGGGCCGCCGGGCGTGGGCAAGTCGCAGATGGTGGCCCAGGTTGCGGAACGTCACGGCATGCCGGTGATCGATATCCGCCTGTCGCAGATGGAACCCACCGACCTGCGCGGCATTCCGTTCCGCGTCGACGACCAGGTGGAATGGGCGATGCCGTCGATGCTGCCGGATGCCGAGCGTCATGGCCCGCAGGGCATCCTGTTTCTCGACGAGATCACTTCGGCGCCGCCGAGCGTCTCGGCGGCGGCCTACCAGCTGATCCTCGACCGCCGCCTGGGCGACTATACGGTGCCGGATGGCTGGGCGATTTTCGCCGCCGGCAACCGCCAGGGCGACCGCGGCGTGACCTACACCATGCCGGCGCCGCTGGCCAACCGCTTTTCCCATTTCGAGGTGGAAGTCAATCTCGACGACTGGGTGGCCTGGGCCTAGCCAACGATATCGACGAGCGCCTGATCGCGTTCCTGCGTTTCCGCCCGGAATTGCTGTTCGATTTCGACCCGGCACACAATCCGGTGGCCTTTCCCTCGCCGCGTTCCTGGGAATTTGCCCACCGCGCGCTGCAGAAGTTCGGCGACATGCCGGAACTGCTGCCCGGCTCGCTGCAGGCCTGCGTCGGGCCGGCTGCCGGACTGGAACTGTAGGCCTTCGTCGACAATCTCGACAAGATGCCGGATATCGACGCCATCGTGCGCGGTGAGAAGGTCGAGTGCCGCAGGAAATCGATCTGCAATACGCCGTCGCCGCCGCGCTGGTGGGCCGTGCCATCCGCGCACGAAGGAGCGCCGATGCGGCGGAGGTGTACGGCAATATCCTCGATTACGCCGCCGTTTCCCGCAGCGCGAAATGGGCGTCATGCTGGTGTCGGACATGCACCGCGCCATCGGCCAGCAACTGTTCACGGTGCCGCAGTTCTCCAAGTGGGCGAATACGGTCGCCGACATCATGCTGTACGATTCCTGAGCAACATCGCGTGCGATGAATGAATAGCCACGGAAACACACGGAATAACAGGGAAAATTTATTTATTGTTTTAATTCCGTGTTATTCCGTGTGCTCCGTGGCAAATTGATTTTTTGCACCCTTGCGGTGGATATGAATAAATCCATCAATCATGTCCAATGACATCGAAACCAAGCTCACCGCGGCCCGCACCCGGCTGATTCTCGACACGCCGTTTCTCGGTGCGCTGGTGCTGCGCCTGCCCATGAGGTGGCAGATCCCAAGTGGTGCAAGACCATCGCCACCGACGCGCGCACGTTCTACTACAACCCGGAATACATCGCCGCCTGACGCTGGAACAGACCCAGTTCGTGCTGGCGCACGAGGCGCTGCACTGCGCGCTGTCCCATTTCGCGCGCCGCCAGCACCGCATCAAGCATCGCTGGGACGTGGCCTGCGACCTCGCGATCAACCCCATCCTGATCGAGGAGGGCATGACGGCGGTGCCGGGCGCGCTGTACAACATCGGCTACGAAGGCATGATGGCCGAGGAGATCTATCCCGCTGGTCAAGGAAAACGCCGAACAGCAGCCGCACGACGAGCACCTCTATGGCAAGGACTCGCAAAGCGTGGCAGCAGCGACTCAGGGGAACGGCGGATGCGCCGGCAGCCGGATGACAGCAGACGATGACCGGCGACAGCGGGGGTGCCGGTGCAGGGACCGGAGGAGGCGCCATGCCGCGCCGCCGGAACCGCTGAGCGAGGCCGAGAAGGAACAGCTCTCCATCCAGTGGCGCCAGCGCCTGGCCGGCGCCGCGCAGCAGGCCATGCAGGCCGGCAAGCTGGGTGGTTCGCTGCGGCGCCTGGTGGATCACCTGCTGCAGCCGCAGTTGCCCTGGCGCATGCTGCTGGCGCGCTACATGACCGCGGCGAGCGCGCGACGATTACAGCTACATGCGGCCGTCACGGCGCGAGGGCGAGGCCATCTTCCCGAGCCTGCGCAGCAGCCAGACCGAGATCGTGGTGGTGCTGGATACCAGCGGTTCGATCAAGGCGCAGGAGATGCGCGAGTTCGTCACCGAGGTGGATGCCATCAAGGGCCAGATGCGGGCGCGCATCACCCTGCAGGCCTGCGATGCGGAGCTGTCGCCGGCTGGCCCCTGGGTCTACGAGCCCTGGGAGGAATTCGACGCTGCCGACCGGACATGCGCGGTGGCGGCGGGACCCGCTTCACCCCGGTGTTCGAGTGGCTGGACCAGCAGGGCTGAGAGCCCGGACCTGCTGGTGTATTTCACCGACGCGGAAGGTGAATTCCCGAAACAGGAACCGCGCACGCCGGTGCTCTGGCTGGTCAAGGGCCGGGCGAAGGTGCCCTGGGGACAGCGGGTGCAGTTGAACTAGCCGGGGCAGCGTAGCAGCCTTATCATCTTAATTCAAAATTGTAACGTATCTGACTTTACAGGAATCTGTTGCGTGTATGGCGACGCCTGATAAATCAACTCCATCCCCCTATTCATTCAGTTATGTGGCCATTCGGCGGGCGGGCAGGGATAATACCCGCCACTTTTTCAGGTAAGTTCGATTAACCAAGGAGAACAACTATGCGGGTAATTCTGTTGGGTGGACCGGGCGCCGGCAAGGGCACACAGGCCAACTACATCAAGGAACGTTACAACATTCCCCAGATTTCGACCGGCGACATGCTGCGCGCCGCCGTCAAGGCCGGGACTCCGCTGGGCGTGGAAGCCAAGAAGGTGATGGATGCCGGTGGCCTGGTGTCCGATGACATCATCCTGGGTCTGGTTGACGAGCGCATCAAGGACCCCGATTGCGCGAACGGCTACCTGTTCGACGGTTTCCCGCGCACCCTGGCGCAGGCCGATGCACTCAAGGACAAGGGCGTGTCAGATCGACGCCGTGGTCGAGATCGACGTGGATGACAACGAGATCATCAAGCGCATGAGCGGCCGTCGCGTGCATCTGGCCTCCGGCCGCACCTACCACGTGGTCTTCAACCCGCCGAAGGAAGAGGGCAAGGACGACGAAACCGGCGAGCCGCTGATCCAGCGTGACGACGACCAGGAAGCGACCGTGCGTGAGCGCCTCAGCGTCTATCATGACCAGACCGAGCCGCTGATCGCGTACTACTCGAAGTGGGCGGCATCCGGTGAAGCCGATGCACCGAAGTACGTCAAGATCAACGGCATCGGCAAGGTCGATGCAAATCCGTGACGCGATCTTTGCGGGACTGGACAAGTAGCGCGTTGCGCTGTATTCAGAAAAGGCCGGCACTTGCCGGCCTTTTTTGTGTCTGGTGGATTCGCCATACTGGGTGTATGGCACTAGTACCTTTGTACCACTACCAACCCGGCGGGATTAGCTGTTACACTTCACGACGTCAAATATGTGACGTTTCGGGGTCGTGTCACTGCCTGTGGAACCTCAGGTCATTGAATCGAGAGGGAAAGCGGCAGGGATAATAGCAGGGTATAAGCGGCTACTGTCCGTGAAGCAATCTGCAGGACAGGCGCTCGTCACACCGGCCTGCAGGTCGGCTACAATTCCCGGAACTGACATATACGTGTGCCGGCAAATAACGATGCTGTGGCCAGAACAAGGCGGCGAGACGGCATGAGAAAAGCAACAATAAAACAACTGGACAGGGAGTGTCCGGAGCGCTGCGCATGGACGTGCAGGAGTAATTATGGTTGCGGGTAGAGACAGACCGGAGGAAATCGATCCCAGCGGCGTACGCAAGCTGATGCGTCTGCTTGATCCCCTGCGGGCATCACCCGCGGGCAGCGTGATCCACCGCCAGGTCGAGGCCATGCTGGAGGAGATCGCCGCCGATCACCTGAAGGCCGAAATTGCCTACTCCGGCTTCGTGAATGTCCTGCTGGAGTCCTATCTTCGCCGGCTGACGCCCGGCTCATCACAGTTCGTGCAGCTGAAACTGCTGCAGGCGCGCCTGCAGCCGCCGCTGACCCACGCGAGTTAAATATCCTGGCGAATTCATCAGCCAGCTTGGCGACGAGATCCGGATATCCCGCGAAATGGAACCGGCATTGATGGTGGAAGCGGTAAGCCCGCTGCTTGCCGCCTTCGGCATCGAGATCCTTTACCACGCGCAGCATCCAGTGGAAACTGCTGTGGCCCCGGTCCGGATGATGACGATCTGGAAATGGCGGATCACAAGCCGATCTCCCTGCTTGACGAGGCACAGTCTCCGGATATCGAGGATGATCTCGTGGACCAGCCGGACTGGAAGATGAAATCCCCGTGCCCTATCAGCGCCTGAGCAGAGGGCGTCGAGCGAGGAACGGGACTGAACTGGCCGACGAGGCGCTGAGGAGGATGAGGATTACCTCAGGGAGCGAAATTCCTGCCGGCCAGGACCTGAATGCCCTGCATCGCAGCGAACTGGAAGCGCGCCGTGATGACATCGCACAACTGCAGTCCACGCTGGGTCAGCAGGTGGTCGAGACCATTTCCCAGAACGAGGAATTCGGCATGATCCTCGAGGTGGTGCTGGCGGAATTACGCCAGACCGAGGAAGTCCCGGAAATCGAAAATCTGCGCTGGACCCTGATTCGTGAAGTCGAAAAGCTGATGAAGGGGCACAACGAGCTGGCCGACAAGCTCGACAATACCCAGCATTACCTGCAGCTGTTCGCCTCCGACAGTCGCGAGCTGACCGATGAACTGACCCGGGTGCGGCTGCTGAGCCTGACGGATGAACTGACCAGTCTGCCGAACCGCCGTGCCTTCATGCGGCGCCTGGAGGACGAGGTGGCACGCGTGCAGCGCTACGGCTTCCCGCTGTCTTTCGTGCTGATAGACCTGGATCATTTCAAGTCGGTCAACGACGAGTACGGACATGCAGCCGGTGACGAGGTTCTGCGGGTCTACTCCAAGAATATCCTCTCGATCTTCCGCCACCACGACATGGTGGCGCGCTATGGCGGCGAGGAATTCGCCGTGCTCCTGCCCAATACCGATTCCGACGGTGCGGTACGCGCGCTCAACAAGGTGCGGCGGCGCGCCAACGAAACCCGCTGGCAGACCAATGGCACCATGTCCAACGTGCCGACCTTTTCCGCCGGCGTTTCGCTCTACAAGCCCGGCGAATCCGCCAGTGCCTTCATCGAACGCGCCGACAAGGCGCTGTACCGCGCCAAGCGCCTCGGACGCAACCGGATCGAGCTGGATATGACCTACGAGAACGAGGCAGGTCGCGGTATCCCGCGACGCCGCAGCACCGATACCTGATCCGCGCAAGCGGCGCCGCATGTGCTCGCGGCCGTACCAGCCTGTATAATCCCGGGACGACTATCAGCCAGGGACTTTCAGGCAATGGCCATTGTAAACCTCACCAAAGATACCTTTCGTGACATCATTTCCGGGAACGAGACCGTCCTGGTGGACTTCTGGGCGCCGTGGTGCGGCCCCTGTCGCCAGTTTGCCCCGGTTTTCGACTCGATGTCCGAGAAGCACCCGGATGTCGTGTTCGCCAAGGTGAATACCGAGGAAGAGCAGGAACTGGCGGGTCATTTCAATATCCGCTCCATTCCGACCCTGATGGCATTCCGCCAGCAGATCATCGTCTTTGCGCAGCCCGGGGCACTGCCGCCGGCAGGGCTTGCCTCGGTGATCGAGAAGGTTGGCACTCGATATGGACGATGTGCGCAGGCAGATCGCCGAACAGACCACCCGACAGGAAGACCAGGCATGAAGACGCTGACGATGC
>CAVQJD010000023.1:0-2500 GCA_963712695.1 uncultured Gammaproteobacteria bacterium
GAATTTCAGAAAGTTGTAAAGGCGAGTATGTTGCCTGTAACCAGTTATAACACCAACTGCTTGGGTGTTATATGGTCAAGCCTCACGGGCAATTAGTACTGGTTAGCTTCATCCGTTACCGAACTTCCACACCCAGCCTATCAACGTCGTAGTCTTCGACGGCCCTTCAGGGGACTCAGGTCCCAGTGAGATCTCATCTTGAGGGGGGCTTCCCGCTTAGATGCTTTCAGCGGTTATCCCGTCCGATCATAGCTACCCGGCAATGCCACTGGCGTGACAACCGGAACACCAGAGGATCGTCCACTCCGGTCCTCTCGTACTAGGAGCAGCTCCTCTCAAATCTCAGGCGCCCACGGCAGATAGGGACCGAACTGTCTCACGACGTTCTGAACCCAGCTCGCGTACCACTTTAAATGGCGAACAGCCATACCCTTGGGACCGGCTACAGCCCCAGGATGTGATGAGCCGACATCGAGGTGCCAAACTCCTCCGTCGATATGGACTCTTGGGAGGAATCAGCCTGTTATCCCCGGCGTACCTTTTATCCGTTGAGCGATGGCCCTTCCATTCAGAACCACCGGATCACTAAAGCCTGCTTTCGCACCTGCTCGACGTGTCTGTCTCGCAGTCAAGCACCCTTATGCTTTTGCACTCATTGCGCGATGTCCGACCGCGCTGAGGGTACCTTCGCGCTCCTCCGTTACTCTTTGGGAGGAGACCGCCCCAGTCAAACTACCCACCATACACTGTTCCCGACCCGGATCACGGGCCTGGGTTAGAACCTCAAACATGCCAGGGTGGTATTTCAAGGCTGGCTCCACGATAACTGGCGTTACCGCTTCAAAGCCTCCCACCTATCCTACACAAACAGGTTCAAAGTTCAGTGCAAAGCTGTAGTAAAGGTGCACGGGGTCTTTCCGTCTAGCCGCGGGTACGCTGCATCTTAACAGCGAGTTCAATTTCACTGAGTCTCTGGTGGAGACAGTGTAGCCATCGTTACGCCATTCGTGCAGGTCGGAACTTACCCGACAAGGAATTTCGCTACCTTAGGACCGTTATAGTTACGGCCGCCGTTTACCGGGGCTTCGATCAAGAGCTTCGCCCGAGGGCTGACCCCATCAATTAACCTTCCGGCACCGGGCAGGCGTCACACCCTATACTTCCACTTACGTGTTTGCAGAGTGCTGTGTTTTTGATAAACAGTCGCAGCTACCTGGTTTCTGCGACCCCCAACAGCTTAGAAAGCAAGTCTCATCACCGTCAGGGGCGTACCTTCTCCCGAAGTTACGGTACCATTTTGCCTAGTTCCTTCACCAGAGTTCTCTCAAGCGCCTTAGGATTCTCTCCTCACCCACCTGTGTCGGTTTGGGGTACGGACTGTTATTACCTGAAGCTTAGAGGCTTTTCCTGGAAGCTTGGCATCAACCACTTCGCTCCACATGGGAGCTCGTTATCACGTCTCAGGATTGTGTCCCCGGATTTGCCTAGGAACACTCCCTACTCGCTTGAACCGGGACATCCAACACCCGGCTGATCTAGCCTTCTCCGTCCCCTCATCGCAGTAATAACAGGTACAGGAATATTAACCTGTTTTCCATCGACTACGCCTTTCGGCCTCGCCTTAGGTACCGACTCACCCTGCGCCGATTAACGTTGCGCAGGAAACCTTGGGTTTTCGGCGTGCGGGTTTTTCACCCGCATTATCGTTACTCATGTCAGCATTCGCACTTCTGATACCTCCAGCATGCCTTACAGCACACCTTCACAGGCTTACAGAACGCTCCTCTACCATGCGTACATTCCCTTTAGGCGTCTCTTCAGGGGACAGTTTACTTAATTGTTAACCAATTGCATGTTGATCAATTAAGTAAACTGTCCCCGAAACGACTAAAGTGGAATGTACGCATCCGCAGCTTCGGTACACAACTTAAGCCCCGTTAAATCTTCCGCGCGGGCCGACTCGACCAGTGAGCTATTACGCTTTCTTTAAAGGATGGCTGCTTCTAAGCCAACCTCCTGGCTGTCTGGGCCTTCCCACATCGTTTCCCACTGAGTTGTGATTTTGGGACCTTAGCTGGCGGTCTGGGTTGTTTCCCTTTCCACGACGGACGTTAGCACCCGCCGTGTGTCTCCCGTGATTGCACTTTCCGGTATTCGGAGTTTGCCATGGTTTGGTAAGTCGGGATGACCCCCTAGCCATAACAGTGCTCTACCCCCGGAAGTGATACACGAGGCGCTACCTAAATAGCTTTCGAGGAGAACCAGCTATCTCCGAGCTTGATTAGCCTTTCACTCCGATCCACAGCTCATCCGAATCTTTTTCAACAGATCCCGGTTCGGCCCTCCAGTGGGTATTACCCCACCTTCAGCCTGGCCATGGATAGATCGCCCGGTTTCGGGTCTACTCCCAGAGACTCAATCGCCCTATTCAGACTCGGTTTCCCTACGGCTCCCCTGTCACGGTTAACCTTGCCACTGAAAGTAAGTCGCTGACCCATTA
>CAVQJD010000023.1:7500-134450 GCA_963712695.1 uncultured Gammaproteobacteria bacterium
GTCCAGCCGAGCATCTCAAGAAGATCTACCCTGGCAAGACACTGCGCATCATAAGTAGCGCAGAGCAGGGCCTGATACGCCTGAGTTATCCGATCGACCAGCTGAGCTCGCTGGAAGTCGCACGCATCGATGATGGTTTTGAGGTCAGCACGCTCACCAGCACCCCTGAATTTCGAAGCCAGAACGCCAACGGCGTTATCGACAGCTCGCTCTTCATTGCCGCCGGCAAGGCAGGCCTGCCGGACAGCCTGACCATGGAACTAGCCGGCATCTTCGGCTGGGATATCGACTTCGCACTCGATATCCGCAAAGGTGACCGATTCACAGTGCTGTATGAGGAAATGTATGTCGACGGCGAGAACATCGGCAATGGCACAATCCTGGCGGCGGAATTCATCAACCAGGGCAAACGCTACCAGGCCATACGTTACACCGACGCCGGCGGCAAGACCGATTACTACTCGCTGGACGGCAAGAGCATGCGCAAGGCCTTCCTGCGCACGCCGGTGGACTTCAGCCGCATCAGCTCAGGCTTCAGCCTGGGTCGAAAACACCCTGTTCTGAACACCATCCGCGCGCACAAGGGTGTCGATTATGCCGCCACTACCGGTACACCGGTCAAGGCCACCAGTGATGGAAAAATCGTTCATCGCGGCAGGAAAGGTGGCTATGGCAACACCATTATTCTCCAGCATGGCAACAAATACAGCACACTGTATGCCCACCTGTCGAAGTACCGCAGCGACCTGACGACAGGCAGCCGCGTCAAGCAGGGCCAGATCATCGGTTACGTCGGCAGCACGGGACTCGCTACCGGCCCACACCTGCATTACGAGTTCAGGGTAGACGGTGTGCACCGTGACCCACTGCGCGTAAAACTACCCGGCGCCGATCCGCTGCAAGCCAAATACCGCGCCGACTTCGACAAAAAGGCCGATGCCCTGATGGCGCAACTCGATCTGGTGCGGGACGTACAGCTGGCCAGCCGCCAATAACCAGTATCCCGACCACCGTGCCGCCGACCCGGATACAATAGCGGTCATGGCAGCGTTGTACATCGGTCTTATCTCCGGAACCAGCATGGATGGCGTCGATGCGGCATTGATCGACTGCACGTCTTCTGCACAGCCACAGGTCATCGCGACCCACTCCGGCACCTATTCATCCGAACTGCGCCGCCAACTGGACGCCGCCCTGCTGCTGGACGACCCGCAAGCTGCCAATCTGGAGGCCCTCGACATCGCGGTGGGAGAAGCCTTCGCCAACGCGGCCAATACCCTGCTGGCGCACACAGGCATCGCTCCCGGCGCAGTCATCGCGATCGGGAGCCATGGTCAGACCATACGTCACGCGCCGGACGCGCCCGAACCCTATTCCCTGCAGATCGGCGACCCACACACCATTAGCCGCCGGACCGGGATCGATGTGATCTACGATTTCCGCAAGGCGGATATCGAGGACGGTGGCCAGGGTGCCCCCCTGGTGCCTGCCTTTCACAAGGCAGTATTCACTCACGCACACGAAACTCGCGTGGTACTGAACATCGGCGGTATCGCCAACATCACCATCCTCCCCGGCGCAGACTCCGGCCAGGCGGTACGCGGCTTTGACACGGGCCCGGGTAATACGCTGATGGACATCTGGGCTGGACGTCACCTGGCGGCGCACATGGATCTGGACGGCCGATGGGCGGCCGGGGGTCATGTGGACAAAGAACTGCTGGAGGCACTGCTGGAGGATCCGTATTTCAGACTGCCACCACCCAAGAGTACGGGACGCGAGTATTTCAATGCGGAGTGGCTGGCAGCTTATACGCAACAAAGCGCTACTTCCGCGCAAGACATTCAAGCGACACTATGCGAACTGACTGCACGTAGCATTGCACGGGACATCCTTGCACACGCTGCGTCCGCAAGGCGGGTACTGGTGTGTGGAGGCGGCGTACACAACCGTGAGCTGATGAGCCGGCTGGACGCCTGCCTACCCGGGTTGGCAATCGAGTCAACCGCTGCCCATGGACTGGATCCCGACTGGGTCGAGGCCGCTACATTTGCCTGGCTGGCGCATCAGTATGTGACCGCCAGCCCGGGAAACATCCCGGAGGTCACCGGCGCCCACCGGGCTGTGGTACTGGGGAGACTGTTTCGGCACTGATTGCACGACGTACGGTCAGCACAAGCACCCCGAAAACAAAGCGGGGGCGTAATGCCCCCGCTTTGTTAATAATCTTGATAAGACGGAATCAAACCGAGAAGGACGAACCGCAGCCGCAGGTTGTGGTCGCGTTGGGATTCCTCACCACGAACTGCGCACCCTCGAGGCCTTCGGTGTAATCGACCTCGGCACCGATCAGGTACTGATAGCTCATCGGATCGATAACCAGTGCCACTCCACTGTTTTCGACTGTGATATCACCCTCGGTCAGGTTTTCATCGAATGAAAAGCCGTACTGAAAGCCCGAACACCCGCCACCGGTAATGAAGATCCTCAGCTTGAGGTTCGGATTTTCTTCTTCCTTAATCAAGGACTTGACTTTACCAGCCGCAGCATCGGTAAAGGTAATGTCGACATCTAGATTGCCTGCTGCTTCACTCATGGATTGATTGCCTCATAAAACCGGTTACAGAATGCCTGCAAGTATGGATATCCTGAGCAATTTGGTCAAGTATTACTCGGAGCTGGCGCCGGTTTCTGTATGGTCGCGATCGAAACTGAGTATGGACGTGGTCTTGCCGGTCTGGTGTACCAGGCTGCCGTTGACTGCGGCACCCATCGCCATCTCGATCAGGTTGTAGTAAACATTGCCATTGACCTCGGCCTTGGCGGCAAGCTCGATGCGTTCGTCGGAACGGACATCGCCGCTGACCGTTCCGTTGAGAATGACAGTCGGCACGCGCACGTCGCCCTCGATTTTGCCATGTTCGCTGACTGTAAGCACCGATGACGATCCCGCCTCGGCGAGGATATTGCCCTTGATCATGCCATCGACATGCAAGCCGCCGGTAAAATGGATATCGCCCTCGATGCGGGTCTGCTGGCCGATAATGGTATCAACCTTTGCACCACCGCTCTTCGGTTTCTTGCTGTCTCCAAACATAATGCCTTCTCCTGTCGTTAAGCGCCCGGTTCGGGCCAGTCGAATTGCTGCACCACCGGGTCCTGCTGTCCCTTGCCCTGCGGTCGTATCGTCAGTACCACCTTTTTGGCCTCGAAATCCCCGGGCAGATTGATCGTCCCTGCGAGTTCCTGGAAATAGCGGAAACGGAACTTGAGCTGCTGCGTTACCGGCCGGGTGACATCCACCAGCGTCAGCGCACCCTGCTCACCATCCAGTTTGCCCGTGATCTTCCAGTCAACCTCACCGCTGACATACTGATCGTTGCGCTTGAGCTGCGTCAGTACCAGGTCGTAATGGTATTCACCCTCTGTACTGCCGCGTTCCAGCGCGAAACGGTGGATATGCAGGCCGGGATTCACATCACCCGGCGCCACAATACCGCGGTAGAATTCCACTTCTTCGCGCGTGGCCTGCAACTCCTCCTCGAGCTGGCCGAGATCGGATTTAACCGCCTGCGCCGCCTGGCGATCAATCTGGCTGGAACGTTCGAGGATGGCGACCCGTTCGCGTAAATCCTCGGCATCGTTCTCCAGCTTGTCATTACTCCGTTCCAGCAACATGTTTTCCGTGCGCAGATTCTGCAACTCGCTGACACCCCGCAGCTTGCCCAGGTCATAAACCCGCCAGCCGACATACAACATCAGCAGCGCCACAGCGGCCGCCACTGCAAGTGGTGTCATTGTGGTGCGCTTCATGCACTTACCCCTGGATGGCGATCTGCCTTGCACTCATGACAACGGGAGGTCTGCCCGGCCGGATACATATCAACAAATCCTGCGTTGTACCGGCAACTCAGGGCAGCAATGCAATATCCGCCAGGCCGGTCTGTTCGGTAAGGCCAAACATCACGTTCATATTCTGTATCGCCTGGCCGGCGGCACCCTTTACCAGATTGTCGATGACCGACAGGATGACCACGGTATCGCCCTGCTGCGGACGATGGATGGCAATCCGGCAGTGGTTGGCACCGCGCACACTGCGCGTTTCCGGATGGGCACCGGGTGGCATGACATCGACGAAATATTCGTCACAATAACGCGACTCGTAGAGCGCCTGCAGGTCCTGCCCGGGATCGTTCAGACGGGCATACAGCGTCGCATGAATGCCGCGGATCATCGGCGTCAGATGCGGTACGAACGTCAGCCCCACCGGCCGCCCGGCTACGCGTTCAAGGCCCTGACGGATTTCCGGCAGGTGTCGGTGTCCGGGTACGGCGTAGGCCTTGAAATTTTCGCTGGCCTCGCAGAGCAGGCTGCCGGTGGCGGCCTTGCGGCCGGCGCCACTGACGCCCGATTTGGCGTCCGCTATCAGCTGCCCGGCCTCAACCAGCCCGGCCTCGAGCAAGGGCAGAAAGCCGAGCTGAACCGCCGTCGGGTAACAACCCGGATTTGCGACCAGGCGCGCCTGGGCGACGGCCTCCCGATTGACCTCGGGTAGCCCGTAGACCGCCTCCGCCAGCAGCTCCGGACAGCTGTGCGGCATGCCGTACCAGGTCTCCCAGACGTCCGCGCCTTGCAGGCGGAAATCGGCCGCAAGATCAATGACGCGTACGCCGGCCTCGAGCAGCCCGGGCACCATGGTCATCGCCGTGCCATTCGGGGTGGCGAAAAATACCAGATCACAGAACTCCAGTCCGCCTGCAGCGGGTGCCGTGAAGGTGAGCCCGGTGTGCCCCCGGAGGTTGGGAAACAGGTCCGCGACCGGACGCCCCTCCTCTGATCGGGACGTGATGACGGCAAGCTCCACGTCCGGATGCCGTACCAGCAGCCTGAGCAGCTCCACGCCGGTATAACCGGTGCCGCCAACCACACCTATCTTGATCATTGTTCAGTCACCTGTATGCCTGCCATGCAAAACGTCGGAGATAGTACACCATCCATCAGGCAATCATTCTACAATAGCGGGCACTCATGCACGGGCTTCAGGACCGCAATCGCGCAGAGACCCGCTACCGCATCGTCACAACGAGGGAGCGCCATGCTGCGCCAGCGCTGGCATCACTGGCTGGATAATCTCGGCGTGCATCTCGCCGGTATCGAGGCATTGCCACAGCTGGCCATGCTCGCGATTCCGGTCGGTCTGCTGTCGGGTGCCGTCATTATCAGTTTTCGGCTGCTGGTTGAGGTGGCGCAAGGCCAGTTTCTCCCGGGTGGCAGCGCGGAGAACTTCGAGCAACTCTCGACGTTGGCCAGGTTACTGGTGCCGGCCGGCGGGGGACTCCTCATCGGACTGGTCTGGCATTACCTGGACGTCAACACACGCAAGGTCGGGGTGGTGCATGTCATGGAGCGACTGGCCAGTTACGAGGGCAGGCTGCCGTTGCGCAACGCGCTTGCCCAGTTTGCCGGTGCCGCCCTGTGCATCGTAAGCGGGCAATCTGTCGGCCGCGAAGGACCCAGCGTACACCTCGGCGCCGCCAGCGGCAGTCTGCTCGGCCAGTGGCTGCACCTGCCGAACAACAGCAGCCGGACCCTGGTTGCCTGCGGTATTGCCGCGGCGATTGCGGCATCCTTCAATACACCGCTGGCCGGCGTCATCTTCGCCATGGAAGTTGTCATGATGGAATATTCGCTGGCGAGCTTTGCCCCGGTGATCCTGTCCGCGGTAATCGCCACAACACTGACCCAGGCCGTATTCGGCAATGAGCCGGTATTTTCGATTCCCGACATGCAGCTTGGCTCCCTGCTGGAATTGCCCTATATCCTGCTGACCGGCCTCGTGCTGGGCTGCCTGTCCGCGCTTTTCATCCACCTGCTGCAGCAAAGCAGCAGCCGGCTCGTACCCGGCTGGCCGGTATGGGTGCGCTGCACCCTGGCCGGCAGCGTGATCGGCGCCATTGCCACCATTATTCCCGAAGTCATGGGCATTGGTTATGACACGGTCAATCTGGCCCTGCTCGGCCAGCTCGGACTGGCAACTCTGATCAGCGTGGCGCTGGCAAAAATTCTGGCCACGGCAGTCGGGCTCGGACTCGGCCTGCCAGGCGGTCTTATCGGCCCCACCCTGGTCATGGGTGCCATGGCGGGTGGTGCCATGGGGCTGCTTGCCAGCGACTGGCTACCGGGAGAACTCGCCACCCCGGCATTCTTCGCGCTGATCGGCATGGGCACCTTTATGGGAGCGACCCTGCAGGCGCCGCTGGCGGCGTTGACCGCCATGCTGGAACTGACCGCCAACCCGCATATCATCCTGCCCGGCATGCTCGCGCTGATCACGGCCGGCCTGGTCAGCCGTGAGCTGTTTGGCAAGGAGTCGGTTTACCTGGTGCTATTGGGCGCACGCGAGATTGACTACCGCGACAGCCCGGTGGCCCAAACGCTCCGCCGCATTGGCGTGGCGAACATCATGGAGCGCCGGCTGGAAACACTGCCGCGCACAGTGACGCGGGCCAGGATTCACGAAGCCCTGGCAGCAGAACCGCGCTGGATCCTGATCCGCGAGGACAAGCAGCCGTTATACGCCCTGCCGGCCGCGGACCTGGCGCGCCACTTGCAGGGCGATACGGCGCGTGAGGAAATCGACCTGCTGGAGATTCCGGCAGCACGACTGGAAGTAAAACCGGTCGATTTCCAGTCGACGCTGCTCGAGGCACTGGATATCCTCAAGTCCGGGGAAAGCCAGGCACTGTACGTGACCCGGAACACCATACCGGGTCTCAGCAGGATATACGGCATCCTGACACGCGAGGATATCGACCGAAGCTACCGCCTCTGAGGTCCGGACAAGATCAGTCTTTCAGGATAAAGGAAACCTTCATGTTGACCCGGTATTCGGTGATCTTGTCCCCGTCGACCACCACGCTCTGTTCCTGGATCCAGGCCCCCTTGATATTCTCCAGTGTCTTGCCAGCCCGCTTGATGCCATTGCTCACGGCATCCTCGAATGATTTCTTGGATGAAACGGTGATTTCAGTAACTTTGGCTATGCTCATGGTACTCTCCTCCAGTCTGTTCGTTATGTTTATTGCCTTGCCAGTTCCGCTCAGCCCTTTACCAGACGCAGGAATTCCGAGCGGGTACGGTCATGATGCCGGAACGAGCCGAGCATCATGGAAGTCGTCATCATCGAGTTCTGCTTTTCGACACCACGCATCATCATGCACAGGTGCTGTGCCTCGATGATCACGCCAACGCCGGACGGCTGAATGGTCTGCATCAGGCTGTCCGCAATTTCCTTGGTTAAATTTTCCTGTATCTGCAGGCGACGCGCGTACATGTCCACGATGCGTGCGATCTTCGACAGGCCGATCACCTTGCCGGTTGGGATATAGGCAACGTGGCACTTGCCGATGAACGGCAGCAGGTGATGTTCGCACAGTGAATACAGTTCAATGTCCTTTACCAGGATCATCTGATCATTGTCCGACTCGAAGATGGCGTTGTTCACCACTTCATCGAGCGACTGCCCGTAGCCGCGCGTAATGTACTGCATCGCCCTGGCAGCACGTTCCGGCGTTTTCTGCAAGCCCTCGCGGCCGGGATTTTCACCGATGCCCTTGATGATTTCTTCAAAGAATTTTTCCAGTTCGGCCATCTGTATCTCCCGCCTGTTTAATGAACAGGTGGCTAGAGGAATTTCCTGGCCATACCCATCAGGTCATCGAGCACTGAACCGTCCTTGTCGGCATCGAGAAACTGTGTCAACAAACCGCCGACATTTACGGCATCCGTCTTGCCGGCGAGACCTCCCGGCCGTGTCTGAGCCCCGGTCTGCTTGCTGACCGAGCCCATCACCATCGCGGCGATAACAGGCAACATTTTCTTAAGCAGCCCGGCGTCCAGGCCGGTCTGTGCCGCAGCCTGGCCGGCAACACGGCGGCTGACGTCCTTGCTGCCGAACAGGTGCCCGAGTATGGCATTACCCTCCACGGCAATCTGCTCAGCGGGCAGGCTGCCGGGCTGGTCGATATAGCGCTGGTGCTGTCCCTTCGCGAGCGCACCGAGTAGATCTTCAACACCGTTTTGCTGCGCCAGGTTGTTCTGCATACCGCGCGCCAGTGCCGGTACCAGCGCAGACAAGGCATTTTTTGCGTCCCCTTCACTGACACCAAAGGCCGCCGTCAGTTGTTTCAGGGCCGGCGAGCCCTGTGCATTGAGCAGCATATCAAGCAAATTCATATGACTATCCTCAGTTGAAACCAAAGCTGTGAACTGCCATAGCGGCGGGTGGCGACCGACATGACTGACTTGTACAGCGAGCTGCTATTTGTAAAGTGCATTACGCCAGCTGATCCAGCCGCCTTGCTCATGGCCCTGTGGGTCATGATGCGTCCAGTGAATGACACCGCCACGTTCGTTCCATTCGTAGCGCCCGCGCAGTGACAGTGTATCACCCACCCTGACGGGGATGCGCTCCGCCAGGTCAATATTATGCGCCACCATGACGGTATGTCCGCCCCCGGCATCCACGATAAAGCGTTGATGCCGCGAGCCGTCATTGTCATCAGACAGCAGTCGTGTCACACGACCGCCGGTCTCCATCCAGACACCGGAACGCCGCGCCTCGAACGCCGCCTGTACCGCGTTTTCACCGGCAGGTGTATCCGAAACCGCAGCAGACCCGCCATCCGACTGTTGATAGTACTGCCAGGCCAGCAGACCCAGCAACACGATGACGGTCAGCAACCGGGTTGCGGTACGTGGAATTTCCCTGCTCATAACCTTGTCTGCGCGGCAGGTGGCTTTAGCTAGCCTTTCAGAATAGAGCCCAGAATACCGCGTGCGATACTCCTGCCCAGTGAACTGCCTACAGATCGCACCACACTCTTCACCATGGCCTCCATGACCCCCTGGCGATTGCCGGTGCGGCCTTTGCTGGCCTTCTGCTGCTCTTTTGTGGCCGTTTCCTTATCCTCGACCACCGCAGCCTTTTCCGCGCGCTCCCTGAGCATTTCATAGGCAGAACGGCTGTCGACCGACTTGTCGTAGCGCTTGCCGAGCAGGCTCTGGGCAATGATCGCCTGGCGTTCGGCCGGGGTGACCGGACCCATCCGGGACGAAGGCGGACGGATCAGCGTGCGTTCCACAATACCCGGTGTACCCTTGCCACCCAGTGTGGATACCAGCGCCTCGCCAACCCCCAGCTCCTTGATGACATCGGCCGCGTTGAAGGCCGGGTTGGCGCGGAAGGTATCCGCCGCGGCACGCACGGCCTTCTGATCGCGCGGGGTGAACGCACGCAATGCATGCTGGACACGGTTGCCGAGCTGGCCGAGGATGGCATCCGGTATGTCGAGTGGATTCTGGGTGACGAAATACACGCCCACGCCCTTGGAGCGAATCAGCCGCACCACCTGCTCGACCTTGTCAACAAGCGCCTTCGGCGCATCGTCGAACAGCAGGTGCGCCTCGTCGAAGAAAAACACCAGCCGTGGCTGTTCCGGGTCACCGACCTCCGGTAATTCCTCGAACAGCTCGGAGAGCAGCCACAACAGAAAGGTCGCATACAGCTTGGGCGAATGCATCAGCCGGTCAGCCGCCAGGATATTGATATTGCCGTAACCGTTGGCGCCGTTGCGCATGAAATCCAGCAGGTCGAGCGCCGGCTCGCCCAGGAACATTTCGGCGCCTTCCTCTTCCAGCACCAGCAAACGGCGCTGGATGGCACCAATCGATGCGCTGGTTATGTTGCCGTACTCGAGCTGCAGCTGCTTGCTGTTCTCCCCGGCAAACACCAGCAATGCCCGCAGATCCTTCAAATCGAGCAACAGCATGCCCTGGTCGTCCGCCATCTTGAACACTGCATACAACACGCCTTCCTGGGTATCGTTCAGCCCGAGCAGTCGCGCCAGCAGCAGCGGTCCCATTTCCGATACGGTGGCACGTACCCGGTGTCCCTGCTCGCCGAACAAGTCCCAGAACACCACCGGAAATGCCTCCAGTGGGTAGTCATCCAGGCCGATGGCGGTGGCACGCTCCTGCAATTTCGGATGTGCGCTGCCTGCCTGGCTGATACCGGACAGATCACCTTTCACATCGGCCATGAATACCGGCACCCCGCGCCGCGAAAAGGCTTCCGCGAGGATTTGCAGTGACACCGTCTTGCCGGTACCGGTTGCACCGGCAATCAGCCCGTGGCGATTGGCGAGTCGTGGCAACAGGTAGACGGGTTGCTCTCCCTTGCCGATAAAGATTCCCTGGTCGTCTGTCATTATGGTCCCGGCTCCGTTGTTGTTGTATCAGACAAACCCGGTGCCACCCGGGTCATTTGCCAGTCGGTCGACGATCCGCGCATATCTCCTGCCCAGTTCCTTCAACTCTTCCAGCTCCAGCATCGAGGCCGGCTGGCGGGATGCCTTGATGGCGCGCTGGATCTTCTGCATGCGCTTGATGATGCGCTCGAGTTCCTGCGCCGGTGTCTCCACAGCCGGCTCGGTCTTCATTTCAGCACCTCCGTGGGTTGCCGAGTTGCATACCCCGGACTAAGGGTCGTCAGGCGGGCACAGGATGAGTGGCACGCAACTGGCCCGCTCACTGACCTGAAATGTAACTGTATGTTTAACATATACCCATGATGGCCACGGGAGCACACGGAAAGGATTCTGCCTGTTTCCGTGTCATTCCGTGTGCTTCCGTGGCCATTGTGTTTTCAGCATCTTGATCAAACACCAATAATCGATGTGGGACTGGACGGAAACGATACATCGCGCTGCAGGCAGACCGCCCTGAACGCTGGCGAAGGCTATTCTAGCGCAGGCAGCCGCCCGATGTTCCAGCCAGACGGGACATATTTCGGCACTTGATCGACACCGGTATGCATTGTTTAATGCTCCCGGTCAACGCACCGGAAGAGGAGCGGAACAATGGCGTACAAAATCGAGGAAATCGAAGGCAACGGACCGGCTTATGCAGCAAAACTCCAGCCTGCCGCATCACGTCGACCGATGATTTACTCAAGCTGTGCTGTGATGCCAACGGGCGCAAGGCAACCGCTGAAAAAACCGGCCTGAAAGAGTCCCAGCTGCTCAAGTGGGCCAACATGGCCGACCTGATGCGCACCTCGGGCGTCGGTGCGGTGTACTCTGAACTGCTTGAGGCCGCCGGTGTAGACACTGTCAAAGAATTGCGCAACCGCAGGGCCGACAATCTCGCCGCTAAAATGGCCGAGGTCAATGCCAGCAAGAAGCTGACCCGTGCAGTGCCTTCCGAGAAGGTCGTGAGCGGCTGGATCGAGCAGGCCAAGACCCTGAAGCCAAGATCAACCACTGATCATACAGGATCGGACGGGTTCGATTCAGACTCCGTGTTCGCACGTTGCACGCCCTTGTGGTCGGCGACACCGCGCTGCGGAAACATTAGCCTGCGCATGCGCCGTCGGCCAAGCAGGTCCGACACGCTGCCGTAAATCACGGCGAGCACGGCCCCGCCCAGCAGCGACAGAATGATGGAATGGGCATGCCAGAGAAAGATGAACGCCAGATCCCCGTAACCGGCTTGCAGCATGTCAAAGCCCTGCTGTAAATCCGCGACCAGGCTGTCACCTGATTGTGGAAACCTGGACTGCTGCGGATCCGGTTTATCCATCCAGAACCACACCAGCCAGCCGGCGATAAAAACCAGGAAACCGCCACGTAACATATCCCAGGCACCCTAAAAAAAAGCGGCCAGACTGTTCGCCTGGCCGCCCGGTTCAGACAGCGAATAGCGGCTGATTACTGACCCGTCGTCTCGGCAGCTTTTTCCTTCAGTTCCTTTTCCATGGCATCCAGGGCGGCAGCATCCTCGGGACTGAGAGCTGTTGCATCATCAGCCTCGGGAGCCGTCGCGTCAGCAACACCCTGGGCGGCATCGTGGATGGTTTCCTTGGTGGCATCGACCACATCGGAAGCCATCTCGCTGGCACCCTCGACAGCTTCACCGGTCGCATCGGCCGCGTCGGTGGCCATTTCACCGGCGGTGTCCATTGCCTTGTCTATCATACCCGGCTCGGCACTCCCGGTAGCCGAATCATCCTTGTCGCCACAACCGGCGAGGATCAGTGCAAGACAGGCAGCGGTAATAAGTTTGGTTTTCATAGCGATACTCCTGGATAACTACTCTTGGTTAAAAGAAATTGTAGGCACGCGCTCAATCAAGCTGTGAGGTACAGAACTTGCAACGCTTCGCCGCAATCGGTATGTCAGAAAGGCATTGCGGACATGACTTGCTATCCGGTGCCTTGGGTGCCTCTTCGGTCTTCAGCTTGTTCATCGCCTTGATGACCATGAAAATGGCAAAGGCGACAATCAAAAAATCCAGTACGGTATTGATGAACACACCGTAGTTCAGCGTCGCCGCTCCAGCCTCCTGGGCAGCCGCCAGTGATGCAAAGGATTCGCTGCCGAGGTTAATGAACAGGTTACTGAAGTCCACCCCGCCCATGAGTTTGCCCAGCGGTGGCATGAGCACATCATTGACGAAAGAGGTGACGATCTTGCCAAATGCCGCACCGATAACGATACCGACGGCCATATCGACAACGTTGCCGCGCATGGCAAATTTTTTGAATTCTTCTAACATAAATGCTCCTGATTTATTCAGCCGATGACATCCTGTTTGCCGCGCGCATATTATATAAGGCCTCAGGGAGAAATTTACTTTTTTTATCAATCTTTTTCTTATTAAATTACAAAGAGTTGGGCTTGCACGCCGCCAATCGGCAACTGTCCTGACCCGGCATTGCCCGGTTATCGCAGGGCAAATCCGGCCCACAGCGAGCGGACACGACGCGGAACACCCAGGGCTGACTGAGGTCGCACCGGCATGGACATCACGCATACCATCGCGCTTACCATGGGCGTTGCCTGGGCCAGCGGTATCAACCTGTACGCCGCAATGCTGGTGCTGGGCTACCTTGGAACGACGGGTAACATCGACCTGCCGCCCGGACTGGAATTACTCGCCGACCCGTTGGTGATGCTGGCGGCCGGGACTATGTACGGCGTGGAATTTTTCACCGACAAAATACCGGGCGTCGACACCGGCTGGGATGCCATTTCCACCTTCATCCGCATTCCGGCCGGCGCCATACTAGCGGCCGGTGCGATCGGCGAGGTCGGCCAGAGCGCGCAGCTGGCGGCGGCTATCGCAGGCGGCACACTGACTGCCGGCAGTCATGCCACCAAGACCGGTTCGCGCGTGCTGATCAATGCCTCGCCTGAACCGTTCACCAACTGGTTCGCATCGGTGGGCGAGGACGTTGCCGTGATCGTCGGCCTGTGGACGGCACTGCACAACCCGGTGCTGTTTATCATCCTGATGGTGCTGTTCATACTGCTGATGATCTGGCTGCTACCGAAACTGTGGCGCGGCATTAAGCAGGCCTTCGGCTGGCTGGCAAGGCTGTTCGGGACCGGTACGCGCGATGCCAAGTCGGTGACGAATGCCACCGATACCAACGGGAAACCGCAAACATGAAGGAATTCCTCACACTGCTTGGACTCATCCTGTTCGTCGCCCTGGGCTGGCTCTGGTTCGCACCGCCCGTACTGCGGACCAGTCCGGACATCAGCCTGCCTGGCATCGACGGCCGTGAACTGAAACTGGTGGACTACCGCGGCCAGCCGTTACTGATCACATTCTGGGCAACGACCTGCCCGGGCTGTCTCCGGGAAATGCCGCACCTGATCGAGCTGTACCGGGAGCTGGCGCCGCATGGCCTTGAGATCATCGCCATCGCCATGGACTACGACCCACCCAGCCACGTCCTGGCCATGCGCGATGCACGCCGGATACCCTACCCGATCGTGCTCGATATCCATGCCAACGCCGCGCGTGCCTTCGGCGACGTGCGGGTTACCCCGACCTCCTTTCTGATTGCACCGGACGGGCGTATCGTCTATCACATGACGGGGGAGATGAGCATGGAGAGGTTGCGCAAGGACATCATCGATATGCTGCAACAGGCCACTGCCATCCGCAGCTTCCGTAACGATCGACAGGAATTGCACTCATGCTCTGGATAAAGGGATTGCACGTGATTTTCATGGTGACCTGGTTCGCCGGACTGTTCTACCTGCCACGCCTGTTTGTCTACCACGCCGATGCGCGGGACGAAATCAGCCATGCCCGGTTCCTGATAATGGAGCGCAAGCTGTTCGCTATTATGACTATCGGCGCCGTTCTGACAGCGGCGTTCGGGATCTGGATGCTGGCTGACTATGCCTGGTCTGCTTACCGGTCTTCCGGATGGCTGCACACCAAGCTGGCGCTGGTTGGCGCACTGATCCTGTTTCACCTCTACTGCCTGAAAATCATGCGCGACTTCCGCAGCGGCAGTGCCCGGCACAGTCACGTCTTCTACCGATGGATCAATGAAATTCCCGCGCTGCTGCTGATCGCCATCGTGCTGCTGGCTGTCGTGAAACCCTTCTGATTGCAGGGGCACAGCGACGACAATGGCCTGTTCTGCGGTTACAATAGCTGCATAGATCAACCTTGAGGAAGTCATTCCATGAGCCGTATCATCAACTGTGTCGTACTCAAGCGTGAAGCCGAAGGGCTGGACCACATTCCTCACCCTGGCTCGCTGGGCGAGCGTATCTACGAAAATGTTTCAGCGGAGGGCTGGAAGCAATGGCTGGAACGCCTCACCATGATCATCAACGAAAACGGGCTCAATACTGCCGACCCCGGCAGTATCGAGCTGATCGAACAGCATATGCTCGGTTTTCTGTTCGGTGAAGGCGAGCTGGGTGGCACACCGCAGGGTTTTACCCCTCCCGGAGCCAAGAAGTAATCAAACGCCAGCGCGCCCGTCCTCCATCCGCAGCAGCGGCGCCACTACAATAGTCAGCTCTGCAAAGGCCGTACGCAATGCGGCCTCGACCTGTGCCGGGTCCGGTGCCCGCGCGAACATGAAGCCGAGATAGCTGGCTCCTTCCGGCAGCGGCACAAGCTCATAACCTTCCCGTATAGCAATCGAGATGTCCTCGATATGCGCTACAGCGCGCGCTGTGTGGATACCCTCGATGCGACGCAGGATACCGGCACACGGAATCGGAATCATCAGCACACCGGCAGCGTCAGGCGGCTGATCGTACCCGACCGGTTGCCCAGTTGCATGCGCAATCACCAGCTCCTCGAGACCGAGACCGGTCGCCGTACGCAGCAGGCGCGCACACTCGCCACCGATTGTGCGCGAGGCCACTTCCATGATCACGCAACCCTGCCGGGCAATGCGCACTTCGGCATGCACCGGGCCTTCCTGCAGTCCAAGCGCACGGCAGGCTTTCTGTACACAGGCGGTGATCTGCTGCTGTATGGCGGGCGCATGCCGTGACGGCATGATGTAATAGGTCTCCTCGAAGAACGGGCCTTCCAGCGGATCCGGCTTGTCGAAGATCGCCAGCACCTGCAGTGTGCCGCGCACGAGCAATCCTTCCAGTGCAACTTCCGGCCCGGGTACAAAGGTTTCCAGCAGCAGATGTGAGTCGGCAAACCGGTCGTGCTGCGGTTCCTGCGCGAGAATCGCACGCACGCGTGCGCAGGCGGACAAGGCCTCGGCCGGGCTGTCGACGCGCATGACACCACGGCTGCCGGACAACGTCAGTGGTTTGATGACACAGGGAAACGGCAAGTCCAGCTGCGCCGCCAGCGGCTGATCCAGATCGAGTATGCGAAAACCGGGCACCCCGGCGCCGGCCTCCGCCAGTGCCTGTCGCGAGAGATCCTTGCGCCGTGTGCAGCGCGCCGCTGCCGGGGGATTGTGTGGCAGATCGAGCTCGCGGGCGACGCGGCTGGCCAGTTCCACGGTAAGATCATCGGTGGCAACCACTCCGCTGAACGGACGTACACGACTAGCCTGTAGCAGAATATTCAGGGCGCCGGGGTCGGATAAATCGACATGCAGACCGCCCGCAAGCTCGCTGACCAGGGAATGCCTGCCCTCGGATGCAACCAGTACATCGACATCGTGCAGACGCGCTGCGGCAAGATAGGCACTGGTGCGATAACTGTTGGGTGGTGCGATCAGCAACAGACGCGGTTGCGTTTTCAAGCTACATCACCCTGGCTCAATAGCATGCACGCGGCGCTGCACCAGCAGCTGTCACACGGCACGCAAGACTGTCGAAAAAAGGGTTATCTGGTGTGAATAGTGCGCTGCGATGTTCTTGATTACCGACATCCCTGCGCCTGGCAACACAATGCTGAACGGTTCCCGGCGTGTGGAAATACAGACTACGCCGGGAGCCGCTTGCCTCTGTTTGCCTCAGACAAAGCGCATGTTCAGGCGCAACCACCACCGGCTGCACCGCAAGCCCCGCAGGTGCCTGAGCCGCCGGTAACCGCGAAGGCATTGTTGAATACGAAACTGGCGCCTGTCGGACGCTCGACGTAATCGATTTCCACACCGCGCAGGAAGTTGAGGGCCACGGCATCGACGTACACATCGAAGCCCTCCACCTTGCGCACGGCATCATACTCCGACCGGGAATCGGTAAATGTCATGCCGTACCCCATGCCGCCACAGCCACCGCCGGAAACGAACACACGAATGGCCTTGAGGTCATCGTCTTCCACCTGGCTGAACAACTCCAGCATCTTTTCACGTGCCGTCGCGGTCAGGGCCAGTTCGGATTCCGACAATTCACTGCTATAGCCTGTTGCTGTCTGCGCCATTGGTATTTCCCTCGTTCATGGTGAGAACTCACTCACCTTCTGGGAGCAATATATAGGCATCCATTGGCGTATACCAGCCCCCGAATGGGACATAGCGCAACGGAGTTGCAATAAAAAATGACGTCACAACAACAAGTTGCCAGGAACCCGCGAATAATGGAACAGCAGGACTTATCTTAATGATAATGATTTGCATTTAGACTTTTATTAAGTGTAAACTGTGCACAGACGTTCATTCAGCATCGGAGCCCTGTCGCTATGAAGCCTGCCGCCCTGCCCCTAACCCTGCTCACTGTCACTCTCGGTCTGCCGCTTGCCGGCCATGCCGGTTCGACCATGCCCAGCGCTGAGGAAATGTGGGAGATCATCCAGAACCAGCAAAAGGAAATAGAAGCGCTCAAGCGCCAGCAGCAGGCCACGGACCGCAAGGCCGTGACAGCCGATGAAAAGGCCGAGGCCGCAGTGGCTGCCATGGAAAACGGCACCGGCGGCGCGGCCACCAGGAGCAGCTGGGCCGACCGCACCCAGATTGGCGGTTACGGTGAACTGCACTACAACAACATCGATGCCAGTGACCCGGCCAACGATAACAAGGAAATCGATTTGCACCGCTTTGTCCTGTATGCGGGCCATCAGTTCACCGATGATATCCGTTTCTTTTCGGAATTCGAGATCGAGCACAGCATCTCAGGCGAGGGTCAGAACGGCGAAGTGGAGGTCGAGCAGGCCTATCTCGAATTTGACCTGCGCGACAATCTGCAGGCCCGGGGCGGCCTGTTCCTGTTGCCGGTCGGCATCCTCAATGAAACCCATGAGCCCACCACCTTCTACGGCGTGGAACGCAACGATGTGGAGAGCATTATCATCCCCGCGACCTGGTGGGCCGGAGGCGCCGGTATCGGCGGTCGACAGGCCAGTGGCATAAGCTGGGACCTGGCTATCCACGAGGGATTGAAGATCCCGACCACAGGCGGCGACGCCTTCCGCGTGCGTAGCGGCCGGCAGAAGACCAGCGAGGCCAGCGCCGAGGATCTGGCGTACACCGGCCGCCTGCGCTACACCGGTGTTCCGGGTCTGGAACTCGCCGCCAGTGCGAACTACCAGACCGACGCCTCGCAGCTCAGTGGCGATGGCCTGGGCTCCGGTTTGCTGCTCGAGACCCACCTCGTCTACGAAAAAGGCCCGTTCGGCCTCCGTGCCCTCTATGCACAGTGGGACTTTGACGGAACGGCGGTCGCGGCCGCGGACGCCGACAAGCAGACCGGCTGGTATATCGAACCGAGCTTCAGGGTGCGCAACGATGTCGGCCTGTACACCCGCTACCAGGACATCGATGCCGCCCGCAGCCAGGACCGGTTCAACCAGTGGGAAGTCGGTGTCAACTACTGGCCGCATGAGGACGTGGTGCTCAAGGCGGATTATCGCAGCCGCGATCATGACCTGGCCACAGAGGCCGGCCGGGATTTCGATGCGTTCGACCTGGGTATAGGTTACCAGTTCTGATGCACGCGGGGTCACTGCCCACAGGCCATTGTTCTGCTATGCTTGCCGCCCGCTTATGTACAGACTGCTTGCACTTCTGGTATTCCTGTTACCGACCGGCCTGCTGCTGGCCGACGACGTATACCAGTCCCAGCAGGATTTCCTCCAGGAAGTCTTCGCCGGGGACCCGCCACCACCCAGCGTGCTCTGGCTCAGGGACGGGATTCGGACTACCAGCACGGAAATCCTCGGCCATCCCTACCCCGGGTTACGCATTCGCTACTGGATACAGGGTGACCGCACGGCCTGGATACTGGAAGAAACCGGCAAGGAAAAACCCATCACCGTCGGCCTGGTGGTCAATGCGCAGGTCATGGAACGGGTACGTGTCCTTGCATTCCGCGAGAGCCGCGGCTGGGAAGTGCGCTACCCGTTTTTCACCGACCAGTTCAAGGGAATCGGGCTGACCCATGGCAATGGACTCGATCGACCTGTCGACGGCATCTCCGGCGCCACGCTATCGGTACGCGCCCTGGAAAAACTGGCACGCCTTGCCCTCTACCTGCACGGTCGAGCAACCGATCGGGATGACACGCCAGCACCGAACTAAACCACGCGCCAAGCTGCTGCGCTCGCTGTATATCTGGCACCGCTATATCGGGCTGGCCTCCGCACTGTTTGTCGTCGTGCTTGCTGCAACCGGTCTGCTGCTGAATCACACCGAGGAACTCGGCCTGGATTCGATTCAGGTAACATCGCCTGCCCTGCTCGACTGGTATGGCGTGCGTGCACCGCGCAGTATCGTTGTCTACCGCGCGGATCAGCTTACTATCACCGGCATGGAAGGGAATATTTTCCTTGAACAGGGTCGGCTGCCGAACGTGGAAGGACCGCTGCGCGGTGTCGTCGAATACGCCGGCCTCGTGGTCGTCGCCGGAGTGAATCAACTGCTGTTACTCACACCGGCGGGCGAACTCGTGGAACGGCTGGACACAGCCAGTGGCGTGCCGGCGGACATCCTTGCCATCGGCGTGACCGGCAACGGTGCACTTGCCGTACGCACCGCACACGGCAGTTACCTGACCGATGACAATTTTCTCGACTGGACTCTGAGGGAGGATGTCGTTGCAGACTGGGCCACATCGACAACACCTACGGAACAGCAGCGGCGCGCACTGGAGCGCGCCTGGCGCGGCGACGGCCTGCCACTCGAACGTATCATGCTGGATATCCACAGCGGCCGCATCCTCGGCAGCGCAGGGGTTTATCTGATGGATGGCGCCGCTATCCTGTTTCTGCTGCTTGCAGCCAGTGGAGTGTGGCTTTGGGTCAAGCGCCTTGCCAGTACCCGGACGCATCAGCATAAACAGCGCGGACACAGCCACACCGACGACTGAACATTGCTGACTTTCGTTGCAGAGATCTCACGCGCCCGGGCAACATGACGGGCCGCAGCCCTGTCACCAGCTGTTAAAAATCCGTAGCGGCAATGTGCCTGTTCAGTCGATCACAATACTGCGGCCCGATGTGGGCGGTAATTGCGGCAGTGGCTGCTGAGGAAACGGACCGCTTAATGCCCCCAGGAACGCAACGATATCGGTGCTTTCAGCATCGCTGAGATCGCGGTTGAGCTGGGTCTTCGCCATGACGCGTACGGCATCGCTCAGCGTCTTTACCGCCCCGTTGTGAAAATAGGGTGCTGTCAGTTCGATGTTGCGCAGGGTCGGCACCTTCCACATGCCGCGATCCGCTTCCTTGCCGGTGGCTGCGAAACGGCCGCCGTCCTCGGTCAATTTGTACTGTTTTACATAGTCATTGTCAGCGAAGGTCGGGAACTTCATGAAGAAACCCGTACCCGGTGCCATGGCCGGTCCACTGAAGGCGGGACCGGAATGACAGGAAATACAACCCACGCTCTCAAAGGTCTGCATGCCACGCACCTGCTGCTCGGTCATGGCCTGCTTGTCGCCCTTTACGTAGCGGTCATAGGCACTGCCCGGCGTAATCAGGGTCCGCTCGTAGGCCGCGACGGCCCGGGCGGCATTATCCACTGTCATTGGGTCGTTGCTGCCTGGAAAGGCCCTTTCGAAGTATGGCCTGTAGCCGGGAATATCACGTACCCGATTCATTGCAGCATCCACATCGCTCATGCCCATCTCGATCGGATTGGCCACCGGCCCCTTGGCCTGATCTTCCAGGGTGCTGGCGCGGCCATCCCAGAACTGGGACGAACCGAAGGCAGCGTTCCATACCGTCGGCGCGCTGCGCCCGCCGGTCTTGCCGTGCACACCCATCGACACGGCGCGGTTGTCTTCGCCGCCCAGCATCACGTTGTGGCAGGAATTGCAGGACACCGTCCCGGTCGAGGAAAAGCGCGGGTCGAGAAACAGCATGCGACCGAGTTCGACTTTTTCAGGTGTTGTGGGATTGTCCGCCGGCGCAGGCGCCTGTGCCGGCAGTGCCTGCCAGTCCGCCGCCGGTAAGTTCATGGTTGTAATGCCGAGAATTGCCACCACAAGGCCTTGCCTGTACCACTGCATAACACACTCCAGGAAAAAATAAGAAACACGAATAATCGTCAGGCGGCAGATTCTATCGGAAACGACAGGTCATCGACAGGGTCCGGGCGACGACTGGCGGCACCATGTCCTGGGCAGTTCGGGATTGACCACGCCCCGCGCATGCATGGCTTGCCTTATCTTCCATGGACTTGCACCGACGAACATGCCTGGGAAACGGACACCGCATGCGTCACTATGCCGCAGGAGCCAGTGCATCAGTTACCGGCGCGCACCAGACCACCCAGGCCACCCTGCTCCAGTACGCTGTTGTACAATTCGCGGATGGCGCGCGGGTCCTCGAGCGTCAGCGCCTGTTCCAGCAGCTCGGCCGCTTCACTCTGCGTAAAACTCCGTATCACCCACTTCACGCGCGGCAGGTTGCTGACGCTCATGCTCAGACTGTTGACCTTGAGGCCCAGCAGTGCCAGCGCCGCTGCCGGATCACCCGCCATTTCACCGCATACACTCACCGGCTTGCCCAGTTTGTGGGCATCGGTCACCACTTGCTGTATGGCACGCAGCACAGCCGGATGCAGACACTGGTAGAGACTGGCCACACGCGAGTTGTTACGGTCGACTGCCAGCAAGTACTGGGTCAGGTCATTGGTGCCGATCGAGAAGAAGTCCACTCGCTGCGCCATCGCTGTCACCTGATAGACCGCCGACGGCACCTCTACCATGATGCCGATGGGTGGACGCACCACCGGCATGCCATCCTCGAGCAACTCGCCATGCGCCTGGTTCATCAGCGTCAGCGCGAGATCGAGCTCGCTGACCGATGAAACCATCGGCAACATGATAGTCAGGTTATTGAGACCGATACTGGCACGCATCATGGCGCGTATCTGGGTGAGAAAGATTTCCGGGTGATCGAGGGAAATGCGGATGCCACGCCAGCCCAGGAACGGATTGTCCTCATGCACCGGAAAATACGGCAGCATCTTGTCACCACCGACATCGAGCGTGCGCAAGGTCACCGGTCGCGGCGCAAACGCCTCCAGCGCACTGCGGTAGATGCGCAACTGTTCTTCTTCCGAGGGAAAGCGGTCCTGCATCAGGAACGGCACCTCGGTGCGGTACAGACCGACTCCGTCACCTTCGCTGTGCACCTCCGGCCCGATACCGGACACCAGGCCAATGTTGAGGTAGAGCGGCACAGGGACACCGTCGGGTGTCACCGAGGGCTGGCCAGCGACTTTCTTTAGCGTCGCGGTGAGTTCGCTCTCCTGTGACTGCAGCAGGAGGAACTCTTCGCGCACCAGCGCAGTGGGGTTGATAAAGACATCGCCGCGGTAACCGTCGGCGATAATGGTCTGGCCTTCGAGCCTGGCCACCGGCATATCCTTGATGCCCATCACGGCCGGAATGCTCAGCGCCTGTGCCAGGATGGCCACGTGTGAGGAGCTGGAGCCGCTGGCACAGACGATGCCGACCAGGTTCTCCAGCGGGATTTCCGCCAGCTGCCCGGCACTGATGTCCTCGCCAACCAGCACGGTGCGGGGATAAATTTCCACACCTGCCGGCGGGCCACTCTGCATGTTGGTCAGGATACGGCGACCAAGGTCGCGAATGTCGCTCGCACGCTCGCGCAGATAGCTGTCCTCCATGGCTTCGAACACGCGCACGTGCTGCGACACCGTCTCGCGCAGGGCGCCGGGCGCCCAGTTCCCCGCCTGGATGCGCTGAATGGTTTCTGCGACCAGGCTATCGCCGCCCAGCATCAGCAGCAGGGCATCGAACAGCGCCAGCTCTTCAGGCGGCAACACGGCAGACATACGATTGGCGTAAGCCCGCAGGTCTCCCCTGACAGCGTCAACGGCTGCCTGGAATTTTGCCACCTCCACATCCGGGTTGGCTGCGATGCGATCCGGTATGGCATCCAGGTTGGCGGGGGGATAAACCACCATGGCCTGGCCGAAGGCAACGCCGGGCGACCCCGGCAGACCGCGCAGCGCAACCGAAACCGCCTGGGTGCGTGCCAGTGCACTGGTAATTTCGCCACTCGCGCCGGCATGGGTGATGGCACCGGCCAGTTGCGCCGCGAGTGTGACCAGGAAGGCCTCCTCCTCGTCTTCGAAGCGGCGTATTTTGCGCTGACGCACCACCAGCACGCCCAGCACTGTGCCGTACTGGATAATGGGTACTCCCAGAAAACCGTGGTAGGGGTCTTCACCGGTCTCGGCGACGAACATGTAGCGTGGATGACTGGGTGCATCCTCGATATTGACCGGCTCCTCCCGTTCACACACCATGCCGACCAGGCCCTCGCCGTAACGCAGGCGCACTTTGCCCACGGCATCCTGGCGCAGGCCCTCGGTCGCACGCAGCACGAACTCGCGACGCTCGGTATCCCGCAGATACACTGAAGCCACATCGACGTTCACCGAGGCGCGCACACGCTGCACAATGATCATGAGCGCCTGCTCAAGATTGGGTGCAGTATTGACTTCCTGAATGATGCGTCTGAGCGTTTCCAGCATGGGCAAAGTATCCGGGTGGCGCGGTGGGGTGGAGTCAGCTTTTTACCGGGCAGGACTGACTGTACCTGAACGGCTCAGTCGGCGTCACTGGCTGGAGCTGTCTTCCGATGGAACGGTTTCCGGTATTCCCTCGGGGAACAGCAACGGTGCCAGCTCGATCAGCGCCTGCCGGTAGACCTTGCGTTTGAAGGCAATAACCTCGTTCAGCGGGTGCCAGTAATCGACCCAGCGCCAGTGATCGAACTCCGGGTGCGGGCAACGATTCAGGCAGACGGCCCGATCAGCGCACAGGATTCGCAGCAGGAACCAGACCTGTTTCTGCCCGATGCACAGTGGCCGGCTGGAATGGCGGATGTACTTGCGCGGCAAACGGTAGCGCAGCCAGCCACGCGTGGTGCCGATCACCTCAACGTGCTCCGGCAGCAGTCCGATTTCCTCGCCCAGCTCACGGTACATCGCCTCGGCAGGCGTCTCGTCCGAACGCATCCCGCCCTGCGGGAATTGCCAGGCATCCTGCCCCGCCCGGCGCGCCCACAGGAGCTGACCCTGGCGGTTAGACAGTATTATGCCCACATTCGGCCTGAAACCATCCGGATCAATCACTTATAGAACCTTGCCGCAAAGCGTGAATGAAAATCATTCTCCCATAGGCAGGGATTTCTGGCAAATATCAGCAGCCGTCCCAAGCATGAAAGACAGGCTTGTTCGTGTATCCTTGGCGACCTTCGACAAGCGGAGTGAAAGCAGTGGGTATCGCATTGTTCGACCTCGACAATACGCTGATAGCGGGTGACAGCGATTACCTGTGGGGGTGCTACCTGGTCGAACAGGGGATCGTGGACAGCCGCAGTTATGAACAAACGAACCGGCGTTTTTACGATCAGTACAAGACGGGTGTACTGAACATCCATGAGTTCCTGGCATTCCAGTTGCGGCCGCTGGCCGATCACGACCCGAAGCAGCTGCAGGACTGGCGTGCACAGTATGTCGATGAAAAGATCGTGCCCATCCTGTTGCCGAAGGCCCGGCAACTTATCGAGCGTCACCGCGAGCGGGGTGACACTCTGGTGGTAATCACTGCCACCAACAGTTTCATCACTCGCCCCATTGTCGATCTGTACGGCATCGAGCACCTGCTCGCCACCGAACCCGAGCAAGTCGACGGCCGCTACACCGGCGCTGTTTCCGGCATCCCCTGTTTTCAGGACGGCAAGGTCCGGGTGCTGGAAGACTGGCTGGTCGGCAGGGGGCTGTCGATAGAGAACAGTTGTTTTTACAGCGACTCGCACAACGACCTGCCGCTGCTGAGCCGCGTGACCTGGCCGACTGCAGTGGATCCGGATGAAATCCTCGAGGCACACGCGCGGCAGCAGAACTGGCCGGTGATCAGCCTGCGATGAGGTTAATGGCACCAGCGCAGGTGATCCGGCCTGCGCCACCCGCAACTGATCCGCAGGGCGTACCCGGCTTGCGAGCTGCCCGGTGCGCCTGATACGCGGTCCGCGCCTGCTGGTGCTGTTCGTGCTGCTGGCGCTGTGCAGCGCGACACTCAGTCTGTTGACCGGCAGTGTCGAGAGTGGCTGGCGCGACCTGCTGGCCGCACTGGCCGGCCCTAGCGACAACCCCGTGACGGCAGTGATTCTGGAACTGCGCTGGCCACGTACGGCAGCCGCCTTCACCACCGGCGCACTACTGGCCACGGCCGGTGCGCTGATGCAGGTGCTGCTGCGCAACCCGCTGGCCGATCCCTACGTGCTTGGCGTATCGGGCGGCGCGGCAACCGGTGCGCTGCTGGCCATGCTGTTCGGACTGGGCACGCTATGGCTGCATGGTGCCGCGTTCGGTGGCGCGCTGCTGGCCATGCTGCTGGTGTTCGCACTGGCGCATGGCAGCGGCAGCTGGAGCAGCCAGCGCCTGCTGCTGACCGGTGTCGTGGTGGCCGCTGGCTGGGGGGCACTCATCAGTTTCCTGCTGGCAGTCAGTCCCGACCAGGGCCTGCGCAGCATGCTGTTCTGGCTGATGGGCGACCTGTCATTCGCGACCATGCCACGCGCTGGCGCCATAGTCCTGTTGTGTGGATTGCTGACAGGCATCGCATTCGGCCGTCCGCTCAACATCCTCACCCATGGCGAACGCACCGCCGCCGCGCTGGGTGTCACGGTGCCGGCACTGCGGAACCTCATTTACGTGCTGGCCTCGCTGCTCACCGCCACCGCCGTGACCCTGGCCGGCAACATCGGCTTTGTCGGCCTGATCGTCCCGCACATGCTGCGCCTGGTCGGGCTGCGTGATCACCGGATCCTGCTGCCGGCGGCCGCACTGCTGGGCGGCAGCCTGCTGATCATCGCCGACACGCTGGCACGCAGCCTGCTTGCACCACGCCAGTTGCCGGTCGGCACCCTCACCGCACTGGTTGGTGTACCACTGTTCCTGGCCTTGCTCCGGCATGGCCGTAACCAGATTAGCGAGCAGGACTGACCGGTCATGGCACTGCTGCAGACAGTAGACCTGGATGTCTCCATCGCCGGCCTGCCGGTGTGCCGCAAGCTTAATCTGCGCATCGATGCCGGTGAGTGCTGGTGCATTCTCGGCCGCAATGGCGCCGGCAAGACCACGCTGCTGCATGCACTGGCCGGATTGCATGCGGTGGACAGCGGCCATATCGCAGTGCAGGGAACGGCGCTCGCCGCACTGCGCCGCAAGACCATCGCGCGCCATATCGGCGTGCTGTTCCAGGACCACCACGATGCCTTTCCGGCCACGGTACTGGAGACGGTGCTCACCGGCCGGCACCCGTGGCTGGGCCCGCTGCAGTGGGAAACGGCGACCGACCTCGCCATGGCACGCAAGGCACTGGCCGCCGTCGACCTGACTGCACTCGAGGCACGCAGCGTCAGCACACTCTCCGGCGGCGAGCGCCGCCGCCTCGGAATAGCCACACTGCTTACCCAGGACCCGCGCCTGCTGCTGCTCGACGAGCCGGCCAATCATCTCGACATTCACCAGCAGGTCCGCATGCTCGACCTGCTCAGACAACAGTCCGAACGTGACGATCGCGCACTGTGTATCGTCATGCACGACCTGAACCTGGCCGCACGCTTCTGTGACAGGTTCCTGTTACTGTTCGGCGACGGCACTTTTTTACAGGGAGACCACGATGCCGTAATGACAGAGGCCAGCCTGGAACGGCTTTACCGCCATCCGCTGCGCCGTATCGAGCATGCCGGCAGCACGGTGTGGATACCGGGATGATGGCGCGAGCTGCCTTGACACCCCTGCCTCCCGGACATACAGTTGCCACCACTTTGTTGCAGGTGTCCCGCGAACGTTCGTTCAAGGGATGAAACGGGAAGCCGGTGCGTCACTGTATGACAAGTCCGGCGCTGCCCCCGCAACGGTAAGCGAGTCAAGGTAAATCGATACACCACTGCGCAGCGCGCGGGAAGGTGATTTACCGGGGAAACCCGCTCGCAAGCCCGGAGACCGGCCTGCAATCGACTTGTATGTGTCGCGGGGAGCGATATCAACAGGCTGACCTTTCGGCCGAGTTGCGTTTCTCCATGACACCTGATTGCGCGGGTAGGCGCACTGGAGAAACCATGAACCCCTGTTTCCGCACCCTGCCAGGACTGCTGGCCGGCTGTCTGTTCATTACCGGTCCGGCAACAGCGAGCGCGCAACAACCCCCTATCGTGGTCACTGCAACCCGCCTGCCAACACCCCGCGACCAGGTGGGCAGCAGCGTCACTGTCATCACCGCCGCAGACATCGAGCGCCGCCAGTACCGTTCCGTGTCCGAGGCCCTCCGCTCCGTGCCCGGTCTCAGCGTCATCGCATCAGGAGGCGGCATCGGCAAACTGACCGTGGTGTTCAGCCGCGGCACTGAAAGCAACCACACGCTGTTCCTGCTCGACGGAATCGAACTGAATGACCCGGCCGGCACCGATGGCGCGGTAGACCTGTCCAGCATCTACCTTGCCGATGTCGAGCGCATCGAGATCCTCTACGGCCCGCAAGGCACCCTGTACGGCTCGGACGCAATCGGCGCGGTGATCCAGGTCTTCACCAGGCGTGGCGCAGGGGCACTGTCCGCATGGGGACGTATGGAAGCCGGCAGTTTCGGCAGCTTCTCACAAAGCGCCGGAGCCAGTGCCGGCCAGGGCCGGCTGTCCTATGCACTGAGCGTGCAGCACACCGACACCGATGGCGTCTCGGCCCTCGGCGAGGCATTCCGGCAGAGTGACGGCACACTGGACGATGACCGGCATGAGAATACCAATCTCGGCACGCGCGTGACATTCGACTTCAATGAGACCGCCGGTGTCGACTTCAGCGGACGAATCACGCGCACCGAAAATGACCTCGACCTGAACAACAGTTACGTCAGCGATGACTCCGACAGCCATGGCCGGCTGGACCAGTTGCTGCTGGGACTGAACGGGCGCATCGCATTGTTCGATGGCGCCAGCGAACACCGGCTGGGACTGAGCTACACCGCACTGGACCGCAAGGACATCGACAGCGTCGATCCCGTCAACAGCGCCGATTCAAGCCGTGAATCAAACCGCGGCTGGAAACGCAAGGTCGAACTGCAAAACGATTTCTATGGCCTCGAGCATCATGTCATCACTGCAGGACTCGAGACCGAGGAAGACACGGTACGTTCCAGCGTCAACGCCAGCTTTCTCGACTTCTCCGGCTTGCCGGACAGTATTTCCAGCTCGGTCAGCGCAGACATACGCAACAATGCCGCTTACCTGCAGGACCAGTTCACATTCGGCGAACTGACCGGTACCGCCGGCGTGCGTATCGACAAGCATGAGCGCTTCGAACATGAAACCACCTGGCGACTGGCGCTGTCCCGGAACTTTCCGGGCGTTGCTACACGTATCCGCGGCAGCATAGCCACGGGATTCAAGGCGCCCACGGCAAACCAGCTGTTCGTCAACTCGGTTACCAGCTTTGGCCTGTTCAACGGCAATCCGAACCTGCAGCCGGAAACCAGCCGTGGCTGGGAACTCGGCGTGGACCGGAGCTTCGCCAGTGACCGCGTCAACGCCGGCCTGACCTGGTACGAGCAGCGCATTCACAACCTGATCACTTTCAACAACACCTTTACCAGCAATGAAAACCTCGACCGGGTAAAGATACGCGGAGCCGAGGTCAACCTGAGCGGTAAACTCGGTGACACGCTGTCAGCACGGTTCGGCGCCAGCTACACGCAGAGTGAAGATGCAACGACCGGTGAAAACCTGTTGCGCAGGCCGCTGCGCAAGGCCTCGCTGTCACTCGACTATGCGACCTCGGCGGCAACACAGCTGGGACTGGAGACCATTTACACCGGCCCGCAATATGATATCGATGCGGTCACCTTTGCTCGCAAACGCCGCGGTGGCTATACCCTGGTCAATCTAACCGCCAGTCACGCGGCAACGCATAACCTTGACCTGCATGCGCGGGTAACCAACCTGACCGACAGACAGTACGAGGAACCGGATGGTTTTGCACAGCCGGGTATCGGCATCGTCGCTGGCATCACGGTACACAATTGAACATCCAGTCGAAACTGATGACCCGCGGCCGTCACTTCCTGCCCCTGTGTATCTGCGCCTCGCTCGCCGCGCATCTGGCCATCCTGCTGTACGCACCGGGCCTGCCGGCGCCATCTGTGCACCGACCGGGAGACGCAGGCCTGATGGTCACGCTGACACGCGTCAGCGCCAGCGCGCAACCCAAGGCAGCCGGACTCGCCGTGGAACGACCCGCCAGCAGCCCTCTGCCACAACGGGATACCACGCGTGCGCCGGAAAATCCGGATTATCCCCCGCGTGAAACAATCACTGATGTCACGCAGACCACAACAACCGCGGCACACGCAAGTCACTCTGCTGACCCGGCAACGGCAGAAGAGACCCGTATTCCCAGCGGCTCCCCCCTGCTTGCACAACTGCATGCCGCCATGCAGCCCTACTTTCATTATCCCCTGCTGGCACGGCGTCGCGGCTGGGAAGGTACCGTACAGGTCGGCCTGCGGATCAGCGCCAGGGGAGAGATCATCCAGCTGCGTATTATCAAAACCAGCCAGCATGCCGTGCTCGATGCGGCCGCAATCGATTGTCTGAGCAAGATCGGGCAGGTGCCCGGTGCAATGGCATGGCTGGCCGGCCAGGAATCGGATATCGTGTTACCCGTTGAATACCGACTGACGGACAGCTGATATGGGCAACCGCCTTACCAGGATCTATACCCGCACGGGTGACGACGGCTCAACCGGGCTGGGTGACGGCACGCGCGTTGCCAAGGATGATCCACGTATTGAGGCCATCGGTGACATTGATGAACTTAACTGCAGCATCGGCCTGTTGCTGTGCACAACCCTGCCGGATGAGATCAGTACCTGCCTGCTGAACATCCAGCATCGCCTGTTCGATCTCGGCGGTGAACTCTGCATTCCAGGTAGCGCCATCGTCAGCGCAGCGCATGTCACGGCACTGGAAGCAATGCTCGACAGACTGAATGCCGAACTCCCGCCACTGCAGGATTTCATTCTTCCCGGCGGCAGCGTGTCTGCAGCGCACTGCCATGTGGCACGCGCGGTCTGCCGGCGCGCGGAACGACGCGTGCACACCCTATCGACCACAACACAGCTCAACACCGCCGGCATTCACTACCTGAACCGGCTCTCCGACCTGCTGTTTGTCATGGCACGCTTCCTGAACAAACAGGCCGGCGAGCCGGATGTCCTGTGGCAGCACGAGCGCAACTAGACAGCGCTTCTGCACAGGACAGGCATCGCCCGGTGAGAATCGCGGGCCGGGCATCCTGGCGCGAGCTATTCTGTTCGCAGATTACTACTGTTGCTGTAAATCCTGATTACGCACCTGATCAAGAATCGCGCAGAGTTGTTCCGCACCATCGAGTATGCGCGGGGTATGTCGCACCAGCAGCTCACGCTCGATTTCATACAGCTGCCCGTGGCTGACCGCAGTTAGCCGCGTCCAGCGCCGCCAGGGGACCAGCTGGCGTCCGGCCTCACCCTGTCCCGCCGCTACGACAATCACCTGCGGATCGCGCTCGAGCACAGCCTCGATGCCAATGTGTGGTGCCAGATCCGGCAATTCGTCAAATACGTTGCTGCCGCCGCAGAGGCGGATCACGTCGCTGATCAGGTGTGCCCCATTGACCGTCATCAACGGCCGGTCCCAGACCTGGTAGTACACGCGGACCGGCGCATGTCCCGAGCGGTTGCGGCGTATGGTAGCGAGATGCCGGTTAAAACCGTCTATCACAGATCGCGCCTCTTCTCCGGTACCCGCCAGCCGTGCCAGCCGCTCGATCGTATAGGGTATCGCCGCCAGGCTGCGTGGTTCCGAGGCAAATACGGTCAGACCCAGCTCGCGCAGACGTTGCACCTGAAACGCCGGATTGCCGCTCTGCCAGGCCACCACGAGATCGGGCTGCAGTGCGAGGATACGCTCGAGGTCGAGTCCGCTGCCACCACCAACGCGCGCTATGCTGCGCGCTGCTTCGGGGTAATCACTATAGGCGGATGCGCCAACCAGCGCATCACCTGCACCGGCTGCAAACAGCAATTCCGTAATATGCGGCGCCAGGCTGATGATACGCTGCGCAGGAGCCACGAGTGTAACCTGCCGACCTGCGTCGTCCATAACACGGATATCACCCGGCGCCGGCAGCGGCAGCACGCTGCAGAACACAAGCCAGATGCTCAGCACAGCGCTTCGTGCACGGCTTAACAGACCGCGTTTATCAACCCTCACGACAAACCTCCAGGCACCGGGAATGCGTGAACCGGCTCCGGTTATCATACAGTGTGGATGTCCGGCCGGCGTCGCATTGCGATATACTCCTGCACGGGTTCAACCTGTACAGTCAGACATGCATATATGAAACCTCCGGTCGTTGTCATCGGCATCGGTGAGATGGGCAGTGTGTTCGCGCGCGGTTTCCTGCGCATCGGTCACCCGGTGTATCCGGTCACGCGCGACACCGACATGAGAGCTGCAGCCCGGGAGTTGCCGGCACCCGAACTGGTGCTGGTCGCCGTGGCGGAAAACGCCTTGCATGAGGCACTGAAAATACTGCCTCCCGCATGGCATGACCGTGCCGCCCTGTTGCAGAACGAACTACTGCCGCGTGACTGGGAACGTTACGGACTCGTCCGGCCAACCGTGATCTCGGTGTGGTTCGAGAAAAAGCGCGGCCAGGATGTCAAGGTGCTAATCCCTTCACCGATCCATGGGCCACATGCAAACCTGTTGCAGGACTGCCTGGCGAGCCTGGATATTCCGACCCGCGTACTGCACGACGATGAGGAGCTGTTATTCGAACTGGTCGTGAAAAATGTCTATATCCTCACCACCAACTGCGCCGGGCTGATCAGCAAGGGCAGCGTCAGCAACCTCTGGGACAGGCACCGCGGCCTGGCCCAGGATGTGGCGCGTGAAGTCATCCAGATTCAGGAATACCTGACCGGCAGACACCTCGATAGCGAGCGGCTGATGAACGCAATGCTGGCGGCCTTTGCCGGTGATCCGGAGCATGGCTGCACCGGACGCAGTGCGCCTGCCCGTCTCGCACGCGCCCTGCAACAGGCACAATCCGCCGGCATCGAGACCCCGGTATTGCGCATGATCGCTGACAGGAATCCCTGACTCACGCCATAAAGGCATCTGTCAGTCAACGCACATATCCGCAGACCAGTCAGAATATCGCCTTGACAGGCCGCGAGCAGTACCCCTAAGGTTGGCATCCAGTGATACTAGGAATACGGACGCAATATCTTGTATATATACAGTACCCCACTCTCCACCCCGAAAATTTCCCATTCTCTCCTGGTAATTGCATTACTGTCTCTCACCGCATGTGGTGGCGGGGGCAGTAGCGGAGTCAGCAGCACCGCGAGTAATACAGGCTTCACGGTCAGCGGGACCATACAGGCAGCCTCCGGCAATGCCGTCGACGGCGATGTGAACGATCCGTTTGCGCCCTACACCAGCAATGACAGCATCGCCACAGCCCAGGCCATACCGAACCCGGCGGTCATTAGCGGTTACCTCAATGAACCCACTGCAGGCCCCGCCGGCCGCTCAAAAATACCTGGCGACATCTCGGATTTTTACCGGATTTCACTGGCAGCAAACCAGAACGTCATACTGAATATCGGGGATTTTAATGCCGCCGACCTGGACCTGTTTCTGTACGATGACAACAGCCAGGTTGTAGCCAGCTCGACGGGGACCGGCCCTACGGAAATACTGACCGCCCCCGGCGCCGGCATCTACACCCTCCAGGTCTCCGTCTTTCCAACAGCCATCAAGGGCGCCTCCGGCTACACACTGACACTGGGGCAGCAGATCACGAGCATCGAGGCGCTGGACCTGCGTCTGGAGGATGATTTCGTACCCGGTGAGATCATCGCCCGATTCAGACCCGCCGCCAGCGGAGTCAAGACAGCCACCGGCAACCGTCTGGCAGCAACCGGGCTGGCGCTCAAGGCCGGTTCAGGCGACCGGCCCGTGTTACTGTCTGTACCCGCATCGAGACTAACCTCAGCCGCGACCGCCGGCAGCAGCATGACCAAGACGCTGGCCGGCGATGCCCGCCGGCAACAGAAATGGGAAACCATCCAGGCCATCAAGCAGCTCAGGCGGCGGCCGGATATCGAGTTTGCCGAACCCAACTATCGGCGCATGCCAGTACTGGTTCCGGATGATACGTATTACCCGCTGCAGTGGCACTATCCGCTTATCAATCTACCCCAGGCTTGGGACATCACCACCGGCGCGGACACTGTCATCGTTGCGGTGGTGGATACCGGAATTCTCGCAGGCCACCCGGACTTGCAGGGACAGATTGGACAGGGCTACGACTTCATCAGAGACATCACCAGCGCCCTCGATGGTGACAGCATCGATGCCGATCCGGAAGATCCGGGCGATGCGGGTGTCGCCGGCAACAGCAGCTTTCACGGTACCCACGTCGCAGGCACGGTCGCCTCATGGACCGGCAATAATACCGGCGTGGCGGGCGCGGGCTGGTCAACCACCCTCATGCCGCTGCGCGCCCTCGGCCTGAATGGCGGCACATCCTATGACATCATGCAGGCCATGCTGTACGCAGCACAATTGCCGAACGACTCTGGCAGCACCCCCCTGCAGCGCGCCGATATTATCAACCTGAGCCTGGGTGGTTACAGCTTTTCCCAGACCGAGCAGAACATCATCAACCAGGTCCGCAGCCAGGGCGTGATGATCGTGGCCGCAGCAGGCAACGACGCATCCAGCAGCCCGTTCTATCCGGCATCCTATAACGGCGTGATCTCGGTGAGTGCCGTCGACATCAACCGACAGGCAGTGCCCTATTCGAATTTCGGGCCACTGATCGACCTGGCGGCCCCGGGCGGCGACACCTCAACGGATATCAACGGCGACGGCAATCCCGACGGCGTGCTCAGCACCGGTGGCGATGATTCGACCGGCAGTATCCAGTACCTGTACCGGTTCCTGCAGGGTACTTCCATGGCGGCACCCCACGTGGCCGGTGTGCTGGCACTGATGAAGGCCGCCAATCCGGCACTGACACCGGCCGATGTGGATAGCCTGATGCTCAATGGCCAGATGAGCACTGATCTGGGCGCGCCCGGGCGCGACAACGTATACGGGTACGGTCTGATCGATGCCCACAGGGCTGTGGTAGCGGCACAGGGTGGCATCTCGCCGGTGCCCGCAACACTGGTGGTCTCGCCCTCCGCACTGAATTTCAGCACGCTGGGCACTACCGCCCTGCTGACTGCAACAAACGGCGGTGGTGGCTTACTGACCGTCAACCTGCCCACGGACGATGCCAGCTGGCTGTCCATCGCGCCCGGCATCAATAACCCCGCCGACGGCACCGGTACCTATATCGTCAGCGCCACACGCACCGGTCTGGCCGAGGGCATCTATACCGCGACCATCACAGTAACCTCGTCAGCCAATACCCTGCAGATTCCTGTCATCATGCAGGTATCAACCCTGAGTCAGGATGCCGACGCCGGCTATCACTACATACTGCTGATTGACCATGCAACCGGCATTCCGAAATACCAGACCGCCGTAACCGCCAGCAACAGCCTTTACCAGTACTCGTTTACCGGCGTGGCTGCCGGGACCTATGAACTTCTGGCCGGTAGCGACCTGAATAACGACGACACCCTCTGCGTGTCGACAGAAGCCTGCGGGGGCTATATTTCGCTGGATCAGCTCACGCCTGTGGTAGTAAACGGCAACAGGGCGGGCCTGGATTTCACGTCCGGGGTCAATGTCATCATCAACGTCACCGCCGGGCAACCCGGCGTTGCCGGCATTACCCGCCCCGTCAGCAAGCAGGTTGGTCCGTGATGTCGGCGTTACACAACGGGATGCTGGCCATACTGGCAGGCCGTTCCCGCGCCATCGCCGACCTGTAAGCCACCGGCTTCCTGTAATCCAGGACATCCTGGCACCGGCGCCAGAAGCCCGGTCACGACCAGCACCCCGCCTCGACGGATATTTCCTGTAAAAGCCATTTATCTGATACTTATATGCGGCAGTCGGTAATAAGATACAAAATTTAAGCCGTTATATATTTCATATTGCAAACAAAAGCATTTTTTATAATGGCCATATTTTGTTACTTTATATTGAACTTGGCGGAATTAAAGCTGAGTATTTGACCATTATGGATCTCTATTCATTGTCGGATCCGGCTATTGCACAGCAGCTGGGTGCTCGCCTCAAGGCCATGCGTCTGCAACACAATGTCACCCAGAGGGAGCTGGCGGATGCAGCGACCCTGTCACTCAACACCATCAAGGCACTCGAGGACGGACGTGGCAAGCTGGCAACCCTGATCGCGGTCTTGCGTGAACTGGGCAGCCTGGAACAGCTCGACAGCCTGCTCCCCGCCGTCTTGGTAAGTCCGCTACAGCTGGCGAGGATGCACGGCCGGGAACGTCAGCGGGCCTCGGGCAAACGTGGCAAAGACAGCACCGAAGACGAGCCTGAATGGTGAAGCGGGTCGACACCGCTGTTGTGAAATTGTGGGGGGATGTCGTAGGGGCAGTGTCGTGGCTGGAGGATCGTGCCTGTGGCGTCTTTGAATACGATGCGGCTTTTCTGAACAAGGGTCTCGATATCGCACCCATCCAGATGAGTCTTGCCGCAGCCCGGCAGGGCGAACGGATCTTTTCCTTCCCGGGACTGAATCGGGATACCTACCTCGGATTGCCCGGCCTGCTTGCCGATGCCCTGCCAGACAAGTTCGGCAACCGCCTGATAGACGCCTGGCTGGCCCGCAACGGTCGTGACGCTGCCAGCCTCTGTCCGGTGGAACGTCTGTGCTACGCCGGCAAGCGCAGCACCGGAGCATTGGAGTTCTCACCGCCCCTGACAGGACGCCATGATGCGGCGGCTCCGGTTGAACTTGCCAATCTCGTCGCGCAGGCGCAGGCGGCCATGCCAGTGCGCCCGGGTCTCGATGCCAGCCCGGGCAACACCGACCGGGAGCATGCCGAAGCGCTAAAGGATATCCTGCGGGTCGGGACATCGGCAGGCGGCGCACGCCCGAAGGCGGTCATCGCGATAAACACACAGGGGCACATACTGTCTGGCCAGGCCAGCGTGCCCGGTGGATACGACTACTGGATCCTGAAATTCGACGGCGTCACCGACCCGGAACTGGGCAAGCCCGGCGGCTATGGGCGGATCGAATATGCCTATTATCGTATGGCACAGGCCGCGGGCATCAACATGACCGAGTGCCGGTTGCTGGAGGAAAATGGCCGCGTCCATTTCATGACCCGCCGCTTCGACCGCGTCGACGGCCACAAATTACACCTGCAGTCGCTGTGCGGCCTCGCGCATTACGACTTCAACATACCTGGCGCCTACAGTTATGAACAGGTGTTCGGCATCATGCGCACACTGCGCCTGAGCAAGGCGGACGCGGCGCAGCAATACCGGCGCATGGTATTCAACATCGTGGCGCGCAACCTCGACGACCACACCAAGAATATTGCATTCCTGATGGGGCCGGACGGCAAGTGGCGCCTGTCACCTGCGTTCGATGTCGTCTACGCGCATAACCCGGCCGGCAAGTGGACCAGCCAGCACCAGCTCAGCCTGAATGGCAAGCGCGATCTTTTCACCCGGCAGGAGCTACTGGACGCCGGCGCAGCCATCAGCCTGAGCCGGCCGGCGGACATCGTCGACGAGGTCAACACGGCGGTGGCGCGCTGGCCGGAATTCGCGCAACAGGCAGGTGTCGACCGTAAAACTACCGGGGAGATCGCGCGTAATCACCGGCTCAAATTGCCCGCACGGTAAGTACGCTAGCACGCCGTTGCAGCATCCCCATCCCGTGCCGGCCACAGCCAGGCAGCCCCGCGCACACCACTGGAGTCTCCGTAGCGCGCGCGCACCAGACGGGTATCCACACGATCGGAAAAAACGTACCTGCCCCAGCGTTGCGGGACGGCCGTGTACAACCAGTCGATATTGGACATGCCACCACCCAGCACGATGACATCGGGATCGATGATGTTGATAACACTTGCCAGTGCACGTGCCATGCGGTCAGCATAGCGTTCGAGCGAAGCCTGCGCCGCTGTGTCGCCGGCGGCGGCATACCTGGCGATGTTGCTGGCCGTTGCCTCCACGCCGGCAACGGCATAATGGTCACGCGCCAGTCCCGGACCCGACAACCAGGTCTCGATGCAGCCGAATTTACCGCAGTAGCACGGCGCGCCGGGCAGTTCCTCCGCGCGCGGCCAGGGCAGCGAATTATGCCCCCATTCCCCGGCAATCCCGTTGGGACCGGACAGCGCGCGTCCGTCGACAACGATGCCGCCGCCGGTGCCGGTGCCGACGATAACACCGAGCACAGTACCGGCACCGGCGGCGGCACCATCGATCGCCTCGGAGAGCGCAAAACAGTCGGCATCATTGGCAAAGCGCAGCCTGCGTTGCAGACGCTGCTCCAGGTCGGCGTGCAGTGGCCGGCCGTTCAGGCATACGGAATTGGAGTTCTTGACCAGGCCCGTTGCATGCGACTGCGATCCCGGCATGCCGATGCCGACCCTGCAGCGTTGGGCAACGGCCCGCTCCAGCGTCTCGATCAGGCCGGTAATCGCTGCCAACGTGGCGTCGTAATTACCCTGCGGCGTCGGTACGCGCCGGCGCAGGCATTCATGCCCGTCGGCATCCAGCACGACACCCTCGATTTTGGTACCGCCAAGGTCAATGCCAATCCTGAACCTGTTGTTATCATGCATCATTCAGATGGCTGTGCTGTCGTGTCCACCCGGCCTGCAACACGTACACCCAAGTATGAAAAACCCAACGATATTTCAGAGACAAACGCTCTGCAACCTGCAGCAAGAGTCCGCTGCGTTGAACCGCTATCCGATTCTGAAGATTGCCCTGGTTCCAGCCTCCTGCTCGTCTTCCAACCCAAACCCCTGGAAATTGAAATCGCGACTCCCGGCAGGCGCCTGAATAAAGTAGCCCTGCGCCATATCCACACCCAGTTCGCAAAGAATCGCCAGGGCAGCCGAGCTCTCAACACCTTCGGCGATGGTGATGTAATTGTTCTCCTTCGCCATCTTCATGATGGCAGCGACTTTCAGCAGGCTTGCTCCCTTCCTGCCGATGCTCCCGATCAGACCACCGTCGATTTTCAGATAGTACGCGTGGATATGCTTGAGATGATGTAACTGGCAGGACATCCGGTAATGCTCAATGGCGATTTTGCATCCAACCGCATTAAGCGCCTTGGAAAGCATGGAAAGATTCTTGATATCGCTTTGCAACAGATTTTCTGTTATTTCGAATACCAGATGCGCCGGGTTTATGCTGTACTCCTTTATTTTATGCATCACCCATAAAGGAAAACTCTGATCGGCAACCGTCTGCCCGGTGAGTTTTATGAACAGCGTCGTTTCCTGATCGCGATTTTCGGCCATTATCTTCATGACATTCTCGATCACATAACGATCGACAGCCGCAGCATATCCACAATTGCCTGCCATGGATATAAACTCGCCCGGCAGAATGATGCTCCCGTTTTCATCGATGATTCTGATCAGAATCTCGTAATGATTATTCTGCTCTTCCTTCAGACTGGATATTGGCTGGTAATAGATCCTGGCGCGACGCTCATCCAGCACCGCCTTGATCATGGCCCCATGATCGTCTCCTGCGCCCGTGCCTATGAATTTGTCTGATACTGTGCTGCTGACCAGCACCTGATTACCACCGTATGAACGCGCAGCCTCGCAGGCCAGATCAGCCCTTGAAATGACATCTGCAGCCATGGAGTCACCTTTCCTGACCGAGCAAATGCCGATGCTGGCGGTCGCGATAACGGACCGGCCACCATATTCAAAAATCCGGCTTTCGATTGCCGCACGTATTTTTTCGGCTTTTTCCCTGGTCTGACCCAGGCTTTCCCCGCTGCATATCATGGCAAAGGTACAATCGCCGAAGCGGGACATCCTGTCATCCCCGCTACAGATGGACGCGATGATTTCGGCGACCTCCTTGATTACATGCTCGCTTTCCATGACGCCGATTTCATCCCTGACCTGGACAAACCGGTCAAGCAGGATATACATGACATTGGGACTGGCAGTGGAGCCGTGATTTTCCACGAGTAAATTGTCTAAATCAGCAACAAACCGGGTACGATCGCTCATTCGATCAACAGGTATCTGACGCAGATTTTCCTCCATCAGACTAGCGGAAAGGCCCGCACCGAATTTCTGCTCTGAACCAGACAGTGCGGCCCGGGGTTTGTCTGCCTCTTCCTCTATAGCCTCGAGCGTCCAGCCGGGATTGCCCTGCTCATCCTGCCTGGCCTCGAACTGCCTGACCAATTCTCTAAGACTCGCGGCCTCCTGTTTTAGTTGTTCGTAATCATGCAACTGCTCTGCAAGAGTCTTCTGTTCTGACCGTGAGCTGTCCAGCATTGACTGGAGATCGGCCAGCTGTGCCTGCAGCGCTTTCAGCCGCTGTGCGTCTTCTTCCCCGGGAGCTGCCGATTCGGCGGCTTTCTCCAGCGCGGCACGCAAACGCTCGTTTTCCGGTTCAAGCTCTTCTGCCAACCTTGCCTTGCTCTCAAGTATTTGCTTCTGTGCCTCTGCTGCCTGCAGTTTTTCCTTTAGATCATTCAATGCCCGCAGCTGATTTTCGCTTTCGAGCGTTCTGTCTGACTGCATTGCCGATGATGCATTTGCCGTGTCCAGCCTGGTCCGCAGCAACTCGATTTCACTGGATTTCTCATCCAGCTGATGTTTGTGTATGACACTTTTGGTGATTGACGATTCGTGCAGCGCAGTATTCAGGGTCTCAAGTTTTTCTGCATGGGCTGTCAGCTCATCGTGAGCCGCACGCAGTGTCTCCAGTTCATCGCCAATTTCCGCAGCTCGCGTATTCAGCTGTTCGGTGGCATGCGCATGTTGCTCGGCTTGTCTGCACATTGCTTCAGACTGCACCTGTAACTCTTCTCTCAATTCTGTCAGCTGTTGCTCAAGTCCTGAGATCTCACCGATTTTTGAGTGTAAATCGCCATCTCGTTCATCCAGCTGGCTGCGCAGGCCGGTAATTTCACCATTACGCTGTTCCAGCTCTGCCTGCTGCGCCTGCAAATCGTCAGCTGCGGTATCGAACTGTGCCTGCAGCGTCATCAGCGCAGCAGTCAACCTGTCTCGCTCCTGTCCGGCACGCTCAGCCTCGGTTGCATGCTCTGTCAGGGCAGCATCAAGTTCTTCCATGCGCGCCGTCAAGCGGTTTATTTTCTCGGCCCGTGCAGTTGATATGCCGTCCTGTTCATGAAGCTTTTCCTGTAACGCATCCCGCTCGGATTGCAGGCCGAGAATCTGTTGCTGCAGCTGCTCGGACATGCGGGTATATTCTTCTTCCCTGCTGCGCCCTTTGCTGATCTCGGTGTCCAGGGCTGCGCGGATTTCCCCGATGGAGGCATCAAGTTCGCTGATCAGGGCAGAACGCTCCTCGATTTGCCTGCGCGACGTCTCAAGCTCGTACAGTGCGGTGTTAAACGCAGCTGTGAAGGCACTGGCAACCGCCTGCAATTCACTGATTTCAGGTTTCTCCATCCCGACTCCAGCTGCCTGCAAGTTTTCTTCCTCGACCCCCGAGTCACTTGCAGCAAGGTGGCGGCCGTCGCCATCCTTGTCAGCACACTCGCTTATCCAGCCATCCCCGTCAGGTCCCGTATTAATCATGTCTTGTTCCCTATCCACACATTCCCGATCCAGGTTCTCGCAGCCGTCAGCCCGCGGGACATCTCTACATTGGACTTGCCATACCGGTCACTGGATCGACCAGCCAGCAGACAGTTGATTGTTGGAGTTATTTTGTTCGGAATCACGAACTATCCAGCCCACAACCACCCTCGTGGAAGCTATCGGCAGCACCCAATACGCCTTTACAATCAGTTGAATAGTCGAATTGTGAGATAACTGCAGGAAGTCGTGATACTGCGCCGGATATCACCCGTGCCTGGTGCCCCCGGGATCAATACCGATAAACGGCTCAGGCTGTGCCATGCGCAACCAGGCTGAAGCTGCGGCTGCGATCGGTACGCAAGCGTGTGATACCGGCATTCGCGACGTGAATGCGGTACATTGCCGCCGCCGGCATGTCGAGCACCGCAACAAGAACGGCGCGGATCACGCCGGCATGTGCCACCACGAGCACTCTCTGCCCGGCGTGCTCCTCGAGCAGTGCATCGAAACCGGCCCGCACGCGCGCGACAAAGGCATCCAGCGGTTCGGCACCCGGCGGCCGCGCACCGAACGGATCCTGAAGGAAGCGCTCCACCTGCCCTGGATCCTGTTGCTCCAGCTCCGCCCGAGTACAGCCCTCCCACAGCCCGAATCCCACCTCGGCAAAACGCGTCTCAACCTGCAACGGGAGGGCGTGACGCACACACAGCGCCTCGGCAAAGGCATGACAGCGCAGCAAGGGTGAGCTCACGACCCGTTGCCAGGGCGGACGCCCCGCTACCGCATCCCACATCTGTTGCCAGCCCAGCTCGCTGAGCGGGTCATCACGCTGGCCGCGAAAGCGGCTGCCGCCGACCGGCTCGCCATGGCGCAACAGCTCGATTACGGTTTCAGGTGCGTCCGGCTCAGGCATACCGGGTACCAAGCCGCGACCTGAACATGGCCCAGTCGAATGCCGGCCCGGGATCGGTCTTGCGCCCGGGTGCAATATCGCTGTGCCCGGCGATCGCCCGGGAGGACAGGCCTGGATAGGTGCACACCAGCGTCTCCGTCACCGCGGCAAGCCGCTCGTACTGGACCGGCGTATAGGGTTCCTCGTCCTGGCCCTCCAGTTCGATGCCAATGGAAAAATCGTTGCAGGCAAAGCGCCCGTTGAAACAGGATTCACCGGCATGCCAGGCACGCTTGTCGAATGGCACGTACTGGATCAGCTCGCCATCACGGCGAATCAACAGGTGGCTGGACACCCTGAGTCCGGCAATTTCCAGAAAATAGGGATGCTCGGCGGGATCCAGACAGTTGGTGAACAGGCGGTCGATTGCCGAACCGCCATAACAGCCGGGCGGCAGGCTGATGCCGTGGATGACAATCAATTCGGGGACACAGCCTGCCGGTCGCTCATCGAAGTTCGGCGATTCCAGCTGACGTATGCCACGCAGGCGGTGTGTTACAGGATCGATTTCCACGAGTCGGCCAGTACCTCATCATTCAGACACAGGATAATATACCGTGATCTCCGCCGGGTTGAGCGCCCTGGAGCGGCAAACCTGCAGCTGGGATAAACCGGCCGGCAGGTGGCCAAGTTTGACCCGCAGGCGGTCTGATCGGCTAGAATAGCCGCCTCGCATGCCTGCAGCCGCGGAGCCGCAATGAAGAAACTACCTGTCATCCTGGTCCTGTTCCTGATACTGGCCGGCAGCGCCCGCGCCGAGACACGTTATGTCAGCGACAGCCTGGAAATCACCATGCGCAGCGGCAAGGGTAACAGCTTCAGCATCACCCGGATGCTGTCCAGCGGCACACCTCTGGAGGTACTGGAGGTCGACAAGGACGCGGGCTATACACGGGTACGTACCAAGAGCGGCAAGGAAGGCTGGGTACTGACACGCTATCTGATGAAGACCGAGGCTGCACGCGACCGTCTGGCCAGTGCAGAAAAGAATCTCGCGGAAATGGAACTGGAAAAACGCAAGCTGGAAACTGCCATGACGGCGCTGAGCACGGAAAAGAATGCACTGGCGAAGGAACTCGAAGCGCTAACCGGCACGAATCGAAAGGTTAGCCAGGACCTGGCGGAGATCAAGCGCACCGCGTCCAGCGCGCTGGCGATAGACTCGGAGAACAAGGAGCTGAAATCCAGGGTGGTGTCACTTGAGCGCGACATGCAGACACTGCGCCAGGAGAACGAGGGGCTGCGTGACCGCACTGCACGTGACTGGTTCATGGTGGGTGCAGCGGTGGTACTGCTCGGCATCGTAGTCGGCCTGATCATTCCGCGCATTCGCTGGCGCAAGAAATCGAGCTGGGATACGTTCTGATGCAGCCCCCCGGCTATTGACTACCAGCCGGCTATTCGTCCGTCACGCAGCCTTCCGATGCATCCTTTACCAGACTGATATATTTACGCAGCGTGCCACGCTCCGCCTTGTAGGGCGGCATCTGCCAGGCCGCACGACGCCGATCCATATCGGCCGCGCTGACTGCAACCGACAGTGTCTTGTTCTCGGCGTCGATGGTGATGACATCGCCATCACGCACCAGCGCAATCGGCCCACCTTCCTGCGCCTCGGGGACGATATGCCCGATGATGAAGCCGTGCGAGCCACCGGAAAAACGCCCGTCGGTCAGTAGCGCCACGTCCTGGCCAAGTCCGGCACCCATGATGGCCGAGGTCGGTGTCAGCATTTCCGGCATGCCGGGACCGCCCTTCGGCCCCTCGTAGCGGATCACCACCACGTCACCCTTGCCGATTCGACCCTGTTCGAGCGCCTTGAGCATATCCTCCTCGGCATCGAATACCTTTGCCGGACCACTGAAATGCAACCCTTCCTTGCCGGTGATCTTGGCGACCGACCCGCCCGGTGCCAGGTTGCCCTTGAGTATCTGGATATGGCCGCTGGACTTGATCGGGTCGGACAGCGCATGAAACACGTCCTGTCCCGCCTTCAGCCCGGGCAGGTCGTGCAGGTTTTCCGCAACTGTCCTGCCAGTGACGGTCAGGCAGTCGCCGTTCAGGAGTCCCTCCCCGAGCAGGTATTTCATAACCGCCGGCGTACCACCAACGTTGTGCAGGTCCTCCATCACATATTTGCCACTGGGCTTGAGATCGGCCAGGAACGGGATGCGGTCACTGACGGCCTGAAAATCGTCAATGGTGAGCGGCACGTTCACGGACCGCGCCATGGCAATCAGGTGCAGCACGGCATTGGTTGATCCCCCCGTAGCCATGATGATGACCATGGCATTTTCGAAGGCCTCGCGCGTCATGATGTCGCGCGGCTTTATGTCTTTTTCCAGCAGGTTGAGGATGGCCTTGCCGGCACTGTAGCACTCGGCCAGTTTGCCCGGATCGACTGCCGGCGTGGAGGAACTGTACGGCAGTGACATGCCCATTGCCTCGATGGCAGATGCCATGGTATTGGCCGTGTACATGCCTCCACAGGCTCCAGGCCCCGGACAGGCGTGATCGACGATGTTACGTCGTGTCTGCTCGTCGATCTTGCCGGCGATAAATTCGCCGTAACTCTGGAATGCGGACACGATATCGAGTGTCTGATTGTGGTAGTGGCCAGGCTTGATGGTTCCGCCGTAAATCATCAGTGCAGGCCGGTTGAGTCGGCCCATGGCAATCAGGCAGCCGGGCATGTTTTTATCGCAACCCGGCAACGAAATATTCGCGTCATACCATTGCGCACTCATCACGGTCTCGATGGAATCCGCGATCAGGTCGCGCGACTGCAGCGAGTAGCTCATGCCCTCGGTACCCATGGAAATCCCGTCGCTGACCCCAATGGTATTGAAGCGCATGCCAACCAGTCCCGCAGCGACCACCCCTTCATGCACCTTTGCGGCAAGGTCGTTGAGATGCATGTTGCAGGTATTGCCCTCGTACCAGACGCTGGCAATGCCGACCTGCGCCTTGTTCATGTCGGCATCCGTAAGCCCCGTGCCATGCAACATGGCTTGCGATGCGCCCTGTGACTTGGGCTGGGTGATGCGTGAACTGTAGCGGTTCAGCGGCTTGGTCATGCTCTGCTCCGGTTGTTTCAGACAATAAGGGTTGTGGCGGACAGCTAACTATACAGAGGGACCTGCCGGCCCTGAAACAGGCAGTCGCTTGACAGCCGGCAGCACTCGGCAACATCGAGCGAAGAGATTCCGCACGGTGTGACAGACTGCCTGCCCAGGCACCCCTACCCGGCTGGACATGATGCAGCGTCAGAATTTTGTCATATGAAAACCCTAATTCATTAGAGTTAACAGGTACTTATAAAAAGCCCAGACATTAAAAAAATCTTGCAGATCAGAACTGCCAGTCGTAGTATATAAGCAGTTGCTTATTTTACGATGTTCTAAACATCAGGAGGTGCAACATGTACTTTGACAACCTGACCCTGATATCGCTGCTGGTGTTCCTAGTCGCGTTTGGTGCATTTGTGTATTCATGCCTGTTCCGTAACTGCGTCACGAATAGCTCCAGAGATGCCAGACGCAAGGACGAGAAGGACGATACCGACCGGCACTAGTAGACATAGCTTGTGCTATACATCCAGGTGAAGTTCAACCGTTCACCGTCAGCCGCGCGCAATCCAATCGCGCGCGGGAGAGGGGGGGGTTGAGGTTGACGCCTGTGGAGCAGTGAAGCGTTGGCAGCTTCCATGCGTTGTGGTCGCACCGATTACCAGTCTGGCGACGCCGGGACGTTGTACGATTCGATAGTACAACACGTGTACACCCTGCCCGATGAAACGGTCGTTTACCCCGGCCATGGATCAGGGGAGCGGATGTCATCAACCAACGGGGGCAGAAAATAATTCCAACGCCCGCATCATCCGCAAGGGTGTGGACCGGGATGCATTCATTATGCTCATGAACAGCCTCAAGCTGGACCCGCCCGAGCGAATGCATGAGGTATTGCCATCCAATCTGCGTTGCGGAATCCATGCCTGGGGCAACAATGGCTGGCCGGCTGCTAGCGCTCCACGCACACCCGCACCTGTCATCCTGAACGAACCCTGCAGACAATCCGCCGAGCCCGGTATATTCAGGAATCAGAAACCGTGCATGACTGCTGCGCATGACGGGATAATTTCACGACCTTAAAACATCACGCCAGCGGCCTGGCCCGGGATTTCTCTCCCGGATGTCGCGGCGAGCATCAAGGCCTCGCTGTGCGGATTGATCTGCCAAAGCCCGCTTTTCATCTCTCTCGTCAGATCTGTAGTGACCGGCCGTTGCAGCTGCAGCTGCATACCGGTTGCGCCCTTCAAGTCCCTACCCCCCCGGCCGATTATTTCGAGGTTACTACCCATACAGGGAATATCCCCATACCCCCTATTTCCGTACCAATCAGGGAGCCAGGCCAGCACATGAAGGACAATACCCGGATAGTGATAATGCTGGGTGTGACGGCCGTGCTGGGACTGATGTTTGCACTTGCCTCTGTTGCGCTTATGCAAATGCATGCCATCAATAACCGTATGGGGACACTCGTTGAGGTGACCAACGCAAAAACGGCAGCTGCAAACGAGATGCGCGACGCAATCAGGATCCGTGCCCACAGCCTCAAGAAGATGCAGCTCGCACAGGACATCTTCGATCGCGATGAGGAGTACCAGCGCTTCGTCAGCCACGCAGGAAAGTACCGCACCGCCAGAGAACGCCTGTCCGGTCTGGGTATGACCCCGCAGGAGTCTGACATCCATGCCAAATTGCAACAACTGACCCGGTTGTCACAGCCGCTCAGCGAGAGCGCATCCATACTGCTGATGGAAGATGCCGCAAACGATGAAGTCTTATCAGCAGTGCAGAATGTAGCATCACTGCAGGAACTGATGCTCAAGGAACTCGATGCACTGGTCAATCTCGAACAGCAGACCACGGAACAGACACTTGCGGACAGCCGCTTGCACTACCAGCGCACGAGAAACCTGCTGGTCATACTGATCTGCATAACACTGCTGTTCTGCTTTTTGCTGGCCAGAATCATAAGCCGCTATGTCGCTACCAAGAACAGACAGCTGAATTACCAGTCAACCCATGACGCCCTGACCGGTCTCATCAACCGGGGCGAGTTCGAGAAACGCATCGAGCGCGCAATCCGTAATGCGCAGGCACAGCCGGCCGCACACACCCTGATGTACCTCGATCTTGACCAGTTCAAGGTCATCAACGACATTTGTGGTCATGCAGCCGGCGACCGACTGCTGCAGCAGCTTGCTGGCCTTTTGCTGGGCTCGGTGCGGCACCGCGATACCCTCGGGCGGCTGGGGGGCGATGAATTCGGACTGCTGCTGGAGAACTGCCCGCTGGACAAGGCGGTGGGCATCGCAAGCAAGCTGCTCAAGTCGATCGAAGAATTCCATTTCAGCTGGCAGAACGACACTTTCACTCTCGGTATCTGTATAGGCGTCGTTCCCATCGACGAAACGACTTCCGATATCGCAAGCGCGATGAGCGCGGCAGATTCCGCCTGTTACCTTGCCAAGGAGTCCGGGCGCAACCAGATCCAGGTCGCCTACCTGGGCGATCGCCAGCTCCAGCAGCGACGCAGCGAGATGCAGTGGGTCTCGCGCCTGACGCGCGCCCTCGAACAGAACCAGTTCGAACTGTACTACATGCAGATCGTCCCCAGCGCTGACAGCAATGGCGCCGGCAAGTTCATGGAACTGCTGCTGCGCATGATCGATGACGACGGTTCCGTGATTTCACCACGCGTGTTCATACCGCCTGCGGAAAAATACAATATGGTTACCGCCATCGACCGCTGGGTAATCGATCAGGCCCTGCAATGGCTGGCAGACCACAGCGCCGAGCACAACTGGCCCATCACTATCGCCATCAACCTGTCCGCGCAGAGCCTCACCAGTCATGAAATGCTGAAATATATCATCGACCGCGCGGAACAGACCGGTGCACCCCCCGAACGGATAATCTTTGAAGTCACCGAGAACGCTGCCATCTCGAACATTTCCACGGCAACCGGTTTTATGCTTACACTGCGTGGCCGCGGTTTCCGGTTCATGCTGGACGATTTTGGCAGCGGCCTGTCTTCTTTTACCTACCTCAAGAAACTGCCGGTCGATTTTCTCAAGATCGATGGCAGTTTCGTGCGCGATATACTCTCGGATCCGGTCGATTATGCGATGGTAAGGTCTATCAACGAACTCGGGCAACTGCTCGACAAGCAGACCATCGCCGAGCATGTGGAAACGCTTGCAGTCGCCGCCGAACTGCGCGATCTGGGCGTCGACTTCCTGCAGGGCTACGCCTATGCAGGACCCGAGCCGCTGAGTAGTTTCACCCATGCGAGCAAACCGCGCCTCGTGATTGTCTCGCGCTGAATCGCGCCCTGCACGGCAAATGCACGTCATCCGGATCGATGCGCTATAGTCAACCCTGCGAATACGACCGGTATCCAGAATGACGCTCACCCTCTCACTGCTGGACATGATCAGGGCGCTGATCGGCACCCCGTCTGTCAGCTGTGTCGACCCGGCACTCGATCAGGGCAACCGTGCTGTTGTCGAGTTGCTGGCAGGCTGGCTCGAGACGGCCGGTTTTAGCGTCGAGCTCATGCCGCTGCCGGGTGAACCGGCCAAGGCAAATCTGATAGCGACACTGGGCGGCGGACCGGGCGGACTGGTTCTGGCCGGCCACACCGATACTGTACCCTACGATCACGGCGCCTGGCGGTTTGATCCATTTCGCCTGACAGAAGCCGACCAGCGCCTGTATGGCCTGGGCACTTCGGACATGAAGGCTTTCCTGGCGCTTGCCATCGAAGCCTGCCGGGGGCTGCAGGCTGGAGATCTGCGCACGCCGCTGATCATACTGGCAACGGCCGATGAGGAAACTTCCATGTCCGGCGCGCGTGCCCTGGTGGAGCGACAACGCCCGCTTGCGCGACACGCCGTGATCGGCGAACCGACCGGCCTGCGGCCGGTGCGTATGCACAAGGGTATTTTCATGGAACGTATCCGGCTGCACGGCCACGCCGGCCATTCCAGCAATCCGGCACTTGGCAACAGCGCCCTGGAAGCCATGCACCGCGTGATTGGCAACATCCTGGCGTGGCGCGCCGCATTGCAGACCCGCTATAAAAATGCGCTGTTCACCATCCCGATGCCGACTCTCAACCTCGGTCATATCCACGGGGGCGACAACCCGAACCGCATTTGCGCTGACTGCGAACTGCAACTCGACCTGCGCCCCCTGCCCGGCATGGACATCAACGAACTGCGCGGAGAACTGCACAGGCAAGTCACCGACACCCTGATGGACAGTGGCATCATGGTACGCTTTGATGCTCTGTTTGAAGGTATCCCTGCGATGGAAACCGCCGCCACAGCGCCTATCGTTCAGCTGGCCGAACAGCTCACCGGACACACCGCGGAGGCCGTTGCCTTCGCCACGGAGGCGCCCTACCTGCAGCAACTCGGAATGGACACGATCATCCTGGGACCGGGCAACATCGAACAGGCGCATCAGCCGGACGAGTATCTTGCGCTGGCGCGGTTGCAACCGACCGTCGACCTGCTGCGACGGATGATTAAATCCGTTTGTATCAACACAGACCGCTTGCTATAACAGGCACCATGAAAAACAACGAACGCAACAGACAGTTCATAGACGGATTCAGGCATTCCGCGCCCTACATCCACGCGCACCGCGGCCGCACTTTCGTGCTGGTATTCGGTGGCGAGGCCGTGACAGATGCGCGCTTCCCCGGTTTGATCCACGATATCGCGCTGCTGCACAGTCTCGGCATCCAGCTGGTGCTGGTGCACGGCGCACGCCCCCAGATCGAAAGGAAACTGTCTGCCGGAGGCATCCAGATGGAATATGCCAATGGCCTGCGCATTACTGATGATGCCGCGCTGGTCTGCGTCAAGGAGGCCGCGGGCTCGGTGCGTGTCGAAATCGAGGCCCTGCTCTCGATGGGGCTCGCGAATACACCGATGTCCGGCGCGCGTATCGGCGTCAGCTCGGGTAATTTCGTCACTGCACGACCGCTCGGTGTTCGCGACGGCATAGACTATTGTCACACCGGGGAAGTGCGGCGTATCGACGGGCAGGCTATCCGGCAGCATCTCGCCGACCGGCGGATTGTACTGCTCTCGCCGCTCGGTTATTCCCCGACCGGTGAAGTCTTCAACCTGAGTGCGGAGGAGATTGCCACCGCCACGGCTACCGAGCTGCAGGCCGACAAGCTGATACTGCTGAATGAGGGCGAATTACTGCGCGACCGGCGCAGGCGCCTGATTGCACAATTGACCGTCAACGAGGCACAGACACTGCTGGCTGCACGGCGGGGCATGACTGATACGCTGCGGCGACAGCTGCTCAGCGCCATCCAGGCCTGCCGCGGTAACGTACGGCGCGTGCACCTGCTCGACCGGCAGCAGGACGGCGCACTGTTGCTGGAACTGTTCACCCGCGACGGCCTCGGCACGCTGATTACCGCCGATCCCTTCGAGGGCCTGCGCCAGGCCACTATCGAGGACGTCGGCGGCATTCTGGAACTGATCAAGCCGCTCGAACAACAAGGTATTCTCGTCAAGCGCTCCCGCGAGCTGCTGGAAATGGAGATCGGTCACTTCCTGGTGATCGAGCGTGACGGCACCATCATCGCGTGCGCGGCAGTCTATCCCGGCGACAGGCGTAGCCAGGCCGAACTTGCCTGCCTTGCCGTGCATGACGACTACCGTAACGAAGGGCGTGGTGACGCCCTGCTGCAGGCGGTCGAACACCGGGCGATGCAGAACGGAATTGATCAGCTGGTCGTGTTGACGACCCACACGGCACACTGGTTCAGGGAGCGCGGCTTCCTGCCAGGCGATTTGTCACACCTGCCTGCCAAAAAAAAGGCGCTTTACAACTATCAACGCAAATCAAAGGTGTTTTACAAGCTGCTGAACTAGCGTGCGCTGCAAACATGACAAAGCGCTTGTGTTCTGTAGAATATAGCGCGCGCGGACAGTGAGACCTGTATCAACGGAGGATGCGGCAGCCGTTCAAACAGCATGATCCTGAAATACAAACACTCGCTTAACCAGAACTATTGCGGATATCTGCAGGCATGAAGATGAACAACGCACAAGCGGCAGCCGGGCGTACCGTCAGGGTGCTGCAAATTACCGACACTCATCTGTATGCGAGCAGCGACGGCTGCCTGCTCGGGCTCAATACCGAACAGTCACTGCAGGCCGTGCTGGCGACCGTCGCAGACCGGCAACCGCACGCCGACCTGGTACTGGCAACCGGCGATCTCGCCCATGACGGAACGGCCGGCGCCTATCAGCGCTTTTTCACGCATATGAATCGCATCGGCCTGCCCGTGTACTGCCTGCCGGGTAACCATGATGAAGCGCAGGCATTGCAGCAGTCGGGTAACGAGGGCCAGTGCCGCTTCGTCGAACATGCTTGCCATGCCGGCTGGCATTTCATCTTCCTGGATTCGACCATACCGGACAGCGAGGCCGCACATCTGTCGGCAAAGACGCTGGCCATGCTGGAAAGGCAGCTGCAGGCGGCACCGGACATGCATACCGTGGTCTGTCTGCATCACCAGCCGGTACCGATGGGCAGCCGCTGGCTGGATACCATGGCCGTCGACAACCCGGAGGCTTTCTTCACCATCATCGACCGTTACCCGCAGGTGCGCGCAATCCTGTGGGGACACGTGCACCAGGAATTGTCGACCCGGCGCGGTGATGTCCTGCTGCTGTCCGCACCCTCCACCTGTATCCAGTTTCTGCCCAACAGCGTCGGCTTTGCCGTGGACATGACCGCGCCCGGCTATCGCTGGCTGGAACTGCATCCGGATGGCAGGATCGACACCGGTATCGAGCGCCTCGACACGATCCCCGGCCAGATTGACCTGGCCGCCGGCGGTTATTGAAAGCAGCTTATTTTACCAGCTGGTTGAGGTCGAAAATCGGTAGCAGGATCGCCAGCACGATCACCAGCACCACGCCACCCATCACCAGGATCAGCAGTGGCTCGAACAGGCCCATGACTGCAGCAATCAGCGTCTCGATCTCTCGTTCCTGGTTGATAGCAGCACGTTCCAGCATTTCTTCCAGCTTGCCACTGGCCTCGCCGCTGGCGATCAGATGCACCGTCATGGCCGGAAAATAGCCGCTTTGTTCGAGTGATGCCGCAATGCCGGCACCCTCGCGCACGCGTGCCGCGGCTTCGTTGACAGCATCGCGCATCGGTAAATTTGAAATCACCTGCGCGGAAATGCGCATGGCCTCCAGCACCGAAACGCCGCTGGCGGTGAGAATGCTGAAGGTGCGCGCAAAACGTCCGGTATCGAGACCACGGACCAGGCGCCCGACCAGCGGCACATGCAACAGCAGACGATGGAAGCGACGCCGGTTGTCCACGTTGCGCAACAGCCAGGACACGGCAACAGCCAGCAACACGAGTAGTCCGAGTAGGATGAGGCCGTTGTTGCGCATGAAATCGCTGACCGCGATCAACCCGCGCGTCAGCGCCGGCAGGCCCTGACCGATGTTATCGAACACCTGCACCACCTGTGGCACGACATAGGTCATCAGGCCGCCGACGACCAGGATAGCCACGAATGTCAGCATGGCCGGGTAGAACACGGCCAGCTGAATCTTCTGGCGCATTTGCTGGCGATTTTCAGCGTAATCCGCGAGCCGCTCCAGCACCGAGTCCAGGTGTCCGGATTGCTCACCGGCCTCGACCGTCATGCGGTAAAGCTCGGGGAAAACATGATTGAAGTCGGACAGACCGGCGGCCAGGGTATGCCCCTCCATGACCCGCGAGCGTACCGACAGCAACATGCTCTTCAGGCGTGGCCGGTCGGTTTGCTGGGCCACAGCGCGCAAACACTCCTCCAGCGGCAGTGCGGCACGTACCAGCGTCGCCAGCTGGCGCGTAATCAGGGCGAGGTCGGTGGCACTGATACCGCGCCGCAGAAAAGACGGGCGTCCGTGTGTTTGCGTCTCACGCTGTGCGACCGCCTGCACCTCAACCGGTACCAGGCCCTGGTCACGCAGCTGCTGGCGCACCTGGCGCGGGGCATCACCCTCAAGAACACCCTTCTTTTCGCGCCCCTTGGCATCCAGCGCGGTGTATTCGAAGGCACCCACGTGTCAGCGGGCTCCGGGTTGAAGCGGGGTCATGAACATGCAGGGATCGGTAGCAGAGACCACACGGCTGGTAATCGTTCAATCGCCCTGCGTCACACGCAGGACCTCCTCGACCGAGGTGACCCCATCCAGTACCTTGCGCCAGCCATCCTGGCGGATGCTCGGTGATTTTTTGCGCGCCTCGCGCTCCAGTTCCAGCTCACCGGCACCATCGTGAATCATGGCGCGCATGGCATCATCAAGGGTTACCAGTTCATAGATACCGGTGCGCCCGCGGTAGCCGAGCTGATTACAGGTAGGGCAACCGCGCGATCGATACAGCGTGGGCGGGTTGTCGACAGGAATACCCATGGCGGCACAATCGGCCGGGCCTGCCGTGTAGGGATCCTTGCAGTCTTCACACAGCACGCGCACCAGACGTTGCGCAAGCACGCCGATCAGACTCGATGACAGCAGGAACGGTTCGACACCCATATCACGCAAGCGTGTCACGGCACCAACCGCGCTGTTGGTATGCAGGGTGGAGAACACCAGGTGGCCGGTGAGACTGGCCTGCACGGCAATCTCGGCCGTTTCCAGATCACGTATCTCGCCGACCATTACCACATCCGGGTCCTGGCGCAGGATTGCGCGCAGGCCACGGGCAAAGCTCAGGGCGACCTTGGTGTTGACCTGGGTCTGGCCGATGCCATCGAGGTAATACTCGATCGGGTCCTCGACGGTCATGATATTGCGCCGCTTGTTGTTGAGCCGCCCAAGTGCGGCATACAGCGTGGTGGTTTTGCCGGAACCGGTCGGGCCGGTCACCAGCACAATGCCATGCGGCTTGTTGATCAGCGCATCGATCGCATCCCGGGACGGCGCAGACATGCCGAGTTGCTCGAGGTCGAGCCGCCCGGCCTGCTTGTCCAGCAGACGCAGCACCACGCGTTCACCGTTGCCGGACGGCAGGGTGGAGACACGCACGTCGACGGCGCGACCTGCCACCCGCAACGAAATACGTCCGTCCTGGGGCAGACGCTTCTCGGCGATGTCGAGGCGCGCCATGACCTTGATGCGCGACACCAGCAGTGGCGCCAGCACCCGCTGCGGCTCCAGCACCTCGCGCAATACACCATCACAGCGAAAACGCACCACCAGGCGGTTCTCGAACGGTTCGATATGGATATCCGAGGCATTTTCCTTCACCGCCTCGGTGAGCAGGGCATTGATCAGGCGGATGATCGGGGCATCATCCTCGCTTTCAAGCAGGTCGGCCGGCTCGGGCAGGCCCTGCGCGACATGCATCAGGTCGAGGTCATCGCCGATGTCCCCCATCATCTGCATGGCTTCGTTGGATCCCTGTTCGTAGTTATTGGACAGCAGCGTATTGAACTGCTCCTGGTCAATCATCTGCAGCTTGAGCGGCACGCCCACCAGCCGGCGCAATTCGATCAGCGCGGACGGTGTGACAGTGGCGGTATGCACCACCAGCGCCTGGTTATCGGCATAGCCGGTGACCAGCACGCCATTGCGCTTGGCAAACAGGAATGGCGGGCGGCGCGGTGCGGCATCGGGCGTCGCGCTCTCGGGCCGTTCAGCGTCCTGTAACAGGATGTCATTCATCGGTCATGAAGAACTGATGGGTAGTGCTTTCGCGCGGCGTTTCCTCGACAACCGGCGCGGCAGTTGGCGGCGCGGCGATTGGCGGTACAGCGGCAAATTCGCCGATCTCGGGCAATACCGGATGTGCCTTGCTGGGCATCAGGTTGACGCCATCCTGGTCCGCAGCGCGCTGCAGCTCACGTACAGAGTTATACTTGCTGTTGGTGTATCTGCTCGTCACCTCGCCGTCGCGCAGGATCACGGGGTGGATAAACACCATCAGGTTGGTCTTGTCGACATCGCTGGACCTGGACTTGAACAGGTTACCCAACAACGGGATATCGCCGAGTAATGGCACCTTCTGGATGCTCTCGCGTACATTTTCCTCCATCAGGCCGCCCAGTACCACGACCTGCCCGTCATCGACCATGACGTTGGTCTTGATGGAGCGCTTGTTGGTCACAAGATCGGAGGCACCTGCGACACTGTCAGCAATGCTGGAGACCTCCTGCTGGATATCCAGCCGTAACGCATCGCCCTCGTTGATTTTCGGCTTGATCTTGAGGGTCAGGCCCACGTCCTCTCGCGAGATGGTCTGGAACGGGTTGGTGGCGCCGTCGCTGGCACCGGTACTGGTGAACGAACCAGTGAGAAACGGTACGTTGCGACCGATCACGATCTCTGCCTCTTCGTTGTCGAGCGTGACCAGGGTCGGCGTGGAGAGGATGTTGGTATCGCTATCCGATGCCAGTGCATTCAGCACGCCGACATAATTGAAACTATTGTTCGGACTGACATCACCAACGCCGAGCAGGACATTTCCGGCGAGCGTGGGCAGCGTTCCACCGTTAATCACATCGGCAATACCGTTGACAACATCGGATACCTGAGTACCCGTATTGGTAAAATTAACAATGCCAATCGGGGTCTGTCCGTTTTCATCGCCACTGAACAGCCATTGCACACCCAGCTCACGCGCGACAGTTCCCGAGACCTCGGCAATCACCGCCTCGACCAGCACCTGCTGCTTGCGGATGTCGAGCTGGCTGATCACACGCCGCAGCGTGAGCATGATATCGGGCGGGGCGGTAATGACCAGCGCATTGGTGGATTCATCCGCCTGGATGTCGAAGGAACCGCGCGCCGCGGCTACGGTCTTGCCCTGGGTGGCATCCTGTTCCTCGATCTTGCCCACCCCCATGAGCACACTGACGATGTCCTTGGCACTGGCGTAGTGCAGGTAAATAACGTCGGTGTTGCCACCGGAGGAATCCAGCGGGGTATCGAGGTGTGAAATAATCGCCCGCAGGCGCAGGCGCTCGGAACGCTCACCCCCCAGCAATACGCTGTTGGTACGCTCATCGGCAACCAGCACCTGATCGCTGCCACCGGTGCCCGGCGCCTTGCCGACGGCCGAAGCGCGGGTAAGGCTGGTTAGCACCCGCACCACCTCGTTGGCCGAGGCATGCGCCAGCGGGATAATCTCGATCTCGCTGTCACTGACCTGGTCGATCCGGCGGATGATGCTTACCAGGCGCTCGACATTGTCTGCCCGGTCCGAGATGATCAGGACGTTGGTGTCCGGATAGGCGGCAAGGTGCCCCTGCTGGGGTACCAGCGGCCGCAGGATCGGCACCAGTTGCGCGGCCGCCACGTTGTCCACCTGGATCACGCGCGTGACCATTTCATCGCCTATGCCGGGGGCCCTGTCAGTGGTCGTCGGAATACTGTCCTGCTTGGCATTCACATCGGGGATGATCTTGATGACCTCGCCGGTCGGCACCGCGGCGAAACCGTGTACCTTGAGGATTGACAGGAATACCTGGTAGACCTCGTCGGCATTCATTGGTCGCGATGAAATGACCGTGACCTTGCCCTTGACGCGCGGATCCACGATGAAATTCTTGTCGGCCACATCGGCAACTGTGCTGATCAGGGCGCCGATATCCGCGTCCTTGAGGTTAAGCGTGACAGTCTCGGCACGCAGCGGCAGGACATAAACCAGCCCTGCGATAGCCAGCGCCGCAATCATTCCTGGAATTCTCATTGCTGTTTCCTCAACACCAGTCCTGTGGGTGCAGGCTGGACGTGGACACGTCGATAGCCGGACACGGGGCATGTTGCCTGATTTCTATAAAAAATGCCTGATTATTCATAGCCATCCAGCGACAGATCCTGTTCCACGCCATCCCGCATCAGCTTCAGCGTGACCGGCTCACCACTCTGCAGGCTCTGCAACGCCGTGGCGCTGTTCTGGGGATCGGTCAGGGCGAGGCCGTTGACCTCGGTGACCACATCACCGTTCTGCAGGCCCAGCTGCTCGAACAGCTGGGGATCATTGCCGGGTGCCAGTGTATAGCCTACCAGATTGCCTTCCGGGTCGTTCGCCGGGGAGATACGCAACAGCCGGGCCAGGTTGGCCGGTTGCTGTTGTACCTGCTGACGCACTGCCCGCAGCCGTTCGGCCGGACTCTGGGTCGAACGCATCGCCGCCGGCGTGGCGGCAGCGGAGTATACATTGCCCGACTGCACATCCGTCGGCAGGCGCAGGGTCTCGTAGCGGCCGTTGCGCTGCAGGATGACACGATCCGGATAGATTGCACTCAGCTCGGCGTTGCCCGGCAGGGTTGCGCCGATCGCATACTGCTCATCCTGCCCGCGCTGGTCCGCGATAATAGCGCGCGCATGGACCTTGTCGTCTGATGCCAGTGAACCTTTCAGGGTCAGGTTCAGCTGGGTATCCGGGGCGTCGACCGGCGCAGCGATCTTGACCGGCTCCGCCGCGACAGTCACCTCACCCATCAGGTGCCAGCCGGACAGTTGCCTGACCAGCATCCGGTCGGGATCCGGCTTGGCAGGTATGTTGCCAGTCGCCGCGATCACCGGTTGAGCCGGTTCTTCCTGTTGTTGCGGTAGCAGACCCCAGGTCAGGGCAGCAAGCCGGGTTGCGATCCAGATGACCAGCAGCACATTAATGGCAAGGATGACGCGCTGCGCTGTCTTGCCCTGCAGTAGCCTGCCCAGTTCTGCGGGTTGTAATGATGCTGTATTCATCAACATGACCTGTGTAAATCTACCTGCCTCTGCAGTTTACCCCTGCCGGGTCTGCTGTCGACCACGACCACTGCTGCCACGGTGCCCGGACGGCCGGCTTGCCGACTTGCCCGGACCACCGGGCCGGGGTGGCCGGTTGATCCTGACCGGCGGTTTAAGCTCACCAATGTAGCCTTCCGGCACGGTTTCCACCGCTATCTTGTGGCCGAGGTAGGCTTCGATCTCCGGGAGCGAATAGACGTAGTTCTCGCAGGCGAAACTGATCGCGTCCCCGTCCTTGCCGACCCGTGCCGTACGCCCGATACGGTGTACATAATCTTCGGCATCCTGTGGCAGATCATAATTGAAAACGTGGCTGACATCGGGTATGTGCAGGCCACGGGCCGCCACATCGGTGGCGATCAGAATCGGCAGTTTTCCCTTCTGGAAATCACTCAGCAGGTGCTGGCGCTTCTTTTGCGGGACATCCCCCGACAACACCGCACACTTGAAGCCATTTCCTTCCAGGTAGGACCAGACCCGGTCCGCGTTGCGCTTGGTGTTGACGAAAACGATGCTGCGCAGCGGATCGGTATGGTTTAGCAGGCCGATCAGCAAGGGAATCTTCTCCTCGTTCGCCGTGTGATAGAGCACCTGTCTGACACGCTCGGCCGTTATGATCTCGGGTACGACATCGACATGGAACGGGTTGTTCATGTGCTCGTAAGCGAGTTCCTGCACACGGTGCGAGAGGGTTGCCGAGAACAGCAGGCCAAGACGCTGCTCCGGTGGCGGGCAGCGCCGCAGCAGAAAGCGGATATCCTTGATAAAGCCAAGGTCGAACATCCGGTCCGCCTCGTCCAGCACGACAGCCTGTATCATTTTCAGATTGAAGACATGCTGTTTGAAATAATCGATCAGGCGACCCGGTGTCCCTATCAGGATGTCCACACCTGCGGTAATGGCATCGCGCTGCTCGTCGTAGCCGGTACCGCCATAGGCAAGACCGAGTTGCAAGCCGGTATGTCGTCCAAGCACCATGGCATCGTTGTAGATCTGGATGGCCAGTTCGCGGGTCGGCGCCAGGATCAGGGCACGCGGCTGGTTCTGCTGGCGCCGCTCATCGGCCGGATGGGTCATCAGATAGTGGTATACCGCAACCAGGAAGGCGGCCGTCTTGCCGGTGCCGGTCTGCGCCTGGCCGGCGATATCGCGGCCCTGGAGGGCCACTGGCAGGGTCTCGGCCTGGATCGGCGTGCATTTTGAAAATCCTGCATCTTCAATACCTTGCATTAGCTCTTCCGGCAGGGAAAAGCTGCTCCAGGCAATCTCGGTTAAATGTGTTTCAGCCATGATCCGGGTCGCTGCGGCGTGCACGGGCACAGAAATGTCATCGAATTTAGCATTGTATTTCAAATGCTTGTTTATATGCTAATGATTGTTGAAAATCCCGAACTGTTTAACAGCTCCAGCTACCGGCCTGTCGCCGATTGACCACCGTCCGGCCCTGCTGCGCGGCTGCGGTGATGCTCCGGGCCCGTATTATTGTACGCGCGAATCAGTGACTCTACGTCATTTGACAATCTGTGACGCACCGGGCTTGTAAATTGCGCCGAATTAGGCTGAAATAGCAGGCATCAAGGTGTCATGCCAAGCACGTGGGCTCTGACACATCATTACGACTCCTGCCAAGGTTGCACCTCCCGAAACTCACCTTGACGTGTCACATAACAGAATTCCGTTTTCACGACCATTCTTGGCCAGCCCCGGATACCTTTGCTGCGGCAAGCGGACAGTGTTTTTTTGATTGTTTTGGTTCTTAAGGAGAAATTCAACAGTGAGTGACCGCATCCTCCAGCTGACAGACGACACATTTGAACAGGACGTCATTAAATCGTCCGACCCTGTACTCGTGGATTACTGGGCCGAATGGTGCGGTCCCTGCAAGATGATCGCGCCCATCCTGGAAGAGATCGCCAGTGAATACAACGGCAGAATCAAGGTTGCCAAGCTGAATATCGATGACAATCCGCAGACACCGCCCAAGTATGGCATTCGCGGCATACCGACCCTGATGCTGTTCAAGGACGGCAATGTTGAAGCCACCAAGGTTGGCGCCCTGTCGAAGTCACAACTCACGGCATTCATCGACAGCAATATCTGAACATAAATTACTATAACCAGACGTACCGGGGGTAACTGAAAGCACAGGCCTGTGCCTGTGCGTACACCGCATCACTGTTCATCCGCTGTGTTACCTGCAAGGCAATTCAGCACCCCCGTCGTTTCTCCGGCCCTCGGGCCATTCTTGACAAATCAATCAATGACATCCAGCAAAGGCCACCTATGAACCTGTCCGAACTCAAGCTCAAGCCTGCATCCGAACTGATCGAAATCGCCCAGGAAATGGGCATCCAGGACATTGCCCGCCAGCGCAAGCAGGAAATCATCTTTTCCATCCTCAAGTCGCACGCCAAGAAAGGCGAGGATATTTTCGGGAACGGTGTCCTCGAGATCCTCCAGGACGGGTTCGGCTTCCTGCGCTCGGCAGACAGCTCCTACCTCGCCGGACCGGATGATATCTATGTATCCCCCAGCCAGATCCGCCGCTTCAGCCTGCGTACCGGCGATACCGTGGACGGCAAGATCCGGCCGCCGAAAGACAGCGAACGCTATTTCGCGCTGCTCAAGGTCAGCCAGATCAACTACGAAAAACCGGAAGCCGCCAAGAACAAGGTCGCCTTTGAAAACCTGACACCACTGCATCCGAACGAGCGGCTGATACTGGAACGCGGCAATGGCAGTACCGAGGACATTACCGCACGCATCATCGACCTGGTGGCACCGCTGGGCAAGGGACAGCGCGGCCTGATCGTGTCACCGCCCAAGGCCGGCAAGACCATGCTGCTGCAGAACGTGGCACAGTCGATCACCGCAAACCACCCGGAGTGCTTCATGATCGTGCTGCTCATCGACGAGCGCCCGGAAGAAGTCACCGAGATGGCGCGCTCGGTGCAGGGCGAGGTGGTCTCCAGCACCTTCGACGAACCTGCCAGCCGTCATGTACAGGTCGCCGAAATGGTGATCGAGAAGGCCAAGCGCCTGGTTGAACACAAGCGCGACGTGGTGATCCTGCTGGACTCGATCACACGCCTGGGGCGTGCCTACAACACGGTAGTGCCGTCATCCGGCAAGGTGCTGACCGGCGGTGTGGACGCCAATGCCCTGCAGCGTCCCAAGCGTTTCTTCGGCGCGGCACGCAATATCGAGGAAGGTGGCAGCCTGACCATTCTCGCCACCGCCCTGATCGACACAGGTTCGCGCATGGATGACGTGATCTATGAAGAGTTCAAGGGCACCGGCAACCACGAAATCCACCTCGACCGCCGCATTGCCGAGAAGCGTGTTTACCCGGCGATCAACCTGAACCGTTCCGGCACACGTCGCGAGGAGCTGCTCACCGATGCGAAAGAACTGCAGAAGATGTGGATCCTGCGCAAGCTGCTGCACCCGATGGACGAACTGGCCGCCATGGAATTCCTGCTCGACAAGCTCAAGGCCACCAAGAACAACGCCGAGTTTTTCGATTCCATGAAACGCTAGCGTGAAACGTGAGACGTGAAACGTGAAACGTGAAACGTGAAACGTGAAACGTGAAACGTGAAAGGATAGGGGTAAATAGAACAATTGGCCACGGAAGCACACGGAAAAACACGGAAAATATAACAACAGATGTAGGGTGCGTTTTACGCACCGTGCGGGCCAGAAGCTCGCACGCTGCAGTACCACAGGCAAGTTAATAAGTGGCCACAGAATCCACGGAAAAACACGGAAAAATAAAAAATACAGGCTCGGGAGATGTTTGCGCCCCATAAAGTGCGCAAAAGGAGTACAGTGCTTCCAGTGCTGCAGTAATCTGTTTTTCCGTGTTTTTCCGTGGATTCCGTGGCTATTTATCTTTTCACGTTTCACGTTTCACGTAAACATGATGCATATGCACAGCACTTCCGGTGCGTAAAACGCACCCTACATACCAGCCTGCAGTAATCTGTTTTTCCGAGTGCTTCCGTGGATTCCGTGGCTATTTATCTTCACGTTTCACGTTTCACGTTTCACGTAAACATGATGCATATGCACAGCACTTCCGGTGCGTAAAACGCACCCTACATGCCAGCCTGCAGTAATCTGTTTTTCCGAGCGCTTCCGTGGATTCCGTGGCTATTTTTCTTTTCACGTCTCACGTCTCACGTCTCACGTTTCACGCTTCACCTCTCACGCTTCACCCGTCATTGCCCAGATTGCGCAGGCGGTTGATGCGCAACTCGAGTGGCGGATGGGTGGCATACAGCCGGCTGGTCTTTTCCTGGAAGTTCCTGAACGGATTCACGATGAACATATGCTGCGTCGCGCGGTTCGCACCCCGGAACGGCTGCGCGCTGGTTGCCAGCTTCTCGAGCGCGGCAATCAGCCCCTCGGGGTGACGGGTCAGGCGCACGCTGGTTGCATCGGCCAGAAACTCACGCTGCCGTGACACCGCCAGCTGCACCAGCAGGGCAAACACCGGCGCCAGGGCGGCAAAGGCCACGAGCGCCAGCATCACGAACACGGCATTCGCACCACCTTTTCCGGAACTGCGCGAGCGGTTCGAGAAATACAGCGCACGCAGCGCCGCGTCGCTGACCAGTGCGATCAGGCCGACAATAACGCCCACGGCCGTGGCATAGCGAATATCCCAGTTCACGATATGACCCATCTCGTGACCGATCACGCCCTGCAATTCCGCACGGTTGAGTGTATCCAGCAACCCGCGCGTGACACCGATGGCGGAACGGGCCGGGTTCATACCGGTGGCAAAGGCATTCAGCGCCGGAGTATCGATAACGAACACACGTGGCTTGACGATGCCGGCCGCGATCGCCATTTCCTCGACCACATTGTGCAGCACGGGCTCCTCGTCGGCCGTGACCTCCTCGGCACCCGTCAGGCGCAGAATGATCCGGTCACCGCTGCGGAATGCAACCCATGACCACACCGCACCGATGCCGAACAGCACCAGTGAACACCAGACGCCCCAGCGACTGATGAACCAGACAGTCTCCACTTCGGCGGGCAGACCGTACATGCCGAGCTGCAGCCCCCAGCCCAGCAGGTAACCCAGCACGCCGAGGATCAGCAAAAGTGCACCCAGCAAGCGCAGCGTCGCACGCTGGTTGGCACGTGCAGCGGCCAGGAAGTCGGTACGCCGTAGCACCTTGTTGCGCAGCAACCGGTGCGACTGCCAGTTCGCCTGCAGCGGAATGCCACACTGGCGGCAGGTCCTGGCATGCGGGGAGTTGGCAGCACCACATTCCGGACACTGTTTGCTATCTGAGGGTGTCATCCGGGTCAGTCAATCATTTGAAATGCATAAACGCCACGGAAAAACGTTTCACGTTTTTCCGTGTGCATCCGTGGCCGGTTCTCACCTGGTCAGCATTACTCAGCGCAAATCCACCTTGGGTGTGGCTGTTTCGGTTTCCGGCACTTCGAAGTAGGTCGCCTGTTTGAAGCCGAACAGGCCGGCGACGATATTCGACGGGAAGGATTCGACGCCGTTGTTGAGCGCCATTACGCTGTCATTGTAGAACTGGCGCGAGAAGGAAATCTTGTTCTCGGTGGTGCTCAGCTCTTCCATCAGACGCGAGACATTCTCGTTGGCCTTGAGATCGGGATAATTTTCCATCAATGCGAACAGCTTTCCCATCGCCCCGGTCAGGATACCCTCGGCGGCAATCGCTTCTTCCGGCCCACTGGCGCTGACCGCCTGGTTACGGGCCTGAATGACCATAGTCAGAGTTTCCTGCTCATAGGACATGTAATCCTTGACCACCTCGACCAGGTTCGGGATCAGGTCATGACGGCGCTTGAGCTGGACGTCAATCTGGCGCCAGGCGTTTGCAACCTGGTTCTTCAGTCCCACCAGTTTGTTGTAGAGCAGGACGCCCCAGAGCGGGACGGCAACGATGAGGGCAAGTATTACCCAGCCGATATTTTCCATGGTTATCTCCTTGTGCGAACCAGCAGGCTGTAATTGTACCGGGCGGAGCGTGAAACGTGAGACGTGAGACGTGAACGGTTAAGGAAACTCATGATATTTTGTTAAGCAATCTTTATGTAACTTATTAAATAGTACGAGATTGCCACGCTTAGCTCGCAATGACGGAAACGTTTCAATAAAACAGAGCTTCCTTAATATCTTTCCGTGCTCTTCCGTGGATTCCGTGGCAATTCTTTATATCGCGTCTCACATCTCACGCTCGACCGCACGATAGCCGATGTCGGTACGATAATAAACATCCGGCCAGTGGATGTGTCCGATACAGGCATAGGCCTGTTGCTGTGCCGCGGCAATGGTGTCTCCCAGCGCACAGACACACAGCACACGTCCGCCGCTGGTCTTCGCGGCCGTGCCGTCCGCCACGGTCCCGGCATGAAACACCTTGCATGGCATATCGTCTGCCTCCGCCAAACCCTTGATGATATCGCCCTTGCGATAGCTGTTCGGGTAGCCGCCTGCGGCCATCACCACGCCGAGCGCCGCGCGCGTGTCCCACTCGGCCTTGACTGTGTCGAGTCGCCCATCCAGCGCGGCCAGGCACAGCTCCACCAGGTCGGAGCGCAGGCGGCACATGACAGGCTGTGTTTCCGGGTCACCGAAACGCACATTGAATTCCAGCACCCTGGGCACACCGTCTGTACCGATCATGAGTCCGGCGTAGAGAAAGCCGGTGAAGGTATTGCCTTCCGCCGCCATGCCGCGAATGGTCGGCAACATCACCTGCTGCATGACCTGTTCGTGAATGGCCGGTGTGACGACCGGGGCCGGCGAATAGGCGCCCATGCCTCCGGTATTGGGGCCGGTGTCGCCATTGTCACGCGCCTTGTGGTCCTGCGACGTGGCCAGCGGCAGGCAGTGCTCGCCGTCCACCATGGCAATAAAACTGGCCTCCTCGCCCTGCAGGAATTCCTCGATGACCACGCGGTGTCCGGCCTCGCCGAATACATTGCCGGCCAGCATATCCTGCACGGCGGCAGCGGCTTCCGCCTCGGTCTGCGCCAGGATCACGCCCTTGCCGGCAGCCAGCCCGTCGGCCTTGATCACAATCGGGGCGCCCTGTTCGTGAATGTAGGCAAGTGCGGCATCCAGCTCATGAAAACTGGCGTAGGCCGCCGTCGGAATCCGGTGGCGCCGGAGAAAGTCCTTGCTGAATGACTTGGAACCTTCCAGCTGTGCGGCCCCGCGCGTAGGTCCGAAACACGGCAGGCCAACAGCGCGGAAGCGGTCGACAATCCCGGCCACCAGCGGCACTTCCGGCCCGACAATGGTAAGGCCCACCGCGCTTGACTGCGCGAAGGCGATCAGCGCATCGATCTCGAGCACGTCGATAGCGACATTCTCGACACCCGGTTCACGCGCTGTCCCGGCGTTGCCCGGCGCGACAAACACGGTATCCGCCAGCGGCGACTGCGCGGCCTTCCAGGCCAGCGCATGCTCGCGTCCGCCATTGCCGATGATCAGGATATTCATGGTTGTACCTTATAACTGATAAATGGCCACGGAATCCACGGAAGAACACGGAAAGATAAAACACTCCAGAGCAGGAGGATGTAACAGGTACTCACGTTTCCCTGAAATTTAATGGCCACGGAAACACACGGAAAGATGCAGCTCGTAGGGTGCACTCCGTGCACCATTACCGGCGCGTAAAACGCACCCTACATTCCGTCATATCTTGTAATTTTTCCGTGTTCTTCCGTGGATTCCGTGGCCATTATTCGTTTCTGATTTTTCGTGTGCTTCCGTGACCACTCTTCTCGATCGCAGGGTGCACTCCGTGCACCATTACCGGTGCGTAAAACGCACCCTACATCTCATCCTGCATTAATCAATTTTTCCGTGTTTTTCCGTGGCTATTATTCGTATCTGATTTTTCCGTGTGATTCCATGTGCTTCCGTGGCCATTCTTCTTTTCACGTCTCACGTTTCACGCTTCACCCCTCAGTGCCGGAAGTGGCGCATCCCGGTGAACACCATCGCGATGCCGTGCTCGTTGGCAGCCGCGATGACCTCGTCGTCGCGCAGCGAGCCGCCGGGCTGGATCACCGCCACGATGCCCGCTTCCGCGGCCTGGTCGATGCCGTCGCGGAACGGGAAGAAGGCATCCGAGGCCATCACCGAACCCTTCACCTCGAGGCCCTCGTCCGCCGCCTTCAGGGCGGCCACCCGGGCGCTGTAGACGCGGCTCATCTGGCCCGCGCCGACACCGATGGTCATGCCGTCCTTGCAGTATACGATGGCGTTGGACTTGACGAACTTGCGCCACGCGCCAGGCGAACAGCAGGTCCTGCACCTGCTGTGCCGTTGGCGTGCGCTGCGTGACGACCTTCAGATCGTCCGCGTCAATCCGGCCCAGATCGCGGTCCTGCACCAGCAACCCGCCATTGACACGCTTGAAGTCCAGCACGGGCAGCGGCTCGTCTGCCCAGGTACCGCATTCCAGCACACGCACATTCTTCTTTGTCCGCCAGCACCGGCAGGGCGTGCGGATCGACGGCCGGTGCAATGATCACCTCGACGAACTGGCGCTCGATAATGGCCGCGGCAGTGGCCGCGTCCAGCGTACGGTTGAAGGCGATGATGCCGCCAAACGCCGAAGTCGGATCGGTTTTGAAAGCACGCTCGTAGGCCTCGAGCGGACTGGTACCCAGTGCCACACCACAGGGATTGGCATGCTTGACAATGACGCAGGCCGGCCCCTCGGTGAAGGATTTCACGCATTCCAGCGCGGCATCGGTATCCGCCACGTTGTTGTACGACAGTTCCTTGCCCTGCAGCTGGTGCGCGGTCGCGACGGAGGCCTCGCGCGGTTCGTGCTCGACGTAGAAGGCCGCATGCTGATGCGGATTCTCGCCGTAGCGCATGGCCTGTACCTGGCGAAACTGCAGGTTCAGGGTGCGCGGAAAACCGACGTGTGCGCCGTCGGCATCGATTGCACCCAGGTAGTTGGCGATGGCGCCGTCGTAACGTGCGGTGTGTTCAAATGTCTTCACCGCCAGGCTGTAGCGCATGGCCGCCGGCACGGTTTTGCCGTTGGCGTGCATCGCCTCGAGCACAACCGGGTAATCGGCGTTATCGACCACTACGGTAACTGCAGCATGGTTCTTGGCCGCCGCGCGTAACAGGGTTGGCCCACCGATATCGATGTTCTCGATGGCCGTGGGCAGGTCGCAATCCGGACGTGCTACGGTCTGCTCGAACGGATACAGGTTCACGACCACCAGGTCGATGGGCAGGATGCCATTGGCCGTCATGACGGCCTCGTCGGTACCGCGGCGTCCGAGGATGCCGCCGTGAATACGTGGATGCAGGGTCTTGACGCGTCCATCCATCATCTCCGGGAAACCGGTGAAGTCGGACACCTCGGTGACGGTGACGCCGGCATCGGTCAACAGCCTGGCGGTGCCACCCGTAGACAGGATTTCCACACCGATCGCGTGCAGCGCACGTGCGAAGTCGACAACCCCGCTCTTGTCGGACACGCTGATGAGCGCACGTGCGATCATGGCAGCAAATGTTCCAGGTCATATTGCTTGAGTTTCTTGCGCAATGTGCCGCGACTGATACCGAGCATCTCGGCGGCCAGGCTCTGGTTGCCGTCGACGTGATGCATGACGACATTGAACAGGGCGGGCTCAACCTCGTTGAGCACCACATGATACAGATCATTCACCTTGTGGCCATTCAGGTCACCCAGGTAAAGCTCGAGGGCCGAGGTAACGCTGCGGCGGATCGGCTGCTTGCGGCGTTCACGCCGCGGCTGCGCATTCATGCTGCCAGTTCCTGCCGGTCGGCCAGCCGGGCAAAAAAGTCGTGTACGAACTGCAACTGCGCCGTGGCGCTTTCCAGCCGGTTGATCTGCTCACGGAAGGCGTTGCCCTCACGCTGGCCCTTGCTGTACCAGGCGATATGCTTGCGTGCCACGCGCACGCCGGTGTACTCGCCGTAGAAGGCGTACAGGCGCTCGAGATGTCCGGTGAGAATCCGGCTGATTTCCGCCGGCCCGGGTTCCGGCAGGCGCCGGCCGGTCTGCATGAAATGGCTGATTTCGCGAAAGATCCAGGGACGTCCCTGCGCCGCGCGCCCGATCATGACGGCATCTGCGCCGGTATAGCGCAGCACCTCGACGGCCTGTTCCGGGGTAGCGATATCGCCATTGGCGATTACGGGAATGCCAGCAGCGGCCCTGATGGCGCGCACCGTGTCATGTTCGGCCACACCGCGATAGCCACAGGCGCGGGTACGGCCATGCACCGCCAATGCCTGGATACCGGCCTGTTCGGCGATATGTGCGACACGCAGGCCGTTTTTGTGTTCGGGATCCCAGCCGGTGCGGATTTTCAGCGTGACCGGCACGGTTACGGCCTGCACCACGGCATCAAGTATACGTCCCACCAGTGGCTCGTCCTGCAACAGCGCTGAACCGGCCATGACGTTACACACTTTCTTGGCGGGACAGCCCATGTTGATATCGATAATCTGAGCACCGTGATCGACATTGAAGCGCGCCGCATTTGCCATGCTGTCAGGATCGGCACCGGCAATCTGTACCGACACCGGCGCATGCTCACCGCTATGATCGATGCGGCGCCGCGTCTTGACGCTGCCCCACAGCAGTGCATTCGACGAAACCATTTCCGACACGGCCATACCCGCGCCCAGTTCACGACACAGCTGACGGAACGGACGATCGGTCACACCGGCCATCGGAGCCAGCACGAGATTGTTGGGTAATGTGAAAGGTCCTATGTTCACCGGTGTTATGACGTATGACGAGTCTGTTTTAATCCCGGGTTGAAGGACGGCAGATAATACCCGCTTGCGGGAGGATGTAAAAGCGTAAAAAAAAAGCCTGCAAAAATGCAGACTTCAGAGAAACCCGAACTGGAAAGACACTGCCTTGTCACCCGGATCCTGCACTTCCAGCACGACCTGCACCGCGCTGTGTGGCGGCAACCCGGCACTGCGGTCGAAATTCGCGGCCAGGTATTCCGACGGCAAAAAACGCCGCATGGCCAGGGGTTGGCCGTCCATATCGGTAAAACTCACTTCGAATACCGGAAAGGGCTGGGTAAAATCGGCGCGATTCTCGAACGCGGCATTGATCAGCAGGGCGCCAGACGCAACCGGATGCTGACGCACATCGCGTTCGATGATGGCAAGTTGCGACAGGTCAACACGCAGCGGCAGATCACAGCGCAACACCGTGCAGAATTGCTCGAGTGCCGGGCGCCAGCCGGGATCGGCAGCCAGCCCGGCGCGGTTGAAGTAGGTCCATTGCATGCCGAACAGCACCAGCAGCACACCAATCGCCGATATGCTGAACAGGTCACGACCCGCCAGGGACTGTCGCTCCCAGCTGGAACTCGCCAGCAGCGGCGGAAGCGCACTGATCGGTTCTGGCGCCGCCTTTCTATCATCCACGCGCTCCTCGACATCCACGCGTTGCTCGACATCGACGCCGCCCATGCGTGCAGCCTGGCTGTGCATGGCCAGACTGCCAGCAGCATCCACCGCCTCGCGTACCGCAGGCAGGTCCTCGTACAGGTAATCCATGACGTTGTACAACTGCCGGCATTCCCCGCAGCGCACGCGGCCCGTCGCCTTGCCCAGCTGCGCCGCGGACACCTGGAACACCACCGAGCAATTCGGGCAGTAGGTATACATGGAGCGAGTGTACCTCAATAATCGTACAAAAATGAATGACCTGCTGCGCACTCATGCCGGCTGTTCATGGACATGAAGCATTCGAAAAATGCTTAAAACAAAAAATGGCCACGGAATCCACAGAAGAACACGGAAAAAAAATTCGATCAGGAAAAGCTGATAAAGTTTTTGATTTTTACGCTCTCTGAGGGTAACACCTGGTTAATGTAGGGTGCGCTGTGCGCACCATTGCCGGTGCGTAAAACGCACCCTACACCTGCTTGATTACGGCCTATTGTTGATTTATTTTTCCGTGTTCTTCTGTGGATTCCGTGGCCATTATTCTTTTCACGTCTCACCTCAATCCCCGGCGCGTAAAACGCACCCTACACCTGCTTGATGACGGGCCTGGTGTATTTATTTTTCCGTGTTCTTCTGTGGATTCCGTGGCCATTATTCTTTTCACGTCTCACCTCAATTCCCGGTGCGTAAAACGCACCCTACACCTGATTCGATTACGGGCCAGGTGTATTTATTTTTCCGTGTTCTTCCGTGGATTCCGTGGCCATTATTCTTTTCACGTGCCCCGTCTCACGTCTCACGTCTCACGTCTCACGTTAGTTTCACGTTTCACGTTTCACGTCCCACGCCTGATACCCGTCAGCAGCACCCACTCGTCACGCCGTTGCGGCGGCTCAAAATCGACCCATGCCGCGTAGGCCGAGCTGACCGCATCGGCCTGCTCCGCCAGGATACCGGTCAGCAGGATTTTGCCACCAGGACGCAGGTAACCGGCCAGTTCCGCGGCCAGTTCCTGCAGGGGATTGGCGAGGATATTGGCAATCACCAGGTCCACCGGCACCGAGTCGAGATCCTGCGGGAAGCACACGACGAAATTCGCGACAATCCCGTTGACCCGGGCATTTTCGCGGGTCGCCTCGAGCGCATTGGGATCGATGTCGGTGGCCACCACAAACCCTGCACCCAGCCGGCTGGCGGCGATGGCCAGGATGCCCGAACCACAGCCATAGTCGATGACGCGCTGCCCGGCCGGGGGATGTTTATCCAGCCACTCCAGACACATGGCCGTAGTGGCATGGGTGCCGGTACCAAAGGCAAAACCCGGGTCGAGGGTCACCACGACAGCATCCGGCGCCAGACAGGACTCACCGGAGGGACACACCCACAGACGCTCACCGAAACGCATCGGCCTGAAAGTCTCCCGCCAGGTGGTGGACCAGTCGCGATCTTCCAGCACGGTTACCGAAAGCCCGGGCACTGGATCCGCCAGCATGGCGCGCAACGCGGCCTCGACCGCCTGTGCATCGGCATCCGCGGAGAACAGCGCCACCACACGCGGATTGCGCCACACCGGCCGCGTGCCCGGTACGGGTTCGATAAGCAGCTCATCGGCCGCGTCCTGCAGCGTCACGGACTGCGCCCCCGCAGCCTCGAGCGCCGCCGTCACCGCCTCGACCTGCTCGCGCAGCACATCAATGGAAAATTGCAGCCAGGCTCTGGACAGTCTTTGAGACATCATAAGCGTCACAGGCGAAACTTTACTTCCCGTGGTTATTGTCTGATTTTCGACAGGGAAATCGCGCAAAGGTATCCCTGACACGACGCGAGCTGTACACGTAACCAATGATGACAATTGCAAAGCCTATCTGCACCCATCCGAGCATATGAACACGGGCCATGGTACCAATCAAGCAAGGGCACAAAAACAATGATGATATTCAGCGTCGCTGCCGCAAGCCAGCAAGTTCACTCCGTTTTTCCAGAGTTTTCGGATCAACGCATTTGCGCCGGGCTTTCTTTTCGACCATGCGAGAACATGAACAGCAATACAGGAATTGTAGCCAGAATTGCCAGCACCATCGAGAAATCGTCCGGGTACAGGATATTCCTTACACCCTCTATGCCGGCAGCGCTGCCACTGCCACGTCCAAGTTTTTGCGTGCCGATAAGTATAATATACGGACGCAGGAGATACAGGATCACGAACCACAGCTCGGCATTAACCTTGAGGCTGAGGTACTTGTCGTATTCACTGAAATTGTAGAGCCTTGACATGCGATTTCGCCGTGCTGTGTTGTAGGGTGTAATACATGCAAGCTTCCCGGTGCGTAAAACGCACCCTCCATCTCATGGCGCAGAAGTGCAGACATGCGCGAATCGCGTGGGCAGATTTGTTTGCGGATAACATCCGCTCCTACCGTGATTTACTGGGTTTGGTGTGTACAACCGACTTCCTGCCCTGCACCAGCGTCCCGCTAAAGTCCGAGCTTCTTTTCCAGATAATGAATATCCGTCACCGCCGGCCATGAAAGCGGCATCGGTGCATGATATCGTGGTGCAGCGGCATGTTGGTCTTGATGCCGTCGATGACGATTTCGGTCAGCGCGACGCGCATGCGCGCCAGCGCCGAGGCACGGTTGTCGCCGTGCGCGATCAGCTTGCCGATCATGGAATCATAGTACGGCGGCACCCTGTAACCGTTGTAGATATGCGTATCCATGCGGATGCCCGGGGCCGCCCGGGGCGTGGTAACTGGGTGATAGTGCCGGGTGACGGCATGAAGTTTTTCGGGTCTTCCGCGTTGATGCGGCATTCGATGGCATGGCCGCGGATCTGTGATGTCCTCCTGCTTGTACGTCAGGCCCATCGCCGGCCGCGATATGCAGCTGTTCCTTGACGATATCGACGCCGGTGACCATTTCGGTGACCGGGTGCTCCACCTGCACGCGGGTATTCATTTCGATGAAATAGAACTCGCCGTTCTCGGTACAGGAATTCGAAAGTACCGGCACCGCGGTACTTGAGTCTGGCGACAGGCCTCCGCACAGCGCTCGCCCATGTCCTGGCGCTGCTCCTCGGTAATGCCCGGCGCCGGCGCTTCCTCCACCACTTTCTGGTGGCGGCGCTGCATGGAACAGTCGCGCTCGCCGAGGTGGATGGCGTTACCCTCGCCGTCGCCCAGCACCTGGAATTCGATATGGCGCGGCTTCTCCAGGAATTTCTCCATGTACACCGACGTCGTTACCGAACGCGTTCTTGCGCCTCGGTGCGGGTCAGCGAGATCGCCTCGAGCAGATGCGCCTCGGCGTGCACCACGCGCATGCCGCGCCCGCCACCGCCGCCGGCGGCCTTGATGATGATCGGGTAGCCGATCTCGCGGGCCAGTTTGAGATTGGTGGCGTCATCTTCCCCCAGCGGACCGTCGCGAACCCGGCACACAGGGCACACCGGCCTCCTTCATGGCGCGGATGGCGGCGACCTTGTCGCCCATGGTGCGAATGGTTTCCGGCGCGTGGCCCGATGAAGATAAAGCCGCTGCTGCTCCACCTGCTCGGCGAAGTCGGCGTTCTCGGACAGAAACCCGTAGCCCGGATGAATCGCACCGCATCGGTCACCTCGGCGGCGCTGATGATGGCCGGGATATTCAGATAGCTGTCCGCGGACGGCGCCGGACCGATGCAGACGCTCTCGTCCGCCAGCAGCACGTGCTTGAGATCCCGGTCGGCCTCGGAATGCACGGCCACCGTGCTGATGCCCAGCTCGTGGCAGGCACGCAGGATACGCAGGGCGATTTCGCCCCGATTGGCGATGACAACTTTCTCCAGCATCAGCTGATCACGAACAGGGACTGCCCGTATTCGACCGGCTGACCGTTCTCGACCAGCTTCGCGGAAATCGGTGCCGGCCTTGTCGGCCTCGATCTGGTTGAGCATCTTCATCGCTTCGATGATGCACAGCGTGTCGCCGACATTCACCTGCCTGGCCGATCTCGACAAACGGCTTCGCGCCCGGGGACGAGCGACTCGTAGAAGGTGCCGACCATGGGCGAGGTGACGGTGTGCCCGGCCGGTATAGCCGGCTCAGCGGGCGCTCAGCGCGGCAACCACAGGCGCGGCTGCCGACGCCGTCACATGCCGGCGGCGGGTGTACAGCCGGTGGCGCCAGGCGGCCATCCGGCCGGCTGATGCGCACCGATTCCTCACCCTCGTGAATCTCGATTTCGGCGACGCTGCGATTCTTCCAGCAGTTCAATGAGTTTCTTGACTTTGCGTATGTCCATGACAAACCCCGTCTGGTGTAGGGTGCGCTCTGCGCACCGTGTGCTGTGTATGCTCTGTAACCTTTATCCCCCTCTCTCTCCGGGGCGCCGACAGGGAGGTCGGTTGTAGCGCAACCCAGGGAGCAGTTGCCGAGAGGGCCGGGGAGAGGGAACAATAACCTATTTAATAATCTGAAATTTTTTGATACCCGCTTGCCTGTTTTTCCACGTTCTTGCGCGGTTTCCGTGGCCACTATTGCTTTTCCAGATACCGCACCGCCGCCTGCAACGCCAGCTCATACCCGATCGGCCCCAGCCCCGAAATCACCCCGACCGCAATGTCCGAGAAAAATGACTGCTTGCGAAAGGCCTCACGGGCATGAATATTCGAGAGGTGGACCTCGATGAACGGGATACCAACCGCCTGCAGGGCATCGCGCAGGCCGACACTGGTATGGGTCAGCGCGGCCGGATTAATAATAATGAAGTTAATGCCTTGTGATGGCGCCGCCTGGACGCGTGCCGATCAGTTCGTGCTCGGCGTTGCTCTGGAAACTGGTCAGTTCGACACCAGCCGTTTTCACCTGCGCCTGCAGACCGTCGAGGATCTCGTCCAGGGTGGTGGTACCATAGTGCTCCGGCTCGCGTGTGCCCAGGAGGTTCAGGTTGGGGCCGTTGAGAATAAGGATGCTGGACATCGTCTAATTCATGCAGTTTTCGTAGCTCAGGTGTATTTCGATGCATTTAAGGCAATATACATATCATTTAACGAAACACGAGCAGTATTATCCATCTTCTGCATTAATTGTCCAGTTCCCCGTATTTAGCATCAATTTCATTCACGTTTAATGCAATAGTCCTAACGGTTTCATTCATATAAGCTCCAGTCAAGATGCAGGATAGATTTCAGCAATCTCTAACAAATTGTGGTTACTACAAGTAGTGGTTATGCCGCCTCTACCACACTCTGCCACGGGGCATTACCTCTCGACGCCTTATGGGGCCGCCCGGCATTCTCTTACACGAAATCCATTTTCTATTGCCGTTTGCTGAATGGACTCAATGGACACGCGACAGGCACAGATACCGATCGAGCCACTCTCACCATAAAGTTTGGATGAACGGCTCCAGGTATGTGTTCTCTTACAACTTGCCAGGTTAATGTGACGCAACTGGATGTCCAGTTTGTCGTCCATCTTGATAGGACTGCTACTGTTTTATGTTTTATGGGTCGTAGCTACAGAGATAGATTAGACTTCCCGCATCATTCCATGATGCGTTCTGCAGTCAGGATGTCACGAGCTGTGGATGTCGAAAATCCACATCAATATCCAAATTTTCCCGATCGCAGAAATAAATTTTGTTCAGGTTTCAACAGTGTTTAACCGATGGGAGAATTACCGCAATAGCCAGGTTGCGGAAGGGGAATCGCCACTATGGCAGTGAATTCATCTGCGCGTAGCAAGAAAAAGATAACGGCGTTTGTGCGCGCCGGTAAATGGCGGGAGGCAAGAGACGAATGCCGCAAGATGACGAAGGCGAACCCGCTCGACCCTGAAGCCTGGTTCATGCTGGGAGCTGGTCAGCGAGCAATTGGGTCGGCTCGAAGAAGTCATTTCAAGCTATCAAACAGTACTGAAACTGAGCGCAGGACGCCACGCCGAAACACACTACAACCTTGGAGTGACTTATCAGAAGCTGGGTCGACTGGAAGAGGCTATAGCCAGTTATAAAGAGGCGCTTCGGATTAATCCGTCATTTAGGAGCGGCATACAACAACGCCGGCATGGCATTGGAGGCACTGGGCAGACCAGTTGAGGCCCTTGCCTATTATATCGAATGAGGCTCGCCGTTTGCGCCCGGAACTCTCAGAGCCAAAGTCGGTATATCACGGATCATCAACAAAGCTGAAAACAGGTACTGGCGCCGAAGAAGTTTTGATGGAGACATTGCGAAGTAACCGCGGCGATACGAACAGTCATTGCCATCTTGGCGAGCTATATTGGTCGCAAAGCCGCTGGAAGGAAGCCGAAGACCACTATCGTCAGGCGCTGGAGCAAGATCAAACCCTTGTGGATGCGTGGATCGGCCTGGGAAATGTACTCCAGGATCAAGGACAGTACGACGAATCCGGGTCCTGTTATGAACACGCACTGGAACTGGCACCAGACAATAGCGGCGCACACTACAATCAGGGTGCACTGGATCTACGACAGATGAGACTCAGTGGAGCACTGTCACGGTTTGATCGCGCCATCAGCTATCAGCCGGAATTTGTCGAGGCCCATTGGCACAAGTCCTTCGTCTGCTTGCTAACTGGAGACTATACGCAGGGCTGGCAGGAATATGAATGGCGACATCGACGGAAAGACTGTATCAGGCGGTCTTTTACTCAACCTACCTGGGATGGTTCAGCCCTTGATGGCCGCACCATCCTTGTACACGATGAACAAGGGTTCGGCGATACGTTCCAGTTTGTGAGGTATCTTCGACGCGTCAAAGCACAAGCAGGGCACGTGATCTTCGAATGCCACCGCGGACTCCGTGAGGTGTTGAGTGGTTGTGACGGGTTATGACCAGATAATAGAACGCGTTTCATATCGGGATATACCCCAAGTCGCGTTCGATGTTCAGGTACACCTGATGAGCCTTCCGGGCATTCTGGGCACTGATCTGAACAATATTCCCTGCGAGGTACCCTATATCAGACCCGACCCAGTGCGAGTAGAGAAATGGCGGGATCGCCTGGCCGCTGATGCGGGATTCAAGGTGGGTATTGCGTGGGCCGGAAGCCCGAAACACACCAATGAGGTAAGCCGCTCCTGCAAGCTGGAGCAGTTCGCACAATTGGGGCGGATTCCAGGAGTGCATCTATACAGCCTGCAGAAAGGAGATGGCGCCAGGCAGGCCGAGTCATTACCCTCCGGGATGAATCTGGTTCGACTGGACAAGGAGCTGGACAACGAAGCGCCTTTCGTGGACACGGCAGCCGTGATGGCAAATCTGGATCTGATTCTGACAATTGACACCTCTATTGCACACCTGGCGGGCGCCCTCGGACAGCCAGTCTGGACCTTATTATGTACCATGCCTGACTGGCGCTGGTTGCTGGATCGGCCAGATTCCCCCTGGTATCCGGGGATGCGCCTGTTCCGCCAACGCGAGGCCGGTGATTGGCAGCCGGTCTTCGAATCGGTCGCGAAAACTCTTAACGGTGTGGTTAGAGATTTATAATAAGTACAGGTCTACGAAAGCAATAATTGCGATAGGAATGTCGGTTGCACGGCACCCCTTGATCAGGTTCCAGCATCCGACACTAAATTGATTCAGCCGAGCGCCAGCTCAATGTCTCGCAGATTCTCCTTTGCGATGCTGCTATTCTTCAACTTCGATTTGTCTATGTTCAGTGATTTGGCTTTCTTTTTGATTATATCAAGCACTTCCGGCAACACCTTTGCTATCGGCATTCGGCTTCTGCGCATCGTACGGAAATCCTCCAGGTCGAGGGATATGCCGACAAGATCTCGCAAGTGATCAGCTATATGTTTCCGGTATTTTCTATCTTCTATGTGCTCGTGGTTGATAATCAGATCGGCATATTTCAAGTTGTATAGTAGGGATAGCGCCCAGAAAAAAAACAGCACGCTTCTGTACAGCTCAAATTGTCGCCTGGATGCGAATCGGGGAATGCCTCTGGCATCTCTCGCCAGTGCGGCTGGCTGCTCCCTGTTCAGAAAGTCATAGAGTTCGGTAAAGAACCTGTTCGTTCTGTTGTATTTTATTATCTGAAATAGTGGGCTCAATCCATTCAGCAATACGGTTGATTCGAACTGTTCGTCGAAGCGCCGCAGGATATACAGATTGACCGCATCGAATTGAGTAGCGAATGCTGCGGTTCTGAAAGAGGCTCGAACCATTTTGAATACCGGGATCCTCTTTTTGACCTGTGCATGAGCGATCAGTCTGGCAAGATAATCCTGTAGGCTCTGCCCATTGCTGTCATTTTCCAGAAAATATTCGTTGTAGACGGAGAAGTTCCGGTGAAAAGTGCGGAACCAGTCCTCGTCAAACGGGTACTCAGCGAAATAGGATTTATCGATGTTGGTATGCCGCAGCGCCTTGGTGATGCCCGTATCGAATTCCCGCAGGAAATCCGATGCGCTCTTGATAGCCAGATCCTCGTGGAAAGGCTCGTAGTAACAATAACACTCCTCTTTATGTCGGTACTTACCCCACCAGTAGGTGCCGCCGGACCTCCACATGGAGTTGATGAAAATAGCGCTCGTTGACGACATCTAGTTAGGCCTCTCAAGAAAACAAACCATCACCGCTGTGCTTGGGTTGTTGTGTGTGGCGCGCCCCCATCACGGCAGCGCGCCACACGTATTATGAGTCATTGCCCTACATCATACTTCAACCAGTCCACTGCGCCACATCGATGCCCGGATCTGACAGGTCGAACCAGTGCCGCGTGAAGTAGATCTGTAACATCCACTCAAGCCCTGGGGCGGTAACCCGGACCGGTCGGATTGGGATAATTGGGCTCCAGCGTCTGCGTCAGTTATTTCTGGGAAGCGATTTGCGCCATCTCCTCCAGAAACTGCTCCTTATGGGTCTTCTTGGTAAATTTCTCGAATCCGGTCAAGCTGCTTTGGCACATGCTTTTTACACTAATTAACAAACAATGAAAGCGGGCACAAGGAATTAGCAGGCGACAGACAGGGCATCCGAAAGAGCACGATTGATATAACTCCCACATTACACAAAAAAACTTTATTTTGAGGCATAAAAAAACCGGGTAGGAAACCCCACCCGGCTTTTTCTGTGCATTAGCTGACTTTAACTTAATGCAAGCTCGGCATAATTAGATTATGCCTGCGCTTTCCTACGACGGCGAGCCACTCCTACTAGGCCCACCAGTCCGGAGCCCATCAACCAGGCAGCTGCCGGAACCGGTACTACGGAATAGGTACCCGACACATTATAGGTACCAATCTGATTGTTAAAGGGGCCACCTACAATCAGGGAGGTCCAGTTGATGCTGAAGGTGGAGCCGTTACCGGTACCCGTAAACGCACCGCCCTGAGCAAAGTCAGTGCCGTTCCAGTTGTCAGTGATGTTAATCGTACCACTCATGACACCACCGGTTTCATCGCCTGAAGAAGCTGCGGTGGTGAAACTGTTAACAAACGTGCCGCCGCCATTGAAATCCCAAGCTATCGGCGAGCTGGCGGCTGCTGTAAATTGTGCAACGGTGGTATCGAAACCAGCCGGGATTGCACCAGCGATCAGGTTGGCACCGCTAAAACTGGTTATAGTATTAGCTACTGGCGTAAACACGCCCATCTGGAACGTGCCACTGGTGATAACCAGTGAGGTCAGTGATGCCGCCTGTATAGAGGTAGCGGCAACACTAAGGCCCATTGCAGTGCCTACAATTGCTGCTATTGCTTTTTTATTCATCATGTTTTACTCCTCAAGATCCGGATTAAAAGTAATCATTAACTACTATGCATGCACCTGCTTCCTTGCACAGACCCTAAACAAACAGTTGGCCTACAAGAATGCAGTGCCCAACAAACGTGCAAATAGCAAGCCAATTCTGATATTTCCATATATTACAGACTGATATACTACTCACAACATGCTCAGCGTCTGTTACCACGATCACATTGTAAGCAATTTCGACGAGTTTCTTGATATTGTTCCTGAGTCTAGGCCTGATTCATAAGTAAAAACAGATAGTTATGAATAATATTTTGCGATGTTAAGCAAACCGACAAAGGGAATGCGTCAGGATCAAGACAAACTCCTTGTAATATAAGAAGAAAATAATCAGTAAGCAGGTCTTACGGCATTGTTTATCCTTTGGATGGAACCCAGCCTGTTCAAGTTCGTACCCACTTGTGTGCATACCACAGGCGCATTTTCCTCATTCAAGGGGCTCAACAGGGTTGTCAGCATTTCCCAAGACATCACCCAGCTCCGCCAGTAATGGTTCTAGAAAGGTTTGATAATTTTTCCAGCGATACATGGAAGTCTTATAGATCGCCCTGCGCACCTGATCATGGCTGGCGGTCATCACCATGCGCGGGTTGTCCTGAAATTTCAGGCATTGTTCATCCCATGGCAGGCCACAAAATTCCACCAACCTGCGGCTCACGATCTCATGACTTTTAACCAAGTCTTCGTAGTGACCGTCCAGAACAGGGTAATGTAGAACTCTCTGCCAGTACTCCATCAATTGCCAATAAATATTATGGGTCTACGCGGATTCGTGTGGGTCATTTTTGGTGAATTTCGGCAGTGGTGGCAAGAAGGCGGCGATGATTTTCAGCTTCAGGTACTCCTCATCGCGGTAGCCGTAGGCCCGCCGCTGCAGGACACGGATCTTGTTGTTGAGGCCTTCGACCAAACCGAGGCTGACCTTGTTGTCGGGATCACAGTAGGAAGCGATACCATCCCAATGGCGTTCGATCATGCGAGCAAACTTGCGGTAGGGTTCCAGCCGCTGCCACTTCAGGGCGTCCTGCCAACGCTCGAAGAAGGCCCGCGCGCCGCGTTCGGTGCGGTAGTCCCAGAGTTGCCCGAAGGACTCCTTGAGCAGGTAGGCGGTGTTGAGCCGCTGGTTGGCGGCGAGCAGTTTCTTGAGGGCGTGGCGGCCATCCAGGGAGAGGTTCTCGCGGCTGGAGAGCAACATATAGCGCTTGCCCTTGATGTAGCTGCGGTCCTTGCCAGCGAGGCGCCGGTACTCGCTTCTGCGCACCTCGTCGAGGGCATCGGCGAGGTGGCGCATGACGTGGAACTTGTCGAAGACGATACGGGCATCGGGGATGTTGCGGGTGACGGAGTTGCGGAACGGCTTCCACATGTCCATCACGGCCAGTTCGATGCGGGCGGTCTTTTTCGGCCCCAAATCAGCGAAAAAGCGATCGAGGTCGGCCTCCTTGCGGCCCTCGCCGCCGACCCAGATGGGACGGCCCCGCTCCAGGTCGCTGACGATGACCCGGTAGTTGTGGCCCTTGCGGATGGAGATCTCGTCGATGCCGATGGCCCGCGGGGCGGGCAGGCCGGCGCGCTCCACCTGCTGTTGCATGTAGAGCTTGTCGAGATCCTTCACCGTGCTGTGGTGCAGGCGCTCCATCTCGGCGACCGCCTTGTTCGGCATGTCGCGGCACAGCTTGCCCACATGCAGGGCAAAGCGCTGGGTGTAGCGCGGGTTCTTTGCCAGCCAGTCGAGGTGCTCTACATGCACGCCACCGCACCTCGGACAGTTGACGCGCCAGCGCTCGAACTCCAGGTAGATCCGCCAGTCGGCCACCGAGAGGTCGCGCACCGCGGCAGATGCGCTTGTCGTAACGGCCTCGGCAGCGGTGACCGCAGCATGGAACATACGGCCGTTTTTTTCGCCGCTTGAGGGTGACGACGCGGGCGTAGCGGTCACCGAATACGCCCCTGAGCGCCGGAGCTGGCCGTAAAGCCAGGCAGCGAAAACAGCGCGCGCAATGTGCGGGGATCGTTCATTCATGTACCCTGCGAGTAAATGAAACCACTTTTACACCTGCCCAGAGGGCCGGAAAGCACTGGAATTATAGTGGGTTCTGCATGCAAACCACGGTTTTTGACCCACAGGATTCCGTGTTGACCCAGATATTTTATCTGGTTCATCTTGAACATAAGGTTCAAGCACTTCAAAGGCTTCCGTATATTGTTTGTTTTATATATATCCGCCATTCTCGAAACCGCACTGACTAACCCGGGATTTAGGCGCAGCGCATGCTGGTAGTGTTTCAAAGCGCTGTCCAGGTTACCCGTTTCCTGATATGCCTCTGCCAGACTATGATGGATATCTGAATCATGCGGTGCCAATCGGACCGCCTGCTGATAGTTTGCGATCGCATCATCGATATTTCCCAGATCCTGTAACACGCCACCTCGATTAAAATGTGCCACAGCATAATCCGGATTTATCCGGACCGCCTTGTCAGATTCGGACAATGCCTCCCTGAACTTGCCCTGCGCCCTCAACGCAGAACCCAGGTTATTCCGGGCCTGATGATTTCCGGGTGAAAGCTTGATTACACGGCGCATACATTGCTCTGCCTCAGGATAGAGGCAAAGCATGCTATTGGCAGCACCCAGCATAGACCAGGCTTCTGCATCCTTCTTAACCCTTGAACACACCCCAGTTAAGACCTTCCTTGCGTTATCAGCGCGATTACCCTGTAATAATCTGGCAGCATGTTGCTTCTGTTCATGAATAGAATGTTTACCTGCATTCATATACAAACCATCCAGCAGCTAGATATTGGATTCAAGCCCCTTGTACAGCGGCCCCAGAAACTCCTCGTAATTCTGCCAGCGAGCCAGGGACTCTTTATAAATGGGTTTTGTTACCTGATCAAAGCTTGATGTTACAACGGCACGTTTTGAGTCGTAGTATCGCAATACCGACGCACTCCATTCCAGACCACAATACTCTATGAGTTGCCGGCTGGCCTGCTCGGGGTTGGCAACCAATCGTTCGTAGGGCACATCCAAGATTTGAAGGTTGAGCACATTGCGCCAGTGTCGCATCAGTTTTTCATACTGCCGGTAATACATTCCCAGATTATGCAGATCACTGGAATAGGGATGCTGACCTGCGAAATTCTGAAAATAACACGAAAGGCAGGTATCCCGAGGGTCGCGTATACAGTGAATTATTTTAGCGCCTGGAAACATCAACTGAATCAGGCCAAGATGCAAGTAGTTACCCGGCATCTTGTCTGTGATCACCTGGTACTTGTCACTGCCTGCACGCTTGTTTACTGCCTTGAAATAATTTTTAGCTGCCGTATCAAGCACTGGCCGCGATACATCCTCCAAGCAGAAGGGGTATGTCATTGCGCTTTTTGTTAGAGTCGGCAAGTGTACAGCAAGATCGTTGATTTCCTGTAATTCACCAGCCGCATAAACTGCAGGATGACTACCGATAATCTGCTCCACCAGGCTCGTCCCGGAGCGCGGCATACCGACGATAAATACGAGTAGCTGCCCCTTGTTTCGTTTGCGCGCAACTTGTGCGCCTGCCAGATAATCAGCGCTCCAGAAGGCGATATGCCTGTTTAGTTGTTCATTTGCAGCCCATGGGTCAAATGAGTCAGCACCAAGCTCGTTAGCTTGCTTATAATATTCAAACGCAGATTGGTAATTTTTCAATGCGTCATGCAACTTGCCTAGTGCAAACAGGAGTCGACGTTTTTCATCTAGAGGTGGCGAAGTCGCATCAAGTAGCTTCTGCAGACAAACTATCGCCTCCTCGCGCTGGCCAATAGCACCACTGATATCTGCGTACAAGGTGGCAATACTGATATTCTTACTTCCCTGTTCCAGGAAAGGCTGTATAAGCGTGTAAGCCAAGTGCGGATCATTGCTACGTGCGGCTATTGCCGCAAGCCCTGCTGTTGCATTAGGGTCCATCGGCTTTAACCTGACCGCTTTTCGATAGGAAGCTCTGGCCTGCTCGATTTTACCCAGGGCGAGGTGAATGTCCCCCAGGCGAATGTTTACTTCTACATTATCTGGCTGGATTTTCGCGGCAAGTTTGTAGTGCCGCACTGCTTCCAGATGCTGCCCCAGTGCAAAACATACAGCACCCAGCCTCACCCGTGATTCTATATGATCAGGGTCGATTCGCAGCGCAGCTTCCAGACTGTACTTCGCACTGTCTACCCGTCCGAGCGAGCCGAGCGCCATGGCGTGACAGAAGTAAATGGCTGGAACATCCTTTCTCAGGGCAAGTGCTCGCTCACAACAGGCCGCTGCCTCGGCAAATTCCCCGAGATAGAGCAATGCATTAGCCAATAAAAAAAAGGCTTCGCTATCTTCACAAGCGACTGTACATATCTGTTGCAACAATTCCCTCGATTCTAGAATCCTTCCTTGCTGTAAAAGCATCCTGGCGTTGTTTTTCTGGGCAAGATTATCCACAGGTGGCTACCAGATCGCACTCGCATGACGCATTGCCCTCGTTTTTTGCCGCGCCTATTATCGCAAATACGAGGAATTAATCAGAGTGTCCTTAATTATTTACAAATACAAAACACAGATGAGTGCGTGTTAGCGCTGATGCAGGGAAATTCTGCAACTAAGTACCAGGAGTGGCGGTGGCGTTTACCCCCGCTACCGGATTACCGTTTATATCAAAGGCTTCAACAGATTGAGGGATCAGCCCGGTAATACCACCCGCCACATAAAACCTGAAATGCTGCATTTTACTCAAGCCGGTTCGAGTCGGTGTGACGATGACGCGCAGGGAATTCCCGTCATCTGTCCATGCAACACTTGTGACATCCCCTCTTGGATTGACAACATAGGGCCTGCCTGTGCCGCCCAGAGTCGCATCATCATTATGGATAAAATCTGCCTGCAGCGCATAGGGGACAGTGGTTCCGGTGAAATCAATGGTGTAGTGTTCAGCTCTTTCCATTGAATAAAGCATCTCAGGCAGCAACACACCCCCTTCATGGGTATCAAAGGTATTGGGTGAACCACCAACATCGACAACATCAACGGTAGCCGTATTCAAAACGTTTCCATTGGAAACCATTTCAACGGCATAGGTTCCTATGGGGAGCGTAGGCGGAACATCGTACACAACCATTGTTGTCCACCAGTCCTTGGACTGGAAAGCTAGGGTATTTTCCAATGCGGAATTATAAATATTAGCGAATGTGCCCAGACTCTGTCCGGTCCCACCACCTACAATGATCTTGGACACAGGATCAGGATAGAGATTAACCACTGCCCGTATTGCACTATCGCCGGGCAAATACGTTGTGCTCGCTCCACCCCCCAAAGGGGTAAACGTAATCGTGAGACTATCCCGGGAAACACCGGTCTTCATACCCACGGTATGTGATACCGTGTCTCCAGCTCGAACAGCGTTACTGTAAGTCTGCTTTCCGGAACATCCTGATAAAACAAAAAGTCCAGCCATAATTACAAGAGTTAAGTATTTCATTGTTTAGGATCTCCTGATATTGACCACCATAATCGCGTCACTAGTCGCAATTAGTTACAAATACAAGCGCATCGAGCTAATACTGCTGGTAGGATTTCTCCTCTTTGATCCTGGAGCCGGCTAATGCATTGATTTTCTGCTTGATTTTCGCGCGAAGATCGTTAGTTTTGTATACGCTGCGTGCCAATTGTATAAATTCTGCATCAAAATCACCGTCTCGCTCCTTGCCCCGAATCTGATCCTCTATTTCCCAAAGCTGTTCATTAACAGACCGCAGCTCTGCTGCAAGACTTGCGATCTCGGAAACCTTGCCAAGGCTGTCGATTCTAACCTGAGACAACAATTCCAGCTCAGCCTGCACATTCGACAATTTAACTGAATCACGAATACGCTCCGTCTTGATTTCGAGTATTGTTATCTTATCAATCAACTCGCCAACTGAAATTTCAATTAAAATCGAAATGAGCAGGTACCTCCCTTGCTAGCTTAGTTTTTTAGTTAGGTCTTTTACGACGTCCTTGAACACACCAGCCCAATTTCCGGGCTCTGCCTGCCTGAACAGGCGCATTGTTGGATACCAGGGATTAGTCACCCCCGCTACCAGCCACCGCCAATCAGGTGAAGTAGAGAGCAGCGTCCATACCGGCCTGCCAAGCGCCCCGGCAAGATGGACAATGGAAGTATCGATGGATATGACCAAATCAAGATTTTCAATAACTGCAGCTGTATCTACAAATCGGGCACCGTGATCCAGGTCCATGTCAATACGATGAAGCTCAAATGGCTCCGTCAGCCCGTTTACCTGCTCAATGGCAGGGCCTTTTTGAAGAGAATAGAGGCTGACGCCTTCAACCGCACACAAGGCCGAAAACGCCTGCAAAGGGCAGGAACGTACCGCCTCATTCGTATGCCTGGGACTACCCGCCCAACAAATTCCAATCTTGAACCGGGTATCATTTTCCAGGCGGCTTTTCCATTTTTCAACCAGGCCCTGATCTGCCTTAAGGTATGGAATCTGCGCTGGTATGGTTTCGAGACGCGTATTGAAGATATACGGCAGGCTCATCAAGTGGATCTGACAATCGAAGGATACATCGGGCACAGATTCCACCGTACTCCGCTCAATGAGCTGGTCATAACCTTCGCACCCCTGAAGTATCGGGCCCAGCTTGTTATGGCACTCAAAAATCACCCTTCCTCCACGCGCCTTTACCAAGGGTAAATAGCGCACAAACTGGAAAGTATCACCATAGCCTTGCTCGTCATGGACAAGGATCGTTCGACCATTGAGATCTTCACCCTTCCATACAGGCTGAATAAACGGGCGCTCGATATACTGTTCACCGCGCAACCGCCATTCATATTCCCGCCACCCTGCTTCGAAGTCGCCTGTCAGCAGAGACACGAAGGATTTATTCCAGTGTGGATGAAAAAATTCCGGTCTGAATGCTATCGCCTGGTCAAAGCTGGCGACTGCTGACCTGAATTCCCCGAGACGCTTTTCCAGTAATCCCCTGTTGTAATATGCCTCGGCATTTTCAGGTGCGAGCCTCAATGCACTGGCATAACTGGACATGGCTGCATCAAATTGCCCTTTATTCTGCAGTACATTGCCCAGATTAATCCATACCTCAACAACATCCGGCATAATGTCAATTGCCTTGCGGTAACAGGACTCTGCTTCATCATGCCTCGCAGTAAGCTCGTACACCTGCCCGAGCAACTGATGCGCGTGATAATATTGCTGGTTACTCTGCAACACCTCCAGCAGCAGATCTTCCGCAGCCGACAAGTCTCCTTTTCCCATGAAGAGCCTTGCCACCCCAAGTTTTGCATCCACATGGTGACTGGACTGGCGGAGCACATCGCGATAGGCTTTTTCAGCATTGCCGACATCTCCGGCTCGCTCATAAGCCAGCGCCAGAGTCATACGAATATCAATATTGCGGGAGTCTAGCTGGACAGCCTTGGAACTTACCTCGATTGCTTCAGAAAATCGTTCCATGGCTATAAGTGCATTTGCCAGATTCGAATACCCCTCTACCGCGTCTGGAGCAAGTCGTATCGCATTGCGGCCGGATTTCTCGGCTTCTTTATAGTAACCCAGCTTACCTTCGACACTCGCGAGTGTCGCCCAGATTTCACCATATTCAGGATCATGCTCAAGTGCTGTCTTCAGACAGCCCGCTGCCTCAGCCAGCTCGTCCCTGGCAATCAGGAGACGACCAAGTATCACGTTGGCCTCGACATTATCATGCTCCAGCTGAACAGCCTGACGGCAGCAGGCAATAGCCTCGCCAACATTCCCAAGTTCACCATTAACTGCACCGAGCATTAACCATGCATCAGTGTTCGCAGCATCAATTCTGGTAATTTCTCTATACAGATTGATGGCTTCATTTACCTGTCCGCATTCAAGACAGTTCATCGCCTGATCAACCATTTCGGGAATATTTTTCTCCACTCTCTCCATCCTTATATATCTGCGTTTTTCTTATTGAGGCACTTTGATTCCGGCACAACAGGGCGATTGCCGGGCTTTATATTTGTAACTTGACAGTATAACGCTACCCCGTAAGGTTACCCAATGGGAAGCAGGCGGCCTGTTGAATTAATGCCTGCAGTCCGAGACTGCCCTATATATTTACACTATAGAATACAAGGGAAAGTAACCCTATTGAATTCTAAAACGCCAGCAGAGCGCGCAAATTAACTTCAAAATGAACCACCGTGAGTTGTCCCGGCTACTGCCTGATGCCAAAACGTTTTGACATCGAGCCCAGCACCAGTGACTGGCATTCTGCACCCAGCGGCCGCAATTCAATCGCAACGCCAGCGGCAACAGAATAGTTGCCTCCATACCGAAATATCTACTCGAGACTACTGATGGTGTGACCACCCAATGACTCCGGGTTTGCCAGCTACCGTAATAATTTCTGCCCTTCCAACATGACCTGGCAAGTCGCATCGTAACGGCACCAGAGTATACTGTTGATTCGCAACTTCAAATCTGCTCTGATTATCTTCACCGGTTTTGCCCCTTTTTTGTCGTTTTTTATTGCTATAGCAACCGTACAAAACCAGAACTTCGCCCATCTCTCGATAAACATATTGCCTGCCTATCAAGCTTTAGTGACACCAGAGTTAGATGAATAAACTAGCAGATCTTGCAGTCAATCTGGCCGTAAGCGCTATCGCACTGCTGGCGATATTGGGCGTACTAGAAATGGGGATACTTGTATTTTTCTGGTTTCCCGGACTGAACAGTCTGCTTCCTGAAAATCTGCGTTACTACCCGATAAAGATCTATACATATCTTGATCGTCAACTTACAAGAGAGCTTGCTGTTTGGGACGAGGAACTGACCTATATTCTTAAACCGAATACTGTCATGGAGCATAGCAACCGTGAATTCAATGTGACTATATCAATAAATAATATCGGCGTCCGAGATGACAATGACTCGCTTAAAAATCCAGATGTGGTCGTAGCCGGCGACTCCTTTGCAATGGGTTTTGGTGTTAGTCAGAATGAAACGTTTGCGCAGGTCATTGAGCATGAAACAGGCCTGAAAGTACTGAACATGGGTATCGAATCTTACGGGACTGCCCGTGAAGTCATGCTGCTCAACAGAGTGGATACAGAAAACCTTAAATATCTTGTCATTCAGTATTGCCCCAACGACCTGGAGGAAAACTACAACTTCAACACAAATAACGGGAAGCTGACTAACATGAGCAAGGCGGACTTCGATTCTACACTTAAGGGTTACATGGATGAACGGAATTATTATTTCGGCAAGTATCTACTATACTTGGCAAGAAATATAAAAAAGGAATCACTCCCTTTTACAAGCAAGGAGGAAAAGAAATTATACAACCGTACGCATGCAAAAATGTTTCTGGATGCTCTCGCAAGAATCAAGGTTGACCTGAACCAGGCTCAATTGATTGCGTTTGATCTGGTGGATGAACACGCATCCTATATCCTGCAGCAACATCCTGATTACGACAGCGAACTATTTACTGAATTTGTGCGGGAGATGTCAGCCAATCCGGACTACCCGGATTATATAAAGCAGATGAAGATATTCAATGCATCTGACCTGATTGGTGATACCGAGCGATACCATCTGGATGGTCATATAAATAAGGAAGGGCATGCAAAACTTGCACACACGATCATGCAGCTCATGCAATAAGTGGCACACGATAACTTTTGACAGGCTCCTATTGGCCAGCAAAAATCACGCATGCAGCAACCGGGCCTATACAAACGAAAACCGGTTCAGATTGACTCAATGCTTCCCTTCCGGCGAGCCGGCTAAACAAATAAGGTTACCCGCGCGTCTCAAGCCGGGACGGAAAGCGTAAATACTGGATAACACCCATACAAATTGAGTGTCGCCCGGCTTGCCTGACTGGCACACAAGAATCTGCAACAGGAGACACTCATCCGGTTTGATCCGAACAGCCTTTGGATGGTGATCAAGTTCCAATCATTCAGCTGCTGAAAGCCTCCGCAACAGCAAGCAGCACCCGCCTTCCGCCCTACCCCGGCGCGGCACTCGGCACCACAACACAAAGCACCTTGCACGACACATGCCGTACCAATCGACCGAAAGAAAATACATGGACATGAATATTTTATTTAATTTTTCAAATGCTTACTATTATTCTTATGCAAAATAACCAGGCCCTCCACCGTAACCGGGGCATGCCCCGCGGTCACAAAGACAGAATCGAGTAATTGCGAACCATTAGCCGCCGTATTTTTACAAAACATTCCTTTGAGGGCATCAAACTGATTTGTTATCATCCGGCGATTGTTCAACTTAAAAAGATCAAGAATCTATACATGTTGCATACGTTTACCGTCTGGTAATTTACAGAATATTACAAATATCCAGTGTCTGGAGGATCCACATGGGCATGTTTAGCAAGAAGGTAGTCTCATTTGCATCATCACTTGTATTTTTGGGGGCATTTACTCAAACCGCCTTCGCCACCAACGGCTCATTTCTAATAGGTTACGGCGCAAAAAGCCGTGGTATGGGTGGCGCTGGAGTCGCATATGCGCAGGATTCTCTCGTAAGCGCTACAAATCCGGCAGGTATGTCTGATGTCGGCATCCGCTTCGACGGCGGCCTGATGATATTCAATCCAGAACGCAGTGCATGGGTGCCTGGCTTTTCCGGTAAATCCGAGATTGACAGCGGCGCCACCATCTATGCAATACCTAATATTGGCTTCAATTATCCCTTTAACAGGAAACTCACCGTGGGCTTTGCTTTTGTTGGCGCCGGTGGCGGCGGCACCCGCTACAATGAAAATTTCTTCGATTTCGGCAACCCGGCCAATCTGGGGCCGACACTCGGCGTGAATCTGGCACAGGCCATCATGTCCCCATCCTTTGCATACAATGTCACCAAGAAGCAAAGCATCGGGGCGAGCCTACTACTCGGGATACAGACCTTCAGGGCCTTCGGACTGGATGCATTCGGGGATGCTGGCTTTTCTATCGACCCAGACAATCTGACATCGCGTGGCAATGACTGGTCGTATGGTGCAGGTGTAAGATTTGGATGGCGAGGCAAATTCTACGATGACAAACTCACTCTGGGCGCCGTTTATTCCTCGCGAATGTACATGACAAAATTCGACAAGTATAAGGGGCTATTTGCCGAGCAAGGCGATGCTGACATTCCCGAGCAATATGCCATAGGGTTGGCTTTCAAAGCCACTGACAAGGCGACTGTGGCTTTTGATATCCAGCGGATCAATTACGGTGATATCGCCTCCTTCAGCAATCCCGGTCCGATCAGGTTTCTTCCACTGCCTACAGCAGCAGATGAACGACTCATGGGTATGAATAACGGCCTGGGATTTGGGTGGCAGGATATGACCATTTACAAGCTCGGCTTGAACTATGACTACAATGATAAATACAGTTTCCGTGCCGGCTGGAACTATGGCAAGAAGCCAATGTGTGATGGAGGCACATATAACAACATTGACGGCATTACATCACCGGTAGACAAATGCAGCGTGGATATACTTGCCAATACGTTGGCACCTGCTGTCGTGGAGCACCATCTGACACTCGGCATGTCCTACCGGCCCAGCAAGAAAGTGGAATGGACCGTTGGTCTCATGCATGCATTCAGAGAGGATGTTGTTAAATTCAACGACTTTTCCGGTGATAACATCAAGATCAGCATGAACCAGTGGGCTGGTGATCTATCATTTGGATATAACTTCTAATAGCGCTTGCAGACAAACCATCAGTTAACTCACGACTTGCCTTGCCAACCCAGTGAGTGTGGAGGATATTTTTGTGAAACAGAATAAAACGCTAACAAGTACACTCTTTGCGCTCGGTATTGCTGCGACACAGCTGCCTCTACTACAAGCAGCCCCGATTATCGAACTCAGGGTAACCGGCGGTCAATTTCATATGGGTGTTTTTACCCCAACTGGCCCGGTACCGTATAGTTTTACCGACAGTAGCTACAATCTTATCACGGACTTTCCCACAACGATCGGCTGGGACACCACAGCGGGTAACACATCGGCCCAACCCGGCACTATCGTGGCATTCGACTTTGGTAGCCCATTTGTCAACACATTCAACACTACCTGTGACCCACAAGTAGTTGATGACTGTATCAACAATCCCCACACCCCGGTTACAGGTACGGTCAATGGTACATCCCTGATTATCGCCGACGGCGATCCGATCACGGTCGACATCAATGCCATGTATGCAAACTGGAACGGCGTAAACTTTAACCAGGGCGGCACAACCGGAGCAGGAATTGCCTATCCGGGGGCAGCATTCGAGTTCCCCTTTACCAGCACGGTCAGTAATGTCGACCCCGTAGCAGGCACGTTTAACTATGACATGACCTGGCAATCCCTGATTGTTGGTGGTCCGTTCAATGGCCAAACTGGTACCTGGCGGTTTACCGGGACCGGCGTCGTTGACCTGACAGGACCTACAAATGACCCGAAAACAGACCCCGGCTTGACATTATTAAATAATAATTTCGCCACGATCATGCTGACCTCCACCCAGGTTGCGGCATCCTACCCGCTGCCAACCACACACAGTCCCTGCACGGATTGCTGGGACTGGACGGTTACCGGTCTTGCCGCAAACGGTGACAGTGCACGGGTTGTGCTGCCGCTCTCTTCAGGATTCCCGGCAGGTGGTGAAGTCCTGAAGTATGACAGTGTGGCGTTAGCATGGGTGCCTTTTGACACCAGTACCGGTGATTCGGTCAGCTCTGCTCCGATTGCCGGCGGTATCTGCCCGGAGACGGGGGATCCCTCGTACGTCACCCCCCCCCAAACCGGTCATGTCTGCATCCAGATCGATGCCACCGATGGTGCCGCGAACGACGATAGCGGCCTGGATAGTGCGATCGTTGACCCGGGCGGCATATTTGTACCGCTAGCAGTCAAGCCAGTGACGCAGATCAAAGACGGAAGTGCATGCAGTCTTGGCAATCGAAATGCTGGCCCGGCACAGGCTGCGGAATGGCTGCTACTTGCTGGCTTCCTCGGCTGGCTGGGGATGCGCCGCAAGGAAACATACCGGCGCTAGAACTGCTGCAAGGTTTTGCACGAAAAGGCGCAGTCAGCAATGACTGCGCCTTTTTTTAGGGATACTTAGCTGTTTGGAACAAGCACCATGATATTGACGCGCCGACAGCTATCTGTTCCAATGATGCAAATTGTTTACAATTCAGACTCTTGGTTGTTTCATCATCACCCTGGGAAATAATTGCCATGACAAGATCCTATATTGCTTTGCTGGTAACGATACTGTCCTTTGTCAGCCAATCCTAGACTGCGAGTGCAGACGAGACTGTCTATCGGATTCAGCCCGGAGACATCCTGGACATCTCGGTCTGGAAGGAAGAAGACCTGATTCGACAGGTTCTGGTGCGTCCGGATGGAGGAATTTCATTTCCGCTGGCCGGTGATCTGCAGGCGGCCGGCAGATCGATTGCTGAACTGCAGAGTCTGATCATCGAACGTCTCGAAAAATACATCCCTGATCCGCTGGCTACGGTTGCGGTACTCAAGCTGGACGGGAACAAGGTGTATGTCATCGGCAAGGTGGCGCGGCCGGGTGAGTTTATTGCCAACCGGTACCTGGATGTCGTCCAGGCGTTGAGTATGGCCGGCGGCATGACCCCTTATGCCGCGGCCAACAAGATATCGATCCTGCGCCGGACCAATGGCAAGCTGACATCCATACCGTTTAAATATGGCGACATAGAGAAGGGAGATAACCTGCAGCAGAATATTATTCTGCAGAGCGGGGATGTGGTGCTGGTTCCGTGAGGTGAAACGTGAAACGTGAAACGTGAAACGTGAAACGTGAAAAATCATAATGGCCACGGAAGCACACGGAATAATATTTAAGAAAAGACCTTTTTGATATTTTGGCAGCGAAGTCAAAATAATTGCTTAACAATAGCTACTGCGTATTTCTCCGGGCTGGATTCCCGCTTTCGCGGGAATGACATCTTGAGTATGGGATTCCAGGACTGTTTTGACAGTGTGGAAATATTAAATTTACGCAGCGTCCAAAGAGCCATTGCCATATGTACTTTATGAAGCGTCTGCAGCATGCTCTCTTTGTCATTCTGCTAGTACACATGCCAGCCGAGGCGGCCGAATGGTCAGCCGAACCCAGGATTTCCCTGCGCACGGGCTATAACGACAATATCCGGCTCACAGCTGCACCTCATGATTCGGTCTGGGAGAGCGCCCTCTCGCCTGCGGTGAAATTCGGCGTTGCGAAGGAACATCAGGGGCTGTCTGGCGATGCCGGCTTTTCGATTCGCCGTTTTACCGGGGGCAGTGGCCGTGAAAGCAGCGATGTACTGGACCGGGAAGACTACCACCTGAACACCGACGCCTTTCACAACACCCTGCGGGATGAGTTCAAGGCGAACCTGGATTTCACCCGCGACAGCACCCTGGATTCCGAACTGGATCAGACGGGTAATGTGATCGAAGACCGCGCCACACGCGAGCGACTGTCGCTGGGACCGTCCTGGTCAAGAACACTGACCGAACTTACCAGACTCGAGCTGACCTACCAGTACAGCAATGTCGATTACACCAATGATCCCGGTATCGACAATCTGGTGGGCTATGACTATCACGTGGCGTCCGCCTCGCTGCTGCGCCAGCTGACCCCACGCGTGCAGGCAACGCTGGCGGGTGGCTACAGCAGCTACCGGCCGGATACCAATTTTGATTCCGACACCTTGTCACTACAGGCGGGGCTCTCGATAAATTTCAGTGAAACCCTGCTGGCGTCATTCCTGGCCGGGCAGGGCAAAACGACTTCTGACTCCTTTGTCGGAAACGGTTTTTGTATCGGCGCCCTCCCCGGCGCCACCTTTCCGACCTGTACCGGCGGCATTGCTGTCCCGACCGGCACCTCAAATACCGAAGTCGATAGTACCTCCCCGGTATACGCCGCCAGCATTACCAAAACACTGGAAACCGGTTCGCTCAGCGCCAGCCTGTCGCGCTCATCATCCCCGGGCAGTGACGGCGAGCTGCTGGATACCACTCGCCTGGTGCTGTCCGGCGATTATAAATTCAGCGAGACATTGAGCACGTCGCTGAGGATCGAATATACCGAGAACGAAACCATCGTCAGCCGGATTGGCATCACTCTGCCTAATCAGGAGAAAGAGACCTTCTTCCGGGTGACGCCCCGGGTGGCATGGCGCTGGCGACAGGAATGGGAGCTGGCAGGCGAATATCGATACGCTGAAAATGATGACCAGCGCGCCACCGGAACGGCTACCAGCAATGCGGTCTATGCCACCCTGACCTATCGCCCGACCAAGATTTACGTATCGCGGTAATGGTACAAGCAGGGGGGGTAAAATCGTTTTAAATAGCCACGGCAGCACACGGAATAACACGGCAAGACCAGCTGGATAGGCATTTACAGGTTTCAGATTGCACCGATGCCCCTCACCCGCTATTACATTCGTCATTGCTGGATTAACGTTTGCAAGTCATTGGTAAAAGCGCGATTGATTCTGGCTTCTCGTATTTTATAACGTCATACACTTAACTGGCAGTTGCGAACCTCGATGGCTGGTTTGTTCGCGGACAGCGTCTGCTGCTGCATCCCTTTCAGCTGCGTTGGTATATGCGAGTCCGTCACGTCCTCGAAAAAATCCGATGAGCAAGCGGTGTGAAGCTGGAACGCCGGGCAGTGCTCACGTAACATCTGCAAGACGCATCGATTTGGGCTGACACGCCGGCCTAGTACCAAGATACTATGTCGCGCGGTTATATTTTCAAATATATTAACAAGTAAGCTGTTATATTCTTGGGTCGACTGATATATCCCGATATTCCAGCGCATTGCCGAAAACCAGTAAAGCACTGTTCGGTACGTAAAACGCACCCTACATGGGGATTACGGCCTGCTGGGTAATGATAAAACCGGTATAATTCGGGGATTCAATAAGTTAAAGGTATTTTATGGCTGAACTCGCACTGGAACAAACTCTGGATTTTGGCGATTACCTGGCGGCCTTCCGGCGCCGGCGCGGGATGATTATGCTGGTCGCCGGCATCGTCTTCCTGCTGGGTCTGATCACGGCCCTGGTCTGGCCGCCGACCTACCAGGCCTCGGCGACCATCCTGATTGAGGAGCAGGAGATCCCCACCGAGCTGATCCAGTCGACGGTAACCAGCTACGCTTCCCAGCGCATCCAGGTCATCAACCAGCGGGTCATGTCGCGTAGCAACCTGCTCGAGATCATCGAGAAATACGACCTCTACGAGCGGGAGCGCCGGCTGAACACCATCGAGGAAGTCCTGCAGAACATGCGCGATGACATCAGCATCGACATGATCAACGCCGAGGTCATGGACCCGCGTACCGGGCGCCCGACTGCAGCCACCATCGCCTTCACCCTGGGCTTTGCCAGTGAAAATCCGCAGCAGGCGCTCAAGGTCGCCAACGAGCTGACCACGCTCTACCTGGACGAAAACCTGAAATCCCGCACCGAGAAGGCCGCGGAAACCTATGACTTCCTGTCCGTTGAATCGAGCCGGCTGAGTACCGAAATCAGCCGTCTGGAAAAGGAACTGGCGGAATTCAAGGAACGCAATATCAACACCCTGCCGGAGTTGCGCGATCTCAATACCCAGATCCTGGAACGCACAGAACGGGAAATTTCCGATCTCGATACCCAGATCCGGACGCTGGATGAGAGAAAGATCTACCTGCAGGGTCAGCTTGGCGTGCTGGATCCGTATGGCAGTACTGGCAATGTGCTGAGTTCTTCAGCACGCCTGGAGGCACTGCGCACAGAATATGTCGGACTGGCCAGCCGCTACTCGCCGGATCATCCGGACGTCGCGCGGGTCAAGCGCGAGATCCGGGCGCTGGAACTGGAAACCGGGCAGTCCGCCTCGACCGATGACCTGCAGGCCCAGTTGCGGACCCTGCGCGATGACCTGGCAACGGCCAAACAGACCTACACCGCCGAACACCCGGACGTGAAAAGCCTGACCCGGCAAGTCGCCAGGCTGGAAGCCGAGATCAAAGAGGTCTCATCCTCGCCCGGCTCAAACCTGCCAACCGCCACGCCTGACAATCCGGCTTATGTCACCCTGAGCTCCCAACTCGCGGCGGCCGACACGGAAATACACTCCCTGCGCACCAAGCGCGCCCAGCTGGCGGACAAGGTGGCGCAGTATGAAACCAGGCTGGTACAGACACCCAAGTCCGAACAGGAATACCGGGGCATTGTCCGCGATCTGGAAAACTCGACCCAGCGCTACCAGGAAATCCGGGCCAAGCAGATGACGGCGGAAGTGGCCCAGCAGATGGAGAAAGAACGCAAGGGCGAGAAATTCACCCTCATCGACCCGGCCATCCTGCCGGAAGAGCCGGTCAGCCCGAACCGGGGCGCCATCATCTTCCTCAGCCTGGTACTGGCCCTGGGTGCAGGTGTGGGCTCGGCCGCTATCAGCGAGAGCCTGGACAACGCCGTACGCGGCGTAAAGGGGCTGACCAGTCTGCTGCATACCACCCCGCTGGCCGTCATCCCCTACCTGTCCACGGCAGCAGAAAGCGACGCGCAAAAACGGCGGCGTTACCTGATAGTCGGCTCGATCGTGGCCGGCATCATCATCCTGTTGCTGCTGATCCACTTCCTGGTCTCGCCTCTGGATGTAATGTGGTTCAGGGGATTACGGAAAGTCGATCAGCTGGTTGGCGAATAAGTGTCGCTGTTCCGGACTCGGCGTGGAAAGAGGTGCACAGTGGCCATCAACTGTACCGGCGCACCCATCCGGCCAGCCGGTGCGGCCTGCAGCTCATCTAACGCCATGTTAGTTAAGTTAATTATTGCGCAACCGATACAGCCAGCCGGGGCAGGTGCTGATCGGGCATGGCAACCGGCAGCAAAGAACAGTTCCCAGGATCCTGTCTGGTGGAATATAAAGGCTTTATACACGAACAGTTAGCATTCAAGAGACCCCAATGGAACGTATTAAACAGGCACTGGAAAAGGCCCGGCAGGAACGCCAGATCAGGCAGGGTGATGACGTCATTCAACCCTTGTCGACACGACCGGCCTCCGGAGCAGAACAAGGCCCGGCAATTACCGTCCCGGTCAGTCTGGATGAGGGCGTGCTGCGCAGACACCGCATTATCGCCGGCATGCCGCCCGGGGAATTCACCGAGGCGTACAACCTGCTGCGCACCCGTATCCTGCAGATTTTCAGGGAACACAAGTGGAACACCCTGGCCGTCACCAGCCCGGGTGACAGCGCCGGCAAGACCCTGACCGCAATCAACCTGGCGATCAGCATCGCCCGGGAAGTCGGCTACACCGTGCTGCTGGTCGATGCCAACCTGCAGCAGCCGGACCTGCTGGAACACCTTGGCCTGCCGCCACGCAAGGGACTGAGTGATTACCTGACCGAGGATACGCCCATCACGGATCTGCTGTTCAAGCCCGGGATTGTCGATAGCCTGGTGGTGCTTCCCGGCGGACAGCCGCTGGTCAATTCCTCCGAAATGCTCAGTTCCCCGAAAATGGGCCAGCTGGTCGAGGATATGAAATCGCGCTACCCCAGCCGCATTGTCATCTTTGACCTGCCGCCGGTACTGACCACATCGGACACGCTGGCATTTGCGCCCCACGTCGACGCCGCGCTGCTGGTGGTCGAGGAAGGCGTGACCCAGAAAGACGAAGTGCAGCAGGCCGTCGAGCTGCTGAGCGTCACCAATATCGTCGGCACCGTGCTCAACAAGGCTGAAGCGAAGAGCGCCTGAACCCGCAACTACCATGTACGAAACCTTCTACCAGCTGAAAGAAAAGCCCTTCACCCTGCTGCCGGACCCGAGTTTTCTCTATCCGAGCAAACAGCACCGTATGGGCCTGACGTTGCTGGAGTATGGCCTGATGAACCAGGCCGGCTTCACCGTCATCAGCGGCGAGATCGGCGCCGGCAAGACCACGCTGATCCGCCAGCTGCTCAACAGCATGGGGCACGAATTCACCATCGGCCTGATCACCAATACCCACCGCTCCTTCGGCGAGCTGCTGCAGTGGATCCTGCTGGCCTTCAACCTCGACCACAAGGACATGAACAAGGTCGAGATGTACCAGCGTTTCGTGGACTTCGTCATCGACGAGTATGCCCAGAACCGGCGCACTGTGCTGATCGTCGACGAGGCGCAGAACATGGACGCCGAGACCCTCGAAGAACTGCGTATGCTGTCCAACATCAACGCGGACAAGGACCTGTCGCTGCAGGTGGTGCTGTCCGGGCAGCGCGAACTGCGCGAGACCCTGCGCCGTCCGGACCTGGTGCAGTTTGCCCAGCGTATCACCGTGGACTACCACCTGGAGCCGCTGTCGGAGAGCGAGACGGCCGGTTACATCCGGCACCGCCTGCAGGTCGCCGGTGGCGACCCGGACATCTTCACGCCCAGGGCCTGCGCGGCTATCCACCGCTACAGCAACGGCGTGCCGCGACTGATCAACCTGCTCTGTGATACCGCGCTGGTCTATGGTTATGCCGACCAGAAGGCGCGCATCGATGCAAAACTGGTCACCGACGTCGCACGCGAAAAGCAGCAGGGCGGCATTTTCCCGGTGATTGTCCCGGCCGAGGTGAGTGAAGAAGACCTGGCGGATGAGCAGGAACTCGCGGCTGGCACTGCGCAGCAATACCAGCCGGACGCGAGCCAAGTGGCACCGGAGTCAAACACCGCGCAACTGAGCGAGGATAACCCGGCATCCCTGCAGCCGCCACCGGACGACACCGGGCAGCCGCTGCATGACAAGCGTGGTGCAGACACTGAGTCGGGCGCTGACTCCGTGCAGAACGCCGAGGCAGAAGAACCGTCCTTGCCGCAAGCTAAAAAAAAACTTCGGCTAGCGGTATGCGCGAGGGGGAAAGCACGTCAATACTTGTCAGAATTGCTAGAAGGATATGGCTTTGAGATTGTCGACAGCTTCTCGCCCGACGCGGAACTGATTGCAGAACTCGACCCGCGCCAGGTCGACATGCTGCTGATCGACGGGCTCGAGGACGAGCCGGACCGTTCACCTCTACTGGCTGCATTGCTCGCCTCCTGGACCGGACCGGTCCTGTATAACGACGCCATCAGCACCCGCGCCAGCCAGCTGCGCGACAAGAGCGAAGCGTTCGGACGCACACTCACCCAGCGTATCCATTTACTTGCCGGCCAGCACAGGCATGACTCAACAGTAGTAAACCAGTAACCCGGTCCTGATGGTGGACAAACCTGTCATTCTCGTCGTCGGCGGCGCCGGTTATATCGGTTCGCACATGGTGCTCGACCTGCTGCGTGCCGACTATCCTGTTGTTAACCTCGACAATCTGTCGCGAGGTCACCGGGACCTGCTGGCGCTCGAGGCCCTGCTGGAAGGCGGCGGAAACTCGACCTACAACCTGGGCAACAGCACCGGCTACTCGGTGCGGCAGGTCATCGAGGTTGCGCGCACTATCACCGGACATCCGATCCCGGCCGACATCGCACCGCGGCGCGCCGGCGACCCCGCTATACTGGTCGCCGACTCGAGCCGCATTCGCGCCCGGCTGGGCTGGCAGCCGGCCTATGAAAACATCGATGCCATCATTCGCACGGCATGGGCGTGGCACCAGCGCGAGGCCGGCTGACACCCCTGCCAGGCGCCGGTCCCGTGATTGCAGACCGGGCGTCCGGGCCCGGCACGTGCGCTGCGAGAACGGATATACACAGCCAGCTTGTTGCAGCACGGCCCGGCACCGGGGCGGTAACAGCGCAGGAGTGACCAGGATGCAGTTTGCAACAGGTTGGAGTCACCCGCTACGCCGGCTCTTCCAGGTGCTGACCCTTGGCTGGGCCGCACTGATCTACTACCTCTCACATCAGCCGGGCATCACTTACCCCCTGCTGTTCGCGCAACAGGACAAGCTCATGCACTTTATCGCCTACGGCGTGCTGGGCTTTCTGGCTATGGGTTCCTGCAATGCAGGCCGTTCCCGGCACCGGGCCGTGCACTACTGGCTGGTGGTGTCACTGGTTGGCGTCTACGGCGTGCTGGATGAGGTCCACCAGTACTTCGTCCCCGGCCGCCACAGCGATGTGCTCGATGTGCTGGCCGATATCAGCGGTGGCCTGCTCGGCGCCGGGCTGATGTTCCTGCTGCTGCGCAGGTTCACTCCACCGTCAACACCGACAGCCAGGTAGGGTGCGTTTTACGCCCCGGGCGCGGTTTATGAAGTACGCCTTTACAGGATTCAGACAGGTCAATTAATGGCCACGGAATCCACGGAAAAAATAATGCGGGTGTATAGGCAGGGTGCGTTCTACGCCCCGGGCAAGGTGCACAAAGTGCACCCTACAAAAGCTCTTCAATGCACCCTGCATGCAATTTTTCCGTGGATTCCGTGGCCATTACCCATCGCGCATGGAATGCGCTCCTGCAGCAACGATTACGACGTGATTCACCTTTCACGTCTCACGTCTCACGTCTCACGCCCCATGCATCCTGCAGGAATTATTTCCATGTTCTTCCGTGGATTCCGTGGCCATTTGTTTCATCGCGCGGTCATCGTGCGCCTACAGGTACTGGGACCAGTCGCGGCTGTCGTCGCCGAATACCAGGAAGAACGGGTTGAGCATCGAATCCTTGGTGTTGTAACGCAGCGGCTGCATGCCGGTATCGGTCACCCTGCCACCGGCCTGCTCGACAACGCACTGGGCCGCAGCCGTATCCCACTCCGAGGTAGGACCCAGTCGCGGGTAGATATCGGCAATGCCCTCGGCCACCAGGCACAGCTTCAGCGAGCTGCCCATGCCGACCATTTCGTGCCTGCCAAGCTTGTCCAGAAACCTGGTCAGCGAACTGCCGCGGTGTGAACGGCTGCCGACCACCATGACCGGCCCACCGTCCAGCTTGCGCACCTGGATTGCCTCCGGCATTCCCTCGCCGACCTGCTTGAAGGCCCCGCGCCCGCGGCAGGCACTGTAACTGACGCCGGTCACCGGCACATGCACCACACCCAGCACCGGCACACCGTCCTCGATGAGTGCAATATTGACCGTGAACTCACCGTTGCGATTGATGAACTCGCGCGTACCGTCCAGCGGATCGACCAGCCAGTAACGCCGCCACCCGGAACGCTCGGTATAGGGCAGGCTGGCCGATTCCTCCGACAGAACAGGGATATCCGGGGTTAACCGGCCGAGTCCATCGACGATGGTGTTATGCGCAGCCAGGTCTGCAGCCGTCAACGGGGTACGGTCGTCCTTTTCCTCAACCGCATAATCTTCGCTGTTGTACACCTCCAGGATGCGCACGCCGGCCTGGCGCGCCAGCGCCGTCACCGGCTCCAGCAGACTGCCGATATCTGGGTTCAGCTGATCGTTATTCACGGGTATTTCCTTGTATTGATGATTGTAAAAAGCTGCCCTGCCTGCTCCAGGCGCACCGATGTTTCATTACACAACTGGCAGGACATGGAAACATGGCAGGCAAGTATACCCTGCCAATGTGGTCCCGTGCGCCTGCCCCCCTTATCAATGCAGGGTGCGTTATACGCACCAGCCAGAGCACAGGCACTCCCGGTGCGTAAAACGCACCCTACGCCTGCGGGATTATTTTTTCCGTGTTCTTCCGTGGGTTCCGTGGCTAATAATCCTTTTTTCACGTCTCACGTCTCACGCTCGTCACCATTGCATCCAGCAGGCACTATTTCCGAATTCTTCGCTGGTTTCCGTGGCCATTATTTCCCTGCAGGGTGCACCTTGTGTACCTTTACCGTTGCGTGGAACGCACCCTGCGCCGGCGCCTGCACCAACCGACATTGCGTTCTGCTACCATTGACAACGGCTCTCAAGCAGACGGGTTTGCAAATGATCCACTGGCAGGAAATCGACTGTGTATTCCTCGATATGGACGGGACGCTGCTGGATCTGCATTTCGACAATCATTTCTGGCGCGAACATGTCCCGCTGCGCTATGCCGAGCAACACCGGCTCGACATCGAGTCTGCGAAATCCGAACTGGTCCCGCGATTCCGGCTCAAGGAAGGCACGCTGGACTGGTATTGCGTGGAATACTGGAGCCGCGAACTCGGGCTCGACATTGTTGCACTCAAGCGCGAGGTGCATCACCTGATCGCAGTACACGAACATGTACCCGAATTTCTCCGGTGCGTGCGCGCATCCGGCCGGCGTGTCGTCATGCTGACCAATGCCCATGCCAGAAGCCTGGAACTCAAAATGGAGGTGACCGGACTGGCCGGCGCTTTCGACGCCCTGGTGTGTTCGCACGACCTCGGCTATCCGAAGGAAGACCTGCGCTTCTGGTCCGAACTGGAACGCCGGGAACACTTCAGCAGGGACAGCACTCTGTTCATCGACGACAGTCTTGCCGTGCTGCGCACGGCGCGTGAGTACGGCATCGGCCACCTGCTGGCAGTGAGCAAACCCGACACCCGCTCACCGCTACGCGAGATAGACGAATTCATCTCCATTGAGGGATTCGACGAGATCATGCCGACGGAGAAGGTGAAACGTGAGACGTGAGACGTGAGACGTGAAAGGTGAAAGGTGAAAGGTGAAAGGTGAAAGGTGAAAGGTGAAAGGTGAAAGGTGAAAAAATATTAGCCACGGAATCCACGGAAGAACACGGAAAAATAAAAAATTCTGAGAGAAGCTCAGCTTACACAGCCGTCGGTAATCAGGGCGACACACTCACACTGGTCATTCCCGCGCAGGCGGGAATGACATGGCTGGAGAGTCGCGACATAGTGTGTGTAAAGGCGTAGGGTACGTTTTTAATTTTTTCGTGGATTCCGTGGCTATTCTTGTTTCACGTTTCACGCCTCACCTTTCACGTTCACCTTTCACGTCTCACGCCTCACACCTCACGTTTCACGCATGCCCCACCTGGCTGTCGCGGCTTGCCGCGTACTTGTGCCATGTCTTGAAGCGTTTCCTGACATATTTCAGCAGCGCTGCGTAATCCTCGAAAAACAGTTCGAAGCCACTCTCGGCCGGTTCGTCGAACTCGCAGTAGTCGTTGGTGTATTCGCGGCAGATCACCGGACGGTCATCGTAAATGCCGCAGCGACCGTCTTTCTGCAGGTGGGTGCAGCTGTTGTTGATCAACAGGTACCAGCCGTCTTCGTCCTTGTAGGCCTGAATGTCCCGGTGTGAGAGCTGCCAGAGCAGGTGGTCGAAATCATGCATGGAGCGCGGCGTCGCCAGCTCCTCGGTGATATAGGTGCAGCACTTGGAGTTGGTGCAGAAACCGCACTTGTTTTCTGTGGTGATCTTCACGCCAACCGGAATGTTCTTCATCGTTTTCATGGATTACAGTACAGTCAAAATTGATGGATTAACGCAAGTTCGTGTAATAAACAGGAATGCCAGGCATCGCGACAGGCAGAATACTGGATGCATGTGTCTTTGTATCCCGGTTCCGGCGCGTAACACCCACCCGTCACAGTCACTGCATTAATTTTTCCGTGTTCTTCCATGGATTCCGTAGCCATTTTGTTCAAGCCGCACTTCGTACCCACTCACGGTGCGTAAAACGCACCCGACATCTGCGTTTTTAATTTTTCCGTGTTCTTCCGTGGATTCCGTGGCCATTTCATTTCACGTTCTCACGTCTCACGTCTCACGTCTCACGTCTCACGTCTCACGTCTCACACAAGATACGGCCCGCGAACCCTTCGCACGCAAGCCTACCACGGTTGACAATCGTTGTCTTAGCGGCACCGGGCACCGTTATTGCGCGGCAAATTCGAAACGGTCGAACACCGGGCTGTCGTAGACACGTCGTCCGGCGCGCACGCTGATCACGCGTTTGCCGACATCGATTTTCAGATCCCGGCCGAATTCGTACAGGCCCTTGGCCACCAGTAGCGTGGCATTCACACGCTCGTCCTCGACGGCGGGCATGAACAGCGCCTGCAGCGCTCCGGCATCGGGCTGGTCCGGCAGCGAGCAGAATACGGCGCCGATCCCGCTTGCCAGCAGCTGCACACCGGTCTCCATACCACCCTGCGGATGTACGCGGATCGAGCGCACGATGGCCAGGCGCAGCAACGGCGCATCACCCTGCAACTCGAGCACGCCGAGCAGATCGCCGACGCGCGCATCACCGGCGCCCCCCTCCTCCCAGGACAGTTTCATGCCGCTCGCACTGCTGTCGAGCACACGGCATTGCACCGGCTCGGGAGGTGTGGTCTTGCGACCGGTCGCGACCTTGCCTGCCGCGCGCGACAGGTAATCGTGAATCTGGCCAAGACCGTTGAGCAGGCTGATGTAACGCTCGTCACTGGTGCGCAAATCCCGCCGGCGATCGGACGAGAGATCTTCCGGCAGCAGCCGGCGCAGCACCATGGCCTCCGGACTCTGCATGCGTACCCCCGCGGGTATCCTGACCAGCTGCGCGCGTATTGCCTGCAGCGCCGGGTTCGCATCGAGCAGATAGGCATCCCGCAGGGCGACGGGGGAATCGAGCCGGGTGCAGGGAACCGGCAGGGTGTCGCTGTTCAGGTCGATCAGGAACAGGCCCTCACCCGTTCCCTCCCAGCGGTTACCCGGCACGACCCGGCATTTATCGGCATGACGCATCATCACATCGAACAGCAAACTCGCCTCGCCTTCCACCAGGCGTGCCGGATCTGCCAGTGCCAGCAGCATGGCGGTGTGATAGTACACCGCTGTTGTCACCGCGAGGGCATCGACGCTGTCATTCGGAAGCGCGAACCCCAGCAGGCCGAACCGGCGCGCCAGCCTGTAGAGCTGGTGTGTCTCGGCAATCAGCAAGGGCTGCGCCTTGCGGTAAAAGCGAAAACTGTCCAGCAGTGCATAGGCCATCAGCTGCAGTCCGCGATGCAGGGTATGACCCAGCTGCGGATGCGGCTGGCCATCCCGACTGCCGGCATACTGCTCTGCGATAACCAGTTTATAGCCATTGGCCAGACTCAACAGCAGGTGGCCGAGCCCTTCGATGGCCTCCTGACGACGCGCCCGGGTGAGATTCAGCTGACCGAGCTGCAGCGGATCGATGGTATAAAGCAGGCGCTGTACCGTGGTCCGGTAGGCCTCGAGCAGCTCGAGACGTGCCGCGGCGGCGTGCTTTTGCTCGTTCAGCCCATCCAGTCCGCCGCGCACCAGGCGCAGCGTTTCGACCACGTCCATGAGTGGCAGATCACCCAGCCATGCGCGCAGGCGTGTGACATCGGTCTCCACAGTCGGGTCCGTGTAGTCATGCTGTACCGGCAGGGAGAGATTCAATGGTTCCATGGCGTGGCTGCCGGCATCTTGCGCATCACAGACGGCCCGTTGTGTTAATCAGGAACTTGCCATCCGGCTGGGCCGGCAGGACAGCCCCCAGCAGGCCGAGTGTATTGTTGTCGACTTCCGGTCCTGGCTGCAGCTGTATCTGGACTGTATAGCGGCCATCGGGCATCAGTGCAATATCACCGGAGGCGCCCAGTGTGCCGCCGCGTGTGATACGTGCGACTACCGTGTTATCCGTGGTCTGGATTGCACACTGGATATCGCCCAGCGGCAGCTGCACGGGTGCATGCAGTTCCGCTGCCTGCCAGTCCAGCGTGCCGTTTACGTCCTGCGCCTGGTTGTCGCTCACGACCAGGCTATCCAGCTGCAGCGCCAGCTGTCCGCTGCTGGAAACCGCAATCGGTGAAAATGCACTGATCAGGCGATCAGGTTGCAGCTGCAGGTCGATGTCGCGTCCGACGATGGCGCCATTCATGGCGATACCAACGCTGGCATGGCCGTGATGATCGGGATTCTGCAATTCGACACGGTATTCGAGACGCCCGCGCAGCAACCCGGAGGGACTGAAACGCCAGCTCGCCGGGCCCAGATCGGTGCCTTGATAGTGCACGCGCCCGGCTTGCCCGGAGAACACCGAGCCTGTTACCGCCTGGATCGACAGCCCGTCGACCTGTTGCCCGATGGCACCGGTCAGGCGCTCGACCGGGAACGTCACCAGCAGGATCGGCAGATAGAGGGCTATACCGATCGCAATATAGCGCCAGCCATGCTTCACAAGGCGGGTGCCTGCAGGGTCAGCCGGGCATTCACCCGGCCTGCCGCATCGGCAACGCGCTCCATGCTGATGGTATCGGCGCTGACGCCATAGCGCTCGTCCAGACTGGCCAGCCACTGAATCAGCTGATCGAACGACGCGCCTTCCAGCCACACCTTGACGCTGTTGCCGCCTTCCGGCTCGACGCGCTTCAGGGCACTCGCCAGGCCACCGGCGCGGGCGCTACTGTCTGCCAGTGACAGCAGTGATTGCCGGCCCAGGCCCTGGGTACGTGTGCCGCTGCTCTTCAGTTGTGCCAGCTTTTGCGCACTTTCCTGCATCCACACAGCAGTTTCACGCTGCCCGGCGACACTGTCGCGCCGCTCGAGATAACCGCCGCGCAAGGGTGACCAGATCAGTGCATAGGCCAGTAGCAACACAACGACGACGGCAGCTACCATGACCATCAGCCGCTCGCGCGGTGCCAGACTTTCCAGCCAGGCCATCATGTTCCCACCTGCTGGATACGCAGTCGGCTCTGCACGCGCTGGTCATCGCCGGTGGTGGCAGACTGGATTTCAACCTCCAGACCACCACTGCCAACCAGCGCCTGCTTGAGCTGATCGAGCGACTGCAGGTTCGGAATCTTCAGGTCGAGATCAAGCCGGCCGGCGCGAAAGCTGATACCGCCCAGCTCGATACCCTGGACATCTTTGAGGACCGAGCCGGTCTTGCCCAGCAAGGCCAGAAAATTCGCACTGCCGCCTGTATCGCCTTGCAGACGATCGAGTGTCTGCTGCATCTGCACACGAGGGTTGACCACGCGCTTGGTATCGGGCACCGCGGCAAGGAATGTCTGCTCGATCCGGGCCTGCAATGCCTCGCTCTCGCGGCCAAGCCGGTAATAGTCAACTCCCATCGCGACCAGGCTGACCAGGATACCGGCCAGCAACAGGGCCGCAGTGGCGCGCCACGGTTTCCATACCCGCGACCAGTCACCCGACCGGCTGTAGGCACCCTGCAACAGGTTGATCGACTGGTTGTCCAGCCCCTGTGCGAAGATGAAAAGCGGATCGTCACTGTAGTATTGCTCGATGATTTCGCCCGGGTAGGCATCGACCACCGGCGGCTGGATATCCGGGCGCACAATCAGACGCAGCGGCACGGCCGCTTCGTCCAGCTGCATGGCAAGCATCGTGTCCAGGTTCTCGCTGTCAATCGCGTAGCCGCTGGTCGGACCGTTTCTGACCAGCACGATATCATCAATGACCAGCGCACTGATTTCATTCTCCATCAGCGGCACCGCCAGCACCTCGGGGATGACCTGCTGGACGTCCATCGTGGTTGTATCAAGCACGGCGGCCAGCCGGTCCATGAAATCACGATTGATGACGGCCACTGACCAGTCGCCGTCCGCATTAACCCCGCCCAGCGCGAAGTGCAGGCGCTCGACCTCGTCGGACAGCTGTTCTTCCAGTGCAAAGGGAACGGCACGCAACAGTTTCTGCCGGTTGCGTCCGGGAATGTGAACACTGGTCAGCAGGCACTCGATACCGGCCACCAGCACGACCACGCGCAGGCCCTCGGCCGCGTGTGCGGCATCCGCAATCGTTCCGGCCTGCAGGTCACTCAGCAGGATGCCATCGGCACCCACCCGCAGCCAGCGCCAGCTGTCGCCGGTTATGGAATCCGCTCTCAGCAGCAGTGTGTCACGCATTCACGGCCCTTTCGTCCATAGTGGCGGTATCCTAGCAGAATTAACTGGAAAAATACGGGATTATATTGCAGAAACATCGTGTTAACTGGCCGGCTGGATAAACTCCGTGACCCGGGTTCTGGACACCACCTGCAGTATATCAGCGTCGCGTTTCATCAGGCTGTCCAGTTGCGCCGTACCGACACCGACGCTGACGTCGGTCCGGACCAGAAACCAGTTGCTGGCAACATCCACATTGTCGTATATCGCCAGACCGGAAACGGCCTGATGGGCCAGGAAACCCGGCTTGCTTGTGAAGGGCTCCTGCTCGCGATCGGCCAGCAACATTTCCACACCCGCCACGGTCACGTCCTCGTTCAATGCGAGTAATACCTCGGCCGTCGCCGTGTTGACATTGATCGGCGTCACATCGGGCAGTGCCGTCACATGCGGCGACAATACCTTGATTACCTCATCGGTAAAACCCTGCACCAGGCGCAGTTCACTGACGGAAACGAGCCGCCGGTTCGCGGCACGGTAGGGCGGATCCTCCAGCAGGTAGGCGTCATCCTCGGCCCCGCCCGGAAAGGTGGCATTGATATCGGCATCAATCCAGTCCAGCAGCGTCGCAGCGAGTTCCGGTTCAAGTTCCAGCAGGTTCAGCAGACGCTTGAAATACTCGATACTGCTGTTATTGGGTGTGCCATCCGCGCCCAGCAGATTGTTCACGTTGAAGCGACCCTGCAGGTCGGTCACACGGCCGCTCACGTAACCACCTTCGACGGGAATAGGCGGCAGTGCAGTGGACCAGTCTTCGTCCAGCGCATCGTAGTCACTTTCTCTCGCATCTCGACCCAGGATAACCTGCGCCCAGCTTTCCGCCGCCAGTGCATAGGCATAGGACTGTTCGCCATGCAACAGATTGCCGGTGCGACGGACATCGACATGCAGCCGTGTTGCCATTGCCACCGCTGCCACAGTTGCCAGTGCAACCACCAGTAGCGCCGTGATCAGCGCGACACCGCCTTGACGTGAACCTTGCCTGCTGTGACCTGCATGCATCATTCAGGCATCCTGAACAGCCAGACCAGCTTGCCATACTGCTGGTGCTCGAGGGTGATTTCGATGGCTCGCGGCAGTACTGCCGCATCGACACCGGGCAGCGCTGCATCGGCGACACCGTTCCAGCTGGTTTTCCATTCGTCCTTGTCCAGATAACGCACTTCCATACCGGTAATCTCGTCTGTCAGCGGCTGCTTGACGGGCAGGCTGTCCTGGGCCCGGTCCAGCACCAGCCAGCTATAGCGTACCAGCTGGTCATCCTCGTAGGCATAGGCCACACGCTGCAGCGTGCTGCGTGCATGGCCGAGCGGGTTGCGCCAGCCGCCACGGGTCAGCTGCAGCATCTCGGCGCCCGCCACCGGCGGCTGTTCTTCACCGTATTCGTCGCGCACCGGCCGCGGCACCACCTGCTCGATATCGCGTTGCATGAGCAGATAGATTCTCTGCAGCCGCCCCAGCCGGTCCGCCTCCTGTTCGGTCACGACACGCTGCTCCAGTACACTGCGCAACCCGCTGTAGGACATCACGGAAAGCAATCCGAAGATCGCCAGCGCCACCAGTAATTCCAGCAGGGTGAAACCACCTGCCACCCGTGCCCTGTTGCGTCCCGTGTTCATTTCGGTTGTATCAGGAACCCGCTCAGGGTCGTGAGCGGTTCACTGTCATCGCTATCCGCCGGCCGCACCTCGACATCCAGGCGACGCAATTCCGCCTCGTCCGTCTGCGAGGTGCGCGCCAGCCAGTCCCATTCCCGGCCACCCATTTCCATAGTGTCTTTCTGCTCGCCGATCGAAGGCCACTCCTTGTGCACCTGGAAATCTGCCAGCACATTGCGTGCCACCCAGGTTGCCATGGTGCGATCGCGCAAGTGGGCCTGGCTGACTGTGTAATCACTGGTGGCCTTGATCACCGCACCCATCGCCAGCGCCAGCACTGCCAGCGCAACGAGGATTTCAAGCAGGGTGAAGCCGCGCTGTGTGCGAATATTCACCGCAATTCCTCGCGCTCCCGGCTGAACTCGCCCATGAGCGAAGCCATCAGCCGGTAGCGATACTCGCTGAGGTTCGAACTGAAAATTACCGCAAATGGCGTCATTTCGCCGCTGGACAGGATCAGCACCTGCGGCGGCAGTTCCGTATCCGGTTGCGGTTTTTCGTTATCCGACGACTGGTCACCCTCGAGTTCGAGCTCCATCGTGATATCCGCCGGCAGGGTGTAGGCCTTCAGCAGCCCGTCATCCGGTACCTGCCAGCCTTCCTGCGCCAGCACCAGGAATTCATAGCCTTCATCGGTGAAGCGCACGCCGAGTTCCTCGCCACGGACGATGGCCTCGTCGTTGGCCAGCGCCAGCAGGGTCTCGAGGCGACGCGCCTCCTGCTGCATGATTTCCGCCACGTCGTCACCACGCATGGAGAGTACGGCAAAACTGAAAATGATCCCGATCAGGACCATCACCACCATCAATTCCAGCAGGGTGAAACCGGCTGATCGCCCGGCCGCGGCTGATCGCTTGCCGGGAACCGCTCGGGGTAACAGACCGGACATGTTCCGGCTATTGCAGGTTCCAGTTACCGATATCGTCCTCGCTGGGCTGCTGGTCCGGACCGAGCGAAAAGATGTCGATTGTGCCGTGTTCGCCCGGACTCAGGTAGAAATAGGGTTCCTGCCATGGATCCAACGGCAGGCGGTCCACATAGCCGCCCTCTTTCCAGTTCTTGGGTTCCGGCGAGGTGGGCTTTTCGACCAGCGCCTCGAGCCCCTGGTCCGTCGTCGGGTATACGTAATTGTCGAGTTTGTAGAGGTTGAGCGCGGCCTCCAGCGAGCGGATATCCTGGCGCGCCTTGGTAATGCGCGCCTGGTCGGGACGATCCATGACCTTCGGCACCAGGATCGCCGCGAGGATACCCAGGATCACGACGACCACCATGACCTCGATAAGGGTGAAACCGGATTGTCTGCGGATGGTTTGCTTCATGAGTAAGCCCTTGATTGTTTGACAGACCCTGGCACACGCCGGGCGCATGCAGGCTATTCTAGTGTGTTTGATGGCAGGGAAACAGACACTCTGTCTGCGCATCGGTTGCATGTCGGTTGCATGATAGTGAGCAGACTGTGCCGGAAACAGCGACCGGCTCACACGGCCAGGCCCCGGCTCGGGTTCCCGGGCTAGCTGATCGCCAGCTGGTTGCGCACCTTCAGGGCGTACAGGTGGCGCTCTGCATCCACCAGGTGCTGCCCCCAGTGCACGCGAAAACTGGATCGCCAGGCCTGGGCGGCCCGCTGTGGCCAGGCTTCGTCCAGCAAATCGAGACCATAACGCAGGTCGAAGTAGATGTCGGTGAGGTCGTCGGCCAGACTGCCGGACATATGCATCGCTTCCGGCACGGAATCGAATTCCAGCCAGTAGCTGTCACGCTCGCCCAGCACCTTGCGCAGGTGGCTGTAAAGTTCGAAACGCGCGTCGAGGTCGGTCTCGAACAGCGGCACATCGCCGGTGTCATAGGCATTCAATGCCGTAATAGCCGCATGCAGGCGCGGCATCAATTGAAACAGGGCCTCCAGCCAGTCACCGGGGCGGGTCAGTACATTGTCTATCAGACGGCAGTAGTCGTCTGTGACATCCACCATCTCGGTCAGGGTTTCCGTGAATCCGGTCATATCAGAATTTTAGCAATTTATTAATGATAATCAGCAACTTGATTGATGGACCGGCGCCTCGTCCGGACCCGCAGTAGTTCAAGTGTAGCTAAAATTCGGGTGCCTGCACGCGCTGGCTCAACCGGTCTGCAGCGTCATCAAACTGCGACCATCTCGAACTCGTCCTTGGTGGCACCGCACTCCGGACATACCCAGCTGGCGGGGATGTCTTGCCAGCGTGTTCCCGGGGCAAATCCTTCCTCCGGCAGACCGTCCGCCTCGCTGTAAACAAAGCCGCACACGACACACACGTATTCCCGGTAAGCACTCATCAGTCACCATCCGTTCGTAATCACGACGCTATTGTACGGGTCTGTCGCGCCGAGTGAAGAAGATTCGGCCCGGACAGGCTCACCCCTGCTCGCGCACTTCCGCTATCATCGGCGGCATGCGCAAGATTCCCGTCGTGATGACATTCGCCGGCCATGATCCCGGCGGCGGCGCCGGCCTGCAGGCCGATATCGAGTCCCTGTTCAGCCAGGGTTGCCGCGCCACGCCGGTCATTACGGCGCTGACCGTACAGGACACCCGTGATGTCATGGCATTTCAGGCGGTGGACGCCACCCACGTCATCAGCCAGGCGCGTGCCATTCTCGAGGACATACCGATCGATGCCTTCAAGATCGGCATGCTGGGCAGTGTCGAAAACTGCGTTGCCATCCACAGCATCCTCGCGGATTACCCCGACATTCCGCTGGTCCTGGACCCGGTACTGGCCTCGGGCAGCGGCACGGCGCTGGGCGAGGATGGACTGACAGATGCCATCAAACGGCTGTTGCTGCCGCAAACCACGGTGCTCACACCGAACAGTAACGAGGTACGCGCCCTGGCTCCGGAGGGAGACACACTGGACGCCTGCGCGTTCGCCCTGCTCGACCGGGGTGCCGAGTTTGTGTTGCTCACCGGCACTCACGAACAGACTCCACAGGTCATCAACACCCTCTACCACGGCCACCAGCGGCTGGAATCATTCAGCTGGGAGCGCCTGCCGCACAGCTACCACGGCTCCGGCTGCACGCTGGCCGCCAGCATTGCCGGGCTGCTGGCCCATGGTCTCGATGTCTTCCAGGCCTGTCACGAAGGTCAGCATTACACCTGGCAGGCATTGCAGAACGGCTACCGGCCCGGGATGGGCCAGTACCTGCCTGACCGGATGTACTGGGCGGAACAGGACGCCTGATGACCCATGCCGAGCTGGCCGACGGTCTGTATGCCATAACAGACGACTGCAGCTGCACGCAGACAGAACTGGTCCAGCGTGTCGGACAGGCCATACTTGGTGGCGCCCGCCTCATCCAGTACCGTGAAAAGCAGGCCCGCGACACCGAGCGACGCGCACGGGCCACGGCGTTGCTTGCATTGTGCCGGCAACACAACGTGGCGTTAATCATCAACGACGACGTCGAGCTGGCCGGCGCAATCGAGGCACACGGGGTGCATCTCGGCGCCGACGATACAGCCATCGCCGCGGCCCGCCAACGGCTCGGGGCGCACATCATCATTGGTGCCTCCTGCTACAACCGACTGGATCGCGCACACGCGGCCGTCGCCGACGGCGCCGACTATGTGGCATTTGGACGCTTCTTCGCCTCGCACAGCAAGCCGCAGGCGGTTCCTGCCCGACTGGACCTGCTGACACACGCGCGCCGCGAGCTACCGGTCCCGGTCGCCGCGATCGGCGGCATTACCCCGGCCAACGGCGCCGCCCTGATAACCGCCGGCGCCAACCTGCTCGCGGTCATTCACGGTGTGTTCGGCCAGCCCGACATCCAGGCCGCGGCACAGGCGTATGCCGGACTCTTCGAGCCGGTGAGACGTGAAAAGAATAAATAGCCACGGAACCCACGGAAGAACACGGAAAAATAAAACAATCATAACAAAGAGCTCATCACAGACCAGCGCTATGCTCGCCCTTCCACCGGTCAGAACGAGTCGTCCTGTTCAGACGTGGAAATACATTTCCGTGTATTTCCGTGTGCTTCCGTGGCTATTAATAATCAATCGCGCGTGAGATGCGCTCCTGCAAATAGAGGTGCGCAAAACGACCCTATACCGGCGTTTTTTATCTTTCCGTGTTCTTCCGTGGATTCCGTGGCCAATTATTGACTTACCTGAGGAACCGCAGCGTGCGAGTCTCTGGCCCGCGCGGTGCGTAAAACGCACCCTACAGCTGCAGTTCTTCATATTTTCCGTGTTTTTCCGTGTGTTTCCGTGGCCAATGGTTCTTTTTGCGCCTATCCTTTCACGTCTCACGTCTCACGTCTCACCTTTCACTTCTCACGCTTTGTGCGACAATTCCGTATTGTCCAAAAAATGAAGGATCCAGCGACATGAGCCGCTCTCACGAACTGTTCCAGTCTGCCTGCCAGCATATCCCCGGGGGCGTGAATTCACCGGTGCGCGCTTTCAAAGGCGTGGGTGGTGACCCGGTATTTTTTACCCGGGGCGAGGGTCCCTGGCTGTATGATGCCGACGGCAAGCGTTACATCGATTACGTGGGTTCGTGGGGGCCGATGATCGCCGGCCATGCCCACCCCGATGTCATCCGCGCGGTACAGGATAGTGCCGCCAATGGACTGGGTTTTGGCGCACCCACCGAGATCGAAACCCGCATGGCGGAACTGCTGTGCCGGCTGGTGCCGTCGATGGACATGGTGCGCATGGTCAACTCCGGCACCGAGGCGACCATGAGTGCTATCCGGCTGGCACGCGGCTTCACCGGTCGCGACCGTATCGTCAAATTCGAGGGCTGCTACCACGGCCATTCGGATGCCCTGCTGGTCAAGGCCGGCTCCGGCACGCTGACGCTCGGCGTACCCACATCGCCGGGCGTACCGGCCAGCGTGGCGGCCCATACCACCACCCTCACCTACAACGACAGTGAGGGCGTACTGGAGGCTTTTGCCTCGATCGGAGATGAAGTTGCAGCGATCATTGTAGAACCTGTCGCAGGCAACATGAATTGTATACTGCCGGAGCCGGGCTTTCTCGAGACCCTGCGGCGCGTTTGCGACACCCACGGCAGTGTGCTGATTTTCGACGAAGTCATGACCGGCTTTCGCGTGGCACGCGGCGGGGCGCAGGCCCGCTACGGTATCACCCCGGATCTCACCACGCTGGGCAAGGTGATCGGCGGCGGCCTGCCGGTGGGCGCCTTTGGCGGCCGGCGCGATATCATGCAACACATCGCACCGCTCGGACCGGTATACCAGGCAGGCACGCTGTCCGGCAATCCGCTGTCACTGGCCGCCGGACTGGCCACGCTGGAACTGGCCACGGCCGATGGCGTGCCCGAGCAACTCGACGCAACCGCGTGCCGTCTGGTGACTGGCCTGCAGGCCGCGGCCGATCGAGCCGGTATCCCGTTCACCACTAACCAGGTCGGCGGCATGTTCGGCTGCTTCTTCAGCACGGAGCCGCTTATCAGCCGCTTCAGTCAGGTCAGCGGCTGCGACCTGGAGCGTTTCCGGCGTTTCTATCACGGCATGCTGGATGCCGGCGTCTACCTGGCACCCTCGGCCTACGAGGCCGGGTTCGTGTCCAGCGCACATGCCGACGCCGTTATCGATGAAACGCTGGAGTGCGCCGCGCGGGTATTTGCCACGCTGTAACCTGTAATGAAAAATTATCTGGAGCGAAAGCACACGCAACTACCCCGGTGTTTGTTATTTTTCCCTGTGCTTCCGTGGATTCCGTGGCCATTACTCAACGCATCCGAAACCTCGCCGGGGGCAGCTCGCGGACCCCGGCCGGTGCGTGAAACGCACCCTACATCTGTCGTTGTTATTTTTCCGTGTGCTTCCGTGAATTCCGTGGCTATTTGTTCATTTACGGCCATCCTTTCACGTTTCACGTTTCACGTCTCACCTGCTCACCCTACGCCTGTGTTTTTTCTTCTCCGTGTACTTCCAATGGCCATGACACCCACAGGTCTCTGAGAGTTTGATGGAAGCGCTGCTGCAAACCACACTCGACTGGATTGCCCTGCACCCGCACGCATTCATCGTGGTGGTTTTCATTGTCGCGCTGATGGAGTCGCTGGTCGTGCTGGGATTACTGATCCCGGGAGCGGCATTGCTGTTTGGCGCCGGTACTCTGGTTGCCACCGGCTCCCTGCCACTGTACCCCATCCTGCTCTGGACCACGCTGGGTGCCGCACTCGGCGATATCATCAGTTTTCTGCTCGGCCGGCACTATCATCAGCGGCTGCGCGTGGTGTGGCCGTTCCGGCGCTACCCCGTACTGGTCAACCGCGGCGTCGATTTTTTCGTGAGCCATGGTGGCAAGGGCGTCTTCATGGCGCGTTTCATCGGACCACTGCGCCCGATTGTGCCGGCCATCGCAGGCATGATGAGCATGCCGATGACACGCTTTCTGGCTATCGATGGCCTGGCCTGCCTGCTCTGGGCGCCGGTCTATATCCTGCCGGGCATTGTATTCGGCGCCTCACTGGGACTGGCCGCCGAGGTCGCCGGCCGGCTGGTTGTGCTGCTGGTCGTCATGGCAGGCCTGGCCTGGGGTGGTGTCTGGCTGGTCGGCGTCCTGATCCGCCTGCTGCAGCCACATGCCGCCAGGCTGCTGGAACGGATTCTGATGTGGAGCCGAGAACATCCACGCATCCGTCCGCTCGCCGGCTCACTGCTGGATCCTGATCACCCGGAAGCGCGCGGACTGGCCATCCTGTCAATGCTGTTCTTCATTGCGCTCTGGCTGCTGCTGCTGATCTCGCGGCAGGTTCTGCACGGCCAGTCATTCGAGGGGATCGATGCCTATGTATTGCACAGCCTGAATAACCTGCATACCCCGTGGGCCGACAGCATCATGCTGTTTTTCACCCGACTTGGTGATAACCGGGTGCTGACGGTGGTGGTGGCGGGCAGTTGTCTTTGGCTGTTCTGGAAGGGTTACAGCAAGGCCGCACTGCACTGGCTCGCGGTCTGCGCGAGCACCGGCCTGCTGACCTGGATACTGAAAGTCACCACGCAGATTGCACGACCGGTGGCCTATAGCGGCAGTTATTCGTTTCCGAGCAGCCATGCCAGCATGAGTGTCGCGGTATACGGCTTTCTCGCCTTGCTGATCGCACGCGAGTTGCCGCAGACGCGACGCTGGCTGCCCTACTTCAGCACCGGCGTGCTGATTGTGTCAATCAGCCTGTCCCGACTATACCTTGGCGCACACTGGTTCTCCGATGTACTGGCTGGCCTCAGCCTGGGAATTTTCTGGGTTGCGCTGATCGGCATTGCCTACGACCGGCATCCCGCGCCGGTGTTGCATGTCCGGCGTCTGGCGGCCATCAGCGCCATCCTGCTGTTCGCAGCCGGCAGCTGGCATGTACGACACTTCAGCCATGAAGACGAAATTTTGAAGTACACACCTCAGAGCACTGTCCAGCGGATAACCCTTGCAACCTGGCGTGCAGGCGGCTGGGAAAGACTTCCCGCGTTTCGAATTGATCTCGAGGGTAGTAACGGGCAACCCCTCAATTTCCAGTGGGCCGGGTCACTGCAAACACTGTACGCAGTGCTCGCCCGGAGCGGCTGGCATTACGCCCCTGCACTGAGTCCGATGACGGCCCTGAACTGGCTCGCGCCCCGCCCCACCATCGACAAACTGCCGCCACTGCCCGAAGTAAACGACGGCCAGCATCAGCAACTGCTGTTGATTGGCCCGCCCGGCAGCGATGATCGACAGCTGGTGGTACTGCGACTGTGGCCGAGTAATACTGAACTGCTGACAGACGACCGGCCTGTCTGGATTGGCAAGGTCGGATACCTTTACCTTGAAGACAGCCTGCCACTGATCAGCTACCTGCGCTCTGCAACGGATTACAGCAGTCCTTTGCAGATACTCGCGACGGCGCTGCAGGCAAACACGCCTGTACAGATGGAAACGCGACGTCGGCACGCGACCACACCCGGAATCCTGTGGCAAGGCGAGGTCCTGCTGGCATGGGAACCCTGACCTGCGATCAGCCGGTAACTGCCAGGGCCACGGCACCGCGCCTGGCCTGGATAGCACGCTCCATGTGCTCGAGCAGCATCTTGCTGTTGAACGGCTTGGTCAGATAGCTGAACACGCCGCGGCTGGCGGCATCGAAGGCATCCGGCACCGTGCCATGTGCCGTGAGTATCAGCACCGGCAGCTCCGGATCACGCGCATGCAGGTGATCAAACAGGGTCATGCCATCCATGCCATCCATACGCAGATCAGTGATGACGAGGTCGGGCTGAAACAGGGGAAAGTGCGCCAGCGCCTGCTCTCCACTCTCGACGGCCTGCACGCGGTAACCGGCGGCAGACAGGCGCATGGACAGCAGGCGCAGCAGACTGCTATCGTCATCCACCAGCAGCACACGCGGCTGTGCGACACTCACGCTGCCGTCCTCGATCCAGTCTGTCCGAATACAAATTGACTAGGGTACATTCTTGACCACCTCGGTCGAATAGCCGCTTTCCAGTCCGCTGGTATCGTAGGTCGTCATGGCCACGTAATAGGTGCCGGACGCCAGATTGCTCACGCTCGCGCGGCTGGCGGTAGCGTCGGAAACCGTGCTGCTGTTCGGGTAGCTGCCGCGCTGTTTGCCGTAATAGATCCGGTAGCCGCCAATTGCCGACAGCGCCAGGGGCGTACCATCGCTGCGCGCGGCCGGGGCCGTCCAGCTCACCGTGAAATTGCCCGTCGGCGGCGTGCTTGCGGTCGAGCCGGTGGCACCCGTGGATCCTGTTGAACCCGCGGAAGATTGCGTGACCGTGGATCCTGCAGAGCCAGCCGAAGCCGTTGAACCGGCCGAGGCCGCGGTACCCGAGGTGCCGGTGGAACTACCCGAACCCGGGCTAGTGGAAGACGAGGTCGATGTGCCGGTATCTCCCTGAGCAAAGACGACCTGATTGATCTGCTTGACGTCGCCACCTGGCGCAGTGGCAACCTGATTAATGGCGCTGGACAGCGTGCCGGTCGTGCCGGACGGCAATACCTTCGCCACACTGCTCGCCGTGCTGTTGGCAGCCAGAGTGGAGATCTTCTGCTCGATGCTCGTGAGCGCTGCGCTGTTATCCAGCACCTTGATGGCGCTGATCGCGATATCGGCCTGCCGGATCATCTGGCTGTTAATACGTACACTGCTGCTCAGCTGTGAATTACTGACACCGGCCTGTGTAGTCCGGATCGACTGGTCGATCACACTGGTGGCGACCAGTCCGCCCACCCGCAGTGTGTTGCTCATGGCCTCGACCAGCACCTGGCCCGATACCACGGAGGCCACCGCCGATACGGTCGCATCGGTTCCGCTTGCGCCCAGACCGTCGACGAAGCCATCGACCAGATCGGCCGCGAGTGCCGATACCACGCCGTTACCGCTAGCGGGTTTGCCGGTTGCCGCGATCAGGCCCCGGGTACGACGCACCAGCTCTCCCAGCGCCTCGCTGGCCTTCACGAGGTCGGCCACATTGCCGGTGGTTACCGGGGTCTTGATCGGGTCTTTCATTTCCAGGCCAAAGCCCAGTTTGTCCAGCACGATGGTGCGCGCCTTGCCCACGTTGGAACCGGTCAGACCACCCGGCATGCGCATTGCGGTGTTTACGATCAGTGTGCTGAACGGGTTGATGTTCACGGCCGGGTCGGAGGCGCGCAGCATTACCGAAACCATCTTGAAATCAGGGGCATGCCCGGTTACCAGGTCAATGCCGCCGCTGGCTACCAACCGCAGCGGGTACTGGTTGCTTTTCACCTGCAGTGTCTTGCGGTAACTCGCCGAGCCGTCACTGACAGTCGTCCCCAGCACCACGCCGCTGGAATCGTAAATTGTCACTGTGGAGCCCGTTACCGGACCGTCGCCGACGCTGCCGGCAATCGTCACCGTCGGCGTGGTGTTAGTGCTGCTGGTGCTGGTGTTGGTGGCACTACCGGAATTGCTGGCAGCAACGCTGCTTCCGACAGGCGCCCCGTTGTCTCCGCCGCACCCGCCCAGTGCGGCGCTCAGCACCAGTATTGACAACCAGCGCTGGGTACGAGGCAAGGCGCGCAGAAAGAAATTCGATTCAGTAGTTAGCATGTGATAGGGCTTAGCCTGCGGCCATCTCTGAAGGGATTTCGAGGGAACCTGCAAGGACAGTGCCAACCCGGCTATCTGGCCTGTGGCGCATGTTCACCCGCGTTGGAATCTGTATTAATTGATATATATCAATTGGATATCCTGATCCCGCGGATCACAGTCGACACCCGGCAGGACCGACCGTGACACGGCAGACCGCTGGTTTGAAATAGCGCCTGGCTCCCGGTCCGGATTGGCGCAAATACAGAATTCTTATTTAATTCAATCAGTTTGAAAGATTTTTCGCGGAGGACATCCAATTCTCCGGCCACGCATACGACAGGCTCAGCCAGCGGCTTCTGGCTGGCTGTCTCCAAAAGGATACAGGTAGCAGTCGCTTACTATTCAATGAGTTACAAATTAGTGGCGAAACTGCGTCCCCTAACAGCAACATCATGCAGCGCGGCCGAGGGTGCCGGATGGGCCGTGCAATCAGGGACTGGCCGAGGGCATCGGCCCTGGCTCAGGTACTGACCGGCTTGAACTGCGGGGGGCTGAGCTGGTGCTTGTGCAGCAGCTTGTAGAACTCGGTACGGTTGCGCTTGGCGATACGCGCCGCCTGCGCCACGTTGCCGTTGGTGATCTGCAATAACTGGGTCAGGTAGTCGCGCTCGAACTGGTTACGCGCGTCCACAAACGAGGGGATATCGCCGACTTCGTTGCGCAGCGCGCGCTGCACCAGGCTGGCGGGTATCAGCGGCGTGGTGGACAGGGCCACCGACTGCTCCACCACGTTGTACAGCTGGCGCACATTTCCCGGCCAGGCGGCATACAGCATCGCCTCCAGGGCCTCGGCCGAGAACCCGGTAATACCGCGCTTGGCAGCATCCGGAAACTTTCTGCAGGAAGTGCGTGGCCAGCAGGATGATGTCCTCGCGGCGCTCGGCCAGTGACGGCAGCTCCAGATTGACGACGTTCAGGCGGTAATACAGATCTTCCCGAAAGGTATTTTCTTCAACAGCCTGCAGCAGGTCCTGGTGAGTGGCCGATATGATGCGCACATCCACATCGACCGAGCTGGTCGAGCCGACCGGCCGAATTTCGCGCTCCTGCAGGGTACGCAGCAGCTTGACCTGGAAACCCAGCGGCATGTCACCGATCTCGTCCAGAAACAGGGTGCCGCCTTCGGCGGCACGGAACATCCCGGGATGATCGCGGGTAGCGCCGGTAAATGAACCCTTCATGTGACCGAACAGTTCGGACTCGAACAGCTGCTCGGGAATGGCGCTGCAATTGAGCGCCACGAATGGCTTGTCAGCGCGCGGGCTGGCATTGTGGATAGCGCGCGCCAGCAGTTCCTTGCCGGTCCCGCTCTGGCCCTGGATGAGGACACTGGCATCACTGTCTGCAATCAGGCGCGCCTGGGTCAGCAGATTTTCCATTACCGGACTGCGTGTCACGATTGCGCTGCGCCATTCCCCGGAATCCGCGGCCGGCTGGCCGGATGGCGACATCGCCGGTGATCTTCAGGGCGCGTCCGACGTGCTCGAGCAGTACCTTGCTGTCGAAGGGCTTGGTCAGATAGCTGAACACGCCACGACTGGTTGCATCGACGGCATCCGGAATGGTGCCATGTGCCGTCAGCACCAGCACGGGCAACCCGGGATTGCGCTTGTGCACCTGGGAGAACAGGGTCATGCCGTCCATACCGGCCATTTGCAGATCGGTGATCATGAGTTGGGGACGAAATAGCGGCAACTGCGCCAGTGCCTGCTCGCCGCTCTCGACTGCATTGACTTCGTAACCGGCGGCCGACAGCCGCATGGACAGCAGGCGTAACAGACTGCTGTCATCGTCTACCAGCAAGATTCGGTGTTTGTCACTGCTCATTTTCTATTACCACCGGGGTTTCCCGACTCTGGATATTCTGTTCGATCGTGGTCAGAGCCTGTAACTGTTGCTCGAGTTCCTCGATACGGCGATTTTGCTCGGTGACCTGTTTCCACAGGATACTGAGCTTGCGATTTGACTGCCCCTGCTCGTCGAGCATCTGCTGCAGAATCACGATCAGTTCGCGGTCTGCCGCCGTGTCCGGCAGCGGATCGACAGCATCCAGCAGGCGACGCGCACGTCGTATATCCCGCACCTGCTCGCTGCCCAGCGTCAGCAGCAACACCAACCGCATGCGGTTATTCATGTCGGGATTGCCGGCAAAGGCCTTGTCCCAGTCATCCAGCGCCTGTTGCTGTTTCTCCGGCGACCTGTCACGCACCTCATGCATCATTTCCAGCCAGGTGTTGGCTCCCGTCCGGTTCTCGATAACAGGCGCCAGCACGGTGGTGCGGTACTGCTGCATCTCCGCACACGCAACCAGTCCTGCCAGTAGCATCAGTAATGCGAATATCCGTTTCGGCGTCATGCAGCACGCTCCAGTGGCAATACTACGCGCAGGCTTGCGCCCTTGTTAGCCGAGTTTAGCACGGTGATATTGCCGCCGTGCGCCTGGGCATATTCCCTGGCGATCGACAGGCCCAGGCCGGTTCCACGCACTGCGCCCTTGTTAGCTGGCGCACCCTGGTAGAAGGCCTCGAAAACCCGCTCCACTTCATTCCGGGGTATGCCCGGACCAGCATCTGTGACCTTGATAACGGCTATTTTACGGTCTGCAATCAGCGATACGGCCAGATCGCTGCCATCAGGCGAATACTTGATGGCATTGGAAATCAGGTTATCAATCATGACGCGCAGCTTCTCACGATCTCCCAGCAGCTTGACCGCATGCAGCCTGGTCTTCAGAACCAGCTGGCGGGACATCATGGCGATCTTGTGGTCCGCCAGTACCTCCTCGATGACTGCACTCAGCTCGACTTCCTTGCGCACCAGTCCCGCCGAACGCGAGCGCATGATACTGAAATTAAGCAGATCCTCGATGAGTTTCTGCAGCTGCAGACCGTTATCGTGCAGGATACCGACAATCTCGGTCTGCTGATCGTTGAGCTCGCCGGCAACGTGTTCACGCAGCAGTTCAGAACCTTCCCGTATGGCCGTCAGCGGCGTCTTCAATTCGTGGGAAATATGCTGCAGGAATTTTTTCTTGTCCTGCTCAACCTCGAGCAGGCGGGTGCGCAACCAGTCGAGCCGCTCGCCCAGCTGCTGCAGGTCGCGTGGACCGGTGATGTCTGCGGATTGTCCGAATTCACCGTCGCCCAGGCGGCGAATGGCGTGGTCGATCTGCCGGATAGGTCGTGATATCAGGAAGGCAAAGATGCTGGTCAGGATCAGCACCGCAGGGACCAGGGCCACAGCCTGGATTACCAGCGTGCGCTTGACCTTTTCCGATTCATCCTGCATCTGTTCAACGCCGCGCATAATCAGCCCCTGGTTCTCGACCAGAATCTGCTGCGCGATGCGACCGAGCTCGATAAACGCCGGCAGGGCGTCGTTAAACTCGGTCGCATCATGCGGGTAAGTCAGCAAAACTGTATTCAACTCGTCTTCGGCAATGCGTAATTCCTCGAGCAGGCTGCGCTGCCCGCTGATCAGCTCGAGCGATTCCAGGCTACGCGCCGTATCGACGAAGCGCGCATGGTTTTCCTTGTACACCTCGAACAGCACCTCGTCGCCCAGCACCTGATACTGGCGGGCATTGCGTTCCATGGCCTTGATCGCTTCCAACTGTACCTGGCTGCCCTGGGTTGCAAACACACTCTGCAGCAGAGCCTGCTGGCCGTGCGTGACCAGGCGGTCGACCGAAACGGTCGCCACCACCAGCGCCACGATCAACGGCAGGGCCACCAGCGAGAAGCCGGTCAGGATGAGACGCAGGATGGACTTTGGACGGAAGAAATTCACTGGACTGCCAGTCAGGACTCTGCTGTAAAACCGGTTCGAGAAGCGAACGCCGTGGTCCGGTTTGGGATTCCATGACCGCGGCGACCGGCGCCGATTCTAGCAGATCAATCCTTTCCACATCAGCCAATGCGAGATAAATCTATTATTTCGCTTTTTAAACAATTTGTTACATGTTTACTGGCGCGCCATGCCGGGTTAGCCACGCGTCCTGTTGTTGCCACCAGGGTAACGTGAATCGCTTCGCTGACTGCAAGTGCCAACCAGCGCCAGGCGGGTTGTGTTACTGAACGGTCTTTACGACGGGTGCCGATTTATCACCCTCCAGTCCGTTAATATCGTAGGTGCTCATCACGACATAGTAGGGCCCTACCGGCAGGTCGGTGATTGTCGCCGATGCGGCAGTACCGTCTGCAATATCAACCGAGTTCGGATAGTCTCCCGAGGTTGTTCCGTAATAGAGCCGGTAACCATCGATTTCGGACAATGTCAGTGGCGTACCGTCAGCGCGGGCGACCGGCGCCACCCAGTTCAGGCTCATGCTGCCGGTCCGCACCGGTGCAGGATTTACTACGATCGAGAAGGCCGCCAGGCTGGCCGTGTCCGTACCGTCCGTTACCGAGATCACGATACCGCTGTAGTCGCGGGCATCCGCATCCGCCGGCTTGCCGCTGAGCAGGCCGCTGATTACATCGAAGCTGGCCCACGAAGGCATGTTGGAAATACTGTAACGCAGGGTGTCACCATCGGTATCTGTGGCTGTTGGCTGGAACACATAATTGCTACCGGCTTCCACTGAACCGGCGGGAGAGCCGGAAATGACCGGAGGTATATTGATGACCGGGGGCGTATCGACAACCGGGGGTGTGTCGACAACCGGCGGCGTATCGACAACCGGGGGTGTGTCGACAACCGGAGGCGTATCGACAACCGGAGGCGTATCAACGACCGGGGGCGTATCAACGACCGGGGGCGTATCAACGACCGGGGGCGTATCAACGACCGGGGGCGTATCAACGACCGGGGGCGTATCCACAACCGGGGGCACATTAGCGTCCGAGGCAACCACCTGGTTGATCGCATCTACATCGCCGGGGCTGGCCGTCGCCACCTGGTTTACGGCATTGACCAGGGCCAGGGTGCTGTTGGCCGACAGTACGGTCAACACCGCATCAGGCGGACTGTCCGGACTCAGGCTGGCGATGCCGGCCGCAATGTTCAGCATGTCATTCCCCGAGTCCAGAACCTGTGCTGCTGCCACTGCAATCCGGGCCTGCTCGAGCATCTGCGCATTAATCGGCACGCTGCCGGTCAGCTGCGAACGGCTGACCCCGGAACGCGTAGAGACAATGGACTGATCTATCACCGGAGTGGCAATCACCCCGCTCACACGCAGGTTGTTGCTCATGGCCTCCACCAGCACCTGGCCCGAGACCACATTTGCCACGGATGCCACGGCCGGACTGGATCCCACACCACCGCGGCCATTAACGACGCCGTCGGTCAGGTCTGCTGACAGTGCCGCCAGCACACTGTTACCACTGGCAGACTTGCCGGTTGCTACCAGCAGATCGCGCGTGCGGCGTACCATCTCGCCCAGCGCCTCGCTGGCCTTCACCAGGTGCGCAACATTATCGTTGGTAATCATGCTGGTGATCGGGTCGGGAATGATGTTCGTGTCCAGGCCGAAACCCAATTCAGAGACGACCACCGACCGGGCCGCCTCGACGTTCGCACGATTGAGACCGCCGGGGTACTTTTCAGCAAGCTTGACGATCAGCGTGGTAAACGGATTGATATTTACCTGGCTATCAGATGGACTCAGCATTACCGAGACCATTTCAAAATCCGGCGCAGTGCCCGTGACGAGGTCGATGCCATCACGCACAACCAGACGCAGCGGGTACTGGCTTGCATTGGCCTGCAGAGTGGAATTGAAGGAGGCCGTGCTGTCGCTGACCATGGAGTCCAGCACTGCACCACTGGCGCTGTAGACCGTGATCGTCGCGCCGGTTACCGGGCCGTCACCGACACTGCCACTGACGACGACTCCTGGTGCGCCGGGCGATTCTGAATCACCTCCGGAGAACACGTCGTCCAATATACCCTCTATATTGATACATCCAGCCAGCGGGACTGTCAAAATCACTGCCAGCAAAAGTCTTTTCAGCAAGTTCCACGTGTTGTGCCGTGTCAACATTTACGTAATCTCCTTCAGTCCGGCATATACAGCCGAACCTGAGCGTCGATACCGGGTAAACCCTTGAAGTATCATGGGAGAAATCGATCGGGAGGTACGTGTTGAGCAACACGGCGACGCTGTGCGTCAGGTCACAGAACGGGATAATCACTGATCAAACGAGAGTTAAGGAAACAGGCAGGAAATCACGGCACAGCGTGGCTGCACGCGTTGAAGTTAGCGTGTCTCGGGTCGTGGCGATTGGGGATGGACGGTGAAACGCACAGGATCTTGCCGAAGGAGATTAATTCGCTACGCAGCGCGCGCGTGAAATAAACTAATGTGCACCCCGACCCAGCAATACAACTTCCGCTGTCTGGAGCAACACCAGCGCATCGAGGAGGACGCTGTAATTCTTGACGTAATACAGGTCGTACTGCAGCTTTTCCAGGCCGTCTTCTTCGGAGGCACCGTAGGGATATCGAATCTGGGCCCATCCGCTGAGCCCTGGCTTGACCCGGTGCCGTTCGTTGTAATACGGAATCTTCTCCGCCAGGCGTTGCACAAACTCCGGACGTTCAGGCCGTGGCCCGACGAAGCTCATATCGCCCTTGAGTATGTTATACAGCTGCGGTATCTCGTCAAAACGGAACTTCCTGAGTATCGCACCGGTACGCGTAATGCGTGAATCATTCTTTACAGCCCACTGTACCGCACCGTCCTGTTCTGCATTGGTGACCATACTGCGAAACTTGTAAATCTGGAACGGCCTGCCAAATTCACCCACCCGTGTCTGGGTATAGAAAACCGAGCCCTTGCCCCTGGATTCGACGTACACCGCAAGCGCGGCGAGGACTGCAATCGGCGCCACAAACGGCGCCACCAGCAGGACACTGATAATGTCCACAATGCGCTTCCACATACGCCTGAAATGGCTCACCTTGAATCCATTGGAGAGAAACAGCCAGCTTGGCTGCATGATGTCCAGCCGGATCTTGTCGGTATTGCGTTCGAAGAATGTCAGCAGGTCAATGACCTCCACCCCGCCCATCTTGCAATCCAGCAAGTCGTGCGCCGGCAATCCCTCGCGGCGTTCATCCATGGCAAGCACGATGACGTCTATCTGCTTCTCGGCCACATACTTGGCAAGCGCGCCCTGGGTGTAGACCAGGCTAGGCCCCTTGCTGCTTTCAAGATCGCCCGGCATCGGCATGTAATTGACGATATTCAATCCATCCAGTTCGCCTGCCTCCTGTGCCTGCCGCACCAGATTCGCCGCCTTGCCGGCACCGAGTATCAGGACCCGTATGCGCAGGTCATAGTCGCTCATGATTTTCATGAACAGCAGGCGAATGGCCATGATGCTGACGAAGCTCACAAACACGGCCAGTGCCAGCGCGCCACGACCGAGAAAGAACTGGGGTACGACGTAATAGGTCAGACTGAGAAGCACCAGCCCCATGAGCGAGGCTGCTGGAAATGCGAATGGTAAGTTGAGTGAGCATCTGCTGTGACTGGCGCTGGTAGGCGCCGAACGCGACCAGGCTCGTCAGCATGACCAGGGCGAACACGACCGCACCCGAGGTGTGGGCACTGACGATTTCATACCAGAGCATGTTTTCAAAGCGCAGCGCAACACCGACATAAAAGGCAATGATCAGCGCGATCAGTTCGATCACGCCCAGCAGGATGAACTCGGTCGGTATGTGGTGCTTGAGTACCTCGGTGGAATGCGAGAAAAACCTTACATTG
>CAVQJD010000024.1:0-40725 GCA_963712695.1 uncultured Gammaproteobacteria bacterium
ATGCTGGGTATGCACGGCACCTATGAGGCCAATATGGGGATGCACCATTCCGATCTATTGATCGCTATTGGTGCACGTTTTGACGATCGTGTTACCGGTAACTTGGAAAAATTCTGCCCAGAAGCAAAGATCATTCATATCGATGTTGATCCGGCTTCCATCTCCAAAAATGTAAAAGTCGATGTGCCCATCGTCGGTGAAGTTGCGCCGGTACTGGATGCCATCAATCAGATGCTGGAAAATGCGAGTAAATCCGTAAAGCAAGGCGCCATCGATAAGTGGTGGGTGCAGATTAATGAGTGGCGCGCACAGGATTGTCTTAAATACGATCGCGACAGCGGCACCATCAAACCGCAATTTGTAGTCGAGGAACTGTTTAAAGCGACCCGTGGTGATGCCTTTATTACTTCCGATGTCGGTCAGCACCAGATGTTCGCAGCACAGTATTACGGATTCGATAAACCGCGGCGCTGGATCAATTCCGGTGGCCTCGGCACCATGGGTTTTGGGTTGCCGGCAGCGATGGGTGTGCAGCTGGCGCATCCCGGAGAGACGGTTGCCTGTATCACCGGTGAGGCCAGTATCCAGATGTGTATCCAGGAACTATCAACCTGCAAACAGTATGCTTTGCCATTAAAGATTATCAATCTGAATAATCGTTATATGGGTATGGTCAGACAATGGCAGGAGTTCTTCTATGAAAAACGTTATGCCATGTCGTATATGGATGCCCTGCCAGATTTTGTCAAACTGGCTGAAAGCTATGGTCATGTCGGCATCAAGGTAGAAAAACCGGAAGATGTGCGCCCGGCTCTTGATGAAGCGTTCAAGCAGAAAGATCGTTTAGTATTCCTCGATTTTATTACCGACCAGAATGAAAACGTCTACCCGATGATTCCTGCTGGTGCGGGTTTGAATGAAATGATCCTGGTGTAATGAATACACTCTGAGATGCAACGATAAACAGTTCTGTGTGAAGCGGTAAAAATGAGACATATCATATCCATATTATTAGAAAATGAGGCCGGTGCGTTATCACGTGTCGCCGGGCTTTTTTCTGCGCGAGCTTATAATATTGAGTCGTTAACGGTTGCGCCGACCGATGATCCGTCGTTATCAAGAATGACGCTGGTGACCAATGGCACTGACGAAATCGTTGAGCAGGTATGCAAGCAGCTAAACAAACTGATCGACGTGGTAAAACTGGTCGATCTGACCAGGGACGTTCATGTTGAACGAGAAATGATTCTGATCAAGGTCAAGGCGGAAAACGAGCAGCGTGACGAAGTCAAGCGCCTGGTCGATATATTCCATGGCCAGATTATTGATTTACCGCGGAAAATTACACTCTGGAAATTACCGGGGCAGCGAAAAAATTGATGCCGTTTTAAAGGCGCTGGAAAATAGTACTATTCTGGAAGTGGTGCGTTCCGGGACTCGGTATGGGGCGCGGTGATTGTTCAGTCAGACTCTGTACGAGTGCTGAAGGTTTTTTCAATCACACGATGTTACACCTGAATATCGTCGACAGGCAACAAGACAGGTAATAACAATGAATATTTATTACGATAAAGATGCGATCTTTCTATCATCGCAAACAAAAAAGTAAGTATCATCGGTTACGGCTCACAGGGCCATGCACATGCAAATAACCTGCAGGATTCCGGTGTTGAGTGTCTGTGTTGGTCTGCGTGAAGGTTCTTCTTCTGCGGCGAAAGCGAAAGCGGCCGGTATCGCAGTCAAGCCGTGGATGTCGTCGTCGGGGCTGATGTTGTCATGGTGCTGGCCCCTGACGAGCACCAGGCGGCGATCTATAAAGAACAGATCGAACCGAATATTCAGCAGGGCGCAGCGATGGCTTTCGCCCATGGATTTAATATTCATTTTGACAGCCATTAAACCTCGTGCCGATCTCGATGTGATCATGATTGCACCAAAAGCACCGGGTCACACCGTGCGGTGAATTCGTCCAGGTGGCGGCTTCCCGATCTGATCGCGATCGCACAGGATGCCAGCGGCCGTCCAAAACTATCGCTTATCGTATGCCTCAGCCATCGGCGGTGGTCGTACCGCCATTATCGAAACCACCTTCCGTGAAGAGACAGAAACCGATCTGTTCGGTGAGCAGGCGGTATTATGTGGTGGCACTACCGCGCTGGTACAGGCAGGTTTTGAAACCCTGGTCGAAGCCGGTTATGCGCCTGAGATGGCTTACTTCGAATGTCTGCACGAGCTCAAACTGATCGTGGACCTGATGTACCAGGGTGGTATCGCCGATATGCGTTATTCCATTTCGAATACGGCTGAATACGGTGACGTGACACGCGGCCCGCGCGTTGTAACGGCGAGACCAAGGCGCGAGATGCGGCGTATCCTCGACGAGATTCAGAACGGTGAATTTGCGCGTGAGTTCATTCTGGAAAACCAGGCCGGGGCTGCAACACTCAAAGCCAAGCGCCGGTTGGGTCGCGAGCACCCGATCGAGGTGGTGGGTGCCAGGTTGCGCGGGATGATGTCCTGGATCAATGAAGGCAAAATTGTCGATCAGAGCGTGAACTAGTCCGGTCCGTTTCAGCCAGACGCAGCCTTATCATCCGGACAACTGAACGTGAACCGTAATACCCTGATTTCCCGCCAGGGGCTGGTGCCGTTACTGGCTGTGGTACTGGCGGCAATACTGGTGCTGCACTTCATCGGTTGGGGCGAGTCGCTTGCTTTCTGGGTGCTGGCGCTGCTGGTGCTCGTGCTGTTCCGTGATCCGGAGCGGGATGTTCCATCCATCCCGCTGTCTGTGTCGTCCCGCGGATGGCCACGTCGTCTCGATCGAGAAAACCGGGGATCCCTACCTGAGTCGCCCCAGTCTTAAAGTCAGCATCGACATGAATGCCTACGGCGTTTATACCACGCGCAGTCCCATCGCCGGCAAGGTGCTGGAGCCGCCGAATAACCTGGATGACAAACAGCAGCCACATGGCGTCTGGCTGCAAACAGATGAGGGGGATGATGTTGTGCTGGTCATGAACAGAGGACGTTTGAACAATAAGCCACGCTGCTATATCCGTTTCGGTGATCGTATCGGACAGGGCAAGCGCTGTGGTTTTGTCCATCTGGGCGGGCGAGTCGATATCTACCTGCCCGAGAACAGCCAGCCACTGGTAACTGTCGGCAATGCCGTGCAGGCCGGTTCCGACCTGATCGCCAGGCTGGTCCGCGTCTGATGCAGCAGCTGGATAACGACATTGTCGGTGATAACGAGATCCCGGAGAGAAAGCACCGGGGCATTTATCTGCTGCCGAACATGATTACCACGGCCGGCCTGTTCGCCGGCTTTTATTCGATCGTCGCGGCGATGAACAATCGTTTCGAACCGGCGGCGGTCGCCATCTTCATCGCGATGATCATGGACGGGATCGACGGACGTGTCGCGCGACTGACCAATACCCAGAGCGAGTTCGGTGTGCAGTATGACAGCCTGTCGGACATGGTCTGCTTTGGATTGGCACCCGCGCTGGTCATGTACGAGTGGTCACTACAGTCCATGGTAAGTGTCGGCTGGGCCAAGCTGGGCTGGCTGGCCGCGTTTATCTATACCGCCAGCGCTGCCCTCCGGCTGGCGCGCTTCAATGCACAGATCAGCACATCCGAGAAGAAATATTTTCGTGGGCTGCCAAGTCCGTCTGCAGCCGGTGTACAGGCCGGCCTGGTCTGGGCAGCTACCGATCTTGGCATCGCCGGCGAGGACCTGGTCTATCTGGTTTTCGTGCTGACGGTGGCAACGGGCATGCTGATGGTCAGCAATATCCGGTATTTCAGTTTCAAGGAGTTCAATTTCAAGAACCGGGTGCCGGTCGTTGCCCTGTTGCTGGTGGTGCTGGTGTACGCGTTCGCATCGATCGACCCGCCCAAGGTTCTGTTTGCGGGTTTCCTGGTTTACGCAATTTCCGGGATCGTCTACACCCTGATGGTGATTCGCAACCGGCGCAAGGCCAGGCACCGTGGCGAACAGGGTGGATAGGTGCCGGGGCTTGCAAACGGGGCCTGTTTGCCTATAGTCTTGAAACATGACTAGCCCCATCCACAGCACTGGCAACGATCAGGTCACCCCGAATCAGGTGCGTGTGCTGCTGTCCCTCCTGCGACTGCTGCCTTCGGGCAGATAATTCCCTGCCTGGCGAGGCGAAACGCACCCAGACACGACCAGCCAGCCACCGATTTTTGGCACTTTTTTGGTATGCTGGCGCAAACCAGTCGAGGCGTCCCCCGTTGCGCGAGTGGACACCCGCGGGAGCAGGATGATGAGCAGCAAAGACAAATTGATCATATTCGATACCACCTTGCGTGACGGCGAGCAAAGCCCCGGCGCATCGATGACCAGAGACGAGAAGGTGCGTATCGCCAAGGCCCTGGAGCGTATGCAGGTCGATGTCATCGAGGCAGGCTTCCCGATTGCCAGCCAGGGTGATTTTGAATCGGTACAGGCGGTGGCGCGGGCCGTAACCGGCAGCACCGTTTGTGGCCTGGCGCGTGCGCTGGACAAGGACATAGACCGGGCAGGTGAGGCGCTGAAGCCGGCCGCGTCGGCACGGATTCATACGTTTATCGCCACCTCCCCGATTCACATGCAAATGAAGCTGCGCATGCAGCCGGAGCAGGTCGTCGAGCAGGCAGTGCGCGCGGTGAAGCATGCGCTGCGCTACACGGATAACGTCGAGTTCTCCCCGGAAGATGCCGGCCGCTCGGAAACTGACTTTCTGTGTCGTGTGATCGAGGCGGTGATCGATGCCGGTGCCAGTACCATCAACATTCCCGATACGGTCGGTTACAATCTGCCCCACCAGTTTGGCGAATTGATCCGCACGCTTATCGAGCGGGTGCCCAATTCCGACAAGGCCGTGTTCTCGGTGCACTGTCACAATGACCTCGGTCTGGCGGTAGGCAACTCCCTGTCCGCCGTGCTGAATGGCGCACGCCAGGTGGAATGTACTATCAACGGGCTGGGTGAGCGTGCCGGGAACGCCTCACTGGAGGAGGTGGTCATGGCGGTGCAGACTCGCCAGGATGTCTTCCCGTGCAAGACCGGCCTCGATACCACCCAGATCATGACCTGCTCAAGACTGGTCTCCGGTATAACCGGGTTTGCCGTGCAGCCCAACAAGGCCATCGTCGGCGCCAATGCCTTCGCACACGAGTCGGGTATTCACCAGGATGGTGTGCTGAAGAGCCGAGAGACCTATGAAATCATGCGTGCTCAGGATGTCGGCTGGTCGGCAAACCGTATCGTGCTTGGCAAGCACTCCGGCCGGAATGCATTTCGTACCCGGTTGCACGAACTGGGTATCGATTTCGATTCAGAGGAAGATCTGAATAATGCGTTTACCCGATTCAAGAGCCTGGCCGACAAGAAGCACGAAATCTTCGATGAGGATTTGCAGGCGCTGGTAACCGAATCGGGTCTGGAATCGGAAAACGACTGGCTCAAGCTGGTGTCACTCCGGGTGTGTTCCGAAACAGGCGAGACACCGCATGCATTACTGACCCTGTGGATCAATGGCGAGGAAAAACCTGCCGAGTGCTCCGGCAGCGGGCCTGTGGATGCATCGTTCAAAGCCATCGAGGCACTGATAAACAGCGGTACCGAATTGCAGTTGTACTCGGTGAACAACATCACGAGCGGCACCGACTCGCAGGGTGAAGTCACGGTACGCCTGCAGAAGGGTGGACGAATCGTGAACGGACAGGGTGCAGACACCGATATCGTGATCGCTTCTGCCAAGGCCTATGTCAACGCGCTCAACAAGATAGTCCTGCCGAATGAGCGTGAGCATCCACAGCTGGGTGATGTCTAGAGGGATGGATGCGGGCCTGCAAAACGCTTACCTGGAAGCGCTGGGTATCCAGCGCTGGGTAGCACGTACGGTCATCCCGGAGGTTGCTGTGGCGGCTGGCCAGCCAGATCGGCATACGGCTGAAACCGACATCGCATCCATGGACTGGACGGCATTGCAGGCCAGCGTTGCCGGCTGCACACGTTGCGGGTTGCATGAAACGCGTACGCAGACAGTGTTCGGTACCGGTGACTGCAATGCCGAGTGGATGCTGATTGGCGAGGCACCGGGTGCCGATGAAGACCGCCAGGGTGAACCGTTTGTGGGCCCTGCCGGACAGCTGCTGAACGAGATGCTGTTTGCCGCAGGTTATCGACGTGAACAGGTTTATATTGCCAACATCCTTAAATGCCGTCCACCCGGAAATCGCAACCCGTTGCCGGAGGAGGTGGCCTGTTGCCAGGACTTCCTGATACGCCAGATCGAGCTGGTACAGCCAAGGATTATCCTCGCGCTGGGTGGTATTGCGGCACAAAACCTGCTGCACAGCGAAGTAAGTGTCGGACGTTTGCGTGGTATCAGGCACAGCTTTGGTGAATCCGGTATTCCACTGATCGTGACCTACCATCCCGCTTACCTGTTGCGCTCGCCACTGGAAAAACGCAAGGTCTGGGAAGACCTTCAGTATGCCCGGCAGGTATACAGTGACCTGACCAAGCGGCATGATTGATATTTACAGTAACGAGCAACGACCAGATGAGTGCCATTCTGAAAGAGCCAGCCCTCGAGTTCCGGCCCATGCGCCAGGAGGATCTCGATGAGGTCATCGACATCGAGCGCCGCAGCTATCCGTTTCCATGGACGGAATCGATTTTCAGTGATTGCCTGCATGCCGGCTACAGCTGCTGGGTTTGTACCCGTGCCGGGATCATCCAGGGCTACGGCATCATCACGGTGGCTATTGGTGAATCGCACCTGCTGAACCTGTGCGTCCGGGAGGAATCGAGGTCCCGGGGATTCGGGCGCAAGATGCTCAGACATCTGATTTCCATTGCGCGCCGGCATGAGGCAGATATTCTTTTTCTTGAAGTGCGCATTTCAAACCATGCTGCCCGCAAACTCTATGAGAACGAGGGATTCAACGAACTCGGCAGGCGCAGGGATTATTATCCCCTCAACCAGGGCAGGGAAGATGCGCTGATTCTGGCCATGACGCTGTGATTTTCAACATTCATCGGGTCGCATAAGATACAATACTTGCTTTGCAAGATTTCCCTGTTTTCCATTACCCATGAGCAGCTACAAGACCGAGACGGCGCGACGCCGGACTTTTGCAATTATCTCCCATCCGGATGCGGGCAAAACCACGCTGACTGAAAAGCTGTTACTGTTCGGCGGCGCCATCCAGCTGGCCGGTACCGTCAAGGGCCGCAAGGCGGCGCGGCATGCCACCTCCGACTGGATGGAGCTGGAGAAGCAGCGCGGGATATCGGTAACTTCATCCGTCATGCAGTTCCCCTATCGCGATGCGATTGTCAATCTGCTCGATACGCCTGGTCACGAGGACTTTTCCGAGGATACCTATCGCACGCTGACGGCGGTCGATTCGGCGATGATGGTAATCGATTGCGCCAAGGGTGTGGAGGCGCGCACGATCAAGCTGATGGAGGTGTGTCGTCTGCGCGATACGCCTATATGCACTTTCATCAACAAGCTTGACCGCGAGGGGCGTGAACCCATCGAACTGCTGGACGAAATCGAGGATGTGTTGAAGATACAATGTGCACCGGTTACCTGGCCGATCGGCATGGGCAAGCGGCTCAAGGGTATCTACCATATGCTGGACGACGCCGTGCATCTGTACGAGCCCGGTAAAAACGCGCAACGTCAGGAAGCAAGAAAGATAAAAGGCCTGGACAATCCCCTGCTGGACGAAGTGCTGGGTGATCAGGCGGCCGAGCTGCGCGACGAGATCGAACTTGTCAAGGGAGCCAGCCATGCATTCGATATGCAGGCTTACCTGGCAGGCAGGATGACGCCGGTTTTTTTCGGGTCGGCGATCAATAATTTCGGCGTGGACGAATTGCTGGGACACTTCGTTGCAATGGCGCCACCACCGTTGCCACGCGAGACCGTCACCCGCACGGTTGATCCACTGGAGGAGAAATTCTCCGGTTTTGTTTTCAAGATCCAGGCGAACATGGATCCAGCGCACCGTGATCGTATTGCGTTCCTGAGGATATGTTCAGGCCGCTACTACAAAGGCATGAAGATGCACCATGTTCGAATCGGGAGGGACATTACGGTATCCAATGCCCTGACTTTCCTCGCTGCGGACCGCGGCCATGTCGAAGAGGCGTACGCGGGCGATATTATTGGCTTGCATAACCACGGCACGATCCGGATTGGTGACACCTTTACCCAGGGCGAGGACCTGAAATTTACCGGCATACCCAGTTTCGCGCCGGAATTGTTCAGGCGTGCCGTGTTGCGCGATCCGCTACGTATGAAGGCCTTGCAGAAAGGGCTCGATCAGCTTTGCGAAGAAGGCGCCACGCAATTGTTTCGTCCACTGAAAAACAATGATCTGATCCTCGGTGCGGTTGGAATATTGCAGTTTGATGTCGTCGCGCACCGCCTGAAGAATGAATATGGTGTCGATTGCGTATTTGAACCGGTTTCTGTTGCCACGGCACGCTGGGTTGAATGCAAGGATGCACTTGTCGAGGAGCGGTTTCGTAACAAGGCTTTCGAAAATCTTGGCGAAGACCAGGGTGGTGCGCTGGTATATATTGCACCGACTCGGGTGAATCTCGAGCTGGCCAGGGAAAAATGGCCTGACGTCGAGTTTCATTCGACACGCGAACACTGATTGCTAGAAATCGATCCAGGAGATTATGTGATCTTCAAGGTCGGCGCTGCTAATTGATTTCTCATTGACCGTGCGTCCGGCTACCGAGATTCCTGCTTCCCTGACGGTATCAGGGCTGCCGGAAACCAGCGGATGCCACCATTCAAGTGGTCTGCCTTCCGCGAGTGTCCGGTAAGCACAGCTTTGCGGCAGCCATTTCAGCTGTTCCGTGTCTGCAGCCTCGAGCACGAGACAATCCTGAACCACCTTCCTGCGTTTTTTATAATTCTTGCAGCGGCAGGATTCTTCATCCAGCAACCGGCAGGCCACGCTGGTGTAGAAAACCAGGCCGGTATCAATATCCTCCAGTTTGTGCAGGCAGCAGCGGCCGCAGCCATCGCAGAGTGATTCCCATTCGGCTGGCGTCATTTCGTCGAGTTTTTTGCTGTTCCAAAATGCCATGCCTTCTGTAACCATACGCCTGTCACTGTACTGTCTTGCCGTGCGCTATCCATAGCAAGTCCAGGCCCGGGAGTAAAGAAATCATGACACGTTCTCGTCAAAAATGGGGATGGGCATTCTACGACTGGGCCAATTCGGCTTACTCGACCACTGTCATGGCGGGGTTTTTCCCCGTGTTCTTCAAGGAATACTGGAATTCAGGTTTGAGTGCCGTGGACAGTACGTTTCGGCTCGGCATGGCAAATTCCCTGGCAAGCCTGGTGATTGTTCTGATGGCGCCGTTGCTCGGTGCAATAGCAGACAGCATGAGTCGCCGCAAGGCCATGCTGTTCGGGTTTGCTTTTCTCGGCGTGGTGATGACTGGTGGACTCTACCTCGTTGAGCAGGGTGAATGGCTACTGGCAGCGATGCTCTATGTCGTTTCAATGATTGGCTTTTCCGGGAGTAATGTTTTTTACGACTCGTTACTGCCCTTCGTTTCGAGTAATGAGGATGTTGACCGGGTGTCTGCGCTGGGCTTCTCGCTTGGTTATCTCGGTGGTGGGTTGCTGCTGTCCATTAACGTTTTAATGACAATTTACCCGTTTTGGTTCGGCCTTGAGAGCAGTACGTCTGCAGTAAGGCTTTCCTTTCTCATTGTTGCATGCTGGTGGATGTTGTTCTCGCTGCCGCTGCTAATGCTGGTGAAGGAGCCGCGTCTGCCTGTCGGCGGCGGGCCCATGCATCATATCGGGCAGGGTTTCGTGCGTATCTGGCGTACCCTCCATGAAGTCAGGGCCTTGCGTAATGTATGGATGTTTCTCATAGCCTACTGGTTGTACATAGATGGTATAGACACCATCATCCGCATGGCGGTTGACTACGGATTGTCGCTCGGTTTCGACCAGAATACCCTGATAGCGGCGTTGCTGATTACGCAATTCGTCGGGTTCCCGTCTGCGCTGGTATTCGGGTGGCTTGGCAGCCGGTATGGTCCAAAAGCAGGCATCATGACAGGCCTGTTGATCTATATGGTTGTTACCGTGTGGGGATCGCTCATGGATACAGCCCGTGAATTCTATATCCTGGCGTTAATGATCGGACTCGCTCAGGGTGGTGTGCAGGCACTGAGTCGTTCTTTCTATGCGCGCATGATTCCGGGTAACCGTACGGCGGAGTTTTTTGGCTTCTACAACATGCTGGGGAAGTTCGCCGCGATCATCGGACCGGTCATGATGGGATGGGTGGGCTTACTGACCGACAGCTCGCGCGTCGGAATATTGTCACTGTTGGTTCTGTTTATGCTGGGGGCAATGGTATTGCTGAGAGTGTATCCAAGTGTTACGGATACTGTGAATATTTAGAAAGCAAGATTGCAATATACGCTATTTAAATATTCGTCTCAGCCATGTATTGAGGTATTGGCATCATTATAAAAGCTATTGCATTTGTGTGGTTATAGTGTGAACATCTTTTGTGAAAAACATTAAAAAATTAGAGTTATTCGTTAACCTATGCGAATTTTAAAGCATTAAAAGATCGGAGGTCACACATGGTTAAGGATGATACTGCTGCTTTTACGCAGTCTTATGACCAGTTGCTGACCAATTTCGACCAAGAAAACGGTGTGATGTGGTGTTACATGGCTCCATACCCACGTCCGTGTTTTACCCCGCAGCTATTACATGATCTGAATCGATTTCTGCAATTTATTCGAGATAAAGTTAATAGTGATTTATGTTTACTTGGGAATTCTAAATGCAAGTACATAGTGTTCGGTTCCCTTAAGCCTGGAGTCTTTAGTTTGGGTGGAGATTTAAAGCTTTTCCTTGATTCAATAAATGCGTCTGATAAAAAAAGACTTAGTGACTATATGAAATTGAGTATTGAAGTTATGTATAGAATTTATACAAATATGAATGTTCCTGTAACCACGTTGTCGATGATTAGGGGTAATGCCTTAGGTGCTGGCTTTGAGGGGGCATTATCTTGCGACTACATTGTTGCTGAAAAGATGGTGCAGTTAGGATTTCCAGAAGTATTATTTAATATGTTTCCAGGCATGGGGGCGTATAGCTTTCTAGCTCGAAGACTAGATATCGCGCGAGTAGAAAAGATGATACTTAGCGGAAGAATATATAAGGCTGAAGAATTGTTCGAAATGGGTTTGATTGATGTCATTTCAGAAAGTGGTTGTTGTAAAGATGATGTAATCAGTTTTATAAAGAGGATCGAGAAAACAAGTAATACTAGGAAGGCTGTGTTAAAGATTAGAAATAAAATTAATCCTGTTACATATGAAGAAATGTTAGACATTGGAGAGATATGGGTTGATTCTGCATTTTCTCTCTCATATAAAGAACTAAAGGTAATGGAAAGATTAGTAAGATCTCAAGATAAGATGGCAAAAGCACTGCTAGACATCCCTGATGAGAAGATAAAAATTAATGCATAAGTTAATAGTAAAGGTTCTGCCCCATTTTCTTTAGCTTTGGCGAACTGATGTTTCTCTGGTTGTACTATTGATCAGTGCGTCTGATGTTTCAGTGAATGCTAAGGATATCTCTTTGAGAATAGTTGTGAAATCTACGTCATCGATTAGTCTGGTCTCGTTGCAAAGTCTGTATAGCTTATTGGCGCCTATGCTGCCTGAACTACCTTTTAGCGCATGTACTAATTCTCTAAAAAGTGGGTAGTCTCGCTTTGCAACGGCAATCTCCATGTCAGAAATTAGTGCTCTTGAATCATCAATATATCCAGTTATTAATTTTTCTAAGAAAGTATTAGTATTCGATAACTCTTTTATTGACTCAAGAATAGTATGATCAATTAACGGAATAGCTGTTCTTTGCGGAATTTTGAGTGATTGGTTGTTTCTATCATCATTGTGGGCTGGTTGATTATCCGTCTTTTCGCTAGAAATGTTCTCTATCGTTGACAGTAATTTCTGGATATTAATAGGTTTTGTTAGGTAAGCAGCTACTCCTGCATCTTCGCATTCTCTAAGTGCCTCTATTGTCGCATTTGCAGTTAAAATGATAATTGGAGATTTGTTATCTGCGGTTGTAGAGAAATTATATATTTTTGCAGCCTCTATGCCGCCCATGATGGGCATTTGCATATCAAGAATGACTAGGTCATATTCTGTTTTTTCAAGTTCATCAAGCGCCTCTTGTCCATTGTTAACGATAATCGCAGTATGGCCGGCGCGTTCAAGAATTTTTGTAATCACAAGTTGATTCGTTACATTGTCTTCCGCTACTAGAACTTTTAGACTTTTTAAGAGTGGTTGCCCTTTTTGTGAATGGTTCGAGAAAGTATTTAGATCATTATCTTCAATAGAATTGATGACTACGAAATGCAGTGCGTTTAGTAAGACCGGTCCATTTAGTGGGGTTCGCAGGACATACGCAAATTCAGAATTTGCTGTTTTAGTTTTCATATCTTCTTCTTGCTCATTTATAAGTATCATTGGTAGCTTGTGAGCATGCTTTTCATCACTAAAACTTAGTGATTGTTTATCTGCATTTTCAGCAATGCTGTTTTTGTCCACAATTATGGTTGTATATTTACGATTGTCAGAATTGATGCGTAATTTCTCCTTGGCTTCGTTAATACTTGATACCCATTCAAATTTAATTCCCCAAGATTCAAACAACTCTCTCAAGTAAACTTCAATATTCTTGGCAATGACAATCACATGTAGTAGTCTTACGTCATTCTGAATATCAATATCGTTTAATACCTGTTTCTCAAAAGTAATTTCAACCCAAAAAGTACTGCCGTCGCCTGCAGCACTGATCAAGCCTATTTCTCCGCCCATCAGCTCCACGATCTCCTTGGAAATTGTGGTGCCAAGACCAGTGCCGCCATATTTTCTTGTTGTAGAGCTATCTGCCTGCGTGAAGCTATCAAAAATATTCGTTTGAACTTCTTTTGGTATACCAATGCCAGTATCAACAACTTCGAAACGAACTTTGACCTTGTCCTTCGTTTCAAGGATGTTTGAAACATGCAATTTGACTGATCCAGTGTCAGTAAATTTAATAGCATTACCTATCAAATTTACAAAGATCTGTCTTAAGTGATGCGGATCGCCAATGAGGCGGTAAGGTGTATCTGGGGATACATCATATTTGAGCGATAATCCCTTGTGCTCGGCTTGAACGCGCATCATTCTGATAATGTTATTAAGAAGCTTATGGAGATCAAAACTTGTTTTTTCCAAGTATAAGCGACCTGCCTCAATTTTTGATATATCAAGTATGTCTTCAATTAATGCAAGCAAAGATTTTGCAGAGGCGCTCAGAGTGGTTGATAATTCTCTTTGCTCTTCATCCAGTTCCGTATTACGTAGCAGTTCGCTCATGCATATCACGCCATTCAAAGGCGTCCTGATTTCATGACTCATGTTCGCGAGGAACTGGCTCTTTGATTTGTTGGCTTCTTCTGCCTGCGCTTTTGCGGAAGTAAGTTTTCGCAATAATGACGAAAAGAATATTGGTAGAGTAATTAGGCCAATAAGTAATCCAACGCCAGCGGTGCGTTGCTCAAGCCAATAGTCTGTATGTTCAAGAACGAAAGCAAATTCAATGGCACCAATTATTGTTGCTGCAATTAGATAATTTTGGCCGTATCTGAGTCCGTAGCCTACCATTAGCCATAAATAAATCGCGAAACATATTGTTGATGCGTCTTCACCTAGGTGTAATCCATATGAAAGTACACTTAGATCAACTAATAAGGTAATAATTCGTCTTGTTACACATTTCCTTGGTAATAATCTGAAGCTTAATATGTTCGCGAGCGAAGCCGCTGTGAAAATACCTACCAGAACAACCATAGGCTCAGTTGCAATATTATGACTACCAAACAAGTGTGAGCGAATAACAAAGTACAGAAGTATCGCGCTTAAAATGACGACTCGAATGACGGCTTGTTGGTATTCACTTGAACCTTCAAGTGTGAGCTTGTAGTCAAGACTGAGCCACTTATTACGAAAATAATTTGCAGAAGATAAAAATTTGATCATGACAAATTACTTAGTTGTACTTACTTTTCACATCCGGCAGCAAGCCCTGTATTTTCGCAACAGCGTCTATCTGCGACTGGAAGGCATCCAGGGCGTCTGGGTCAAAATGTTTGCCGCGATGGCTTGCCATGTATTCGATCGCGGCTTGCATTGACCATGCGTTTTTATACGGGCGTTCCGAGACCAGGGCGTCGAATACATCAGCAACAGCAACAATTCTTGCTTCAATCGGTATCTCTTCACCCTTCTTTCCGTACGGGTATCCGCTGCCATCGAACTTTTCATGATGTCCCAGCGCGATAATCCCGCCCATTTGCAGAAATTTGGACGGGCTGTCCTTGAGAATGTCGTAACCGATGAGGGTGTGGGTCTTCATGATTTCGAATTCATCCGGAGTTAATCTTCCCGGCTTCAGCAGGATCTCGTCCCTGATCCCGATTTTTCCGATGTCATGCATGGGTGCAGACATTTCGATGACTTCTGCTTCTTCACGCGAAAATCCAAGTTCCTCGGCTATGATGCGCGAGTACTTCGCCATGCGGATAATATGGTTGCCTGTTTCTTCATCACGGTATTCGCCAGCGCGCGCCAGGCGCAGCAGCGTTTCGCGCTCACGCATGCGTATTTCACTGGTCGCTTCTGCAACCCGACGTTCCAGCCAGCGCGATCTGTCACTGATGATCTTGTATTGCTGATGTTGTGTAAGTAGATTCCGACAACGCGCACGACACTCGTGATGGTCAACGGGTTTCATCAAAAAATCGGTTGCGCCAACACCAAGCGCCTCATAGCGGATATTACGATCCTCAATGGAGGTCACCATGATCACCGGTACATGCGCAGAGGCAGGGTTCATGCGGAACTTGCGGATAAACTCGACACCGTTCATTTCCGGCATCTTGTAATCGACCAGAATGAGATCAACGGAATTCTTTAACGTCCACGCCAGCGCCTCGACCGGATTGGCGAAATCAAGTGCCGTGAGGTTTTGCTCGATGTTGCTGACCAGTTGCTTGAGAATCTGCCGGCTGGTCAACTGGTCATCAATAATCAAGATTGTGCTCATCTGTTACAGCCCCTGAATTTCCCAATTATTTCCTATTCGTGCCTGTCGCCTACCACAGGTATCCCGGTTTATTTCGCGCCATTGTGCGAACGGCATCACATAACTGACTGATCGGAATGAAATATCTAGTCAGCTAAATTCACAGGCTGTATCGGCATATTTCGAAAAAAACTTAAATCTTTCAGTTATATGTGTCATCCGCATGGAAGCTGGAAGGGCATTGTGCGGCGCTACGGACAGGGGTGACTCCAGGCACATGCCGGCAGCCAGGTTGCGGGAGTGGGGCCGAACTGTACAATACCGCCAACTTCAAATCGGGCAGGGTATGGACATCGAAGACAAGCAAAGCGGCAGGGAACCATCGTTGCTGGACGTGCTGTTCAGCGTGCTGGCCAGCATGTTCGGGGTACAGAGCAGCCGCAATCGTGAAAAAGACTTCACGCACGGGAGGCCCTATCAATACATTATTATCGGCCTGCTGGTGACGATTGTTTTCGTGCTGACTGTCTGGGGCGTGGTGAAGCTGGTTATGAAACTGGCTGGCGTCTGATTACAGGGCCCGGATCCTTTCCAGCTGTGCCTCCAGGTTACTGATCGCAGTTTGCAGTTCGACTGCGTGAGAGCGCTGCTTGTCGACAACCGCGGCGGGTGCCTTGTCAACGAAGCTTGCAGTGGAGAGTTTCTTCTCACAGCGTTCCAGTTCGTCCCTTTTACGCCCCAGCTCTTTATCAAGCCGGACTATTTCAACATCTTTATCGATCAACCCGGCCAGGGGTATCAGCAGTTTCATGTTGCCAACCAGCGCCGTGGAAGATTCCGGCGCAGTCTCGTTTTCGTTCAGCCAGGTGACCGACTCGATGCGACCCACCGAGCTCAGGTACTGAGCATTGCGCTCGAGCAGGGTGCGATCTTCCGCAGAGCCGCCTTCCAGCAGTACCGGAAGCATCTTGCGTGGATCGATGTTCATTCCGCTGCGTATCTTGCGAACACCGATGATGAACTCTTTTAACCAGTGGATCTCTGCAGTTGCCTCGGTGTCAATGCTGCCACGGTCAGGAAGCGGGTAGGGTTGCAGCATGATTGTGCTGCCTTCGATGCCTGCAAGCGGTGCTATGCGCTGCCAGATTTCCTCGCTGATAAAAGGGACCAGCGGGTGTATCAGGCGCAGTACGGTTTCCAGAACGCTTACCAGCGTCCGGCGTGTGGCGCGCAGCGCGGCAGGGCCGCTGTCGGGATTGGTCAGCACCGGTTTGGACAGCTCGAGGTACCAGTCGCAATACTCATCCCAGATAAACGAGTACATGGCCTGAGCGGCATGGTCGAAGCGATAGACCTCGATTGCCTCTGTCACTGTCTGTGCGGTTTCCTGCAATCGCGAAATGATCCAGTGCTCGGCGGCACTCGGCTCCAGAGTTCCATCATGCTGGCCGCAGTCCTGGCCTTCCGTGTTCATCAGCACGTAACGCGCAGCATTCCACAGCTTGTTGCAGAAATTCCGGTAACCCTCGATGCGCCCCAGATCAAAATTGATGTCGCGTCCGGTCGAGGCCAGTGCGGCGAAGGTGAACCTCAGTGCGTCGGTGCCGTAGGCCGGAATTCCATCGGGGAAATCCTTGCGCGTGAGTTTTTCTATCCTGTCGGCCATCTGCGGTTGCATCAGGGCGGAGCGGCGCTTGGCGACCAGCGACTCGAGGTCGATACCATCGATCAGGTCGATCGGGTCGAGCACGTTGCCCTTGGACTTCGACATCTTGTTGCCGTGGGCGTCACGTACCAGGCCGTGGATATAGACTTCACGAAACGGAGCCTCGCCCATGAACTTGAGGCCCATCATGATCATGCGTGCGACCCAGAAAAAAATGATGTCGAAGCCGGTGACCAGTACGCTGGTCGGGTAGAAAGTCGCGAGGGCGTCGGTCCGCTGCGGCCAGCCCAGCGTGCTGAACGGCCACAATGCAGAGGAAAACCAGGTATCGAGTACATCCTCGTCCTGGCTCAGCGGGATGCTGCTCCCGAGCCTGTGCTGTGCACGCACGTCGGCTTCCGAGCGACCGACATAGACGTTGCCGTCGTCGTCATACCAGGCGGGTATGCGATGGCCCCACCAGATCTGACGCGAGACACACCAGTCCTGGATATTCCGCATCCATTCGAAATAGGTATTTTTCCAGTTATCGGGTACGAAGCGGATGGTACCGTCTTCCACGGCCCGTATCGCCGGTTCCGCCAGCGGGCCGGTCTTCACAAACCACTGATCGGTCAGGTAGGGTTCCACCACGCTGCCGGAACGATCGCCGCGCGGCACCATCAGGCGGTGATCCTCTATTTTTTCCAGCAGGCCCTGCGACTGCAGGTCGGCAACGATGCGTTTGCGTGCCTCGAACCGGTCAAGCCCCTGGTACGCACAGTCGACTTCGTCGTTGATACAGGCGTCGACGGTAAGGATATTGATCAGGGGCAGGTCGTGACGCTTGCCCATTTCGTAGTCATTGAAGTCATGTGCCGGTGTGATCTTGACACAGCCGGTACCGAACTCCGGGTCGACATACTCGTCCGCGATGACGGGGATCTCGCGACCGGTCAGCGGCAGGCGTATGGTTTTGCCGATCAGTGCCTGGTAGCGTTCATCATCCGGGTGAACGGCAACCGCCGTATCACCGAGCATGGTTTCCGGACGGGTGGTCGCGACCACCAGGTAGCCGGAACCATCGGCCAGCGGGTAGCGCATGTGCCAGAGATAACCGGCTTCTTCTTCCGATACCACTTCGAGATCGGATACCGCCGTGTGTAACACCGGGTCCCAGTTCACCAGGCGCTTGCCGCGATAGATCAGCCCTTCCTCATACAGACGTACGAAGGTTTCCTTCACCGCCTCGGACAGGCCCTCATCCATAGTGAAACGTTCGCGCGACCAGTCCAGCGATGCACCCATCCGGCGCAGCTGGCGGGTGATGGTGCCGCCCGATTCGTGCTTCCATTCCCAGATGCGCTTGATGAATTCCGCTCGGCCGAGGTCATGACGGGTGACATCCTGTGCACTGAGTTGTCGTTCGACCACCATCTGGGTAGCGATGCCGGCGTGATCGGTGCCGGCCTGCCACAGGGTATTGTCACCGCGCATGCGATGGTAGCGGGTGAGGGCGTCCATCAGGGTGTCCTGGAAGGCGTGGCCCATGTGCAGGCTGCCGGTGACATTCGGCGGCGGGATCATGATGCAGTAAGGGGCACCCGTTCCGCTCGGTGCAAAGTAACCCTCCCGCTCCCAGGTTTCGTACCAGTGTTGTTCTATGGCATGTGGATTGTAGGTCTTGTCCATGTGCGATCGGTTTCGGCCGAGCCTGCTCACCCAAAATCGTGGATTATACCTGATGATGTGTGATTTACCCGAACACCGGGCAGGGGCATCTGCAAGACGACCCTGGACCTGGGGCCGTCGGTCTGGCGGTCGGAGCAAGTCGCAAAATCGTGTTCGAGTGGGCGTAATCTCCTTGCCTGGGATATGGGATTCTGGTTCATCTGGCGCCGAAACGATGGCCGAGGCTGTTTGATGACCCGGGGATACGCCATAAACGTGGGGAAAAGGGCATTTTTCTGCCAAATCTTTATATGGTAAGGTTCGCGGCTATTTCATCACCCCGGGATATCCCATGGACCTGGTGGGAAGTGCGGTATTTCCCGCAGCTATATGTCACGGCAGGTCTGATTCACATGAACGAGGGCACGTTCGTCACACGGGCCCGCAATTATGGCGTTGTCTGTCATCACGGAGAGGTTAGTGGTTTGATACTGGAGATGCCTGCTGTACTCGAGCCACGTCCTGGTACTTGCCTTGAGATGTTTGTTGACGCAGCGCCACTCAAGCCGCGCGGAAATACGCGCGCTGATGTTTGTGCATCCGGTGCAACGGCCCGCCTGCACGGCGATCTCCGCGCTTGCAGGCGACAAAGCACCGAGGGTGAAGCTACTTTCGAGAGCACGACAATGGGTGAGAAAGCCCTGCCGGCGGCAGGACAAGACTGCGGCCAGCCTGGTCCGGTCGGCCGGGATGCAACTGGCTCGGTTCAATGCTGGCATCGTGTGTGACCCATGCGTCCATCCTGATGCGCTGATGAGCACAACCCGATGCAACGCGCTGCAATCACCCGTTCGTGACCAGGCATCAAACAGCAAAGTTATGAACCCGCCTGTAGCCGGGCGTGTCGCTGTCTGGTACCTTGTCCCAGGCGTATTCAGGTAGGGATGGCATCTCTGAACTCAAAAATTGCACTGGTCGGTTTCAGTTGGCGGCTGCCCGGCGGATCCGGATCCGGATTGTGGTCAGATTTGACGACCGGCAAAAACCTGGTGACGAGTGTCCCGGAGGACCGTTGGGCGCTCGATGCGTTTTCCCATCCGAGTAAATCCGCACCCGGGACGGCCTACACTACTGCTGCAGGCACACTCGGCAAGATCGACGGATTCGATGCCGCCTTCTTTGGTATCTCTCCCCGTGAAGCTGAACAGCTGGATCCGCAGCAGCGCCTGTTGCTGGAGATGGCCTGGGAAGCATTCGAGTCCGGAGGCATTCGACCTTCCTCGGTGCAGGGACAGCGCGGCGGTGTGTTCATCGGCTTTTCCGGTTCGGACTGGTCTTACCGGCGGGCCGACGATCTTGCCTCGCTGGATGCCACCTCGATGACGGGGCAGACCGGCAGTATTGCGGCGAATCGCATCTCCTACCAGTTCGACTTGCAGGGTCCCAGTCTCGCAGTGGACACCGCATGCTCGTCGTCGCTGGTTGCCTTCCATCAGGCCTGCCAGTCCATTAGAACGGGTGAGTCGACCTTTGCTCTCGCAGGCGGAATCAGCCTGCACCTGACGCCACTCCCGTTCGTCGGCTTTTCGCGTGCCTCGATGCTGTCACCGCGCGGTATATGTAACGTCTTCGACGTCGCCGGCGACGGCTATGTACGCTCCGAGGGGGGCGGCATCTTCCTGCTCAAGCCGCTGGACCAGGCACTGGCGCACGGCAATCGCATTATTGCCGTAGTGGCAGGCAGCGGGGTGAACTGCGATGGCCGCACCAATGGCCTCACAGTACCCGGCGCAGAATCGCAGGCTGAGTTGCTGCGGGATGTTTATCAAGATGCCGGCATTGCCCCGGCAGACATTGATTACCTCGAGGCCCATGGCACCGGCACCGCGGTGGGTGATCCCATCGAGTGCCACTCGCTGGGCATTGCGCTTGGACAGATGCGCCCCAGGCACCGGCCGCTGCTGATCGGTTCGGTGAAGAGCAACATGGGCCATCTGGAGACCGCCTCGGGGGTCGCTGGACTGGCCAAGGCTATCCTGTGCCTGCAGCACCGTGCGGTGCCGCCCACCATCCATCTCAAGACGCCCAACCCGAATATTCTGTTCGATGACTGGAATCTGCGGGTAGTGACCGAGAATACTGCCCTGGATCCAGCCAGGAAGCTCACCGTCGGCATCAACTCCTTTGGCTTCGGTGGTGCCAATGCCCACGTGATATTGCAGAGTGCCGATGAGCTCGAGCAGCCTGACTCGCGTTCGTCGGCGAGCCGGCCCATGCCGCCGCTGATCGTATCCGGGCGCAGCGATGCAGCGGCCCGCGCGGGCGCCTCCGCAATGGCAACCTGCCTCCGGGAGCAGCCCGAAGCAAGCCTTTATGACGTGGCCTACAGTGCCATCTTCCACCGGGACCTGCATCAGCATCGTGCGGTCGCCTTCGCCGAGCGTCCCGCGCTGATGGTCGCCGCCTTGCAGGAGCATGGTGAGGGTGCGGTGGCCGAAAACCTGGTTAGCGGCGAGGCACTGGACAACCCTTCGCTCCCGGTATTCGTTTACTCGGGCAATGGTTCGCAGTGGACAGGCATGGGCCGTGAACTGCTGGATTGCTCCGACACATTCCGACAGGCTATCGCGGCGGTTGATCAGCTGTTCAGCACATGCGCCGATTTTTCCATCGAACGGGAACTGCGCCTGCCCGATGACCAGCAGCGCCTGGCACTTACCGAGGTGGCGCAGCCGCTGTTGTTCGCCATCCAGGTAGGGATCACCGAGATGCTGCGTGAACTGGGTGCCCGCCCGGCGGCCGTAGTCGGACACAGTGTTGGCGAGGTGGCTGCGGCCTGGGCTTGCGGAGCACTGAGCCTGGAACAGGCAGTGCTGGTGGTCTATGAACGCAGCGCGCTGCAGGGACGCACCCGGGGCCTGGGTGGCATGACTGCCGTTGGCCTCGGTGAGGCGGCCGGTCATGATCTGCTGACTGAATTGAAACTCCAGGGGCAGGTTGTCCTGGCCGGTGTCAACGGTCCGCGCGGTATCACCCTGGCCGGCCGGCCGACGGATCTGGCCCGGGTGGAACAGGTGCTCGTGGAGCGTGAGGTCTTCCAGCGTCGGCTGGATCTGGACTACGCCTTCCACAGTCCCGCCATGGACGCGATCCGCGAACCCCTGCAACAGGAACTCGCAGCGCTCGTACCGCAGCGTGGCGTGCTGCCGTTCTATTCCACCGTCACGGGTGGCCGGTTGGCCGGTGACCGGCTCGATGTAGATTACTGGTGGCGTAACATCCGTGAGCCGGTGCAATTCCAGGGAGCCGTCCAGGCACTGATTGCAGACGGGTTCAACGTGTTTGTGGAGATCGGTCCGCACGCGGTGCTGCGCACCTACGTAAACGATTGCCTGCGCAGCACCGCCACCGAGGGGCGCATCATCAGCACGCTGCAGCGCGGCGATAACAGTGCAGCCCGGGTCAGAGCGGCCTGCTGCCAGTTACTGGTGGCCGGAGCGCCGCTTGACCTGCATCGGCAATTCCCTGTGCCCGGTCGCTTCGTCGACATACCGACCTACCCGTGGCAACGCGAACGCTACTGGCATCCTCTCACTACCGAGGGCTACAACCTCATCAACCGCTACAGGCAGCATCCGCTGCTCGGCTATCGGTTGCATGAGAACCAGACCCAGTGGGAAAACCACCTGGATACGGTAAGGTACCCGAGCCTGGCTGACCATGCAGTCGGCGAGACAGTGGTATTCCCCGCTGCCGGTTTCGTGGAGATGGCGCTGGCTGCGGCGCGGCTGTGGAACGGCGCTGACGCGCAGGAGATCGAGGAGCTGGAGATCCTCGCGCCGCTGCTGCTGGAGCAGAAGCCCTCGAAAACCGTACGGCTCGCCATCGATGAAAGCGATGGGCGTTTCACCATTCACAGCCGCGAGCGCCTCAGTGACGATGCCTGGATGCTGAACGCGGTGGGTCGCCTGCCGGGACCCCCACAGGGCGGGATTACCGCTGCGACCGTGATGTCACCACCCGGTGCGCTGCAGACCGACGGTGAGGAGCATTATGCGCTGACCAGCAAGGTCGGGCTAAATTACGGCCCCGCTTTCCAGACAGTGGCCGGGGTGAAGTCGACCGGTGATCAGGTGACCGCGCGCCTGAGCACGCCCGTCCCGATTGTCGATGAACTGAATAACTATCACCTGCATCCCGCTTTCCTGGATGGTTGCTTTCAGTTGCTGGTGGATCTCCTGCGTGACGAGATCGTCGGCCAGGGCGGGGTGGCCTTCGTACCGGTCAAGGTGGGGCGCCTGCGGCTGTACCGTCCGGGTGCCGTGATCAGCCATGCCTGTGCGGCACTGGTGCGCCGCAGTCCGCGTTCCGTGGTGGCCCGATTCCAGTTGTATGACGCGACCGGGAACGTGGTGGCCGAGCTGGATGAGGTGCGTTTTCGTGCAGTGCTGTTGCGCCGGATGCTGGGCGAGCATACGGGCTACCTGAAGTTCACCACTGTTCCCCGGCCCCATGGCGCCATGCCCGCCCCGATTTTGTTCGCCAAGGGTCGCGCGACAGCCGCCAGCACCCGCTATCTGCACCAGCCCCAGCGTCGTCAGGCGCGCAGCCAGTACTATGATGAGGTTGAGCCGCTGCTCGATGTGTTATGCGCGGCCTTCGCGCAACGCGCGATGCAGCAGTTGACGGGCGATCAGGATAGTGTCGATGCCGATCAGCTGCTTGCCAGCGGCAAGGCGCGTCCCGAGTTCCGTCCCTACCTGCGGCGCCTGGTGGCGATGCTGAAGGAAGACGGGGTGCTGGAACCGCACGGGCAGGGCCTGAGCTGGTCGCTCGACACCGTGTTACCGGCGCCAGCTGACATCTGGGCCAGCCTGCTGGGTGACTATCCTGACTATTCGGCGGAGATTCTCTTGCTGGGGCGGGTGGGCGAGCATCTGACACAAGTGGTCGCCGGCGAGGTATCTGTCGAGTCACTGGTGCCGACCGATACAACGCATCCGGTCCTGGCGCATTACCTGAGCGGTTCTCCATCGCTGATGCCATTCAATCACGCGGTGGCGGACCTGGTGGTCGAGGCACAAACTTTACTGCCGGCGGGCGCACGCTTGCGTGTGCTGGAGTATACCAGTGGCCGGTCCCAGCTGGCCGCACAGCTGTTGCCGCGACTGGACATGGATCGCTGCGATTACCAGCTCGCCGTTTCGGATGCGCAGGCCCTGGATGTGGTGGAGTTCGTACTGGAAGGCTTCCCGACGGTCGAAACCCGGGTCATCGACCCCGAGCATCTCGGGGACGACGACGGGCCTTGTTTCGATTTCGTGCTGCTGGGTCAGGAACTGGCAGCAGCGCGTGATCCCGATGCACTGCTGGTAAAGCTCATCGCACAGCTGGTTCCGGGCGGTACGCTGGTTGTGGCGGAACAACCGCCGGCACGTTGGTCGGACCTGGTGTTCGGCATGCTGTCCGATTGGTGGCGCAGGGGTGCGGGTAACCAGTCTGTCTCGCGGCTGCGCCCGGCCAGACGCTGGCGTGACCTGCTGGTGCGCCACGGAATTGCCGACCTGCAACTGATTCATGACCTGCCGGGTCGGCAGGACGGCCCCTATCTGTTGCTTGCCCGAACCTCACAAGCCGCACAGGACACCGCGTCATGCCAGCGTGCCGATGCGGCGTGCTGGCTGATTCTCAAGGACGCTGATGGCGAGGGGGCTGTACTGGCTGACCTGCTGGCGGCTGAACTGCGCGCGGCGGGTCAGCGCCCGTATGTCGCTGCGGCGGGCACTGCCTTGCGCAGCCGTGGCAGCAACGGCTGCGAGCTTCGCCTCGATGTCGCCGATGACCTGCAGCAATTATTGCAGCAGCTTGCCGAGACCCACGGTCAGCCCGCGGGCATCGTGCTGCTGCATGGTCTCCCGCTCGCGGCGGACCACACCGATCCGGCCAGCGGCCAGCGCTGCGTCATCGCGGCGGAACTGGCCAAGGCCTGCGAGGCCGCCGGTATGGCATCGCAGCTGCTGCTGGTGACGGCCGGCGCCGCCGCCGACCTGTCGCCGCCCGATCAGGCCGCGCCGGCCACCATCGACGATGCCATCCTGTGGGGCTTCGGTCGCACGCTGATGAACGAGTACCCGGGCCTGCGTATCCGGCTTATGGAACTGGCCGATGCGCATGATCTGGAGAGTGCCGCCGGCACCATCGCTGCCGAGTTGCTGGCGCCGGATGCCGAGGACGAGGTGATCTATAGCGCCAGCGGCCGTTATGTGCCACGCCTGCGTACTGTCTCGCTGGCGGAACTGGCGGGCGCCGCCGCCCCGACCGGGCAGCGCCTGGTCACCCGTCTGGACTTCACCACACCGGGGCCATTGAAGCATCTGGTGTGGCGGCCATGTGTGCTGCCTGCGCCGAGCGGCGAGCAGGTGGAGATCGCGGTACGCGCTGCCGGTCTCAACTTCCGTGACGTCATGTACGCCATGGGGCTGCTGTCCGATGAGGCGGTAGAACACGGTTTCGCCGGGCCGACCCTGGGCATGGAGCTGTCCGGCGTGGTGGCCGCTGTCGGTCCCGAGGTGACGGATCTCGCCGTTGGCGACGAGGTCATCGCCTTTGCGCCGGCCAGCTTCGCCGAGCGTGTGCTGACCCCTGCCGGCGCCGTGGCGCGCAAACCGGCAGCCTGGTCCTTCAATGCCGCGGCCACCGTGCCCACCACTTTCTTCACCGCCTATTACGCGCTGCATCATCTGGCGCAGCTGCAAGAGGGTGAGCGACTGCTGATCCACGGCGCCGCCGGGGGTGTGGGCCTGGCCGCTATCCAGCTCGGCAAGGCGATGGGTGCGGAGATTTTCGCCACCGCCGGCAGCGACGCCAAACGCGACGTGGTGCGGCTGCTGGGTGCCGATCACGTGCTGGATTCGCGCTCGCTGGCCTTCGCGGACGATGTGCTGGCGCTGACCGACGGACTGGGCGTGGACGTCGTGCTCAACTCCCTGGCCGGCGAGGCCATCAACCGCAACCTGCGCATCCTGCGACCCTTCGGCCGCTTCCTGGAGCTGGGCAAGCGCGACTTTTACGAAAACACCCGCATCGGCCTGCGGCCATTCCGCAACAACATTTCCTACTTCGGTATCGACGCCGATCAGCTGATGGCCGAGCGTCCGGCACTGGCCCGTCGACTGTTCGGCGAGCTCATGCAGCTGTTCGAAGACGGCACCCTCAAGCCGCTGCCGTATCGGCCCTTCCCGGCCGCCCAGGCAGTGGATGCCTTCCGCTACATGCAGCAGTCGCGGCAGACCGGCAAGGTCGTCCTGAACTTCGATGACGGCGTGGGTCCGGTGCAGCTGCCGGCGCCCGAGCGATGCACGCTGCAACTCGAGGCCCACGTGACCTATCTGGTCACCGGCGGCATGCGCGGCTTCGGTCTGGAGACCGCTCGCTGGCTGGCGCGCAAGGGTGCGCGTCACCTGGTGCTGCTCAGTCGCCGCGGCGCGGCGGACGAGGAGGGTGCCGAGGCCATCGAGGCCCTGCAGGGCGATGGTGTGACGGTGCGTGCGGTGGCTTGCGATGTCACCGACAAGACGGCCCTGGCGGCCGTACTGGCAAATATTGCCGCGACCATGCCGCCGCTGCGCGGTATTGTGCATGCCGCCATGGTGATCGACGATGGCCTGGTGCGCACTCTCTCGGCAGAGCGCATTCGCAAGGTGCTGGCGCCCAAGGTGCTGGGCGCCCGTCACCTGGACGAACTGACCCGCGACCTGCCGCTGGATTTTTTTGTGCTCTACTCCTCGGCCACCACCCTGTTCGGCAACCCTGGCCAGGCAAGTTACGTCGCGGCCAACCGCTACCTGGAGGCTTTGGCGCATGCCCGTCGTGCGTCCGGGCGGCCTGCCTTGTGTGTGAGCTGGGGTGCTATCGATGATGTGGGCTATCTCGCCCGCCATGCCGAGATCAAGGAGGCGTTGCAATCGCGCATGGGCGGCGCGGCGCTGTCCTCGGCCGAGGCACTCGATGCCCTGGAGCAGCTGTTGAGCCGGAATCTGTCCGGTCTGGGCGTGATGGAGCTGGAGTGGGGTGCGCTGCGGCGCTTCCTGCCCACCGCCCTGTCACCCAAGTTTCAGGACCTGGCGCAACAGGCCGAGGAGGCCGGGGCCGATGCCGAGGGCCTGCAACAGCTGCAGCGCTGGCTGGAGGAAATGGACGATGCCGAATTGGCGGCAGCGATGGGCGAGCTCCTCAAAAAGGAGATCGGCGAGATCCTGCATGTGTCGCCCGAGCGCATCGAGGACGGGCGTCCGCTGCATGATCTGGGTATGGATTCCCTTATGGGCATGGAGCTGGTCGCCGCGGTAGAGGCGCGCTTCGGCATCTCGTTACCGTTGATGGCACTCAGTGAGGGCCCGACGGTGTCGCGCCTGGTGGAACGTATGGTCCGCCAGCTGCGTGCGCCGCAGGCGGATGCCGGGGATGCCACCGAGGGAGTCGTCGCCAGGCTGGCGGCCCAGCATGAAAGTACTATCGATGCCGTGATCATGGCCGATGTGGCCAGGGCCGTGGGTCAGGGCAGTAACGATCAAAGATCATTGACGGGCGATTGATGAAGCGACGCGGCGGACAGGGCCTGACAGGCCAGATCAAGGAGCAGCTGATCAGGCAGGCTCTGGAACGGCGTGTGCATCTGGCTGGCAAGCAGGATGAGATGCCGCTACCGGACGACGACATGGCGAATGCCGATATCCCGGCACGCTTCTACCGCTTTGATCAGCATCCAGGCTACCAGCAGCTGCGCATCGTGCGCGAGGGCGCCGAGCGGCTGGGTATCGCCAATCCCTTCTTCAAGGCCCACGAGGGAACCGCATGCAACACCACGGTGATCGGCGAGCAGCAGTATCTCAACTACTCCAGCTACAACTACCTCGGGCTGTCCGGCGACCCTGCAGTGAATGCGGCGGCCAAGGCCGCCATCGACCGCTACGGCACCTCGGCCTCCGCCAGTCGGCCGGTGTCCGGGGAGCGGCCTGTGCACCGTCAACTGGAGCGGGTGCTGGCCGAGACCCACGGCGTCGATGATGCGGTTGTCATGGTCAGCGGCCATGCCACCAATGTCACCACCATCGGCTATCTGTTCGGCGCCAAAGATCTGGTGGTACACGATGCGCTGATCCACAACAGCATATTGCAGGGCATCCAGCTGTCCGGCGCCAAGCGCCTGTCTTTCCCGCATAACGACTGGCAGGCCCTGGATGCGCTGCTGGCCCGTGAGCGGCGCCACTTCGAGCGGGTGCTGGTGGTTATCGAGGGCATCTACAGCATGGACGGTGACTTCCCGGACCTGGCGCGTTTCATCGAGGTGAAGCAGCGCCACCGTGCCTTCCTGATGGTGGATGAGGCCCACTCCTTCGGTGTCATGGGCGCTACCGGCATGGGCATCGGCGAGCACTTCGGCGTGGATGGCCGCGAGGTGGACATCTGGATGGGCACCCTGAGCAAGGCCCTGGCCAGCTGTGGCGGTTACATCGCCGGCGACCGGGCCCTGGTCGATCACCTCAAGCTCGCCGCGCCGGGCTTTCTGTACAGCGTCGGCATGCCCCCGCCGGTGGCTGCCGCGGCGCTGGCGGCGCTGGAGATCCTGATCAGGGAACCTGAGCGCGTGCAGACCCTGCAGGCGCGTGGTGCGTTTTTCCTGGGGCTGGCGCGCGAGGCCGGCATCGACACCGGCCAGAGTCAGGGCCTGGCACTGATCCCCGCGATCACCGGCAGCTCCATCCGTGCCGGGCGCCTGTCCGAGGCCCTGTTCAAGCGTGGCATCAATGTGCAGCCTATCCTCTACCCTGCGGTGGAGGAGAAGGCCGCACGGCTGCGGTTCTTCGTCAGTGCCCAACACACTGAAGAGCAGATCCGACACACGGTCGCTGTGCTGGCCGAGGAACTGGACCGGCTCTGAGTGCGGTCCGCGTGACGGAGCCCCTGCCAGCTGCCGAGAGCTGCACCCCGATACGCGTTTTGCTGTGCACCAGCGGCGGCCTGTACGGCGCCCAGGTCATGCGGCGGCTGGCCGCCGACCCGCGGGTGCAGTTGACCGGCGTGGTGCTGTCATCACGCGTGCTGTGCAAGGACTACGGCGTATTGCATGGGGCATGGGCCCAGTATCGTCTGAGCGGGTTGCGTTATCTGCTCTACCTGTGGGCGACCACCGGCCTGTACGGCCTGCTGGCGCGTGGTGCAGTGTTGCCGCCCGTGCAGCAACAGGCCCGCGCCATGGATTGTCCGCTGCATGTGACCCGCGATATCAATGACAGGGCCGGTAGCGCCTTCATCGACCACTGTACGCCGGCGCTGCTGGTGTCCGCCTTTTTCAACCAGCGCATCGCACCGCACATCTTTACGCGCCCGGCCGCCGGCGCGGTGAACATCCACCCCTCCCTGTTGCCGGAGCTCAGAGGCGTCGACCCGGTGTTCTATGCACGCTTGCGTGGCATCCGTCCGCTGGGTGTGACCCTGCACCGGTTGACGGCTGAACTGGATACCGGCGCGGTGCTGGCGCAGTCCGAGGTGCCGGAATCGCCGCACGACAGTGTGCTGGCCAGTACCGCCCGTCTGTTCGAGCGGGGCGCGGAATTGCTGCTGGAAAACCTGGAACAGGTGCTGGCCGGTGCTCCCGGAGTGCCGCAATCCGGCGCCGGCAGTTACGACACCTGGCCGGCATCCGGGCAGGTGCAGGCCCTGGTCAGGGGTGGCGTCAGTCTGGTGTCCGCCGCTGACCTGCGTGCCATGCGTGCCGATGGCTTCGGCCGGGCTTGAGCCGCGTGGTCCATCCGGCGCGTCTCATGCGGCGTGTGTAAGTCCGGCCACGGTCAGCAGTCGCTGCCCCAGTTGTTCGGCCTTCAGATCCTGTGCCGGGGCGGTCGCACCGCCGCGGCGCCAGATCAGGTAATCGCTGCGTCCGTCCTCGAAGCCGCAGGCGGCATAGACACGCGGCATGCTCGGTACATGATCGCCAAAGTAACACAACACGACATCGTCAGCGGCTGCCTCCAGCAGTGTCAGCAGTTCACCGATCATGCGATCGGCGTTTTGCAGATGACGCAGGTAAACGGTCAGGTCATCGAAGCCGGCGGGTGGCGGGGTCTGGTAGAGGTGTACCGCATCAGCTGCCGCCACCTGCTCCAGGTGCAAGGGCCCGTGGTTTTCCATGGTGATCACGAACAGGAAGGTCGGCTGCGTCGCCTCCGCCAGCAGGTCGCGAATCCTGGCCGTTAGCGCGGCATCACTGATATAGGGGCCGCACCGGGGTGCATCGGGGAAGGCGCGGATGTCGATGAAGGCATCGAAACCCAGCTGCGGAAAGACCCGGTCACGGCCGAAGAAGCTGGCCGGATGGGGATGCACGCAGACCGTGCGGTAGCCCGCGTCGCGCAGCTGTGACGCCAGCGTCGGCCAGGGGCGGTGGGCGAAGTGCCGGTAAGGATTGAAACGATGCACACCCAGGTGCTCGTCAGCCAGGCCGGACAGAAAGGCAAACTCGGTACGCATGGTATTGGCGCCCCAGGCAGGCACACTCAGGCGACCGTGCGCACTGGCCTGTCGACAGGCCGCATCGAAGTTTGCCAGCAGCTCCGGGCGGATCGCCGGGTGCAGGCGTCGTACGTCGAAGAAGGATTCGCTCTGGATAGCCAGGATGTGGGGTCGAGGCGTGTTGCGGGTCGCGTCGATCCGGAAGGAGGCGATAGTCCGGGCCGGATGCCCGGGATGGTCAGGATCGTGGCGATGCTCGGTCAGGCGATAAAGCCACAGGCTGGCCAGTAGCCCGAAGCGGTGCAGGTCGGGTGTGACATCGAGGTCCGGTGGCGGAGCCAGCCGGGTGCCGATAGCCAGCAGCACGCCCGCTGCTGCCAGTGGCAAGGCAACAGCCAGTGCAAACGTACCCATGGAGTCAGGCATCAGGATCGGGGATTCCAGTGTCAGGCCCAGGTACAGCATCAGGCCAAAGGCGAGCACGCCGGCGGCGGCCGGCAGCACGCCGAAGAAGGGCAGGTAGAGCCGGGGGTGTGTGAGGGCCTGGCTGAACAGGCCGAAGTCGGTAAACACGAAAGGCTCGCGCAGTGCGCGGTACTTGGCGTTGTTGACCAGCACCAGCAGCAGATGGCCGGCCAGGGTCAGGGCCGCGGCGAACCAGGGGCGCTGGCAGACGGCCAGCAGCAGGGTGTACACCAGCATCACCAGCCCGAACTGAATCAGCTGTCCCGCCGCGATGCGCCGTGCGCCGGCCGGTGCCGGCCGAACCAGCCGGTCCAGCAGCTGCGTCCCCAGCAGCGCCGCGCACAGCGCCGGCCAGGGCGCGAACAGGAGTTCAGCGAGACCCTTCATTACCGGTTCAGCGGCCGTAACCCAGCCACTGCAGGATGCGTTGCGACGGCCCGGCAGGCAGCACGCCCAGCGCCCACATGCCGAGGTTCAGCGGAAAGGGAAAGCTGATGCGCGCCTGGTTGCGCGCCAGGCCACGGGCGATAGTTCGTGCCGCCTTCTCGGGCGACCAGATAAATGGTCGCGGCCCGGGGAAACGGGCGCTCATATCCGTGGCGACAAAGCCCGGCAGCACCACGTTCACCGCCACCCCTTCATCAGCCAGCCAGCCACGCAACGCCTCGCCGTAGGCTTTCAGTCCGGCCTTGCTTGCGCAGTAGGCCGGCGTCAGGGGCAGGCCATACCAGGCGGACAGGGAACTGATCAGTGCGATCTGTCCCTGGCCATGTGTGCGCATGGCCGGCAACACGGCATCCACGGTCGCCAGCGCCGCGGACAGGTTCACGTTCAGGGTACGTTCGATGGCGTCCCAGGATTCGCCCTGGCCGGTCGCGCCGATATTGCTGGTGACCCCGGCGTTGACGATCACCAGATCAAGTCGCGGCAGTGCAGCCAGGGCGTTGCGCCACTGCGGCAGAGCGTCCGGTTGCGCCAGGTCGAAGCACAGAGTTTGTACATCGGCGCCATGTTCACGGCAGGCGCGGGCCAGGGTGTTGAGCCGGTCGGCGTCGCGGCCGTGCAGCTGCAGGGCGGCGCCCCGCACGGCATAGTGGTGCGCCAGGGCCCGGCCGATGCCACCGGTGGCGCCGGTGATCAGCACGCGGGTCGGGTGGGTCCGGGATGTCAAAGACAGGCTCCGAGCGTGGCCGCAGGTGTGTCTGCTGCCTGGACGCTGGTGCTTGCGGCACCACACTCGGGCAGCCGCGCTGCCTGTTCCAGGTGTTGCACACAGGCATCCAGGGCCATGGCGATGCCCCGGGCGGTGTAGAGGTTGCCGTTGATCTGGGTAAAGTAAAGCACGGCATCGCGAAAGGACCGGACCAGAACCGGGTCTGGCGGAACGGCCTGCTGCCAGAAGGCATCGAGCCCGCCCTGAAAGGTAAGGCCAGGCAGGTCATAGATTGCCTCACCCAGGACGATGGTGGGTGCGCCATGCTGCAGTGCCGACAGGCCCACGGTGCTGTTGACCGTGATCACCCCGCAGCTGTGTTCCAGCAGGCTCGGCAGATGGCCTGTTTCCAGGTAGAGAATGCGATCAGTCACACCTGACTCGCGGGCCAGGCGGCGTACCGCGCTGGCACAGGGATAAAGTCCGGTGTCCAGCGGATGGTTCTTCACTACCAGCCAGCTGTCGTGCGGGGCGGCGCGCGCAAAGGCAGTGATAACGTGTTCGAGTACCTCGGCAATATCCCGATAGGGCGAATGGCGGGTGATCTGGGTGTCGGCGCTGAGCTGCAGCGGCAGCAGGTAGTAGTGTTGCCGCTGCTCCAGCAGTCGGGTGATGGCGCGGGCATCGCGCTGACGGTACCAGGGCAGTGGCAGAAAGCGTCTTGCCCAGCCCAGGTATTCCACGGCGGCCTGATGCGGGCGATGGGTGCGGTAACCGGGATAGACCAGCGGGTTGAACAGGTTGGCCAGGTGATAGGTCATGTCGTGGAATGTGCGCGCCTTCAGGCCGCCGGGAGCCGGGACGCTGCTATCCGCGGGCAGTGTTGCGCGGGTCGCCAGATACCAGGCCGGATCACGCGGGAGGGCGGAGTTGGCGTTGACACCGCCCCGCTCCAGGGTGAACCAGTCGGGTCTCAGGTAGCCTTCCTCGAACACATGGACCGTGATGCCGAGGCGGCGGGCCAGGTCGATGGCCGGGCGGTGTACCGGACGTTCGTCGCCGAACAGTACCAGGTCGGTGATGGCCTCGTTTTTAAACAGGCGCGCATAGTAGTCGGGCAGTCCGGTAGCGCTGTTGCGATAGTGCCGCGCCGGCCGACGCCCCCATAGCAAGGCGTCGCCGGCGCAGTAATTGACCCGGAGGATGCGGTGTCCACGACGGGCGAGGTGGTCGGCGAGCCGCGGAAAGAACGGGCTGGCAACTCCCTGTAAAAACAAAAACGCACGCTGCATATTGTTCGCTGACTACCTGTTCGATCTGTTATTCGGCGGCTGGCGCTGCATGGCCAGCAGTTCCCGAACTACTCCGTAGCCAAAGGCGCGGACGGTACGGGCCAGGCGCGCCACAACATTGTGGCGCAGCGGTTTAACCGTACGTACGGCCAGTGCCTGACCCAGTCGTTCCACCGCCCGTTCCGGCGTGGTGAATTCGCCGCTGGCGATGTTGATATAGCGCGGGTAGCGGATTAACACGCCGGCGACCAGTTCGTCGAGGCTCAACTGCCGGTTCCTGCGCGCAATGCGGTGGCGGTCGACCGTGAGCCCCCAGCCCGCATAGAACGGCAGCCCATAGGTTACCACCGTCTTGCCCCGCAGCAGGCCCTCGAAGCCGACCAGCGAAGTCAGGGTATGAACTTCGTCCGCCAGCTCCAGGCAGGTGGCGATGCCGGTGTCGTTGATCAACTGGTCAAAGCTGGCCGGATCCGGCGCCACGCTGTTGCCCCGGCGGTTGCCGCTCAGCACGTCCGGGTGGGGTTTGTAGAGGATGTAGGCGTCTGGCCGGTAACGGCGTACCGCGGCCAGCAGCCCGGCATTCGTGTCGATGTCCCGGCAGCCCAGGCGGATGGCGGCATCACCCTCGACCTGGCCGGGCACCAGGATGATAGTCTGGCCGGGCTTTGCCCGGTGGGCGAGTGGCCGGTCGCGGTTGCCGACGTTGTACTTGCTGAGCCGGGTGGCGAGCAGTTGGGTGCGCAGCGCCCTGGCGCGGGCCAGTTCGTCGGCCTGAAAGGGTGTCTCGGCCAGCAACTGTTCCAGATCACTGGGCTGGTGCGGGTCGAAATAGATGCCGCGGCTGTCGATGACCTGGGAGACCGGCGTGGTCAGGTCGGTGCCCAGGCCCACCGAGCGCAGGAAGCCATCCTCCATACGCCATATGGGGTAGCCGCAGGCGGCAGCGCGCGCGCGGAGTGCCGGTGTATCGCGCAGTCCCCACACCAGCATCCGGGTGCTGGCCGGATCCAGCCCGGCGGGGATGGCCGCCGCACGCTGGTAGAAGTGCACCTGATTCCCGGGCGCGCGCAGGTAATGGCGCACCAGCGAGCGCTTCCACCAGCTGATGCCGAAGCCAAGCCAGGTGCCGGCATTGCGCGTGAACCACTGGCGCTGCAGGACCAGATGTTCGATGACCCGTTCGATCTCGCAGGGCTGGCCGGTATCGGGGTCGAGGTAACGGGCGTAGTCCAGGTAGGCGGCGGCGAACACCTGTTCCAGCGAGCGCTGCTGCTGGCGGCGTGCTACCGGGCAGCGGTCGTCGGTCAATCCCCAGCCGCTGTAGAAGGGCGCCCCGAAGCAGGTCACGGGGCGCCCCGTCAGCAATGCCTCGAGACCCAGCTGGGAGGTCACCACATACACCCTGTTCACCTGTTGCAGCAGGTGGACCGGATTGATGTCGCCGGTCAGGAGGCGGGTGCGTGAATCGGTATCGGCCGGGGTGAAGTGGCCGCGCTTTTTCCCGCTCAGCACATCCGGATGGGTTTTAATAAGGATTTCGGCGTCGGGGTTTTCCTGGCGCGCGGTACCCAGCATGGTCCTGAAGCTGGCGCCGCTGGCCAGCCCGTGGTCAATGGCCAGGTCGCCAGCGGTCTGGTCCACCACCAGCACCCGGGGCCGGTCGGTCGGCGGCAACTCGCGGTCGGGGCTGACGTTGTACTTGGACAGGCGTGCGGCAACGATGGCATCGATGCAGCGGCGCGCGCGCGCCAGGACCGCCGGGTCGTCCAGGTCGACGCGGGTATGACCGCCGGGCAGTGGCGCGACGGCGTGACCGTTGAGAATCTGTTCCAGACGTGAAGGCTGGCGGGCATCGTAATAGATCCCGATGTCATCGATCACCACCGAATAGGCAGGCGCGCCGTCCACCCCGAGACCCACCGAGCGCAGGAAGCCGTCTTCGAGTGTCAGGTAACGCAACGCCTGCCGTGTGGCGAATGTCCGGGCCGGCCGGGTGTTGGTTTTCCTGCCCCAGCCCACCACCACCGCCGGTCGCCGTTCCCGCCAGGGCAGGCCGGGTAGTGGCAGGCGGCGTTGCAGGGTGCCGACGCCGAGCAGCGCGGCGAGCTCTGGCCGGCGCGCGATGCCGCCTGACCAGGTGAGCGCCAGTTCAGGTTGCGGATGCGCGTTATAAGTCCCCTGGCTGACCTCAATCATCAGTTTCGGGGATGGAAGCTACGGGTGGAGGTTCGATCCGGTGCCAGCTCGCCTGCACGCCGCGTCGTGCCGCCTGCTGGTCCTGGTGGTCCCGGTACCAGAGCAGTGCGCGGTATTTCAGCCGGTTGACCCAGGGCAGGTCGACGCCAGGCCAGGGGTTGAATGGATTGGTGCGGCTGTCGGCGTAGATGGCCAGCCGGGTGCAAGGGCCGGCCACCGGCGAGCGGGCGTGAAAACCGAAAGTATTGGCGATGACCAGGGTATTGCGCGGTACCGCGAAACGGGTTGGCTCGGGCAGGCCCAGGTCGATTCGGTCCTGTTCCGAGAGCCGCGGCGAACCGCGGCGCGCATAGCGGTCGGGCAGGTCCCGTCCCAGTACGCTCTGGCGGTATTCCCAGGCCAGCCGTTTGAGGGTCAGCCGGTTGGAGCCGGTTATGTAACTGAACGGACCCTGCTCCTCGGACACGTCGTCGAGAAACAGCCACGCCTTCATGGTGGGGTGGAAGGTGTCGGCGTGCAGATGTTTCTGGGGATCATCGCCGCCATCCGCGACATAGCCGTTACGCACCTGTTCGATGAACACCAGCGGCAGGCCGTAACGCACGGCAGCCCACTGCAGGGGGGCACGATAACTGCGGTTATCCAGCAGCTGCTGGCAGGCCGGCAGTTTTTCCAGTGTCTTCGGGTCGAGCAGGGTGCGATGAGTCTGGGTGTCGCCCTGAATGCATTCGCGCACCTCTCCGCGGTGGGCGCGTACCTCGGCCTCCAGCGCGGTGAATGCTGCGCCGGGTAGAAAGTTACGCAACAGCAGATAGCCCTGGGCATGAAAGGCGCGGCGCTGTGCCCGCGGCAGCAGGGGGAGCAGAAACAGCTCGCGCAGTCGGGTGGTGCCATGCGCCAGTACTATCCGCAGTACATGCAGGCCGAGCCGGTTCAGCAGCCGGCTGCCCAGAATGGGATTACGTTCATACGATTTCGTGGTTAACAGCAGTTGCAGCAGCCAGAACGGTGTCATGGCGATGGCACGCAAGCTGTTGCGGAGGGGAGATGGGCTCAATTGGTTGTCCTGCGATCGCGGTTCGGTAGCAGTCTGAGTTCTGCTCCAGTGATTGTAAAGCCTTGGGCGGGCCGTGTGACACAAGTCAAAATGAATCGCACGCTGCAGGAATTCCTGTCTATCGCAACACGCAAATAACGTCGGTGGGGCCTCAGCCCTTTTGAATACCCCTGGATTCCCGCCCGCGCGGGAATGACGAAAGCCGAATGTGCTGCGCGGGAATGATAAAAACCTCAGGTGAGGATGCCCTGGTCCTGCAGTGCCTTGGCCAGCAGTTCGGGCAGGGCATCATCGAGCTGTTGACGGATCAGTTCGAAGGAGCGGACATTGTTGTCGTCCAGCGCCTTGCTGATGACATTCTCGATGGCGATGCCGAGCGTCTGCTCGACCTGCAGCCGGATGCTGCGGGTCAGTTCCGCGGCGACCTCATCGAGCTGTTGCTGAAAGAGTTCGCTGTTGAGCAGCTCTTCCGCGAGTTCTGTCGTGCTCAGGCCATGGACGGGCAGACCGGCGCGGGTTTCAGCCGCAAGCAGCTCGTCTTCCGGCACGATCTCGGTGAGGATGGGAACACCCTCGGAGTCGACCGGTATGTCGTGATAATGATCGTTCATAGCTTGTGGGTGTTCAGGGTATAGCCCCGGTCCTGGTAGAAACGGTAGCGTTCGCGTGCTGCGGTGCGCGCCGCTTCGTCGTTACCGACCAGTTCTGCGACGCGGTTGAAGCGGCTGAACCAGGGCGGCACCGCGCTGTCCAGGTTGACCAGAACATCGGCCGGGCCATCCGGCTCGAGTGCATGGCCAAGCAGGATGGGCTGTTCGGCGTCCGCTGCAGTGGCATAGACCGCATGCGGCAGAAAACTGCCAGGGCGGAAAGTCCAGAGCAGGTCGTCGAGCTGCTTCAGCTGGGGCGCGGACTGCGTGTTGATATATATATGATGACCCTGCTTGTAGGCCTTCTCCGCCAGCCGGCAGGCGAACAGTGGCCGCGCCTCGTCGGCGCTTTCGTTCAGGATGTAGAAATCCACCTGTGTCATCAGCCGGCACAGCGGTCCAGCAGGAACTGGGTGAGCAGGGATACCGGCCGCCCGGTGGCGCCTTTTTCCTTGCCCGTTTTCCAGGCGACCCCGGCGATGTCGAGATGCGCCCAGTGATAATCCCTGGTGAAACGCGACAGGAAGCAGGCTGCGGTGATGGTGCCGGCTTCGCGTCCGCCAACATTCGCCATGTCGGCGAAATTGCTGTCGAGCTGGGGCTGGTAGTCTTCCCACAGCGGTAGCTGCCAGGCGCGGTCTGCGGCGCTTTCTCCGGCAGTGAGCAGCTGCTCCGCCAGGGCGTCATTATTACTCAACAGGCCGGCGGCGTGAGCGCCGAGCGCGATCACGCAGGCGCCGGTCAGGGTGGCGATATCGATCACCACGTCCGGTTTGAAGCGCTCGCTGTAGGTCAGCGCGTCACACAGAATCAGGCGGCCCTCGGCATCGGTGTTCAGTACCTCGATGGTCTGACCCGACATGCTGGTTACGATGTCGCCCGGTTTGCTGGCGCGCCCGCCCGGCAGGTTCTCGGTGGAGGGGATCACACCGACCACGTTGATCGGCAGGTTCATCTCGACGCAGGCCCTGATCGTGCCCAGCACACTCGCGGCGCCGCACATGTCGAATTTCATTTCATCCATGGCGGCGGCCGGCTTGATGGAAATGCCGCCGGAATCGAAGGTGACGCCCTTGCCGACCAGTACCACCGGTTTTGCACCGGCCTTGCCGCCGCCGTACTGCAGTATGATCAGCTTGGCAGGCTCGTCACTGCCGCGCGAGACCGAGAGCAATGCGCCCATGCCGTGTTTCTCCATGGCGGCTTCTTCCATCACGCTGACCTTGAGCTTGGTGCTTGTCTTGCCCAGTTCGCGCGCCTGGCTGGCCAGGTAGGACGGCGTGCAGATATTGCCTGGCAGGTTGCCGAGTCTGCGCGCCAGTTCGACACCGTTTGCAATTGCCTCACCGTCGGAAATGGCCTTGCGTGCCAGCGTCTGCGCTTCTGCATGCACGTTGACACCGATACGCCGGAGCGGGCGGCTTTCCTTGTCCTTTTTGCTTTTGAGTTCGTCCGGAACGAACAGTGTGCTGCGGACGACTTCCACATGCGCGCGTAATTTCTGGTACTGGTCGCAAGCGACAACGTCAAGGTCGGCAAGGTAACTGACGGCGTCGCTCGCGCCGGAGGCATTGGCGGCCTGTGCCGCGCTGGCCAGTGCCTTGCGATAGGCGCTGCTGCCGAATTCGTCCGGCTTGCCACAGCCGATCAGCAACACACGCTCGCATTGCGCGCCCTCCGGGTAATGCACCAGCAGGGTCTGGCCACTCTTGCCATCCATGTCCCCGTTGTGCAGCAGCCTGGTCAGCAGGCCACCGGCGGACTTGTCGAAACGGCTGGCGGCATCGGACAGCTTGCGACGCTCGAATACGCCGAGTATCACGCAGCCGGTCTTGATGCTGGCAGGGTTCTCGCTCTTGACAGTGAATTTCATGCAACTTCCCTCTGGGGATGGTCGTTGTGATTGCGGATGGCAGGCCTGGTGTTATACGGTAGCCGCAGTCCAAATAGATACCGCTTCAGGGTACCGACATAACAGGGGAGTGTACTGGAAGCCGCTGTGATTTTCATAGGGCTTACCGACCCGGCCACATGCTGCGAATTTTCGACCGCTACCTGCTGAAGGAAGTCATCAATGGCTGGCTGGCAGTGACTGTCGTGTTGTGGCTGGTGCTGGTCAGCAATCGCCTGGTGGGGTACCTGGGCGATGCCGCGGAAGGCAATATTCCCGGCAGCCTGATCTTCAATCTGCTGGCCCTGAAGATGGTCTGGTACCTGGCGCTGGTAGTGCCGTTTGCGCTGGCGCTCGGCGTGGTGCTGGGGCTCAGTCGCCTGTACCGCGACAACGAGATGGTGGTCATGTCTGCTTGCGGCGTGGGCCCCGGGCGCATCTACTGGCCGCTGCTGGGGCTGTCGCTGGTGGTTGCCGTGTTCCTCGCCTGGCTGTCGTTGTATGTCAGTCCCGAGCTGCAGGGCATGAGCAGCCGTCTCAAGGCCAGTGCGCAGCAGCAGGCCGATATGACCGTGCTGGGTGCCGGTCGCTTCAACGATTTGCAGGGCGGCCGCGTCACCTTCTATGCGGAACGACTGTCCGCCGACCGTTCGCAAATGGAGAACCTGTTCATCATGGTACGCAGTGACTCGACCGAGGTGCGGCCGCCCCAGCTGCTGACCGCCGTGTCGGCGCGCCGCACGCTCGATCCCGACACCGGCGACGATTTCCTGATATTAGAGGACGGTTATCGTTACGAGGGCACGCCGGGCAAGGCCAATTACCGGATCATGCAGTTCAGCCAGTACGGTGTACGCGTCGATCTGCCGGACGCCGCTGCCCCCGGTGAAATGCGCGAGGCTGTGCCGACCCGGCGCCTGCTGGCCTCTGACAACAGCTGGGACGTGGCCGAGCTGCAGTGGCGCCTGTCCATGCCGCTGTCGGTCGTCGTGCTCGTGCTGCTGGCGGTGCCGCTGACCCGCGGCGGACCACGGCAGGGTCGCTACGGGCGCGTGGTGATGGCGGTGTTGCTGTTTATTGTCTATTACAACCTGCTGGTCACAGCCAAGGTATGGGTCGGCAAGGGCGTCGTAGCACCGGAAATCGGCCTGTGGTGGGTGCCGGTGCTGCCGGTCATCCTGACGCTGCTGTTATATAACAGTGGTCGCATTGCCTGCCAGCTGGGGCGGCGCCGATGAAACTGATCGACCGCTACATCGGCGGCGTGGTGGCCAGCGGCACGCTGGTTGCGTTGCTCGTGGTGGTGGGTCTGGATGTCTTTTTCAGTGTGATCGACCAGATCGAGGACGTGGGACGGGGCGGCTACACCCTGGCCACCATGCTGAAATATGTTGCCCTCACCACGCCGCAAAGCCTGTACGAACTGTTTCCCATGGCTGCCCTGCTCGGCAGTCTGATGGGCATGGGTACGCTGGCGGCCAACAGCGAACTGATCGCGATGCGCGCCAGCGGGCTGTCGATCTGGCGCATTGTGCGTTCCGTGTTGCAGGCGGGGGTACTGATGCTGGCGGTCGCCGTGTTTCTCGGCGAGGTGATCGCACCTGTTGCCGAGCAGTACGGCCAGCACCTGCGCGTGGCGGCTACCGATCAGGGCATCAGTTTTCTGGGCGGTGAAGGCCTGTGGGTGCGTGATGACCGGCTGTTTATCAATGCCCGGCGCGTGCTGGATCGGGACCGGCTCGCTGACCTGAGGGTCTACGAGTTCGATGACGAAGCACGGCTCAAAATAGCGACCCGCGCCACGCATGCAGAATTCAGCGCAGGGCGCTGGGTGCTGCACGGCGTGCAGCAGTCCGGGTTTTCCGACAGCGGGGTCGAGGTCAACCACGCTGACATGCTGGTATGGCCGTCTCTGCTGACGCCGGACCTGCTCGGCATCGTCATGCTGAAACCGCACAACATGTCGGCGCTCGACATCGACCAGCTGGTCGAATACCTGG
>CAVQJD010000025.1:0-86495 GCA_963712695.1 uncultured Gammaproteobacteria bacterium
GCTTCACACATTCCTACCCCAATACCGTGAGGTTAAATATTTTTCCGTGTTCTTCCGTGGATTCCATGGCCATTACATTTCACGTCTCACGTCTCACATTTCACGTCTCACGTCTCACGTCTCACGCATTGCACAACCCAGGTGCAATATTTCCGTGTTCTTCCGTAGCCATCATCAGGCGCCCAGGTGCACGGGAATGCGGCGTTGCCCGAAGGCCCCTGTGTACTTGCCGAAGCGGCCGGCGATCGCCGTGCCGCACTGCGGGCAATGCCCGTCCTCCGTAACGCGATATTCCAGGATCTGGTACCAGTCACGCACGATCAGTGCTTGCTGGCAACCCGGACAGAACGTGGTACCGCCGTCCCGGTCGTGTACGTTGCCGGTATACACATGGTTGATGCCCTCGGCCAGCGCGATACGCCGCGCGCGCGTCAGCGTCTCCGGCGGTGTTGCCGGCATATCACGCATTTTGTAGTCCGGATGGAAGGCGGTGAAATGCAGCGGCACATCCGGACCCAGTTGCTGCACGATCCACTGACTCATGCGCCGTGATTTCTTCGTCCGAGTCGTTGTGGCCCGGGATCAGCAGCGTGGTGATTTCGAACCACACCTGCGTTTCCCTGCACAGGTACACCAGCGTGTCGAGCACCGGTTGCAGGTGCGCACCGGTCAGCCTGTAGTAGAAATCCTCGGTAAAGGCCTTGAGGTCGACATTGGCGGCATCCATTTCTGCGTAAAACTCGCGCCGCGGCTCTGGCATGCATGTAGCCCGCCGTTACCGCCACGGTCTTGATGCCCTGCGCGTGGCAGGCATCGTGCCGTGTCGATCGCGTATTCGGCAAAGATCACCGGGTCATTGTAGGTGAAGGCCACGCTCTTGCAGCCGTACTGCTGCGCTTCCCGGGCGATTGCCTCGGCGATGGCCTGATCCATCAGGCGATCCATGTCCTTCGATTTGCTGATATCCCAGTTCTGGCAAAACTTGCAGGCCAGATTGCAGCCGGCCGTGCCGAATGACAGCACGCCGCTGCCCGGATAGAAATGGTTGAGCGGCTTTTTCTCGATGGGGTCGATACAGAAGCCGGACGAACGCCCATAGGTCGTGAGTACCATCCCGTCCCCTGCGCGCATGCGCACGAAACACGCGCCGCGCTGGCCGTCATGCAGCTTGCAGTCGCGCGGACACAGGTCGCACTGGATGCGTCCGTCCGGCAACCTGTGCCACCAGCGCGCGGGATAGGTCGTGGTGTCGCTGCTATTCATGTCAGCGTGCGCTCAGCTTCTTGCCACTTGTTCACGGTATAGCGTGCCAGGCGTATATCATCATGCCAGAAGTCCGCGGGCAGGCCGGCCTTGCGCTTGAGATGGGCGAGGAAATCCTCCGGACGCGGCAGCGATTCCCACACCTGCGGCAGAAAGGTGCCGCGTGTCTGGCCAAAGCGCAATATCACGCCATCGATGCCCGGGCGCAACTGAGCAATGGCCTGCGCCTCGGAATCGAATGTCATGTCCTCGGCAGCGGACAGCAGCGATACCTCGATGCGTGTCTGCGGCAACTCGGCTACCTGCAGTGGTGGAAAACGCGGATCGCGCACTGCCGCGGCAACGGCATTGGCACGCACGTCGTCCAGTAACGGGCGGTGCGCTTCAAGACTGCCGATGCAGCCACGCAGCGTGCCCTGCTGTGTCAGGGTAACGAAACTGGCGCCGGGTTCCTGCAGCCAGGCACCCGGTTCGTGCACCACACCGGTCTCTCCCAGCCGTTGCGCGATAGCGTCACGTGCCACCGCCAGCAAAATCTGACCCTGAACGTCCGGCAGTCTGTTCAACGGTCAGCCTCATGAAACGCGATCGCGGCATAGCCCACCACATGCGTCTTGTCACCGGCCGTATCGCCCGAGTTGCGCAGATCCAGCAGCTCGGCCACCAGGCCGTGACCGGCGGCACAGGCCAGCAGACCGTTGACCGGTGTGGCACCACAGGCCTCGCGGTGGTCGAGATCGGCGCGCAGGGCCAGAATATGCCTGACCGTCTCGTTGTCGGTACGCCGGGCGACCTCGTATGGCAGATAATGCGACAGGTCGGAACTGATCACGATCAGTGTTTCCTCACCACCCCATACGCGCGTCAGCACCTCGGCAACTTCCTCCACCGTGGCGTCACCGACAGCCAGCGGCAGCAGGCGGAAATCGCCCAGCACGGTCTGCAAAAACGGCAGGTGCACTTCCAGCGAGTGTTCCTGAGCGTGGGCCGCCTCGCTGACCGTGACTTGGGGCAGATCCGCCAGCATCTGCATCCCCGCGCTATCCAGCGGTACCTCACCCAGCGGGGTGGTGAACACCGTGGCTCCGGGCAGCGCCAGACCGCGCACCGGAACGCGATGCACCGGTCCGAGCAAGACCACGCGGCGGATACGGCCGGCCAGTGGCGCCAGCCGGGCATACCCGCTGGCGGCAACCGGGCCCGAGTAGACATAACCGGCGTGAGGAACGATCAGCGCCTTGGGTGGCCGCGCCACGGTCTCAACCGGGGCACTGTCCAGCATGGTGCGCACCGCGACAGACAGTTCGGCGCGACTTTCGGGATAAAACAGGCCTGCCACGGCAGGCGGTCGGGAATTATTCATGTACACCTCATCCTTAATGTAGATTACATGAGGCCGCGGCGCACAAACTCAAGGCCTGCGGGTCGGGAAAAATGCCGCACCCCGTCCGGCGCATCCGGCAGATCAGCAGCGTTAGAGCGCACGACTGCATGGATGCAGGAGGTAGAACAAAGCAGGAGCATTTGCCGAGGCATGCAGGGAATGGACATGTCCAACGGGCCCTCGGAACAACAATTAAAATCCCGCCATCCATCGGCGTCTCACGTCTCACGTCTCACGTCTCACGCAATGGTGCGTAAAACGCACCCTACCTCTTGCCCTGCAATTGTTATTTTTCCGTGTTCTTCCGTGGATTCCGTGGCCATTAAAATCCCGCCATCCATTGATGTTTTACGTCTCACGTCTCACGTCTCATGTCTCACGTCTCACGTCTCACGTCTCACGTCTCACGTCTCACGTCTCACGTCTCACGTCTCACGCAATGGTGCGTAAAACGCACCCTACCTCTTGCCCTGCAATTGTTATTTTTCCGTGTTCTTCCGTGGATTCCGTGGCCATTAAAATCCCGCCATCCATTGATGTTTTACGTCTCACGTCTCACGTCTCATGTCTCATGTCTCACGTCTCACGTCTCACGTCTCACGTCTCACGTCTCACGTCTCACGCAATGGTGCGTAAAACGCACCCTGCCTCTTGCCCTGCAATTGTTATTTTTCCGTGTTCTTCCGTGGCTTCCGTGGCCATTTCCAAGGCGGGCTGGCGTTTTCCGCCAACACCTCGCGATACAGCACCGCATCTGCTTCCTGGTAACAGCAGGCGATGACACGCTCGAAACGGTCATCATAGGCACACATCGTATCGATCGCGATGCGCGCGGCGGCTTCTTTCGGATAACGGTACACGCCGGTACTGATTGCCGGGAACGCAATTGTTCGTACTCCGTTTTGCAGCGCTATTTCGAAACTGTTGACGTAACAGGCTCGCAGCAGCGCCGACTCGTAACGCATGCCGCCGTTCCACACCGGACCTACGGTATGGATGATGCGTCGTGCCGGCAGCCTGAAGCCGGGGCTTATCTTGGCCTCCCCGGTACGACAGCCGTGCAGCGTGCGGCAGAATTGCAGCAGCAGTGGACCCGCCGCACGATGAATGGCGCCGTCCACCCCGCCGCCGCCCAGCAGGCTGCTGTTGGCCGCGTTGACGATGGCGTCGACCTCCAGCGTGGTGATATCTGCGGTGATAATCTCGAGCATAGGAATGTGGCGTAATCCCCGTGAATCCGGCGCGGCGCATCGGCCCATCGGGAATGCGCGCGTAATACACACTCTGTCGAGTATACCCGAGCTGGCATGCCGGCAGCCCGGGCACCACCACGCGCCTCGCCCGGCGGGCTACACATTGCCTCTCTTCCCCGATACGTTATAGTGTGCAGGGAAGAAGCGTCAGGGGGACCGGAGACAGATGCTGCCAAACCTGATCACACTGTCACGTGCCGCGCGCCTGGTCGGCGTCAAACGTGGCACCCTGCAAAAACAGATCCAGCAGGGCGAATTGCGCACCTTCGAGGGCGAGCTGCTGCTCGCCGACCTGTTGCATGCCTATCCGCACACCGAGGTCGGGGACAGCACCATGCTGGATCGGGTCGAGGCCATCAAGGAGCAGGCCGTCAACAAGATCATCCGCGCGGACACCGACAAGCCGGATGTCGACACGCTGTATGCCCGCGTCATGTCACTGGGCCGGGAGCTGGCCGCGGCGCGCCAGCAGGCACGCAGCAGTGAAGGACTGGTCGAGAGCCTGAAGCGGAAATTCGAGGAACTCCCTCCCGACAATGCCGATGACAGGACGCGGGCAGAGGCATTTAGTACACTCCGCTCCTGGTTTTTCCAGACACTGGAAGCGGTCGAATCCGTGGATGATTCGAGCGGATTTATCGCACAGGAGGCGTTTCTACGGGTCATGGCAGCACAGGTGCGAATCCTGCCCAGTGGGCATGAGTTCTTTATCGAGGGTTCAGACTCCATTCTCGAGGCCGGCCTGCGCGGCGGCCTGGCGCTGAATTACGGCTGCAGTAACGGCAATTGCGGCCTGTGCAAGTGCAAGGTGATCTCCGGTGAGGTCAAGAAGATCGCACAGCACGACTATCTGCTCACCGAGGCGGAAAAGGGCCTGGGCTATGTTCTCGCCTGCTCCAACACTGCCGTCACCGACGTGGTGCTGGAAGCGGACGAGGCACATGGTTCGAGCGATATCCCGCTGCAGGAAATCGATATCAAGGTAAAGAAACTCGAACGACCCAGTGACCGGCTGATCATCCTGCATACCAGGACACCGCGCACCAAACGCCTGCGTTTCCTTGCCGGCCAGTATCTGGCGCTTCGCTATCACGACCTGCCCGCACAGGACTGCTCCATCGCCAGTTGTCCCTGCGATGATATGAATCTGCAGTTTCACATCCCTGTCCTGTCCGGTGATCCATTCGGCGAGCAGATCGTCCAGCTCAAGCCCAACACCAGTCTGACCATCAGGGGGCCGCGCGGCGATTTCACGCTCAACGAGGACTCACCACGCTCGCTGGTGTTTATCGCCGGCAATGCAGGCTTCGGTCCCGTCAAGAGCCTGATCGAGCACGCCATGGCGCTGGACATTGCCGAAACCATCGATCTGTTCTGGATCACCACGCCGGACAACAGCCACTACCTGGGCAACCTGTGCCGCTCCTGGGATGACGCGCTGGACAACTTCCGCTACACAGCGCTCGAGGCCAGCGCCAACCGGCCGGTCGAGGCACTGCTGCCGGTCATCCTCGACCAGCTGGACGATCTCCGGGGCCTGGATTTCTATGCCTGCCTGCCGGACCCGTTACTGAATACACTGGAAAACTTCCTGCTCGCCAACGGCATCCCCGCACAGCAGATCCGGCTGGAACCCGTGCGCCAGGGCGCGTCCGGCTGATCTGTAGATACCGGGTGCGTTGCATGCACCGAAACGGCTACTTGACGATCTTCAGTGACGGGCGTTTGCCGCCTCCCGGACCGGAATCGCCCGGTGGCGGGCTGCTGCCTTCCTGGTCACTGAATACCATGCCCCGACCATTTTCTTTGGCGTAGATGGCAAGCACCGAATCGATGGGTACGAACACGTCCGTCGCGATGCCACCGAAGCGTGCGCGGAACACCACGGCATCGTTACCGAGGTTTAGACCCTCGACGGCGCCGGGGCTGATGTTGAGAACAATCTTGCCGTTCTGGCCCTGCTGGGCCGGGATATCGACACCCTCCCCCTCGATATCAACCAGCAGGTGGGGTGTCATGCTGTTGTCCAGGATCCACTCGTGGATGGCACGGACGAGATACGGACGACTGCTGGTCATGAAGGAAACGATACTAGGAAAACCGTCGGAAAACCAATCCTGATTGATGGCGCGACAGGTACCCTGCAACAAGGCGGGTCAGATGGAGATCCGGTTCAGTCGCGCATTTCCCGCTCAACCTCGGAGAGACTTTCCTGAAAGGTTTCACGCGCGAACATGCGTTCGGCGTAGTCGCTTACGGGTTTGGCCTGGCGCGGCAAATCGATACCATAATGCCGGATACGCCACAGAATCGGCAGAATAGTGGCATCTACCAGCGAAAACTCGTCGCTCAGAAAGAACGGCTTGGCGGCGAACACCTCGGCACTCGAGGTCAGGCTGTCGCGCAGCTGCTTGCGCGCCTTCGCGGCAGTTTTCTCGCCCTTCGATTCCAGGGCCGGAATCAGCGAGTACCAGTCCTGCTCGACGCGGTACAGGGCCAGCCGTGTCCGTGCGCGCGAGACCGGGTCGACCGGCATGAGCGGTGGATGCGGGAAACGCTCGTCGAGATACTCCATGATGGCGCGTGGATCGTACAGCACCAGTTCACGGTCAACCAGGGTTGGCACGGTGTTGTAGGGATTCAGATCGATCAGGTCTTCCGGCTTGGTGCCGTCGACCTCGACAATCTCCACGGTGATGCCCTTCTCGGCCAGCACCACGCGAACCCGGTGACTCTGCGGACAACTTGCAGAAGAAAACAGACTCATCACGGAACGACGGTTCGCTACCAGTGCCATATTGTATATCCCTTGAAAAATGGAATGATCCTCTCGTTCCCGTGCGCTGCCCTGTTCAGTGGACATCCTTCCAGTAATCGCGCTTCATCAGGTAGGCAGGTACCAGCAACAGCAGCAGGAACATGATGACCTTCACACCCAGGGCACGCCTGTCATGCTTGGCGGGCTCGCCCATGTAGTCCAGGAAGTTCACCAGGTCGCGGATGGCCCGGTCATACTCTTTCGGGGTCAGCAGGCCCGGCTCGACCAGTTCCAGTGTAACAGCCTTGGACTTGCTGCCGTCCTCATTCTTGACGGTATGGATCACCGGCTCCTGCCAGCCCTGCAATTCCCAGAGCACATGTGGCATGCCAACGTCAGGGAAAACCAGGTTGTTGACACCGGTGATCTTGGAGTCGTCGCGATAGAAGCTGCGCATGTAGTTGTACAGCCAGTCGACACCGCGCGCGCGCGCGATTACGGTCAGGTCAGGCGGCACCGTACCGAACCATTCCTTGGCATCATCGGGATGGGTTGCCACTGTCATCAGGTCACCCGACTTGCCACCGCTGAACACCAGATTCTGGGCGACAAGTTTCTCCTTGATGCCGAGGTCCTTGCCGATGCGCTCGTAGCGCATCAGTGCCGCCGAGTGACAGCTCAGGCAGTAGTTGACAAACAGGCGTGCGCCACGCTGCAGCGATTGCGTGTTGTTCGGGTCTATATTGGCCTCGTCCATGTGCACACCGCTGTCGCTCGAAGCAAACGCGCAGGCCGGCGCCACCACCAGCAGAAAGGCGATGAGTTGCTTTTTCATGATGTCACCCTGTCAGGTACCGGTTTGGTCTTGTCCAATTTCGTGTAAATTGGCATCAGCAAGAAAAACGCGAAATAGATGATGGTGCAGATGCGGGCGATGATGGTGTACAGCGCGGTCGGCGCCTCCATGCCCAGCCAGCCCAGGATGATGAAGCTGATCACGAACAGCGCCAGCCAGACCTTGTACACGGTACCGCGGTAGCGGATCGACTTGACCGGGCTGCGATCCAGCCAGGGCAGGAAAAACAGCACCACGATCGCCAGGCCCATAGCCAGCACGCCCGGGAACGCAGAGCCGCCGATAGAGGGCACCGCACGCAGAATGGCGTAGAACGGCGTGAAGTACCAGAGCGGCGCAATATGCTCGGGTGTTTTCAACGGGTCGGCCGGGATGAAATTATTGGCCTCGAGGAAGTACCCGCCCATCTCCGGCAGGAAAAACACCACGATGGAGAAGAAAATCAGGAACACGATTACACCGACAATATCCTTCACCGTGTAATACGGGTGAAAGGGAATACCGTCCAGCGGGTTGCCGTTGGCATCCTTGTGCTGTTTGATTTCGACACCGTCCGGGTTGTTCGAACCCACCTCGTGCAGCGCCAGGATATGCAGCACCACCAGCGCCAGCAGTACGATCGGCACGGCAATGACGTGGAAGGCGAAGAAGCGGTTCAGCGTGGCATCGGCAACGACGTAGTCACCGCGAATCCAGATGGCAATCGTTTCACCGATGCCCGGAATGGCGCCAAACAGGTTGATGATCACCTGCGCCCCCCAGTAGGACATCTGGCCCCAGGGCAGCAGGTAGCCCATGAAAGCTTCCGCCATCAGGGCAACGTAGATGATCATGCCGAAGATCCAGATCAGCTCGCGTGGCTTCTTGAACGAGCCGTAGATCAGGCCGCGGAACATGTGCAGGTAGACGACAACGAAGAACGCCGAGGCGCCGGTCGAGTGCATGTACCGGATCAGCCAGCCCCAGTTCACATCGCGCATGATGTACTCGACGGAATTGAAGGCCATTGTGGCATCGGGCTTGTAGTTCATGGTCAGCCAGATGCCGGTCACGATCTGCAACACCAGCACCATCAATGCCAGCGATCCGAAGAAATACCAGAAGTTGAAATTTTTCGGCGCGTAGTACCTGGCGAGGTGCTCGTTCCACATGCTACTCAGCGGGAAGCGCGCATCGATCCAGCCAAGTAGCCCGCCCTGCCATTTTTCACTCGTATTGCCAGCCATTATGCGGTCTCCTCGTCTTCGCCGATGATGAGCTCGGCATCACTCAGGTAGCGGTAGGGCGGGACCGGCAGGTTCGTGGGTGCCGGCATGCCCTTGAATACACGCCCGGCGATATCGAACTTGGAACCGTGACAGGGACAGAAGAAACCACCCTGCCAATCCGGACCCAGGTCGGCCGGCGCCACGTCGGGTCGGTAGGTCGGCGAGCAGCCCAGGTGGGTGCAGATACCGACCAGTACGAGAATTTCCGGCTTGATCGAACGCAGCTCGTTCTGTGCATAGCCAGGCTGATCGGAAACCTGCGACCCGGGGTCGGCCAGTTTCGCATCCATGCTTGACAGCTTGTCGAGGTTGTCCTGGGTACGCTTGACGATCCAGACCGGTTTGCCGCGCCACTTGACGCGAATCATCTGACCGGGTTCGAGCTTGCTGATGTCGGCACGGACCGGTGCGCCGGCTGCACGCGCCTTCGCACTGGGCTGCATGGAAGAAATAAAGGGTACCAGGAAAAAGCCAGCTCCAACCGCGCCAACGACACTGGTGGCCGCGGTCAGGAATCGGCGTCTGCCGGAATTGGTTTCCTCGCCACTCATACGGGCAATCTCCAGAAGTTTTACAAAATTCAATGAGTTATGTGCATCCAAAAGCTGTTGCCAGCAGTGGATGCATAACAACCAAATCGGAATATTCTGAATTGTTTCAGGCAGATTCCAAGGGCCGTATAGGATCGTCTATGTCCCTGCCAAGGTCAAGGGCAATACCGCTCGAAACAGGGCCCGCTGCCACGCCGCGGCACCTGCCAGGTCATACCGGGTTGTCGATATTGATGAACCGGTGCTGCAAACCGAAGCGCTCGGCCAGGTGTTCGCCCAGCGCGAAGGCGCCGAAGCGTTCCGTTGCGTGATGCCCCGCCGCAAAGTAGTGGATACCGGTCTCGCGCGCCACGTGTACGGTCTGCTCGGAAATCTCGCCACTCAGGAAAGCATCCAGCCCCAGTTCGGCCGCGGCCTCGATATAGGACTGTGCCGCACCGGTACACCAGCCGACACGTTCGATCTGCGGCGAGCTGCCCGCGATGTGCTGTGGCGAGCGCCCCAGGGTGCTTTCGATGTATTCACAGAACGCCGCCGCATCCAGCGGTCGTGACAGGCGCCCGTAATGTGCCAGCTCCATGCCGCCGTCGTGGCCAAAGCGCCCTTCCGTCTCCAGACCCAGGACACGCGCCAGCTGGATGTTGTTACCGAACTGCGCATGTGCATCGAGCGGCAGGTGATACGCCAGCAGGCTGATATCGGCATCGAGCAGGGCCTGCAGGCGGCGCCGTTTCATGCCTGTCACACAGGCATTCTCGCCTTTCCAGAAATAGCCATGGTGGACCAGCAGCGCATCGGCGCCGGCCTCGATCGCGGCCTCGACCAGCGCCAGGCTGGCGGTCACGCCGCTGGCCAGCACCTTGACCTGCGCAGCTCCCTCGACCTGCAGCCCGTTGGGGCAGTAATCGCCGAAGCTGGTCACATCAAGCAGTTTGTCCGTATAGTCAACCAGTTCCTTAAGCGCTACCATCGCGTGACTTCCTGTACAGGTTACCGACCCGGCATCGGAGAACGTCGTGCAGCTCACAGGTTAACCGACCTATGGCAATTCGCAAACCTCTCAACTTCATCCTGCAGACCATCGTGGTCGGTCTGGCGGCCGCGTTCATCTACGTCCTGCTGATCGAGCCACAACTGCTGAAAACCGACGCCAATGTCGTGGAAGTTACCGAGATCCCGGCAACCCCCTCTGAAACCGCGCCAGCTGGCAACGGTGTCTTCAGCGGCATGGGCGTCGGACCGGTGTCATACGCTGACGCGGTGCAGCGCGCGGCGCCTGCCGTGGTAAACGTGCACACTGCCAAGGTTATTACCCGCAAGGTACATCCGTTGCTCGATGATCCGGTTTTCCAGCGCTTCTTCGGTGATCGCATCGGGCAGTCCCGGCACGAGATACAGACCAGCCTGGGCTCGGGCGTGCTCATCAGCAAGCAGGGCTACGTGCTGACCAATAATCACGTCATCGACGGTGCGGACGAAATCCAGGTGCTGCTGGCCGACGGCCGCAGCGCACAGGCCATGGTGGTCGGCACCGACGCCGATACAGACATCGCCGTGCTGTATATCAAGGCCGACAACCTGCCGGCCATCGTCATCGGCAACTCGAAGCGGCTGCGTGTCGGCGACGTGGCGCTGGCCATCGGCAATCCGTTCGGTGTCGGCCAGACCGTCACCTTCGGCATCATCAGTGCCACCGGCCGCGACCACCTCGGCATCAATGCCTTCGAGGAATTCATCCAGACCGACGCGGCCATCAATCCCGGCAATTCTGGCGGCGCACTGATCAATGCCAGCGGTGAACTGATTGGCATCAACTCGGCTATCTACAGTCGTTCCGGTGGTTCGCAGGGTATCGGCTTCGCCATCCCCATCAACCTGGCCAAGGGTGTGATGACGCAGATTATCGAGCAGGGTCACGTCGTGCGCGGCTGGCTCGGTATCGAGGCGCAGGACCTGACTGTGCAGCTGGCGGAGTCGTTCGGACTGGCCAGCACCCATGGTGTGCTGATCTCCGGCGTACTGCGCGATGGGCCAGCAGACAAGGCGGGCCTGCTGCCCGGTGACGTCGTCACCAGCGTCAACGGGCGCGAGGTCAACGATTCCAGTGCAGCAATGAAGGTCATCTCGGAACAAAAACCCGAGAGTGTAATCGTGCTGGGCGGCATCCGTGACGCCAAGCCGTTCTACCTCAAGGTGCGCGTGCAGCAACGCCCGCGCCAGGCAGGACTCGGCAACTAGTGAGACGTCTCACGTATCACGTATCACGTATCACGTATCACGTATCACGTATCACGTATCACGTATCACGTCTCACGTCTCACGTAGTATTGCCCCACCGCCGGACAATCAGATTATTTTTCTGTGTCCTTCCGTGGCCATTCAGATCAAATCACCCAGCGCGGCAAGAAAAGCCGCGTTCTCGGCTGGCAGCCCGACTGTCACGCGCAGGCAGTCATGCAGTGCCGGCATCGAGCCATCCAGATTCTTGATCAGGATACCGGCCTGCCTGAGGGCCGCGAAGATCTCCCCGGCACGCCCGTCCGGTACGCGGAACAGGATGAAGTTGGCCTCGCTTGGATAAACGACCAGCTGTTCGAGTCGGCGCAACCCGGCATCGAGCGCGGCGCGCGCCGCGCGTATCGCCAGCGCCTGTGCATCAAAAACGTCCTTGTGCTGCAGCGCCAGTCGCCCGGTCACCTGGTTGAGCGTACCGATGTTATAGGGCAGACGCGTCTTGTCGATCTGCTCGATCCACGCCGGGTGGCCAGCCAGCAGGCCCAGCCGCAATCCGGCCAGGCCGAGCTTGGACACGGTACGCAGCACCAGCAGGTTGTCATGGTATTCAAGCTCCGGCATGAAGCTGGCATCGGCGAATGGTGCATAAGCCTCATCCACCACGACCAGTCCACTGGCGCATTGCAGAATTTCGCGGATGACACCGGCATCGAACAGGTTGCCGGTTGGATTGTTTGGATAGGCCAGAAAGATCACTGCCGGTTGCGTGCTGGCCACGGCATCGAGTATCGACCGCCGCTCCAGCGCAAACTGTTCTGTCAGCGGTACACCGACAAACGCCAGCCCGGCCACGGTAGCGATCTGCCGGTACATGACGAAGGTCGGTTGCGGCGCCATGATGATGCGCCCGGGCCCGGCTACTGTCTGGATGATCATCTGGATCAGCTCGTCGGAGCCGTTGCCGAGCATGACACCGGCCGCGGGCGGCACGGCCATGGCCATGCGCAGTGCCGACTCCAGATTGTGCGCGGTAGGATCGGGATAGCGATTCAGCTCCAGCTCGTGCAACGCTTCCAGCCAGGCGCCACGCAGCTGCTCCGGCCATGGCCACGGGTTCTCCATGGCATCGAGCTTGATCATGCCTGTCGCCGGCGGCACGTGGTAGGCGCGCATGGCCTGGATTTCCGGGCGTACCAGCTGTTTGATCCGGTCCTGTATGGTCATCGCATCATGACGTGAGACGTGAAAGGTGAGACGTGAAATGTAATGGCCACGAAATCCACGGAGGAACGGAAATACAATTGAGGGTTATCACGTGCATCCATCACCTTTCACCTTTCACCTTTCACCTTTCACCTTTCACCTTTCACGTTTCACCATTCACGTCTCACGTCTCACGTCTCACCTTTCACGTTAATGCGAACCTCGGCGGATCGGGCGTGCGCGGCCAGGCCCTCGCCGTGCGCGAGCACCGCCGCGGTTTTACCCAGTGTGCTGGCACCCGCAACCGAGCAGTGGATGAGACTCGAGCGCTTCTGGAAATCGTACACGCCCAGCGGTGACGAGAAGCGTGCCGTGCGCGAGGTCGGCAGCACGTGATTCGGGCCGGCACAGTAATCACCGAGCACCTCCGCCGTGTAACGTCCCATGAAGATCGCACCGGCATGACGGATGCCGGCAATCAGCGGCTGCGGATCCTCGACCGACAGTTCCAGGTGCTCCGGTGCCACCTGGTTGGCAACCGCGATCGCCTCGTCCATGTCCCGCACCTGGATCAGCGCGCCCTGCCCCGCGAGCGATGCTGCAATGATCTCTGCACGCGGCATGTCCGGCAGCAGGCGTTCGATACTCGCCGCTACCCGGTCGAGAAACGCCGTGTCGGGACTGACCAGAATGGACTGTGCATCCTCGTCGTGTTCGGCCTGGGAAAACAGGTCGATGGCGATCCAGTCCGGGTCAGTCCGGCCGTCGCAGATCACCAGGATTTCAGACGGGCCGGCAATCATGTCGATGCCGACCTTGCCAAAGACCATCCGCTTGGCGGACGCCACATAGGCATTACCCGGTCCGACGATCTTGTCCACCGCCGGGACGCTCTCGGTGCCATAGGCAAGTGCAGCGATTGCCTGTGCGCCGCCGATTGCGAACACGCGATCAACGCCGGCGATATGTGCCGCTGCCAGCACCATGTCGTTTACCTCGCCACCCGGGGTTGGCACAACCATGACGAGCTCCTGCACACCGGCGACCTTGGCTGGAATTGCGTTCATGAGCACGGACGACGGGTAGGCCGCCTTGCCGCCTGGTACATACAGGCCGACCCGGTCCATTGGTGTGACCTGCTGGCCGAGCAGCGTGCCGTCTGCCTCGGTATAGGACCAGGATTCGAGTATCTGGTGTTGTGCATAGGCACGCACGCGGGCAGCGGCCGTATCCAGCGCCGCATGCCGTTCCGCGCCGATGGCGGTAACGGCGGCGCGGCAGTCCACCAGCGGGATCTCCAGGCCATTGTGCACGGTGCGCCGGTCGAAGCGCTCGGTAAACTCGATCAGCGCCGCATCGCCACGCGTACGCACTGCAGAGATGATCTCGCGCACCACGGACTCGACCTTCAGGTCGGCCGACTGTTCCCAGTCCAGCAGCCTTTCCAGGTCTGCCGCAAAGCTTGCGTCCCGTGAATCGAATCGCCTGATTTCAACCATGCCTGATATCGTCCGCATCACTGTCAGCCGGGGGAGTGTACATCGGGCCGCGCGTCACCGTTCGGCCCCGCTCAGTCCTCGCACGCCGTGCGCAGCCGGGCGATAAAATCACTGATACGGCCATGCTTCATTTTCATGGAAGCCTTGTTGACCACCAGCCGCGAACTGATGTCCGCAATGTGCTCGAGTGGCACCAGTCCGTTCGCCTTCAGGGTGTTGCCGGTATCCACCACGTCGACAATGCGGTCTGCCAGCCCGACCAGCGGTGCCAGCTCCATGGAACCATACAGCTTGATAATTTCGACCTGCTCCTGGCGGTCGGCGTAGAAGCGGCGTGTGCTGTGCACGTACTTGGTCGCGATGCGCATGCGCCGGCGTGTCATGCTGCCCGATGCGGGGCCTGCCACCATCAGCCGGCAGCGCGCGATCCTGAGATCGAGGGGCTCATACAAGCCCTCGCCACCGTGTTCCATGAGTACATCCTTGCCGGCGACACCCATGTCCGCCGCACCGTAACCGACGTAGGTCGGCACATCGGCGGCGCGAATGATGACCAGCTTCACGTCCTCCTGGTTGGTATCCAGGATGAGCTTGCGGCTCGTTTCCGGGTCATCGAGCGGCGTGATCCCCGCGGCCTCCAGCAACGGCAGGGTTTCCTCGAAGATGCGTCCCTTGGACAGGGCTATGGTCAGTGCGGGATTCATGGTGGCCAAGTTTCCGGCAGATACCGCCAGTTTACAAGCTCGCCGGCAGTCACATAACGAAACGCGAGGTCCAGTCAGCGCAGCATCAGCCCGGCAGACGGTGGATATCCGCGCCGAGCTGGGCAAGTTTTTCCTCGATGCGCTCGTAGCCACGGTCAATGTGGTAGATGCGATCGATGACAGTCTCGCCGTCCGCTACCAGTCCCGCCAGTACCAGGCTGGCCGAGGCGCGCAGGTCGGTCGCCATCACCGGCGCACCGGTCAGGTGTGGCACGCCGGTGCTGATCGCGGTATTGCCCTCCAGCCGTATGCTGGCGCCCATGCGCTGCATTTCCTGTACGTGCATGAAGCGGTTCTCGAACACGGTCTCGGTTATCGTGCCGGTACCTTCGGCCACCGCATTGAGTGCGGTGAACTGCGCCTGCATGTCGGTCGGAAATGCCGGGTAAGGCGCGGTGCGCAGGTTCACAGCAACTGGCCGCCGGCCCTGCATATCCAGTGTGATCCAGTTTTCACCGACGTCGATATGGGCACCGGCCTCGCGCAGGGACTGCAGCACGGCATCCATGATGTCCGGGCGTGTTTCCTTGAGTTTGACGCGGCCGCCGGTGATGGCAGCGGCGACCAGGTAAGTACCGGTCTCGATACGGTCGGGCAGCACGCTGTATTCGGTTCCCGACAAGCGCTCGACTCCCTCGATGGTGATGGTATCGGTACCGGCACCGCTGATCCTTGCGCCCATGGCATTCAGGCAGTGCGCAAGATCGGCCACCTCAGGCTCGCGCGCGGCGTTCTCGATATAGGTGATGCCATCGGCCAGTGAGGCCGCCATCATCAGGTTCTCGGTACCGGTAACGGTGACGATATCCATCACCAGCCGCGCACCCCTGAGGCGGTCCACACGAGCCTTGATATAGCCGTTTTCAACCCTGATGTTCGCGCCCATGGCCTGCAGGCCCTTGATATGCAGGTTTACCGGGCGCGAGCCAATAGCGCAGCCACCCGGCAGCGACACGTCGGCACGCCCGAAGCGGGACAGCATCGGGCCAAGCACCAGGATGGAAGAGCGCATGGTGCGCACCAGCTCATAGGGCGCGTAGAGCGAGTTAATCGGACGCGCGTCCACCTCGATATCCATCTTCTCGTTCACCGTGAGTTGCACACCCATGTGACCGAGCAGTTCCATGGTCGTGGTGACATCGTGCAGGTGGGGAATATTGCGAATGACAAGCGGCGTATCGGCGAGCAGCGTTGCCGCCATGATTGGCAGCACGGCATTCTTGGCGCCGGAGATGCGAATCTCGCCGTCCAGCACCGCCCCGCCCTTGATGATCAGCTTGTCCATGCCTGCGCAGCCCTTGCGTCAGTCCGGTCCCTATTGAATACGTCGCTTGCTGCGCCACTGTTCAGGTGTGTAGGTGCGCAGCGCCAACGCGTGGATCTCGCCGCCCATACGGTCACCCAGCGTGCCGTACACCATCTGGTGCTGCCTGACCATGCTATGGCCCACGAAGCGGTCGCTGACAACGGTGGCCTCGAAGTGATCGCCCTCGCCTTTCACCATGACTTCTGCACCGGGGATCCCGGCAATGATCAACGCTTCAAGCTCCTTGCACTGCATATCCAGACCCCGGTTAACGACAGTAATCAGGACCGGCCACGCGCCTGCCGCGCAGTAATGACCGGTCGCACAATGCATTTCAGTGTGACAGCGGGAGAATCTCTTCCAGTCCGCAAATTCGGGCGATCGACATCAATTGTGCAGGCACGTTGACGAAGCTTATGCTGCAGCCTGTCCGTTCCGAGTCGCGCAGCCAGGCAAGCAGCAGTGCCAGGCCGGCGCTGTCCGCCCGGGTCACACCCTTCAGATCCACGCGGACCGCACCCGCCCCGGGCATTCGCCCCGTAGAGCGCGCCAGCACATCGGGTACAGTAAAGTAGTCCAGCTCCCCCTCCAGCAGCCAGTCTCCGTCACCCCGTTCTGTAAAACCTGCTCGCGGCACGGCTCAGGACTTGTTTTTTTCGGCAAGCTGCTGGATCAGACTGTCCATTCCCTTGTCCCTGATGATAGTACCGAACGAGGAACGGTAGTTGGTCACCAGGCTGACGCCGCTGATGGCGACGTCATAGACCTTCCAGCCATCACGGCTCTTGTACATGGAATAGGAAATGGGGATGGTCGAACCGGCCTGCTCGATCTCGGTACGGACCGTGACGGTGGAAGCGTTGAGATCACCCAGGAACGGGAGATAAACGATCTTTTCATCGGCATACTGGGACAGCGCCGTGCCGTAGGTATGCACCAGCAGCGCGCGGAACTGCTCGACAAAACCGGCACGCTGTGCCGGTGTTGCCGTGCGCCAGTTCTTGCCCAGCACCCACTGGCTCATACGCTCGAAATCGAAATACGGCAAAACAATGACGGAAACCAGGTCGTACAGGCGTGACGAGTCCCGCTTGATGGCATCACGCTCGTCATGCAGCGCCGCCAGCATGCGCGAAGAGGTATCCCGCACCAGCTCCAGTGGTGTGATGTCGCTGCCCGCCCGCAATGTCGCCGGTATCCAGCTCAAGACCAGGATCAGCAACACCGCCTGCGGGCGTGTCCTGTTGATTTTCGAGGTACGCATTTACTTTGACTCAGACTCTTCCGGTGTTTTCGCCGCTGCATTGTATAGGAACTGGCCGATAATCTGCTCCATTACCAGCGCCGACTGGGTCAGCTGGATACGGCTGCCATCGGTCAAATTGGTCATCGAGCCGCCCGGTTCCAGTGAGACATACTGCTCCCCCAGCAGGCCTGCGGTGAAGATACTGGCCGAGGTATCTTCCGGAAACCCTTGATATTTCTCGTCTATTTTCATGGACACCACGGCCTCGAACGTTTTGAAATCGTAGCTGATGCCATCCACCCGCCCAACCCGCACGCCGGACACTGTCACCGGTGCGCGCACCTTGAGGCCGCCGATATTCTGGAAGCTGGCTGTGACCAGGTAGCCGTTGTCGTTGCCGAGCGTGCTGAGATTGCTGACCTGCATAGCCAGCATGAACAGGGCAGCCATTCCGCCGGCGACAAATAATCCGACACCTATTTCTACGGTTCTGGTGTTCACTCTCTAGTCTCCAAACATCAGTGCGGTCAGCACAAAATCCAGCCCGAGCACGGCCAGCGCCGTGTGCACTACCGTGCGGGTCGTCGCACCGCTGACGCCTTCCGCTGTCGGCACGGCATCGTAGCCCTCGAACAGCGCGATCCAGCCGGCGATAAAACCGAACACGATACTCTTGATAACACCGTTCATGATGTCGTCATACAAATCCACCTTGGCCTGCATCTGCGACCAGAATGCACCGTCGTCCACGCCCAGCAGGCCGACACCGACGAAGTGCCCGCCGTAGACGCCGACGGCACTGAAGATGGCGGCCAGCAGTGGCATGCACAGGAATGCCGCCAGGAAGCGCGGCGCGATCACACGCTGCATCGGGTCTACCGCCATCATTTCCATGCCGGACAGCTGCTCGGTCGCCTTCATCAGGCCGATCTCGGCCGCCAGTGCCGAACCGGCACGCCCGGCAAACAGCAGGGCAGCAACCACCGGCCCCAGCTCACGCACCAGTGACAGGGCGACCAGCACGCCGAGCGACTCCTCCGCGCCAAAATCGACCAGGGTATTATAGCCCTGCAGGCCCATCACCATACCCACGAACAGCCCGGAAACCACGATAATAACGAGGGTAAGGACACCTACCGAGTACATTTGTTTCACCACCAGCACCGGTCGCAGCAGCATGCCCGGCAGGCTGGTCAGTGTCTGCAGCAGAAACAGGTGCCCGCGCCCCAGACGCTGGAAAAAGTGCAGCGCCCGGCGACCCAGCTGCTGCAATGCATTCATCAGGCGCGCCCTGCGCCGATCAGGTCATCCCGGAACCCCGGCGCGGGATAATGAAACGCCACCGGTCCGTCCGGCTCGCCATGCAGGAACTGGTGTGTCCACTCCGAGCCGGATTTCCACAACTCGTCGGGCTTGCCATGGTCCATCACCCGTCCATCCGATAGCAGGTAGGCATAGTCGGCAATCGCAGTGGTCTCGCGTACATCGTGCGACACCACGATGCTGGTCAGGCCCAGCGCATCATTCAGCTCGCGGATCAGCTTGACCAGGATGCCCATGGAGATGGGATCCTGACCGGTGAACGGCTCGTCGTACATCACGATCGCCGGATCCAGTGCGATGGCGCGCGCCAGGGCGACCCGCCGCGCCATGCCGCCGGACAGCTCGCTGGGCATGAGCCCGGCCGCGCCGCGTAGTCCCACCGCCTCGAGCTTCATCAGTACGAGATCACGCACCAGCTCTTCGGGCAGACGTGTGTGCTCACGGATCGGATAGGCAATATTCTCGAACACGTTGATATCCGTCAGCAGCGCGCCGCTCTGGAACAGCATGCCGATGCGCTTGCGCAAATGGTACAGTGCCGGCCGCTTGAGCGTCGGGACCTCCTGGCCCTGCACGCAAATCGATCCGGACAGCGGCTTCAGCTGCCCGCCGATCAGTTTCAGCAACGTAGTCTTGCCGGTGCCGCTCGGCCCCATGATGGCCGTGACCGTACCTGGCTGGATGTCTAGATCCACACCATCAAATATCATCCGCGAACCACGCGCAAAGCGCAGGCCGCGTATCTGGACAACAGTCTCCGGCATGACTTCTTTTCCGCACGTGTTGAATAGACGATTATCGCGAACAGGCAGGTTACCGTATTACAAGCCGGAATTTTACCGACTCATAACCACGTGTATCATATCGGAATGAAAATCCGGAACCTGCCTGATGAAGCGCGCATTATCCTACCCCGCACGAGGTGCCCGCAAGCAGAATCCGCAGCGGGCCGCCAAAACGGGAGATCAGCCACCACACAACCCGACCGACACGCATGTGGACTGAACTACTGGCCCTCGCCGCCGGTTTTGCATTACTGACCTGGAGCGCGGCCCGTTTCGTTGAGGGCGCGAGCGCGATCGCCTGGCACCTGGACATCCCGCCACTGGTAATCGGACTCACCGTCGTCAGCCTCGGCACCTCGGCACCTGAAATCGTCTTTTCCGGCATCGCCGCGTGGCAAGGCAACACCGGGCTGGCCGTTGGCAATGTCATCGGCTCGAATATCGTCAATACCAGCCTGATTCTCGGCACCGGGGCCCTGATCAAGCCACTCAGTGTACATTCAAGCCTTATTCACCGCGAACTGCCGGTGATGGTGCTGGTAATGGGTCTGGCCTTTGCACTGCTCATCGACCACAACCTGGGACGCCTCGACGGCGCCCTGCTGCTGTGCGGGATGGCCGCTGTTCTGTACTGGATTATCCGGGTCGGCATCAGGACTCAGGCGTCACGGGACCCGATAGTCAGGGAATATGCGCAGGAACGTCCCACCGGTCTCGATATTGGTCAGGCAACACTGCGCCTGGTTATTGGTTTACTGCTGCTGCTGGCGAGTTCGCGGCTGCTGGTCTGGAGCGCGTCATCGATTGCAACTACGCTCGGTGTCAGCGATCTCGTCATCGGCCTCACCATCGTTGCGCTCGGTACCAGCTTGCCGGAACTGGCTGCCACCCTCATGAGTGTAATAAAAAACGAACATGATATTGCACTCGGCAACATCATCGGTTCGAATATCTTCAACCTGCTGGCTGTGCTTGGAATGCCCGGCCTGATCCGGCCGGGTCCGATCGACCCCGCAGTTCTCACGCGCGACTATCCTGCCATGATCGGGATGACGCTCGCGATGTTCTTCATGGCATACGGTTTTCGCAGGCCGGGGCGGCTGAACCGTATCGAGGGCGCCCTGCTGGTGCTTTGCTATGGCGCCTACCAGACCCTGTTATACTTTGCCGAGACCTGACGACGCGAACCCGCTACCATTCCGACATGAACGACAGAACCCTGCAGGAACTCGCCCTTGCGGTCATCGACACCGAGGCGCGCGCCGTCAGCCGGCTGGCTGAGGAAATCCGCAAGCCCTCATTCGCGCAGGCCTGCCACCTGATGCTGGACTGCCGCGGGCGCGTGGTAGTCATCGGCATGGGCAAGTCCGGCCATATAAGCGGCAAGATTGCCGCGACCCTGGCAAGTACCGGAACCCCTGCCTTCTTCGTGCACCCGGGCGAGGCCAGCCACGGCGACCTCGGCATGATCACGGCGGCCGACGTGGTGCTGGCGCTGTCCAATTCCGGGGAGACCGCCGAAATCATCACCATCCTGCCGATCATCAAGCGCCTGAAAGTGCCGCTGATCGCCATGACCGGCAATCCGCAATCAACCCTGGCGCTGGCCGCCACCGCCAGCATCAACGTCAGTGTGGAAAAGGAGGCCTGCCCGCTCGGCCTTGCGCCAACCGCCAGCACCACGGCCGCACTGGCCATGGGTGACGCACTCGCGATCGCACTGCTGGAAACCCGCGGCTTCACCGAGGAAGACTTCGCACGATCCCACCCGGGTGGTGCTCTGGGTCGGCGTCTGCTGCTGCTGATCGATGACCTGATGCACACCGGCGACGCCATTCCGCACGTGACACCGGACACCCTGCTCAGCGACGCACTGGTGGAAATGACCCGCAAGGGCCTGGGCATGACGGCGGTGGTCGATGCCGACGGCAAGCTGGCAGGTGTATTCACCGATGGCGACCTGCGTCGCACCATCGATCACCGCATCGACCTGCGTAGCGCCCGTGTACAGGACGTGATGACTGTAAATTGCAAGACCGTGCATCCCGGCATGCTTGCCGCGGAAGCACTGCAGATCATGGATGCCACCAAAATCAATGCCCTGCCAGTGGTCAACGCCGATAATAAACTCATCGGCGCGCTCAACATGCACGACCTGCTGCGCGCCGGCGTGGTATAAATGCATACATTATGAAAGACATACTCGAGAAGGCCAAACGTATCCGACTGGTGATCTTCGATGTAGACGGCGTGCTCACCGATGGCAGTCTGTTCATCGGCGATGACGGGCAGGAATACAAGGCGTTCAACTCGCGCGATGGCCACGGCATCAAGATGCTCCAGAAACACGGTGTCATCGTCGGCATCATCACCGGCCGCACCTCAAAGGTCGTCGAGCACCGCATGGCGAGCCTGGACATCACACATGTCTACCAGGGCAAGCTCCAGAAGCTGCCGGCGTTCGAGGAACTGATCGACAAGCTCGGCATCAGCGCGCAGGAAACCGCCTACGTCGGCGATGATGTGGTCGACCTGCCGGTTATGCGCCGCGTCGGACTGGCGATCGCCGTGCAGGACGCGCATCCACTGGTCGTCCGCCACAGTCACTGGCAGACGCCCAGCAGCGGTGGCCGCGGTGCGGCACGTGATGTTTGCGAAATGCTGATGGAGGCGCGCGGCGTGCTCAGACAGGAACTGGACAGCTACCTGTGAGTACGAATCAGAAGGTCATTGTGCTGATACTGCTGCTGGTCATGGCTTCCAGCTGGTTCTTCCGCAAGCAGGAATTCACCGACAACAGCGTGGCCATAACCGCGGGTGGTCCGGATGCCTACGCGGATAACGTCACCATCCGGGTTATGGACGCAGCCGGCAATCCCGTCTATCACCTGCGCGCCGCACATATTGCCTGGTACCAGAACAGTGACCAGCTGGCGCTACGCCAGCCGCAACTCGATGTCACACATCCCGACAGCTCGTTGTGGCAGCTGAATGCAGAACAGGGGCGCACCGGCAGTGCAGGCGCTCCGGTATCTCTGTCAGGGCAGGTTATTATTCAGCGACTTGCAACAACTACACAGAGTTTGCTGAAGATCACGACAGCCGCCGTGACGGTCAGACCGGACGCCCGGACGGCGCACACTGAACAGGCGGCCTCGATAGAGAGCGACGGTTATCACTACGAAACGCAGGGACTTACGGCAAATTTCATCAACAACCGGCTGGAACTGCATTCACAGGTGCGGGGGCATATCGATGGCAGCAGCTAGACTGTCCGTGCGCGGACTACTCAGCACGGCCGGCTGGCTGCTGATGCTGGCGCCCTGCCTGGCCTGGGGCCTGAGCAGCGACCGGGACCAGCCCATCCAGATCGAGGCAGACCGGGTCTTGCTGGACGAGAAAGCGGGCCTGAGCGTGTACGAGGGTAATATCTTCATGCAACAGGGGTCGCTGACGATGCATGGCAGCCGGATGCGCGTGCAGCTTCGCGACAACCAGGTCGAGAGCATCACCATCGACGGCAAGCCGGCCACCTTTTCGCAACGACCGGACGGTGCCGAGTCCGACCAGCATGCCGAGGCCGACCACATCGAGTACCACACCGGTGACCAGCGCCTCATTCTGCAGGGCAATGCGCTGATTCGCCAGTCAGACAAGGAGCAGTTCAGCAGCAACCGCATTATCCTCAATCTGCGCGACAACACGGTCAGTGCCGGCGACAACAGCATGGGCAGTCGCGTTCGAATCACGTTGCAGCCCGACACCGTGCCAGCCATCGAACCTGAAGACAAGCCGCGTGACGCTCCAGCCGACAGCCGCCCGGATGCAGCGGAATGAGCCAGCTGCAGACCTTCAATCTGGGCAAGACTTACCAGTCCCGGCGTGTTGTCGATGAGGTATCCATTAACGTCAACAGCGGCCAGGTGATCGGTCTGCTGGGCCCGAATGGCGCCGGCAAGACCACCTGCTTTTACATGATTGTGGGCATCATCCCCTGCAGCGAGGGCCGGATTGAGCTGGACGGGATCGACCTGACCGGGCAGCCCATGCATGTGCGTGCGCGCCACGGGCTGGGCTATCTGCCGCAGGAGGCCTCCGTATTCAGAAAGCTCTCGGTCGCGGAAAATATCATGTCGATACTCGAGATCCGCAAGGATCTTGATTCCCGTGAGCGACGCGAACGGCTGGAGTCGTTGCTGCACGAGCTGCACATCGGTCATCTTGCCGATCAGCCTGGCATCAGTTTGTCCGGCGGCGAAAGACGCCGTGTCGAGATCGCACGCGCCCTTGCCGCTAACCCGCGCTTTATCCTGCTGGACGAACCGTTCGCGGGCGTCGACCCGATTTCAGTCATCGACATCCAGCATATCATCGAGCATCTGTGCAGCCGCGACATCGGCGTACTGATTACCGACCACAATGTGCGCGAGACACTCGGCATCTGCGACCAGGCCTACATCCTCAGCGAGGGCCGCGTCATCGCCGCCGGCAGCCCGCAGAGCGTACTGGCGGACCAGCGTGTCCGCGAGGTATACCTCGGGTCCGAATTCAGGCTCTAGGCGCCTGCTGTCGTGACGCTGTAAACAGCGCATCCCCACCTGACATCCAGGCCTGTCTGACACGTGTGTCAGGTCAGGCACTGAACAGGATATTGCCGGCATGGCATGAATCATGCACTATACTAACCTTACGTATACTGGCATCTTGCACCGGCATGATAAGACCGACGCTCGCTGTATGGCCCCAGGCCCCGCAGCGCCAGCATATTCAGCAGGTTGTAAATTTTTTCTAGGCACCATCCAGCGGGGCGGAATCAGGAGATTATCCGGTTCCGGGACGGAAACAATTCTAGGCATGTAACAGACGAGCATAAGCCTGAACATCCATGAAGCAGTCGCTGCAACTCAAACTCGGCCAGAACCTGACCATGACACCCCAGCTGCAGCAGGCCATTCGCCTGCTGCAGTTGTCCACACTGGAGCTGCAAAGCGAGGTGCAAATGGTGCTGGATTCCAACCCGCTGCTGGAACAGGACGAAGGCAGCGCCATCGAGGTTCACGAACCGGCTCCAGAGATCAACGGCAGCGAGCACGAGAGCACGCTGACCGCAGGGGGCGATAGCGACAATATTCCCGAAGAACTGCCGGTCGACAGCAATTGGGAAGATGTGTTTGATACCGGCGCAACCAGCTTCAGCGCTCCCGATACTGGCGGACGCGACATGCTGGAGACGATTACGGTCAGCGGCGAAAACCTGCAGGATCACCTCATCTGGCAGGTGGAAATGACCAATCTGTCAGCAACCGACCGGCTTATAGCCGATACCATCATCGACGCGATTGACGAGGATGGCTACCTTACCATCAGCACGGAAGACATCCGCAGGTCACTGGGCGACGATATCGAGGTGGAAGCAGACGAGATCGAGGCGGTTATCCATCGCATCCAGCAACTCGATCCGATCGGTATCTGCGCACGCGACCTGCAGGAAAGCCTGCTGCTCCAGCTGCAGCAGTTTGACAAGGGCACGCCCTGGCTCAGGCAGGCGCAGGTCATCTTACGGGAGCACTTCAGCCTGCTCTGCAACCGCGATTACAGCCGTATCTGCAGCAAGATGAAACTGGATAATGAAGAGCTGCAACATGCCATTGACCTGATCCAGTCCCTGAACCCGCGCCCCGGTTCCACATACAACACCACCGAACCCGAGTTCATCATCCCCGATGTGTATGTCTTCAAGAAGGATGGCCGCTGGCAGGTGGAACTGAACCCAGACTCGATGCCGAAACTGCGCATCAACTCGATGTACGCGAACATGATCAAGCGCGGCAGCAACAGCAGGGAAAACAATTACCTGAGAGACAACCTGCAGGAGGCGCGCTGGTTCCTGAAAAGCCTGCAGAGCCGTCACGAAACGCTGCTGAAGGTCGCCAGCTGTATCGTAGAGCGCCAGCAAGGTTTTCTTGACGATGGCGAAGAGGCGATGCGGCCAATGGTGCTGCGCAGCATTGCCGAGGCTATCGAAATGCATGAGTCGACCGTGTCGCGCGTCACTACACGCAAGTACATGCATACACCTCGCGGCATTTACGAATTCAAGTATTTCTTCTCCAGCCATGTATCAACAGACACGGGCGGCGAATGTTCGGCGACCGCAATCCGGGCCATCATCAAGAAGCTGGTTGCTGCCGAAAACCCGGCGAAACCCCTCAGTGACAGCAAAATGGCCATGGTACTGGCCGACCAGGGGATTAATGTTGCGCGTCGCACCATTGCCAAGTACCGGGAATCACTCTCGATTTCACCATCCAATGAACGCAAACGCCTCTCATAGGCCTCACCAGAAAAAGGAGTGCTGTTATGCAAATCAGCCTGACCGGAAATCACGTCGAACTGACCGAACCGCTGCGGGAATATGTCAATGCCAAGATGGAGCGTCTGGAACGTCATTTTGATATCGTGCACGACATCCACGTGGTGCTGAGCGTGGAGAAACTGCGCCACAAGGCAGAAGCAACCGTGCACATCAACGGCAATAACCTGTTTGCCGACTCTGTGCAGGAAGACATGTACGCAGCCATCGATGCCCTGACCGACAAGCTCGACCGCCAGGTGAAAAAGCACAAGGAAAAGATGACCGACCACCACCGCAGCGAAGGATCAATAGCGAAAGACCTCTAGAACCGGCGCATGTGCGGTCAACTGCCAGGCATACAAATTGCTTCAGATACTTTCTGCCAACCATGAATATTACCCGTTTACTTTCCCCTGAACGCGTCGTCTGCGGTGATGACATCGCAAGCAAGAAGCGCCTGCTGGAACAACTCAGCGAACTGCTCGGCAAGAGTTCGCTGCACCTGTCGCAGCAGACCATTTTCAACGCGCTGGTCAACCGCGAAAAACTCGGCAGTACCGGTCTCGGCAAGGGTGTTGCCATTCCGCACGGCCGCATGCCCGCACTGGTGGAACCGGTGTGTGCCTTCATCAAGGTCAATACACCCGTTGATTTCGATGCCTCCGACCATCAGCCCGTGGATCTGGTGTTTTGCCTGCTGGTCCCGGAAGACTCTACCGAAGAGCACCTGCAGGTACTGTCGACCATCGCCGAGATTTTCAGCAACGAGTCCGTATGCAGTGCACTGCGCGAGTGCAGCAGCGGGGAATGCATTCTCGCGCAACTCTACCAGTGGGAGAGCCAGCGCATATCCGCATGAGTACAACGCTTGATATCGGGACGTTGTTCGATGACCTGGAAGAAAAACTCGGGCTGAACTGGATTTGCGGCTCGCAGCTCGTACTCAAGGAGATTTATAACAGCAAGGAGCATGGCACCGAGGTTTCACTGGTGGGACAGCTCAACCTCATCAACCCGCACCGCGTTCAGGTTCTGGGCAGGAAGGAGCTGGAGTATTTCGACAAGCTGAAGAAGAACTCGCGCAAGGACGCAATAGCACAGCTGTTCTCCGGAGAGTCGGCACTGATAGTCCTTGCCAGCCGGCTGAACGTCCCCGACGATATCAAGGCCGCCGCAATTGCCGCGCAGACTCCGCTGCTCTCTACGCACCTGAAAAGCCAGGAAGCCATCGAGAACCTGCAATACTTCCTGACCAGCCACTTCGCCGAAAAGATCACCCTGCATGGCGTGTTTATGGAGGTTATGGGCACAGGTGTGCTGATTACGGGCGATTCCAGCATCGGCAAGAGCGAGCTTGCACTGGAGCTGCTGACGCGCGGACACCGCCTGATCGCCGACGACGCACCTGAATTCGCACGCGTCGCACCGGACACACTGATCGGAACCTGCCCGGAGATGCTGCGCGAGTTTCTCGAGGTGCGCGGGCTCGGCATCCTCAACGTGCGTGCCATGTTTGGTGCGAGCGCAATCAAACAGAACCGCAACCTGCGGCTCATTATCCGTCTGCAGGACATGGAAGAGGCGTCAAAAATGGACCGTCTGCATGGCAGCCGGCATATTCGAAATATCCAGGATGTTGACATACCTGAAGTCACACTGCCGGTCGGCCCGGGCAGAAACCTGTCGGTACTGGTTGAGGCAGCGGTGCGCAACCACATCCTGATCAGCAAGGGCTACGACGCCAGCGAAGCCTTCATCGATCGGCAGAAAAAGCGCCTGGAAAAAGCGCACGAAGCCTAGATAACGCATGAACATGGTCATCATCAGCGGCCTGTCCGGCTCAGGCAAGAGCGTTGCCCTGCATGCACTCGAGGACATGGAATTCTACTGCATCGATAACCTGCCGGTCGGCCTGCTATCCGCTTTTGCGAACGAATTCCATGACCAGAACCTGGCCGGCAACAGCAAGGTCGCAGCAGGCATTGATGCACGCAATCGCAGTGATCAGCTCGAGCATTTCCCTGGAATCATCTCCGGGCTGCGCGAGCGCGGTATCAATTGCAAGATCCTGTTCCTGCAGGCCGACGATGTCACTCTCCTGAAGCGCTTCAGCGAGACACGCCGCAAGCATCCGCTCAGCAACAGCAGGACACCGCTGGCCGACGCCATCGAACGGGAGCGCGGGTTGCTGGCGCCCATTGCCGCCAATGCCGATCTGTTCATCGATACCAGCCGCACCAATGTTCACCAGCTGCGCGAGCTGGTCATGGAAAGTATCGGCAAAACGCACAGCAAGGGATTTTCACTGTTGCTGCGCTCATTCGGCTACAAGCACGGTATACCGGCGGATGCGGATTTCGTATTCGACGCACGCTGCCTGCCGAACCCGCACTGGCAGCCGGACTTGCGCAGCAGGACCGGACTTGATAAACAGGTAGCGGAATATCTCGAATCCCAACCGGTCGTAGCCGAGTATCTGGAACAGATCGAGCAGTTCCTGACACGCTGGATTCCGCAGTTCAAGGCGGATAACCGCAGCTACCTCAGCATCGCGATCGGCTGTACGGGTGGCCAGCACCGTTCCGTCTATCTGGTCGAACGGCTGGCTGCACGACTGGACAACTCACTAGGCGAGCTCGTGACCCGCCATCGGGAACTGGAATAATGAGTGGAATACTACTGATTACCCATGGCAGCATCGGCCAGGACATGCTGGATACGGTCAATGCGATCCTCGGCAGCTGCCGCCTGAACACACAGGCCATAGGCGTTTTGCCGGATTGCGACCCAGATGCCGTGTACGCGATCGCCAGCCAGCGCTGCAAATCACTCGATGATGGTCAGGGCGTACTCGTGCTGACCGATCTGTTTGGCAGCACGCCAAGCAATATCGCAAATCGCCTGCTCGAGACCCACAATGTAATCGTGGTCTCGGGTGTCAACTTGCCAATGCTGCTGCGCATAATGAACTACCCGGACCGTGAGCTTGAGATACTTGCGGAATTCGCCACCAGCGGTGCACGTAACGGTATCGTGCTCGCCCAGAGAAAGCAGGCTTCCTGATATGCAGGAACGTTCAGTAACCATCGTCAACAAGCTTGGCCTGCATGCACGTGCCGCGGCCAAGTTAGTTACCACCGCATCCGCCTTTTCCAGCAGTATAGATATCGCCAAAAACGGGCAGCGGGTCAATGGCAAGAGCATCATGGGAGTCATGATGCTGGCAGCATCACGCGGCACGGAACTCATCATCATTGCCTCGGGAGATGATGAACAGGAAGCGGCTGACAGCCTGGAAAAACTGATTACCGACAAATTCGGGGAACTCGAATAATCGTTGCAGAAGCAGACGCTGGCAATACCTCCACTGACACCAGAGGGTGACAGGCACCATGAGCCTGATGTTATCCGGCATTGGAATATCCCGCGGCATTGCCATCGGCAAGGCCCACTTCATGCGCAACAGCATCGAAGTGCAGCGAACCAGTATTCCAGACCATCTGCTGGAAAGCGAGATAGCGCGCTACCTTGACGCCGTTGCACTTGCGCGCAGCCAGCTGGAATCAATCCGCGAACGTGTGCCTGCAGAAACCAGCATCGATATCACCGCATTCATCGACACCCATCTGCTGATGCTCGATGATGCCACTCTGGTTGCGACACCGGTGGAACTGATCCGCGAGCACACCTGTAATGCCGAGTGGGCACTCAAATTGCAGCGTGATGCTGTCTTCAGTGTGTTCGATAAAATTGACGATCCTTACCTGCGCACCCGCAGCGATGATGTCGATCACGTCGTCAATCGTATCCTGCGTATCCTGCTCGACCGTGAACAGACTGACTACAGGGGCGACGACGGGCATCTTGCTGATGCCATCGTGCTGGCGGATGAGCTGACCCCCGCCGAAACCGTGCTGCTGAAACACCAGGGCATGACGGCATTCGCCACGGAATTCGGCGGCCCGCTGTCGCATACCGCGATCCTTTCACGCAGCATGCAGTTACCCGCCGTGGTTGGTGCACATGGCATCCAGCAATACCTGCGCGACGGTGAAACAGTTATCCTGGACGGCTTGCAGGGCATCGTGATTGCAGCACCCGATGAGCAGACCCTCACCCACTACCGCCAGCGCCAGCAGGACGAGCGCGGCAGGCAACGGGAACTCGCACGCCTGGCAAGCCGCCCGGCGATCTCGCTGGACAGGGTACCGATCAGACTGATGGCCAATATCGAACTGCCCGAGGACGTCGAGGCGGCCAGCATGACACACGTCGACGGCGTCGGACTGTACCGCACGGAGTTCCTGTTCATGAACCGTGCAACGCCACCCGACGAGCAGGAACAATTCGACTGTTACCTGTCCGTACTCGATGCGCTGAAGGGTAAACCGCTGACTATCCGCACCCTCGACATGGGTGCCGACAAACAGGTCGACAGCGGCGTCAGCCGTTGCGGCAGCAACCCCGCGCTCGGACTGCGCGCCGTGCGGCTGTGCCTAAAGGATCTGTCCCTGTTCCGGCCCCAGCTGCGTGCCATCCTGCGCGCCTCGGCACACGGACCGGTGCGCATGATGATCCCCATGCTGACCAACACCCAGGAACTGCACCAGGTGCTGTCGCTGGTCAAGGAGACCCGCAATGCCCTGCAGCGCGAGGCGCTGACATTCGCCCCCGATATCAGTATCGGCGGTATGATCGAGGTGCCGGGTGCAGCACTGTCGGCAGGTGAATTCGCCCGCCATCTGGACTTCCTGTCGATCGGCACCAATGACCTGATTCAGTACACGCTCGCCATAGACCGCGTCGACGACGAGGTCAACTACCTGTACGACCCGCTACATCCGGCCGTGCTGCGACTCATCAAGATGACTATCGACGCTGGCCTGAAGGCCGACATTCCTGTCGCCATGTGCGGCGAAATGGCCGGCGATCCACGTTATACCCGGCTGCTGCTCGGCATGGGACTTACCGAATTCAGCATGCACCACACTTCGCTGCAGGAGGTTAAAAGCGTCATCAATAACAGTCATATCGCCACACTCAGACCACTCGTTGAGGAACTGGTCGGCCACACCAATGCCGGCCAGATCCATGCTCGCGTCGAATCCCTGAACAGCAACCTTACCGAATGAGTTTCGTGCTGCTACACTGCGCACTGCCTGTGCAGGCGGCTGTCCGTCTGCGCATTCGTGAAAGTATCCCACTATGAACGAATCCGCGACCACAACAACGACCGAAAACCGGCTTGAACGCCTGACGCGGGCGCTGGATTCCGGGGCAGCCGGCCAGGTCCGCTACCTGCTGACCAACCTGCATGCGTCCGAAATCGCCGACATGCTGGAGTCCTTCCCGCACGGACCGCGCGAAATTCTCTGGGAACTGGTTGACCCGGAAGACCGCGGCGAAACCCTGGTACACCTCAACGAAGAGGTGCGCACCGGCCTGATCAGGGAAATGGAAACCCACGACCTGGTCGCCGCCACCGAGGGCCTTGACCCGGACGACCTCGTCGACCTGCTGCAGGACCTGCCGGATACCGTCACCCGGGAAGTCATGCGCTCGATGGACAAGCAGAACCGCGTCCGGCTGGAGGCGATCCTGCGCTACCCGGAAGACTCGGCTGGCGGCCTGATGAATGTCGACGTGATCACCATACGCGCCGACGTAACGCTCGACGTGGTGCTGCGCTACCTGCGCCTGCACAAGGAGATGCCGGAAACGACGGATACGCTGTTTGTGGTCGATCGCAACGACCTTTACCGTGGCACACTGCCGCTGACTATCCTGCTCACCAACGACCCCGACCTGATGGTGGCCGCGGTGATGAATCGCGACGTCAAACCCATCCCGGCCACCCTGCCGGACATAGAGGTCGCCCGGCTGTTCGAGAACCATGACCTGGTAACCGCGCCGGTGGTGAATGAGGCCAACAAGCTGCTCGGCCGTATCACCATCGACGACGTGGTGGACGTGATCCGCGAGGATGCCGAGCATTCCCTGCTGAGTATGGCCGGCCTCGACGAGGACGATGACACTTTCGCGCCTATACTCAAGAGTGCGCGGCGCCGTGCCATCTGGCTCGGGATCAACCTGGCCACCGCGTTCCTCGCCTCCTGGGTAATCGGCAATTTCCAGGTCACCATCGAAAAGGTGGTCGCACTTGCCGTGCTGATGCCGATCGTCGCCAGCATGGGTGGCATCGCGGGCAGCCAGACGCTTATCATCGTGATCCGCGGCCTGGCGCTTGGCCAGGTCGGCAGCAGCAACGCGCGCTGGCTGATGCACAAGGAACTCATGGTGTCCGTCATCAACGGCATCGGCTGGGCGCTGGTGGTGGCGGTAATCTCCTCGCTGTGGTTCCACAACAGCGACATCGGCATCATCATCGCCGTGGCGCTGGTCGTCAACCTGTTCTGCGCCGCCCTCGCCGGCCTGTCGATCCCGTTCTTCCTCAGGCGCATGAACATCGACCCGGCCCACGCCGGTTCAGTGATCCTGACCACGGTCACCGACGTGGTGGGCTTTCTGGTGTTTCTGGGGCTGGGGACTATTTTTCTGCTCTGATAATTATCTCGCGTCAAGACGCAACGGCCCGCGGAAAACAACAATTATTTCGCGCACGATTCCAGGAAGCAGGTAAGACCGGTGGTCTTGCGCGAGCTGAATCATGACGCCCCGGCAATCGTCATGTGATCGATCAGCACCGACCCGCTGCGGATGTTGCCGCGCAGGTCGACGTCATTGCCGACGGCGGCGATGCTCATGAACATATCCTTCAGATTGCCGGCCACGGTAATCTCGTCGACCGGGTACTGGATCTCGCCGTTCTCGACCCAGAAGCCGGCGGCGCCGCGTGAGTAGTCGCCGGTGACGATGTTCACGCCAAAGCCGATAAATTCGGTGACCAGCAGGCCGGTGCCCATTTCGCGCAGCAATCCATCGAGATCGAGTGCGCCCGGTTCGATGGTCAGGTTGCGCACACCGCCGGCGTTGCCCGTGGTCTGCATGCCGAGCTTGCGCGCCGCGTAACTGTTCAGTACGTAACCCTGCAGGATGCCCTGAGCGACGATATCACGCGCCTGCGTAACCACGCCTTCCGAGTCGTATGGTGCACTGCCCATACCCCTGGGCAGGCGCGGCTGCTCGTGAATGCGCATAAAACCGGGAAACACCTGCTTGCCGAGGTGATCAAGCAAAAAACTGGACTTGCGGTACAGGCTGCTGCCGCTGATGGCATTGATGAAATGTCCGAACAGGCTGCCGGCGCTCTCTGCGACAACGATCACCGGCGCGCTGCGCGTGGACAAACGGCGTGTACCGAGGCGCCTGACGGTACGCTCGCCGGCCTTGCGGCCGACGTCACCCGGCAGCTCCAGGCCGGCTTGGTCACGCGCGGCGGTCGACCAGTAGTCACGCTGCATCTCCTCGCCCTGGCGGCCGATCACCGAGCAACTGATGCTGTGGTAGCTGGTCTTGTAGCTGCCGTGAAAACCAAGGCTGTTGGCCTTGATCCGCAGGCCGCTGTAGCTGGCAACAGTGGCGCCTTCCGAGTTGTCGATACGCGGGTCCACTGCACGCGCGGCGGCTTCGCACTCCCGGGCCAGCACGATGGCCTGCTCGGGACCGAGGTCCCAGGGGTGGTACAGATCAAGATCCGGAATGATATACGCCAGGCGATCGACATCGGCCAGCCCGGAGCAAGGGTCCTCGCTGGTGTAGCGTGCCAGGTCACAGGCGGCGCGTACCGTCGCCTCGATGCTGTCCGGACCGAAGTCTGCAGTCGTGGCCGTGCCCTTGCGCTGGTTGAAGTAAACCGTCAGTCCCAGCACGCGGTCGCGGTTGAACTCCAGTGTCTCGGTCTCGCCAAGACGCACGGTCACGGACAGACCCGCATCGTAACTTACACCGGCCTCGACCTGGTCGGCACCGGCTGCCCGCGCCCGGGCGATGGTGTCCTGCACTATCTCCTCCAGCCCTGCGGCATCCGGCAAGGGGGTGGTCTGAGCAGTGGCCTGGATCGCTGACATGGTTATCCCTCATTATGAAAGGCTGGATTCTACCGGCAGCCTGCACCCCGGACAAACCCTGTAAAAACCGCTATCCTAGCCCGCATTTGTCACCGGGCGGCGGTGATCCGAAATAATGAGCTGAAACCATGAAACTAAAACCTGTTCGGCAACAAACAGTGCGTCAGTGGCCGGTGCCTATTCCGGTGAGAAATGCGGGCTAGCGCAGCATGCAGAACCACGACCACGAGACCATCAGCAAGTCGCAGCGCAAGCGCGAACTCGACGAACTGAGACAACTGGGCCAGAAACTGCTGGAATTCAGCGAGGACAGCCTGCGTCAGCTGGCCCTGCCGGAACTGCTTCTGGAGGCGGTGCTGGCCGGCAGGAAAATCACCTCTCACGGGGCACACAAGCGTCAGCTGCAATACATCGGCAAGCTGTTGAAGGAAATCGACGCCACACCGGTGCGCGTGGCCGTTGCTGCACGCGAACATCAGCACGACACGTCCACCCGTGAGTTCCACCAGCTGGAATCGTTGCGTGATCAGCTGCTCGCAGCGGGCGACGATGCCATACCCGCGGTGCTGGCGAGTTACCCGCAGACCGATCGCCAGCGTCTGCGCAAGCTGGTGCGCCAGGCTCGACAGCAGCAGGTAACCGGTCAGCCGGCCGGTGCGACGCGGGCCCTGTTTCGCTATTTACGCGAATTGCAGGATGCACCGGAGTACTAGCGTACCGCGATTAGCAAGCTCACTGCATCCTCTATGTGCTATGAATCTGCTTCCGGTGGGTTATCATCACGCCAGCGTTCGTAGCATTCCAGACCGCAAAAATACAGCACGTAATCGTTAACCTCTTCAACCACGGTCCGGGTATGCTGTACCTCTTTAAGGCACACCTCGCAGCTGACGACGCCAGAACCAGCAGAATTCAACGATTTGGCCATCGAACACCTCCGGGGTCGGATTCGATTTACATGATTTCATTATAGCCGTTATCCAGCCAGAGCCAGGAGCACAGACATACGCGATTGATAATCGCCATGGAAACACGCGGAAGGATAAGGTTAAATTGCATGCGGGCTATTTTTACTGGCACACGGTAACGCCGGCGCTTGAATTCTTTGCGGATAACGTCCATTCCTATGGCCTTTCATCAAGCGCTGCCGCGAACGCAGCCACGATCTCGGCCGCAGGCTGCACTGCCTGGATGCCCTGCACGCTTTTGCCGGCCTGGTAGATATCCTTGTAACCCATGCCTCTGACCGATGCCTGTTTCAGCTTCCAGATCGACTGCAGTGAATACAGTGTACGCATCCAGTGCTTGGTACGCCGGCCGCTCAGCAACCATTTCGCCAGCGGCCCGGCATGCACACCCATTTTCTCGATCCAGGGCGTGCGGATAATCGACACCGGCACACCGGTGATTTTCTCCGACAGCACGATGTCCTGCTCACCGGCGGTGACGATGGCCTGCTTGTAATCGTCATGTGCCGTACACTCGCGACTGGCGATAAAACGTGTACCGAGCTGCGCACCGGCATAACCCATGTGCAGCGCCTGTGCGAACTGTTCCGGCGTGCCGATGCCGCCTGCACACACCAGTGGTTTGCCGAGTGGACCTATGTCGTCCAGCATCTGCTGCATCGACAGCGCACCGGCATGCCCGCCGGCGCGATTGTTAACGCATATGAAGCCGTCGACACCGCCGTCCAGCGCCTTCTCCGCCCAGTGGCGCGTCGTCACATCGTGGTAGACGGTGACGCCGGCAGGTCGGGCGCGCTCGACCACCCAGCGCGGATTGCCGAGCGCCGTTACCAGGAACGGCACGCCCTCCTCCAGCGCAATATCCAGCCACTGGTGCACGCGCTGCAGGTATTTTTTCGAGCTGCGTTCGATAATGAGATTCACGCCAATGGGCCGGTCGGTCAGGCTGCGGATATAGCGTAAACCGGCACGAAATTCGTAACCGTGCACATAGGTCAGGCTGAGGGGCTGGACGATGCCGATTGCCCCGGCGGCAGACACCGCCGCGACCAGCTCTGGATTGGAACAGGGATACATGGCGCCGCAGATCAGCGGCACCTCGATACCCAGGGCTTCAGTCAGCGCTGCAGGTACCGTCATGCGTCCTGCTCCGGACCGATCAGCCAGCGCGCATTGACAACGGCAACAACCTCGTCGTCCGCGTCACGGATCTCACCGGTGAGCTCGTATTCCTGCCGGCTGTTGTCAGAGGGTATCGCACAGCGACACTCGGCCAGCAGCCGGCCACGTGCCTTCTTCAGGTAATTGATACGGTATCCGGTGAGTATGCCGCGCGCACCATCCGGCAGGCTGTTCATGAGTGCCAGCCCGGTGGCCATCTCGCCAAGATTGGCCAGTGCCATGGCATGCACGGAGCGCAGATGATTGCGCACGTGGCGCCTGTCCCGCAGTTCCACGAGGCAGTGACCGGGCTCAAGCCGCTGCACGGTCGCTGCGAGCGTGCCGGTATACGGAACGGTATGGCCCAGCCCCTGACTGAACAGCCATTTGCCACCCGGCTTGCCAGACAGCATTTGCCAGCGCCGGCGCAGTAGCGGACCAATGGAACGGGACATGGGTCACCCCCGTTACGAAGTGTCTTTCTTCTGTTTAACGCCTGCCCGGCTTGCTGTCCACCATTTCCGGACCAGCCAGCCATAGACGATGGCATTCACGGCGATCACCACGCCGGCAAGCAGCAACTGAATGTCAGGCGTCAGAGCGGCCGGGTAGATCAGCGGCAACAGGTAATGCGCGATGAAGCCACCGCTATAGCCAGCCTCGCCTGCGGTCAGCCGCAGCTGCTGCTCCCAGGGTGTCAGGGGACAGGGCAGACTGTAAAGTTCCAGCAGCACGGCCCAGAAGACGGCGGGCACATGCACGAACGCGACACCCGGCCAGCGTCCGACCGACAAACCACCGAACAGCACGAAACCGATAAATGCGAGGTGAACGACAACCAGCGCGTCAGCAGCGAACCGGTAGAGCACCGCAATTGCCGTCGCGCGCTATCTGCATGCAGACCGGCACACGCGCGGCATCAGTCAGGCCGGAACGCGTAACGGCCGCTGCCGAGAAACAGGATGGCCAGACCACCGAACAGGTAGAACATCTGCAATTCCAGCTGGTATCCACCATGGTCGGTCAGGCTGAACAGGTCACCTGTATGCGCGAGCCCGATTGCAAACAGCATGTTGATGACAATCGCCAGGCCACTCAGGCGGGAAAAGACCCCGGCGATCAGCAGCACGGGTGCAATGATCTCACCGACGAAAACGCCATAGGCAATGACATCTGGCAAACCCAGACTGGCAAGCCGGCCGGCGATGAATTCGAGCGAGCCTTCCGAGGTTAGCTTGGACACGCCGTGAAACAGTATCAGAATACCGACCGTCAGCCGGATGATCAGCTTGCCTACCGCATCGCTTTTATTGAGATCAAACATAGCGCCCCCCTGTCCTGTTATTCGCTGCCAGAAGATTTTCAGCGGCCCAACTATAACAGCCCCGGGCACCTGTTATCACGATTTTGATCACCCCGACTGCCAGCCAGTTTGAACCGGCGCGCGGTGCCTGGGCGGGCACCATTAAGAGACTGAGAGTGCACACCCCTTCCTGTACCGGGTAACGGTGTGGCTTCGCGCCAAGGGCATGCAACGGGTCAGGTCCTGTCGGCCGGCAGGTCATGCGTTTTCTTTCCCGGCAAAAGTTTTTGCAGCCTCAGCCTGCCCCAGGCCTGGTTGATACCCCGCCTGAGCAGCCGGTCACAATTTTGCACATCAAACACCCGCGCTCCGGCGATTGCCCGCAGCCGGACTCAAGTACCGCTTGGTCACGGTCGCTATATTAGCAACTGCTAATCTTATAACTTTTTAACTTACTAACATTATGGGATTTCGCCAGGGAGGTAACCGATGTACTGGGATTCACTGACAGCAACCGGCGTTTACATATCGCTGCTGATGACAATGAGCATGCTGTACCTGATTTACAGGGACCAGCCGGGTGACCCGCGGGACTGATGGGCGGAACGGCTATGATGCCTCCCGGCATGGCAACTGCTGCGGACCGGTCCCGACCCGGGACGGGTGCACCGGTGTGAGTCCGGCGTACCCGCCATCAACCGTCCCGCGCAACAAACAGCAGCCGTTATCAGCCTTGTGCGCTGGTGCCACCCACGGTGAGTTCATCGATCAGCATGGTCGGCTGGCCGACACCGACCGGCACACTCTGGCCTTCCTTGCCGCAGCTGCCGACACCGGAATCGAGCTGCAGATCGTTGCCGAGCATGGAAACCCGCTTGAGCACATCCGGCCCATTACCGATCAGGGTGGCACCCTTGACCGGCCGGGTGACCTGGCCGTTTTCGATCAGGTAGGCCTCGCTGGCGCTGAACACGAATTTGCCCGAGGTGATGTCCACCTGTCCGCCGCCGAAGTTGACAGCATAGAGGCCTTTCTTCACAGAGCGAATGATGTCCTGGGGGTCACTGTCACCGGCCAGCATGTACGTATTGGTCATGCGCGGCATTGGCAGGTGCGCATAGGATTCGCGCCGCCCGTTACCGGTCGGCGTCACGCCCATCAGTCCGGCATTCATGCGGTCCTGCATGTAGCCTTTGAGAATGCCCTTTTCGATGAGTAAGGTGTTCTGTGCCGGCGTACCCTCGTCGTCGACATTGAGCGAACCGCGCCGGCCCGGCAGTGTGCCATCGTCGACCACGGTGCACAGCGGTGACGCCACTTGCTGACCGACCCGGCCGGCAAAGGCCGAGGTACCCTTGCGATTGAAATCGCCTTCGAGTCCGTGCCCGATCGCCTCGTGCAGCAGGATACCGGGCCAGCCCGGTCCCAGCACCACCGGCATGCCGCCGGCTGGCGCATCGATGGCCTCGAGGTTGACCAGTGCCTGGCGCACGGCCTCGCGGGCGTAGTCCATCGCGCGCTGTTCGTCGATGAAAAAACTGTAATCGCTGCGTCCGCCACCGCCGGCGCTGCCCTGCTCACGGCGCCCGCCCTGCTCGACAATGGCAGTCACGTTGCAGCGCACCAGCGGCCGTACGTCCGCGGCCAGCGTGCCATCGCTGACCGCAACCAGCATTATCTCGTGCACACCGGCCAGACTGACCACGACCTCTTTCACACGTGAATCCTGGCGGCGCGCCTCGGCATCGAGTTGTCGCAGCAGTGCCACTTTGTCATCCGCCGTCATGCGATCGAGCGGGTCGATGGCGGGGTACAGCAGATTGTCACCGCACGCATGCCAGGCTTGCAGCCGGCCAGCCTGGCCACGGCCTGCAATCGCACGCGCCGCACCGGACGCCTGCAGCAGCGCCGGCATGACGATTTCATCGGAATAGGCAAATCCGGTCCTGTCGCCACTGATGGCGCGCACGCCGGCACCCTGCTCGATACTGTGGCTACCCTCCTTGACTATCCCGTCCTCCAGTACCCACGATTCGTAGCGCGTGGACTGGAAATAGAGGTCGCCGCCATCCACTGCATGACCGAGCAGCCGGCTGAATACCGACTCCAGATCACTGTCATCGATGCCGGCCGGTGTCAGTAACCGCTGGCGCGCAATGTCGAGGCTGGTATCAGGCACGGTTGAGACACTGCAGCCGGCGATGGGCAATACTGGGAAAGTTGCGCCGCGCACTGTGCAGCCGGCCCAGATCCAGATCGGCACAGACCACGCCGGGCCCGCGCGCAAGACTGTTGAGCACCGTGCCCCACGGATCCACGATCATGCTGTGGCCGTAGGTCTCGCGGCCGTTCAGGTGATACCCGCCCTGGTCCGGCGCAACCACGTAACACAGATTCTCGATGGCGCGTGCGCGTACCAGCACCTCCCAGTGCGCGCGGCCGGTAATGGCGGTGAATGCCGAAGGCAGCACGATGATTTCCAGCCCCGCCTCGAGCTGCTGGCGGAAAAGTTCCGGAAACCGCAGGTCGTAGCAGACTGCGACACCCATGCGCCCGAACGGGCTGTCGATGACCACCACCTCGCTGCCGGGCTCGATGGTATCGGATTCGGTGTACTGTTCGCCGCTATCGACCAGTGCCACATCGAACAGGTGAATCTTGTCATAGCGCGCCACCTGAATGCCCTGGTCATTGAAGACCAGGCAGGTTGCACGCACCTTGTTGTCGGCTTCGGCCTCCAGCGGAATGGTACCACCGACCAGCCAGATGCCATGATGGGCGGCCTGCTCCGCGAGGAAGGTCTGGATGGCGCCGCTGCCGGGTTTCTCGCGCACCGCCACCTTGTCGTGCTCGGTCTTGCCCATGAGGGCAAAATTTTCCGGCAATACCACCAGCTGTGCCTGCTGGCTGACGGCCTCTCCGATCAGACGCTCGGCCTCCAGCAGGTTGGCGCCGATATTCGGGCTCGAGGCCATTTGTATGCAGGCAACAATACTCATGAAATCATTTCATCTACAGGTTTTCAGCAGGTTACAAAGAATAACACAGAAAGCCGGTTGCAAAGTGCAGCGCCCGGTTCCACTACTGGAAAAATCCATCGGCATCCATCGCGTCGTCCGGCGGCCGCGCAGTAGCCGGCTCGGGCGCATTCAGCTGCGTAACTACCGGATCGGCCCAGGGTCCGGTCACCGCGTACTGCTTGCGCGCGAGTTCATTGAATCCGAATTTACCTTGCAACAGTTTATCCGCAACGATCACCGCCGCGCCGACGGCAGGGCCACCGGCCAGCACACCGGCCAGCGGCAGGCTGGAATTGACATAGGGCGTCACAGTGACCAGCTCATCGTAATCCTGGGCCGCCAGCCCGACCCGTCCGGAAATCTCGATTTTTGCGGCCGGGCCATCGATCACCATTTTCTCGGTATAGGCATTGCCACTGTCCAGCACGAAATCGCCCTCGATGAGATCGAAGCTGAAACCCGCACCGAACAGGTCGGTGAAATCCAGTGTCAGGCGCCTGGGCAGCTTGGCGAGGCTCAGCAGACCCAATGCCCGGCCTGTCGCGCCGGGTTCGACCTCGAGCAGCTGACCGTCCTTGATAACGATTTTGGATCTGCCATTGACAATTTCCGTTCTCACATCCCACGGCACCCCGCTCCAGCTCGCCTTCAAGCTGGCGGTTGGACTTCCCCCTTTCATGAGTTTCAGGTAACCCAGCGCATCGAGCAGCATACCCACATTTCCGTCCGTCACAGCGAATTCGGCATGCGTGATCTGCTCGCCGCCCAGCCGACGCCAGTCGCCGTTCATTTCCAGGGATAACATCCTTGAGGACAGTGCCAGCGTGTCGATACGGTAGCTGCCACCGGGCTGCCGTTGCGTCTGCAGTTCCAGCGTACCGAAATCGATGTTGTTGTAGAGCAGTTGCCGTATCTTGACCTGCAACGCGGGAAACTCGGCCGGTTGCGGCGGCGGTTTCTTTTGCCGAGCTGCATCGGTAACGGTCTCGAGTACGAGCCGCTGCATATCCATGCCGATCCGGACAATAGCGCCGGCGGAGCGAGTCAGTTGCAATTCGCCCTCTGCAGACGGGCCGATGGACTTCACCGTCCAGCCTGAACCGGATTCGACGATATCGACCCCGGTGTCATGCAACCGGTAGCCAAATGCGTCCAGCTTGCCGAGCTTGAGTGAAACCCGCAGTGGCGGTCCCAACCCACTCTCACCGCCGCCAAGATGCTGCATCCAGTCCTCCAGCCGGAACAGGTCCAGCCTGCCACTGACCAGCAACTGCGGAATCTGTGGCGGCACGGGCGTTTCGCCACCCAGTGCGATATTGCCACGCTGCAGTTTGAACCCCTGTACACCCTCCGTCAGCACCAGCACGGCCTGCAGCATGTCGCCATAGTTTGCGTGTACGTAGCGCTCGTTGCTGTAGAGCGCGTCGATGTCTACCGACAGCGGACGCGCCGTGGCTGCCTTCTTGCCGAACGGTGCCGGCAGATCAATGGCCAGCCCCTGCAGCGAACTGGTAATGCTGAGCCTGACATCCGCGTTCTTCCCGCGCACCGGCTTGCCCTTGCGCGTAAACTCCACGTGCCAGTCGGGGTCGCCACTGAACACATCACGCAACGGTTGGGAGTCAGCGAGCATGCGATCGATCAGACCCAGCTTGCCGTCCAGGCTCACATGCGTGACCGGCCTGTCACGTTCCGTCCAGACCCGCGCGCTGGCCCGCTTGCCGAACAGCTCGACCTGCAATCCGTCACCGCGAATGCCGCTATCGTCGAACTTGAGCTGGCCGCGAATATGCTCGAGCTCGATATCGGCATCGGTCATACGCAGTGTGTTATCGCGCAGTCCTATATTACCGTTAACGCTGATCGGTCCAGCATTCCTGGTCAGTGGCAGATGGATATCCAGCGCCAGGTCAGCATGCCCCGAGGCGACAACACGATCGACGAAACCGCCGTAGGTCTCACCCAACGGACTGCTGCCGAGTTCGGCCAGCATCTCGGGCAGCTCCCCCCGCACATTACCCCGGATGGTCAGTTCCGGCCTGGCCAGGTCCCTGATCTGTGCGTGAACCTTGTCGAGCGAGGCATTGCGGATGAACCCCTTGTGCGAACGGATGTCCATTTGCCGGCCGGTAATATCGATCTGTGCATCCAGCTTTGTAAGTGGTGACCAGTGCTCATTGAAATTCAGCGTAGCGTCGGATACCGGCAGCCGTACTTCCAGCTGGCCCTCGCCGTGATCATAGGGCAGCTGGTCAAGGCGCCCCTTGATGATCACGCTGCCATCGGTCACTCTGCCTCCGGCCAGGCTGCGGTCGAGCCATTCCACGCCGGACCCGGGCATGATCCGTGCCGGCAGGTAATCCCTGGTACGGGCAATATCGAACTCGCGCACAGCGATCCGTGTATCGGTTGTCACCGGCTCGCCGTTGCGCGGAATATCCAGACTGAATCGGGCATCCAGTGCCAGGTGCGGATTGCCGGCCACCAGCGATTCACTGCCAACCTGCACTACCCCGTTTTCCGTACGCCAGTGCACATCACCACCGGCCCGGTCAAACTGTAACGCAGACCTGAAAAACCGTTCGTCATGGACCACCAGCCGGTCGCTGCCGAGCTGCAGGATGCCGGCCTGTGCATCGCCGTTTATCGTACCGTCCAGACCGGAGAGGTACGGAATGGTGCCGGTCTGCAACATGCCCAGCCCGGTGAAGCGTGCGGAAAAACTGTCTACTTCAATGGCATCTTCAGTGCGTGTGAAAGTACACAGCAGGTTTTCGATCATGCCGGTCGGTTGCGCACTCATCAGCCGGTCGCGCAGCGAACTGTTCAGCCGTGGCATTACCGGCAACAGAGCAGTGACTTCATCCAGATCGATCAGCGCGGCCTCTGCCCGCACCTGCACGCTGTCGGCCTTGTGCAAACCGGCCAGCGACAGGCTGCCCGTCTGCCAGCTCTGCCCGCTGCGCGTAACCTGTAAACGTTGCAGCACGGCCTGCCAGCCCTGCCAGCCCTGCCCGGCCTGACGCCAGCCAAACTGCGTCTGCAAGTTGTCTGCGGCGAACAGGGACTGCCGGCCGGCGTTTTCATACTTCATCCGCAACTCATCGACTTCCAGTTCGCCGCTGACTGCTGTGATGCGCGATGATGCGAGCCCTGCCCACAGCCGCAGATCGGCAACCCCCTGCACTGTGTTCGTCTCATCGAGTAAAGGGGCAAGCAGGCTGGACAGTGATAGCGATTGACCTCTGAAATAGGCGCGCCCGTGCCATGCGGCAGGTTTCGCGATATCACCCAGCAGGCGCGCGATGAATTCAATACGGCCACCCGGCTCGCCTGGCAACAGCGCGTGTCCTGTCACATGGTGGTCATTGCCCTCATTGGTCACGGTCACGCTGACTGCGTAGAAATGCTGGGTCCCGGCGCGCCTGGGAATATCCCTGACGGTAACTTCGGAATCATGGATGGACAGTCGCGACATGACTGCAAGCGCACCGAAATCGATTTCTGCTGCGTCTTGCGTGGCTAACTCCTCGAGCATCAGTCGGCCATCAGCATCACGCGTTACCGTGAGTGACGTACCGATGATGTCGACCCCGGCAATACGCAGTTCGCGCGTCTTCAGAAAATGTGACGTATCAATACTGACATGGATCTCGCGCATGCCGAGCGGCCGGGCCTGCTGCAAGCCGGCAATGACAACATTCGTGAGCCTCAACACCGGGCGCAGGCCACGCCAGGTTGCCTCCACGCGCCCGATGGACACCGGATGCTGCAATGCCGCGCTCGCTGCCACCTCGATATCCTGTTGGTAAGCGCCCAGCGACGGAGCCCATACCCGCGCGACCGTCAGCAGCACGGCCAGCATAAACAGGCCCGCGGCAAGCAGCAGCCAGGCTATGTGCAGCGTGCGCTTCAACATACCCGAAGGTATCCCGGGTGGCAGGGAGAGCATACCTGCCTACATTGGCACGACGTCATACTGTTCCTGTGTATACAGGTTTTCCACCTGGAAGCGAATGGGCTTGCCGATGAAGACTTCCAGTTCTGCCAGACTGGAGGATTCCTCGTCCAGTAACAGATCGACCACTTCCTGCGACGCCAGCACCAGCAGCTGCTGCACATCGAACTGGCGCGAGGCGCGCATGATTTCCCGGAAGATCTCGTAGCAGGTGGTCTCCGCGGTCTTCAGTGATGCCCGGCCGTTGCAGGTCGGGCATACCTCGCACATCACATGCTCCAGGCTCTCGCTGGTGCGTTTGCGCGTCATCTCCACCAGTCCCAGTGCGGATACCTCGCTGATATGGGTCTTGGCGTGATCCCTTTCGAGACATTTTTCCAGCATCCGCAGCACCTGTCGCTTGTGCTCTGAATCCTGCATATCGATAAAATCGACGATGATGATACCGCCCAGATTGCGCAGGCGCAGCTGGCGCGCAATGGTCTGCGCCGCCTCCAGGTTGGTCTTGAAGATGGTCTCTTCCAGGTTGCGATGACCCACGTAGCCACCGGTATTGACGTCAACCGTGGTCATGGCCTCGGTCTGGTCGATAATGAGGTAGCCGCCGGACTTGAGCTGTACCTTGCGGTCCAGTGCCTTGTGGATTTCGTCCTCGATAGCGTAGATATCAAAGATGGGCCGCTCGCCCGGATAATATTCGAGCTGTGTCTGCATGCCAGGCATGAAGCGCTCGCAGAATTCACGCGCCCGCTGGAAACTCTCGCGCGAGTCGATGCGCACACGCTCGATGTTGTCACCCAGCATGTCGCGCATCACGCGGACCGTCAGCGGCAGGTCACCGTAGACCAGATCGCCGGACTTGCTGGCGGCCAGTGTTTCGGAAGCCGACTGCCACAGCTTGCGCAGGAACATCATGTCGGCACGCAGGGCCTCGGCACCGGCTCCCTCGGCGGCAGTGCGGGCGATGAACCCGCCAGTCTCCTGTTCGGACATAAACAGCTGGATGACATCACGCAGGCGCACGCGCTCGCTCTCGCTGTCGATCCGCTGCGAGATTCCCACGTTGTTGACGTTCGGAATGAACACCAGGTAGCGTGATGGAATAGTGATCTGGGTGGTCAGCCTCGCGCCCTTGGTGCCCAGCGGGTCCTTGATGACCTGCACGCAGATATCCTGGCCCTCGCGCAGCAGGACACTGATATCCTTGCTGACGCTGCCACCGGCGTCGGCAGCTTCCGCGTCATCGCGCCGCCCGATATCGGAGGCATGCAGGAAAGCCGCGCGTTCCAGGCCGATGTCGACAAAGGCGGCCTGCATGCCGGGCAGCACGCGACACACCCTGCCTTTGTAGATGTTGCCGACCAGGCCGCGGCGTCGGGCACGCTCGATAAAAATCTCCTGCAGTACGCCGTTTTCCACGACTGCCACCCGGGTCTCGCGCGGGGTGACGTTAATCAGAATTTCCTCGCTCATGCCATCCTTGCCTGTTCAGATTGATGTGTTTTCTGCGGCGCATTCACGCCGTGCACGCTGCGGGCTAGATTACCGTTATCCCCGATTCTTTCAACAACTCCGCGGTTTCGAATAACGGCAACCCCATCACGCCCGAGTAACTGCCCTCGATGCGTGTGATGAATACGCCAGCCAGCCCCTGAATGGCATAGGCACCCGCCTTGTCGGCCGGTTCCCCCGTTGCCCAGTATGCCGCGCATTCCAGCTCCGTTAACGTGCGAAAGTTCACGCGAGTCGCACAGAAACGCACTGACTCGGCCGAGCTCCTGGCCAGCGCCACGGCACTTAATACCTCGTGCGAGGTGCCGGACAGGCGCTGCAGCATGGCAATAGCGTCGGCACGGTTCGCGGGTTTGCCGAGCACCTCACCATCGATGACCACGCAGGTATCCGCGCCGAGTACCGGCAGCGCATGCCCGGCGGGCAGCATGGCGCGCCCGGCACATGCCTTGTCCAGCGCGACACGCATGACGTAGTCTCCGGCGCTTTCACCGGCATGCAGCCGCTCGTCGACATCGACACTGAGCACTTCATGGGAGACCCCGATCTGCCGCAACAGTTCACGCCGCCGTGGCGATTGCGAGGCCAGGTAGATGGCCGGTTTGGTTGTCATGCGCTGTCAGTTCCGGAACCGGTAGTATGGGAAACCATATCACGAACGGTGATAGGGATGACCGGCACCCAGTGTCCAGGCACGGTACAGCTGCTCGGCCAGCAGAACACGCACCAGTGCGTGCGGGAAGGTGAGCGGCGACAGCGACCAGCTGGTATCAGCACGTGTCAGGCATTCCGCTGCCAGGCCGTCCGGACCGCCGACCAGCAGGGCAACATCACGACCCGCACCGAGCCATTCCTGCAGTCGCCCGGCCAGGGTCTCGGTACTCCAGGTCTGGCCGCGCACATCCAGGGCGATGACCCGGCAGTCTTTCGGTAGCGCAGCCAGCTGGTGTTTTCCCTCCTGCTCGCGCGCCTGTTCGGGACTCCCGGACTTGCTGCGCCGGCCGGGTGCAATCTCGACCAGCTGCAGGCTGCATTCCCGTGGCATCCGCCTGGCATATTCCTGGTAACCGGCTGTCACCCAGGCCGGCATGCGCGTGCCGACGGCAATCAGGTGAATACGCATAAAGACAGGACTAGGAGCCTGTCTGAGTAATGGGGGCCGTCGCGAGAAAGTGGCATGGCGAGAACAGATGTACGCAAATTCGAGGAGAATAGTGGGCGCTATTTGACGAGAATTTGCGTACATGTGGGCCGTCGTGGCGCTTTCGCAGTAGGCTCATCATTACTCAGACAGGCTCCTAGCTCAGTGTTCGCTGTCCGCGGCGGAGCGCTGCTCGCTGCCGACGGACCACAGCTTCTCCAGCGCGTAGAACGCGCGAACTTCCGGCATCATGACATGCACCACGACATCGCCGAGATCGATGAGTATCCACTCCGAACCTTTCTCGCCCTCCACACCCGGCGTGTGCATTCCGTTCTTCTTCGCTTCCAGCGCAACATTGTCGGCCACTGCCTTGACATGGCGTGTCGAGGTACCGCTGGCGATCACCATGATATCGGTTATCGAGGTCATATCACGCACGTCGATTGCCCTGATATCCTGGGCTTTCATGTCTTCCAGTGCCTGTAGCGTGACCTCGAGCATGTGTGCCGTGCGCCGGTCCATGCTATCCGCCTGCTGTGTGTCTGTTTTGTTATTCATTTAACCGCCTGTTGTATACAAGTCCTGGTTCCTGATAAGTGCCAGCACGCTGTCCGGCAGCAGGAAGTCCGCCGCCTCACCCCGGCCCAGCAGTGCACGAATGCGGGTACCGGAGATTTCCAGCTGGCTGACCTCCTGGAAATACAGCAGTCCGGCTGACTGCGAGTGCAGCATGCCGGGATCGAGCACGCGGTGCAGGCCAATGAAAGTGCCGAGTTCGCCACGCTCCGGGAAGCTTGCACCCGGTCGTGTCAGCACGACGATATGGCAGTGGTCGATCAGCTCATGCCAGCGATGCCAGCTGGTCAAACCGCGGAATGCGTCCGTGCCAAGCAGCAGGCACAGGTCCGTGCCCTTGATGTCTGCGCGCAGTGAATGCAGCGTATCAAGGGTATAGGACGGCCCCTCCCGACCAAGCTCGCGTTCGTCTATCACGAAACCGTCATGGCCCAGGATTGCCGCCTGCAGCATTGCCAGGCGTTGCCGCGGTGATGCGATCGGCTGCGGCCGGTGTGGCGGCTGATGACAGGGAATCAGCCGAATCTCATCCAGACCCAGCGCCTGCCTGGCCTCCAGGGCCGGGCGCAGGTGTCCGAAATGAACCGGATCGAAGGTGCCGCCGAGTATGCCGATCATGCAGTCAGGCAATTACAGCGCACCGGCAGGTAGTGATGATGCCGGCTGATGGAATCGTTGCGCGCTGCGCGACGGGATACTGTGCATACCGTGACAGCGCAACCATACTCGTCAGGTTCTGATATGACCATTGCCGATGACGATGTATTTCAGTGTAGTCAGCCCTTCCAGGCCGACCGGACCGCGCGCGTGCAGCTTGTCCGTACTGATGCCGATTTCGGCACCCAGCCCGTACTCGAACCCGTCTGCGAAACGGCTCGAGGCATTCACCATGACCGAGCTTGAATCCACCTCGCGCAGGAAACGCTGTGCATGTGCCAGCGATTCGGTGACGATCACATCCGTGTGGCCGGAGCCATGCGTAGCGATGTGCTCGATGGCCGCCTCGATGTCGTCGACCACGCGGATCGCCAGGATCGGCGCGAGGTATTCCTCATCCCAGTCAGCCGCGGTGGCCGGCATGGATGTCCGGCAGGATGGAGCGGGTACGTTCACAACCACGCAGCTCAACACCGGCCTGCGCGTATCGTTCGGCCAGCGGTGGCAGCACGCGTGCCGCTATATTCTCCGCTACCAGCAGGGTCTCCATGGTGTTGCAGGTGCCGTAGCGCTGGGTCTTGGCGTTGTAGGCAACGCGATCGCCTTGTCGATGTCCGCGCTGTCGTCGATGTAGATATGACAGACGCCGTGCAGATGCTTGATCACGGGCACCTGGCGACTCGGCGCTGATACGCTCGATCAGCCCCTTGCCGCCGCGCGGCACGATCACGTCGACGTACTGCCTGCATGCGAATCAGTTCACCGACGGCAGCACGGTCGGTGGTCTCCACCACCTGCACCGCATCGGCCGGCAGACCGGCAGCCGCCAGTCCTGCATGGATGCACCGGGCGATCGCCTGGTTGGAATGCAGCGCCTCCGAGCCACCGCGCAGGATCGCGGCGTTGCCGGACTTCAGACACAGACCGGCGGCATCCGCAGTCACGTTCGGGCGCGACTCGTAGATGATGCCGATGACACCGAGCGGCACTCGCATGCGCCCGACCTGGATGCCGGATGGACGAAACTTCATATCGCTGATGCTGCCGACGGGATCCGGCAGCGGTGCAATCTCGCGCAGCCCCTCCGCCATCGCAGCGATGCGGTCATCGGTCAGTTCCAGGCGGTCCAGCAGCGCCGCATCCAGGCCATGCTGGCGACCGGCATCGAGGTCCCGGGCATTTTCCGCCTTCAGGGTGGTGGCCGCGGCTTCGATGGCTGCGGCAATGGCGACCAGCGCGGCATCCTTCTTGCCGGTATCGGCCTGGCTCATTACCCGCGCGGCGGCGCGCGCACGGCGCCCGACCGTCTGCATGTATCCGGCTACGTCGAACTGCATGGTTTCCGCCTTTACACTCATCAGCAAATCTTCAGCACACCTGCTCCAGCTGGCGCGGACCGGCCAATGCCAGCTGACCCGCCAGTTGCAGGGTCAATTGTAACAGCTCGTCCCAGGCGTTGCCCGTCGCCCGCCCCTTGCAGACGCGGTCAATGACCGCACAGTGCCGGATCAGACGGGTACAGTCGGCAGCCGGCAGCCGCTGCAAGGCGGCCCCGACCACGTCGCGGCGGTTGGGCCAGACATGGTAACGCGCCAGTACACCGGTAACGGTCTGTCCCTTCTCCCGTTCCGCCGCCATGGCCACCAGCTGGCGCAGTTCGCGGGCCAGCGCCCACAGCACCACCGGCGGCGCCACACCTTCCGCCTGCAGGCCATTCAGGATACGCACACTGCGTGCCGCCTTGCCGGCCAGGGCGGCATCTACCAGGGTATACACATCGAAACGGGCATGATCCGCCACCAGGCTGGCAATAGCATCGGCATCCACGGGCCCGGCACCCTGCAGCAGATACAGCTTGTCGATCTCCTGCACGCTGGCCAGCAGGTTACCCTCCACCCGTTCTGCCAGCATACGTAGCGCTTCCGTGCCCGGCTGCAGGCCTCGCCTGCTCATGCGCACCTGCAGCCAGCCGAGGAATTCCGCCTCATTCAGTGGCCACACGAATATCACCACCCCGGCCTGATCCAGCATCTGTACCCATTTGCTCTTGCGCGCGGCCGGGTCGAGCTTGCCGGCCGTGACCAGCAGCAGGGTGTCTTCCGGCGGCCGTGCGAGAAATTCGCGCAGCGCCCTGGCGCCGGCATCGCCCGGCTTGCCCGTAGGTATACGCAGTTCGATGATGCGGCGCTGCGCGAACAGCGACAGGTTACCCGCCCCGGCCAGCAGGCTGTTCCAGTCGAACCCGGCCTGCACGGTCAGTACATCGCGTTCGTCGTAGCCCCGGGTGCGCGCCGCGGCACGCACGGCATCGGCCGCCTCCAGCACCCGCAACGGCTCGTCGCCGCTGATGAAATACGCCGGTGCGAGCTGTTTCTTAAGATGTGCTTCGAGTTGTTCTGGCTTGATTTGCATGTCTTTTCAGGCGTCGCCAGTATGGCATGGTTGCTGCGATATTACGCCAGGATAGCAGCATGAGGATATTCCGCCCCGCCGTGAAGCAGGACGCAGCATGACAGGTCGTTGCCACGGGGTATGCGGCCGCAAGCTGCCACTATCATACCCCCTGTCCGGCATCGTTTACCTGGCTGCCGCAGCAATGCGCAGCATGGCCATGTTGACGAGATTTTCCTGCAACGTGGCACGCACTACCTGTTCCTCACGCTGCTTGCCGAGCACGTCGGTACTGCTGAAGATGTAGTCACGTTTGAGCATGACGGTTTGTTCGCTGACCACCGGCCGGCCATCAACGGTCGCCACTGCAAAGCGGATACTTTGGTGAATTTCGTATTCCAGCACGTTTCCGTTGATGTCCACCGACAATACCTGCTTGTCTGTCGTGTTCTGCGTGATGTGCAGGATAGCCGTTGCACGCTCTTCCCGGTCGGTTACGGTGACACCGCGCAGGCTCAGGGCCGCGCTGAAATCATCGGCCAGCGTACCGAACGGCCGGAGACCCTTGATGTAGGTCACCGACATCGGGGCCGGCAGGTCCGCACTGCCACGCAAGTGAAAACCGCAACCGGCCAGCAATACCGCAGCAAGCAGCAGCACGGGCAGTCGCATAAAACCTGAATGATTTCTCAAGGGATGATATCCGTTATTGATCAAATTCCGGGAGTACTGTTTTTCCGTATTCTTCCGTGGATTCCGTGGCTGATCAAATTAGTGAAAAATAGCCACCGAACCACACAGAAATACACGGAAGAACACGGAAAGGCAAATTGCAGTATGGCTTTCAGTTATTTCACTGCCTCGTTGTTATTCATGCCATCCCGCCCTGAATGTTCAATTAAGTCCGTAAAACCATAATCAGTCATGGAACCCGGTGGTGCAAACAGAAATCATCACGTCTTATTTCTTTCCGTGTCATTCCGTGTGCTTGCGTGGCCATTCATAGAACAAGGCAGGCCGCATCAGATGACGATGTTCACCAGTTTGCCCGGCACCACGATAATCTTCTTCACCGCCTGTCCGCCGATATGGCGCGCCACATTTTCCTCCGCCAGCGCCGTCAGCTCGATGATTTGCCGATCGGCATCTGCGGCCACCTCAATCGTACCGCGCAACTTACCATTGACCTGCACCGCCAGGGTGAGCGTATCCTGCACCAGCGCCTGCTCGTCCACCGCCGGCCAGCGGCAATCGACTACGGCCGAGTCGTGCCCGAGCGCTTGCCACAATTCATGGGTAATATGCGGCACGATCGGCGCCAGCATCAGCACCACACATTCCAGCGCCTCCTGCATGACTGCCCGGCCCTGCACACTGTCATCCTCAAAGCGTGCGAGTTCGTTCATCAGTTCCATATTGGCGGCCACCGCCGTGTTGAAGGTGTAGCGCCGGCCGATGTCGTCACCGACCTTGGCGAGCGTGCTGTGCACGCGATGGCGCAGCTGTTTCTGTGCCGTATTCAGGTCGCCCGTATCCAGCGCGGCTGCCTGACCGGCGGAGACATGCTGGAAGACCTGTTTCCACAGCCGCTTCAGGAAACGCGAGGCGCCTTCCACACCGGAGTCCGCCCATTCCAGCGACTGGTCCGGTGGCGCTGCAAACATGGTAAACAGACGTACGGTATCGGCACCGTAACGGTCAATCAGTCCCTGCGGGTCGACGGTGTTGCCCTTCGATTTGGACATTTTGGTGCCGTCCTTCAGGACCATGCCCTGGGTCAGCAGACAGGTGAATGGTTCGTCCGCTTTCAGCAACCCCTCGTCGCGCATCAACTTGTTGAAGAAGCGCGCATACAACAGGTGCAGTACGGCATGTTCGATACCGCCGATGTACTGGTCCACCGGTAACCAGTAGTCGACCCGTCCGTCCAGCATCGCCTGGTTCTGATCGGCACAGGCATAGCGCGCGTAATACCAGGACGACTCGAAGAAGGTATCGAAGGTATCCGTCTCGCGCTCGGCCGCGCCGCCACAGGCGGGACAGGTAGTCTGGATGAATGCATGCAGCTTTTTCAGCGGCGATCCGGTGGCGTCGACGGTGACGTCGGTCGGCAGGATGACCGGCAGGCCGGCTTCCGGCACCGGCTGTGCACCGCATTGCGTGCAGTAGATGATGGGGATCGGGCAACCCCAGTAACGCTGGCGCGACACACCCCAGTCACGCAGGCGATAGTTCACCTGACGCGCGCCTTTACCGGCCGCAACCAGCCAGTTGGCGATAGACTCGAAAGCCTGCGCGGAACTCAGCCCGCTGAATCGGCCGGAGTTCTGCAAAATCCCCTTGTCGGTAAAGGCCGCATGACCCAGATCGACCGGCTGACTGTTGCCGGCCGGGTAAATCACCTGACGAACAGGCAGGCCATTCTGCACAGCGAATTCGTAGTCGCGCTGGTCATGCGCCGGCACCGCCATCACTGCACCATGCCCGTACTCCATGAGCACGAAATTGGCCGCCCATACCGGCACCGCATCACCGGTCACCGGATGCAGCGCCTTCAGCCCGGTGTCAACACCCTTCTTCTCCAGCGTGGCCATGTCGGCCTCAGCCACACGCATATGCCTGCATTCGTCTATGAAGGCCTGCAAGCCCGGATTACCCGCCGCAGCGTGTGCTGCCAGCGGGTGTTCCGGCGCCACCGCCACATAGGTAACGCCCATCAGCGTATCCGGACGCGTGGTGTAGATCGACAGGGTATCGTCACGACCCTCGATGCCGAACTGCATTTCCACCCCTTCCGAGCGACCGATCCAGTTGCGCTGCATGGTAACCACCTGTTCCGGCCAGCCAGCCAGCTGATCAAGGTCAGCGAGCAGTTCGTCGGCGTACTGCGTGATTTTCATGAACCATTGCGGAATTTCGCGCCGCTCCACCGGCGCCCCGGAGCGCCAGCCACGCCCGTCGATGACCTGCTCGTTGGCGAGAACAGTCTGGTCAACCGGGTCCCAGTTCACCAGCGCGGTCTTTTTGTAGACCAGCCCCTTGTTGAACAGGCGCGTGAAAAACCACTGCTCCCAGCGGTAGTAATCCGGACTGCAGGTTGCCAGCTCGCGCTCCCAGTCATAGCCAAAACCGAGCAGCTTGAGCTGGTTACGCATGTAGTCGATGTTTTCATACGTCCACTGTGCCGGTGGCACCCCGTGCTTGATGGCAGCATTTTCTGCCGGCAGGCCGAACGCGTCCCAGCCCATCGGTTGCAGCACGTTTCTGCCCAGCATGCGCTGGTAGCGGCTGATCACATCGCCGATGGTGTAATTGCGCACATGCCCCATGTGCAGGCGCCCGCTCGGATAGGGAAACATGGACAGACAGAAATACTTTTCCCGGTCAGGGTCCTCGACAGCACGAAAGGTGCCGTGTTCCTCCCAGTAGCGGCGCGCCTTCGCCTCGAGCTGTCCGGGTTGGTAGATTTCTTCCATCAGACTGGAACCGGTTGAAAATCGAAGCCGAAGAATACCGTAGCAGCAACAGCCCCCACAACACGGGGGGCGTTTTTCCTTCAACTCGAAGGCGCTTTGGTTCAAACTTGAGGCACACAGACAACACGGGACGCAACCATGAAGGACGAGAAACCCCTACGCGAAAAATGGCTTACTGCCTATGAAGACATGATGGCACGGGTCAGGACAGCGCTCGAGGAAGCCGGGGAAAGCACGCTGCCGGTGGTGAGCGGATTCATCCACAAGGCCAAGGAAACCGCGGTCGAGCTCGAGGAACTGACGCGGGACGAAGCCGAGAAGGTAGCCTATTACCTGCAGCGCGACATGCAGGATGCCGGCAAGCATCTGGCCGAAACCGGCCATGAACTGGGCGACTGGTTGCGCTTTGACGTGCACCAGGTCGAGGACCGCCTGCTGGAGATGCTGGCGCAGGTTGCCGACCGTACGCGCCTTGAAATGCTGCAGTTCGAACAGGATGTGGAAGAAGGCCTGGCCTGGCACGCAGGCGAGATTACCGGCCCCGGCTCACTGACCTGTGACGACTGCGGGGCCGCAATCCGTTTCAATGCCACCAGCGAGATCCCGGCCTGTCCGAACTGCGGCCACACCATCTATCACCGGCCTCAGCCGCATGCGCGCAAGGGCGACTGACCGGATGCGCCTGCGTAGCGCACAGGCCTTGCGGCGCGCACTGTGGCTGGTCTGCCTGACTGAGTCGCCCGGTTATTGACCCCGCCCCCCTTTGCTGACGACCTGCCCGGCGACGCGCACGGCCAGCAGAGACAGTATGGCAAGCACCAGCAGCGGCCAGTTGCCAAAGCGCACGAACGGCGTCGAACCCTGCATCGGTGTCACACTGCCACTCACCACGGCCTGGCTGAACTGCGCACTGCGTGCCGCGATCACTCCGTGATGGTCGATGATGGCGGAGATACCGGTATTGGTCGCGCGTAATAACGGCCGACCGGTTTCCAGCGCGCGTACGCGGGCGATTTCCAGGTGCTGGTGCGGGGCCAGCGAGTCGCCGAACCAGCCATCATTACTCACATTCACCAGCAATGCTGCCTCGGGGACAGTCGCGGCAATCAGCCTGCCGAACGCCACTTCGAAACAGATCGAACTCCCGACCGGGTAACCCGCCGCCCGTAACAGCGGCTGTCCGGGCGTGCCGGGCGTGAAGTCTGCATTCGGCACCGCCAGCGCATCGAGCGTATCGCCAATCAGCCAGCGCAGCGGCAGGTATTCACCGAATGCGACCAGGTGCTGCTTGTAATACAGGGTCTGCTCGCCACCCAGCGCGAGAATCGCGTTGTAGTACGCCCAGCTGTCCCGGTCCAGCACCGGAATACCGGTCAGCAGCGACGACTGCCGCTGCGCAAGCCGGGCCTCGATGTCCGGCAGGTAGCCTGCGTCGACCTCGTGGTAGAACGCCGGAATCGCGGTTTCCGGCCACACCACCAGGTCGGCGGGCTGCGCTGTAAAAGTCAGCTCGGCATACAGGCCCAGCGTGCCCTGCAGGTTTTCCGGCAACCATTTCTGTTCCTGCGCAACATTGCCCTGTATCAGGTGCACCGTGATGGCATCACCGCGCGGCTGCACCCATTCGACACGCTCGAGCAGCCAGCCGCCGGCCCACATGGCGATCAGCAGCAGCAGGGAGGCGATACGGTGCTGCGCGTGCAGCAGCGCCAGCAGCAGACCGGCCGACAGCGCCACCAGCCAGCCGCTGCCGTACTCCCCGATCAGCGGCAGGTAACCGGCCAGTGGCCCGTCGATCTGGCTGGCGCCGATATTCAGCCACGGGAAACCGGTAAACAGCCAGCCACGCAGCCATTCGGCAACCAGCCAGCCTGCGGGCATGGCCGCGGTCAGCACGCCCCAGCCCTGCCCCGGCAGGTAGCGCCGCAGCAGGTAACCGAGCAGCGCCGGATAGACAGACAGCACCAGGATCAACAGCGCCGCCACCAGTACGGACACGGGTGCCGCGACATGACCATAGGTATGTACGCTGACGTACACCCATGAGACGCCGACACCGAAGTAGCCGAGGCCAAACAGCCCGCCATGCAGGAAAGCCCGGCGCGGCGTATCGGCACGCCAGCCCTGGAACAGCACGGCCAGCGCCGCAACAGCGAGCGGGTACCAGCCAACCGGGGCAAACGCCAGCACGCCTGCGGCGCCACTGGCGAGCACCGGCAGGGCCTTGCGGATGGTGGAGAAAGAAACGCCTGCTGTCACGTTTGCCCGGAATGCCAGATGGTTGTGGATGCTCGTCAGCTCAAGGCGCGCATGCGCGGATGATTGCAGATTATATGTCCGGACCGAATCCGCCGGGGGGTCTAGCCGCAGGTGTCAGCCGTGTATATGGCAAGGCAGTGTTCGATCGCGTGGTACGTGGACGTCACAGCTGGCCGCCCTGTGCGTCCTGCGTGTTCTCGACCGGCCGGGGCAGCACGGTCAGCTGCAGCATGTGCACGCGCCGGTTGTCGGCGCGCAGCACCTTGAACAGCAGGTGCCCGATCACCGTGCGCTCGCCACGCTTGGGCAGGTGCCCGATCTGATGCACTACCAGCCCGCCGATGGTATCAAACTCCTCATCCGGGAAATGCGTGCCGAAAAACTCGTTGAAGTCCTCAATCGGCGTTAACGCCTTGATGGTGTAGTGCACCTCGCTGTGCCGACGGATGGTGTAGTCTTCCTCGACATCATGCTCGTCCTCGATCTCGCCGACGATCTGTTCGAGCACGTCCTCGATGGTGACCATGCCGGCGACGCCACCGTACTCATCGACCACAACTGCCATATGGTTGCGACTGGAACGAAACTCTTTCAGCAATACATTGAGACGTTTGCTTTCCGGCACGAAAACGGCCGGCCGCAGGATGTCGCGCATGTTGAGGCGCTCCTCGCCTCCCCCACCGGCGTACGGCAGCATATCCTTGGCCAGCAGTACGCCAACCACCTCGTCACGGCTGTCGCCGATGACCGGGAATCGCGAATGACCTGATTCGGCGATGGTAGTCACCAGAACATCCTGGCTGGCGTCACGCTCCAGGAACACCACCTGTGAACGCGGGATCATGATGTCGCGCACCTGCATCTCGCCCACCTGCAGTACGCCCTCCAGCATGGCCAGCGCATCCATGTCGATCAGGTTACGGCGTTGCGCGGCGCGCAGCATGTCTACCAGCTGTTCTATGTTGGCAGGTTCCCATAGCAGCCGCTGTTTCAGCCGGGCCATCCAGGCCTGCCGCTCGGGACCGTTGGAAGGTCGATCTTTATTCATTTAATTTAGTTACTTGGAGGATTTTCTTGAACGGCTGTTTAGCTCTATCGTGGCCACCAGGGTGATGAGCAGCGCCACTATATCGGTATTGCCCCGGCCAATGCCAGCATCTGTGTAAAAAATTAGCGCTACGACCAGGACCTTACCACGGGTTCGGGTAACCCAGTCCGGTCAGCAAGTCACTTTCACGGCGCTCCATACGTGCCGCATCGGCGGCATCATGGTGATCGAAACCGAGCAGGTGCAGAACACCGTGAATCACCAGATGTGCCCAGTGTGCAGTCAGCGGCTTGCCCTGGGTCGCAGCCTCGGCGGTGACCACCGGCGCGCAGATCACCACGTCGCCCAGCAGGTCATTCGCTACACCGGCAAAACCCTCGCAGGGAAATGACAGCACATTGGTGGGACCGTCCTTGCCACGGTACTGACGGTTCAGTGCCGTGATTTCAGCCTCATCGACAATGCGCACCACCAGCTCCGCAGGCCGGTCATAGGTCTGCAGGGCCAGTTCCGCCCAGCGCCGGATCTCGGCCGCTGACGGCATACCGGCCGCATCGACAGCATACTGCACGGCGATATCATGTGCCTTTACCTCGGACATAGGTTTTCAGGTCCTCCCGGCCAGCTGCTCGTAATCCTCATACGCGGAGATGACGCGCTGCACCAGCGGATGGCGTACCACGTCCCGCGAGGAAAAGAAACTGAAGCTGATGCCCTTGCAGTCCTTGAGTACATCGATCACCTGACGCAGCCCGGACTCGGTGTGCTTGGGCAGGTCCACCTGGGTGATGTCGCCGGTGACCACCGCAGTGGATCCGAAGCCGATACGCGTAAGGAACATTTTCATCTGCTCCACTGTGGTGTTCTGCCCCTCGTCGAGGATGATGAAGGCATCGTTAAGGCTGCGCCCGCGCATGAAGGCCAGTGGAGCCACTTCAATGATATTGCGCTCGATCAGTTTCGCGACCTTGTCGATACCGAGCATTTCATACAGCGCATCGTACAACGGTCGCAGATAGGGATCGACCTTTTGTGCCATGTCTCCCGGCAGGAAGCCGAGCCGCTCACCGGCCTCCACCGCCGGGCGCACCAGCACCAGACGACTGACCTTCTCCTGTTCCAGCGCCTGCACCGCACAGGCCACCGCCAGGTAGGTCTTGCCGGTACCGGCCGGCCCGATACCGAAGTTGAGATCGTTATCGAGGATACTGCGCAGGTAGTGTTTCTGGTTACTGCCACGCGGCGTGATCACCCCGCCGGGCGTCTTGATCGCAATCGTGCCGGTATCCCTGCCACTGGCGGCATCGGAGACGCTTTCAGTGCTTTCCTGCAGGTAGAGATGAATCTTGCCGGGCGTCAGCGCCGTACTCGCGGTTTCTTCATACAGGTTCGCCAGGATCTCGCCCGCCCGTTGTACGGCCGCGCTATCGCCGATGATCCGGAAGCGGTTGCCGCGGTTATTAATCTCCACCCCGAGACGCTGTTCGAGCTGCCGCAGGTGGTTGTCGAACTGACCGCATAACGCAGCCAGGCGGTCGTTATCGACGGGTTCCAGGGTGATATCGGTGGAATGGATGTCGGCGTTCAAGAGACCCTCAGGTTTGATACGGAATTCTCCATACCATCGGCGAGCCCGATGAATTCTCCACGCAGCGAATTCGGCAAGGCCTCCGTGATGCGGATATTGACGAAGCAGCCGATGCTGTCAGCCGGTGCTGTAAAGTTGACCACGCGATTATTTTCGGTACGCCCGCTGAGCTGGTGCTGGTCCTTGCGTGACGGTTTCTCCACCAGTACGCACTGCACCGTGCCGACCATGCCCGCGCTGATCCTTGCTGCCATCTCACCGATGCGCTGCTGCAGGCGCGCGAGCCGCTGTTTCTTGATGGCCACGGGCACATCATCGGGCAGCCCGGCTGCCGGCGTACCCGGGCGCCGGCTGTAGATGAAACTGTAGGAATGATCGAAACCGACCGCCTCGATCAATTCCATGGTCTGCTCGAAGTCCGCTTCGGTCTCGCCCGGAAAGCCAACGATAAAGTCTGACGAGATACTGATGCCCGGACGTGCCGCGCGCAGGCGCCGGACGACAGAGCGGTATTGCAGCGCGGTGTGGTTGCGTTTCATCTGCATCAGCACACGATCCGAACCGGACTGTACCGGCAAATGCAGGTGCCCGACCAGTTGCGGTACTTCGCTGTACACACCAATCAGGCGTTCGCTCATTTCCAGCGGATGCGACGTGGTATAACGGATGCGCTCGATACCCTCGATTGCAGCAACCAGGTGATCAGCAACGCCAGGTCGGCGATCTCGCCATCGTGCATCAGCCACGATAGGCGTTCACATTCTGCCCCAGCAGGGTCACCTCGCGAACGCCCTGCGTTGCCAGGCTTGCCACCTCGGCAATCAGGTCATCGAACGGGCGACTGACCTCCTCGCCACGGGTATAGGGTACGACACAGAAACTGCAATACTTGCTGCAGCCCTCCATGATGGAGACGAACGCGGTCGGCCCCTCGGCGCGGGGCGCCGGCAGGCAGTCGAATTTCTCCATCTCGGGGAAACTGATATCGATGACCGGCCGGCGCAGCACGGCGCGCGGTATCCAGCATCTCTGGCAGGCGGTGCAGGGTTTGTGGACCGAACACGATATCGACAAACGGCGCCCGCGCGCGGATTGCCTCACCCTCCTGGCTTGCCACACAACCGCCGACGCCAATGACCAGCTGTGGATGTGCATCCTTGAATTCCTTCCAGCGCCCCAGCTCTGAAAACACCTTTCCTGGGCCTTCTCGCGAATCGAGCAGGTATTCATCAACAGGACATCCGCCTGCTGCGGATCATCCGTGATTTCCAGGCGATGCGAGGCCAGCAGCACGTCCGCGATTTTCGTGGAATCGTACTCGTTCATCTGACAGCCGTGCGTCTTGATATAGAGCTTTCCTGACATACTGGTTTAGATAAAACAGACAACTACTTGTAAGTACTGCCTAATTTCACACATTCTCTGGTTATAGCCGACGCCATGATCGTTAAAATAACCGCAATGCCGCGATGAAAGCAAAGAAATCCGCTAACCGCCCACTGCTCTCCGGCAGCCCGACCCGCCTCCGGCCGGATACCGATCAGACGGGGTACTATGACCCTGCCGGCACCACGGCACCCGGCCAACCCCGCTGCGTCCAGGGCCGGATAACGCGGCAGCCAGGCAGTAACAGCACAGGCAGCCTCACCCGCATTGCGCACGAACAGTCAGGGGTCAGGGCAAAGGATCTGCGCAACAGATGCCCTGGAAGCAGGCCCGGGACAATCGCGTAAATGTTTGATTCCGGAGAAATGGGCAAGTTATGCTCTCGCTTCCTCAGTTTCACGGCTGACATAGCGTCTCTAACCCCATGCACACTCCGGAGGATCCCGCAATGCACAAGAAGCTTATGAGTCTGCTGTTTGCGTCACTTACCACCTCAGCGCTTGTCGGCTGCAGCAAGGCAGTCACGTATGCGGATGTGGAGCCCCTGCTCACGGAGAAATGTGGATCCTGTCATACCGGCGATCAGGAAGGGGTCGTGACCAGCGGATTTTCCGTGGCTTCCTATGAAACAGTAATGAAGGGCACGAAGCTGGGACCGGTCGTCGTCGCGGGTTCGTCCGAGTCGAGCACCCTGTACCGGATGGTGGCAGGCATGACCGACCCGAAGATTCAAATGCCGCACAGCGGGGATTCGCTCGGCGACGATCAGATCGCCACCATCAGGACCTGGATCGATCAAGGCGCGGTGAAGTAACCGTTTCAGTCCGGAATCGTTCCTCGCGGGTGAAAGACCCCGCACCCCGCAGGGATCACCGCGTGTGGCGTGATCTGCCGGCGACTCGCCTGCTTCGAGGGCGTATTGTTCCCTTCGACCTGTGCAAGTGAGCGAGGCCTGCCGAGCGTAACAAAAATTGAGTGGAGTCGGCCGATAAGCCGGGTTCTGTCGGGGACAGTCATTCATCTGGACACTGCGTCACCGCAGGTCTCAAGCAACCTACCCGGGAGCCATGCGGGCCGCACGTCTGCTCCCCTATTTGGTCTTGCTCCAGGCGGGGTTTACCCTGCCACGGCTGTTACCAGCCGCGCGGTGCGCTCTTACCGCACCATTTCACCCTTACCCGCACGGCCTGCTTACAGGCCGTGCGGGCGGTATATTTTCTGTGGCACTTTCCATGGACTCGCGCCCTCCAGGTGTTACCTGGCACCTTGCCCTGTGGAGCCCGGACTTTCCTCCCTGCTTGCGCAGAGCGACTGTCTGGCCGACTCCTGGCGGGGAGTATAGGATAATTATGACCGCACAACACGCCTTGCGCAGTGCAGCTCCAGCCACATCGACGCACTACCAGCGTTTGCGCGCCCCGCGGAACAGCCTGCCAAGCAGGGTATTGAGTGGATTATTACGCTGTAATCCAGGCAGCAGGCTGGTCTTTTTACGCAGTCCGAGCTCACGCGTTAAACGCAGCAGGCCACTGTGCGACGGGTTGGTCATGAGGCCGCGCCGCAATGCCGTCCAGGCACTTTCACGCCTGCCGAGCCGGTGCTCCGCCAGGGCCAGGTTGTAAAATACCTCGGCATCGCGGGTTTCAGCCAGAGCCGCCTTGCGGCATAGCTTGATCCCGCTGCGGTCACCCATACAGACCCGGCACAAACCGTGAAAGGAGGTGTAGCGATTCTGGTAGGCATCATCGACTTTGGCATGCGCATCGGCGGTACGAAAGTGTTCCAGCGCGCCTTCGAAATCCTGGGTGCGAAAACATTTCAGACCATCGATAAAATTGTGATGCAGCCGGACATGACCGGGCAAAGCTCCCGCTTCGTTATTCTTATTCATACATCCCCCGATGCATGTTCCCTGGATACGGCCCGCGCCGCCAGGCGGCAGGCATTTCCTTTTCAGCGAAGGTTATACCCTTTGCACGAAAACACAAGCGGGGCCGGGTCGCAAGTCAAGACAACAGGCAAATGCCCGGGTCAGCATGCTGTGGCGATTGCCACGCCAACCGGTATAATCACCACCCGGACAACGCAGCCGCGCACAGGCGTGGCTTTTTTATGACCATGACAAACAAATTCGCACCCGAATTCGAACAGGCCGGTGACAAGGACCTGCGCAGCCGCGTGCGACTGTTCGGCAATCTGCTCGGCGAGGTACTCGAAGAACATGCAGGGCCGCACATCCTCGAGGCGGTCGAATCCCTGCGCAAGGGCTATATCCGCCTGCGGCGCGAGGAAAATCCGCGCCTGCGCGCGCGACTTACCCGCGAAATCAGCGACCTCGACCCGGACGCACTGACTGACGTAATCCGCGCCTTCAACCTGTATTTCAGTCTGGTCAACATTGCCGAGGAGGCCTTCCAGCACCGGCAACGGCGCAAGCAGGCACGGCGCTACGGCCTGTTATGGATCGGATCTTTCCAGCGCACCCTGCAGGATTTCCGCGACAGCGGGATCGGGCCGGATCAGTTGCAGCAGCTGCTGGACCAGACGCTCTACCTGCCGGTATTCACCGCGCATCCGACCGAGGCGATCCGCCGCACTGTGATGGCCTCGCTGCGCCGCCTGTTCGTCACCAGTGAAAAACTCGATGACCTGCGCCTGGGCCGCGAGGACCGCGAGGCGGTGCAGCAGCTGCTGAAACAGCAGATCCAGGTGCTGTGGAAAACCGATGAGGTACGCCTGCACAAGCCAAGCGTGGAAGACGAAATCCGCAACGGCCTGTACTTCTTCCGGGAAAGCCTGTTCGCCGCCATCCCGAAGACCTACCGTTACCTGGAGAAGGCCGCCCAGCACATTTACGGCAGCAACCCGACCGGCAAGAAGCTGGCGGTACCCGGCGGGCTTATCCGTTTTGGCTCCTGGATCGGCGGCGACCGCGACGGCAACCCCTTCGTCAAACCGGCCACTACGGCGCTGGCGCTGCGGCTGCACATGCGCGAGGTGCTGTCGACATACATCGAACACGTCGCGGACCTGGGCTACCGGCTGACCCACTCGGTGCACCTGTGCAACTTTTCCGGGCCGTTCCTGGGCAGTCTGCAGCAGGATGAATCCCGTTTCAACGAGGCCTGTAGAGACTTCCCCGAAGGCTACAACCACGAACTTTACCGCCGCAAGCTCTGCATCATGAGCCATCGCCTGCGCTACAACCTCGCGGACATCGATGCCCGCATCGCACAACCGGATGCGACTATCCCGGCGAGTCCCGCCGCCTACAGGAATGAACAGGAATTCCTCGACGACCTGCTGCTGATTCGTGATTCACTGGTTGCCAACGGTGACGCGAACGTGGCCGACGCCGACCTGAAAGACCTGGTGCGGCTGGTGGAGACCTTCGGCTTCTATCTCATGCATCTCGATATACGCCAGGAATCCACACGCCACAGCGAGGCCGTCGGCGAGCTGCTGCAGGCGCTGCAGGTCGAGCCTGACTATGCCGCACTGCCTGAAACGCAGCGTCAGCAGCTGCTCTGCAGTGCACTTGCCATGCCGCCACCCGCGCTTGAACGAGCCAGCCTGTCGGAGAACACACGCGAAACGCTCGAGGTGTTCGACGTCATGCGGCGCATGCAGGCGGAAGTGAGCATCCATGCGTTCGGCAACTACGTCATCTCCATGACCCACACGGCCAGCCATGTCCTGGAAGTCATGTACCTCGCCTGGCTGACAGGTCTCGCAGGACGGCGCGCTGGCGAGTGGTTTGCAGACATCCGCATCAGCCCGCTGTTCGAGACCATCGATGACCTCGAACACATCGAGCAGGTGCTGTCCGAGCTGCTAGGCAACGAGATCTACCGTGCCCTGGTCAACGCGGCCGATCATTGCCAGGAAATCATGCTGGGCTATTCCGACTCCTGCAAGGACGGCGGCATACTCGCATCCAACTGGAACCTGTACGAGGCACAGAAGAAGATCATCGCCATCTGCGACCGCTATGGCCTGAAGGTTCGCCTGTTTCACGGCCGTGGCGGCACCATCGGTCGCGGCGGCGGCCCGACCCACGAGGCGATCCTGTCGCAGCCGCCGGGCACGGTGCATGGCCATATCAAGTTCACCGAACAGGGCGAGGTGCTGCGTTACAAGTACAGCAACGAGGAAACTGCCGTTTACGAGCTGTCCATGGGCATCACCGGACTGCTGAAGGCCAGCCGGGTACTGATCGGGCCCGCGGCCGAGGACCGCCGTGACTACATGGGCATCATGGATGAACTGACCCGTATCGGTGAGGAAACGTATCGTGACCTGATCGACAACACCGCAGGACTGTTCGACTATTTCTACGAAGCGACCCCGGTCACCGAGATCGGGCTGCTGAACATCGGCTCGCGCCCTTCGCACCGCAAGCAGCAGGACCGCTCCAAGACCTCCATCCGCGCCATCCCCTGGGTGTTTGGCTGGGCACAGTCACGCCATACCCTGCCCGCCTGGTATGGTCTGGGCAGCGCGCTCGAGACCTGGCGCAGCGACGATCCGTCGCGCCTGGCACGTCTGCAGGGCATGTACCAGGACTGGCCGTTCTTTCGTGCCCTGCTCAGCAACATCCAGATGGCCCTGTTCAAGGGCGAAATGAATATTGCGCACGAATATACCCGGCTGGCCAGCAACCAGGACATGGCACAGCGCATTTACACCAAGATCAGCGACGAGTACCGCAAGACCATTACCCAGGTACTGCATGTCAGTGGTGCACACCACCTGCTCGAGGAAAATCCGGAACTTGGTCTGTCGCTGTACCGGCGTAATCCCTACCTCGACCCGCTCAACAATATCCAGGTCACGCTGCTGGCCCGCTGCCGCGACAGCAGCCTGGACGAGGAACAGCGCGAACGCTGGTTGCAGCCGCTGCTGCGCTCGATCAACGCCATCGCCAGCGGCATGCGCAATACCGGCTAGCCTTGTATTATCGCAAGCCATGTCTCACACCGGCCGCTGTGATTGGGTTATAGTAGCCGGCAGCAATATCACCCTCCGGGACCTGGCATTCCATGGATAAACGGCTCGCACTGGTTGTAGACGACTCCAGGACGGCGCGTGACACCCTCAAGCGCTTGCTGGACAAGCATCATCTTGCCGTCGACACGCTGGAATCAGCGCAGCAGGCGCTCGACTATCTGAAGGACCACACCCCCGACGTCATTTTCATGGACCACATGATGCCGGGCATGGATGGCTTCCAGGCCGTGGAGGCGATCAAGGGCAACCCGGACACCGCCACCATCCCGATCATGATGTACACCTCCAAGGAAGGCGATTTGTACGTCAGCCAGGCACGCGCACTTGGTGCAATCGGCATCCTGCCCAAGCAGGTCGAACCGGCCGAGCTGTACCAGGTCCTGAACCGGCTCGGGCTGGTTAAGGAACGTCGCCGACGACCGGCCGAAGACAGCCGCTTCGTACTGATGGACGATGCCCCGGAACTCGCCCTGTCCGCCGCGCGCGAGGAAATCCAGGAAATCGCCGAACAGGCCGCGCAGGCGGTCGGTGGCAGACATGGCTCGCAGGAACATCTGGGCGAGTTACTGGAGGATTATCACCATGAAATGGTGGAGAGCGTGCAGCAGCTGAAGACCGCAATCGACGCACAGGCGGCGCGCGGCGTTCATCCGTTAAGCGCAATGCTGGTGCCCCTGGTAATCCTGCTGATGCTGATTCCGTTGCTGTGGATCTACCAGGACAGCAGCAGGGAGCGCGCCGAACTCGACCTCGCCAATCGCCGTATTAACGAGCTGGTTGCGTCGCAACAGGACTTCAGCCGCAACGAGCGCAACGAAAGCTCCACCCTCCGCCAGCAGTTGAGCCAGCGCGACGACCAGGCACGCCGGCAGGCACGACTGCTCTACGACAGCATCACCTGGGCGCTCAACCAGGGCAGTCCGTATGATGTGCACGAAGAGCCGTTCAGCGACCGGCGCCTGGCGATGGTCCAGGAACTGGTGACCCGCCTCAAGGCACTGGGTTTCCGCGGCACGCTACAGCTGGAGTCCCACCTCGGCGAGTTCTGCCTGACCGGCAACGAAGTGGACGGCTTTGTCGCGGCAGCGCCCGATCTGCCGGTCACATCCTGCGACCTGATCGGTCATCCCCTGCAGCAGCTGCCCGCTCCTGGCGAGCGTCAGTCCATTGCGTTCGCCAACTTTCTTGCCACCTCGCCGCTCGTCAACAGCGGCGACATTCACCTCGAGATTGTGCCTTTCCTGTTCAGCCGGCCACGCATCCCCTACCCGCCGCAAAGCGATACCGTCACGGCGCTTGAATGGAACCGCATCGCCACCGCCAACAACCGGGTCGATGTCCGGCTGATTCCGGAATCGGAAATAAATAACCGCGATTAACCAGCTGACTGACTTGTCTGGCCCGAGCACGCATATCGGTACAGGGTGTCAGGTAATGTCACTGCAACCGCTTGCCCCTGATGCGTGTACCGTTGGAACCGGTACCGACATGTCTACCTGATTCTGAGCAGAAACCGGCCTGGGAATGTCGATATTCCTTACTACCCTGCAGATAAAGGGTATTTAATCCAGACCATTATCCATGCCTCTATTTTTATTGATAATTACTCGCATTCCCGGCAGCCGCTCGCTGGCTGGCGTATCGGGTCAGTTTACAGTCATCACGGACATCCTGCCGTCCTGCCAGGCTAACCCACTGTACTAAATGGATAAAGCACTTCTGGCACAGAGCTTGCTGCTTTAATTGCGTCTATCTAGACAAAAAATAATATGTCGGCTTCGCAAACGCAAAGCACGACAGAAAAACAACCGACAATAACGTTGGAATTTGCGGAGGTATAGATTCATGGACTTCAGGAAACTCTTTATAGGGCTGGCTTTTCTCGTGTCGGGGACAGCGAATGCTTCAATTTTTGCCCCGACGGATAACAATGTTAACTTTCTCGCCAGTACATTTAACACTGGCACAATACTGGCAATGTTTGATGACTCAGATCCATTTTTCACAGGGAGTAATTTGCTTATCACCCCGATTCCGGCAGATGTCGGTATCGCGGCGGGTGGTACAAATCCGGGCGACTTCACGGCAACAAATCAGTTCGCTGCCACGCTGAATCTGACCGGCAACGACTGGTTCAGGCTGGCGATTTCTACCAACGGTGGCGCATCATGGTCCGGCGATATCAGCTACAGCCCGCTAGGCCCCTCCGCTCTCAATGTTACATTTTCTGACGGTACTGTGCTGAGTGTGGATATCAAGGTCGTCCCGGTCCCTGCAGCGGTGTGGCTGTTCGGCTCCGGTCTGCTCGGTCTGGTCGGTATCGCGCGCCGGCGCAGTTAGACTTTCATAACATGAGTAATCAGAAGGCGGCTTACAGCCGCCTTCTTTTTTTCAATCGCCGGGTTCAGTCCTCACACCGGTCGACCAAGGCGCCAGGGCTCCGCTCGCTATCGTCTGCAGAGTGGGAGGAGAATGTCGGGTGAGTTGTAGATACCGGCAACTTAATTCGAGAGTCGCGCCAGAGGGTGATCTAATGTAGGGTGCGTTTCACGCACCAATAACGGTGCGCACAGCGCACCCAACGAATCCCTCTGGATTCCCGCCTGCGCGGGAATGACGCGGTCGGGCCTCATAATAGATGGGAATCAAATACAGGGCGCATTGCACGCACCGGCAACGGTGCGCACAGGAAACCCTGCGATGATAAAACACCGCGTACGACGCCGTTCACCGAGGCAGCGGATGTTTCATTCATTTCCCGGTCATTCCGCGTGCTTCCGTGGCTATTCATCTGCGCAACCGGAATTCACATCCCCTCATGGACAACATGATCCATCGGGCTGAAGGCGTGGGGTTTGTGGATCTCCGCTTAGGGACGCTACATGCCATGCGCATCTGGACGGGGTGCCGGCGTGGGCGCGTTGAGGTGCATGATCAGACGCCAGCCGCCGTCGAGTTTACGGTAGATATTGGTGCCATAGAACGGTGGTGGTGCAGGCTGGCCCGGCGGCACATCCTGCAGGGTTTCCTCGACATGGTGAATGGCGATGTCACCGGTTTCGATCCAGTCGAGGTGTGTAACGCTCAGGGCAACACCCTGGCCGCGTGCGAACAGGTGCCTGAACACGTCCTCGACATCCTTTCTGCCCCGGATCAGCGGATACATGGGCAGCAGGCAACTGATGGCGTCGCTGTCCGCCCAGACCGCCAGCAGCCTGTCCAGGCCACCCTCCTCCAGTGCATCGTAAAATGCGTCTTCCGCGTCCTGGGGTGTCTCGTAATGACCGCTCATGATGACCCGTCCGTTGCTGTGATTGCCTTGCGGTAATGCTTGCATTCCACGGCGTGATTGGCAAGCCAGACAGTCTGCTGCCACTTGCGCTTTATGCTCCGGGCCTGGTGCAGGCGTGAGAAGTGAAACGTGAGACGTGAGACGTGAGACGTGAGAAGAAGAATGGCCACGGAATCCACGGAAGAACACGGACAGAAAAATTATTAACCTTTTTCCGTGTAATTCCGTGTGCTTCTGTGGCCATTATTTTTATAGGGCTTATTCCATGCACCGTTAAGGGTGCGTAAAACGCACCCTGCACGTAACACTGCGTTAGTTATTTTTCCGTGTTCTTCCGTGGATTCCGTGGCCATTAATGTTCTAGGTTTCACCTTTCACCTTTCACCTTTCACCTTTCACCTTTCACCTTTCACCTTTCACCTTTCACCTTTCACGTCTCACGTCTCACGTCTCACGTCTCACGTCTCACGTCTCACCGTTTGCATGCAGGGTGCGTTCCAAGCACCCGGCAAATGAACCCACCATCAGAGATAATCCGCCAGCAATTCCGCCAGGTAATCCGACCAGTCGGACGGCAGCGGGCTCTCCAGTTCCAGAGCCCGCTGCATGTCAATTTCGAAAACCTGCTGCCTCAGGGCGTCCACGGCCGGGGCATGGGACGTGGCCAGGTTCATTTCGCGGTTGACGCGCAGGCTCAGGCGATCGAGGTTGGCCGAGCCCAGACAGGCCCAGCCATCGTAGAGCGCCGCCTTCAGGTGCGACATGCCCGGGTAGATGTAGACGCGGATGCCGTGCAGCAGCATGGCATTGGCGGCAAGAACATTGCTGCGCGTGATGAGGCCGCTGTCGGTACGGTAGGGCAGGATCACCCGCACGTCCACGCCGCGCCGGCGCGCCTTGACCAGCTCGTAAATCATTTCGTCACTGGTGATATACGGGTTCTCCAGGAAGATGTGGTGTTGCGCCGTGCGCGTTGCTGCGATCTGGGCACGCAGGATCTGCGCATCGGTGGGCCGCGTGAACAGCAGGCGCAGCGGGTAATCGTGGTCCGTGACCGGCAGCGCCTGGGTCCGGTTTCGGGCGAAGAAACGGCGCAGGTCCCCGAACCAGCCAGCGTCGTCCCAGGCACGCTCGAAGCTGGCATTGATTTCGCCGAGTACCGGCCCGTGCACCTCGACCATCATGTCATGCCAATCGTAGCGGTACTCGCGACCGATATTCATGCCGCCGAGGAAGGCAGTTTCACCATCGATCACGATGGTCTTGGTATGATCGCCGGCCAGCCAGACGTTGGGCACCGAGCGCACCTTTACCCGCGAGTCCTGCTCGAGGTAACGCACCATGGAGGGCTCCGGTACGTGCCCGCGCGGCAGCGACGGCGAACTCGCCATACCCGCACCCAGGGTCCCGAGACCATCCACCAGCACCCTGACCTCGATATCCTGCGCGCGGCGCTTGAGCAGATCGGCAATACCGGTCGCATAGTCGTCGTTGTCGAAAATATAGACCCGCATCCATACCGACTCACGGGCGGCGCCGATACGGTCGATCAGTCGCGGGAAAAACGCGGCGCCCCCGACCAGGTATTCCAGATGACCCGCAGCAGCCGGCTTGCCGGTCAGCTCGTCCAGTGTCGCTTCCCATGCTGCCAGGTCCATTCCCTCCCCCTGGCTGAGCGGCGCAACCGGCCGCTCGGCCAGCAGGCCGAGCGAGGTGGGCTGAGCGAAATCCGCCGTCACCCCGCCGGCCAGGGTAAACAGGCGTATCACGGAGGAGACGGGCTGGCTGAACGCGGCACGGACATGATCAACCACCGTATGCAGCAAGATGCGCACCGGGCCGCCCGCGTCCTCTGCCCGTGCAGCAGCCGCTGCCGTCGGCTGGTCTTGCAGGAACAGGATGACGCCCGCTTCTACGTCGACAAAAACAAAGGGATAGCCGTAGGGACGGTTATCACCCGTTTCGTAGAGCAGCGTGGTGCCGTGTCCATGGCTGGCGGAGAGCTGGTTCAGCATCACGGCAAGCAGGTCGTCGAAGGCATAGGTATGCTGCACGTCGATCCCGGCCGGCTTGTAGATCATCGGCACCGCTACGTGCGTCCCGCCCCCTTCGCGGTACAGGAACAATTCGTCTTCCTTGAGGATATCCACGCAGGCGCCATATCCGGCCGCAACCGGCGTCAGCGCCTCCAGCGCGGCATCCTGCAACCCCAGCCACTCTTCACGCGTGCCGGTGGTGACTGCCACGGCACCCGCCTGCTGTCCTGCCTGCATGCCGGCCGCAACCGGATCCAGCAATCTGACCGGGCTGCGCCTGGTCGCACTGATAAACGGTCCGTCTGTCACCGGCTTGACCGATACCGTCGCGTGTCGCAGCACGCCGTTCAGCGCATAGGTCAGCGACAGTTGCTGTCGGTGCAATACAGCCAGTTCGATATGCGGGACAGTCGCGCTGCTGTCGAGCGCCGCATCATCGCGCGGTGTCGATGCAACCGGCGCGGGAGGGGTCGGTGTACCGGTCGCGCAGCCCGTGCTGACCAGTACGGCGGCGACCAGCACGGCCCGGACGGACAGGACACCGTGCAGCAGGCGCATGACAGTCTTCACAGGCGTCGCTGGCCCTGCGCGGTACAGGCTGCGTACGCCAGTCGTGCGCGGGCACAACCGGCAGGATTCACCCCCGCCCGGAACGTGTGCCTGCCGCTCCGGCTGGCAGGCTGGACGTGTGTACCTCATCCACGTTCAGCGCATCAAGCTTCCAGATATCGCGGTTATAGTCACTGATGGTCCGGTCGGTCGAAAAGAAGCCGCTGCAGGCCACGTTACGGATACTCATCTGTGTCCAGCGCTGCCGGTCCTGCCAGGCCGCTGCCGCACGGTCCTGGGCTTCGATATAGCTGCGGAAATCCGCCAGTGTGACCCAGGGATCATCCGGCGACAGCAGTGCCTGGATAATCCCGTCGAAGATGCCGGGTTCCTGCAGGTTGAAGTAGCCCGAAGCCAGCAGCTTCATGACCTTGTCCAGATCCGGATCCGCATCGACCAGCGAACGTGGGTCATAGTTATTGCGCAGCGCGGCAACCTGTTCCGCATGCAGGCCGAACAGGAAGAAGTTATCCTCGCCGACAGCATCGAGGATCTCGATATTGGCACCATCATAGGTGCCGATCGTGAGCGCACCGTTCATCATGAATTTCATGTTGCCGGTGCCCGACGCCTCCTTGCCGGCCGTGGAGATCTGTTCGGACAGATCGGCGGCGGGCGCAATGATCTCCATCAGCGACACGCGGTAGTTGGGTATGAAGGCCAGTTTCAGCCAATCACCGACCAGCGGATCGGTGTTGATGACGTCTGCGACGTTGTTGACGAGCTTGATCATCTGCTTGGCCATCCAGTAGCCCGGCGCCGCCTTGCCGCCGATCAGCACGCAGCGCCTGACCATCCCGTCCGTGTTACCGTCGCGGATGCGCCGGTAGAGATGGATCACGTGCAGCACATTGAGCAGCTGGCGCTTGTATTCGTGGATACGCTTGACCTGAACGGAAAACAGCGAGGCGGTATCGAACTGCACACCGGCCTTCTCCAGAACAACCGCCGCCAGGCGCCGCTTGTTCTCCAGCTTGACGTCCTCCCAGCGCCTGAAGAAAGCATCGTTCATCTCCTCGGCATGGCGCTCCAGCAGGCCGATCTCGTCCAGGTCATATACCCAGCCGTCACCGATGGTCTCGTGCAACAGGTCTGTGAGACCCGGATTGGCATGTGCAATCCAGCGGCGCGGCGTGACGCCGTTGGTCTTGTTGTTGAACTTCTCCGGCCAGATGCGATAGAAGTCGCGAAACAGTTTCTCGCGCAACAGCTGTGAATGCAGCTCGGCCACGCCGTTGACCGAAAAACTTCCCACAATGGCCAGACACGCCATGCGCACCTGCTTGACATGCCCTTCCTCGATAATCGACATGCGGTGCAGGATACCGGCATCGCCGGGCCATCGCAGTGCGACCTCGTTCAGGAAGCGGGCATTGATTTCGTAGATGATCTCCAGCAGGCGTGGCAGCAGCCGGTCGAACAGCCATACCGACCAGTTTTCCAGCGCCTCCGGCAGCAGCGTGTGGTTGGTGTAGGCCATGCACCGGCAGGTGATGTCCCAGGCGTGATCCCATTCGAGTCCTTTCTCGTCCAGCAGGATACGCATCAGTTCCGCCACGGCGATGGTCGGGTGGGTATCGTTCATCTGGAACACGTTCAGCTCGGTGAAGCGGTCCCAGTCAGCGCCGCCCTCGCTCAGTTCCCAGATCGCAAGCATGTCCTGGATGCTGGCCGAGGCCAGGAAATACTGCTGGCGCAGGCGCAGTTCCTTGCCATTTTCGGAACTGTCATTCGGGTACAGCACCATGCTGATGTGATCGGCGTTGTTCTTGGCGGCGACCGCCTCGGTATAACTGCCGGCATTGAATTCATGCAGGTTGAACTCGTCGGTGGCCGCGGATTTCCACAGACGCAGCGTATTCACTGTGTGATTGGCGTAGCCGGAAATCGGCACATCATAGGGAATGGCCAGGACATCGTCGGTTTCCACCAGGCGCATGCGCGGACGGTCCTGCGCGTCACGATAGTGTTCGATGCGGCCACCAAAGCGCACCACCTGCGTGAACTCGGGGCGCTCGATTTCCCACGGATAGCCGTCGCGCAGCCAGTGATCGGGGTCCTCGACCTGGAAACCGTCGCTGATATGCTGGTGAAACATCCCGTACTCGTAGCGGATGCCGTAGCCGATTACCGGCAGTTGCAGGGTGGCGCAGCTGTCCATGAAGCAGGCAGCCAGTCGTCCGAGGCCACCGTTGCCAAGGCCGGCATCCACTTCCTCACTCTCGATCTCCTCCAGCGTCAGCGCATGCTGCTGCATCGCGCCGCTGGCCGCATCGCGCAGCTGCATGTTGAGCAGGTGGTTGCCCAGCGCACGCCCCATCAGGAATTCCAGCGACAGATAGCAGGCACGGCGCGTACCGGGCCGGGTAAAGGCGCGCCAGGTATTGCGCCAGTCGGACATGAGCCGGTCGCGGATGGTCACTGCCAGCGCCTGGTAGACGTCCACCTCCGTGCAGCCAAGGAAGTGGCCGCGATGGTGGGTCAGGTAAAAGTCGAAGTCCCTGCGGAGGGTATCAGCATCGACCGGCAGCGGCTCCATAACGGGCAGCAGGCAGAGTTCCTTGTGCTTGGGGTTGGTATTTTTCATGGTCACCAGTTATCAGATTCCAGGTTCCGTATATATCGCGAGATATTGCCGGGCGCTCTCGCGCCAGCCGAAGTTCTGCTGCATGGCAGTCTTCTGCACGCCCGGCCAGTACCGGGGATGGTGAAACAACGCCACCGCGCGCAACAGCGCCGCATGCAGTGCATCAGCGGCCGGCTGGTAGAACACCACGCCGGTCGCGGACCCGTTGCGCAGGTTTTCCTCGGTGGCATCGACCACGGTGTCCGCCAGACCACCGGTATGATGTACTACGGGCGGCGTACCGTAACACAGGCTGTACAGCTGGTTCAGCCCGCACGGCTCGTAGCGCGACGGCATGACGAAGAAATCAGCCGCCGCCTCGATCAGATGCGCCAGTTCCTCAGAATAGCCGACAAACAGCCGCACCCGGTCCGGAAACCGCGCCTGCAGCTGTTGCAGCGCGTTGATATAGTTCTGCTGTCCGTCGCCAATAATAACGAAACTCGCGTTGAGCTGTGTCAGCAGGCGCCCGGCGGCGGCGGCCAGCAGGTCACTGCCTTTCTGCTCGGTCAGGCGTCCGACCGAACCGAACAGGGGCTGAGCCCGCACCACTGCGGCGGGCTGCCAGTCGAGTTTGTCGAACAGTGCAGCGCGGTTGGCCGCGCGCCCGGCGGCCCGGTTAGCGATGCCGTAATTCATGGCCAGCAGCGGGTCGCTGCCCGGGTCCCAGATCGTGTGATCCAGACCATTGAGGATGCCGCGCAGCTTGTCGGAATAATGCCGCAGCACGCCGTCCATGCCGTGCCCGAAAGCCGGGGTGAGAATTTCCCGGGCATAGGTACGGCTTACCGTGGTGATAGCATCCGCATAGACCAGCCCGGCCTTGAGCATGGAAAAACCACCGTAGAACTCGACGCCGTCCAGCTGCCACCAGGCCTCGGGCAGTTGCAGGCGCTGGAATTCCGCGCGTGAAAAGTGTCCGCCAAAGGCCAGGTTGTGGATGGTGAAGATACTGCGTGGCGGCTGCGCGTGCAGGCGCAGGCAGGCCGGCACCAGGCCGGTCTGCCAGTCATGGCATGCACCACGTCCGCCCGCCAGCCGCCCTGTGTGGTCCCGGCCGCAAGCTGCGCCGCCAGCAGTGCAAAGGCGGTATAGCGCTCGGCATTGTCCGGCCAGTCGGCACCGCTGGCATCGATATAGGGATTACCCGGACGATCGAACAGGGCCGGGCAGTCGACCAGCCAGACCGGCACCCGGAAACCCCTGGGCAGCACTTCCAGTATGCGAAACGCACGCACCGTGCCGGCAATCGGCACATCGACGGTTGCGATCGCGCGCGGTTTTTTCACCGTGCGCAGCACGTCTCGATAGCCCGGCAGCAGCAGGCGCACGTCGATGCCGAGCTCAGCGAGTGCATGTGGCAGGCTGTAGCCAAAATCACCCAGCCCGCCGGTCTTGATCAGCGGAAACAGCTCGCTGATGACATGCAGTACTCTCATCGCCGGCCTTTCAGGAAGATGGCCCCCAGTGGCGGCAAGGAGTCACTTCGACCGAATGGCTCGAAGCCCATCCACGGCAGGTTTTGTGGCTGCAAGGGATGGCCATTACCGAGGTTGCTGCCGCCGTAATACTCGGAATCGGTATTCAGCACTTCGCACCACGCTGCGCCGGACGGCACGCCGATGCGATAGCGATGACGCGGCACCGGCGTGAAATTGAACAGGGCCACGATCTGCGCGTTCGGCATCCTGTCCCTGACGCACCAGGCTCAGCACCGACTGGTCGGCATCGTGGCAATCGATCCAGCGGAAACCGCGCGGATCGAAGTCGTATTCATGCAGTGCAGGCTCGTTGCGATACAGGTGGTTGAGGTCATGCAGCAGGGTACGAATGCTGTCGTGCGCCGGAAAATCAAGCAGCATCCAGTCGAGCGGTCCGGCTTCGTTCCATTCGTTCCACTGGCCAAATTCGCCGCCCATGAACAGCAGTTTCTTGCCCGGATGCGCGTACTGCCAGGCATAGAACAGGCGCAGGTTGGCAAAGCGCTGCCAGGCATCGCCCGGCATCTTGTCGAGCAGGCTTTTCTTCATGTGCACGACTTCGTCATGCGACAAGCGGCAGCACGAAGTTCTCGGTCCACGCATACATCTGGCTGAAGGTGAGCTGGTTGTGCTGATACTTGCGGATAGACCGGTTCCTTCTCGATGTAATCGAGGCTGTCGTTCATCCAGCCCATGTTCCATTTCATCGAGAACCCCAGGCCGCCCAGTTCGACCGGACGCGACACCGCCGGCCAGGCGGTCGATTCCTCGGCGATGGTCAGCACGCCGGGAAAGCGGCCATGCACCTCGGTGTTCATTTCGCGCAGGAAATGAATCGCCTCGATATTTTCGCGCCCGCCATACTGGTTCGGCAGCCATTCGCCCGGCTTGCGCGAGTAGTCGAGGTAGAGCATCGAGGCGACCGCATCGACGCGCAGGCCGTCGATGTGAAATTCGTCCAGCCAGTACAGCGCATTGGCGACCAGGAAGTTGCGCACTTCGTTGCGGCCGAAATCGAAGATCAGCGTGCCCCAGTCCTGATGCTCGCCGCGGCGCGGATCGGCGTGCTCGTAGACCGGCTCGCCGGTAAAGCGCGCCAGCGCAAAATCGTCCTTGGGAAAATGCGCCGGGCACCCAGTCGAGCAGCACACCGATACCCTGGCCTGGTGGCAGGCATCGACGAAAGGCGCGGAAGTCGTCCGGCGAGCCGAAGCGCGCCGTCGGCGCGAAATAGCCGGTACACCTGATAGCCCCACGACGCATCGAGCGGATGTTCGGCTCACCGGCATCAGCTCGATGTGGGTGTAGCCCAGGTCCGACACGTAGGGAATCAGCTGCTCGGCCAGTTCCGCCCAGGTGTAGAAATCTGCCATCGGCATGCCGTGCGCCAGGAACCGGCGTGCAGTTCGTAGATGCTGATCGGGCGGTGCTGCCAGTCGAAGTGGGCGCGGGCCTCGATCCAGTCGCCGTCCGCCCAGGATGCAGGTACTCGTCCGCGGCACAGCTGGTGGTCTCGGGCCGCAGAGAACATCTGCCGTGCATAGGGATCGGTCTTTCGTCACCAAGCTGGCCATGGCGCCGAGATCATTTCGTATTTGTAGGCATCGCCCGCCTGCAGACCCGGGATAAACAGTTCCCAGATTCCGGACGTAGCCACGGCAGCGCATCGGGTGGCGGCGTCCGTCCCACTCGTTGAAATCGCCCACCACGCTGACGCGCTTCACGGCCGGCGCCCACACGGCAAACTGCACACCCGCAACCTCGTCGATGCAGACTGGCCGTGCACCAAGAAATGTCCAGGCATGCTGGTGGTGGCCTTCCTGGAACAGGTGCAGGTCGAAATCACTGATCTGCGGCAGGAAGGTGTACGGCGAGACCTGATGGTGGACATTACCGTTACGCTTCTCGGTCCAGGTGAGACTGTAGTGTTGCGCCGGACTGTCTGCAGGTTGCAACTGCAGCACGAAGCAATCACTGCCCGGGATGCGCTGCAGCTCGCCCAATCCGTCGATCTGCACCGCTTCCGCCGGCGGCAGGAACACCGTGATCTCGCGGCCGCCATCGGCTGTCGGATGCAGACCCAGCACCTCGAACGGATCGTGCGCGACACCGTCCTGGACACGCTGCCGGGCATCACTCAGGGTCTGTTTGTCTCTGTCTTTGTCAGTTGCGCTGCGCATGGCGGCTTGTCTCCTTCAGGCGTAAGGCGGTATCAGGCGTGATCTGTGACCATTCAAAGTGCCAGCGCCAGTGTTCTTCATCATTACCCGGGATATTCATGCGTGCATCCGAGTCCAGTCCGAGCACATCCTGCAATGGCAGGATGCACAATTGCGCTCGGCTCTGCATGGCGGTCTTGATCATGGCCTCGACGATACCCGCCGGGTCGCTGATGCCGAGGGTGTCGAGCACGTTCTGCTGTTCATGGGTCTGCAACGACCGAAACCAGCCCCGGGTCGTGTCGTTGTCATGGGTGCCGGTATAAACCACCGTGTCCGGGGTGATATTGCGGGGTTTGTGCGGATTGTCATCAAAGGAATCAAAGGCAAATTGCAATACGGCCATACCGGGCAGGTTGAAGCGCTTGCGCAGTTCGGTGACCGCCGGGGTGATGATGCCGAGATCCTCTGCGACCAGGGGAAGATTACCCATCTGCTGCTGCAGCTTCAATAACAGCGCATCCCCCGGCGTCTTGACCCATTCCCCCACCTCGGCGGTCGGACACTCGCGGTTGATCATCCAGACTGACTCGAGACCGCGGAAGTGATCGATCCGCAGCAGATCGAACCACTGGAAATGGGTCTGCAGGCGTTTCAGCCACCAGTCGAAATCCTCCTCCTGCAGTACCTGCCAGTTGTAGTGCGGATTGCCCCAGCGCTGCCCCGTGGCGGAGAAATAATCGGGCGGCACACCGGTTACCGAGGCCAGCTGCCCCTCTGCGTCGAGCAGAAAGCGGTGCGGTGCGCCCACACGTCGGCGCTGTCATGCGCCACGAAAATCGGCATGTCGCCGAACAGCTGGATATCGCGTGCGGCAGCCGCGCTGCGCAGCGCATCCCAGCGGTGGTAGATCTGGAACTGCTGCCAGCGAATCAGTTCGAGCCGGTGGGCATATTTTCGTTGCAGCGCCTCCAGCACGCCGGGCTGGCGATGCCGGTAGTTATCCGGCCATTCGTACCATGGCTTGCCATCATGCAGTTGCTTGATCAGCAGGAAGCTGGCGAAATCCTCCAGCCAGTACGCCTGTTGCTGCAGCCACTGCAGGTACTGCGGGTTTTCCGGTTGCGGCTGCATGCTGCAGTCCAGTGGCAACAGCGCCGGGTTGGCGGCAAACGCCGACAGGCACTGGTAGGGCGAATAGCCACGACACGGCATGCCGAGCGGCAATACCTGCCAGACACCCTGCCCGGCGGCGGCGAGAAATTCCAGCCAGCGCAAGGCGTCATCGTCGAGCCGTCGTGACGGCAGGCTGGTGGGATGCAACAGGATACCGCTGCGTCTGCGTAACAGTGGATTCGTTGTCATGACATGGCTGCTCGTTGTTACCCGTTTGGTCGGGGCCAGATGATTGCACAGTGCCGCTCAGGCCTGCATCCTGGTGCGAACTGGCCGGCACATCTGCCGGTACCACCCGCTTGACTCGCCGGCACGCAAGGCACGGCAACGCCACAGGACCTTATGCCTTTCAGGCATCAGTTGCGGCGCATGGTACCGGAACTGCCACGCGCCTGGCTCTTGCCAAGCGAGATGGGAATGTCCAGCGACGGCGGTGCGGGTGATCCCATCAGCTGGTACAGCATGCGCAGCTGGCTGCGATACAGCTGGTCGAAATCCTGAACCGACTCGCTCGGGTTGTAATCACCGAACCACCAGAACCAGTCGGAACCCTCGCAGATCGCAAGCTGGCGCGTGATGCGGGTCCGCTGTTGCTCATCCAGCGTCGTCATGTCCATGAACCGGTCGTAATCACGCTTGGCTTCGACCAGCAGATCCCAGGCACGGTTTTTCTCGGCATCACCGATCCAGGTGGAGAAGGAGCCGAACACCCAGCTGCCCGGACAGATGGTCGGCAGCCTGGTGGCTGGCAGTGCCACCGCTTCGGCAAAGGTAATCGTTTCGATACCGGGCTCCTCGATCAGGGCCCGGTATAGCCGTTCAATGAAGTGCACGCCGTTGTCGGGGTAGGATTCCCAGGCATTTTCGCCATCCATAATCACACTGACACAACTGTCGCTGGCCTCTTTGCCGAGGAACTTGCTGATATTGCGGATGTGCATGAGGAAGTTGGCAACGGCATCCCCGGCGTCCCAGTTGCGGTATTCGAAGCCGATCAGGTCGGACAAGCCGTCGTCACGGAAAAATATCTTGCACTTGCCACCGCTGGCACGGTATGCCTTGAACAGGCCGCGCTTGCTGGTGATATCCTCCTCCGCGAGCTTGGACAGGCGCGCGCTGTTGCGCCACACATTCTCTCCGGAAGCGGTCCACTGCATATCGAATTCATCCAGCAGCTCAATGGCATCCTTGCTGATGCTGCCCTCGGACAGCCACACGCCCTGCGGCTTGCGGCCGAAGCAGCGTTCGAAAAGCTCGATGCCCTGTCGCAGGTGCCAGCGACTGCGCTGCGCGCCCGCCCGGATAGGCACCGGCGGTAGGACTGGGTGATTCCGGCAGTGCACAGTTGGCATTCCTGAAGTCATTCAGCAAGGGCACGATTGGATGGCCCCACGGTGTCATGGACAGCTCGATCTGACCGCGCCCGGCCAGGCGCCGGTAGCGCGGAATGATATCGCCGATGCATTCATGAATGATGCGCAGCAGGCCAAGGCGGTCATCCAGGGTGTAGCCAGTGCCCTTGTCCAGCAGCGCACGCACGCGGTGCTGCTGCTTGTAGGCATACCCCAGCCAGGCGAGGTGATACCAGGTCAGCAGGTCATGGAAATACTGGCCGTTGAGGTAGCCCAGCGCGACCGGTTCTGCCGCGGACGTGGTAGCGGGTTCCAGCATGCGCCGCGGATACTCGGTGAGTGCCTTGTAGTCAGGCCAGGGATCGATCATGGTCGAGGCATTGCAGCGCTGGCAATTTTTGATTATGCGATGGCGCGCCTTGTTGTCCGGTGGAATCGCTGTCACACCCGCCAGCAGGTTCAGCATGGGATCGCTCATGGGTTTACCGCTGGCCAGAAATTCACCGATCTGGCCGGTGTAGTCGAGCAGCTGCTCCAGCAACACCGGCGCAAAGTTGACCACCAGGCGCATGCCCGGGTGCTGTTCCAGGTGCCACGCCATATCGGAGTAGTCTTTCATGGCGTGCAGGTAAACCCACGGCAGATGGTATTCACCGTGCAGCTCATCACGGTAATAAGGCTGGTGCATGTGCCAGCAGAGTACAAATTTCATGGGTGTTCCTTGTGGGAATCCGCGTCAGTCGGAGCGTAGATCGACGATATCATACAGGTTCTGTCCCAGCATGGCCGGAGTGACCAGGCGGATGCCCGTGGGCGTGATGTGATATTTCTTCGCATCCTCTTCCAGGTTCTCGCCAATCACCGTACCGTCGGGTATCGCACAACCCTTGTCGATGATGGTATTGATGATCCGGCAGTTATCGCCAATGGTGACCTTGGGCAGCACCACGCTGTTCTGCACGGTACTGTAGCTGCCGATGGTGGTAGCGAAGAAGATGACCGAGCGCCTGACCACGGCACCCGAAATAATACAGCCCCCGGAGATCAGCGAGTCGATAGCCATCCCGCGCCGCGCTTCATCGTCGAACACGAACTTGGCCGGCGGGTGCTGGGTCTGGTAGGTCCAGATCGGCCAGTAGCGGTCGTAAAGATTCAGCTCGGGTTCAACATCGCACAGCTCGATGTTGGCCGACCAGTAGGAATCCACGGTGCCAACATCGCGCCAGTAAGCCGGTTCGCCATCTTCATCGCGGAACGGATACGCGACCACGTTCAGGTCATGGATGCGGGCCGGCAGGATATCCCGGCCGAAGTCATGCGAGGAACTCAGGTTGCTGGCATCGTTGCGCAGGATATCGTACAGCACGCTGGTGGAGAAAACGTAGATGCCCATGGAGACCAGTGCCACATCCGGCTTGCCCGGCATTGCCTCGGGTTGCTCGGGTTTTTCAGAGAAGCGCGTGACGCGCAGGTTTTCGTCGACGCTCATGACACCAAACGAGCTGGCCTGATCGAGCGGCGCCTCGATACAGCCGACGGTGCAGTCGGCATCGTGCTCGACATGGTGCAACAGCATCATCGAGTAATCCATGGTATAGATATGGTCACCACCCAGCACCATGACGAAATCGGGTGAGTGACGGCGGATGATGTCGATGTTCTGGAACAGCGCATCGGCCGTGCCCTTGTACCACTGTTTCTCGGAAGTACGCTGCTGGGCAGGCAGGATCTCGACGAATTCGCCGATTTCGTTGCGCAGGAAACTCCAGGCACGCTGCAGATGGCGAATCAGCGAATGCGCGCGATACTGGGTGAGTACACCGATGCGCCGCAAGCCTGAATTGATGCAGTTGGACAGCGCAAAGTCGATGATGCGGAACTTGCCGCCAAACGGCACCGCGGGCTTGGCGCGCCAGCGGGTGAGATCATACAACCGTGAACCTTCGCCGCCGGCCAGAATCAGCACCAGTGTCCTGCGAGTCAGGTCACTGACCTGCTTGGGTTCTATGTAGTACTTGTATTTCCTGGCCTGTTCTTCCGGGGTAACGTTTGCCATTTCAGTCCTCTCTGTGCTGCTGGCTATACTGACGGTAATGATTGATCAGCCGGTTGGTCGACGGATCGTGATCGCTGACCGGCTCCGGTGCATGCAGCTGTCCCAGCACTTTTTTCGCCAGTTGCTTGCCCAGTTCCACGCCCCACTGGTCATAGGAGTTGATATTCCACAGCACGCCCTCGACAAAGATCCTGTGTTCGTACAGTGCAATCAGTGCGCCCAGGCGGCGCGGTGTGATGCGGTCGATGAACAGCGTGTTACTCGGGCGGTTGCCAGGAAACACCATGTGCGGCAGCCGCAGGCTGGCCGTGGCCGCATCAACGCCGCTGTCGGCCAGCACGCGCGCGGTCTCGGCCCTGTCGCGCCCGATCATCAGCGCCTCGCTCTGTGCGATCACGTTGGATATCATGATATCGTGCTGCCGGCGACTGCCTGCCTGCGTCTGCAGGCTGGCGATAAAATCTGCCGGAATCAGCTGCGTGCCCTGGTGCAGCAGCTGGAAGAACGAATGCTGGCCGTTGATGCCGCTCTCCCCCCACAGTACCGGTGCAGTCGGGTAGTCCACGCTGTTGCCATCACGGTCGACCGACTTGCCGTTGCTTTCCATTTCGGCCTGTTGCAGGTACAGCGGCAGCAGCCGCAGCAGGTGATCGTAGGGCAGCACCACCTGCGTGGCGGCCCCGAAATAGTGCCGGTACCAGAAACCCAGCAGCGCGAGAATAACCGGCATGTTCTGCTCGTACGGTGCGCTGCGGAAATGTTCGTCCATGTCATGGGCACCGGCCAGCAGCTCGCGGAACGCGTCCGGCCCAATGGCGAGCATGATAGACAGGCCAATGGCCGACCACAGCGAATAGCGGCCACCGACCCAGTTCCAGAACACGAACATGTTGGCGGAGTCGATGCCAAATGCCTCGACGGCCTCGCGATTGGTGGAGACTGCGACGAAGTGGCGCGCGATGTGCGCCGTATCGCCGGCTGTCTGCAGGAACCAGTCCCGGGCTGCACCGGCATTGGTGAGCGTTTCCTGCGTGGTAAAGGTTTTGGAAGCGACGATGAACAGGGTGGTCTCGGGGTGCAGTTCGGCCAGGCACTCTTCGATGTGCATGCCGTCGACATTGGAAATGAAGTGCATGTTGAGGCGTTCGTGCCAGCGGGGACGCAGCGCCGCACAGACCATGCGCGGGCCCAGGTCGGAACCGCCGATGCCGATGTTAACGACATCGGTCACGGGCTTGCCGCTGAAGCCCAGCCAGTCACCGCTGCGTACCTGCTGGCAGAACCCAGCCATGTGGTCGAGCTCCGCGTGCACCGCCGGCATGACATCGTCACCGTCGACATACACTGCATGCCCGCCCGGGTTGCGCAACGCGGTGTGCAGCACGGCCCTGCCCTCGGTGAGATTAATGCGCTCACCTGAGAACATCTGTTCACGCGCCTTGTCCAGGCCTGCCTCTTCGGCCAGACTGCACAGCAGCCGGAGGGTCTCATCGGTGATGCGGTTCTTGGAATAGTCCAGCAGCAGCCCGCCGAATTCCAGCACATAGCGCCGGGCGCGGTCCGGGTCAGTGGTGAACATGGCACGCAGATGTTGCCCGCCAATATCGGCATGGTGCTGCCACAAGCGTGCAATCACCGGCAGGCGGTTCAGTGACGTGTTGATTGCTGAAGCGTTCATTTGGTCAATTCCCGGGCAAACAGAATGCCTCCTCCCTGGCCGTGATCAACGGGTGGCGCACAAGGATACACCGGACGCATGGAAACCCGCATGGATTATGAGCAGATTCGATAAGTGCCCGGGTAATCTTGTCCGGCCTGGCAAGTGGCGCCTGCAACGTCACAAACAGTCTCGTAAGTTAATACAGCACTCTATGCAGGCTATTGACGCAAATCAATTTTTAACGCCCGGGCCGGTGCTCGCACAGGCTGCATCACGGCCATGAAGCTTGTCCTGCATTGCCTCGGGCCAGTCGACTGTTAACCTGCATGCAGGTTTGCTCGCTCAGCTGTCACAGGAACCGCCCGGGATTAGTCTCGCGATGGACAATGGAAGCCTCGGCGACTGACCGGCGTGAGCGGCAGTACCCGGCCACGCAGTGTCCCCACCTCGCTTCCCTAACCACGGCGCAACAGGTTATGCCGCCATCCTGTACGGATTGAGCGCGGCGGCCACCCTTAACGCCAGTTAATTGACGGCAGCTAATCCAGCGCCGGCAGTCATACAGGTTTCCGGGCAGCAAAAAAACCGCTTGCCTTGTACCGCCCGCTCCATTAAATGTAAACCGGCTTTGTACAATAGATAAAACATTTCGAAAATATCGAGGAGGGGGCTATGAGCCTTATCAAGCAGTACCTGAAGTCCAAACCCGTCTGCAAGGTCACATTCCATCTGCCGGCCGAAGCGGCCAGGGATGCTAGCAACGTACACATCGTCGGTGAATTCAATGACTGGAATCTCTATGCTGTCCCGCTGAAGAAACTCAAGGACGGGACGTTCAAGGTCACGCTCGAACTTGAGACCAATCATGAATACCAGTTCCGGTACCTGATCGATGACAGTACCTGGGAAAACGACTGGGAAGCCGACAAGTACGTGCCTAACCCGTACGGTAATTCGGAGAATTCTGTCGTCGTGGTCTAGCCCGCTGCACCCGGGCAGGGCCCGCTCATTACCCCAGTGCGACCGGCTGTTGACGACCGCACGCTGACAGTACCCCTTTCCCGGACCAGGTACCGGGAAGGAATCAACGACGCCGTCATTTCGGTTCCACCCCCCGCATCGCAGTCGACCTGCAGTTACTGCGCAACTGCCAATGATGCAGCCCGATACTGGTGCAATCGCAGAACCCGCATGCATCATTCGTGTGCACAGCTGCGGGTCAGGTGTGCATCCGCCCCGCACCGACCTTCGCAAGTAACTGAAAATCCATCCTTCGCATTCCGCTGAGGACGCACCCGGGTCTGGCCTGTGACTTGCATGTCACCCATCCGGGTTTTCAGATTCAGCGGACAGCAAACATGACCAGCTCCACCTCTTTTACCCGCAACGGGGACAAACAAAACTCGCCGTTTTTCGAGGAGTACCTGCAGCGCCTGCTGGCAGAACGCGACCAGAGCGGCCTGACCGACATGATCGACCAGATCGAGGCCATCATGATCACCGTCGATCCCGGCAATTCCATTCGCTACATCGGCGAACTGGCGCTGATGACGCCCTATCATTACCTGGTGACGCTGGAGAGCAAGAGCCACTGGACGCATGTCCTGCGCATCGACATGAATTCGCCCGACTTTCTGGTGCGCGAAGTCAAGGACCGGCGCACCCGCGGCATCTTCCGCAGTCTCAACGAGGTTTACCCTATCGGGGCGCGCAAGCCCAACAGCCGTTACATGGGCGAAATCCTGCGTGTCAGCGACATGCACGGTGTGGTTGAATGCCAGCAGGCACGGGAATTCCGCTTCTTTTCCCAGGATGATGTCCGCAAGCTGGAATTACCCGGCAACCTCGCCATCGTCAAGCCATCGCCCTACACGCACAACATCGTCGGGTACATGGAGCGTCCGCTCGAGCAGATCCGGGTCTATTCACTTGGCATCAGCAGCATCAATTCCGACGTGCAGGAAGTCTACCTGGCTGCCAAGGAGTTGCAGAAGCAACTGCACATCGAAGACCTGATCCTGCCGATCGACCACCTGGCCACCCGTGTCTACAGCCAGAATCGGGAAGTGGCCATCCTGGAATGGCTGTCGCTCTCGAGCTACTACTACTGGGGTTCCTACGATATCCACGACCAGAACTCCTCGACCAATGTCACCAAGAGTGTGCACCATGCCAGCGAGATGCACAGTCCGGCCAAGGTGTTCACCGCCAACAACACCCCTATTTCGTCAACCACCTCGAAAAGCTGCCCTCGCCCACCGAGACCTTCGTACGCAACTACGGCCCGCGGCTGCATCATATTGCCCTGGCCGTGCGCGATGGCGAAACCGATGGCAGGGAAAACATCGAGCATGTGGTCAGGCAGATCGCCGCCCAGGGGCGCGATTTCCTGCTCGATGTCATCGGCTCGAGGGAACAGGGACTGAAACAGATCTTCTCCAGCGCCTCGGAGCACTCTTCCCTGATTATCGAGTACGTGCAGCGCTTCGGTGATTTTCAGGGCTTTTTTACCAAG
>CAVQJD010000026.1:0-245582 GCA_963712695.1 uncultured Gammaproteobacteria bacterium
GGATCTTTCTGTTTCAGACTCTACGACGAAGCCACGCACTGTCGCCTGGGTGTTGATCGCCGCTGGTGCGGTGATGGCAATCGTCTTTGCCTTGCGCAGCCCGCGGAAGGGAATCATCTGGCTCCTCCCGTTGCTCATGCTGGGCGCCGGCCTGGCGATACTGTCGCAACAGCGCCGTGCGGGATCAACGTGGTCGCCGGCCGCATCTTGACGGAAATGGATGGCATTGACCCGATCGGGCGGATCCAAGTGCTCGTTGCCGTGCTCCGGCAAGAGCTCCGAAACGGCTATATTTTGAGGGCACGGAGGCAGTTTCGACCTTCATTTTGGTAAAGGGCTACGGGGAGCATGCAGTTAAACGTCGACAAGGAGGCCCGTAAATTTATCGTGGCCACCGTGGGCGCTTCGGTTGCCGTGTGGGGGGTTGCCTTTGAAGTAGGGGTCTGGGGCGAGATTTTTTATGGCCGGCTCTTCAACATTTGGGTCATCTCGTTGGCGGTGCTCTTGGCCATCCTCTTCTTGCCGGAAGCCAAGGCGCCAGTGAACTGGGCCGGAAAAACTCGCCCTTGCTTTCCCAACGGTCTGGTTGATTTTGACATTCCTAAACGACCAAGTGCTGAATCTGAGCCAGGCGGCGTGGATCGGCTTCTTTGCCGGACTTGTCATTAGCGTTCTCTGTCTGCCCTATTTCATCTACGTTTTGCTGACGCTGCTCGATCAGGACGTGTTTTTGCTCGGGCGGAAGCTGATCATGCTGATGATGACGATTGTCCTGATTGTGGGCCTCGCGGGCTACACCATCGGCAAATACAATCGCTTCTTCCATGACCTGCCACAATTTTGAAATCCATGGCGATTATGTGCCAGACAGCTGCGTTGAATAGAGGCGCAAAGGGTGGCAGAAGCCGACACTGCCGGACGTGCCGTATTCAAACATCCAGTTAGCCATGTCCGCTCCTCGCCGCCGATAGCAAGATTGTTGCCACAGAACCGACACCGCACCTAACCGAGAAGGAGAGTCTCGTATGGGTTTCATCGAGACGCAGAACTTCCATATAGAGATGTCCACCTGAAAGGAGACAGTTGACCGAGTTTGAGGCCAAGCTCTTCTTCGAAGGCGGCCAAACGCCGCGTCGATATGGAACAATTTGTGGTCCTGCTCTTTCTTTCCACAGTTATCGCGACGTACGGCGTGATCGGCGACTCGACTGCCACAGTGATCGGCGCCATGATCATAGCACCATTGATGAAACCGATCATGGGCACCGTGGCTGGACTGGTCATGGGCGACATGAATCGGGCGGGCAGTTCTTCCCTGGCGGTGGTGTCAGGTTTGCCCGTGCTATCGCCGTGGCATGGCTCCTGACATTTGTGAACATTACGGCAGTGATCGACTTTAACACGAATTCGCAGATTACCGGCCGTGTGTTGCCGCCTGCTGATTGATCTCGACGTGGTGCTTGCCGCCGGCGCGGCCGGCGCCTTTGCCATGAGCCGGGATGATGTGGCCGATTCGTTGCCGGGCGTGGCGATCTCCATATGATTGGCCGCCTTGATGATGTGGTTGGCGTTGGCTTGGCCAATGGCGAATGGGTCGACGCATTTGGCGCTATGCTCCGACCAACTTCCTCTCGATTCTGCTGGCGGCGGCGTGTTGGGCCTGCTGGGATTGAGCGCTGCCGCAACCAAAGAGTTAGAGAGCGACAAGCGTCGCCGGGCTTTCTTCTTCGTGGCCGGGTATTTTTCTGGTCGCCATCCCGCTGAGCGCCACGTCAATACGCGTCAATGAGGATGGCGCAACCGAACGCACGACCAAGCGTCTCGCCGATGTGTGGTTGGCAGAGACCAGCTACGTCGTCAGCGAGAGGCCTCATGCCAGCGGCGATCAGGTAGAAAACTCATCATTTATGGCTACGGCGACCGGTCCGTTGCTGGCTGAATTAGGACCAGAAGTAGACGAAGTGCTGGCGCAAAAGATAAATATGGGAGTTGATCGTCGTCCATCTGAACGAGAAATCTATGGTGAACAAGCCGAATGATGATAGGCCAGGCTGGTCGTGAAGTCTTCGCACCGTCAGAACGAGCAGACTTTCAGGAGAAATTCAGATGAGTAAGCAGAAAAAGCATAAGAAGAGCAAGAAGGAGAAGCGAGCGAGCAAAGCTCCCCCCTGGTGTGGCAGGGCCAGACGCAAAAAAAATGAAGCGCAAAGCCTTTGACGACGAGCTGGCACGCTTGAAATTCGAGCTGGTCAAGCTCCAGGGATGGATCAAGCAGAAGGGGCTCAAGGTCGCCGTCGTCTTCGAGGTCGTGCTCTGCGGGTAAGGGCGGCACGATCAAACGCATTACGGACCGGCTTAGCCCTCGGGTCGCAGCGTCGTAGCTCTACCAGCTCCGACGGAAAAAAAGAAGTCGCAGTGGTATTTCCAACGTTATGTACCACATTTGCCGTCGGCCGGTGAGATGGTGTTGTTTGATCGCAGTTGGTACAACCGGGCCGGCGTGGAGCGAGTCATGGGTTTTTGCACCGATGACGATACTGGCAGAATTCTACGCGACGGTCAACGGGTTCGAACACGCCCTCACACGCTCAGGCACTCTCCTGCTCAAAGTACTGGCTGGATATCATCGCTGACGAGACGCAGGAAGCACGTTTCGCCACCCAGCGGATTCACGACCCGCGCAAGCGCTGGAAGTTGAGTCCCATGGATGTGGAGGCTCGTTCACGCTGGGTAGATTACTCGAAGGCGCGGGATGCGATGCTGGCCCAAAGCAGTTCGTCCCATGCCCCCTGGTACATTGTGGATGCAAACGTAAAGCGTCATGCGCGACCGACTACTTCCACTCATGGGAGCGAGATACCGTACGAGGACGTGACGCCCGAGCCGCTGGCATTGCCACCCCGGAAGGCTGGCGGCTATCGTCCGCCTGACTTCTCGGACTATCACTTTGTGCCGTCGGTCTATCCGTAGATCGTACAGGCGCTGCGTGCCGGCCAACAACCAAATTCAGAGACAAGCCCATACCTGGGGACGGCAGAACGAGGAGTGGAGAGATGCATCAGCGATTGCTTTATAGAGACCCAAATTCAGCCAGGGCTGAACGAAGCAACCATCGATAGCGACGAACTAATCGATCAGGTCTGGCGAGATCTGTCTAGCGCAACATCCCGGGCAATCGTCTCGTGCAGACGGTCAACAAGTTGCTTGTCAAATATGACGATGCAACCATCAGCCGGTTCGTCCCCGTACTGGTACCAAGCGTTTGAGCTACTGCGTTGGGCGAATAAAATCGACAAGGCGCACCCCTACTGATCGAATCTGCAGCATTCAAGTGAAGCTTGCGCCACCAGGTGCCTGCTCATCCAATAGGCTCCGGGCGACGGCAATCAAGTCAGAAAGGACCGTACAATAGTGACTACTAATACGATGGCTACGCAATCAAATCCGTTTAAGCACTTCAGATGGCGTGCAATGCTCGTTCGCTTTCTGGTAAATGTGGTCACTGTTTTTTTGGTCGTAGTGCTGGTGCCCAAAGTCTATTTTGTCAATTTTTCGTTCTTGAACCTGTTGCTGATCGCTTTGGTACTGGGCATTCTAAACGCGACGATTAAGCCCGTCATCCAATTCTTCACCCTGCCGTTTATCTTCATCTCTTACGGCCTCATACGTGCTGATCAACAGCTTCATGCTATGGCTCTTGTCCGAATTTTTCCCGAAGTGCTGGCCGTTGACCGTGTCTTTTGGGCACTCATCGCCGGCGCGCTCTATGGGATCATCAGCTCTTTCTTGAAAGTCTTTGCGGTCTCAACGGGCCAATCATTCCCGATGATAGCCCGGATGACATGGCGCTTCGCGAACGTGTTGATGCAGAGGCAGGGGGGTACGAAGCTTTCTTCGAGACCAAGGCAGCCGACGTACAGGTCGCGGCAACCTTGACAGCAGCAGGGGCCGATGCAGAGGCTGCTACACCTGGTGTGGAATCAGTACTGGTCGAATATAGCAACCCCACAGATGCGGAAGGCGTGACAGAACTTGATGCCATCGGGCTGCAAGATCCGCCCGCCGAGGAGGACATGGAAGCATGAGACGCACAACAGTAGACAAAATTCGTGAAAACATTCGCCTTCAGCAGACCTATAACATCTTTCCGCGCTACGGCTGGGACATGCTGTTCGAAAAGTGGGGCGTTCTTAATGATTTCAGGCTGGACATGCAGAGCTGGGCTGCAGTCGCCCGACCTGCCACAGGTCTCAACTCCGGTCAAAGCGCGCCTGATGATCGAGAAAAAACCGGGGCCCACGTACGTCAAGATGGGACAAATCATCTCGCCGATTCACTGCAGGGTGTGGCCGATGCCCTCGGCCTCAAGATCGCCGAGTCGGACTGGATCGAGCGCGACAGCGGTAGCGGTATCGGCGCCGATCCGGCCGTGCGGGAAGCTATTTTCAGTGCTGACGTGCTGGTGCAAGGCAATAACAGTCCGGCCATAGAAATCGGCGATGACCACGTCGTGGTACTGCGTATTCTGGAACACCAGCCGGCCGCGCAGCAAACGCTGGACAGCATCCGGGAGGCAGTTGCCGAGGCGGTGCGTCAGGACAGGATCCGCACCTTGCTTGAGGAAAAGGGTGCGGGGCTGCTGGCGGAACTCGACAGTGGCACAGCAACCATGGACTCTGTTGCGGCAGCCGAGTCGCTGAAACTTGAAAGCAATACCCTGTTGCCGCGTACTGCGCGGTTACCATCGCAGGAGCTGGTCAGACGTGCATTTGACATGCCATTACCGCAGCCAGACAAACCTGTGTATGCCGGCATGTTACTGTCGAGCGGCGACTATGCACTGATCTCGCTGGAGGAAGTACAGCAGGGCGATTACGATGCATTACCAGAGCCCGCCCGCAAGCAGGCCTGGCGCGCACTCCAGGAGCTCGAGGGATCCAGCGACCTGCAAATGGTGCTGGGCGAGCTCAAGTCACAGGCCACTATCCATATCCCGCGGGAAGGTGACCGCTAGGCCGTCAATCACAGTGCCGGTGGCAACAGGACCCCGACGCTGAAGCTGCACTGGCAAATTCTGATTGCACTCGTACTTGCCGTGATTGCCGGCAGGTTGAGCGGCACCGACGGTAATATCCTTGGCGTGCTGTTCATCGATATCTATGCCTTTCTGGGCAGCATGTTCATGAATGCCCTGAAAATGCTGATCGTACCCCTGATAATCTCCTCGATCATAACCGGGGTGGCCGGCATGGGCGGCGGTGATGCCATGCGGCGGCTGGGCCTGAAAACACTGCTTTACTACCTGACGACCAGTCTGCTGGCTGTGCTGGTGGGATTGATGGCGGTGAATCTGGTCGCGCCGGGCACGGTCGATGGCCAGCCCGCGCATGACATCCTCCCGCAGTCAGATACCGCCACGGCTGATATTGCTGCACGGGTGCAGGGGCAGGGTGCCGGGGATGTGGTCGGGATCTTTCTGCGCATGATTCCAACCAACATCGTGGCGGCTGCAGCCGAGGGCCAGATGCTTGGCATGATCTTTTTCAGCCTGCTGTTCGGCTTTTTCATGACAAAAATCGATGGGGCGCAGGCACAGGTGCTGCGCGATTTCTGGCGTGGCATGTTCTCCGTGATGATGAAGCTGACCGACTGGGTGATGCTGTTCGCACCAATCGGTGTGTTTGCACTGGTCGCCAGGGTCGTTGCCACCACCGGGTTTGCAGCCTTTGCGCCACTGCTGGCCTTCTTTTTTACCGTGCTGGCCGCGCTGGCCGTGCACCTCCTGGTTACACTGCCGTTACTGCTGCGTCTGGTCGCGCGCGTGCGTCCGCTGCGACATTTCCAGGCCATGGCGCCTGCCTTGCTGACCGCTTTTTCCACGGCCTCGTCCTCGGCGACCCTCCCGATCACGATGGATTGTGTGGAGAAGCGGGCCGGTGTCTCGAACCGTGTCACCAGTTTTGTGCTGCCACTGGGTGCGACGGTCAACATGGACGGTACGGCGCTCTATGAATGCGTGGCTGCGATGTTCATTGCACAGGCCTATGGCATCGAGCTCGGTTTCGCCACACAATTCACGATCGTACTGGTCGCACTGCTGACCTCGATCGGCGTGGCCGGCATACCGGCAGCCAGTCTGGTGGCCATCACCATCATCCTCACGGCGATCGGTCTGCCGGTCGAGGCCGTCGGCCTGATCCTGGCGGTGGACCGGGTGCTCGATATGTGCCGGACCGCAGTAAACGTGTTCAGCGATTCCTGCGGCGCGGTGCTGATTGGCCGGCTCGAGGGCGAGCCAGGCATCCTGGCAGCAACACGTATCAGCCGCCCTCGCTGAGCGGGGCCATGCCGACGATGTTGTAGCCACCGTCCACATAGGTGATTTCTCCGGTAATACCGGCGGCAAGATCGGAACACAGGAACGCGGCGGCGTTGCCAACATCCTCGATGGTGACGTTACGACGTAACGGGGCGGTATGTGCGAAGGTGTCCAGCAGCTTGCGAAAGTTACTGATGCCGGAGGCAGCCAGCGTCCGGATCGGACCGGCTGAAATGCCGTTGACGCGGATCCCCAGCGGACCGAGGCTCTGCGCCAGGTAGCGTACGTTGGCCTCCAGACTGGCCTTGGCCAGCCCCATCACGTTGTAATTGGGAATGGTCTGTACTGCGCCCAGGTAGCTGAGTGTCAGCAGGGACCCGTTGCGTTCCTTCATCAGCGGGTAACCGGCCTTGGCCAGCGCCGTGAAGCTGTAGGAGCTGATATCGTGCGCGATCGCAAAACCTTCGCGCGAGACGCATTCCAGGAAGTCACCGGCCAGCTGGTCGGCCGGCGCAAAGGCGACCGAGTGCACGATGATGTCGAGTCCGTCCCAGCGCTCGCCGAGCGCACTGAACAGGGCCTCGATCTGTGCATCGCTGCTGACATCGCAGGGCAGTACGATATCGGAGTCGCACTCCGTGGCCATTTTGGTCACCCGCTCGCGCATTTTGTCGTTTGGATAGCTGAAGGCAAGCTCGGCGCCTTCACGCTTCATGGCCTGCGCAATACCCCACGCAATCGACCGGTTGCTGGCCAGACCGACGATGAGTGCGCGTTTCCCGCTCAAGAATCCCATGGCAGTTCCCTGAAGATGTGGTTGAAGTCCGGATATCCGCAGGCCGGCTGCACCCGCAAACAGAGCCGCTACGTTACCGGAAAAGGTCAGCCAGTTGAAGTGCAGGAAAAGCATGAATCCGGGCAGGGTGGCCCTTATAATAGCCCGCGATGCGAACAGACCCTTTACATGAGGGCAGGGCATGGCTGCACAGACCGTCGCCGGTGGGTGTGGCCGGCGTGGTGTGCGCGTTGCTGCTGCTCGTCGCGTGTGACGGACAGCCCTGGAACCGACCCTATCCGGCCGCGGACGCCGCTGCTAACGTGCTCTTTTCATCGTTCCAGGAACGTCCCAATCACCTCGACCCGGCGCAGTCCTACAGCTCCAATGAAGTCACCTTCACCGGGCAGATCTACGAGCCGCCCTTGCAGTATCACTATCTCAAGCGGCCCTACGAACTGATTCCGCTGACGGCCACGGCAGTGCCGGTAGCACACTATCGCGATGCCGATGGCAATGCCTTGCCCGACGACGCGCCGGTCGACGCGATTGCGTACAGTGATTACGACATCGAGATCCGCCCCGGCATCCTGTATCAGCCGCATCCGGCGTTCGCGCGAGACAGCGAGGGTGAGCTGCTGTACAGCAAGCTCGATGAGATGCAGCTTGCCGGAATCCGTTCACTCACCGATTTCACGCAGCACGGGACGCGCGAACTGGTCGCCGCCGACTATGTCTACCAGATCAAGCGGCTGGCACACCCGAAACTGCACTCGCCGATATTCGGCCTGATGAGTGACTACATCGTCGGTCTCGAGGCGTATGCAAAGTCGCTGGAGCAAGCCTCGGAACAACTGGCGGCCGGGCAGGGCGGAGAAGGGACCTGGCTCGACCTGTCGCAGTACCCGCTGGAGGGTGCCGAGGTGCTGGACCGTTATCGTTACCGGGTCACCATCAAGGGCAAATATCCACAGCTGCTGTACTGGCTGGCAATGCCGTTCTTCGCGCCGGTACCGCCGGAGGTCGATGCCTTCTACGCACAGCCTGGCCTTTCGGCGCGCAACATCACGCTAGACTGGTACCCGGTCGGTACCGGACCCTACATGCTCACGGTCAACAACCCGAACCGCCAAATGGTTATGGAGCGCAATCCGAACTTTCATGGCGAGAGCTATCCTGAGGAAGGCGAACCGGGCGACCGCGCGGCCGGCATGCTGGATGATGCCGGCAAGCCGCTACCGTTCATCGACCGTATCGTGTTCAGCCTGGAGAAGGAGGATATCCCTTACTGGAACAAGTTTCTGCAGGGATATTACGATGCCTCGGGTATTTCATCCGACAGCTTCGACCAGGCCATCAACATCGGCGCCGGTGGCGAAGTCAATCTCACCGAGGCCATGCAGGCGCAGGGCATCAAGCTGAACACCGCCATATCGACCTCGATTTTCTATACCGGTTTCAACATGCAGGACCCGGTCGTCGGCGGCTACACCGAGCGTGCACGCAAGCTGCGCCAGGCGATATCGATCGCCATCGATTTCGAGGAATACATCTCGATCTTCCTTAACGGCCGCGGTATACCTGCACAGGACATGATACCGCCGGGTATTTTCGGTTATGTCGAAGGCGCGGCGGGTATCAACACAGAGGTATATGAAGCCACTCCGACCGGTCCGCGGCGCAAATCCATCGCGGTTGCACGGCAGCTGCTGGCCGAGGCCGGTTATCCGGACGGGCGGGATATCAATACCGGCAAACCGCTGGTACTGAATTTCGATACTGCCTCAACCGGCCCGGATGCCAAGGCCCAGCTGGACTGGCTGGCCAAGCAATTTACCAAGCTCAACCTGCAGCTGGTGATTCGCGGTACCGACTACAACCGCTTCCAGGAGAAGATGCTCAAGGGTACGGCGCAGATCTTTCAGTGGGGCTGGAACGCGGACTACCCTGATCCGGAGAATTTCCTGTTCCTGCTGTACGGGCCCAACGGCAAGGTCGGCCTGAACGGCGAAAATGCGGCGAACTATAAAAACGCCGAGTTCGACCGTCTGTTCGATCAGGTCAAGAATATGGACAATACACCGCAGCGTGCCGAACTGATCGCACGCATGATGGGCATCGCACGGCGCGATGCGCCCTGGGCGTGGGGCTATTTCCCCAAACAGTTTTCCCTGCACCATGCGTGGTACAAAAACGCCAAGCCCAACCTCATGGCGAACAATTCGCTCAAGTACCGGCGCATCGATCCTGCCCTGCGCGCCGAACTGCAGGCGCAATGGAACCGCCCGGTACTTTGGCCACTCTATGCTTTTGGCGGGCTGCTGCTGCTGATTGTGCTGCCGGCTTACATCGGATACCGGCGCCGCCAGCACCAGCCTGCCTGGCAGGACGCTGCCTGATGTTTGCCTACATCATCCGCCGCATGCTCTATGCGATCCCGATCCTGATCGGGATCAACGTCCTAACGTTCTACCTGTTCTTCGTGGTCAACTCGCCGGAAGACATGGCACGCATGCATCTGGGCATGAAGCACGTCACCGAGGAGGCGGTCCAGAAATGGAAGGCCAGCCACGGTTATGACAAGCCGCTGCTGCTGAACGGGGAGGCTGACGGTATCGATCAGCTGACCGATACCATCTTCTTCGAAAAGTCGGTGCGGCTGTTTGCCTTCGACTTCGGCTATTCGGATGACGGGCGTGACATCAGTTACGACATCAGCCAGCGCATGCTGCCGAGTCTTGCCATCGCAATACCGGCACTGCTGCTCGGATTGCTGGTCAATATCACTTTCGCCCTGCTGATGGCGTTTTTTCGCGGCAGCTACCTCGACACGTCCGGCGTCATCCTGTGCGTGATACTGATGTCTGTCTCCGGGATGTTCTACATCATCGGTGGACAGTTTCTGCTTGCCAAGCTGTTCCGGCTGATGCCGATATCGGGCTTTGCCGGCGGCATCGATGCCCTCAAGTTCATCGTGCTGCCGGTGATCATCGGCGTGGTCAGCGGTATCGGCTCCGGCGCACGCTGGTATCGCACCTTCTTCCTGGAAGAAGCCGGCAAGGACTACATCCGTACTGCGCGCGCCAAGGGGCTGTCGGAGATGCTGGTCCTGTTCCGGCATATCCTCAGGAACGCGCTGATTCCGATCGTCACCGGTGTGGTGGTCATCCTGCCGCTGCTGTTCATGGGCAGCCTGCTTACCGAGTCCTTCTTCGCGATTCCCGGTCTCGGCAGCTACACTATCGACGCCATTAACAACCAGGATTTCGCCATTGTGCGCGTGATGGTGTTTCTGGGCTCGGTGCTCTACATCATCGGCCTGATCCTGGTCGATATCACCTATACCATTGTCGATCCGCGGGTGCGCCTGACATGATCAAGCCGGTCATTCTGTGGACCGATGGGCTGGTGTTCCTGCTCACCCTGGTGGTCATCATCTTCATCCTGTATGCACGCCGCAAGCCGCATCTCGCTACCCCCTGGAAGCGGGTGTTTAGCGGGCGCATTGCGGCGGCCTCCGCCGTGGTGCTGCTGGCATTCGTGCTCACCGGACTGCTCGACTCGCTGCATTTCCGCCTGCCGCTGGACGGCAATGGCGGGGACGGCGAGGTGCACTATGCGGTTGAAGTGCTGAGTGTGCTGGACGTGCTGGCCGGTCCGTTACGCACGCAGGTGGAGAAGACCTATTCCGCGCCTTTCGCCACGCACCTGTTCGCGCGGGAGACGGTGGAACTGGAAGACGGCACGCAGGCGCGCCTTTATCCACGTCTGCAATACGGCGGCAAACACCTTGATGAAAGCGGCCAGCACAAATCTGCCGATATTCTGCAGCGCAGTCTGCGTGCGCTGGGAGGCAGCCTGCTGGGCGGTGCCGTGCTGCTGTGGCTACTGGCAGCGTGGCAGGGACGACGCAATGGACAGAATATACGGCACATGGCCGGCCGGATCCTGGCCGGGCGCGCGGACATGCCCTGGCGCACGATCCTGGTGACCGTCATGCTGTTGCTGCTGTTCATCCTGCTTGCCATCAACCTGGCCACAGCCTACCACGTGTTTGGTACGGACAAGGTCGGTCAGGATGTGCTGTACCAGTCGCTGAAAAGCGTGCGCACCGGCCTGCTGATCGGCACGCTGACTACACTGGTGATGCTGCCGTTCGCCATCTTCATGGGCATCGTGGCCGGTTATGCGCGTGGCTGGATCGATGACGTGGTGCAATATATCTATACAACCCTGAATTCCATTCCGCACGTGCTGCTGATAGCCGCGGCCATTTTGATGCTGCAGGTGTATATGGCCAACCACCCCGAGTATTTCGAGACCACCGTCGAGCGGGCGGATATCCGCCTGCTGTTCCTGTGTATTATCCTCGGCATCACCAGCTGGACCGGCCTGTGCCGGCTGTTACGTGGCGAGTCGCTGAAACTGCGTGAGGCGGAGTACATCCAGGCTGCGGTGTCGTTCGGCGTGTCGCACGGACGCATTATCACGCGCCACATCCTGCCGAATGTCATGCATATCGTTTTGATCACCGTAGTGCTGGATTTCAGCGGCCTGGTGCTGGCGGAGGCAGTGCTGTCCTATGTCGGTGTCGGCGTGGATTCGACCATGAACAGCTGGGGCAACATGATCAACAGCGCGCGCCTGGAAATGGCGCGCGAACCGGTGGTCTGGTGGTCGCTGCTGTCCGCATTCCTGTTCATGTTCACGCTGGTGCTGGCCGCGAATCTTTTTTCCGACGCCGTGCGCGATGCCTTCGATCCGCGTACCCGTGACCGGTGATGTTGCCGGGTCACCACACTGATACCGGGATGCCAGGAACAACCAGAAAAATGACCGAGCCATTACTGAGAATCGAGGATCTGACGGTGCAGCTGGGCACGGGTGCCAATGCCATCCGTCCGGTCGATGGCGTCAGCCTGAATATCAACCGCGGTGAGACCTTCGCGCTGCTGGGCGAATCCGGCTGCGGAAAATCCATGACGGCGCTGTCTATCCTGCGCCTGTTGCCACAGCCGATTGGCCGTATTACCGGTGGCCATGTCTGGCTCGGCGACCAGGAACTTACCGCGCTGCCGGAATCCGGCATGCGCCGCATCCGCGGCCGGCGGATATCCATGATCTTTCAGGAACCGATGACCTCGCTGAATCCGGTGCTGACCATTGGCGACCAGATCGGCGAAGTGCTTGGGCAGCACTTCAACCTGGGCGGTCGCGCGGCACGTGATCGCGTGCTGGAACTGCTGGACGCGGTCGGCATCCCCGATGCGCGGCGCCGCATCGACGAATACCCGCACCAGCTGTCCGGCGGCATGAAGCAGCGGGTGATGATCTCGATCGCGCTGGCCGGCAAGCCCGACCTGCTGATCGCCGATGAGCCGACCACGGCGCTGGATGTCACCATCCAGGCCCAGGTGCTGGAACTGCTGCAGCAACTGCAGCAGGAAACACACATGGCGATCCTGCTGATCAGCCACGACCTGGGTATTGTTGCCGATATGGCCGACCGTGTGGCCGTGATGTATGCCGGAGAGCTGGTGGAGGAGGCCAGCCGCGACCGCTTCTATGCTGCTGCCAGCCATCCTTACAGCCGCAAACTGTTCGATTCGCTGCCCGACGTACGCAAACGCGAACAGTCGCTCGATACCATCCGCGGCACAGTGCCGGCGCTGAATCGGGCGTTCACCGGTTGTCGTTTCGCCGAGCGCTGCGATGTTGGCTGGGACTACTGCAACCGGCATGTCCCGGCCTGGAATGCAGTATCACAGGACCAGCACGCACGTTGTCACCGTGCCGATCCGGCCGTCGATGCACCTGCGCTGGCCGCTGCCGCACCTGCCGTTGCGAGCAGCGGCAGGACGGCGGTACGCCCCGGCCTGTTGCTGGAGGTGACCGATCTCAAGGTACATTTTCCGATTCACAAGGGCCTGTTCAAACGTGTGGCCGGGCACGTGTATGCCGTCGACGGCGTGTCACTGCAGATTCCACGCGGCGCCACGCTTGCGCTGGTCGGCGAATCGGGATGCGGCAAGACCACGGCAGGCAAGGGCATACTGCAGCTGATTCGTCCGACCGGTGGCAGCGTGCGCTTCGACAGCACCGAGCTGACACAGCTGCGCGGCGAAGCCCTGCGCAAGCGTCGCTCGGAGTTCCAGTTCATCTTCCAGGACCCGTATTCCTCCATGAATCCGCGTATGATGGTCGGTGATATCGTGGAAGAGGGCATGGTGGCACAGGGCATCGGCAGAACCCGCCCCGAGCGGCGCGCCAGGGTGGCGTCGCTGTTTGAGCAGGTTGGCCTGTTACCCGGTCACATGCAGCGCTATCCGCACGAATTTTCCGGCGGACAGCGCCAGCGTATCTGCATTGCGCGGACCCTTGCCGTCGATCCACAGCTGGTGATCTGCGACGAACCGACCAGTGCGCTGGATGTTTCGGTGCAGGCGCAGATACTGAACCTGCTCAAGGAACTGCAGAATTCGCTCGGCCTGTCTTACCTGTTCATTACCCACAATCTGTCGGTGGTGTCGTATCTGGCCGACCGGATCGCGGTGATGTACCTCGGACGCATCGTCGAGGAAGGCCCGGTAGCCGAGGTGCTGGAACGTCCGCAACACCCCTACACGCGTGCCCTGCTGTCAGCGGTGCCGACCCTCGATACGGATACCCGGCGCGAGATCATCCGCCTCGCCGGCGACCTGCCATCGCCGGCGCGTCCGCCTGCGGGTTGCCATTTCCACCCGCGCTGTCCCGACGCCATGCCACAGTGTGCCAGCGCCTACCCGGATGACTATGGCTCGCCCGGCCATCCGGTGCGGTGTTTTCTGTACCGCTGATCACGGCAGGCCGCGTGTTACAGCATGCAATGCGTGCAAGGAAACAGTCCTTATATTCTGATATTCAGCATAAATGCTGACCCGTTTCCGTGGCCAGGGAACACCCACGGGTCATGTGCGCCCTGTTCGCTGCAGGCAGGCCAACTGCGCCCGGGCCGGACGCTTTAACCAATTCACGGATGTACGTGGGGTGTATGGAAAATGCTAGAATCGCCGCTTTGAGTTTTTTCCCTGACCACGCACAGCATCAAGAGGCCTTACATGAGCATCTCTTCTTTCCATCCGCCGTCCCGTACCCTGATGGGACCGGGTCCCTCCACAGTCAATCCACGCATCCTCGAGGCGATGTCACGCCCGACCCTGGGCCATCTGGATCCGGTATTCGTCACCATGATGGACGAGATGAAGGTACTGCTGCGTTACGCCTTTCATACCAACAACGAGCTCACCATGCCGGTATCCGCGCCCGGTTCCGCGGGTATGGAAATGTGTTTCGTCAACCTGGTCGAGCCGGGCGACAAGGTCATCGTATGCCAGAACGGGGTATTCGGCGGCCGCATGAAGGAAAACGTCGAACGCTGCGGCGGTACCGCGGTGATGGTGGAGGATGCCTGGGGTGTTGCCGTCGACCCGGAGAAGGTCGAGGCAGCGCTGAAGGCCCATCCGGATGCCAGGGTGCTGGCTTTTGTGCATGCCGAGACCTCCACCGGTGCGATTTCCGATGCGCAGACGCTCTCGGCACTGGCGCACGAACACGGCTGCCTGGTGATCGCCGATACCGTGACCTCGCTGGCCGGTTCGCCGCTGCTGGTCGATGAATGGCAGCTGGATGCGGTCTATTCCGGCACCCAGAAATGCCTGTCCTGTGTGCCTGGCCTGTCGCCGGTCACCTTCAGCAAACGCGCAGTCGAAGTCATCACTTCACGCAAACACAAGGTGCAGAGCTGGTTTCTCGACCTGAACCTGATCCTGGGTTACTGGGGAAGCGGAACCAAACGCGCCTATCACCATACTGCACCGGTCAACACCCTGTATGGCCTGCACGAAGCACTGGTGATCCTGCAGGAAGAAGGCATCGAGAATTCCTGGGCGCGTCATCGCAGGAACCACGAGGCGCTGCGCACGGGCTTCGAGGCAATGGGACTGAAGTTCGTCGTGCCGGAAGGTCAGCGGCTGCCGCAGCTGAACGCGGTTTCAATACCCGAGGGCGTCAATGAGGCCGCCGTACGCAGTGCGCTGCTCAATGAATACAACCTCGAAATCGGCGCCGGTCTCGGCGCCATGGCCGGCAAGATCTGGCGCGTCGGACTGATGGGCTATGCCAGCACGCAGACCAATGTGCTGTTCTGCCTGGGTGCGCTGGATGCCGTTCTCGGCAGCATGAAGGCGCCTATTCACTCCGGTGTGGCAGTCGAGGCAGCGCGCGCCGTATATGGCTAGGCGTTTGCTCCGGCAGGAGCTTACCCCGTCCGCGATTACGGACTGGGCATGTGTTTATGGTTTGTGCTGTTGTGTGCCTGACTCAGGGTCTGGCTTGATCGAACAGTTGCAGATAATCCCCATAGCCTTCCTCGGCCAGTTTCTCCTTCGGGATGAAGCGCAGTGAGGCGGAGTTGATGCAATAGCGCAGGCCGGTTGGCTGCGGGCCGTCGCTGAACACATGACCGAGGTGCGATCCCGCCCGCCGGCTTTTCAGCTCGGTGCGCTTCATGAAAAATTTGGTGTCGGTGTGCTCGACGATCGCCTCATCGGTAATCGGGCGGGTAAAACTGGGCCAGCCCGTACCGGATTTGAATTTATCCGTCGAGCTGAACAGCGGCTCGCCGGATACGATGTCCACGTAGATGCCGTCGGCCTTGTTGTCCCAGTATTCATTCTGGAAGGCGCGCTCGGTTGCCTCTTGCTGGGTGACCTCGTATTGCAATGGGGTCAGCCGTGCACGCAACTCCTCGTCCGCGGGTTTGAGGTAGCTGCCTGCCTGCTCCATCGCTGAGGGGTCAGGACTACCCGCTGCCGCCATGCCAGGTTGGGCGCTCATGCCGTATCTCGCCGCAACAAAGGCGCAAACAGCCAGCAGTCCGGCCAGGGACAGTATTCCAGTCATGTTCATGCAGGTTTCACTCCGCTGGTTTATAGTCGTCCTGCGGGTTAGGACAACCGGCGGGTAGACAGGGTTCAATCCGCCTCTTTCACAGGAAAGCGGTAGGGCAGGGTTTGAATAGCGAAGGCAGGGCCGTCAGGTCTGCCGAGAAAGACATCCGCCGCCTCGGCTGCCTGGATCTGCAGCACGGCCAGCGCGAGTTGCCCGCCATCCGGGTGTGGCCGGGCGTCGATGATGCGGCCAACCGCCTGTTCGCCATCCGAGCCGGAGAACAGTTCGTCCCCGGGCGCAATCAGGCCGTCGTGCGTGATCAGGCCGAGATACATACGGCGCTTGAGGCTGCCGAGATACTGCATGCGTGCCACGATTTCCTGGCCGGGGTAGCAGCCCTTTTTGAAACTGACGCCGTCGACCAGCTGCAGGTTGGCCATCTGCGGGACGAACTGTTCCGCGTTGGCGGCAAATACCACCGGCAGGCCGGCCCTGATCTCCAGCAGGCGCCAGGCGGATTCTCCGACCGGCGCACCGCGCACGTTGAACGCATCCCACAGGGACTGTGCCGCTTTCAATGACGTGGCGTACACCTCAAAGCGTGGTTCTGTACCGGGGACCCGGATGACAGTGAGCGGTCCTGACCGGGCGACGCCATTGACCGTATCCGGGCAGATGCCGGCTGCGCTGCGTAGTTCATCGTCAGCATCCGCGCCGCTGATGCCGATGCGCAGAAAATTATCGCTGGCATCTTCCAGGGTGACGCTGGCGCGCAGCACGTACCTGCGCAGTCGTTGCAATACCGCTTCCAGGGTGTCGCCCGGTAATCGCAGATAATAGCCATCGTCGGCACGGAAGACGCGCATCAGGCCGAGCATGCGGCCCTTGGGCGTGCAGAATGCGCTGAGTTGACTGCCACCGGTATCCAGCATGCGGATGTCATTGCTCAGCTGGGACTGCAGGAACGTGCCGGCGTCGCTGCCATGCACAGCGATGACACCCATGTAGTCGAGGTCCGCGAACACCAGGCCACTGAGTGCGACTTCCTGTTCCTGCCCGGGATTGCCGAAATGCGTTACCTTTTCACCGTCGAACTCGGCACCGGCATTCTCGAGAAAGACTTTCCATTCGGCTTTCATTGCAGCTCCGCATCAGCGTAACAGACGCTGGATTCTAGACCATGGCCGCAGCCGTGTCAGTACGCGCGCTGGCAGCGCCGGCTGGTGTTCCAGTCGTTGCAATGGTATAAAACCTGCAATCTACCGAACCTCACATATGACCACACGGCGTTCTGCTCCAGTCTATCTGAATCTTTTCCGGATCAGCTTTCCGGTCGGTGCAGTCACCTCGATTGCACATCGCATATCCGGTGTGCTGCTGACGCTGTCATTTCCCCTGCTGGTCTACCTGCTGGACCTGTCGCTGCAGGATGCCGAGGGTTTCAGCCAGGCAAGGGGCTGGTTGCAGTCGGTCTGGTTCAAGCTCGGATCCGCCGTCCTCGTCTGGTCGCTGTTTCATCACCTGTTCTCCGGTGTGCGCTATCTGCTTATCGATATCGAGGCGGGCGTCGGCCTGCGCCAGGCACGTGCGTCGGCCTGGCTGGTCAATATCGCCGGTGTGGCTGCCGCCCTGCTTTACCTGGGGTGGATACTGTGAGTCATCGTGCAGATGGTTTGCGTACCTGGTTGCTGCAGCGGATCAGCGCCGTCTACCTCGGGGTCTTCCTGGTCTACGTGCTGATACATTTCTGGTTCAACCCGTATCCCGATTACGAAGCGTGGCGTGGCTGGGTCGCCAGTCCGGTCGTGTCCATCGCCGCGGCAGGTTTCATCCTGGCATTGCTGATACACGGCTGGGTGGGTTTGCGTGATGTCACCCTGGATTACATTCATCATCTCGGGCTGCGTCTGGGTGTGCTGACTCTGGTTGCCCTCCTGCTGATCGGCTGCGGATTCTGGGCCATGCGTATCCTTATCGTGATCAGCGCCTGAACATGCCGATCCCGCAACGCCAGTTCGATACCCTGATCATCGGCGCCGGTGGTGGCGGACTGCGTGCTGCGCTGCAACTGTCACAGGCCGACGCACATGTCGCCGTGGTGTCCAAGGTGTTCCCCACGCGCTCGCACACGGTCGCCGCACAGGGCGGGGTGAATGCCGCGCTGGCCAATGTGCGGCCGGACAACTGGCACTGGCACATGTTCGATACCGTCAAGGGCAGCGACTACCTGGGCGATCAGGACGCCATCGAATACATGTGTCGCACGGCACCACGTGCAGTCTACGAGCTCGAGCACTTCGGCGTGCCATTCTCGCGGCTCGACAATGGCACCATCTACCAGCGCCAGTTTGGCGGCCAGAGCATGAATTTCGGCGGCGAGCAGGCGGCGCGCACCTGTGCCGCGGCAGACCGCACCGGGCATGCTATCCTGCAGGCCCTGTATCAGCAGAACATCCGCGCGCGCACCCATTTTTTCGATGAGTATTTTGCCGTTGACCTGCTCACCGATCAGGAGGGTTTTATCCTCGGTGCGCTGGTGCTGAATATCGCGACCGGCGAAAAACTGGTGATTGCCGCACGCACCACACTGATTGCCACCGGCGGGGCGGGACAGATTTTCCGCACCAACACCAATGCCCTGATCAATACCGGTGACGGCATGGCGATGGCGCTGCGTGCCGGTGTGCCGTTGCAGGACATGGAATTCTTCCAGTTCCACCCCACCGGCATCGCCGGCAAGGGCATGCTGCTCAGCGAAGGCGCGCGCGGCGAGGGTGGCTATCTGGTCAACAGTGAAGGCGAGCGTTTCATGGAGCGCTATGCGCCACATGCGAAGGACCTGGCCAGTCGCGACGTGGTTTGCCGTGCAATTGTGACCGAGGTGCGCGAGGGTCGCGGCTGCGGCCCGCACCGGGACCATGTGCTGCTGCAGCTGCATCACCTGGACAGCGAGCTGATCAAGAAGCGGCTGCCGGCGATCCGTGACAGCGCGCTGACCTTCGCCGGGGTGGACATGTGTGACGAGCCGGTGCCGGTGTTCCCGACCGCACACTACACCATGGGCGGCATCCCCACCAACCGTCACGGCGAGGTGGTGGTACCGATCGATCTCGGCCCGGAAGAACCCGTGCCGGGCCTGTATGCGGCCGGTGAATGCGCCTGCGTATCCGTGCATGGCGGCAACCGCCTGGGCGGCAACTCCCTGCTCGACATCATTGTGTTCGGCCGCGCTGCGGGCAATCGCATTATCGAGTACCTGGGCGAGAATCGCTACCATCGGCCATTGCAGGATGAAGTGCTGGAGCCGGCACTGGCCCGGCTGGCACGCTGGGAACAGCGGGGCGAGGGCGAATCCGTCGATACCTTGCGCAAGCAGCTGACACGCACCATGGAAGAACACTGTGGTGTTTTCCGCACGGAACAGGTTCTCATGGACGGGGTCGAAAAGGTGCGGGCATTGCAGGCACGTCTGTCTGACGTCCGGTTGCGGGATCACAGCCAGGTGTTCAACACCGCGCGTATCGAGGCGCTCGAGCTGGAGAACCTGATGGATGTAGCAGTCGCCACCATCATGTCAGCACACGCACGCAGGGAAAGCCGGGGCGCACACTCGCGCATCGACTATCCCGAGCGTGATGATGTCAACTGGTTGCGCCACAGCCTGTACCACAAGCAGGGCAACGCTATTGACTACAAACCGGTACGCATGAAGCCGCTGACGGTAGATACGTTTCCGCCCAAGCCGCGCACTTATTGAGCAAACGCATGCTATGAAACTGACCATCTACCGCTACAACCCGGAGACCGATCAAAAGCCCTATATCCAGGACTTTGAACTTAACGACGACCAGCTCAACCGTGACATGATGCTGCTGGATGCACTGCTGTTGCTGAAAGCGCAGGACGAGACACTCAGCTTCCGGCGTTCCTGCGGCGAGGGGGTATGTGGCTCGGATGGCATGAACGTGAACGGTCGCAACCTGCTGGCCTGTGTCACCCCGCTGTTCTCGCTGCGTACGCCGATCGACATCCGGCCGATGCCCGGGCTGCCGGTTATCCGCGATCTCATCGTTGATATGCAGCAGTTCTACCATCAGTACCGCGCCGTCGATCCCTACCTGATCAACAAGGACCCCGAACCCGAGGTGGAACGGCTGCAGTCCCCTGCGGAACGCGAGCAGCTGGATGGCCTGTATGAATGCATTCTGTGCGGCTGTTGTTCAACGTCCTGTCCGTCGTTCTGGTGGAACCCGGACAAGTTCCTCGGACCGGCGGCGTTGCTGCAGGCCTGGCGTTTCCTCGCCGACAGCCGCGACCAGGCCGCCGACGAACGCCTCGCCAGTCTGGACGGGCCGTTCAAACTGTTTCGCTGCCACACCATCATGAACTGTGTCGAGGTCTGCCCCAAGGGCCTGAACCCGACGCGCGCCATCGGGCGCATCAAGGAACTGATGATCCGGCGGACCACCTGATGCCAGTCCCCGACAACACGACGGCCGTATACAACCGGCTGGCCTGGCAATGCCGGCGTGGCATGCGTGAGCTCGACGAGCTGCTGCACGGCTTCATTGCCACACGCTACGCGACGCTGGATACATGCGAGCTGCGCAGCTTCGATACCCTGCTCGGGTACCCCGACGACGTGTTGCTGGAATTACTGATGGGGCGCATGGTGCCTGTCGGATCGGGATATCGCGAGCCTTGTCCGGGAAATACGCCACACCGCTGCATCTTGAACTGCGTGCTTCGCGCCGGATGGCAACCTGGCTACTGCTGGTGCACACGGGTGCCATCCTCATGCTGCCGTTTGCCGCACTGCCACTGCCGGCCACCCTGGCGGTCGCGGCCGGTATCCTGGTCAGCCTCGCCTGGTACTGGCCACGCCATGCCAGCCGCACTGCGCCGGCCTGCATTCGCACTCTGAGCTGGAACGCGGACGGGACCTGCCACCTGCAACGCCAGGACGGCGGTGCATGTCTTGCGACACTGCGCCGGCAGGCCTTTGTACAACCCTGGCTGGTGATCCTGCAACTCCGGGAAGCCGGTTACCTGTGCCGGTATCTGGTGATAGTGCCGGATATGCTCGATCCGGCATCCTTTCGCCGCCTGCGGGTGCGTCTGAAACTGGAACTGGGCCAGACAGATGAATCGCACTAGTTTTGTGCCCGGCCTGGTGCGGATGCTGTCATTGCCAGGCATGCTACTGCTGCTGGGTGTCCTCGCCTGTGCACCGGCCCCGGACGATATCATCCGCTTCGGACTGGCCAGTGCACCGGCCAATCTGGACCCACGCTATGCCACCGATGCGACCTCGGCGCGCATCAACCGCCTGCTGTACCGGCGCCTGGTGGACTTTGATGAGCAGGCGCGCCCGGTCGCGTCGCTGGCACATTGGGAACAGCTGACGCCTCGCCACTACCGCTTTCACCTCGATCCACGGCGCGCTGCCTTTCACGATGGTGCACCGCTGCTGGCAGCGGATGTCGCGGCCACCTATCGCTCGATTCTGGCGCCGGACAGCAGTTCACCGCATGCCGGCCCGCTGCGCCTGATCAGCGATATCCGGGTAATTGACGACGACACGCTGGAATTCCTGCTGGAGCGGGCCGATCCGCTGTTTCCCGGCTACCTGGTGATCGGCATTCTGCCGGCACAGGGCATCGCTGCCGGCGCGCCATTCCACAAGGCGCCGCTCGGCAGCGGTCCGTTCAACTTTGCCGGCTGGCCGGAACCGGGTCGCCTGCAGCTTGAGCGCCGCGCCGACGGTCAGCGCATCGAGTTCCTGCGCATCGGCGACCCCACCGTGCGCGTGCTGAAACTGCTGCGGGGCGAGATCGACCTGATGCAGAACGACCTGCCCACCGAGCTGCTGCACTACCTGGAACAGCAGCAGGCAGTTGCTGTTGTGCGTGCACCAGGCAGCAATTTCGCCTACCTGGGTTTCAACCTGGCCTCGCCGGTGACGGGCAGGCTGGCGATACGGCGCGCAATCGCCCATGCCATCGACCGCGATGCCATTGTCCGCTACGTGCTGGGTGGCGCGGCGCGGCCGGCTGCTGCGCTGTTGCCGCCGGAGCACTGGGCCGGCAACGCACAGTTGCAGCCGCTGGTTTTTGACCCACAGCAGTCACGCGAGCTGTTACAGCAGGCCGGCTATACCCCGGATCATCCGCTGGTGCTCGACTACAAGACGTCCACCGACCCGGTGCGTCTGCGCATCGCCACCATCATCCAGCAGCAGCTGGCCGAGGTCGGTATCCGGATGAATCTGAGCAGCTATGACTGGGGCACGTTTTTCGGTGATATCAAGGCCGGGAATTTCCAGCTCTACAGCCTGATGTGGGTCGGGATCAAGACGCCGGACATCTTCCGCTATGCCTTCCACAGCGATTCGCTGCCGCCTGCCGGCGCCAATCGCGGACGCTTCGCTGACACGGTGACCGACCGTCTTATCGAGCAGGCAGAGCAGGGCACCACACTGGCGGAGCAGGGCGCGGGCTACCGTGCTGTGCAGGTGCGGCTGCTGGAACAACTGCCATACGTGCCGCTCTGGTATGAGGATCATGTTTATGCCGCCCGCAACACCCTCTCGGGCTACCGGCTGGCCAGCGATGGCAATTACGATGGTCTGAACCAGGTGACACGACAGCGACCGCACATGGCTGCAAGACCGCAGCGCGTTGTTGTAACCCCTTGAGCATCGACGCTGAATGAGGGCGCATGCCGTCCCGGTCTGCACTTGCCGTATAATCCTGCCATGCCAGTCAAGGACGCCCTGATCAAGGTGAGTATCGACGAACAGCGACTGCAGCTGCTGCAGGGCGACAAGGTCGTCATGGACGTCGCCATCGCCACTGCCGCGAATGGCCCCGGCGAGGTACAGCACAGTGAATGTACACCGCTGGGCCGGCACGTCATCCGCGCGAAAATCGGTGCCGGCTGCGAACCCAATACCGTGTTCATCGGTCGCCGGCCGACCGGCGAAATCTACACGCCGGAACTGAAGGCCGCCAGTCCGGATCGTGACTGGATACTGACCCGTATACTCTGGCTGAGCGGTCTGGAACGCGGCCGCAACCGGCTTGGCAATGTCGATTCCATGCGCCGCTACATCTATATCCATGGTTGTCCGGACGAGGATGTGATGGGCATGCCGTCCTCGCACGGTTGCGTGAAGATGCGCAACGACGCAGTGATCGAGCTGTTCGATCGCGTACCGGTCGGCACGCAGGTACTGATACAGGAAGCGCGGCTATAGCCGGGGCACGGGCATCTCGCCGGCGTGTTGCTGCACCAGCATGCCAAGTGGATCCAGCCGGTCGATCAGTTTGCGCCACAAGCTGCGGGTGTCGCCCGAGAACAGGGCGTCCGGGTCGCCTTCCGTGACATACCAGTCATCCCGTGCGAGTTCCCTGGACAGCTGGCCAGGCAGCCAGCCGGCCTGGCCGGCGAACATGCGCAGCTCGTTCACGGGTTTACGGGCCACCAACAGCTGCGCCAGCATGGCACTGTCACTGCTGGCGTACACGTCGTCGCTGACGTGCAGTGCCGGTTCCTGCTGGTAGTCTCCCCTGAACAGCAGCACCATGATGCGCGGGTTGACCGGGCCGCCGTTGAAGACGGGATAGCTACCCAGCCCCTGGTCCTGCAGGTCCGGCAGCAGCTCTGCGGCGGTCTTGCCCAGCGGCCGGTTGACGATCACGCCGACGGTACCTGCCGAGTTGTGCTGCAGCAGGTAGATGACGGAGTGGCTGAAAAAGGGCGCATACAGGTCGCGTCGTGCTACCAGGAAGCGACCCGCGGCCGGTTCCAGCGGGCCGCTGATTGGCTCGCCAGTCGGCGCCGCTTGCAAAAGATGCGCCTGGAATAACAGCAGCATAGCAAACATAGTTGTTAGCGGACTCATGGTGTGCCTCCCCCCCCCATGCTGTATACACCGAGTCTAGCGCGTGATTGGCAGTTGCGCATTGCCGACGACGTCCAGTCTCAGAAACCGTACAGGCGTGGCAGCAGCCAGCTCAGGCTCAGCCACATAATCAGCGTCAGCGGCAGCCCGATACGCACGAAGTCACCGAACGTATAGCCGCCGGCGTTCATCACCAGCAGGTTGGTCTTGTAGGCCATCGGGGTCGCATAGCTCATGTTGGCGCCGAACAGCACCGCCAGCACAAAAGCTTCTGCCGGCAAATCCAGCCCGTTGGCGATCGAAATGGCCACCGGCGTGCCGATGACCGCCGCGGCATTGTTGGACACGATATTGGTCAGCACGGCCATCAGCAGCATGAGGCCGCTCAGGATCAGGCCCGGTGCCAGTCCTGCAGTCAGTGCGAGATAGAGATCGGCCAGCCAGGCGGTTGCACCGGTCCGGGTCAGGGCCATACCCAGTGCCAGGCTAACCACCACGATCATGATCACCGCGCTGCTCAGGGCATTGCCGATATCACGCCATGCCAGCGCCCCGATCAGCAGCATGAACAGTGCACCCGCCACGGCACTGACCGCGATCGGCAGCAGCCCGGCTGCCGCGCTGACGATCACCAGCCCCATGATGCCCAGAGCGAGCGGTGCCTTTGCCGTGGAAGGCAGGTCGGCAGTCGCATCCAGCACCAGCAACTCGCCCGAGCGCTTGAGTAGCGACAGCTGTTCGCGCGCACCCTGGACCAGCAGGATATCGCCCACCTGCAGGCGGACATCACCGATATCCTTGCTGCGTGTATGTACCTTGCGCCCGGCCTGGGCCAGGGCGAGCGTGGCGAGCTGGTAGCGGTCGATGAAACGGCTTGCATTGAGCGTTCGGTTGATCAGTGGCGAACCCTGCACGATGACGATTTCCGCCAGTTGCTGGTCCTTTGCCTCCAGCGGGTGATCCTCGTCTACCACACTGTCGCCGGAATAGAGCTGGGCACCAAGTACCTGCTCGTATTCCTTCAGTTGTGCCGGGGTATCCTCGAGGATCAGCTGGTCGCCGGCGCGGAGCGTGACATCGGGCAGCGGCAGCAGCACACTCTCGCCGCGCTGGATGCGTTGCACCTTCATCTCGCTGCCGGTTTTTTCCAGCAGCTCTGCGAGGGTGTGGCCATCGGCATAGCTCTGTTCGGTGATGTTGAGCTGGGCGGAGAAGACGCGTGGCGAGGTATCGGTGAGCGCGGTCTGGCGTTCCGGCAGCAGGCGTGGCGCGACCAGCCACAGGTAGAGCACGCCCAGGCTGCCGGCGGTAATGGCGGGCAGGAAAAAATCGAACATCCCGAAGCGATGCAGACCGAGATCGGCCGCGACACTGACCACCAGCAGGTTGGTCGAGGTGCCGATCGTGGTCGCCATGCCACCGACCAGTGTGGCCAGCCCCATCGGCATGAGGATGCCGGATGCACTGGTACCGGCACGCAGGGAAACGCTCACCAGGATCGGCAGCATCAGTACCACGATCGGTGTATTGTTGACAAAGGCGCTGAGCAGGCCGGCCAGCACCAGGGTGAGTAACAGCGTCAGTTGCGGGCTGTGTGACCAGATGCGTGCCAGCAGGCGCCCGACCGGTTCCAGCGCGCCGGTTCGAACCAGGCCGTGCCCGACGATCATCAGCCCGCATACCGCGATCAGTGCCTCGTGGCCGAAGCCGCTGAAGAAATCGACCGTGTGCAAAGTTTCCGTTCCGTTATGGTATGGAAACCATTCAAAACCAATGGTCAATAGAACCAGCACCACGAGGCTGGACGTTTCCAGCGGAATACGCTCGCGCGTGAACAGAAACAGAGCCACCGCTGTCAATGCTAGTACGGCCAGTGCGTGCTGGTCAGGTAACGCTGGCATGGGTGAGCCCGGTTATGAAAAGCAGCGTCAGTATAGCCGAGCGGTGTGCTTAACGTACGGGTTAGGTGGCATATCGCCGCGCGACAGTACCCGCTGCGGTCATTCAAGTCTCTCTGACCGCATGCCGCTAGTTCTGTGTCGGTATGATTTACGCGACATCTGTGCAGAGCCTGCACGGCAGCAATGTTTAACTTACATTCGGGAGGCAGCCATGGAAGTCAGTCGGAGACCCCGGTTGGCATCGCTGGGCCTGGTGCTGCTGGTGCTGACGTCGGGTATTTGCGTTGCAACCGATGCGCCCGACGATTCCTTTGCCCGTGGCTGGGCGGCCTACCAGGCAGGCCGCTACAGCGGTGCCATGCAATCGTGGCTGCCGCTTGCCGATGCGGGTAATGCCGATGCAGAGCTCAATATCGGTATCCTGTATGACGCCGGGCAGGGCGTGCCGGTGGATCCGGTGCAGGCCGCGACCTGGTACCGCAAGTCAGCCGAACACGGACATGCCGCTGCCCAATACAACCTCGGCATGATGTACTCCACCGGACGGGGCGTTGTGCTGGATCCGGACCAGGCCCATTACTGGCTGGCACTGGCAGCCAGGCAGGGTCTGCAGGAAGCGCGGGCGATGCTGCCGGAAATAGAAGTTGGGTCCACACCCGGCACGGCTGTCAGCGAGCATAATGTCTTCATCGACTCCCTGAGTGGTTCATCCACGGGCACCGCCTGGCCGGTAGCCGGCGGTTATGCCATCACGAGCAATCACGTTGTGGCATCCAGCGAAACAGTGACCCTGTATGACGTTGCCGGGCGCACTCTGCATGCCACGGTGGCCGCACGTGATACGGCCAATGACCTGGCAGTCCTCAGCGTCAGTGAAATTGACAGGATGCCGCCGGCATTGCCCCTGTCGCCTGTACCGGAACGCCTGGGCAGTAACGTGTTCACACTCGGATTCCCACGCGTCGATATCCTGGGCAGAACACGAAACTTACCGATGGCATCATCAGCTCGGTGAACGGTTACCGGGACGATCCCGGCAGTTACCAGACCTCGGTGCAAATCCAGCCGGGTAACAGCGGCGGGCCGTTGCTGAATATGGATGGCGAAGTGGTCGGCATCGTCTCATCCATGCTGGGTACTGTCAGCGAGTCAGCGGAGACTGTGGTCATGCCGAATATCAGCTACGCTGTGAAGGTCGAGATGCTGCAGGCCTTGCTGCAGGCCTTGCCGGAGCGCACGGGCAGTCGAGCCGTCACAGCGGGCCATTCTGCGCCGCTGGCTGATCTCGCCGAGCGCATCCAGTCGTCGGTACTGCTGGTCGTGGCATACGAGTAACTGGACGAACGTCCCACCGATTACGCACCTGCAACACCCTTCCCAGGCTGTTAGCGACTGGCCTGGCTGTCTTTGTTGCAGCTGAAAAACCACCCAATCAATACGGCTTTGGCGCGCAACTCGTCAAAATGCCACCGGTTTTTCACTAAATACCTCAGGATAAGTCGTTAACTCCATGAGTTTTCATTGAGTCAGTGACTCACCAGGTCTCCACTTAAAGTCAATGAACGGGTCCGGGCGTGTGCACTTCGTGAACGTTTGTGACAGACCTGAAAACCACGCGCTTTCCTTTAGACTCGGCGAGGTTGTGTCCGTATAGTAAGCTCCCGATCATTGCAGTCGGTTTGCACAAAATCAACAAACCGTACCGGGTAGACAGTTGCAATGTATTTCACGGGCGTTGCGCGAACATGATTCAACCAGAAAAACAGAGAGGTCCTGACTATGGAAATTCGTAAGCTATCAACACTTGCCAGTATTGTCGCGGTGACCGTTGCGACAGGTGCGATGCTGTTTGCACCGACGCAGGCTGCAGAGGACGGCAATGCTTCAGGCGCGGGATTGCTGCCTGCAAACGCGCGTCCCGGTGAATGCTATGCCAAGGTCATGGTACCGGCACAGTACAAAACGGTCGACGAACAAGTGGTGATTGCGGAAGCCAGCGAAAAAATCGAGATCATCCCGGCCCAATACGAATGGACCGAGGTCAAGGTTCCCGTGCAGCAGGAATCCGAGAAACTGATCGCGGTTCCGGCCGTATACGAAACCGTTGAGGAAAAGATCGAGATCGAGCCCGCCCATACCGTCTGGCGTCTCGGACCCGGTGACAAGGCGAAGGATGTCAGTGACCGTGATCTTGCCATGGCACTGGCACTGGGTCTGCCCGGCACTGCCAACGCGGGTCAGTGTTTCAACGAGTACTACCAGCCGGCGAAATTCGAGACCAAGACGGAAAAACTGCTGAAGACCGCGGCTGCCGAGGAAATCACCACATCCGAGCCACAGTTCGAGTGGGTTGAAGAGAAGGTGCTGGTCAAGGAAGCGTCGGAGAAGATCGTCGAAATCCCGGCCGAATACGATGTCATCACCGAGAAAGTGCTCGAGTCGCCGGCCTATACCACCTGGAAAAACGGGCGCGGCCTTAACGAGCGCATCGACAATGCCACCGGCGAGATCATGTGTCTGGTGGAAGTCCCGGCCAAGTATGCCACCATCGAGAAGCGTGTGCTGAAGACGCCGGCCACCGTCAAAAAGATCGAGATCCCTGCCGAGTACAACACCGTGCGTGTGCAGAAGCTCGTGAAGCCGTCGGCCGAAAACCGCACGCCGATCGAGGCCGAGTACCAGACCGTATCCAAGCGCGTGAAGGTCTCCGACGCCAAGGTCAGCTGGGGTCTGGCAGGCATGAGTGGCGACGGTGAGCCAACCGGCCGGACGTACTGCCTGGCAGAGGTGCCGGCGAAGTTCGAGACGGTAACCAAGCAGGTGGTGAAAGAACCGGCGACAATCAAGAAGGTCTCCGTGCCGGCAACCTACAAGACCATCCGCATGAAGAAGCTGGTGTCAGCGGCCACGGAAAAACGCATCCCGATCCCGGCCAGGCACAAAATCGTGTCCAAGCAGAGCAAGGTGTCCGATGCCCGTCTGGAATGGCAGCAGGTACTGTGCGAAACCAACACCACCCGTGACCTGGTCGTGCAGATCCAGCAGGGTCTGCAAAAGGCCGGTTACAATCCGGGTCCGGCCGATGGCGTGCTGGGCGGTGCAACCCTGTCCGCAATCGACGCCTTCCAGCGTAAAAACGACCTGCCGACCGGTGGCCTGACCATCCAGACCCTGGACAAGCTGGGTATCAAGCTGGGCGGCTAGCCGGTCAGGGCGAACGCCCGTGCCCGAAGGCACGGGTTGCCTGTAAATGAAGCGGCCCGGTGCGCAAGCGCCGGGCCGCTTTTTTTACACAGATACACTGGCAGGTCAGTTCAGAAAATCCTCATCCGTGTTGCTGTTTGTCGTGGGATTAATTCCGTCACGCCAGTCCTGCAGTCTCTGTATATAGGGTAATTCACCGTTATCGAGATACCATGAATCCACTGCGTAGGTCATGCCGCTGGTTTGATCGCGGATCACGGCGCTCCAGTGATAACTGACCAGCCAGCGTCGGCGCATGGCCCGATCCTCTACGCTGTGCCAGCGTAACAGGCCCGCCGACTGAATTTCCCGGAGGAAAGTGGTGGTGTTCAGGGATTCAGCGATGCAATCGAGCTGACCTTTTGTGCTGTCGAGGTTTGAATTCCTGGCCTGGTCACGCCAGGTACCACTAATCTCGCCGACCAGTCGCTCAATCAGCGCAATGGCCCGACGGATCTGCTCACGTTCCTGCTCGGGTGATGACGAGCGCTGGAAAAGTGTGTCTACCTGTTGCCACTGACGCGGTGTGAGCGTTATCTCTACAGAAATATCACAATGGAAATTGGTGCAGACAGGAAATGTGTGCTGCGCAGCCTGGCTATTGGCTGGCATGCAGGCAAGGAAGAGCGGCAGCAGGGCCACAGTCGGATAGGCAGCGCAACCGGCGCTGCAAACTTTCATAATGCGTAATAACATTCTTCCACCTGCTTACTGACGGGGCCAGCAGGGAGCTCAGTCGCGTAGCGTGCGGTCGAGCTGGCCGGCATCGCTTACCTCGGTATCTTTTCTGACGAGGCCGCTGATATTCACTTCCACCGACGCGCGCCGATTGAACACCGCGTCCTCGCTCAGCGCCTGCTGGCTGATATGAAAGTAGCGCCAGCCACCTATCGCAGGCAAGCAGCGTCTCGATTCCATCATTTTCGGCCTGTCCATAACCGGTGTCCGCTGCAAACCGCGTATACTTGGATCTTTGTTTGCAAATGCGCCTCACGGGCAGTGTGAAGGGTCAGAGCATGGACTGGTACGACCGTAGTGGCTGGTATCCCCGCGCCGACGTCTATCGCTGCGCCGGCGGCTGGCTGGTGAAGATCGAGCTGGCCGGGGTGTCCGAAGAGGATTTGCGGGTCGAGGTGCAGGGCGATAAGCTGCTCGTCGAGGGCCGGCGCCGTGATCTGTGCATCTCCGAGGCCCGGGAATACCTGTCCATGGAAATCAGCTACGACTGGTTCCGGCGCGTCATCCGGCTGCCCGGCCATGCCGCTACCCTGCGCATGCAGTACCGCGACGGCATGCTGATGATCTACCTGCACGATACGGAGTAACGGACCATGACGACCGAACCCCACGCCACGTCCCTGATCCTGCCGGTGTTCCCGCTCAAGAACAGCGTCATCTTCCCGCACATGGTCATGCCGGTGACCGCCGGCCGCGCGCGCTCGGTCGCCGCGGTCGAGGCGGCGCTGGCGACCGAGGACAAGCGCATCGCCGTGTTCACGCAGCGCGACGCCACCGTCGAGGAGCCGGGCGCGGACGATCTGTACCCGGTCGGCACGCTGTGCGTCATCAAGCGCATGCAGCGCAGCCAGGGCACCATCAACCTGGTGCTGCAGGCCGGCCGGCGCATCGAGCGCGAGCTGCTCACCAGCGAGTCGCCGTTCCTCGAGTGCCAGTCCGCCTACCTGGCCGAGCCCGGGGACACCGGTTCGGAGCTCGAGGCCCTGCACCGCACCATGCTCGACCAGGCGGCGCGCATGCTGGAACTCGGGCCGGCGCAGATGCAGATCGACCTCAAGCAGCTCGTCTCCGACCTGGAGAAGCCCATCGAGCAGGCCTACGTGCTGTCCTCGGTGATCTCGATCAGCATCGACAAGCAGTACCAGCTGCTGGCCGCGAACAGCCAGCTGGAGGCGCTGCGCCTGATCGTCGATTTCCTCAAGCACGAGATCCAGGTGCTGGAGATCCAGCAGCAGATCTCCAGCGCGGTCACGGCGAAGATGAGCAAGGAGCAGCGCGAGATGATGCTGCGCCAGCAGTTGCGCGAGATCCAGGACCAGCTTGGAGAATCTTCACCCGAGCAGGCCGAGGTCGCCGGACTGCGCGAACGCCTCGACGGGGCTGAACTGCCGGAGGCGGTGCGCAAGGAGATCGACAAGGAGCTGTCGCGGCTGGAACGCATGCCCGCCAGCTCGCCCGACTACCAGACCATGCGCAGCTACATCGACCTGGTGCTGGACCTGCCGTGGACGAAGCGCACCGAGGACAAGCTCGACCTGGAGCAGGCGCGCGAGGTGCTGGATGAGGACCACTACGACCTGGAGGAGGTCAAGGACCGCATCATCGAGCATCTGGCGGTGCTCAAGCTGAACCGCGATGCAAGGGCGCCGATCCTCTGCTTCGTGGGACCGCCGGGCGTCGGCAAGACCTCGCTCGGCCAGTCCATCGCGCGCGCGCTGGGCCGCAAGTTCGAGCGCATGAGCCTGGGCGGCCTGCACGACGAGGCGGAGCTGCGCGGCCACCGCCGCACCTATATCGGTGCCATGCCCGGGCGCATAATCCAGCGCCATGCGCCGCGCCGGCGTCAACAACCCGGTGCTCATGCTGGACGAGGTGGACAAGCTGGGCGCGGACTTCCGCGGCGACCCGGCCTCCGCTCTGCTGGAGATCCTCGACCCGGAGCAGAACAACGACTTCTCGCGACAACTACCTCGACTGCCCTTCGACCTGTCCGAGGTGTTCTTCATGACCACTGCCAACACGCTCGACACCATCCTCCGCGCCGCTGCTGGACCGCATGGAGGTGCTGCGGCTGCCCGGCTACAGCGAGGTGGAGAAGCTGCATATCGCGCGCGTACCATCTCGGCCGAGACAGCTCGAGGACGCCGGCGTGACCGAGAGCCAGCTCGATCATCGACGACGAATCCCTGGCGCTCCGTTATCCGCAACTACACGCGGGAGGCCGGGGTGCGCAACGCTGGAGCGGGCGCTGCGGCCGCATCGTGCGCAAGGTCGCCACCGACATCGCCGAGGGCCGCACGAGCCGGTCACGCTGACGGAGAGCGACTGATCACCGAGTACTCTCGGGCCCACCGCGCATGGCGCTTCGAGGGCAAGCGCGAGGAACTGATGCCCGGCGTCGTGGCCACGGGCCTGGCCTGGACGGAGACCGGCGGCGACGTGCTCTACGTCGAGGCCCTGATGCTGCCGGGCGGCAGGGACCTCACCCTGACGGGCCAGCTCGGCAGACGTGATGCAGGAGTCCGCGCGCGCGGCCCAGAGCTACATCTGGTCGCAGCGCGCAGGAGCTGGGCATCGACCCCGAGCTGATTCGCAAGATCACGGCATGCACGTCCACGTGCCGGCCGGCGCGATCCCCAAGGACGGCCCGTCCGCCGGCGTGACCATGGCCACCGCGCTGGCCTCCGCTACACCGGCGCGACCAGTCCACGAGCGACATCGCCATGACCGGCGAGATCACGCTGAGCGGCCTGGTGCTGCCGGTCGGCGGCATCAAGGAAAAGGTGCTCGCCGCGCACCGCGCCGGGTTCAAACGGGTGATCCTGCCGAAAGACAATGAAGCCGACCTGGAGGAACTGCCGGAGGAGGTGAGGGGGGCGATGACCTTCATCCCGGTGGCGCGCATCGACGAGGTGTTGAAGATTGCGATCAGTGGTTTTGAGGTGCGGATCTGAATCAAAAAATCAATAATAAAGGGGCCGGATACAATTACCTATCCTGATTATCTTCCATAGAAAAAGCTGTTAAGAATCGCTAGGCTCTCACCTAAATGAGCCAGGTCCAGATTCCTCCTTCCAATCCCCGTCCTGGAATACACACGCGCCTGACCTTCATTGTCGCACTGCTGTCGATGGTGGGGCCGTTCTCCATCGATGCCTACCTGCCATCGTTCCCGGACATCGAGGCGATGTTCGGTATCAGCCGCGCGGTGCTGAGCCAGAGTCTGTCGGTTTATCTGGCGGCTTTCGCGGTTTCCACGCTGCTATGGGGACCGCTGGCCGACCGCTTCGGGCGCCGGCGGGTGATCATGGGCAGCCTGTCGCTGTATGTCCTGGCGTCCATGGGCTGCGCGCTGGCCGTCGATGCCACGGCCTTCATCGTGTGGCGCACGCTGCAGGGTTTCGCGGCCAGCGGCGGGCTAATCGCCGGGCGGGCAATGATCCGTGATGCGCACGATGCCGGGAGCGCGCACCGGGCGATGTCCCAAGTGACGCTGGTGTTCGCGCTGGCGCCGGCCATCGCACCGGTACTGGGTGCCTGGCTGCACGATCATTACGGCTGGCGCAGCGTGTTCTGGTTCCTGTGCCTGCTCGGGGCGCTGCTGATCGGTCTGACGGCGGTAATCCGCGAGACTCTGCCCGAGGCACAGCGCCAGTCGGTACGGCCGTCGATCGTGGCGCGTGTCTACGCACGGTCCCTGCAGCACCGCCAGTTCCCGCTGATGGTCCTGAGCCTGGGCTTCAGCTTTGCCGGGCTGTTTCTTTTTATCGCCGGTGCGCCGACGGTCATCTACGATTTCCTCGGTCTGGGTGCCGACGATTTCGGGGTGCAGTTCATCCCGATGGTCGCCGGTCTGATGCTGGGCGCGTTCGCCTCCGGCCGGCTGTCGCGGTACCTGTCGCCCCTGCGTATCGTCAGTAGCGGATTCGGCATCCTCGCCCTGGCTGTCGTGCTCAACCTCGTCCAGGTGCTGCTGTTCGAGGCCAGCGTCCTGTTCACCGTCGGACCGCTGGTGATCTATGCCATCGGCACCGCCATGCTCATGCCCGCGATCACCATTCTCGCCCTCGACTGTTTCCCGCATCACCGCGGCACGGCGTCCTCGATGCAGGGTTTCTTCCAGATGGTGATCAACGCGGCGGTTGCCGGCGTCGCCGTGCCGGCCCTGCACACACAGCGGCACCATTTCGTCATCGGGCAGGCACTGCTCATGTCGATCGCGCTGGTACTGTGGTACGTGTCCTGCCGCAGGCGTGCCACCGAGTAGGATTTCGCAGCTATTGAAAGACAAGTGGTGTCAGAACATATTATTCTCGAAACCTGGTCGTAAGTATGCTCTGATATCTTGGCATTTAACTGGCCTGCCTGATCATTCATAAATGGAGAACTGCTGTTATGAATCGCCTGCCTGAAACGCTTCTACTGATGGTTGTCATGACCTTTGCGACGTCGGCCTGGTCCTATGACAAGGCCTTGGCGGAAAGCTATGCGAAGCTGTTCGCGCCAGTGCAGGGCGCCGATGCCGGCAAGGCCTTGCACATGATGGCGCCGGATGTGTTCGTGGAGAAGGTGAAGTTAAAGGAACCGCTGGCGGTGATCGATATCAGGACACCTGCCGAGGCCGCTGTCTACAGCATGACGCTGCCGGATTCCCTGATCATTCCCGTCAATGAGTTGTTTACTGAAGCCAGTCTGGATCGCATACCGACAGACAAGACCGTGGTGATCGTGTGCGCGTCCGGTACCCGGGCCGCGGCGGCCTGGACCGCGCTGCGTCATATCGGTTTCGAAAATGCGTACGTGCTGAAAGGCGGATTCAAGTCACTGACGGCTTACATGGGCGCGAAAGAGGCGAATTCGCCACCCGCCGCGGCGCCGGTCAAGCAATAGAACCGCTGGTGTCAGGAAAAAACTGGGATCAGAGCACAATTGTTACTGATATTGGCGAATATTTTGCTCTGACCCCGATTCCCCGATAAGGATCATGCCAGCAGCGCCGCCACGATACCGGTAATGAAGATCCCGTCGAATGTCCCTGCACCGCCAATGGCGGCGCGCGGCGCACCCAGCTTGCGGATATCCCCCAGGTGCAGCAAATCGGCACCGACCAGCACGCCGAGCGTGCCGCTGATGTAGGCCAGCGGCGCGGCGTGTTCGGCATTGATCAGCAACGCGGTAAGGGCGGCGGTCAGTGGTGCCACCAGCGCCGGCATGGCAATGCCAAGCCGCGGCACCGGGCGGCTGAGCCGGTAACTGACCAGGCTCACGATGGCGATGGCCGGCAGCACTTCGGTGACTGGCAGCGGGTTGTGCGCCAGCAGGTAAGCCGAGAAAATCACCGGGATGATGCAGCCGCCGACATTGACCGCGATCAGCGTCGTGCCGTCGAAGGGAATCTGCAGCTGCTGCAACCAGGCGGGCAGGGGTGGCGGCGGCTCCGGCGGCGCCTCGGCCGCGATCCGTGCCAGCGGCAGGTTGATGGTGCTGCCGAACAGCGCACCCAGCACCAGGGTCATGGCCGCGTGCGGCGACAGCCCCAGCTTGTCGAAGGCAATCACCAGCAGGTTGACCTGGAGCATTGCCACCAGGAGCGCGAGCGCAAAAACCATCAACAGCAGACGCGGTGACATCAGCACGGGTCCCTGGGTGTTGTGCCGGAATGGGGGGAGCTGCCAGCCGCCATCAGTCCAGCCGCTTGCTGAAGCGCAGTACCGCAATTGCCATGGTGACCAGCATGAAGAGCGCCAGCGCGCGCAGTTCTCCCGTCATCATGCCCAGCTCGGTACCACGCAGCATGATGCCCCGGATCAGGCGCACGAAATGCGTGAGCGGCAGCAGCTCGGCTATGTATTGCGCGGCGCGCGGCATCCCGTCGAACGGGAACATGAAGCCGGACAGCAGGATCGAGGGCAGGAAAAAGAAAATGGTCATCTGCATGGCCTGGAACTGGGTCTGTGCCAGCGTCGAGATCAGCAGCCCGAGTGTGAGATTGGCCGCAATGAACAGCAAGGCGGCGAGATAGACATCGCGCACCAGACCGGTGACGGGTACCTCGAACAGCCACATGCCCACCAGCATGATAAGCGTGACCTGCACCAGGCCAATCACCACGAACGGCAGTACCTTGCCGATCATCAGCTCCAGTGAGCTGACCGGGGTGTTGATCAGCATTTCCAGGTTGCCGCGTTCCCGTTCGCGCACGATCGCCACCGCCGTGAACATTGCCATGGTCATGGTCAGGATGACACCGATCAGTCCCGGTACCACGAATACCGCGGAGCGTCGTTCCGGATTGTAGAAGTTGCGCACCTCGAACAGCGGCACGGCCGGCGGCTCGTGGCGGTCGGTATCCTGCTGCAGGTGCAGGCCGGTCAGCCCGCGCGCGGCGCCCAGCACGATCGGATCGCTGCCATCCACCAGCAGCTGCGCGGCGGGTCGTCCGTCGCGGCGCCGGCTTTCCTGCAGGCGCTTTTCAAAATCGCGCGGGATGATGATGCCCACGGCGACCGTGCCACGGTCGATCAGTGCCTTGACCTGTGCGCCGGTCTGCACGGTATGGATCACATCGACCACCTGGGAGGCCTGCACGTCTGCCACCAGCTGGCGTGAAAGTTGCGTCTGTGCGGCATCGGCCACTGCTGCGTGCAGGTGGCGGACATCGGTATTGATGGCATAGCCGAACAGGACCATCTGCATAATGGGTATACCGACGACCATGCCGAGCGTGAGCCGGTCGCGCGTCAGCTGCTGCACCTCCTTGCGCATGATCGCGAACAGGCGCATGAAACAGGGTCTCATGGCGGTGCCTCGTGCGCCTGGTCTGCCACCTGCGTGGCGGTCACGAACACGTCCTCCAGGCTGGGTTCGACGATGGCGACGTCCGCCATGACGCCGGCCTGTTGCAGGGCATCGCGTACCGCCCGATCCGGCTCGCTGGCTTCGCGGTAAAGCAGCACGCGCAGGCGCGCCCCGATCTGCGCCACACTGAGAACCGCTGGCAGTGCATGCAGCGCCGTGCGGACCTGCCGGTAGTCGCGCGCCTGCACCTCCACCACGGTCGCTGGCATGTCCGCCATCAACCGGTGCGGCGTACCCTCGGCACGTATCGCGCCATGGTCGAGGATGGCGAGCCGGTGGCAGCGCTCGGCCTCGTCCATATAGTGTGTGGACACCAGGATGGTGGTGCCGGCATCCACCAGACGAAACAGGTTTTCCCAGAAATCGCGCCGGCTTTGCGGGTCGACCGCGCTGGTCGGTTCATCCAGAAACAGCAGTTCCGGTTCGTGCAGGGTTGCGGCGGCCAGTGACAGCCGCTGTTTTTCGCCGCCGCTCAGCGTGCCGGCGCGCTGGCCGGCGCGATCGTCGAGGTGGTAGTCGTTCAGCAGTTGCCCGATGCGCGCGCTGCGGTTTGCGGCGGTCAGGCAATAGATGCGTGCGACGAAATCGAGGTTTTCCCGCACGGTCAGGTCTTCATACAGCGAGAAACGCTGGGTCATGTAGCCGATCTTGTGCTTGAGGGCCTCGGCCTGGTCCGGCATCCGCAAACCCAGCACCACAGCCTCGCCGGCGCTGGGTGTGAGCAGGCCGCACAGCATGCGTATGGTGGTCGACTTGCCGGAGCCGTTCGGTCCGAGGAATCCGTAAATTTCATTGCGCGGGATGGTGAGGCTGACGTCATCGACGGCGGTGAGATTCCCGAAACGGCGCGTCAGGCCGCGCGTGAGGACGGCACTATCACTGGCCGCCGGCTCACTGTCCGGCGGGCTGCGCATCGAAGATGACCTGTAACGGAACGCCTGCAGGCAGCTGTCGTGCCGACTCGCCTTCAAGCGCGACCTCGGTCAGGTAACTGAGCCGGGAGCGGTCGTGTGCGGTGAGCGAGTAGTAGGGTGTGAAGGAGGGATCGGCGCTGATGCGGCGCACGTGGCCACGAAAGGGCTGTTCGATGCCATCCACGTGCACGGAAGCCTGGCTGCCGCTGCGCACCTGCGTGCGCAGTGGTTCCGGCAGATAAACACGCGCATACGGGGCCTGGCCTGCCAGCAGCACTGCGACCACCGCACCGGCCTGCGGCCGCTCGCCCGCTTCCAGTGGCAGATCATCGATGACTCCGGCCACGGGTGCGCGCACTGCGAGCCGATCCAGACTGACTTCCAGCGCGCGTACGGCCGCCGCAGCCGCCGCAACGGCCGCGCGGGCCTGGTCCAGCTCTTCACGGGTAGTGCCGTTCTCGAGTTCGTTCAGCCTGGCGCGGGCCGCTTCGCGTGCCGCAAGCGCGGTATCGTAACCTGCCTGTGCCTTGTCCAGGTCCTGCGGACTGAGCAGCTGCTTGCTCACCAGTGGTCGCACGCGCTCGAGCTCATGCCGGGCACTGGCGAGCGTACCTTCGGCGCCGGCGAGCTGCGCCCGTGCCTGGATGATCTGTTCGTCACGCGGTCCACGCTGAAGTTCGGCGAAGCGCGCCTCCTGCTGCGCGAGCAGGGCGCGCGCCTGGTCCAGCTGCGCCTGGACCCGGCGTGCGTCCAGGTTGAGGATGAGCTGCCCGGCGACGACCGGCTCGCCTTCGCGGGTGTCGATAGCAACCACGGGCTCGGCCGCATCGGCAGTGAGTTCGATACGGTCCCATTCGAGCGTGCCCACGACTTCGAAGGCTGCGTTGGGCTGGCAACCGGCCGCAAGCAGCAGTAATGCCATGCACGGCAGCAGGAGAAAACGAATGGGGAATGGCATAAGCTGTGTATCTAACAGGAGTTGGGCGGTCGGCACAATGGCCACAGCAAGACTGGAGGGGCATGGCCGCGCGTGCCGGCCTGGCATGGCACGGGAGCAGCGGGGTTCTGCGGTACGTCAGATCCAGCCCATGCGGCATGCCCAGGCTCGGTGCCGGGCCAGGTAAGCGGCCCTCGGCAAGCAAGCGGCCACGGGTATCGATATCGTGTTGCTGCAGTAACAGGAGCTGATCGAGCCATTCCTGTTCATGGCGCGACGCGCCTCAGCAACTGGTCAGAGCCGGTGGGCAGACAGGGTCAGTCCGAGCATGGTCTTGGCATCGCGGATGGTACCGTCGTAGACCTGGCCGAGTGCCTCCTCGAACGGCAGCCAGTGCACCTCGAACAGCTCGTGTTCCTCCGGCGCGGCAGGCCCCTGCACCAGGTCGCGGGCCAGGAACAGGTGCACAACCTCGTTGCAGTAGCCCGGGGTTGGAATCATGCTGCCGAGCCGTTCGAGCCGGCCGGCACGGATGCCGGCTTCTTCCTCCAGTTCCCGCAGCGCCGTGCTCTCCGGTGTTTCGCCCGGATCCAGCTTGCCAGCGGGTAATTCCCACAGCCAGCCGCCACTGGCATACCGGTATTGCCAGAGCAGGCAGACCCGGTTGCGATCATCCAGCGCCACGACAGCGGCACCGCCCGGGTGGTGGACGATCTCCAGCTCCGCAACCACGCCGTTGGGCAGGGTGACCGACTCGACGGCGAGGTTGACCAGCCGGCCTGCAAAAACAGGTTTACGCGTATCAGACATGAGCTTATCCATCCGGTAAAAAATCGTTACCTGGCGACAGTGATCGGGGCCGCGCCTGTATTCTGGGTTTGTTGTCCTCGCCAAGGTTTTCGGGTTCGATCACCGGTGACAAATGGAAAATCGTGGCCTGTTGCCAATTGTCCTGCGCCCGGTCATTCCTCCATAAAATCCTCGCTGAGCGCCAGTATCGAATCGGATGTCCAGTCACGCGGACCCAGCGCGCGGCCGGCAATGGCGCCTTCACGTTCCATTCAGATAGACGGGCATCATCCAGTGCAAATAGCGGCATTGCAATCAGTAACAGCACCGCAGTTATTCAGAATGCGCATGCCCGAATTTCCTAAAACAGGTAAGTCGCAACCCCGAACACCATTGCCCGTATTACCGAAATTCAACCCGTGACCTGATCAGAACGGTTCCATTATTAGTGTTATATGTTGTAACCTGCGCCGCGTCCGGCATTGAGCTGGCGCTGCTTCAGCGCAGTGATGCCTGTCAGCCGGACCAATAGCCTGGCGGTGGCGGTCAATCCGCGCTTCTGCCAGGACGCAGCGGTTAGGACATTACACAACGCAACTGCAAAGAGGACTTATGATCTATCAGGTTACAGGGGATATCCTGCTTTCGAAAGCCCATGCACTGGTCCATGGTGTGGCACCGAAAGATCCGATGAACCAGGGACTGGCGCTGTCGCTGCATCAGAAATATCCAGCCATGCACAAGGATTACCATCACTGGTGCAACCAGCATCACCCGGAACCCGGCGCGGCCTGGATGTGGGGTGGACCGGATGGCGTACGTATCGTAAACCTGCTGACGCAGGAAGGCGGTTACGGCCATGGTGCGCGTCCCGGCAAGGCGACCCTGAAGCATGTCAGCGATGCGTTGCGTGCTCTGGCGAAGCTGGCTGCCAGCGAAGAGATTACCTCGATGGCGCTGCCGCGACTTGCCACGGGCGTCGGTGGTTTGTCCTGGGAGGAGGTCTGGCCGGTGCTGCAGGAGCGCCTGGGTGAGCTGGACATCCCGGTCTATGTCTACACGGAATTTCATGCCGGCCAGCAGGCACAGGAGCCAGGTCGCTAGCACCTGTTACGGGGTGTTGCGCGACACCCGGCGTCTGCACAGATTTCCCTGCACTCACATGCACACAGCGATCTGTGAGCCGGTATACTTCCGGGTCGATGCTGTCGTATCTCTTCCAGCGGCTGTTGGGTGCCTGCCTCGTGATGATCGGGGTGGTCAGCATCGTATTTATGCTCATTCACCTTGTGCCCGGCGATCCGGTGGAGGTCATGCTGGGTGAATCGGCCTCCGGCGCGGACCGCGCGGCACTGCGCACGGCACTCGGTCTGGATCAGCCGCTGGGGGCACAGTACCTCGACTATCTGGGTGGATTGCTGCAGCTCGATCTCGGCAACTCCATTCACCAGCGCCAGCCCGTGGTCGACCTGCTGCTGGAGCGTCTGCCGGCAACCGGATTGCTGGCGCTGACGACGCTGGGTGTGACCGTGCTGCTGGCGCTGCCGCTGGGTATCATTGCCGCGATCCGGCGCAATACTGTCTGGGACAGCGCCGCCATGAGCTTGTCGCTGCTGGGTGTATCCATTCCCAACTTCTGGCTCGGACCGCTGCTGATCCTGGTGTTTTCGCTGTGGCTGGGCTGGTTTCCGGTCAGCGGGCAGGGCGGTGCGGCCGCGGTGGTATTGCCCGCGCTCACGCTTGGCACCGGTCTGATCGCGGTGCTCTCGCGCATGGTGCGCAGCAGCATGCTGGAGGTCCTGCACGAGGATTACCTGCGGACCGCGCGTGCCAAGGGGATGCCACCGGCGCGCGTCATTCTGCATCACGCCCTGCGTAATGCGCTGCTGCCGGTGATCACGTTGCTCGGTTTGCAGCTTGGCGCCCTGCTGGCCGGTGCCGTGATTACCGAGACCGTATTTTCCTGGCCGGGCATCGGCCTGTTGACGATCGAATCCATCCAGTCACGCGATTATCCCGTGGTGCAGGCCTGCGTATTGCTGATCAGTCTGACCTACGTGCTCGTGAACCTGCTGACCGACCTGGCCTATGCCTGGATCGATCCGCGCATTCGCCTGGGGACGCACGCGTGATGCAACTGCGGCTGCCGTTGCTGATCATGACAGTGTGGGCCCTGACGGCGCTGTGTGCCCAGTGGTTGCCGTTGGCACCCAACCACATTCACCTGGAGCATATCCTCGATGCCCCCGGCCGTGCAGCCGTGCTCGGCTATGACGACCTTGGCCGTGACATCGGTGCGCGTCTCGTGATCGGCGCACGTACCTCGTTCCTGGTATCGCTGTGGGTCGTCGGCCTCTCGCTGCTGGCTGGCACACTGTTCGGGACGGCCACGGCCTATCGCGGCGGCTGGTGGGATCGCGCAGCGGTAGCGCTGGTGGATATTTTCCTGGCCTTCCCCGGTATCCTGCTGGCCATTGCGCTGGCGGGCCTGCTTGGGCCCGGCATCGATAACGTGGTCATTGCACTCACCACGGTTGGCTGGGTAGGCTATGCACGCCTGGCGCGTGCGCAGGTACTGTCGCTGAAGCAGCGCGAGCATGTGCAGGCAGCTCAGGCGCTGGGCAGCAGTCACTGGCGCATCATGCGCTGTCACCTGCTGCCGCTGATGGCGGCACCGCTGATCGTGGAGGCGACCTTCGGTATCGCCGCTGTGGTGGTCGCCGAGGCAGGGTTGTCCTTCCTCGGGCTGGGTGTGCAGCCACCGGCAGCGTCGTGGGGCGCGATGATCCGCGACGGTACCCGCTACCTGCTGGTCGCGCCGCACATGGTGCTGGCACCGGGTGTCGCGATGCTGGCCGTGGTGCTGGCCGTGAACCTGCTCGGCGACCGCCTGCGCGACCGGCTCGACATCCGGCTGAACACTGCGACAGGACGGCGCGAATGACACTGGGACCCTTGATGCTCGACGTGGCCGGTTGCGAGCTGGACCCGGAGGAGCGCGAGCTGTTGTGCCATCCGGCAGTCGGCGGGGTGATCCTGTTCTCGCGCAATTATGCATCGCCGCAGCAGCTCAGGGCACTGGTCAATGACATCCACACCGTGCGCGATCCGCACCTGCTGGTAGCGGTCGATCAGGAAGGCGGGCGGGTGCAGCGTTTCCGTGACGGATTTACCCGCCTGCCGCCGCTGGCCTGTCTCGGGCAAATCTACGACGCCGACCGGACGCGTGCAAAACACCTGGCACGCGTGACGGGCTGGCTGATGGCCAGCGAGCTGCGCGCCGTGGGAGTCGACATCAGCTTTGCGCCGGTGCTCGACCTCGATTACGGCATGTCCACGGTCATCGGCAATCGCGCCCTGCACGGCGCCCCGAGATTGTTGCGGACCTGGCGATTGCCTACCAGGCCGGCATGCACGATGCCGGCATGGCGGCACCGGCAAGCACTTCCCGGGGCACGGCGTGGTGGCGGCGGATTCGCATGTCGATCCCGGTCGACGATCGCCCCTTGGCGGACATCGAACAGTGGGATCTGGTGGCATTCCGGCGCCTGATTGACGCCGGGCTGGCGGCGGTGATGATGGCGCACGTGGTGTACTCGCAGGTCGATCGGCAACCTGCCGGTTACTCCCGCGTCTGGATCCGGGATATCCTGCGTCACCGGCTGAAGTTTCAGGGGCTGGTGTTCAGCGATGACCTGAGCATGGCAGGGGCATGCCTCGCCGGGGATCCTGCGGCACGTGCGCATGCCGCGCTGGCGGCCGGCTGTGATATGGTGCTGGTGTGCAATGACCGGACGGGCGCGGTACAGGTCGCCGCGGCACTGGAGCGTTCCCAGGATCCGGTCGCGCACACGCGCATGGCACGCCTGCACGGTAAACACCCGGTTACGCTGGAAGCACTGCATGCCGACCCGCGCTGGGAGCAGGCGGTGGCGGCGGTACAGGGATACGAAGACATGCCGGAGCTGGATCTGGAGGCGTGAGGCGAGCGCCGGTTCATCACATCATTTATAAACAAGTAGATATCGAATTTAATTCAACCAGTTTATCTAAAGTTATTTCCAGGGAATTATGCATTCATGGCACTGACCCAGGCTGATCTCATCCGGATCCGCGCCGAGGCCGACGAGCTGTACGGCCCTGCGGAAATCCATGCCGCGCTGGATCGCATGGCCGAGGAAATCACGCGCGCCCTGGGCGGTACGCTGCCGGTGGTGCTGTGCGTGCTGACCGGTGGCATCATACCGACCGGCCACCTGCTGACCCGGCTGGCCTTCCCGCTGGAGAGCGATTACCTGCACGCGACACGCTACCGCGGGCAGACCCGCGGCAAGGAGGTGGAGTGGGTGTCCGAGCCGGGCATCTCGCTCGCGGGACGCACGGTGCTGGTGGTGGACGATATCCTCGACGAGGGCAACACCCTGGTCGATGTCATTCGCTTTTGCAAGGGGGCGGGCGCCGAGGTGGTCTACACGGCGGTGCTGATCCAGAAACGCCACGACCGGCGCAACCCTGCTGCCCGCGCCGACTTTGTCGGGCTGGAAGTCGACGACCGTTATGTGTTCGGTTTCGGTATGGACTACAAGGGCTACCTGCGCAACCTGAATGGCATTTTCGCGCTGGGTGAGTCCGGCTGACAGGGCATCCGCGCCGCAGCGGCATTGCTGTCAGCATGAGATATACGGCATACACATCGAAGGAACACGCATGGCGGAACTGGCAATCATCGGCGGCACCGGGCTGACCAAGCTCAAAAACCTCGAAATCGAGCGGCGCGAGGTGATGCATACCCCGTATGGCGAGCCTTCCGGTGCGCTGACCATCGGCACCCTGCGCGGGAAAAACGTGGTATTTCTTGCCCGGCACGGTTACGGCCATACCATCCCGCCGCACCGGGTCAATTACCGGGCCAATCTGTGGGCGCTGAAACAGCACGGTGTACAGCGCATCATCGGGGTCTGCGCCGTGGGCGGGATTCGTGCCGACATCGTGCCTGCCGCCGTCGTCATCCCGGACCAGATTATCGACTACACCTGGTCACGTGATCACACCTTCTTCGAGACCGACCTCAGCTCGGTGACGCATATCGACTTCACCGAGCCGTACTGTCCTGAACTGCGCGCGCTGCTCATCGGCAGTGCGCGCAAGGCCGGTGTCGACGTGCTCGCGTCCGGTACCTATGGCGCCACCCAGGGGCCGCGCCTGGAAACGGCAGCGGAAATAGACCGCATGGAACGTGACGGCTGTGACATGGTGGGTATGACCGGCATGCCGGAAGCTGCACTCGCACGCGAACTGGAACTGTGTTACGCCGTCTGCGCCGTGTCGGCCAATGACGCCGCCGGGCGTAGCCCGGGCCCGATCGAGATGGCCGATATCGAGCAAAACCTCAAGACCGGCATCGCCCGGGTACGCGCCATCCTGGAGGAAGCGATCAGCGCAGCGGTCTGAGCGGACTGAACTGATTACACTACAGCAAGGTCAGTTTCAGCGCGTGAGCTGATCGTCCGCTGTCACCGGTTCCTCTTCCAGACTATCGCCGGGGGCAGGTGCTTCCGGTCCGGTTTCCCCGACGGGTTCGGGGCTGGTCTGTTGTTCGGCCGATTCATAGGGCGTGACGCGCGCGATCATGCCAAAGCGCGGGTGATCGAAATAATGCAGCTCGTTGCTCCTGATGCGGCGCGTCTCGCTGAGTCGGAAGCCGGACCCGTCCGCATACAGCGCAGAGGGATTGCCGCGTGCGGTCTTCAGCAACAGATCAATGTCCAGGTGCAGGTAGCGTTCCTTGACCAGGGTGATCCTGCCGTCCACGCTGTCGCGGCCGTTATCGGCCAGCACATGCACCGGGTAATCAACGGCATTGGCCCGGTCATTGGCCATCTGGCGCCAGGCGCGGTGGAACAGTACACGGTAGCCACTGGCGGACAGGCCGCCGCGGATATTGTTCAGTCCGTAGGCGCCGGATGGCAACTCGGTGAACGCATTGGCCGGCGCGGCGCCGCCGCGCGCAGGTGCGGCGTCAGCGTCCGGCTGGTCCAGGCGTTCAGGCTCGCTGCCTGACGACGGGGCGCTGAAAATGATCACCTCGACATCGTACATTTGTGGTGCGGCGCACACGGCCTGTGTCGCCAGCAGTGCGAGTCCGGCCAGGATTGGCCAGGCAGTAGAGCATTTCCGGTACTTGCGGATCATGTCGGTTACCCGGTGTCAGTGGAGTCAGGCTGCAGCGTGCCCGTCCGGTTTAAATGGCGAGCAGGTCCAGAACCTGCTGCACTTTATCAAAACGTGCGGCCGGCGTCGCGAAATCGCCAAACAGGCGCAGTTTGTTCACGCCGTCGAAACGGTAGTGCTGTGATTGAGTCTGGATGAGTTCTATCAGCCTGGCCGTGTCGATGTCCGGCGTGTCGCTGAACAGGATCCGGCCCTCGCGGCTGCCGAGCTCGATCTTGCGGATACCCATCGGACCGGCCTTGAGCTTGAGGGCGCCGATCCGGAACAGGTTCTTTGCCGGATCGGGCAGCAGCCCGAAACGGTCGATCATCTCAACCTGCAGGTCGTCCAGTTCCTGGCCGGATTGCACGCTGGCGATGCGTTTATACAGTACCAGACGGGTGTGGACATCGGGTAAATAGTCGTCCGGGATCAGCGCGGGCACCAGCAAATCGATTTCCGGACCCTGGTGCAGCGGCTGGTCCAGCGCCGGTGTGCGGCCTTCCCTGAGTGCCTTGACGGCACGCTCCAGCAGGTCCATGTAGAGCGTAAAGCCGATTTCGTGAATCTGACCGCTCTGGTCCTCACCGAGCAGTTCGCCGGCACCGCGAATCTCGAGATCGTGGGTGGCCAGGGTGAAACCGGCCCCCAGTTCCTCCATCGACTCCAGCGCGGCGAGGCGCTTTTCGGCATCGGCCGACAGTGCGCGGCGTGGCGGAATAATGAGGTAGGCATAGGCGCGATGGTGCGAGCGCCCGACCCGGCCGCGCAACTGGTGCAGCTGCGCCAGCCCGAACTTGTCGGCGCGGTTCATGATGATGGTATTGGCCGTGGGGATGTCGATGCCGCTTTCCACTATGGTGCTGCACAGTAGCAGATTGAAGCGGCGGTGGTAGAAGTCCAGCATGACCTGCTCAAGATCGCGCTCGCGCATCTGGCCGTGGGCAATGCCGATGTGGGATTCGGGTACGATGGTCGGCAAGCTCCCGGGCCATGTTGTCGATGGTCTCCACCTCGTTGTGCAGGAAATAGACCTGGCCGCCGCGTTTGATCTCGCGCAGGCAGGCCTCGCGGATAATCGCCTTGTCCCACTCGCAGACGAAGGTCTTCACCGCCAGCCGGTGCGGCGGTGGCGTGCTGATGATCGACAGGTCGCGCATGCCGGCCAGCGACATATTCAGTGTGCGCGGGATCGGCGTCGCAGTCAGGGTGAGGATGTCGACCTCGGCCCGCAGCTGCTTGATGGCTTCCTTCTGGCGCACGCCGAAGCGATGCTCCTCGTCGATGATGAGCAGGCCCAGATTTTTGTATTTAACCGTCGGCTGCAGCAGCTTGTGGGTGCCGATCACGATGTCGATGGTGCCGTCCTGCAGGCCCTGGAGCGTGCTGTCCTGCTGCTTGCCGGACCGGAACCGCGACAGCAGCTCGATGCGCACCGGCCAGTCGGCAAAGCGGTCGCAGAAATTCTGGTAGTGTTGCTGGGCCAGCAGCGTGGTCGGCACCAGTATCGCTACCTGTCGGCCATCCTGTACCGCAACGAAGGCTGCGCGCATGGCGACCTCGGTCTTGCCGAAGCCGACGTCGCCGCACACCAGCCGGTCCATCGGCCGATCTGACTGCATATCCGCGAGCACCTGGCGGATAGTCTCTTCCTGGTCCTGGGTTTCCTCGAAGGGGAATGTCGCGGCAAACGCCGCATACTCATCGTGCGGTGCGCTGTAGGCATGCCCGCCACGTGCCGCACGCCGTGCATAGATATCCAGCAATTCCGCCGCCACGTCGCGAATGCGCTCGGTCGCCTTGCGGCGTGCGCGATCCCACTGGTCGCTGCCCAGCCTGTGCAGCGGGGCCTGTTCGGGTGAAGCGCCGGTATAGCGACTGATCATTTCCAGCGCGCCGACCGGAACGTACAGCTTGTCGCCACCGGCGTAGCCCAGCGCCAGGTATTCATTCTCGATGTTGCCGACCGCGAGACGCTCCAGACCGAGATAGCGGCCAACGCCATGCTCCTCGTGTACCACCGGCGCGTTGATTTCCAGATCGGTGAGGTTGCGCACGATGCTGGCCGGGTCGCGTGCCGGTTTGCGGCGCCGTGCCTGGCGTGCCCGCTCGCCGAACAGCAGCGCTTCGGGGAGCACGGCCAGTGCCGGGCTATCCAGCACCAGGCCCAGTTCCAGGGGCGCGACGGTGATCGCCAGGTGCTCGTCGCTGGCCATGAACGCCGGCCAGTCCTCCAGCACGGTCGGTCGGATGCCAAAGCCGGCCAGTTGATCGAGCAGCGTCTCGCGCCGCCCCGCCGATTCCGCGGTGATGAGAATGCGGCCGGCAAACCCGTCGATGAAGGTGTGCAGGGCAGCGGCCGGCTGTTCGCTGCGCGCGCGGATTTTCAGATCACCGGGCAGGCGCGTATCGAAGCGACGGCTGCCGGCCTGCAGCAACACCTCGCCGAACAGGCCAAGCGTTACACAGGGATAGCCGGTGAGCGTGGTTTGCAGTTCATCCGGCCCGAGAAACAAGGCCGCGGGTGGCAGGATAGGGCGCTCCCGGTCGTGGCGGCGTGCCTCGTAGCGTTCCTGCAGCTGCTCGTGAAATACATTAACAGCCCGCTCTGTGGCATCCAGCTGGATGATGCAGCTGCCCGCAGGCAGGTAGTCGAACAGCGTGGCGGTCTGTTCCAGGAACAGCGGCAGGTAGTATTCGGCGCCGGCCGGGGCAATGCCCTGGCTGACCTCGCGATAGATGTTGCAGGCCTGCGGGTCACCCTCGAAGCTGGCACGGAAACGTTGCCGGAACAGGCGTATCGCGGCCTCGTCCAGGGGGAACTCGCGCGCCGGCAGCAGACGGATTTCTGTGCGGTTGTCGAGCGAGCGTTGCGACTCGGGGTCGAATGTGCGGATGGTCTCGATTTCGTCGTCGAACAGGTCAATGCGAAACGGCTCGCGGCTGCCCATCGGGAACAGGTCGAGCAGCGCCCCGCGTACCGCGAACTCGCCGTGTTCCATGACCTGCGCGACGCAGCGGTAACCGGCGACATCGAGCCGCGCACGCATGGCTTCCAGGTCGAGCCGGTCGCCCAGTTTCAGCAGCAGGCTGTTGCGATCGATGAAATCGCGCGGCGGCAGGCGTTGCAGCAGGGTAGGCGCGGAGACGATCAGCAGGCCCCGGTCGAGTGCAGGCAGCCGGTACAGCGTGGCGAGGCGCTCGGAAATGATGTCCTGGTAGGGCGAAAAAACGTCGTACGGCAGGGTCTCCCAGTCCGGGAAGGTGATGGCGGGTGCGTCGCTGCCACGCGAGAAAAAGGCAATCTGGTCGGCCAGCAATTCGGCGCCCTGCATATCAGGGGCGATGACAACCAGCGGACCGCGCGTGTAGTGACGCACGGCACTGCCCAGCAACAGTGGCAGGCTGTCGCCGTGCAGGCCGGTCCAGGTCTGGTGGCCTGCGGCATCCGGCAGACGGGGCGCAAGCACATCCTGTTGTGGTTCGGGTTTGGCCGTTTGAGCGCTGCGGGTCATGCGTGACTTGCGAGGTCGTCCTGGTGTCGGGCAGGTATTATTGCATATTCACCCGTTCCGGCAGATCCGGAGTGCAGGTGAAATAACAGGTCCCGTACAGCCCGTGGGACCTGTCAGAATACAAGCAGTAACGGGTTCAGAGCCTGGCGCCGGAATCTTGCCCCTTGAAGCCCAGTTTGCTGAAAATAATGTAGCCCGGACAAATACCGGTTATGCCGGCAAACAGCAGGGCCGCCGGCGGGATGTAGAGCAACCAATGCACCTTGTCCACACCGGTCAGCCAGATACCGGCGCCGATAAAGAGGGCCATGAAGATAAACAACACCCGGATTGCGCTCATTTAAAGATTCTCCTGTATTATCCACACCCGATACGCAGCAGTATATTGCAACAGGTGGGTCGCCCGTCGCGCCGCAATAGCCGATTATCTGCCAGTCATGCCCGACATACAAACGAACAATTGCAGGGAACAGTCATGATGAAGGCGTATGGTGAATGGGTCTTGCGCTGGCGCGTTCCCGTGCTGGTCGCATGCCTCATCCTGGCGGGACTGGCCGCCAGTGGCGGCCGCTTCATTACTTTCAAGACCGATTACCGGGTGTTTTTCAGCGCCGACAACCCGCAGTTGCAGGCCTTCGAGCAACTGCAGAACACCTATACCAAGACCGACAATGTGCTGTTCGTACTGGCGCCGAAACAGGGCGGTGTGTTCACCCCGGACACCCTGGAAAGCATCGCACAGCTGACCAGGAATTGCTGGCAGATACCCTATTCGCTGCGCGTCGATTCGATCACCAACTATCAGCATACCCGTGCCGAGGGTGACGACCTGATCGTGGCCGATCTGGTCGAGGACCCGCAATCACTCGATACACAGCAGCTGCAGGCGATCCAGGACATTGCCGTACACGAGCCGCTGCTGGTGAACCGTTTGATATCACCGAACGGGCAGGTGGCCGGTGTCAACGTCACCATCCAGCTGCCGGATGAAGGAACCGGCAGTGAGGTCCCGGAGATCACCGGATTTGCCCGCCAGCTGGTCGAGCAGGTCAAGGCACAGAATCCCAACCTGGATGTGTATCTTACCGGCATGGTGATCATGAACAACACCTTCCAGGAAGTCAGCCTGCATGACCAGGCGACGCTGATACCGATCATGTTTGTGATCGTGCTGCTGACACTGATCCTGCTGTTGCGCTCGTTTGCCGCCATGTTCGTCACTTTCCTCGTCATCGTTATGAGCATCGTGGCAGCCATGGGCATGGCCGGCTGGCTGGGCATTGCGCTGACACCGCCATCCGCGTCCTCGCCACCCATCATCCTCACGCTGGCCGTGGCCGACTGCGTACACCTCTTCGCCACCCAGCTGCATGCCATGGGCAAGGGCGAGGCCAAGCGCGAGGCCATCGTCGAAAGTCTGCGTATCAACATGCAGCCGGTGTTCCTGACCTCGCTGACCACCATCATCGGTTTCATGAGCATGAATTTCAGCGATGCACCGCCGTTCCGCGACCTCGGCAATATCGTTGCAATCGGCGTGGCTGTCGCCTTCGTGCTCTCGGTCACGCTGCTGCCGGTGCTGGCTTCATTCCTGCCGATGCGTGTGAAAACAGGCGTGACACGCCGCGCGCAGTACATGGAGCGCTTCGCGGATTTTGTCGTGGCACGGCGCACTGTCCTGTTCTGGGGTATGGGTATCCTGGTGGTGGCGCTGGTGAGTTTTATTCCGCGTAACGAACTGAACGACGAGTTCATCAAGTACTTCGACCTGAGCATTCCATTCCGGGTCGATACCGAGTTCACTACCACCCGGCTGACCGGCCTTTACACCATTGAGTACTCGCTCGACAGCGGGGTGAGCGGTGGTATCAATGATCCGGAATTCCTGCGCGAGGTGGACCGCTTCGCAGACTGGTACCGGACGCAGCCGCACGTGCTGCATGTCAACACCGTCACCGACATCATGCGCCGGCTCAACAAGAACATGCATGCAGACGATCCGGCCTGGTACCGGTTGCCGGATGAACGCGAGCTGGCGGCACAATACCTGCTGCTGTACGAGATGTCGCTGCCCTATGGGCTGGATCTCAACAACCAGATCGATGTCGGTAAATCATCGACCCGGCTGATCGCTTCACTGGAGAATATTTCCAGTAACGACCATGCTCGGTATCGAACGCAGCGCCCAGGACTGGCTGCGCGAGAATGCTCCGGACCTGCAATCCAGCGGGGCCAGTTCGGCGGTCATGTTCGCCTACATTGGCCAGCGTAATATAAAGAGCATGCTGCGCGGCACCAGCTTCGCCCTGGTGCTGATATCGCTGGTGCTGATCGTGGCACTGCGCTCGCTGAAAATCGGCCTGGTCAGCCTGATTCCTAACCTGGCTCCGGCCGCCATGGGCTTCGGCCTGTGGGGACTGGTTTCCGGCCAGGTCGGCCTGGGACTGTCGGTGGTGGCGGGCATGACGCTCGGCATTGTGGTGGACGACACGGTGCATTTCCTCAGCAAGTACCTGCGGGCACGTCGCGAGCGCGGCCTGGATGCACAGGATGCGGTGCGCTACGCGTTTCACACCGTGGGCACGGCATTGCTGGTGACCACACTGGTGCTGATCGCGGGCTTCCTGGTGCTGACCCAGTCCGGCTTCAAGATCAATTCAGATATGGGGCTGCTCACGGCGGTCACCATCGCACTGGCCCTGGTGACAGATTTCCTGCTGCTGCCACCGCTGCTGATGAAAGTCGATAAATAGTCCTGCACGCCCGCATGGGGACCGGTCAGCGGATTTCCTCGATGGCGTGCTTCTTTTCCAGCACCTGCGGCGTGATCAGTGCATAACCCTGCAACTGCCAGTGCGCCAGCTCGGTAATGGCAGAGGGCACCACGTCGACGAAGTCATGGAAGTCGCTGCTGGCGTAGTGATAATCCGCTGCCGCCAGGCCGCACACCTTGAACTCGACTCCCAGCGAGGCGTAGTAACGCATGCGTTCCACGGCATCCCGGTATCTCTCGTAGTTCTTGCGCGCCAGCGTGACAATCTCGGTGCCATGGATGACGACCTTGAGGTCCATGAAATCCGGTGCCAGCCCGTAGGGTTCCTCCATGAGGGGATTGATCAGTGAGCGGATCCAGAACAGGGCCGAGTTGATCTTGTCCGGGTCGTCGAAATAGAAATCGAACACGACCTTCTGTTCGCTATACGGTGTCATCACCGTTTGCGAGACTGCCTCCCCGGCCCGTACCGGCAGGGCGATCATCATGCACAGCAGCAGCGTCAAGATTTTCCCCGGCACAAATTGCTCCTTCTGCAGCATTGTTGCGATACGCGTGAGTATAGCCCGGCGCGGCAGTCCTCGCTGCCAGGGCGGCTGGTCCACCTGCACGGCCTGCTTGGTCGTTAAAGGTTCAGGCATTTTTCTGAGAAAATGAATAAGAGCCTGAACGGGTTCATATTATAATACGTCCTGCGGCTGCAGTCGGTGCTCGAATTTTCCCGTGCTGAAGGCGTCTTGGCGCCGGGCCGGGGTTCATGGGAAGCCGGCGCCTCGGTCAGGGCAGGCAGCTGAACTGGGAGGGTGGCCTGATTACCGGCATGAAAGACGACACGCCGGATCGTACCGTCAGGTTACTGCTCGAATACGAGTTCTAGCAGGAACCGCGATCCGGAAAAAGCCCGCAGCGAAACTGCGGACTTCTAATCATGCCACCTGCGCCCAGGCCGACGCCTGTCACTCACCCGGCACGGTGGTAAGACCGAGTATCTCCCAGTCCTGTATGCCGCCGCGGTACCACTTGAGCTTGTCTGCCGGGTAGCCGAACCTGAGCAGGTTCATGATGTTATTCGGTGATTGACCACACCACATGCCGTTGCAGAACATCACCAGCGTCCTGGCATTGCTGAAATCCCAGAGTCCTTCCTGTTCCCTGACATTGAAGCGGTCGGTCAGGATTTCGCCAATCGACATCGGATCTGCGCCCTGGGCCGGGTTCAGTGCAGTCCAGGGGATATTTACGGATCCGGGGATGGTGCCTTTTTTTACCCAGTCCGGGGTGCGTGAGTCGATCACCAGGATACTCTCGTCGCCATCACTCATTTTCTTGAGATAGTCGATAATCTCCAGCTCACCAATCGTTTCCACGCCAGGCGCCAGCGTGGCAGGCTGAATACAGAAGGGCGGGCATTTTCTCGATGTTTTCGCAAAGGCCGGGTTGACGTTGTTGTTCTGATCCTGGTTGCGCGAGATCGTGGTCTTCTTGCCGTTGTGCATGACATCAACCGAGGCCATGCCGGAGGTGAGTTTTACCGCGACATCATCAGCTGCCATGAGCATGGCCGGTGACATGGATGCAGCAGCAATAATCGCAGCGAGTGCCAGGTATTTGATTGACTTCATGTGTTGGCTCCTTCTGTTAGCCGAATAATTGCGCAAGCCTGAATCAGGGCGGATCTGGCAGAATTGCTAGCCGGTTTTCCTGGATGTTCCTGCATGTTTCTCGTGAAGTGCAAGCCGATCCTCGTAAGCCTTCCGTGCTATGCGAATGTCCTCCAGGAAATACCCGAGTTCGTCCATGTGCAGGGCCTGCGGGCCATCGACCAGTGCCTTGCTTGGATAGGGATGAAAATCCACCAGCACCATGTTTGCCCCGGCGATGACGCCCTGTGCAGTCACATGGAAGATATCGAGGATTCCCTCATTGGTGGCATCTCTCGAGCCAACCGAGTGTGAAGGGTCGATACAAACCGGCATGCGGGTCAGGCGATGTACGACTGGTACATGGGCAAAGTCGATGAAATTGCGATGCGGGTCACCCATATTGGTCTTCATGCCTCGCAGGCCAAACACCACACGCCGGTTGCCTTCACTGGCCAGATATTCTGCCGCGTTCAGCGATTCCTCGAGCGTGATGCCGAAGCCGCGCTTCAGCAGTACCGGGAATTCCGGTTCACGACCAATCACCTTGAGTAATTCGAAATTCTGGGTATTGCGTGTACCAACCTGCAGCATGACTCCGGTTGGGTTTCCGGTCTGTTCCAGCGCCTCATGGATCTCCCTGACATGCGAGTCGTGGGTAACCTCCATTGCAATTACCTTGATGCCGTATTTGCCGGCAAGCTCGAAAACCCAGGGCAGGCATTTCTTGCCATGGCCCTGGAAGGAGTAGGGGTTGGTGCGTGGCTTGTAGGCACCCATGCGCGTGCATTGCTGGCCATGTGCCTGCAGCGCCTTCATCATCAGTTCCACATGCTCCGGTACGTCAACCGCACACAGTCCGGCAAAAACGTTCAGGTTGTCCTGGCCGAAACGGATACCGTTATAGTCAAACCAGGTAGGACGTTTGTCATCGTGGTGGCGCCCGAGTATCCGGTATTCCTCAGACACGCGCACTACACGCTCGACGCAGGGCAGGCTGGCCATGTCCTCGATCTGCAGTGATGCCGTATCACCGACCAGGTATATTTCGGTCAGCGTCTGCAGGACACCTTTTTCATCGTGTACGCGACTCTGGATATTCTTGAGGTTGGAAAGAAACTCCAGCAGTTGCCGGTAGGCTTCGCCATCCTTGTCGGTATCCGGGGACAAAATGAGAATCATGGTCGTTATCCACTGGCCTGTAATGAAAAAACACTAGCATGAATGGATTCGGCTGCCCACCGTATCCGCCGCACCGAAACAGGCTAGTCGCGAAATCGCTCGAGCAGTGCCTGGTAGGCATCGATGCGACGGTCGCGCAGGAACGGCCAGCTGCGACGCAACTGCTCGGTGCGGCCGAGATCAACAGGCACGACCAGTGTCTCCGTTGCATCTGTGCCGGCCTGTGCCAGCAGCTCCCCCTGTGGCCCAATCACGCTGCTGGTGCCCCAGAAGCGGATACCGGCGGTTGCACCGGACGGATCCGGTTCGTGACCGACCCGGTTGCAGATCAGCACCGGCAGGCTGTTGCTTACAGCGTGGCTGCGCTGCACCGTGAGCCAGGCGTCACGCTGCCGCATCTGTTCGTCACTGGTATCATCGTAGTCCCAGCCGATCGCGGTCGGGTAGAGCAGGAGTTCCGCACCGGCGAGCGCCATCAGACGCGCCGCTTCCGGGTACCACTGGTCCCAGCAAACCAGTACGCCGAGCCTGCCCAGCGTGGTGTCAATCGGGGTGAAGCCGAGGTCACCGGGTGTGAAATAGTATTTTTCGTAGTAACCGGGATCATCCGGTATATGCATCTTGCGGTAGCGTCCGGCAATCGTGCCGTCGGCGTCGAGCACCACCGCGGTGTTGTGATACAGGCCGGTAGCGCGTTTTTCAAACACTGATGCAACGATGACGAGTTTGTGTTTCGCGGCCAGCCGGCCGAGCCGTTCAGTGGTCGGACCCGGGATCGATTCCGCCTGGTCGAAATTGGCGGCATCCTCGACCTGGCAAAAGTAGAGGCCGCGGTGCAATTCCTGCAGCAGGACCAGCTGTGCACCCTGGTTCGCGGCCTGCTCGATACCCGCGATGGTGGCTGTCAGGTTGGCCTCGTGATCGGTACCGCAGCCATGCTGCACCAGTGCAACATTGACAATCCGTTCGCTCATATCAGTCGCCCGCCGCATTCAGTACGCCTGCCGGAAGCTGCATTGTAGCGCAATGCAGACTGCCGAATTGCCCGATCAGCGGGATGCAGTTGATCGGGATGATGTCACGGTCGGGGAAACAGTCCTGCAGCCGCTGCCGGGCAACGGCATCGGCGGGGTCGTCATACTGCGGCACCAGTACCGCGCCGTTAATCACCAGGAAATTTGCATAACTTGCCGGTAGACGGTGCCCGCTGGCGTCGTGGATGGCGCGTGGCAGCGGCAGAGAAACCAGCTGGTAGGGGGCGCCCGTCGGGGTGCGGAATGCCTGCAGCTCCTGTTCCATGGCGGCCAACGGCGCGAAGTGGCTGTCTTCACGATCAGGGCACTGGGAATAGGCGATGGTATCGCTGCTGCAGAAACGAGCCAGCATGTCGACGTGCGCATCGGTATCATCACCGGCAAGTTCGCCGTGATTCAGCCAGAGTATTCGTTCGACACCGAGGTGTTCACGCAATGTGGCTTCCAGTTCCACCTTGCCCAGTCCGGGATTGCGGGTCGGTGACAGCAGGCAATGTGACGTCGTCAGCAGTGTACCGGCGCCATCGACATCAATACTGCCGCCCTCCAGTACCAGTGGCAGACGCTGGTATTCGAGCGTGCCGAACAGACCGGCGGCATAGAGACTGCCGGTGACGGCATCGTCCAGCGTGGCACCGTACTTGTCACCCCAGGCATTGAACGCGTAATCCTGCAGGACTGGCCGGGTATCGATGGCTACGGATAGCGGCCCGTAATCACGTACCCAGGTGTCATTGGTGCGCACGCAGACGAATACAACCCTGTCCAGTACGACACCGGCTTCGTTCAGCACGGACTGCACATGTTGCCGGTGCGACGTGTCATGGCAGATTACCAGCAGATGCTCATGATCTACTATGGCACGCGCAAGGTCGATGTAGACCGGTTCAATACTGGCGAGCGTATCTTTCCAGTCCGAGTGGCGGTGTGGCCAGGTAAGAATCACCCCGGATTGGAGTGCGAATTCGGGTATCAACACGCGATTAGTGTAAATCAAAAGCCGGTCATAAGACCGGCTATGATACATCAATAAAACGGACTGGTTTACTGGCGATGGACGACTGAATGCACTACCTGGTCACGTTCGAAGATAACCGAGAAGTTATCGTAGTCCCAGCGGGTGATCGGTGGCTGGAATGGCCCGCCATTGACGGATACAGTGGGCTGCTCGACTGCCGGACTTCCGAACTGCTGGCGTACGCTGGACATGCTCACGCCGGACCGCGGGGTTTGAATTGACGGGGCGGACTGGATACTGTCGACCAGCAATTCATCTGCTGCAACCTCTCCGGCCAGTGTCAGGGGCAGCAGCAGCGACAGCAGCAGTGTGTACACACGGTTCATGGCTAACTCCTTGGTAAACATAATCATTTACAACCCAGGCGGGTTGCCTGCACTATAGCATCCAGGTCGGAAATTCAAAAGCGATTATTGAATATAATGTGATTGAAATCACCAACCTGCGTACCGCCATTCACATCCGGGCTATCGGCGGTTGTGTGCAAATACTGTAAACAGGAGGGGTCAATATCACACACATCATCACGCGTCGCTTCGCGGTTGCCCCCATGCTGGACTGGACCGACCGCCATTGCCGCTATCTTCTCAGATTGCTGAGTCGGCATACCATCCTGTACACGGAGATGATGACCACGGGCGCCATCCTGTGTGGCAGGCGGGAGCATTACCTGCAATACGATCCGGCCGAGCATCCGCTTGCGCTGCAGCTGGGAGGCAGTGACCCCGCGGCATTGGCCGCCTGTGCCGTCATCGGAGCGGAGTATGGCTATGACGAAATCAATCTCAATGTCGGCTGTCCCAGCGACCGGGTGCAGTCGGGACGCTTTGGCGCCTGCCTGATGGCAGAGCCCGGGCTGGTCGCGGAGTGCGTCGGGGCCATGAGCCATGCGGTCACTGTCCCGGTAACAGTGAAGACACGTATCGGTATCGACGAGCATGACTCCTATGAGGCACTGGCGACATTCGTACAAACGGTTGCCGCTGCCGGTTGTCGCAGCTTCATCATCCACGCCCGCAAGGCCTGGCTGCGGGGCCTGAGCCCGAAACAGAACCGGACCATACCACCGCTGAAATACGCCGTGGTCTGGCAACTCAAGCAGGACTTTCCCGGGCTGGAAATCGTTGTCAATGGCGGGATCGACTCACTGGATGCAGCCGCTGACCAGCTGCGCCACGTGGACGGTGTCATGCTGGGGCGTACGGCCTACCATGACCCATACCTGCTGGCCGAGGTGGACAGCCGCTTTTTCAATGACCACCACACGGTGCCGGCGCGAGAGCAGGTGGTTGCCGCGATGCTGCCCTACATCGAGAGGGAACTGAAAGCAGGAACACCGCTCAAACACATTACGCGGCATATGCTGGGCTTGTTCCAGGGTGTGCCCGGAGCCCGTGCCTGGCGACGGGAACTGAGCCGGCATGCGCCACACAGGACGGCAGGCACCGAGGTCATCACCACGGCACTGGAACGGGTTGCCGATGCGATCATGCAACAGCAATCATCAGCCGGATACCTGCAGCAGCATGGATGAGTTCGTCACTGCGCATGAGACCACGATGTGCGCCACGCTCCTGCTGCAGTCACTCGGGATGTTTCTGCTGGCCTGGGTCACGAGCCGGCTGGTACCCTGAACTTTGCCATAACGGAAAAACCATGCACGCAACCCTGCCACTGCTGAACGAAACCGACTTTCCACCGCTCCAGCGCTCACACCTGCAAACCCTGCAGGTCAACCTCGGTTATCGTTGCAACCAGAGCTGCCTGCATTGCCACGTCAATGCGGGCCCGAAGCGTACCGAGGTTATGGACGGCGTAACGGCTGCCGCCATAATCGACTTCCTCGCTGAATCCGGCGTTGGCACGCTGGACCTGACCGGCGGCGCGCCGGAACTCAATCCGCATTTTCGCACCCTGGTCCGGGCCGCACATACGCGTGGCCTCGGTGTCATCGACCGTTGCAACCTGACTGTGCTGTTCGAGAATGGCCAGCAGGATACAGCCCGCTTTCTTGCCAATCATTCAGTTAAAGTGGTCGCGTCCATGCCTTGCTACCTGGAGGAGAATGTGAATGCACAGCGCGGTGACGGGGTATTTGCGAAAAGTATCGCCGCACTGCAACTGCTGAACACACTGGACTACGGGCTGGCCGGTTCAGGCCTCGAACTCGATCTGGTCTACAACCCGCAGAGTGCCGTCCTGCCGCCCCCGCAACAGGCACTCGAGGCCGATTACCGGCGGCACCTGGCGGATGAATATGGCATCCGGTTCAACAGCCTGCTGACACTTGCCAACATGCCCATCAAACGTTTCGGCAGCACCCTGATAAGTCGAGGCGAGTTCGATGGCTACATGCACTTGCTCAGGGATGCACACCGGGATGAGAATCTCGCCGGGGTGATGTGCCGTACGCTGATCAGCATTGACTGGCAGGGATATGTCTACGACTGCGATTTCAACCAGATGCTGGGCCTGACCCTGCAGATCGATGACAGGCCACGGCTGCACATCAGCGACCTGCGCGGCAGGGAACTGGACGGCTGCCCGGTACGGGTCGCGCAGCACTGCTATGGCTGTACCGCGGGTCAGGGTTCGAGTTGTGGCGGAGCACTCGACACATAATGCAATTTACCGGGAGCCATACATGACCATGAACGTTGAAAGCAGCGTCCAGCAACGCTATTCACAGGGTGCACAGGCACGACAGGAGGCATTGTGCTGTCCGGTCGATTACGACAGCAGCCTGCTGGCGCTGCTGCCGCAGGAAATCCTCGAGCGTGACTATGGTTGCGGTGACCCTTCGCGCTATGTGCAGGAGGGGGATGTGGTTCTCGACCTGGGTTCCGGCGGAGGCAAGATCTGCTATATGGCCGCCCAGCTGGTCGGCAGTCACGGGCATGTCATCGGTGTCGACATGAATGACGATATGCTCGAACTGGCACGTCGGCACCAGGAGGATATGGCGGCCCGGCTGGGTGGCAATCGCGTCAGTTTCCACAAAGGCCGTATCCAGGACCTGGCGCTCGACATCGACGCCCTGTCCGCCTACCTGGTGCAACACCCGGTCAGCACATATGCCGATTACCAGGCGCTTGCTCACTGGGAGCAGCTGCAGCGCAACGAACGTCCCCTGATTGTAAGCGAATCCGTCGATCTGGTGATCTCCAATTGTGTGCTCAACCTGGTCGAGGACGGTGACAAGCAGCAGCTGGTCAGGGAAATCTTTCGTGTGCTTAAACCAGGCGGACGCATTGCGATTGCGGATATCGTCAGTGATCGTGACGTGACGCCTGCCATGAAGCAGGATCCCGAGCTGTGGAGCGGGTGCCTCTCCGGCGCCTTCCAGGAACAGGCGTTTCTCGCAGCTTTCGTCGAAGCCGGCTTTGCTGCTGTATGTTATGACAAGTGGGACACCCGGCCATGGCGTGTTATCGAAGATATTACGTTCCGCTCTGTGACACTGACGGCAGTCAAGCCGGAGCCGGCCGCAGCCAGGGCCGCCAACCGTCAATTGATGTACCGCGGGCCGTTTGCCACGGTTATTGATGACAGTGGCACCCGCTGGCAACGTGGTGAGTGGCGTACGGTATCCGACGGCACAGCGCGCCTGCTTCGGCAGCCGGCCTTCAAGGATGCCTTTATCGAGCCGTCCGGCGCGCAGACAGATGGCGGCACGTCTGCTGAACCCGCGCCAGCACCCTGCTGCGCATCACAGCAGGCTCCCCGTGGCTGCTGCTGACAATTCATCTATCTCGGTGATTGTGCCTGCATTGAACGAGTCCGGTGTGCTGGTGCAAACCCTGCAGCGCCTTCAGCCGCTGCGTAACCGCGGTCACGAGGTCATCGTGGTGGATGGGGGCAGTACAGACGGCACCCTTGCCGAGGCCATGCCGCTGGCGGACCGGGTGCTGCAGGTTGCGCGCGGAAGGGCACGGCAAATGCACGCCGGCGCGCTCGATGCCAACGGGTCAATTCTCTGGTTCCTGCACGCCGACACACAACCACCCGAGACGGCCGACAGCCTGATCCTGGAGGCGCTGGCCAGGGGTCAGGGTGCCTGGGGATGGTTCGACGTGCGATTGTCCGGTTCATCTCACCGGCTGCTGAAAAATGTGGCATGGCTGATGAACCGGCGCTCGCGACTTACGGCTATCGCCACGGGTGACCAGGGAATCTTCATGCGCCGTGCAATCTATGAGCAGGCGGGCGGTTTCCCGCTGATACCGATCATGGAGGACATCGCACTGTGTCGCCGGCTCCGGCGCCTGGGCCGGCCGGTACAGATTGACACCCCGCTGCTCAGTTCATCACGGCGCTGGGAAAAACACGGCGTGCTGCGCACCATCGTAACCATGTGGGGCCTGCGGCTGGGGTATTTCCTCGGTATCGACCCGCAGCGTCTGGCACGATTCTACCCGGTGCACGGTGCATGAAGTATGCGCATGCCCGGTTGCTTGTATTCAGCAAGGCGCCGGTTCCGGGGCAGGTAAAAACACGCCTGATTCCGTTGCTCGGCGCTGTGAAGGCCGCCAGGCTGTACGCGGACATGCTGGAGGACACCCTCCGGAAAGCCGTCGCAGGCGAGCTGTGCCCGATCGAGTTGTGGTGTACGCCATCCATCAATCATGCATTCTTTGCGCACTGCCATGCACACTATCCGGTACGGCTGCAACGACAGGTGAAGGGCGATCTGGGACAGCGTATGTCGCAGGCATTGCACAGTGCCCTGCAGGAGGCACACCATGCGGTACTGATCGGCGCAGACTGTCCGGCACTTGGCAGCGCGGATATCGAAGCCGCTATCGAGGCACTGGCGACGGGTGCGGACGTAGTGCTGGTACCGGCGACGGATGGCGGCTACTGCCTGATAGGCATGTCCGGACATTACCCGTATCTGTTCGATAACATTGCCTGGAGTACGCCGCAGGTACTAGAGACCACGCTCGCGCATTGCCGTGCTCGCGGGCTGAAATGGGTTTGCCTGCCGGCGTGTGCCGACGTGGACACTCCCGAGGATTACCGCGACTATTGCACCGGCAGGCCTGCCCGGCAGCCACTTGACAGTGGTATTTTTTCGCAAAAAATCAAATAATAACGATGTATAATCTGGCGTATGCAGGATACCTGTTCTATAAAGAGATGTATGATTGACGCCGGCTACTCAGGGAACTGCTGATCAGGTTTTTACAGCGAGGTACCCAGGAAAGAAGCGATCTCCAGCTGACTGGTGTCTTGCTTACGAGATTACCTGGTTACGCTTGCAGTGACGTACTACATGACATAATCAGAAGTTCCCGGGAATAATTTATCTATCAGAACCCAGGCAAGGAGGAAGTCCATGAGAAGGTTGTATTTTCTGATCCCCACCATCGATAGTGCCAAGAAAATCGTCGATGAGTTGTTGCTGGCCCGCATTGACGAACGCCACATCCACATTGCAGCTGCCGATCACCACGCCCTGCTTGAAGCCAATTTGCCCGAAGCCGGCCTGCTGCAGGAAAGCGACTTTGTGCCGGCTGTGGAACGTGGCCTGGCGATAGGTGGTGCCACCGGCATCCTTGCCGGGATCGCGGCTGTGGCCATTCCCGGGGTTGGACTGGTGCTGGGAGGCGGCGCTATTCTCGGTATCGGTCTGGCCGGTGCCGGGCTCGGTGCCTGGGTATCCAGCATGATCGGCATCTCCGCACCGAGTTCGCGTTTGAAAGAATTCGAGGCCGCGATAGAAAAAGGCGAATTACTGATGATGGTTGACGTACCGAAGACGCGCGTGGAAGACATCACCGATCTGGTCAAGAGCCATCACCCGGAAGCCCATATCGAGGGCACCGAACCGGTCATTCCGGCATTCCCCTGATCCGGCATGGAATATCGGGACATGCGTCCGCCGCCGTGAAACGCGGCTGACGCATGATTCGGTAATGCTGAACCAAGGCGAGACTACAACCTTGGTACAATTGGCCAGCCCGGCCGGCTCCTGTAAATATAGGCTCAGTACCCGAATTTACAGGACACCACCATGAAAGAACGCAGGAAAACACAGGACCGGCGACGCAGCGACATGGAGCGCGAGCGCAATGGAAAGTGCAGCCGCCGCACCAGCCCGGATCGGCGGCTGAACAATATCAACGCGGTATGGATACCCATAAACCATATCTTCGATCATCCATTAAGCCGGGATGTCTTCAACAAGCACTGATTATGGATCAAGCGTCCGTTTCATATTCACGTGTGCAATCCCGGCGAGCTCGAAGGGGACGCCGCTTTGCTGAAAACCTTCACGTTGATAAAAACCGGCCGACGCGAGCTGTGCGTGGAGATAAACGAAGCCTAAGCCACGGGACTCGGCCAGTTGCAGTAGTTGCGCCAGCAGTGCCTGACCCACACCCCGTCGACGCCACGCCGGCAGCACGGCCATCCGGCCGATGCGGCCATCCGGGGCCAGTCGTCCGGTAGCGACTGCTTCACCCCTGGCGGAGCGGGCAATGACATGCCGGCAGTCCGCATCGAGACCGTCCCATTCAAGCGCTGCGGGAATACCCTGCTCGATAACGAACACGGCATGACGTACCGAACGAATCGCAGCCTGGTCATTGCGCCAGTCAGCTTCGCAAACACTAAACACATCCACAACACCTGGCATGGGTGCGGTGCTGCTGTCCGCTGCTTTAGATGGCGTTTGCCTGTGCGGCGGCATTGCCCGTATAGGAGGCAGGGGTCAGCGCCGCAAGCTCGGTCTTGACGTTTTCCGGCAAGTCGAGTGTGGCAATGAAAACCTGCAGGGTTTCACGTGTCACCGCGCGATCGCGGGTCAGCTCTTTGAGTTTTTCATACGGCTTCTCGATGCCGTGCCGGCGCATGACCGTTTGCAGGGCCTCGGCCAGCACTTCCCAGCTATGATCGAGGTCCTCGAGCGTGCGCTGTTCGTTAAGTTGCAATTTACCGATGCCTTTCAGGCAGGACTCACACGCGATTACGGTATGTGCCACTGCCACGCCGATGTTTCTGAGTACAGTGGAATCACTCAGATCACGCTGCCAGCGCGATACCGGCAGTTTGGCTGCGAAATGGTCGAACAGCGCATTGGCGATGCCCAGGTTGCCTTCGCAATTCTCGAAATCTATCGGGTTGACCTTGTGCGGCATGGTTGATGAGCCAATCTCTCCGGCAACGGTCTTCTGCCGGAAATAACCCAGTGAAACATAACCCCAGACGTCGCGGCAGAAATCGATCAGGATAGTGTTGCAGCGCGCGATGGCATGGAAAAGTTCGGCCATGTAATCGTGCGGCTCGATCTGGGTCGTGTAGGGGTTGGTCTCGATTCCCAGTCCCGCAATAAAATCTGCAGAGAAGGCCGGCCAGTCGATATCCGGATAGGCTGTGAGGTGGGCATTGTAGTTGCCGACGGCACCGTTCATCTTGCCGAGCATGGGGATCGCGGCAAGCTGTTCACGCTGTCGCTGCAGGCGCGCGCACACATTGGCCATTTCCTTGCCGACCGTGGTTGGCGACGCGGTCTGGCCATGGGTACGCGACAGCATCGGCTTGTCGGCCCAGGCATGGGCGAGTGCGCCGATAGCCCTGATGACATCATCGAGCAGCGGCAACAGCGACTGGCTGCGCGCCTCGCGCAGCATCAGCGCATAGGCCAGATTGTTGATGTCTTCGGAGGTGCAGGCGAAGTGGATAAATTCGCTGACCGCCTCCAGTTCGCTGTTGCCGGAGATCTTCTCCTTCAGGAAATATTCAATTGCCTTGACGTCGTGATTGGTAGTGCGTTCGATGTTCTTGACGCGTTGCGCATCCTGCTCGCTGAAATTCTCAATGATGTCATGCAGTACCCGTTCGGCGTGATTGCCCAGTGGCGGCACTTCTGCAATCGCCGGATGGCCCGCCAGGGCCAGCAACCAGCGTACCTCGACGATCACGCGATGCCGGATCAGGCCGAATTCGCTGAAAATCGGCCGTAATGCGACTGTCTTGCCGCCGTAACGTCCATCGACCGGAGAGATGGCATTGAGCTGGGACAAGTCCATAAATTACCTCCCGGGTGTGCAGCTCAGGCAGCCAGCTGCCGGAGCACGTAATGCAGGATGCCACCATGGCGATAGTATTCATATTCCTGCGGTGTATCGATGCGTACCTGGACTTCGAATACTGTTCGCTTGCCATCCGGCGCGGTTGCGGTGACGCGGGTAACCGGTCTCGGTCCGCCCTGCAGACCGTCGATATCGAAGACTTCATGTCCGCTCAGCCCGAGGCTGTCGGCGGAATCTCCCGCCCAGTACTGCAGCGGCAGGATACCCATTCCGACGAGATTGGAGCGGTGAATGCGCTCATAGCTTTCCGCGATCACGGCCTGGACACCCAGCAGGCGCGGGCCCTTGGCGGCCCAGTCTCGCGAGGAGCCCGAGCCGTATTCCTTGCCGGCCAGAACGATCAGCGGCACGCCGTCCCTGCGATATTGCACGGAGGCATCGAAGATGCTCATCTGCTTGCCATCCGGCAAGTGCAGGGTGATGCCACCTTCCGTACCCGGCGCGAGCCGGTTGCGCAGGCGGATGTTGGCAAATGTACCGCGCATCATGACCTCGTGGTTGCCACGCCGCGAACCCAGTGAGTTGAAATCACCCGGCGCTACACCCAGTGACTCGAGGTATTTTCCCGCCGGGCTATCCGGCTTGATGGCACCGGCCGGCGAGATGTGGTCGGTCGTGACCGAGTCGCCGAGCAATGCCAGCACGCGTGCTGCGCGAATATCATCGGGCTCGCCGGGTTGACCGGACATGCCATCGAAATAGGGCGGCTTGCGGATATAGGTCGAGGTGTCGTCCCAGGTATACCGTTTCGCATCGGGTGATGACAATACATTCCAGCGCGTCTCGCCGTGGTAAACCTGCGCATAGGTGTCGCGGAATTCCTCCTGGTTGACGCTCCGGGCGATGACAGCCCTGATTTCCCGGGCTGTGGGCCACACGTCCCTGAGGTAGACCGATTCGCCGCTGTTGCCGGTACCGAGCGGTTCTGCCTGCAGATCGATATCCATGCGTCCGGCCAGGGCATAGGCGACCACCAGTGGCGGCGAGGCCAGGTAGTTCATCCGTACCTCGGCATGCACGCGACCCTCGAAATTGCGATTCCCGGAGAGTACCGAACATACCGACAGGTTGCCGTTCTGGATTGCCTTCGATACCGGCTCCGGCAACGGGCCGGAGTTGCCGATGCAGGTCGTGCAACCGTAACCGACGGTATGGAAGCCAAGCGCCTGCATGGATTCCATCAGGCCGGCCTGCTCCAGGTAGGCGGTGACCACGCGTGATCCGGGTGCCAGCGAGGTCTTGACCCACGGCTTGACGCCAAGACCATGTTGTATGGCTTTTTGCGCCACCAGGCCGGCCGCGATCATCACCGACGGGTTTGAGGTGTTGGTGCAGGAGGTAATGGCCGCGATGACCACGGCACCGTCGTCGAGTTCGACTTCCTGGCCGTCGAGAGTGGTGGTCACCGCGTTGCTGCTCAGGTTGCGCTCCGCCTTGAGCGACGCCAGGGCCTCGAGGAAGCGCGCTTTGGACTCGTGCAGCGGTACACGGTCCTGCGGCCGTTTCGGACCGGCAAGGCTCGGCACCACACTGGCGAGATCCAGCTCGACAGTTTTGGTGTAGCTGGCGCTGGCGGCTGTACCGGCTTCACGGAACATCTGCTGTTCGCGTGCGTAGGCCTCGACCAGTGCGACCTGTTGCTCGCTGCGGCCGGTCAGGCGCAGGTAGTCAAGGGTCTCGGTATCGACCGGGAACAGCCCGCAGGTGGCACCGTATTCCGGTGCCATGTTGGCAATGGTCGCGCGGTCGGCCAGCGACAGGTGGTCGAGCCCGTCACCGTGGAATTCCACGAACTTGCCGACCACACCTTCCTGACGCAGGATTTCGACCACGGTAAGTACCAGGTCGGTCGCTGTCGCGCCCTCGGGCAGGTTGCCGCGCAGGTGAAAACCCACGACCTGCGGGATCAGCATGGATATCGGCTGGCCGAGCATGGCCGCTTCCGCCTCGATACCACCCACGCCCCAGCCCAGTACGCCTAGTCCATTGATCATGGTGGTGTGTGAATCCGTGCCGACCAGCGTGTCCGGGTAGGCCTGCGTGACACCGTCCTGGGTGCTTTCGAAAACCACCCGGGCCAGGTATTCAAGGTTGACCTGGTGCACGATACCGGTGTCGGGCGGTACGACCTTGAAGTTGGAAAAGGCCTTCTGTCCCCACTTGAGAAAACTGTAGCGTTCCTGGTTGCGGCGGTATTCCAGCTCGCTGTTAAGATCGATGGCCTGCATGGAGCCGAAACTGTCCACCTGCACCGAGTGATCGATTACCAGTTCGGCGGGTTGCAGCGGATTGATACGATCCGGGTCACCGCCCAGTAGCGTCATCGCATCGCGCATGGCCGCCAGATCCACAACTGCCGGTACGCCGGTGAAATCCTGCATCAGTACGCGTGCCGGCCGGAACGCAATTTCGGTATCCGGTTCTGCCTGCGGGTCCCAGTTGATCAGGGCCTCGATATCGCTGCGCGTCACGGTCCGGTCATCCTCGAAACGCAGCAGGTTTTCCAGCAGAATTTTCAGCGAGCAGGGCAGGCGTGACACGTCATCGGCGCCGGTCAGCTTGCGCAGGCTGTAAATTTCATAGGGCTGGTCCCCGACCACGAGTGTGTCACGGGTATCGAAACTGTTAATCATGGGATCTCCTGCAAACGGGTCGGGCTGTCTGGCAACGGCGGCGATTATACACTGAATGAGGCCATGGCGAGCTTACAGCACCCCGTGCAGACGCGCCTCGCGCAGCAGTACAGTACATGACTCCAGGATGCTCCTGCGTCCGAAAATCAGCCGCAGGCGATTGCCGCCGCACTGGCGCCACAGCACCGCGGCGCGTATCCCAGCCAGCAGCAGGGCCCGGACCATGTTACGGGTGGCGGTCCCGGACAACACACCAGGATCACCGTGTACCATGACCCGTGGCGTCAGCGTGCTGATGGTCTGACTGTAGAGCTCGGCCAGTTCCGTGATCAGCGCCGCGTCGAGCGGGTCGAGGTCGTCCGGTCGCATCGCGAGCTGCCGGATCCCGCTGCTGCATTCGTTCCAGCATCGCCTTGTCCCGTGCCAGTTTGCGCTCCAGGTGCAACAGGGTGATGGCGTAGCCTGTCAGCTCCAGGTCACGCAAGCGGTTGTCATTGCCAAGCTGGATAGCCAGTGTCTCCAGTCCGGTACGCAGCGGTGCAATACCGCCGAATACCTCCTCGACGGATGCCGCATCGGTTTTCAGAATGCTGGCTATGCTGGCACGGGTCGCGAATTCGTCGCGCACCTTGCCCAGGCCGGTTTGCCGTACCAGAACGGCAGCCTGGAACAGGCCGGCCAGTGCGATAGTACGGGCACGTGTTGTGTGGTTGTCTGTTGTATTCATAAGGTATCCAGTGCCCGCTCGATGATGGCACCGCCCAGGCATTCGTCGCCGGCATAGAACACGACAGACTGACCCGGCGCAATCGCGCGCTGCGGTGCCGCGAACTCTACCCGACAGCCTGCATTGGCGTCACCGTAAACGGTGCAGGCCTGAACCGGCTGTTGATGCCGGATTCTTGCCGTACAGCCGAATCCGGCAGCGGAGGGCATGCCGGCAATCCAGTGCACATGGCTGGCCAGCAGGCCGGGCTTGAACAGGGCGGGGTGATTTGTCCCCTGCACAACAAACAGGACATTCGCGGCCATGTCCTTGTCCACCACGTACCAGGGCTCCCCCGTGGACTGCTTCAGTCCGCCGATCCCGAGCCCCTGACGCTGGCCGATGGTATAAAACATCAGGCCCTGATGCCGCCCAATCGTCTGTCCGTCAAGCGTCCGGATGTCACCCGGGTTGGGGGCAAGGTAGCGGGCAAGGAATTCACCGAAGCGGCGTTCGCCGATAAAGCAGATTCCGGTGCTGTCTTTCTTGGCATGATTCGCGAAACCCGCGGCCCGGGCGATGCGCCGCACCTCATGCTTGTGCAGGCCGCCCAGCGGGAACAGGCTGCGCGCCAGCTGGTCCTGTTCGAGGGTGTGCAGGAAATAGGTCTGGTCCTTGCGTTCATCCACACCCTTGAGCAGGCGCACAACCGGCTCTTTGTCTATACGCGCGTAGTGGCCGGTAGCGATGCAGTCGGCACCCGATTGCAGTGCGTGGTCGAGGAAAGCACGGAACTTGATTTCCCGGTTGCAAATGATGTCCGGGCTGGGCGTGCGTCCTGCCGCACATTCCTCCAGGAAAAATGCAAACACCCGGCTCCAGTATTCTGCGGAGAAACTGACCGTCTGCAACTCGATACCCAGGCGCGCCGCGATGTCGCGTGCGTCGGCGAGATCCTGTGCCGCGGGACAGAAATCGGCATCATCATCATCATCCCAGTTCTTCATGAATGCGGCACTGACCTCGTGGCCGGCTTCCAGCAGCAGCTTTGCCGCCACCGCCGAGTCAACACCACCGGACAGGCCAACGACAACCTTGCTCACGGCCAGATCTTCCCCGGGCCCATGGCATGCACCATTGGTCGCCTGGGTGTCAGCACCTTTGGGCTGTTATTAATCAACGTCGGCAAGCAGGGTCAGCGGATAGACGGCACCGGCCAGATAGTCATCAATGGAGCGCATCACCAGCGGGCTGCGCAACCTGCCTGCCTGCTGGCGGATCTCGTCGGCTGTCAGCCACAGCGTGCATTCGATCCCCTCATCCAGTGCACACGCCGCATCATGCGCGACTCCACGGCCGGCAAACGTGACCCTCAGATAGGTTTGCCGCTTGTCCGGTCGCTGCCAGCGGTAGATCCCGGTAATGTAGTCAGGCTCGAATTGCCAGCCGCTTTCCTCGCGGGTCTCGCGGATCACGGCTTCGACCAGGCTCTCGTTTTCTTCCAGATGACCTGCCGGCTGGTTATAGACCGACTTGCCCGCGACGTGCTCCTGCACCAGCAGGAAACGACCGTCCTGTTCCAGAACAGCAGCCACGGTTACATGGGGTTTCCAGATCATAAATAAATTTCAACGGCTTAGATGATTATGACGGTTGAGCGGCAATACTTTTTTTCCGTTGGCACTAAGCGCATTGTTAAGATGTGCTGGATAATTGGCGCTCGCACTGTATCAAACATTACCCTATACTTTGCAACTCGTTATGGGGGGTGCAGTTAAGGCGCCTAGCTGAGGCAATATCTCATAGCTGCTTTGTAACGGTAAACAATTACGAACTTTATTAACAAAAACGTTCTGGAGGAACAGGTAATGACAGGCTTGCTTAGAAAAACGCTGTGTGCAGGTTTAATGTTCATCGTTACGGCAGGCGTCGCCCTGGCTGACGATTACTTGATGCCGTTTGTGCTGGCAGGTACTTCGAGTGGCGACGTCGCATCAGTCTCCTCCGAGGTCAAATCCAAGCTCACCGGTGCCGGTTTCGAGGTGGTTGGTGAATATTCACCTTATGCCGGTGCCAGTATTATCGTTGTGACCAACAGCGCGCTCAAGGACCATGCGGCCAAGTCCGAGTTTGGTGCCTACGGCGCGATGGTGCGTGTTTCCGTGACCAAGAACGGCGACAGCACCGAAGTTGTCTACACCAACCCGGTTTATATGGCTGCGGCCTATCGCATGGCCAGCGACCTGTCCGACATCCGCGCCCAGGTGGAAGGGGCCCTGGGTGCCGAGAAGGACTTCGGTTCTGAAAAGAACCTCACTGCAGATGATCTGCGCAAGTACCACTATACTGTCATGATGGAATACTTCGACGATCCCAGCACCCTGGCCGAGTATGACAGCCAGGCAGAGGCCGTTAAGGCGGTGGAAGAATCCCTGGCCGCCGGTAAAGGCGCCACGTCCAAGGTCTATCGCATCGATATCCCGGGCAAGGATGAGACCGTGTTTGGTGTCGCCCTGAAGGGCAAGAATGCGGATGATTGCAGCGGTGACGAATTTGTCATGAGCCGTATTGACAAGAGTACCCCACGTCACACCGCGCATCTCCCGTATGAAATCGTGGTCTCCGACGGTACCGCCTATGCGCTGTTTGCCCGTTTCCGCATTGCGATCAACTGGCCGCACCTGCCGATGGTCGCCAGCGAGACCGGTGCCACTTTCATGAACATCATGTGTTCACCGGGTGCCATCGAGGAAGCCCTGATCCAGGCCTCCGGCGAATCACTCTGATCATACGTAGACTGCCAGCAACCGGCAGATGTAGTAAATTAGAGCCCCTGCCTCCGCAGGGGCTTTTTTTCGAGCAGTTTTCTGTAAATAAAACCAGGAAAGATTCATGGCTTACAAACATATTGTTATCCCGAAAGATGGTGAAAAGATCACGGTAAATGCGGACCAGTCCATTAACGTTCCGGATCGACCCATCATTCCCTTCATCGAGGGTGACGGCATCGGAATCGATATTACCCCCGTGATGCGCGATGTTGTCGATGGAGTGGTCAGGGCGGCCTATGATGGCAAGCGTGCCATTGCCTGGATGGAGATCTATGCCGGCGAAAAGGCCAATGCCGTCTACGGTCCGGATACCTGGCTGCCCGAAGAATCCCTGGATGCCATCAGGGAATACAGTGTGTCCATCAAGGGGCCCCTGACCACACCGGTCGGTGGCGGGATCCGCTCCCTGAACGTGACCCTGCGCCAGCAGCTGGACCTGTATGTATGCCAGCGCCCGATACGTTATTTCGACGGCACGCCGAGTCCGCTGCGTGAACCGGAACATACCAACATGGTTATCTTCCGGGAGAATTCCGAGGACATCTATGCCGGAATCGAATGGCAGGCCGGCACCGCCGAGGTCAGGAAAGTTATTGAATTCCTGCAGAACGAAATGGGAGTCACCAAGATACGTTTTCCGGCTACCTCGGGTATCGGAATCAAGCCGGTGTCCTCGGAGGGCACCAAACGGCTGGTACGCAAGGCCCTGCAGTATGCCGTGGATCAGGACAGGACTTCTGTCACGCTGGTACACAAGGGCAACATCATGAAATTCACCGAGGGAGCCTTCAAGACCTGGGGCTATGAACTCGCGCAGGAGGAATTCGGAGCCGTCGAGATCGATGGTGGGCCATGGTGTGCATTCAAAAACCCGAAGACCGGCAATGAAATCGTTGTAAAGGACGTGATCGCGGACGCCTTCCTGCAGCAGATCCTTTTGCGCCCGAAGGAATACAGCGTAATCGCCACGCTCAATCTCAACGGCGATTATATTTCAGATGCGCTGGCTGCGCAGGTCGGCGGAATCGGTATGGCACCCGGTGCCAATCTGTCCGACACGATTGCCATGTACGAAGCCACCCACGGTACTGCCCCGGGTTACGCCGGCAAGGACCAGGTCAATCCAAGTTCGCTGATCCTGTCCGCGGAAATGATGTTGCGTTATCTGGGCTGGAACGAGGCGGCGGATATGATCATCAGGGGCCTGTCCGCCACTATCGCCGCACAGACCGTCACCTATGACCTGCACCGTCTGATGCCAGGCGCAACAAAGGTTAGCTGTTCCGCGTTCGGCCGCGCCATTCTCGCCAACGCCTGAACCGGGGCGCCAGTCCAGATTACCTGCCGCACACAGACGTTGTGGCAGGTGGTTATGTGGTACCGGCCTGCCTCGATCATGGTTTCAAGTTCAGGTAGCCAGTGCCGATTCAAGACACAGGTGTCCGGTTTCGCAACTAGTTTCATTGCGAGCTGTCATACATCTGTCTGGTGGGCATGTATGTTTATGAAATGAGTGGTAAAATACGCTTGTGTAAACATCGGCCCGGAGCTGGCAGGCAGGAACCGGAAACATGAGTAACGAGCAGGAACATCGCGACGGTGACGGGTTGGCGCTCAAGGAAGCGAAACCCGAACTGAAAGAACCGTCGATGTACAAGGTGTTTCTCCTGAACGACGATTTTACGCCAATGGAGTTCGTCGTGACATTGCTGGAGAAACTGTTCGGAATGGATCGCGAGAAGGCAACGCGTGTTATGTTGCTGGTGCACAGTCAGGGCAAGGGAATCTGCGGCATCTACACCTACGAGATTGCCGAGACCAAGGTGGCGCAGGTCAATGAGTATGCACAGCGCCACAAGCACCCGCTGCTGTGCAGTATGGAAAAGGTTTAGTTGGCAATTGGCTATTGAGGTGCTGACATGCTTAGCAAGGAACTCGAATTTACATTGAACCTGGCTTTCAAGGAAGCACGGGAAAAAAACCACGAGTTCATGACCGTGGAGCATCTGCTGTATGCCTTGCTTGGCAATCCATCGGCAGTCGATGTATTGCGTGCCTGCGGCGGCAACGTGGAACAGCTCAAGCAGGAAGTCGGCGCGTTTATCGAAGAAACCACGCCCAAGCTTGCGCCGGGTGACGCCCGCGAGACACAGCCTACACTCGGTTTCCAGCGCGTCCTGCAGCGCGCGGTGTTTCACGTGCAGTCATCCGACAAGAATGAAGTGAACGGGGCCAATGTGCTGGTGGCCATTTTCAGTGAACAGGAATCACAGGCAGTCTATTTCCTTAACAAGCTGGATATTACGCGTCTTGATGTGATCAACTACATCTCGCACGGCATCTCCAAGACCAATCACCAGCCCGAGGAAAGTATCGACACTCCTGTGGATTCTGACCTGCAGGACAACAGTGCCAAGCAGCCGCTGGAAACGTTTGCCATCAACCTCAACGAGCTCGCTGCTCAGGGCCGCATTGATCCGCTGATCGGACGCCGCTCGGAGATCCAGCGCACCATCCAGATACTTTGTCGCCGGCGCAAGAACAACCCGCTGTTCGTGGGTGAGGCCGGTGTCGGCAAAACCGCACTGGCCGAGGGCCTCGCACGCATGATAGTCGAGGGCGATGTCCCCGAGGTGCTGCTCAACAGCACCATCTATTCGCTTGACCTGGGATCGCTGGTGGCCGGCACCAAGTATCGCGGCGACTTCGAAAAGCGCTTCAAGGCCGTGCTCGCGCAGTTGCGCAAGGAACCGGGTGCCATCCTCTTCATCGATGAGATCCACACCATAATCGGAGCTGGAGCCGCATCCGGTGGTGTAATGGACGCATCCAACCTGATGAAACCCATGCTGGCTTCCGGTGAACTCAAATGCATCGGGTCCACGACCTACCAGGAATACCGCGGCATCTTCGAAAAGGATCATGCCCTGACGCGGCGCTTCCAGAAGGTGGACATCACCGAGCCCTCGGTCGAGGAAACGTTTACCATTCTGAAAGGACTCAAGGCGCGCTTCGAGGAACACCACAAGGTCAAGTACTCAACCAGTGCGCTGCGCTCCGCGGCCGAGCTGGCTGACCGGTATATCAATGACCGGCACCTGCCGGACAAGGCCGTGGATGTAATCGATGAGGCCGGCGCAAGCCAGCGACTGCGTCCGCCGTCCAAACGCAAGAAAACCATTGGCGTCAGCGAGATCGAGCATGTCATCGCACTGATGGCACGCATCCCTGAAAAATCGGTGTCCGCCTCCGACAAGGAGACGCTGCGCAACCTTGAACGCGACCTCAAGATGGTCGTGTACGGTCAGGACCTTGCCATCGAAATGCTGGCGACCTCTATCAAGATGCAGCGCTCCGGTCTGGGCAATCAAACCCGACCGATTGGATCGTTCCTGTTTGCCGGGCCAACCGGTGTCGGCAAGACCGAGGTCACCCGCCAGCTGGCCCGTATTCTGGGGCTGGAACTGGTGCGCTTCGACATGTCCGAATATATGGAACGCCACACCGTTTCGCGCCTGATTGGCGCGCCTCCAGGCTATGTCGGTTATGATCAGGGTGGCCTGCTGACCGAGGCCATCTCGAAAAACCCTCATGTCGTGCTGCTGCTGGATGAGATCGAAAAGGCGCACCCCGATGTCTTCAACCTGTTGCTGCAGGTCATGGACCATGGCACGCTGACCGACAACAATGGCCGCAAGGCGGATTTCCGCAACGTCATCCTGGTAATGACGACCAATGCCGGCGCACATGAAATGAGCCGGCCGTCCATTGGTTTTACCCAGCAGGATCATACTTCCGACGCCATGGAAGCGATTCGCAAACTGTTCACACCGGAGTTCCGCAACCGGCTCGATGCAATCGTGCAATTCAATGCCCTCGATCCGACCGTGATCGTCCAGGTGGTGGACAAGTTCATTTTCGAGCTGGAAGCACAGCTGCAGGAGCAGCAGGTGACGCTGGAGATCGACGAGGCGGCACGGCTGTGGCTGGCCGAGCATGGTTACGATCCGAAGATGGGTGCCCGGCCGATGGCACGCCTGATACAGCAGCGTATCAAAAAGCCGTTGGCGGAAGAGTTACTGTTCGGCAAGCTCGCCCGGGGCGGTCACTTGATGATTCACGTGGAAGACGGGGAACTTGCCTTTGAAATCGAGGGGAAAGAAGTTTCTCTCTCGTGAACCTGCCTGACGTGAGTGGCTAGCGGGCGCGGTAGGTAATGCGTCCCTTGCTCAGGTCGTAAGGCGTTAATTCCACGGTCACTTTGTCACCGCGCAAGATGCGAATGTAGTGCTTGCGCATCTTGCCCGAAATGTGCGCAGTTACCACGTGACCGTTATCCAGCTCAACCCTGAACATGGTGTTGGGAAGGGTTTCGGTCACGGTCCCCTCCATTTCGATATGATCTTCTTTTGCCATTGATACCAGGTGCCTGATGAATTAAGCCCGGCATTATACCGTAATTATCCCGCCTTCATATCCCGATATTGCCCGTAAACGACCAGGGGCCAGGGCTGTTTGGAAAAGTGCAGAACGCATCGAGAATACCCACGAACTCGCGGCGCGGTATGGTGACAGCACCCAGACTGGCGAGGTGCGTGGTATGTACCTGGCAGTCAATCAGGTGGAATTCCCGGCGCTGCAACTCCCTGACCAGCTGCACGAAGGCAAGCTTGGAAGCGTCCGGAACGCGGGCAAACATTGATTCACCGAAGAAAATACGGCCAATCGCAACACCGTAGAGACCGCCGACGAGCGCACCGTCGAGCCAGCACTCGGCCGAATGTGCATATCCCGCCGCATGCAACTCGCCATAGGCAGTCTGCATCTCCGGCGTAATCCAGGTGCCGGCCTGGCCCGGCCGCGGAGCCGCACACTGCCTGATGACTCCCTGGAAATCCGTATCCAGTGTTACCCGGAATCGGGCCTTGCGCAGCGTCCTGGCCAGACTGCGTGAGATATGCAGGTCGTGCGGATAAAGCACCAGTCGCGGATCCGGTGACCACCACAGGATGGGTTGGCGGGGTCCAAACCAGGGAAAGATGCCATGCCGGTAGGCATGCAGGAGGCGCGGGATGCTGAGATCCCCCCCCAGCGCAAGCAGGCCATCAGGATCACGCAGGGCGAGTTCGACATCCGGAAACGCAATCTGGCGGTCATTGCTGTCGATCCAGAATGGCGCTGTATCGTTGATGCGTATCATGCCCTGCAAGCCTGTGCTGTCTCAATCGTTTGAATCGTCTCCATCATGGCGGAATGGCGTAGTGCGCTGCAAATCATCATGATAATCGACCATCAGCGCATGTTCCTCCTGCAGATAATGCGCGATCGCTGCACGAAAATGCTCATCCCTGATCCAGTGTGCCGACCAGGTATAAGTGGGAATGAAACCGCGGCTGATCTTGTGCTCGCCCTGTGCGCCGGGTTCGAACAGCACCAGTCCGTGTTTGATGGCATAGTCAATGCCCTGATAATAGCAGGTCTCGAAATGCAGGCTATGGTACTCCGCCAGGCATCCCCAGTGGCGGCCATACAATGCCGTCTCGCCGCGCAGCATGATGGCACCGGCAACCGGATGGTCGTCGAGCAACGCGAATACGAGCACGACCTGGTCGCCCATGGTGCGACTGATTTCCTCGAAGAAATCCAGCGACAGGGTAGGGATGCCGGATTTCTTCTCGAACGTCGAGTAATAGAATTTATGCATGGCGAGCCACTGTGCATGCGTTGCCGCATCACCGTGCAGGATCTGCATGCGAATGCCTGCTTCAGCGACGTAGCGGCGCTCGCGACGGATTTTCTTGCGCTTGCGCGAGGACAGGCGTGAGAGGAAGTCCTCGAACGAGCGGTAATTGTCGTTATGCCAGTGAAAATGGCAACCGGTGCGGCGTAATAGCCCGTGTTTTACCAGTAAATCTGTATCCGCATCGCTGGTGAACAGCCAGTGCAGTGATGATGCGCCGCTTGCTTCGGTGTGTGAGCGTGCGGCATCGATCAAGGTCCGGGCTACTGCTGTGTAATCCGCGCCCGGTGCTACCAGGATGCGTGCGCCTGTGACGGGTGTATACGGGATCGAGGACACCAGTTTCGGATAATAGGGCAGGCCGGCGCGATGGTACGCGTCCGCCCAGGCCCAGTCGAACACGAATTCACCGTAGGAATTGTCCTTCAGGTACAGGGGCACCAGGCCACACAGCCGCCCGTTGTCATCGGTTGCAATGATGTGCTGCGGCAGCCAGCCGTAGCGTTCACCGACGCAGTCATGGTGCTCCAGCGCAGCGAGAAATTCATGGCGCAGAAAAGGGTGGGCGATGCCCGTTACCCGGTTCCAGTCAACCGCCGCAACGCTGTCGATACTGTCCAGGATCGCCGTTCGCATTATTCAGTCCACGGCCGTGACGACTGACTCTGTCCCGGATGGCGGAGTAGTCGAGCTGTCTCAGTTGCCTGATTGATGTGCCAGGTTGTCGAGGTATACCTCGGCATCCAGCGCCGCCATGCAGCCGGTTCCAGCGGAGGTGATCGCCTGCCGGTATACGTGATCACTGACATCACCGGCGGCGAAGATACCCTCGACACTGGTGGCCGTCGCCATGCCTTCCAGGCCACTCCTGACCTTGATGTAACCGTTGTGCATCTCCAGCTGGCCATCGAAAATCTGCGTATTTGGCTTGTGACCTATGGCAATGAAGACGCCCGTCAGTTCGACATCCTGCGTAGCACTGTCCTTGACGTTTCTGATGCGCATGCCAGTGACCCCGCTGTCGTCGCCCAGCACTTCGTCCAGCACGCTGTTCCATTCGATCGTGACCACACCTTCCTGTTCCTTGCGAAACAGGCGATCCTGCAGGATTTTTTCCGCGCGCAGTTCCTCACGCCGGTGCACGAGCGTGACATGCGAGGCGATATTCGCCAGGTAGAGCGCTTCCTCCACGGCAGTATTGCCGCCGCCGATTACCGCCACCTTCTGCTGTTTGTAGAAAAAACCGTCACAGGTGGCGCAAGCCGACACCCCCTTGCCCCTGAATGCCTCTTCCGAAGGAATGCCCAGGTACATGGCAGATGCACCGGTCGCGATAATCAGGGCATCACAGCTGTAGGCACCTGTATCGCCCTTGAGCGAAAAGGGCCGCTTGCTGAAATCGACCGTGTGAACAAGATCGAACACAATCTCGGTGTTGAAGCGTTCGGCATGCTTGCGCATATCCTCCATCAGTGCGGGTCCCTGCAGTGCTTCCGTGCCACCTGGCCAGTTTTCCACTTCTGTGGTGGTCATCAGCTGGCCACCCTGTTCCAGGCCGGTTACCAGTACCGGAGCAAGGTTGGCGCGTGCAGCGTAGACGGCAGCAGTATAACCGGCCGGCCCGGAACCCAGGATAAGAAGACGGCAGTGCTTGATATCACTCATGTATAATGCTCCGAATTAATCCGTGAATCGCTATTTGATGCACCGCGAAACCGTGCAGACAACTATCGACAGGCTTACGTGCAATGAGTTCCGGCAGACACCGGAAGCCGGGCGGCACAAACTGCCGGTAAATGTTACGTAACTTGATGAACAGGGTAAAGCAACTGTGAAGATCGGCATACCGAGAGAGATCAAGCCACTGGAAGGGCGCGTCGCGCTCAGCCCCGATGCCTGCGCCACCCTGGTTCAAGCGGGCCATGAAATCTTTATCGAACAGGGGGCGGGCCGCCTGTCGGGCTTCAGCGATGATTCATACCGCGCAGCCGGGGTAAGGCTATGCAGTGATGCCGCACAGACCTATGGCAAGGCGGAGCTGTTGGTCAAGGTCAAGGAACCGGTCGCCGGCGATCTGCTCCATTTGCGCGAGGATCATCGGCTGTTCTGTTTCCTGCATCTTGCACCCGATCCTGAACTGACGCGAAGCCTGCTGGGTATCGGCCTGACAGCAGTCGGCTTCGAAACCGTGGAAACGGATAGCGGTGAACTGCCTTTGCTGGCACCGATGAGCGATATTGCCGGCCGCCTCGCGACCCAGATCGGAACGCACCTGCTGCACCAACCGCAGGGCGGCAAGGGACTGCTGCTGGGTGGACTGCCGGGTGTCGAGCGCGGACGCGTGGTAGTACTCGGTGCCGGCCACGCCGGTGGCAATGCCACGGCCATGGCCGCCGCCATCGGCGCCGGGGTCACCGTGTTCGATCTGCGGCGCGACCGCCTTGCCGAAATGCGCGCACTCGGCAACAATGTCACCGGTCTGTATCCCTACCCGGAGCGCCTGCGCACGCACGTGGCGGGTGCCGACCTGCTGATCGGTGCGGTGCTGCGTACCGGCCGCCGCGCACCGCACGTCGTCAGTCGCGAGATGGTGGCCAGCATGGAGGCGGGGAGTGTGATTGTGGATATCTCGGTCGACCAGGGCGGCTGCATCGAGACCACACGGCCAACGACTTACGCAGATCCAACCTACGTCGAGCAGGGTGTAGTGCATTTTTGCGTCACCAACATGCCTGGCGCGGTGCCACACAGCGCCAGCCATGCCATTTCCGTCGCCCTGCTGCCTTATGTTTTGCAGCTGGCACAGGCGGATTGGGAAGATTGTGCGGACCTGCGCAGGGGCATAAATGTCCGCGCCGGCAAGGTAGTGCATCCGGCATTGCAAGACAACACTTGATTGATGGGTAAAAAAACAAATAGAATCCTGCGATTGGCGAGACAACCTGTGAAAGAGGATTATTTTGGCCCAGGCGCGACGTAAAACCACAGATTCGGCAAGGCTCACCCACCAGGTAACCCGTGGCTTGCGTGAGGGCGCGTTGCTTATCCTCAGTGCAGTTGCCATCTTCCTGCTGGTTTCGCTGCTCAGCTATCACCCGGCCGACCCGGGCTGGTCAAACAGTGGCGCTGTAACACAGATCAACAATGCCGGTGGCCTGATCGGCGCCTGGCTGGCCGATGTCCTGCTCTACCTGCTGGGTTACCTGGCCTACCTGTTTCCTGTCATGATCGGTTACAGCGGCTGGCTGGTATACCGTGGCCACACCCCGACCGGTGGCATCGACCTGCACGTGCTGGCGGTGCGCTGGGCCGGGTTCCTGATGACAGTCGGTGCCGGCTGTGGCCTGGCTGCCCTGGAATCGGGCGGTGCCAACGGTGTCCTGCCGGGCGGCACCGGTGGTGTTCTTGGCAGCGTCATCGCCAGCGCGCTCGTCGATGTCGTCAGTCCGGTAGGCACCTCACTCTTTCTCCTGGCGCTGTTCCTGACCGGTGTCACCCTGTTTACAGGTATCTCCTGGCTATCGGTGATGGACTTTATCGGCAAGCACACACTGACAGCGGCGGATTACCTGTATGACTACGGCGCGATGATCCCCGAGCAGCTGGCTGCCCGGCGCGCACGCAACGAGCGCAAGGAAGTCATCGAGACCGCGCAGAAGAAGTTTGCCAGCCGCCAACCGCTGCGCATCGAGCCGGTCATAACCAAGCCGTCTACCAGTGAACGCAAGGAACGCGAGCGTCAGGTTCCACTCTTCGACCCGCCGGCTGAGAGCGAATTGCCGCCGCTGGCATTGCTGGATGAACCCCGCGAGTCGCAGGCGGGTTATTCGGACGCCGCGCTGGAGGCCATGTCGCGGCTGGTGGAGATGAAGCTGCTCGACTTCAATATCGAGGTCGAGGTGGTGGCGGTTAATCCCGGTCCCGTCATCACGCGCTTTGAACTGGACCTCGGTGCCGGTGTCAAGGTCAGCCAGATCACCAACCTTGCCAAGGACATCGCGCGTGCGCTGTCGGCGATCAGCGTACGCGTGGTCGAGGTCATTCCGGGCAAGTCCGTGATCGGACTGGAAATCCCCAACGAACATCGCGCCGTCATCAGCCTGGGCGAGATTCTCAATACCCGCGAGTATGATGAATCCACCTCGCCGCTGACCCTGGCACTGGGCAAGGATATCAGCGGCATTCCGGTCGTGGTCGATCTCGCCAAGATGCCGCACCTGCTGGTGGCCGGCACCACCGGCTCCGGCAAGTCGGTCGGTATCAACGCCATGGTGCTGAGTCTGCTGTACAAGACGCTGCCGAAAGACGTGCGGCTGATCATGATCGACCCGAAGATGCTCGAACTGTCGGTCTACGAGGGCATCCCGCATCTTTTAACGCCGGTAGTCACCGACATGAGCGAGGCCGCCAACGCGCTGCGCTGGTGTGTCGGTGAAATGGAACGCCGTTACCGCCTGATGGCGGCGCTGGGTGTGCGCAACATCGCCAGTTACAACCGCAAGGTCAGGGAGGCTATCGAGGCAGATGAGCCGATTCCGGACCCGCTGTTCAACCCGGAAGAGGCACTGGAAGGTACCGAGCATCCGACGCTGGAGGCGCTGCCGTATATCGTAATCATCATCGACGAGCTCGCCGACATGATGATGGTCGTGGGCAAGAAGGTCGAGGAACTGATCGCGCGGCTCGCCCAAAAGGCGCGTGCTTCTGGTGTCCACCTGATCCTGGCCACGCAACGGCCGTCGGTGGATGTCATCACCGGCCTGATCAAGGCCAACATCCCGACCCGCATCGCCTTCCAGGTTTCATCGAAGATCGATTCGCGCACCATCCTCGACCAGATGGGTGCAGAACAGCTGCTGGGGCATGGCGACATGCTCTACGTCGCACCCGGCACCAGTGTACCGGTGCGCGTGCATGGCGCATTCGTCTCCGACCAGGAAGTACACAAGGTCACGGCCCATTTAAAGGGCCGCTCGGAGCCGGATTACATGAGCGAAATTCTGGAAATGTCCAGCGAACCGGTGCCGGGCCTGTCACCGGCCAACGGCGGCGGCACCGGCGACGATACCGAGTCGGACCCGCTTTACGACCAGGCCGTGATGATCGTGACCCAGACCCGCAAGGCATCCATATCCGGAGTGCAGCGTCGCCTCAAGATCGGCTACAACCGTGCCGCGCGCATGATTGAACATATGGAAGAGACCGGTGTCGTAGGCCCCATGGAAACCAATGGCAGCCGCGCGGTGCTGGCACCGTCGCCACCGGATTGAGACATGACCATCCGCTTGTTCAAGGCGCTGTTAGCCAGCCTGTTTATCGCTGCTGCCCCGGTTTCGGCCGGCCCGATGCCGGCCTACCTCGACCGGTTCTTCAGCGACCTTGCCACGCTGCAGGCAGACTTTGATCAGCAGGTCGTCGATGCCGGTGAGCGCACTGTGCAGTCTTCACAGGGGCACCTGTGGATCATGCGTCCCGGACGCTTCCGCTGGGATTACCTGGTGCCTTACAAGCAGCAACTGGTCGCTGATGGTGAACGCGTCTGGTCCTACGACGAAGACCTGGAACAGGTCACCGTACAGGCCGCCAGCGAAGTACTGACTGCAACCCCGGCGATGCTGTTAAGTGGCACAAAACCACTCGGCGAGGTATTCACCTTTCAGGAACTCGCGAGCAACCGGGTGCAGCTGACACCGAAGACAGACGACAGTAACATCACCTCGCTTACACTGGCTTTCGCTGACGGATTACTGACCCGGATCGAGGCGCATGACACATTCGGGAATACCACGACCTTCAGCTTTTCGAACATGGTGCGCAATCCGTCAATCGGGCAGGACATCTTCCACTTCGAACCACCACCCGGGGCCGATATCGTCGGAGACGTTAACTGACGCAGCGAATTCATGACGCGTCATGCCGAACCTTACCGGCCGCTTGCCGATCGCATGCGGCCTCACACCCTGGCCGCCTATACCGGGCAGCCGCATATACTCGGTGCAGGCAAGCCGCTGCGTCGCGCCATTGAAGAGGGTAATCTGCATTCCATGGTGCTCTGGGGGCCGCCGGGCACCGGCAAGACCACCCTGGCGCGACTGCTGGCCGAACAGACCAACGCCGAATTCCTGACTCTCTCGGCCGTGCTGGCCGGGGTCAAGGAAATCCGTGCCGCCGTCGCGACTGCCCAGCAGGTGCGCGACCTGGAAGGGCGCCCGACTATCCTGTTCGTCGACGAGGCGCATCGCTTCAACAAGTCGCAGCAGGACGCCTTCCTGCCCTACGTGGAGGATGGCACGGTCATCTTTATCGGCGCCACCACGGAAAATCCCTCGTTCGAGCTGAACAGCGCACTGCTGTCGCGGGTCCGCACCTATGTGCTGAAACGGCTGGAACCCGGGGCGCTGCGTGCCATTATCGACACAGCGCTCGCCGACCCCGTCAACGGGCTGGGCGCGCGCCAGCTTGCCATCCCTGACGCATGGCTCGACCGGCTGGCGCTGGCCGCGGATGGAGATGCGCGCCGCGCGCTGAACCTGCTGGAGATCGCTGCCGACCTGGCCGAGGAATCAGACGGCCGTTGCATGATTCCCGAGGCCGTATTCAATGATGTTATCAGTGGCGGCACCCGGCGCTTTGACAAGGGCGGCGATGACTTCTACGACCAGATTTCCGCACTGCACAAGTCGGTGCGCGGCTCCAGTCCGGATGCCGCACTGTACTGGCTGGTGCGCATGCTGGACGGGGGCTGCGAACCGCTCTATCTCGCCCGGCGCGTGGTGCGCATGGCCTCGGAGGATATCGGTAACGCCGATCCGCGCGCACTGACGCTATGCCTCAACGCCTGGGATGTACAGGAACGCCTTGGCAGCCCGGAAGGTGAGCTGGCACTGGCACAGGCCGTGCTCTACCTGGCCTGCGCGCCCAAGAGCAACGCCGTGTACCTCGCCTACGGCGCAGTCCGCAGCGAGATCGGCAAGACCGGCTCGCTCGAGGTACCGGTACACCTGCGCAATGCGCCGACCCGGCTCATGAAGGAACTCGGCTATGGCAAGGCATACCGCTACGCGCACGATGAGCCCGAGGCCTACGCAGCGGGCGAGAGCTATTTCCCGGACGGCATGGGAACACCGCGCTACTACCGGCCGGTGCCGCGAGGCCTGGAAATCAGGATCGCGGAAAAGCTGGCGCACCTGCGCGAGCTTGACCGGAGACAAAATAACAATAAGTAAGCCTGCCCGATCAGGCGTGGACCGCTGTTTGCAAACGATCCCGATACGGCCGGCTCACACGAGCTGTGTCACAGACGATGAGTACGTGGTGTACCATTAGCTCCCATGACACGATGGGCACCTGCATGAACCAGCTCCTCGCCATCGCTGCCGGCGGTGCCATCGGCGCATTGCTGCGCTACTGGACCTCGGTGGCTGTGCATGGCCGCCTCGGTGCGGCCTTTCCCTACGGCACACTGACGGTCAATGTCATCGGCAGCCTGCTGATGGGATTTCTGTATATCTGGCTCATCGACCGCATGACGGTTGGCCCCGCCATGCGCGCCTTCCTGCTGATCGGCGTGCTCGGGGCCTTCACCACCTTCTCGACCTTCTCCATCGAAACGCTGAATCTGCTGGAATCCGGCCAGCCGGGCAGGGCACTGGCCAATGTCCTGGTCAGCGTGATCGTATGTATCTCCGCCGCCGGTTTCGGCGTACTGGCTGCGAGGCAGTTATGAACGAACTCGACGTTATCTTTGTACGCATATACCTGACTGAAGGCGGTGGCCGCCTGGAAGGTCTGCTGAAATGCCTGCATGATGAAGCAAAGGTCAGGGGCGTGACAGTATTTCGCGGTATCAGCGGCTTTGGCAAGTCAGGCAGGCTGCATTCATCCAGCCTGCTGGACATGTCGCTGGACCTCCCGCTGGTGGTGGAATTCTTCGACGAGCCGCACAAACTCGAACGCATCATGGCGCATATCGGCAAGGAGTTCGAACCCGGGCATGTCGTGAGCTGGCATGCCACGCTGCATGTCTAGCGCAGGTGCGCACACGGCAGTGCGCCTGTAGCGGGAGCGGGTATTGCCGTGCGCCATTCGCCAGCCTGACGGTACCTGCATTACAATCCTCAACCTGAATCGTTAATCCGACACCACCCACAAGGACTGCCATGCTTGACCCCAGACTGCTGCGCAACGAACTCGATGCTGTCGCGAAACTACTGGCCCGGCGCGGCTTTACCCTGGATACTGCAGCACTGCAGGTGCTCGACGAACGGCGCAAGGCTATCCAGGTGCAGACCCAGGAACTGCAGGCCGAGCGCAACACACGCTCGAAAGGCATCGGCAAGGCGAAGGCTGCGGGCGAGGATATCGCACCTCTGCTGAAGGAGGTCGAGGGACTGGGGGACCAGCTCAAGGCAGCTGAAGAACAGCTTGCCGTCCTGCAGGAGGAACTCAACGCCATTCTGATGGGCATACCCAACCTCCCGCACGACTCTGTCCCGGAAGGCGCGGGCGAGGAAGACAATCCTGAAATCCGGCGCTGGGGTAAACCGGCATCGTTCAGTTTCGAACCGAAAGACCATGTCGATCTCGGCGAAGCCCTCGGTCTGCTCGATTTCGAAACCGCCGCCAGGCTCACCGGCTCACGCTTCAGCGTAATTCATGGACCGCTGGCACGCCTGCACCGCGCGCTGATCCAGTTCATGCTCGATACTCACACCCGCCAGCACGGCTACCAGGAGGTATACGTGCCGTACCTGGTAAACGCCGACAGCCTGCGCGGTACCGGTCAGTTGCCGAAATTCGAGGAAGACCTGTTCAGGACCGCGGGCGAGCATGCCTTCTATCTGATTCCTACTGCCGAGGTGCCAGTCACCAACCTGGTACGCGACACCATTGTTGATGCCGGTGACCTGCCGCTGCGCTACACCGCGCACACGCCGTGCTTTCGTTCCGAGGCCGGTTCCTACGGCAAGGACACGCGCGGTATGATCCGCCAGCACCAGTTCGAGAAGGTGGAAATGGTACAGATGGTACGGCCACAGGATTCCTGGGCTGCACTGGAAGAACTCACCGGTCATGCCGAGGCCATCCTGCAGCAGCTTGACTTGCCATACCGCGTGGTCACACTGTGCACCGGGGATATCGGATTCTCCGCCGCCAAGACCTACGACCTGGAAGTCTGGCTGCCGGGTCAGCAGAAATACCGCGAGATTTCCTCGTGCAGCAACTTCGAGGCCTTTCAGGCACGTCGCATGCAGGCGCGCTGGCGTAACCCGGAGACCGGCAAGCCCGAACTGCTGCACACGCTCAATGGTTCCGGCCTCGCGGTCGGACGCACCCTGGTCGCGATCATGGAAAATTACCAGCAGGCGGATGGTTCAATCCGCGTACCGTCGGCACTGCAGCCGTACATGGGGGACGTCACGGTCATCGGCGGATGAGCTGCCGCGGTCTTGCTGCACGCGTGGACCCGGCTGCTACAAAACCTCCTGGATTCCCGTCTGCGCGGGTATGAAGAAATTCGAGCGTGCCGCCATGATTTTAAGTTGCGCTCAAAAAACGTGCACGATGCCGTTGACCGGCTTATTGGTGTAACGCAGTATCGCGCCGGAGGCATCCTGCAGTATCAGCCCGGTCTGGTTGCGCATGAAAGTGTAGCGTGCCACGGTCTTGGTCTGCGGGCTGTACATGCTGACGATATCGTTCTGTACTGCTATGCTGCCGTTCAGACCGACCCTGCCGGACTGCAGGTGGAAACGGTTGCCGCGCACCTCGAGAACCTCGCCGGAACTGCCATACCAGCGCCCGTCGAGAAGCGAGGCACCCTGGTAGGGGACACCGTTACGATTCCATGCGCCCGGACCGTAGATGCCCTGATTCAGCGTATTGTCGTAGCTGGTGTTGCCAAACGGCAGGGTTGCACTACCCGGAAACATGCCCGGATAGCCACCGCCAGGCAGGCCGCCCCAGGGATTATTGCCTCCCGGCATCGACCAGGGTGACATGCCATAACCGGGCGACATCCCGGACCAGGGTGACATGCCAGTCATCCCGGACCAGGGCGACATGCCGGTCATCCCGGACCAGGGCGACATGCCGAAGTAATTGAACGGCGAGGCGAAGCCCGATCCCATGGGAAAGTTATTCATGCCGACATTGAACGAATTGAACCCGTCGAGACCGAAATTGTCGTTCCAGTTATTGCCCCAGTTGTTGTTGCCGACACCGACGTTATTACCGAGCATGGCATCGGACATGACATTCATCATGGTCAGCATCATGCGGAACATCATTCCGAACATGTCATCCGCTGCGGCATGCGCCGGCCCTGGCCCGGCAAGGGCACAGACCAGTACGAGCATGGCACTTTTGTTTTTCATCTCGTGACGATCGCTGATAAACGCTTTACCTTTGATTTTAGATAATAATTTGCCGATATCGGCACTGTCGGATTATAGTACTAGATGTTGTGTTTTGATATAAAACTATCCCGATATTTTGTGGTTCAAGGATATCGATCATACTGAAGCAAGGTCTTGCCACGCACTCGAGGTAGTACCGTTTTTCATTTATGGATCATGCAATTAACAACAACGTCCATGCTAGACTTGCACGTTTGAAGCCAGTCCACTGATACCAATGACAAAAATCACCGATCTGCTCGAGCAACGCATTCTGTTTCTGGACGGGGCCATGGGTACCATGATCCAGCGCCATAAGCTTGGCGAGGCGGATTATCGGGGTGAGCGTTTTACCAATTGGCCAAGCGACCTCAAGGGTAACAACGACCTACTGGTACTGACCCGGCCGCAGATCATTGCCGATATCCACCGCCAGTATCTGGATGCGGGTGCGGACATCCTCGAAACCAACACCTTCAATGCCACACGCGTGGCGATGGCCGACTATGGCATGGAGGAGCTGAGCTACGAGATCAATGTCACCGCTGCGCGGCTGGCACGCAACATCGCGGACGAGGTCACCCAACTGACACCAGGCAAGCCACGCTTTGTCGCCGGCGTGCTCGGGCCGACCAACCGCACGGCGTCGATCTCGCCGGACGTCAACGACCCCGGTTTCCGTAACATCAGCTTTGACGATCTGGTTGCCGCCTATCATGAATCGACACGCGGACTGGTCGAGGGTGGTGTCGACCTGCTGCTGATCGAGACCATCTTCGATACGCTGAACGCCAAGGCAGCAGTATTTGCCGTGGAACAGTTATTCGACGAGACCGGCGCGCGTCTGCCGGTAATGATCTCGGGCACCATCACCGATAAGTCCGGACGCACGCTGACCGGCCAGATGACCGAGGCCTTCTACAACTCGCTGCGCCATGCGCGTCCGCTGTCGATGGGTCTCAATTGCGCCCTCGGCGCCGATCAGTTGCGCCAGTACGTGGAAGAGCTGTCAGGTATTTCGGAGACCTATGTCTCCGCGCACCCGAACGCCGGTTTGCCGAACGAGTTCGGCGAGTACGACGAAACACCGGAGGCCATGGCACGCGAACTGGCCGACTGGGCGGCACAGGGCTTCGTGAACATCATCGGCGGCTGCTGCGGCACCACACCGGCACACATCAAGGCCATCGTGGATGCAGTCAGCCGGCACCCGCCGCGCAAGCTGCCTGCGATCGGGGCCCAGTGTCGCCTGTCCGGCCTGGAGCCGTGTAACATCGGTGCGGAATCGCTGTTCGTGAATGTCGGCGAGCGCACCAATGTCACCGGTTCGGCCATGTTCAAGCGCCTGGTCATGGACGGTGACTATGAAACCGCACTGGACGTGGCACGCCAGCAGGTGGAAAACGGTGCCCAGATCATAGACGTCAACATGGACGAGGGCATGCTGGATTCGCAGGCCGCCATGGTACGTTTCCTCAACCTGATTTCGGCCGAGCCGGACATCTCGCGCGTGCCGATCATGATCGACTCCTCCAGGTGGGACGTGATCGAGGCCGGACTGAAATGCATCCAGGGCAAGGGCGTGGTGAATTCCATCAGCCTGAAAGAGGGTGAGGCGGCATTCATCAAACACGCCAAACTGGTCCGGCGCTATGGTGCCGCCGCGATCGTCATGGCCTTCGACGAACAGGGCCAGGCCGACACCCGCGCGCGCAAGTTCGAGATCTGCGAGCGTGCCTACCGGCTACTGACCGAACAGATCGGCTTTCCGCCGGAAGACATCATCTTCGACCCGAATATTTTTGCTGTCGCGACCGGCATCGAGGAGCACAATAACTACGGGCGCGATTTCATCGAGGCCACGCACGATATCAAGACAAAACTGCCGCACGCGCTGGTGTCCGGCGGCGTATCAAACGTTTCGTTCTCATTCCGCGGCAACAACACGGTACGCGAGGCAATCCACGCCGTGTTCCTGTACCACGCCATCCAGGCCGGCATGGACATGGGCATTGTCAACGCGGGCCAGCTGGCCATCTACGACGAAATTCCGCAGGAGCTGCGAGAGCGCGTCGAGGACGTGGTTATGAACCGCCGGCCAGATGCCACGGAGCGGCTGCTGGAGATTGCCGAGTTGTACCGGGGCGAGGGCAGTAGTGCGGAAAAGGCCGACACCCAGGAATGGCGCGAGTGGGACGTCAGCAAGCGCCTGGAGCACGCCCTGATCAAGGGCATTACCGATTTTATCGAAGAGGATACCGAGGAGGCACGCCTGCAGGCCGGCCGGCCGCTGGACGTCATCGAGGGCCCGCTGATGGACGGAATGAACGTGGTCGGCGACCTGTTCGGTGCCGGCAAGATGTTCCTGCCGCAGGTAGTAAAGTCCGCGCGCGTGATGAAGAAGGCGGTCGCCTACCTGATGCCGTACATGGAGGCCGAGAAGGATGCAACCACGGGTGGCAACGGTCGCATCCTGATGGCCACGGTGAAGGGCGACGTGCACGACATCGGCAAAAACATCGTCGGCGTGGTACTCCAGTGCAACAATTACGAAGTAATCGATCTCGGCGTTATGGTGTCGGCCGAGACCATCCTGACAACGGCGCAGGAACGGCAGGTCGACATCATCGGCCTGTCAGGACTGATCACGCCCTCGCTGGACGAGATGGTGCACATCGGGCGCGAAATGCAGCGCCGCGGTTTCACGCTGCCGCTGCTGATCGGTGGTGCCACCACTTCGCGCATACACACAGCGGTAAAAATCGATCCACATTACGCTGGCGCGGTCGTTTATGTACCGGATGCCTCGCGCGCCGTAGGTGTGGCCGGCAGCCTGTTGAGCAAGGAGCGAAACGCAGCCTATATCAAGGATATCAAAGACACGTACCAGACATTGCGCGAACAGCGCAGCGCCCAGCAGCAGGAGCGCAAGCTGCTGAGTCTCGCCCAGGCACGCGCCAACCGGTTCGCAAGCGACTGGAGTCACTACAAGGTGACCCGGCCCGCATTCATCGGTCTCAGGGAATTCGAGGACTATCCACTCGCAGAACTGATTCGCTATATAGACTGGAGCCCGTTCTTCAAGGCCTGGGAACTCTCCGGCAAGTTTCCGCAGATCCTCGACGATGCAGTCGTCGGCGGAGAGGCCACGCGTCTGTATGACGATGCCAATGCCATGCTGAAAAGGATTGTCAGCGAAAAATGGCTGCGGGCGCGGGCAGTGATCGGCTTCTTCCCGGCCGCCACCATCAATGATGACGATATCGAACTCTACGCCGATGACTCACGCAGCACGGTGCGCTGCGTCATTCACACGCTGCGCCAGCAAATCGCCCACCGCGGCGATGCGCCGGATTTCGCCCTGGCCGACTTCATTGCGCCACAAAACTCGGGCGTCGAGGATTACATCGGTGCCTTTGCCGTGACTGCCGGCATCGGCATCGAGGAACGGGTTGCCGCATTCGAGGCAGATCACGATGACTACAACAGCATCCTGCTGAAAGCGCTGGCCGACCGACTGGCGGAGGCCTTCGCCGAGCGCATGCATGAGCGCGTGCGCCAGGAATTCTGGGGCTATGCGCCGGCGGAGAGCCTGAGCAACGAGGAACTGATCCGCGAGGAATACCGCGGTATCCGCCCCGCGCCCGGTTATCCCGCCTGCCCGGATCACACCGAGAAAGCCACGCTGTGGGAGCTGATCGATCCCGTCAGCAATGCCGGCATGACGCTTACCGAGAGCTTCGCCATGCTGCCGACGGCATCCGTGTCCGGCCTGTATTTCGCTCACCCCGAGGCGCGCTACTTTGGTATTGGCAAGATTGGCCGCGACCAGGTCGAGGACTACGCCAGGCGCAAGGGCATGAGCATCAGCGAGGCAGAACGCTGGCTGGCGCCAGTGCTGGGATACGAGACATGATACTTTAATCTCCGCGGTACGTTGACCCGCACAGGCTGAAATTTATCCTGGACTGTACGCTCCGGGCTAGGTGCATTCCTCCGACTTCGGATATTTTTCCCTTACAAGGCGGATCCTCTCGTCCACCTTGAGCTGCATGGCATTATTGCCCTGGCGCGCCTCATAGGCCGCTTGCAGCTGCTCCTCCACACTCGGGTATTCCGCGCGACGCATCTCGGCATATTCCTGCTCGTGGTAGGTGTTGGAGACTTCTTTCAGCGCGTTACGGATCTGCTCCTCGGTCGGTTGCGGCGCATCGCTTTTCCATTCAGCGATGACCGGTTCCTGGTCCGGATTGTCATGGCGAACGATGTAATCGATACCTGCCGAAACGTTTGGGTTGATCAGATGGATCGCACGGCACAGCATGCGCACACGGTCATCATGACGGATGATGCTGTGCTGCTGTGCAACCTGTTTGATGTCTGAGTGCAGCTGGCGCGAATTCCTCCAGAGATAGAATATCCAGAAAACCACCAGTGTCAGCAGCAGAATTACGATATAACCTTCACCCTGATCAATCATCTATCACTCCTCCGGTTATTTTCAGTTTCCTGCTGCCAATCATGTCGCAAGCTGCGGGGAACCACAACACGAAGCAGGGTTTTACCCGAAAACGGATTTCAGCCTTGCTCTACCTTGCAGCATGATGGCAGTCTGAAACCAGTGTCAGCATGGCATATATTACAAGTCACCTTGACAGATACCGGCTTTCCCGGTAACCCCGCATGGATCGATGAAAACGCCCGAGCCAGGGAACAGCTGTCTCGGCAAGCGCACGAGGATCGCAGCATGGCCCGCGGCACTCTCATTTGAAGAGGGTCTTGAAGAAATCCTGCATCGCCTGCCACGAAGCCGCATCAGCTTCGGCATTGTAGGCCAGCGGCAAGCCGAATTCCTTGCCATAGGTGTCCGCGTCCGGATTGGTGAAGCTGTGTTTCGCACCCGGATAGTTGATAAAGTGATAATCGGCACCGGCGGCGTCCATATCGTGCTTGAAGGTATCGATCTGTTCCTGGGTCACGAACGGGTCATCGGCGCCATTGGCGACCAGGATTTTCGTCTTGACCGTGTCGCTGACCGGGCCCAGTCCGCCGAGGCTGCCGTGGAAACTCACCACACCATCGAGGTCTTCGCCCATGCGAGCCATCTCCAGCACCACGCTGCCACCGAAGCAGTAGCCGATCGCGGCATTCCTGTCGGGATCCACATCGGCTTGCTGGTTCAGCAACTGGCGTGCCGCCTCGAAGCGCGCCTTCATCAGCGGCAGGTTCTTGCGTACGGCTCCCGAAAATTTACCGGCGTCCTCGGGGTGAGCGGCGGTCTGGCCTTCACCGTACATGTCGACAGCAAGCGCGGTATATCCAAGGGCCGCCAGCATCTCGGCTCGACGGCGTGCGTAGGCATTCTGCCCCCACCACTCGTGGACAACGAGTATCCCGGGGCGCTTGCCCTGCATGGCATCATCCCGGACCAGGTAGCCCTGCATCGTGGTATCGCCGGCCTGGTAACTGATTTCCTCGCCGATGACTGCTGCCTGGACAGGCAGGCATGCCAGCAGCAGCACTAGTGTGTATACGAATCGCAGCATGGTGCCTCCGTTGAATAACCGGTTTCGGGGACGGTATCCGGAAATATAGCTAAAAATTCGTCGCGGCGCTTTATGAAACCGGTATTCTGATAAATAATCGTGTCCTGACCTCAATTCCCCGTTTCACGATGCACTGGAGTGAACCATGAAATTTCCTGCAAGTCTGTTAGTGATTTCCGTGCTGGCCACCGGTTGCGCCAACTTCCCCGCCGGTACTACCACCGAAGACCAGCCCGCCAGCAGTGGACATGAGCACGCGGTGCAGCCGGAGCGTAAGGCGGGACGCGAGCGCAGGGTGCAGTTCGGTAACTGGCGCGTCGATTGTCTCTACGAGGAGGTCAACTTCTCTACCCAGTGCACGGCAGAGACCTATGGCAAGGTCAGCGGTACTCTCGGCGACGAGATCTATCACCCGACCCCGGTCTTGTGGATATCCTGGTTGAAGGGCGAGCCCGCACCCACACGCTCGGTGTGCATTTTCGGCCATGACTATCCTGTGAGGGGCCTCAGCATGCAGGTGGACAGCAATCCGCCCATCCAGCTGGGTGCGCAAAACGCGACTGGCTGCGTGATTGCGGATAACTATCTGCTCCAGCAGATACGCACGGGGCGTCAGCTGACCGTAACCTTTCTGCGCTGGCCCTGGGGGGAGACCAAGGCAACATTCAGCCTGAACAAATCCGGCCGGGCTCTCGACGAACTGACGCGCCTGATTGCCGCACAATAGTCCCGGCGCTGGCAGTAAAGCATCCCGGAGCGGGGAGACCTGCACAGTCAGGCTGTTTGCCCGTGAGCATCCGGCTGTGCCGAACGGCTGTCGCAACGGATATCCACTTCATTTGATATTCGTCAAGGATGTCGGGGATGGGATGGCGGTAGGGTTAGCTGCCCATAATAATGACTTGCTGCGCCTGCCCAGGCCAGGCGCTTGAACCTGGAGACCCTCATGAACAAACCTGATACCGCGAATAAATACCTGGCCACCCTGCTGGTCACCCTGGCCCTGTACGGCGGCAGCGGTGCGCTGCCGGCCACGGCATTCGCTGAAGAAGCCGGCCCTGACGCCGCACAACCCGCAACGGAAGCTCCGGCCACAGAATCAGCACAACCCGCGACGGAAGTTCCGGCTGCAGAGTCAGCACAACCCGCGATGGAAGCTCCGGCCAGCGAGTCATCCAGTACGGAAGTACAGTCGCGTGCACGCCGCGCAGACACCTATCGCACGGAACAGAACCGGCGCATCGCGCAAGTCAGGGAGGCTGCGAAAGTCCGGCGAGAGAACATGGAACGCTGGCGCAGCCAGCGCCGCTGGTGGAACAACCCCGCGGCAGAGGAACGCCGGCTATGGAACGAGGCACGCAGTAGGTGGTACCGCGATATAGCCGAGGCACGCCGTAAAGAGATTGAGCTGTGGCGGCCTGACTACAGCTACCGTTATCGCTACGGGCGCGCTTATCCGTAACGAACGGAGTTATATACAGAGGGATTTTTTCCTCCCTCAGCGGCCGTGATTGCACGGGTTTTTACGCGACCCCCGAACAGACTCCTGACCTGCATCGGAATCGGGAAGCAGGGGTGTAATCCAGCGGTCTGCAGCGGCCCGGTTCATTACCCGGACGGATCATCACCTGTACACTCCGGGTTGCTGCATTGAAGTCGTCACAGACGTAGCAGACAAGCAGCCCTGCAACTGCAGGTATTAACCAGAGGACGACTGTCTTGGACTATAAAATCCTGCTCACGGTATTCATGGCCGTATTCATCGCCGAGCTTGGCGATAAAACCCAGCTGGCAACCATGCTGTTTGCGGCCGATCGGGAGGTCAGCAAGCTGACAGTATTCTTGGGTGCCTCACTGGCCTTGATTGTGGCATCCGGCATCGGTGTGCTGGCCGGTGGACTCGTGGCCGAATATGTGAGCGAGAAAGTCCTGCGCTATATCGCCGGGGCAGGGTTTATCGGTATCGGAATCTGGACCCTGCTCAAGGCGTAGCAGCACCCGCACGCCGGCTTGATCTGCGTACTTGACGAGCAGCTGCAGGGCCACCGCAGTAGTGACCGCACCCGGAACGCCAGATCAGCCAGTCGCCGTTACACAGGCGGCCTGCTGAACACCCCGTCGACCAATGGAAATCCCGTAAAGAACGGGGCGGTGACAGCACTGTCGGCGTCACCGCCCTGAAATTTTGCTATATAGAGAATTGCATGTATAACCAGACCAGTCCCAGTACCAGCGCGATGGTCACCAGGCCCATCAGTATCGTGATGGCGTGATTTTTCCGCCAGCCCCTGAATATCCAGTAACTCTGCAGGCCGACAAATCCGGCGGCGGTTCCGGCCACCATGATGAGTTCCTTGTTAGCGAGGTTTGTACTGAGAATGAACACAATGAAAAAAACAAATGCAACGCCGAGCGGAGTCAGCGTGAACATCCAGTCCTCGATCTCATGCCGATCCCTGGGGGTACTCAGCAGCTTCTCCAACTTGCCTGGTTCAGCCATATGTCATCTCCTTCGGTCAATTGGTGGGGGGTATAGTGCCTGACGCTGTAAGCCTGGTGTTGATGTTGATCAACTCCTGTGACAATAAAATACAGGCTATTCTAATCACTGAACAGAACGTTACAACCCCTGACCCGCGTGACACACAGTCAGGTTTCCGGCATATGCACAATGCGTGAAGCGTCTTAATGAAATGTACTGTCAAAACTGTCACCTCTGGCAGCCATTTCAATGTTGCAAAAAGCCATGAATGTCATTTGTATTTGTATCTACGGCGATGCCATAACGACGTTAGCACAAATCGCAGCTAGACTTTCGTCTACATGCCGTGCCATGTCGTTTCCCGGACTATACACCTTGTCGTGATCGTACTTTTCAACAAACCATTCAGAGTGCTTGCACAATTCACCAGTGAGGGTGGCAAGGCCACACTTGCGGATTACATCGACATACCCGGCGTTTATTGTGCCGGGCGGCTCGATTACGACAGTGAAGGTCTGCTGGTGTTAACTGACGATGGCCGGTTGCAGCAGCGCATCAGCAATCCGAAATATGGCAAGACAAAAGGCTACTGGGTGCAGATCGAGGGTATTCCCGACGCACGGGACCTGCAGCGACTGCGCAACGGTGTGCCACTCAAAGACGGGCTAACGGATCCGGCCAGTGTTGCGCTAATCGAGTCACCTCTAATCTGGCTGCGCGATCCGCCCATTCGCACACGCAAGGCGATACCGACCCGCTGGCTGGATCTGGTCATTGGCGAAGGTCGCAACCGTCAGGTACGGCGCATGACGGCACATATCGGACACCCCACACTGCGCCTGGTTCGTTACCGCGTTGGGGAGTGGTCGCTGGATGATATTCCAGTGGGCAGCTATCGTATCATTCAGTGATCCACGTCAGGCCACTTGATGATAAGTAAACCGAATACACCTTCCAGCACACGCTGGTCAGGCAAGGTGACCCGGGAGAGTCACGCGCTGGACCTGGAGGAGGGGGTGTTCACCTGGACGGATCCGGAAAAGATCGCGCGCTCGCTGCAGCACTCTGCAGAATCGAGTACCCGGCGCAAGAGTCCGCCGTTTCGCTCGGCCATGTCGATGCTGGTTTTCTTCATAAACCGTGCCGGCAGTAATCTGGATGTAAAGCAGCGGCGTGTTCTGGAACAGGCCAAGGATGAATTGCGCAGACTGTATGGCAGGAGGCCTGGACGCTGATGCAGAAGCTTCAGGCTGGAATCACAGCGTGTAATGTACAGTCTCACTACAACATCAAGCCATGCTGAAGATAATTATGTAACTGAATGTTTAATATGGTTATTACACATTCCCCTCGCAGCGCGTCTGGCATGCCAGTTTGTCAGCCTTGGAAAACGGGTCTATGCTCTTTTTTGTAGAAAAATAGCCAACCCTGCATGGCAAGAAGGGGGAGATCGTCCTGCATGGGAAAACCGTCCAAACCTGTCCTGAGTCCGCAATCTATTCTCGACTCACACTTGAATCCATTTGTCCTGGTGGACAAGGATTTCACTATCGTTGCAGCCAACAAGGCCTATTGCGATTGCTACGGAACTACCGAAGATCGGGTGGTCGGCCACAAGTGTCATATGGTCTCTCATCAATTCGAAACCCCCTGTTTTATGCACAACGAGGATTGTCCACTCGCCAGGGTACTCGAGACAAAACGACGCTTCGAGGTTCTGCATGTTCACTTCGACCAGCACAATCGGCCTGAGCATGTACGCATTATGGGTCACCCGGTCACGGGCACAGATGGTACGCACTATGTCGGCGAGGAAGTCATCAGGCTGGCCAAACCCGCCGAACTCGATTGCGAGGAGCAGAAACTGATCGGAAGATCCGTTGCTTTCAGGCGCTGCATCGAGGATCTTGCCATCGCCGCAGATTCAGACAGCAATGTCATGCTACTGGGCGAAGTTGGCGTTGGCAAGCGCCTGGCCGCCAGCTACATACACCATCGCTCGGCCAGAAGCGGTCATGCATTTATCATGGTGGACTGCCGTGCGATCAACGAAACGCTGTTCGAAAGCGAGCTGTTCGGACATGAGCGTGAAGCCTACGCCGGCTGTGTCGGCCGGCGACGCGGCCTGCTCGACCTGGCCGACGGCGGCACCCTGTATCTCGACGAGGTCGGTGATTTACCTCTGGGAGTGCAGGGGCATCTGCTGAATGCAATCGAAACCGGACACTATCGCCGTGTCGGTGGTCGCGAGCTGTTGCAGTCGAACGCACGGATCATTGCCGCCACGCGCTATGACCTGCTGGCGAGAATCCGGGAAAACACGTTTCGTTCCGACCTCTACTATCGCCTTGCCGGCATCGTGCACAGTATCCCGTCGCTGCGCGAGCGCAAGGGTGATATCCCAGCCCTTGCCGAGGCGTGCCTGCTACGCATGCATGACCCGGCTGCCGGCCGTTGCCATATAGATGAAGATGCGCGCGAGCTGCTGTCCAGGCACGATTATCCCGGCAATATCCGCGAGCTCCGCAGCACCCTGCAGCGCGCGGTATCACTGTGCAGGGATGGACATATCAGGGCGGAACATATCCAGTTCGATGAACGAACCGAGCTCAGGTCCCCGTCGGCAGGCGATCGTGCCCGCTCACTGAAGCAGATCGAGTCCGAGCAGATCGCATTCCTCCTGGAAAAGCACCGCGGTAACCGGCGCAAGGTGGCCGAGGAGCTGGGCATCAGTGAACGCACCCTGTACCGCAAGCTGGAAAAATACCAGTTAACCGGCTTCGGCAAATAAGCGCGAGCTACCCACTCCGGATAATACCGGTCCGGCAACTTCGATCAGGTAATATTTCCGATGCATACCCTTGACAGGATATAGCCGCATCTATCCCAGCGCAGGAAACAGCCCGCGCAGGCCGTTAGCGATGATCTCTATCGAAATCGCTGCCAGCAGCAGCCCGAACAACCGATCGATGATGCTCATGCCAATCCGTCCCAGCGTATTGCCAATCTGCGTGGCCAGGCTTAGCACCAGCCACAGCACAATGCAGACCAGCAGAATGCAGCCGATGACGATGTAGGGGTGCAGCGGCAGGATGGAGCGCTGCATCTGGATGATCACGGTACTGATGGCGCCGGGCCCTGCCAGCATCGGGATAGCCAGTGGCACAACAGCGATACTGGACATTTCTTCAGCGGTCTTCTTCTCGAAATGTGTAGTACGCAGCGTATCTGATTCGGCGCGCAACATGGCCAGGGCCATCAACAGCAGTACAATGCCACCACCCACACGAAATGAAGACAGGCTGGTGCCAATGAAGGCCAGCAGGCTGTCACCGAATATCGCCGCAGACACCAGCACCACGCCCACAGCGATGCTGGTTATGAAAGCAACACGCATGCGCTGATGGCTGTCCTGACCCTGGGTGAGCGACAGGAACAGCGGGATAGCGATAAAGGGATCCAGAATGACCAGCAGTGCCGTGGTGAAGCGTGTGTACTCAGTCCAGTGTTCCATGTGACCTCGGCCCCGAGGCCAGTTCGCAGACACAACAGGTTCAGTATACCTGTTGAAAATTAACAGCACTAACAGCCTCGCATCAGCCCAACTTGCGGTGTTGCAGAAATCGTATTAGCTTTTGCACCTCATCGGACCACAGGAGATCGACATGTCCCGGAACAGCATGGACAAGGGCGCTGCAGCCACCCCGGATAGCAGCGCCATCTGGAAAAACCATATCAGCGTACCTGATACACCGGCCGGTTTCACGGTCAGGACCACCTTTCCTGCCAACCCGCAGGGCGTGGAGGTCATGCTGGAGCGCTGGGTGGCCGGCAGCGCGGAGCCGCCGCACTCACATCCGGGCGACGACATGACTGTGGTGGTGGAAGGCAGGATGGCTATCCAGTTCTATACCCGTGCCGGAGACAGGCTGGTCGCAGACGGCGAACCGCTGGTGCTCGACAAGGGTGATACCGGGTATATCAGTGCCGGAACGATCCATGATGCGAGCTACCTGGAAGACTGCAAACTGGTTTACGTGCATGACCGCGGGTTCGGATTTACTGCCGAATAAAGCCTGGATCCGGCCGTACATGCCAGTATCAGCGCTCCGGACCGCACCCCGGAAAATGCGCTGGTACCGGAGTCGTCTACCTTGCTACCAGCAGTGCGACTGACAGCGCCAGCAACCGCTGGCGATTATCTGCACGTTCGGTAGGCGTCTGACGGCACTGCGTCTATTCGATCTTGATATAGGCAAAACCGTCATGTTGCAGCTCGGCGATGCGCACCACACCGGACGGGACTGCGTCCACATTTTTGTACAGCTTGTCACTGGCGAGACCGATTCCACTGCGGGTGATATCGCACAGTTCGAGCCTGACGCCCTGCACACCATTCAGTGTGATTAGTCGACCCTTGATGTTGTCACGCCGCTCCTCGAGGGCGGCATCGGCCGCAAACGGGGTATCAACGAGTTTGTCATCGGTCAGGAAGCGGATACCGTGGGCAACGAATACGATGCGTACATCGTATTCGATCAGCTCATTCTGATAGTGTGTGACCATATTATGGATGCTGGTCAACATGGCGCTGAAGCGTCGTGGATCGGCGAAATCGGCATGGTACACCACCTTGACCACATCATCGCCGTCAGCCGCATGGAGTTCGTCCGGGTTGACAAACAGCAGAGGCAATGCGAGCAGGAAAAACAGTATTCGTATAGACATGACATAGCTCCTCTTGCGTAGTTGGAGACCACGCTCAGTGTAGCAAATTCACCAGGCGGTTGCGGATTAAGGTGGCGCCGGCATGCCTTCAGCAAGCGTGAACCGCGTCCGGTAATTGCCTGATATGACATGCTAGTGTGGCGGCAGACAGCTTGCCGGAGACACAAAATGCACGCCAGACTCGTAATGATTCTTGCCTTGCTGCTTATCGCGGGCACGACCCGGGCGGGCGACAACGGCCTGCGTATGGGCATGCACCCGTGGTTTTTGAATGACCTCGGTAGCGTGCATTATCGCAACGAAGACCCGACACTTGATTCCGGATACGACATCATCCGTTCGGACACCGGCTATCTGAAACTGGAGCACCCGCTGCCATTATTACCGCACGCCATGGTCAGCAGGAGCGCAATCGCCGCAAGCACCAGCGGACGGGTTTCGAATACGCTTGATTTCGGTGGCAGCAGCTTTACCACTGGCGAGGATATCGCCAGCAGCATACAGCTCCAGCGAAGCGATATCATTCTCTATTACAGCATTGTCGATAGCGTAGCCAGTATCGACCTGGGAGTGGATGCAAGATACATAGACAGCAATACAGTACCCGATGGCAGCATGGAAACAGCAAACGTGACAGGGTGGATTCCCCTGCTGTATGCCGGTATCGGGCTCGATCTCCCGTTTTCCGGCCTGACGGTCAGCGCTAACGGCTCGTTCACCGGCTATCAGGGCCATCACCAGTACGAAGTCGCCCTGCATGCCAGTTACACTTCGTCCTGGAAAACCGGCGCCAGTCTTGGCTATCGAAGCCTGAAGATTGGTCTGGAAAATGTTGACGCCTGCACGGCTGATATCGCCTTCAGCGGTCCCTATGCCGGCGTGTTTGTCAATTTCTGACTGTCCAGCGATCTATCCGGCTGTCGACTGTCGCCCCCGGCGTGTCGTCACATTATCCTCCACGCATCAGCCTGGCCGGCAGGCGATGCGACTGTCGACAAATTGGCAATGTCAATACCCCCGCAGGATCCATAAGCTGGTGAAAAAGCGGTGTGATGATGGACGGTCAGTTATTGGTGGCAGGCATCCGCAGCCACACTGGCAATGAGGTTCGTTGAAATTTTCTTCGTGAGTCGTTAGTTTCATCAAGTACAATGGGGGCCATGGACGGTACCTCATTCAATGCGGCTTGCGCCACCGGTACGGACTGGCAGTCGATCGTCGATGACTGCCTTGTCAGACTCGGCGAAGCACCGCATGCCGCGAACCTTGGCTTTGTGTATCTCACCTATCCTCTCGCACCCTATATAAATCGCATACTGGATGCGCTGCGTGATGCCACCGGGGTACGTAACTGGGTCGGTAGCGTCGGCAGCGCCATCTGTTGTACCGGGCGTGAAATCTACGATGAGGCCGCCGCCGCGATCATGCTGGGCGCGTTACCGCAGGACAGCTACCGCCTCGTACCCGCCGGTATCAGTGCGCTCGCTGACATGCTGACCGAGAATCGCAACTGGCTCGACCAGCACAACGTGCACTTCGGCGTGGTACATGGCGACCCGCGCGACCAGCATATCGCGCAGGTCATCGATTCACTCTCGACGCAGCTCGATCCGGGCTTCCTGGTTGGCGGTCTGTCCTCGGCCGATAACGACCAGTCGCAGCTGCAGGTGGCCGGCACGATCCAGCAGGGTGGCCTGTCCGGCGTACTGCTGTCCGCGGACATACCGGTCATCAGCAGCCTGACCCAGGGTTGCACACCGTTGCAAAACAAGCACGTCATCACCAAATGCCAGGGCAATCTGCTGGCCGAGCTTGACCACAGGCCGGCACTCGATGTATTCAGGGATGCCATCGGTGAAGTGATGGCCAGGGACATGTCCCGCGTCGCCGGCTACATCTTTGCCGGACTGCCCGTTCCCGGTTCCGATACAGGTGATTACCTGGTACGCAACCTGATCGGCATTGACCCGCACGAAAAACTGCTGGCCATAGGCGATAATCTCGAGGAAGGTGCGCAGCTGATATTCTGCCGCCGCGACGGTGTCGCTGCGCGCCAGGACATGCAGCGCATGCTGTCCGATCTCCGCAAGCGCGCGGGGGGGACATTCGTGGCGGACTCTATTTCAGCTGCCTCGGTCGCGGTCGTCACCAGTTCGGCGAGAATTCCGAAGAACTGAACATGATCCGTGATGCCCTTGGCGAATTCCCGCTGGTCGGTTTTTTCGCCAACGGGGAAATCTCGCACAACCGTCTGTACGGCTACACCGGGGTGTTAACGCTGTTTCTCTGACCAAACTGATAATGGCCATGGGATCCACGGAAGAATACGGAAAAATAAAATACGCCTAAGCAGGGTGCGTCTTACGCACCGCCAATGTGCAGGAGCACATCTCGCGCGCAATTAGTAATAGCCACGGAAGCACAAAGAAACTACACAGAGTGTCTGGGTTATAACAAATACCACTTTAATTGAAAACGAATCAAAGCAGGGATGCATTGTGTGCCCTTCAAGCCAAACAATTGCTGATGGAAATTTTTCCGTGTTCTTCCGTGGATTCCGTGGCCATTAAATACAGCCCGCCATTCACGTTACACATCTCACGTGATGGTGCACAGAGTGCACCCTGCATTTTTCCATGTTCTTCCACGCATTCCTTGGCTAGTTGTCTGTTTAACCCGGACATAATCCAGCGGGGCATTTGTCTGCCACGCAAACGCAAAGGGGCAGCCCCGCGGACATTCCACGCTGTCTAGGTTTTCCAGTACTGCTCGGTGGTGATATGGCCCGGTTCACGGCGGCGGTTTTTTTTCATGCCGCGTGCTTCCAGCGCCTGCTGGGTATCCGCAACCATACCCGGATTGCCACAGATCATGACCTGTGAATTCTCCGCATTCATCGCCAGCCCGGCGCGCTTTTCCAGCGCACCGCTGATGATCGCCTGGGTAACCCGGCCGCGGATCGCAATATCCAGTGGCTCGCGGCTAACGAACGGAATGTATTGCAGCTGTTGCGGATGTTGGGCCAGCAGTGCGCTGATCTCTTCTTGATAGGTCAGCTCCGGCACATAGCGCACGGCATGTACCAGCACGATGCGCCGGTACTCGCGCCAGACTTGCATGGTGGTCAGGATGGAGAGAAACGGGCCGATGGCCGTGCCCGTCGAAAGCATCCACAGCACATCCGCCGCCGGCACTTCATCGAGGATGAAGAAACCGGCGCTGCGCGGGGCTATAAACAGGGAATCGCCGGGTTCGAGCTCAATCAGCTGCGCGGTCAGTGGACCGCCGGGCACGCGAATGAAATAGAATTCCAGCAGGGGATTATCGGGACCGTTCACGAACGAGTAGGGGCGCGCCACCATTTCGCCATCGATCTCCAGTGCGAGCCGGGTAAACTGGCCAGCCTTGAACGGCGCGATCTCCGCCTGTAACTGCACCGAATACAGCTCATCTGTCCAGCGGCGCAAGCTGATGACACTGCCTTTGACCCAGGCCGTCATAAACCGCCAGCCTCTGCACGTTTTATCGTGTCCGGTCTGATTTCGCAGAACCCGCCAACTACCACATTACCTTCATGCATTTTGCCGCTTCACCCGCCAACCACATATGACTTATGATAGCGCAATTCCCGTCAGCCCTGTCAGACACCTGCAGGTGCTGTTTAGGCAACACTGACACGACCGGCTCATGCAACAACTCTCAACCTGGGAAATGCTCCTGCTCGGTGTGCTGGTGCTGCTGGTGCTGTTCTGGTTCGGTCCCGGTATCCGGGCTACACTGGAAAGAAGCCGTCAGGCCGAGTCGCGGGACTGGGCCGGGTTTCTGCTGCCGATCGCACTGGTGGTCCTGTTTGTGCTCTTCCTTATCAAGCTGGTCTGAACATGACACCCGCACTGTCGATACGCGATCTGGAAAAAACCTATAAAGGTGGCCACGTCGCCCTGAAGGGTGTCAGTTTCGATGTCGCCCAGGGCGATTTCTTCGCACTGCTCGGGCCCAACGGGGCAGGCAAGACCACCCTGATCGGCATCATCGCCACCCTGGTGAACCGCAGCGCGGGATCGGTTGCCATCTTCGGCCATGATATTGTGAAGGATCCGGCCGCCGCGAAGGCCTGTCTCGGACTGGTGCCGCAGGAATTCAATTTCAACATGTTTGAACCGGTAGTGGAGGTGGTCGCAAACCAGGCCGGTTACTACGGCATCCCGCGCGGTGAGGCGTTCAGGCGCGCCGAGATCTATCTCAGACAGCTGGACCTGTGGGACAAGCGGCGCGTCATGGCACGCAATATCTCCGGCGGTATGAAGCGCCGCTTGATGATTGCCCGCGCCCTTGTTCACGAACCGCGTCTGCTCATCCTGGACGAACCGACTGCCGGCGTCGACATCGAAATCCGTCGCTCGATGTGGAAATTCCTGCGCGATATCAACAAGGCGGGGACCACTATTATCCTCACCACGCATTACCTGGAAGAGGCAGAAAGCCTGTGCCGCGATATCGCCATCATCGATGAAGGCGAGCTGATCAGCAATACCACCACGAAAGAGCTGCTCAACACCCTGCACAAGGAAACCTTCATACTCGATGTTGAAAAGACCCTGCATGAAGCCCCGGTTCTGCCGCATCATAAACTGCAACTGGTTGACGAGCACACCCTGGAAGCAGAGATTTACCGTAATGAATCCATCAATGCACTGTTCACTGAACTGACACAGCAGGGCATTCGTGTACTGAGTATGCGCAACAAGACCAACCGTCTTGAGGAGCTGTTCATGCGCCTGGTCGAAAACGATGCTGGTAAAGAGGGTCAGTCGTGAACACGCGGGAAAAGCTGATTGCATTCCAGACCATCGTCACCAAGGAGACGCTGCGTTTTATCCGTATCTGGGTACAGACCGTACTGCCGCCGGCCGTGACTACGGCCCTTTATTTCATTATTTTCGGCAACCTGATCGGTCCGCGCATCGGCGAGATGGAAGGCCATGCCTACATGGAATTTATCATACCGGGATTGATCATGATGGCGGTGATCACGAATTCCTACGCCAATGTGGTGTCGTCCTTCTACGGCTCCAAGTTCCAGCGCCATATCGAGGAGATGCTGATCTCGCCGACACCCAACTACATCATCCTGCTGGGCTTTATCAGCGGTGGGGTCATGCGTGGCCTGACGGTGGGTACGGCAGTGACGATCGTCTCCCTGCTGTTCAACCCGCTCAACATCCACAGCCTGCCCGTCATGATCAGCATGGTGCTGCTGACCTCGATCCTGTTTTCGCTCGCAGGACTGATCAACGGCGTCTATGCCAACAGCTTCGATGATATCTCCATCGTGCCGACCTTTGTGCTGACACCTCTGACCTACCTGGGTGGCGTCTTCTACTCAATCGGCATGTTGCCTGATTTCTGGCAAAGCGTCTCGCTGGTCAACCCGATTCTGTACATGGTCAATGCATTCCGCTACGGCTTCCTCGGTATATCCGACATCAGCCTGGTAACATCCTACGCAATCAGTTGCGGTTTCATCGTTGCCCTGTATGTGCTCAGCCTCTACCTGCTGCGCACGGGACGCGGAATACGCACCTGAGCAGGCCGTGAGACGTGAGACGTGAGACGTGAGACGTGAGAGTCAAACTCAGCGCCTACCCTGAGTCGAGCGTTACCTTTCACCTTTCACGTTTCACGTCTCACGTGTCACAGCACCAGCCTGCCGTTATGCACTGTCAGGCTTTGCTGGCCGGAGAGCAGCCGCTGCAGACGCTCGCCAATCAGCTTGTGACGCCAGCCGTGCAGCACGGTACTGGCGGGATCGTTTAGCAGCATTGCCTCAAGGTCCTTGCGGCCAGCCAGTACGCTTGGGTTCAGCTGGTTTTCGTCCGCCGTGATGCGGACCACACCCATCATGACGTCGACCAGTGCTTCCTGTGCCGCTGACAGGCGTGTGCGTGCCACGCTATCCGGCAAGGGCACCGGCTTGCGTGTGACCGCCAGTTTTATCAGTTCGAGCAACTCATCGCCGGAACGACTGAGCAGGCCATCACTCAGACCGCGGATACTCCTGAGTGCCTCCACAGTGACCGGCTTGTGGCGCGCGATATCCACCATGGCATCGTCGCGCAGCACCCAGCCACGCGGCCGGTCCTTCTGCCGCGCGATCTCCTCACGCCATTCTGCCAGCGCTTGCAGAATCGTCAGGCTCGCGCCCTTGAGGCGGTTGGTGCCCTTGACCTTCAGCCAGGCACTGGCCGGAGGCATGTCGTATAGCGTTGCCGCGGACAGCTGGCGGAAATCCTCTGCCAGCCAGTCGAGTCGTCCGAGCGCCTGCAATCTCGTGACGATCTTGCGGTAGATATCCACCAGGTAGATCACGTCATCCGCCGCGTAGCGTATCTGTGCCTGTGTGAGCGGGCGAATCGACCAGTCGGCGCGTGTATGCAGTTTGTCCAGCGTGATACCGGAGATCTCCTGCACCAGACTGGCATACCCGATCTGATCGGCATAGCCGAGCAAGGGTGCGGCGACCTGGGTATCGAACACCGGAGCAGGCGCCTGGCCCGCGAGATGATAGAAAATCTCCATGTCCTGGCGGCAGGAGTGCATGACCTTGGTGATGCGTGCATCAGCAAGCAGCGCCAGCAGCGGCTCGAGGTCGTCTACTGCCAGCGGATCGATGCAGGCCACTTCCTGCGGTGTGGCGATCTGCAGCAGGCACAATTTCGGGTAGTAGGTTTTCTCGCGCAGAAATTCAGTGTCGAGCGCGAACCAGTCGACGGCGGACAGACGGGCACAAAAATCAGCAAGCCCCGCTGCCGAATCGATGTACTGGACGGTGGTTGCGCTGTCCATCATGAGCCTTGCGAACTGCTATTCAGACATCACCTTCCACACACCGGGCGCCAGCAATCGCATCAGAAAGCCGGTCCAGGTGATCCCTTTGTATGCAACCATGATGGTCTCCCGCTTCAGGTAGTCGTACGTGCAAACGAATCGGCGTCGCAGGCGCGCATGATACAAGCAAATATCCGGCAACTACAGCTACAGGTCAGGTGCACTATCGGGCTACAATGACGTCGCACGAAGTGCAACTGTCGACGGCATACCAGCGCCGGCCCCGCTGCGCACAGCGATTCTCTAAATGGCCTGATACCTGTTGTTTTTCAACACTTAATTAATATGAAAGTTGCACTGATCAACCCCTACGAACTCGGCCGCCAGCCATTTGGTCTGGCGGAACCGGCCGCCTGGCTGGTGCGGGCAGGCTGCGAGGTCGACTGCTGCGACCTGTCGATACAGAAACTCGACAGCTGCCTGACGCCGGCGACCGATGTCGTGGCTATCTATATCGCCATGCATACCGCGACACGTATCGCCATCGAGGCGCTGCCGAAGATCAGGCAACTCGCACCGGGAGCACACCTGTGCGTGTACGGGCTGTATGCACCGATGAATGCTGACCTGTTTCGAACCCTCGGCGTGCAGACCGTCATCGGTGGTGAATACGAAACCGGTCTGGTGGAGATGATCAGGCAGTTACAGTCAGGTCAGCCGGCAGGGCAGGCTATTCCGCTGGTCAACCTCGGCAAGACGGAATTCATCGCACCGGACCGAAGCAGGCTGCCACCATTGACCAAATACGCCAGCCTGATCATGCCGGATGCGACACACCGGACAGTCGGCTTTACCGAGACGACACGTGGCTGCAAATATTTCTGTCGGCATTGTCCGATCGTACCGGTTTACCAGGGCAAATTTTTCGTTGTCCCGGTCGACATCGTACTGGGCGACATCCGCAGCCAGGTCGCTGACGGGGCAGTACATATCTCATTCGGTGATCCGGATTTTTTCAACGGCCCGGGACATGCACTGCGCATCGTACGTGCCATGCACGCGGAATTTCCTGCGCTTACCTTTGATGCCACCATCAAGATCGAACACCTGGCCAGATACCCTGACGAAGTGCGGGAATTGGGTGCCTGCGGCTGCCTGTTCATTCTGTCGGCAGTGGAATCGGTGGATGATGCCATCCTGGCAAAACTCGACAAGGGCCACACGCGCGCGGATTTTCTCGCCGCGCTGGGGCTGATGCGCGAAATCGGTATCGATCTCGCGCCAACCTTTGTCGCCTTCACGCCATGGACGACGCTGGAGGGCTACATCGACCTGCTGCGTCACGTGGCAGAACTGCAACTGGTCGAGGCGGTGGCACCTGTCCAGCTGTCGATCCGCCTGCTGATTCCGGCAGGCTCCTATGTGCTCAGGATCGACGGCTTCAGGAACCATGTAGACAACTTCGACCCGACACTGCTTGGCCATCCGTGGCGCAACCCGGATACACGCGTCGATGCCCTGCAACAGGCCGTACAGGCCTGGATCAGCCAGGCCGAAGCGGCCGGCAGGCCACGCGTCGAAATCTTCCGCGGCATCTGGCAACTGGCATGGGAAAAGGCCGGTCAGCCGGCTCCGGAACTCGATCTTGCCCGTGTCGGCACCCCGGTTCCGCGCCTTTCGGAGAACTGGTACTGTTGTGCCGAACCGACTTGCGAACAACTTGTGTCCTTCTGAATATAGGCACGAAAAACGTCAGCCGGGTGCCGCGTTTTGAACAGAATCATTTTCGTACCGGGTAAAAATCCCAAGCCAGCACCAGAACTCCATCGCAAACAACTGCTGCGCTGCCTGCTGCACGGTGTCAGGCGCATCGACCCGGGCGTCGCCGCTGCCATTGACGCCAGTAACAGCTTTTTGCTCATTGCCTGGAACGGCCTGTTGTATCAAACACAGCGCGACATCAATGACGACAGGCACTGGGTCGACCGCCTGCTGCTGCAGGAAAGTCATCATGACGTGGATATTCGCGAGGCCCGCCCGGTCAGGTACCGGATGGCGCGCGCCATGTACCAGGTCGGGGATCATCTTCCGTGGCTCATTCCGCTGATACCCGACCGGCGGGTCAAGTTATCCATCCGCGAGACCGAAATCTATTTCAGCAACCATGGCAACATCGGCTGCCGGATACGCGGCCTGCAGAAGCAAGCTCTGCGCGAGACGGCAGCCGCTGGTGACCGGGTCCTGCTGATCGGCCACAGCATGGGTTCGGTCATCGCCTATGACTCGCTGTGGGAACTCGGTCACCTGGAAGGACTGCGGCGGTGCGCAGACTGTTTCCTGACCATCGGCAGCCCGCTCGGCATGCACTATGTACAGCGGCGTCTGATCGGCCTGGGCAACAGCAAGCCGCGGATCTATCCGCAAAATATCCGCCGCTGGGTTAATATCGCGGCACGCGGCGACCTGGTCGCGCTGGATCCGACGTTGTCCGACGATTTTGGCGAGATGGTCAGGCGCCAGGACGTGGCAAGCATAACGGACATGAACGCAGGGGTTTATAACTATTACCGCGATGGTCACGGACTGAATGTACACAAGTCCTATGGCTACCTGGTCAACCCGCACGTGGCGAGGGTGATTACAAACTGGTGGAAAGAGACGTGAATGCACTACTGGTCGCACATCGCGGCGAACCGGATAGCTGGCCGGAAAACTCGCTGATGGGCTTCCGGGCAGCACTGGTTGCCGGCGCATGCTATATCGAGACCGACGTCCAGCTTACCGCCGACGGCATTCCGGTGCTCAGCCACGACCCGACACTTTTGCGGGTAACCGGGCAGGACCTTGAGGTTACCCGTATCGCCTGGGCGGACATCGAAGCCCTGTCCGCCGGCGAGCCGGGACGCTTCGGCGTGACCTTCGAGCACCTGCGTATCGAGCGCCTGGCGGACTTCGTGTCACTGCTGCAGGAATGGCCGCAGACGCGTGCCTTCGTCGAACTCAAAGTCGAAAGCCTGCAGGCGTTCGGCACACACACCGTGCTCGACACCGTGCTGGACTGCCTTGCACCGGTTCTCGACCAGTGTATCCTGATCTCGTTCGATGATGTGGTACTCGCCGAGGCGCGTCGACGCCGGTCCGTAAAGATTGGCTGGGTGCTCCCCGAATGGTCAGAGGCAAGCGCCGCTACGGCTGCCACCCTGGCGCCGGATTACCTGTTCTGCAGCCGCAAGAAGCTCCCACCGGAACCCGAACCCCTGTGGCCGGGGCCCTGGACGTGGGTGGTATATACAGTCAACACTGCCCGCGAGCTTGAACCGCTTCTGGCGCGCGGCTTCCGGCTGGTGGAAACAAACCGCATCAGCCAGTTGCTGGCCGATCCCGAACTTGCCGGTACCACCAGTGGCTGAGCATTTCGATGTCGTGGTCGTCGGTGGCGGCATACATGGTGTCGGTGTGGCACAGGCAGCGGCCTGTGCGGGTTACTCCGTCCTGGTACTGGAACAGAGCGCGCTGGCGGCCGGCAGCTCCAGCCGCTCCAGCAAGCTGATCCACGGTGGACTGCGCTACCTCGAGGGGCACGATTACCACCTGGTCAGGGAAAGCCTGCATGAACGCCAGGTGCTGCTGAAAATAGCTCCGGACCTCGTGCGTCTGCAACCGTTCTTCATTCCTGTCTACCCCGACACCGCGCGTCGCCCGCTGATGTTGCGCGCCGGTCTGACCCTGTATGCCCTGCTTGGCGGCATGCACAGCTCGAGCCGCTTCTGCACAGTACCGCGTCGCGAATGGGACACACTCGATGGCCTGGATACACGCCGGCTGCAAACAGTATTCCGGTATTTCGATGCACAAACCAATGATGTCGAGCTGACCCGCGCCGTCATGCAATCGGCCATCCGTCTGGGCGCCACTCTGGCCTGCCCGGCCGAGTTCACTGCTGCAGAGGTCGATGCATCGGGCTGTACCATCCAGTACCGGCGAGACGGAGTCGAAAAGCACTGCAGTGCTGATGTCATCGTCAACGCCGGGGGGCCGTGGGCCACACGGGTGGATGCCTGTATCAGTCCGGCACCGCCACACAATCCGGTCGAGCTGGTGCAGGGCGCGCATCTGGTCGTGCCGGGCACGCTGGCGCGCGGTTGCTACTATATGGAGGCTCCGCAGGACCGGCGCGCGATCTTTCTCTTGCCCTGGGGTGAACAGGCGTTGCTGGGCACCACCGAACACCGTTACAGCGGGGATCCCGCCGCGGTTGCCATACGGCCGGACGAGGAAAGCTACCTGCTCGAGGTACTGCGGCATTATTTCCCGCACCGGCCGGCCACGGTACTCGGACGTTTCGCCGGCCTGCGCGTGCTGCCGGCCTCGACCAACGCGGCATTCGGACGTTCCCGCGAAACCATGCTGACTGTCAATGACCCAAAACGGCCGCGGCTGGTCTCGATCTACGGCGGCAAACTGACCGGTTACCGGGCGGCGGCCGAGAAAATAATGCACATCCTCAGACCCACCCTGCCGGCACGTGCGGCCGTGGGTTACACCGCAGACATCCGGCTGCTGCCGGTGAGCTGAAGTGGATTCCCTTATCCTTGCCATCGACCAGGGCACGCACTCGACGCGCGCCATTGTATTCGATACACGGGGCAGGGTGGTTACGCAATCCCGGCAGGCCGTCACCCTGCATGCCCGTAATCACAGCGAGGTGGAACAGGATCCGGAGGAAATACGCGCCTCGATGCAGCATGTCGTGAGACAGGTACTGGCAGACCCTGCGCTGGAGGGATGTGCCGTCAGCTGTGCCGGACTGGCTACACAGCGTTCCAGCGTAGTCGCCTGGGACCGCGACACCGGCCAGTCACTGACCCCGGTGCTGAGCTGGCAGGATCGCCGTACCGCGTCCTGGATCGCCACGCTCGGTTCACATGAGCAGGATGTAGCACAGCGCACCGGCCTGCGGCTGTCTCCGCACTATGGTGCCGGCAAGCTGCGCTGGCTGCTCAATAACGTCCCGGCGCTGGCGACTGCCGCGCGTGACAAGCGCCTGTGTATGGGGCCGCTGGCAAGCTACCTGCTGTACCACCTGCTGGAGGGCCGATCCGCCTGCGTTGACCACGCCAATGCCTCGCGCACCCTGCTATGGAACCTGCAGACACGTGACTGGGACGACGTCTTGCTGGAGCTGTTCGCGATTCCGCGCAGCGTGTTGCCCGAATGCCGTCCAATCTGCAACCGCTATGGCCGAACGTCATCCGGTAACATTCCGTTGCGTGCGGTGAACGGCGATCAAACGGCCGCGCTGTATGCGCTCGGTGCGCCACAGGACAACACCATTCTGGTGAACATCGGCACCGGTGCCTTCGTGCTGCTGGCGGTGGATGATCCCGCCACGCGTCCTCCAGGCTTGCTGGCCGGCATCTCACACAGTGATGCCGGCAGTAGCCGTTACTATATCGAAGGGACGGTCAACGGTGCGGCCGCGGCACTGGCATGGACTGCAGCGCGTTACGCGCTCACCGACTTTGAACAGCGACTGCCTGACTGGCTGAATGACATCACGGAACCCGCCCTGTTCATCAACACCATCGGCGGTCTGGGCGCACCGTGGTGGCGTACCGGGCCGGATCCGTATTTCGAGCACGGCGACCTGTCAGCGCCGGAGGCCATGGTTGCCGTCGTGGAAAGTATTCTGTTTCTGATCCAGGCCAATGTCGGACTCCTGTGCCAGGTAGAACCGTCCGTCGACTGTATCCGTATCAGTGGCGGCCTGGCCAACCTCGATACCCTGTGCCAGAAACTGGCCGATCTGTCCGGACTCGTCGTGCTGCGTCCACCACAGGTCGAGGCTACGGCGCGCGGTATCGCCTGGCAGGCGGCTGGTGGCCCGGGCGACTGGCCAACAACCGGGTTGATAGCCCGCTTTATTCCCTGTGCCAATCCGGAATTGCGCGCGCGTTATGCACAGTTTGTCAGGATCCTGCAGACAACGGGGTAGGCGCGGACTTTCTCTGGGCAGAAACCAGCCATGACTTTTGCGCCGGCCTGCTCCGGCACCTTACGCTGCACTGTCAGGCGCGGAAAACAGCCAGATAAAACCGGCGTTGTAGAACACATGCAGGATAATCGGCGCACCAGGGCGGCAGTACGCTCCTTGAAAAAGCCGAACACCAGCGACGGGAACAACACCAGCGCCGCCCACAGCGGCGGGTGATAAATGAAATGCAGGCCGGTGAACAGACAACTGGTCAGCAGGTTGGCGTACGACTCAACGGCCCGAGCCAGCCACAGCTGATTACTCGTGCACCAGTTCCTGGATCAGACCGCGAAACACGATTTCCTCGGCACCGGGTAGACCAGCACCGGCATCAGAAACAGCCAGGGCAGCTGCAGTGGCCAGTCCCATTGCAGGACCGGCTGCAGGATGAGTGACTAAAGGATCAGCCAGCAGACCGGGCCGGCAGCCAGGGCCAGCAGGAACAGCGGGTCTTTCCAGAGTAAACCGCGCAGGGCTGAGGGCGATGCGCTCAAGACAGGTTAGTTGCTTCTGAGCTGCTGCACCATCTCCGGCTCAAGATCGATGCCCACCGGCCAGTCCGGGTTGATGCTGATACCGATGCCACTGCCGGTACGCTCCAGGATCCAGTTGAATTCGGTCAGCAGGCCACCATCGTAGCCGGGATATGCTTCCACAAAGTCCTTGGCCCGTTCGGGCTGGTGAACAGTATCAGTACCTCGGTATTGTCCTCGGCTCTGAGTGTCAGCGGCATGCCTTGTCGCTGCCGGTGAATCCGCCGATGCCGATGGAGTCCTTCACCGGCATGAACACCTGGGTCTCCATCAGGTAGTGCATGAAGTCCTCACTGGTGATCTTGCCTTCCTGGGCTGCCATCAGCTGTTCTTCCAGTTCGTTGCGTGCTTCAAAGGTTCGTGCATCTCGGCTTTCCATAAAAACAGGCCCCGCAGGGCGGGGCCTGGTTATGTGAACGACAGGGCTGTTATTCGTCACCGCCCAGCGCCCCGAGCAGTTGCAGCAGGCTGAGGAACAGGTTGTAGATGGAGACGTACAGGGTCACCGTGGCCAGAATGTAGTTGGTCTCGCCGCCGTGGATGATCGGGCTGGTCTGGTACAGGATCAGGCCGGACATCAGCAGCACGAACATGGCGGACACCGCCAGCGACAGGCCCGGCATGCTCAGAAACATACTGGCGATACCGGCAAGGAAAGCCACCAGGATACCAACCATCAGGAAACCGCCAATGAAGCTGAAATCCTTGCGTGTGGTCAGTACATAGCCCGGACAGGCCCAGGAAGATGATACCTGTCCCACCCATGGCGGTCATGACGAGTCTGGTTACCGTTCGGGATGGACAGGTACATGCTGATGATCGGCCCCAGCGTCAGACCCATGAAGCCGGTCAGGGCAAATACGAACAACAGACCCACGCCACTGTTGCGGAAGCGGGTGGTCAGGAACAGCAGGCCGAAGTAGCCGACCAGGGTGACGATCATACCCAGTGGTGGCATATTCGGCATGACAGCAATGCCGGCACACAGGGCGCTGAATGCAGTGTCATCGACAGCAGGGTATAGGTATTGCGCAGCACCTTGTTGGTCGCAAGCTCCGATTGTTCAGAAGCGAATGACTGTCTTGTCGATCATGCTCATTTTTTGCTAACTCCTTGGATGGAATGACTGTAGTGAGGGGTAAGACAATTCAATACCCGAGCAGTTCACTAAGGATATACATCCCGTCCGGAAACAGCAACTTGATAAACATGGAATTTTTGTGGCAATTGGCTGGCCAAATGCAGACGGATTCCGGTATTCTTGCGCGGCACTTCCGGTGTCGCGCCGGCAAACTGCAGCAGGGGTAGCCCGGCGCCGTCATTCAGGCCGGCAGGAGCGGGCGCTGTCTGCGAATATTTTCGTACTTTGGTGCGCCTTGCACGTCACGGAGCAACCGGCGCTTGAAACAGTTCAGGAGAGGTGGCTGAGTGGTCGAAAGCGGCGGTCTTGAAAACCGTTGATCCGCAAGGGTCCGTGGGTTCGAATCCCACCTTCTCCGCCATAAACGAATCAGCCCCTTGTTGGGGCTGATTCGTTTATCGGGGCAGGGTGGGTGAGAATCCACGTCGGGTGCGGAGCGGACACGTGCAGCAGTGCCTGATCGCACCGTTATGCTGTGCCGGATTTACACGATCCGCAATCCTCGAATTGAATATTCAGGTCTGCCATTTGCTTTAAATCAAGAATCCACTCGCACCATACAGTTATTATTTACTGTTTAAATCAGTAAGATATGACGGCTATGGAAACAACATACCCGGTAATCACCCAACGTCTCGGCAAGCTACTGACGGCCGTGTTCGTGCTGTTCGCCCTGATGGTGGTCAACTCGGTCTATCTGGCCGCAATCACGCTGCTGGAAGAGTCGACCGGCCGGCTCTACCAGGATTACTTCTACCTGTTGATGTTCCTGGCGCACCTGGTGCTTGGCCTGTTGCTGATCCTGCCATTCCTCATGTTCGCACTGGGCCACATGCGCCGTGCCGTGCGCCGGCCTAACCGTGCTGCCATACGCGCCGGCTTTGCACTCTTTGCCAGTGCACTGGTGCTGTTGCTGACCGGTCTGTTGCTGACCCGTTTCGAATTTTTCGAACTCAATGACCCGGACATCCGGCGCGCCGGTTACTGGATCCATGTCATCAGCCCGTTCGTGGTGATCTGGCTGTTCGTGCTGCACCGACTCGCCGGACCACCCATTCACTGGCGGTCCGGCTGGCGCTGGTCGCTCGCCGCACTCGGCTTCGCGGGCATAATGGTGGTGCTGCAGGCTGGTCCGGCCTTACAGATACAGCAGGCGACTGGCGCCGACTTTCCGCCCGCACTGGCACGCCTGACCGGCACCACCGTGATACCGCCGGAACACCTGATGACGGACAAGACCTGTGCCGGCTGCCACAAGGAAATTGCACAGTCGCACGAACACAGCATGCACCGCTTCAGCTCTATGAATAACCCGGCATACAAGTTCTCCGTCGAGGAAACACGCAAGGTTGTGCTAAAGCGTGACGGAAATGTGCAAGTGTCACGTTTCTGCGCTGCCTGCCACGACCCCGTACCACTGTTCAGCGGTCGCTTCGACGATCCGGATTACGATCTGGACAATGACCCGACCGGCCAGGCCGGCATCACCTGCATGGCCTGTCACGCCATCGAGCGCATCAACAGTCCGCGCGGCAATGGCGACTACACGCTTGTCGACCCGCCGCGCTACCCCTTTGCGTTCAGCGCTTCGGGTTTGCTACTGGACATCAATCACCTGCTGATCAGGGCAAAACCGGAACTGCACAAAAAGTCGCTGCTTAAACCACTGCACCAGTCGGCCGAATTCTGCTCGGTCTGCCACAAGGTCAGCCTGACAGAGGAAGTGAACCACTATCGCTGGCTGCGTGGCCAGGACCACTACGACAGTTTCCTGCAGAGCGGGGTGTCCGGTCACCGGGTCGACAGTTTCTACTACCCGCCACACGCCGTACCGCGCTGCAGCCAGTGTCACATGCCGCTCGAAGCTTCTGATGATCCGGCAGCACGCGATTTCGATACCAGCGGCCAGCGCAGCATTCACAGCCACCAGTTCCCGGGGGGAAATACGGCAGTTGCCAGCATGGTGGCCCTGCCCGATAAGGTTATCACGGCGCAGCAGGAGCAGTTACGCAAGGCCGCGCGCGTCGATATATTCGGCATCAAGGAGGAAGGACGCATCGATGGTTTTCTGCATGCACCGTTGCGACCGGCAGTGCCCGCACTGCAGCCGGGCAACCGCTATCTGATCGAGATCGTGATTCGCACCACGGGCATGGGTCATGCCATGACCGAGGGCACTGCAGATTCCAATGAACTCTGGCTGGAGTTTACAGCCAGCAACGCGGGTGCCCTGATCGGGCAGAGCGGGGGGCTGGACGTGCAGGGTGCAGTCGATCCCTGGTCATACTTTGCCAATGCCTACGTGCTGGATCGAGACGGCAACCGCATCGACCGACGCAATGCCCAGGATATTTTCGTACCGCTGTATAACCACCAGATCCCGCCCGGCGCGGCCAGTGTGGTGCATTATCTGCTGGAAATACCTGCTGAGGCCAGCGGGGAGGTGATACTGGACGCCCGCCTTAACTACCGCAAGTTCGACACCACTTACCTCCGGTACATCCAGGGCGATGCCTTCGACTGCAACTCGTTGCCGATCACTGTCATGGCCAGTGATCGGGTGCATATCCCGATTGCTGGCAGCACGCTGCCGATTACGGAGCAGATGCAGGCCATCGCACCCGCTGAACGCTGGAACGACTATGGTATCGGCCTGCTGCGCGAGGGCGACAGCGGTTCCGGCAAGGGTGAACTGCGCCAGGCAGAGCAGGCATTTCAACGAGTCGAGACACTGGGTCAGGGGTATGGTGCACTCAACCTGGCACGCGTCTATTTCACGGAGGGCCGGCTGGACGAGGCGGCTGCCGCGCTGGTGCGCGCCAGCCGTGCGGAGCAGCCCGCACCGCCCTGGACCGTTGCTTGGTACAGCGCCCTGATCGACCGGCAGAACGGTCATCTCGAGGAGGCCATCACGACCCTGGAATCCATTGTTGACAACCGCTTCAGCCTCGCGCAGCAGCGCGGCTATGATTTTTCACGCGATACCCGCTTGCTTAATGAACTTGGCCGCAGTCTGTACGAGCGTGCGCGTCAACTGCGGGGAACGCAAAACGAGCAGGCCCGTAACGAATTGCTGGAACGTGCACACGGCTGGTTTGACAGGACGCTGGCCATCGACCCCGAGGATGCCGCGGCCCATTTCAACCTGGCACTGGTCCATTCGCAGGCGGGCAAGCCGGAGCTGGCCAACCAGCATCGGGCGCTGCACGAAAAATACCGCCGCGATGACAGCGCAATCGAACAGGCGGCCACCCGACACCGCAGCAATAACCCGGCCGCTGACCATGCGGCGTCGGCCCTCGCCATCTACGAACTGAATCGCGGCCAGCCCGAATACACGGCCATGCCTGCAATGGCGCCGGTCTGCAGTACCCGGCAGCTGGTACTCACACGCGAAGCTGATACAGATCAATCACTCGACGACAGCCGAAGCGGTAAACTTTTACGTCTGACAGCTGGAGACAGAGACACAGGTGAATAAACAGCGCCACCCCGGGCATGACCCACGCCACGGGGAATCCATAATACGCAGTGCCTTTTATCGTTCCCTGGGCATCATCCTGGTACTGGCCGCCATCGCGGCCGGGCTGACCTGGTACCTGCGTCAGAAAGACGGAACACAGGAAGTGTTTGTCGAGGCCACGCCTGGCGGTCCGGTCATTGACGACATGGCCGGTGAACCGCGGGCACCGGCGGTATCGTTCACGTCCGTGACCCAATCCGCAGGTATCGATTTTACGCATACCAACGGTGCTTACGGCGAGAAACTCATCCCGGAAGCGATAGGCAGTGGTGTCGCGTTCCTGGATTATGACAACGACGGCGATCAGGATTTGCTGCTGGTCAACTCGAATTGGTTTCCCGGCCAGCTACACGGTACTGCGCCAACGCAGGCCCTGTACCGCAACGACGGTAACGGGACCTTTAGCGATGTCACGCAGCAGGCCGGTCTTGCACTGACCTGTTTCTGTATGGGCGTGGCCATCGGTGACTACGACAATGACGGCTGGACCGACCTGTATCTGACTGCACTGGGCGAGAACCACTTACTCAGAAACAACCAGGGCAGATTCAGTGATGTTACCGCAGGTAGCAACACCGGGGGTACGGCCACCGAGTGGAGCACTGCCGCTGCCTTCGTCGATATCGATAATGACGATGACCTTGACCTGTTCGTTGGCAACTATGTCGAGTGGTCGCGCGAGATCGATATGGAAATCGACTTCCAGCTGACCGGACTCGGGCGAGCCATCGGCGCACCCAATCATTTCTACGGGACCTTCAATCACCTGTACCTCAATAATGGCAATGCGACGTTCATTGATATCACGGAATCTGCCGGCATTCTCGTCAGGGACAAGAACACCGGTGTGGCTGTTGGCAAAGCACTGGCCGTCGCCCCGGTGGACTATGACCGCGATGGCCTTATCGATCTGTTCGTAGCCAACGACACCACCCGCAATTTTCTCTATCACAACCTCGGACAGGGCCGGTTCGAGGAAATCGGCATACTGGAAGGCATCGCCTACGATCGTAACGGCAAATCGACCGGTGCCATGGGCATCGACAGCGCCTGGTACCGGAATGATAAAGATCTGGCCATTGGCATAGGCAATTTTGCCAACGAAATGAGCTCGCTGTATGTAACGGCCGGTGGCACACCACCGTTTGCCGACGAGGCCGTCCTGGAAGGCTTTGGCCCGGCGTCACGCCTGGCTCTGACTTTCGGGCTGTTTTTCTTCGATTACGACCTCGATGGCCGGCTTGACCTGTTCCAGGCCAACGGACATCTGGAAACCGATATTAACGTGGTCCAGCCCAGCCAGACCTATGCGCAGCCCGCGCAGCTATTCTGGAATTGCGGCGATGCCTGCCGCACTCGATTCCAGCAGGTCGCCAATGCCGGTGACCTCTACACACCGATGGTCGGTCGAGGCGCCGCCTATGCCGATATCGACAATGACGGCGACCTTGATATCGCCATAAACCAGAATGGCCGCGCAGCCATGGTGTTCCGCAATGACCAGCAACTCGGCCATCACTGGTTACGCGTGCGCCTGGAAGGGCGGAGTGCAAACCGCAGCGCCATCGGTGCCGTACTCGAATTACAGGCCGGCGGCATCACGCAACGCCGCATGGTCATGCCGACCCGCAGCTACCTCTCGCAGGTCGAGTTGCCGGTTACCTTTGGACTGGGTGTGAACGAGCGCATCGACTCACTACTGGTTACCTGGCCGGGCAGTCAGGTCCAGCCCGTTGCGGTTGACCACGTCGACACGACTATCACGGTCATTCAGGCAGCCGAGGAGTAACCCTGTGCCATGTGATGTGTCCTGCCGACTGCTGCTTGTTATCCTGTTATTCACAGGTATCGCGGCTGTACGTGCTGATGTCCTGTCGAACCTGCCGGAAGCGCTGGCGGACAGACTCCAGCCAGTGGCTGAAGTCAGCGTGGCAATGCTTGATAAGGATGCCCGGGAACAGCTCGTTCATGCGCGCCAGTGGGTAATCGATGCCATCGAACAGCAGCATCCCGATCAGGATATCGCTGACGCCTATGGTGAACTGGGTGCGCTGTATCAGGTACAGCATGTATTCACGGCGGCCGAAACCTGCTATAACAACGCCCGCATCCTGACCCCGGACAGCTTTCGCTGGGCCTACCTACAAGCGTATCTCGCGGCATTGAACGGCGAAACCGAGCAGGCGATAACCCGTTACCGGCAGGCAAGGGATCTGCAGCCCGATTATCTCGCTGTGACGCTGCGTCTTGCCGATGCCTGGCTCGACCTCAACGAACTGGACAAGGCGCGGGACGCCTACCGGCAGGTTGTCGATGTGAGTGGCCTGCAGGCAGCCGCCCTGTTCGGTCTCGGCCAGATCGCCCTGCTGCAACGGGACAACATTGAGGCCATAGAAAATTTCGAGCAGGCGCTGAAACTACAGCCAGAAGCATCCCGGATTCACTACTCGCTGGCACAGGCATTACGGGCAGACGGGCAGGATGAAGCCGCGAAACAGCACCTGCAACAACTCGGTGATGGTTTGCCCGTTGTCACCGACACCCTGATTGAAAGCCTGGAGTCGTTGCGGCAGGGTTCCCGGGTCTATTTCAGCCGGGCCATGAAGGCCATCAAGAGCCGGGATTACGTCAATGCGCGCGACGCTTTCGCCCACGGACTGGAGCGGGAACCGGATAATCTCGAGGCCCGCATCAGTTACGCCCGTACCCTCTATCTGACAGATGACCGTCAGGGAGCAGATGAACAGCTGAAAGACGTCCTGACACGCGATCCGGCGAATACCCTGGCGCGCTTCCTGCTAGGCGTACTGGCGGAGGAGAAGGATGATACTGCCACCGCGACGGACGCTTACCGGCACGTTATCATGCATGAGCCTGCGCATGCCGGTGCGAATTTTTACCTGGCCAACTATTATTACCGTACCGGTTTGACGGAGAAGGCAGTGTCATACTACGCAAACACCATAGCCTCGGATCCGGAGAATATGGCTGCCTATCTGGCTTATGCCGGCGCACTGCTACACGCTGACCACACCAATACGGAAGTTCTTGCTGTGATCGAATCTGCCCTGAATCGTTTCCCGAACCAGCCGGTCTTGCGCTATTTACAAATCCAGTTGCGAGCCTGCCGTGACACCGGGATAGGATGTGATCCCGGCATGGCGCTTGATCTCGCATCCGCACTCGTCGATCGGCAACCGATACCGCCGCACCGTGAATTACTGGCACTGGCAAGGGCCGCGAATGGTGATTTTGCAGAGGCCGCCTCGCTGCAGCAGGGAGTGGTGTCTGACGCAGTCTGGATGATGCCGACGGAAATCAAACGTCTGAGTGCCGGCCTGTCGGCGTACCAGGATAACAAATTGCCTCAACCTGACAAGCTGTTTACATGGCCACTGCTGCAGGCGCCCCAGACACGTGCAGCGGATGTGTTACGCGACTACCCGACACCCAGGCCTTACTAGCACACAATAAAAAAAGGCGCGCCGTATCGGGCGCGCCTTCTCCTGCCTGAGTAGAGTACGCCTGGTTATTTGGCGGTACTGGTTGACGGTGCGACCGGTGCGACAGGCACTACCGGTGCTGCATAACCGTAACCGGGATATCCGCCCCAGCCATAACCGGGATAACCATAGCCGCCCCAGCCGCCGTACCCGGGATAACCACCCCAGCCATAACCGGGATAACCACCCCACCCGTAGCCAGGGTAACCACCCCAGCCATAGCCGGGATAACCACCCCAGTAGCCGGGGTAACCCCAGGGACCATCATAGTAATCATTACCCCACCATGCATTTGCCGTACCCGCAGCTACGAATGCAGAACCGGCAATCACACTTGAGGCAATGAGCTTCGATACTTTGTTCATAAGTCAATCCTCCAGCTATAACTATTACAAATTAACTAGAAAATCCACACTATATATCTATTTAATACAGATGTGTGCACTGATAATTATAAACCGGCTTGGCTTGCCGTCAGCGCCTGTACACCGCGACATGGCAGGTTTATAAGTGTTGTTTGATGCAGATCAAATAGAAACCCGGAAGGTGAGGCTCAGTCCACGCTACAGAGGGCCTTAAGGCGTTCACCACCGGATTGTTGGGCTTGGCCGGAAGGCAGTTCCTGGCCCTTTCCCATAGTTACCCATGTAACGATATCATCGAGGACGGTTGCTGCCTGCAAGTCACGCAACAGCATATGATATCCGTCAGGATACAGCACCATGCGCCAGGTTGTTTCTGGACTATCGGGTAGTCTGGCAACCATTCGGCAAAATGCATTTTTCGGTATCACTTCATCACGCTCGCCATACAACAGTAGTACTGGCATGGTTATTCCGCCACTCGCTTCGTAGGCCTGCTCCATTAGATCAGTCAGCCCGTAGATCGTGTCGATACGTGTTGCCTTGATGACCAGCGGGTCCCGCCCGAGTGCACGCAGCATTTCGATATTGTCCGAGGGCGTTATTTTGAGTCCTTCACCAGTTACCTTGTGTGCAGGGAATAGCCATGCGGCAATTTTCAGCGCAATGTCTTGCCAGAAGGGCATGGTCTGCCAACCCCAGATCGCCGGTGCAGCCAGTATCACACCCTGCACACATTCACCGTTGTCATCAAAGGCTGTACTCATGCTGACAGCGCCACCCATGCTTTCGCCGAGCAGATACAGCGGGGTACCTGGATACTGTTGACACAACAGCCTCGCCATGCTTGCTGCATCTTGTTGCAGCAGCTGTTGGCCAGGCCAGATACCACGCTGTACAGTTTCACCGAAACCACGCTGGTCATAGGCAATGGTCATAATGCCGTGTTCGGAAAAATACCTGCCCGGCATGCTGTAGGCTGCTCGATAGTCATTGAAGCCATGTAGCGCAAGGATGATAGCTCTTGGCCTATCGGCCGGCTTGTGCACTGTCAGTGGCAAACGATATCCGTCTGTCATGACGGCAGAATCTGGATAAAGAACCGCTGCCTGTGTAATATCGCTGACAGGCTGCACTTGTAGCCCTGCGCAAGCCACCAGAAAGACGACCGTTACTGACAACAGTCCCCGCTTCACGAGCGATTACCCATCGTGATAACGGTATTAAACGGAGAACACATCATGGCAAATGAAGGTTACCACGAACCTGTAAATGAACTATCTGATGAAACCCGTGACATGCACCGTGCAATTACCTCACTGATGGAGGAACTTGAAGCCATAGATTGGTACAATCAGCGCGTCGATGCCTGCAAGGACAAGGATCTAAAAGCTATCCTGGCGCATAACCGCGACGAGGAAAAAGAACATGCCGCCATGGTGCTGGAGTGGATACGACGCCGGGATCCCTCCTTCGACAAGGAATTGAAAGATTATCTGTTCACGGAGAAGACGATCGCGCACGAATGAACGGGTGGAAACTTTTTTCTAAGAACGCCTTGCAGGCAGTATCATCTGGCCAACAAATTCGCGCCTGAAATGCGTCCATACATCTGTTTTATTGAAGTAATTCAGGTATTTTTTCTCAAAACCAGATTGAAACATAGAGCTGCAACACGCCGGCCGTGAAACTGTACAATGGCTCGGTACCCGGTGTTACGTCCGTCACCCGTGTATCACGGAAATCGTCGTAGTCGAACCAGATATGGTCATAGGCCAGGTTGACACTGCCGCGGTCGATCGAGCGCCAGCCATTCTTGAAGATGTCATAGCTCAGTTTGACGCCGAGGCTGTTGCTGTTGAATGTGCTGAGTTCCTTGTCGCGCGCGAGAAAGTTTTGTGATTCTGCATACGGAAACAGGTCACTGTAAAAATCCGCCGCGTTCTGCGTGTAGTAGCGGTAAGTGCCTTCCACCTGCCACCCACCACTGAGCGGATGCGTGTAGCCAAATTTCAGCGTGTGCGCATCGATATCCCAGGTGTCAGTAAAGAAGCGATACTCACCCGACACGGCAGCCCGCCAGGGCAGATAATACTTGGAGCGCAATGTCACAGCACTGCTGGTGCGGGTATTGGGATACTTCTCCGGTTCTGTGCCTAAGCCGTCGGTTGAATTATACCAGCGTACCTGACGGTAGGGATTGTTGAGAAATCCCTCATCGGTGATGCCTTCGTAATTGACCTCCAGGATCATGTCCTTGGTGATCACCTGCGAGACACCCAGCCGGTAATTATGCCGACGCACATCCTCAGAGAATGCCGGGTTATCATTCTGCCCGACCGTGTCCCAGCCATACGCATAGCCCAGATTCAATGTGGTCATATTGCCGAACATGTCCATGCTGATACCAAAACCCGCTGTGTTGGCATCGTAATCGTTTTCGGTACTATTGGTATACGACAGGCTCATGACCGAATTGCCGTGCAGGTAATCCACACCGCCTGAAAATTCCGTTCGTTGTTCAGAATAGGGGCTAGCGGTGGTGATGACATCAATCGATGCACTGCTGACCGAATCTATGTAATAATTACCCGTAACCGCGACGTTCTGTCCGTACTTCTTCAATACCAGCAACGACGGTCCACTGATTTCAACGCCGCCACCGTCATAAGAATGATAGAGGGCATCGGCACGGTCATCTGGCAGCACGGCCGCACCTGCCCGCGCACAGACGAGCAAAAAGGCAAGCCCGGCACAGACCGCGAAAGCGCAATCCAGGCAAAGTCTCTTTGCGGCCTTGATGTCACTGCGGTAAATCATGATTGATTCAGACTTCCCTAGTTACAGCCACAACCACCACCGTTGCCACCCTCGGCGCCACGTGCACCCTCGCGCGACTGGTAGACATGATTGATATACGCAGATGACACCGGGTCGGAGTTGAAGCTCATAATCGGATCAGCAAGGTGCGCACGTTCATAGGGTTTCACCCAGGGCTCAATAGAGCTGCAGCCAGCCAGCAGGCCAGCAAGCAGTATGATCAGGCAGGAAAGGTATCTCATATTGAGGATTATTCCTTGATCAGGCTACGGACCATTTCTAGGTAGATTTCTTCCTCTCCCGGTTTGTAACCCTTGTGCAGGAAACGCATCTTGCCGTCACGATCGACCAGTACCGTGCTGGGCATGGCCACCACGTCGTACTGCTTGCTTACGACGCTCTCGTTATCAAACAGTACCGGGAAACTGACCGGCATGTCCTTCAGGAGTTTTTTCGCCTCGGATGAATCTTCCTCGACATTCACACCCAGCACGGTAAAACCCATTGCCTTGTACTTGTCATGCAACTTGCTCAGTACCGGCATTTCCTGTCGACACGGACCGCACCAGGACGCCCAGAAATTTATCATCACTACGTCGCCGCGCAGTTCACTGAGACGGAGGTTTTCGCCACCGGCACTCTTCAGGGTAAAATCCGGCGCCGGTGCCTGGGCAACACCTGCAGCAACCGTAGTTGCGAGCAGAACGAGCAGGCTTGCCAGTGTGTGTCTGATGTAACGGGATTGTGTGTATTGCATAGGAGGCTCCTTAAAAGAACACGGACAGACCAAGGGTCCCTTCCAGGTTGTGGGTATACTTGTTGGTACCAAGCAGGTCAGACTCGAAAATATGATCCTTGAAATCCACATGCAGGGCGATCCAGTCGTTAAAAAGCAACCGATACCCTGCACCAACGATGAATGTGAAATGACTGTCATCGGCAAACTCGGTATTACCTGCGCCTGCAATAAGATAAAGCGCACTGTTAAATGCGTAGCGGCTGCCAATAAAACCCTCGCCAGGGAGGACGTTGTAGCCGAGTGAAATATTGTAGTAATAGAGGTCTCGCTGACTGTCTGTCAGCAACTGGGCGCCACCGCTTAGTGTTTCGTAACTCGTCTTCCCGGCTTCTGTCGCGCCGACGCCAAGCTCGAAATAAAAGTCCTCGGTAGTGTGATAGGCAGCCCGCACGCCGTACACCACATTACTGCCGAAGTCCTCGATACTCATAACGCCCACAAACGCCCCGACCTCGAAATCCTCACTGTCGATATCCGCTTCAGTTATCGTCCGACGTTCAATATCCGGCTTGATCACGGGCTCGGACTCGCTAAATACCACTGGCTCCTCGGCGGTGTGCAGCAGGGAACAGCCGCAGGTCATTCCCAGCAGCGCCGGCAGTACCGCCGACCTCAGAAGAAAAATGCAACCCCTGCTTTCCATTCGTTTATCTCCTGATTGTCATTCGTGTTTTGCAGAATGATGTGGTTCTGATACTCGGCCCTGACAATAAAACGCCGCGTGATATACCCGCGCAGGCCGACCCCGACATTTGTAATCTGTTCAAACCGGTCTTTCTCGTTCACCAGCGTCACATTCGGATCGGTATAGATCACGCCCGTACCGAGCAGGAAGTAGGGCGACACCCGCCATTCCGGAAATGGTTGTGCCAGCAGGTTGATGCTGCCAATCAGCGCATCTGAAAAATTCCCGAAGGCCTGCGACAATTGCACTTCCGCCGACAGGTTCTGCGTCACCATGTAACCGGCATAGGTTGTGAGGAGGTTGGCACCCTCGAAATCACCGGCCATCACGCCGGCCTCCCAGCGGCGCCGCGAAAAATCGCCAAAATCAGCTTCGGCAAACGCGGTATTCTCGCCGTCCGGCATCTGCGTCAGTATCATCGCGGAGCGTTTTGCCCAACCCTCCCTGCCTTTTGCTGTACGCAGCAGGAACCAGTCAGTGCGTCGCTTGATAACTTCGACCAGCTCACCCCGGTCCACTACGTGAAACACCGGGAAACCGCGTCCTGGTCCGGTATGCAGCTCGATATACGGCTCGGCGATACGCACCGTGAAATAGCGCTCCTCGGCCTGCACCACCGTAGTGACCAGGCACTGCAACACGCAAGCCATGAGGACAATGAAGCGCACCCTGAATGCGTTGCAAACGGCATGAGTCGTCACAAATCAACCAACTTTTTAAAAAAAGTTACAGCGCAGTTACTGCTACGGGACGATTGATGGATCGTTGTAATACTGCGCACCGATATCCAGCCATTCGGCCAGTAGCCGCAATTCTTCAGGAGTCAGAAATCCGTCGTGCGTACCGCCCGCATCAAAATGTGAGAAAAACGTGTTGCTGGCCATGGCACCGGCGGGTGACATGGAGGGAGGAACCGGCACCGGCACCATGGTTGGCAGGCCAGTGATCGGATCGATCGGGCCGGGTACCATCCGGTCCTGCAGGCCCATGGCGCCAACCTCCTGGAAGTTGTCCGTGAACAGAAGTTCGCGGTAGGCATGGAAGTGGTCCGGAACCAGTGCATCAAATCCGTCGGTGAGTTCGAGCTGACCGTCCGGCACTACTGTATTGTTGACCGATGTGTGGCAGCTGGTGCAGGTATTCGCACCGCGGTCGACGCTCCACAGCGGGTGGATATGGGTCTCGTAGTGGATGACCGAGCGACACAGGCTGGTCCATGCAGGCGTTGGTGACTGCTCGCAGGCGGCCGTGTTCGGTGCCGGCGTGGTCAGGGCAGCATAGGTGAGTGAGTAGCTGGGATCCGCCGCACGCAGGGCTTTGGCCGGGTCGGTCCAGAGATCGACATAGATCAGGTCCATCGACGGTCGCAATGCGTTCGGATCGACACGCGTCAGGGTCTCCGCCATGGTCTCGCCAAAGTTGGCGAAGTAGGGTGGATTGTTGGTGTTCGGAAATTCACCAATGGCAGGCGCACCGGCATAGACCGACAGTGGGGCTTCCGGATGACCATGCGGTGTACCACTGGCGTGATCATGACAGCCGTTACAGGTGACTTCCTCGCCGGGCTTGAGTTGTAACCAGCTCTGGTGCCGGGGCGAAGTCGGAAGTCGCCGACCGTCACGGTCGACCACGCTGATGGCCAACGGAACATTGGCCGGTACATAGGTACGTACTGAACCGTCAGGCTGCACCGGGATATAACCGACGATTTCGCGCATTAACTGCTGAGCACTCGCGCCAAATGCCGTGCCGGGGATCTGCTTTGTGTCGTTATCCGGAATGCCGACACTCTTGACGATGCGCAGGAAGCGGGCAGGGCGCAAATCTGCTGACGTTGTCAGTCCCGGGTCAGCGAGTGTAGGGATATCCGGGATCGCGGTATCGACACCATCGATGTCATAGACGCTGCGAATATTGAGGATGCCGACATCTTCTGTAGCTGCCGCAAGATCGAGATCAACACCCGGGACCTTGTCCCGGATAAAGTTGGGAACCGTACGCGGGGCAACCGCGACCACGTCGTTGAACAAAAAGCCTTCCTGCGGCACCACGATCGGGATCTGCGTACTGTTGTCCATATCATATATGTAGATGCCGTAGATCGGATCGGCCTCGACGGCTGCCGGATTGGCAAGCCGTGCCGGCGTACAGGGCACGATCTGGGTGTTCTCGACCAACCGGCAGGCGCTCCAGCTGACCAGAGCGCGGCTGGTGCCGTCAAGTAGCGGCCAGGCTGACATGAAACGGCCACCCGGTGAAATGGTGTTGTCGGTATGGATGACATTAGTAGTCGCTGGGCTCTGTGCCGGACCGAACAGCACTCCGGCATTGACCGCAGTCGGGAAAGTGTTGTCAATGTAGTTGTTGATATCGATCAAAACAAGGTCACCGCCATGATTGGAATTCGCGAAGGGCAGCATCACGGTCATCAGCCGGCCGTCAGGCATCTCGCGCGGTTGCAGGAACTGCACCGTCGCACCGTTAGTACCGGTGGCGTGGCTGTGCGCACCATATAATAGTTGCAGGTCGGTGCCATCCGGATTCATCTTGTACAGGCTGATCTGCTCGCGCCCGCCCATGTTATCCCAGCGGCTGAATACTACCTTGCCTGACTCCAGCGGATTGTTCTGGCTCTCGAGCACAATCGCATCCAGGTCATGGCTCGGGTTCGATGAAATCTGTCTGATGTTGCTGCCGTCAGCATTCATGATATGCAACATCATGGCGTGCTCATTGCGGTTTTCGTCCAGCGCATAAAACGGACCGGTACCCTTGCTCTCGTCAGTCAGCGTTGCACGGAACTGGCGCTGGCGATTTGAGGAAAAAATGATCCTGCCGTCCGGCAGATAATGAGGTGCGACATCGTCACCGAGCAAGGAGGTATTTGCCGTTGTCAGACGCGTCAGCGTGTCAGCTACGATGTCATACTCATACAGATCCCACTTGTTCTGCTGATCACGCATGACATTCGGGATATCGTCCAGACGCAGCGAAAACAGCAGCCTGGTTCCATCGTAGGAAACCTCCACATCCTTGACGTCACCCATACCACCGGTCAGTGCACCGGTAATGTTGCGGGTCTGCGCACTGGGTGAGGCCAGGTCACGGTAGTAGAGATCACCACCAGGCGTGAAACCCTCGATTTCGCGGATATCGGGCTGCACCACGTTGCCGGCCATATTGAATTCCAATGGCCGCATAACGAAGGCGATACCAAAGTCCTCGACCAGCGGATCCGGGTCCTGGCCGCTTCCACCGCCGCAGGAAGCCAGTAACAGGGACATGAGCAGTGCAGCACCAATGCCGTGAACCTGGTGACAGAAATAACGTGTCAGGGTGGGTATTTTCATATTCATGAGTGATCGGCTCTCCGTCCGGCAAACCTTAAGGAATCCGTCGAATTTCATACATTGAATGGCAGGCACGCAAATCGCAGCCCGCCGGAACATTCTGCACACCGTATAAATTTGCGGTTTATACAAAATCTTGTAGTGATTTTGGACAGATAAGTGTGACCTGTATCGTGTTTCTGTTACGACAGTGGTGAGTACTTTCCATTATCGAACCAGAATGTAATTACGAGACTTGCATCACAGAAAACAGGCTCTGCAGCGATCAGGATTTGTCTACACAGGCCGAAGGCTGAAACTTAACGCAGTAATAACGCAGTAATATCGGGGCGAGACGACGGATGAGTTATCAAAGAACGGCATTCACAGTATTCACATGCGGCCTGATTGCAACGCTTTTCCTGGGTTCGCTGCTATCCATGGCATCCGTGGCGACAGCCGGTGACCTGGAACGCCGTCAGGCGAAACGTATCCACGACCGTATCGCTGGTGTTCCGCCGAGCAATACCGTGCTGGACGCCATGGAAGCCGCTATTGTGAGCAACAACGCCATTGGCGCAGCCGGAATGGCAATGGCCAACAGCGCCTTTTATAACGTTACACTGAAAAACTTTGCTGCACCGTGGACCAACCGTGACCAGAACGTTTTCGTGCCGTTGAATGATTATACCGCGACGGTCATTGGCATGATCCGCGACAATGTGCCATTCAACCAGCTGCTGTCCGCAGACATCATCTATACCGGCAATCCATCACTGCCAATACCCGGCTACTCGACTACCAGTAATGCCCACTACCAGGCACTGGAGGATAATGGCTATGACCTGATGACCGCGCTGGTACCGGCCGCCCAGTCGGACGTTACCGGCTTGCCTGCAGCTGCCACCGCCGGTGTCATGACCACGCGTGGTGCAGCCGAGGCCTTTTTTGTAGCCGGCACCAACCGTGCCATGTTCCGCTTCACTCTGCTGAACCACTTGTGTAATGACCTCGAACAGGTGAAAGACACAAGTCGGCCGACAGATCGCATTCGCCAGGATGTTTCACGCAGCCCTGGTGGCGACAGCCGCATCTTCCTCAACTCCTGCGTCGGCTGCCACAGTGGAATGGACCCGATGGCGCAGGCCTTCGCCTATTACAACTTCAACGAGAACAGCGGCAGCATCGAGTACACGCCCGGAATTGTGCAACCCAAATACTCCATAAATTCAGATACCTTCAAGTATGGCTACATCACACCTGATGACCACTGGGATAACTACTGGCGCGACGGTCAGAACTCCCTGCTGGGCTGGGATACGAATGGTATGAACCTGACTGGCAGCGGCAGTGGCGCCAAGGAGCTGGGCATAGAGCTGGCCAACAGTCGCGCCTTTGCATCATGCCAGGTGGAAAAGGTATTCAAGACCGTCTGCCTGCGTGAACCGGGCAATGTCGCCGATCGGAACGAAGTCGACACTATCACGGACAATTTCATAGCGGGCAACTACAACATGAAAACGGTGTTCGCTGATACTGCTGTCTACTGCATGGGTAACTAAGGCATGAAACATACAATTCTGAAAATCCTGAGTTTCCATACCCTGCAACTGTCGCTCGTCATCCTGGTGAGCGCCAGTCTGGCAGCCTGCGGTGGCGGTGAGAGCACTGTGCAAAATCAGAACATAGGCAGCGTCGGTATTGCCTCGGTGTATACCGGTCCGGCCCCGGCGACGACTGATGTGCAGGCATTCAAACTGAATGTCTGGGACAATCTGAATCCGGCCAACCGCTGCAATAATTGCCACGATGTGGGTGGTCAGGCACCGATCCCGTTCACGCGTATGGATGACGTCAACCTGGCCTACGCCGCGGCCAACACGCTCGTTGACCTGCAAACTCCGGCCAATTCTGCACTTGTCACCAAGGTTGGGGGCGGTCATAACTGCTGGCTGGGCAGCGCACAGGCACAGGCCTGTGCGGATATTATCACTGCCTATATAACGGCCTGGGCCGGTGGTGCGACCAGTGGCGGCAATGTCATTACTTTGACCCCACCGAGCCCTTTGAAAAATCCTGGCGCGTTCAAGAATTTCCCGAGCAGTTCGGCACTGTTTGCCAGCACCGTACACCCGGTGCTGATGGCCAACTGCACAGGCTGTCACGTCGACTCTGCCGCCGATGCCCAGTCACCTTTCTTTGCAGACAGTAACCCTGATTCTGCCTACGAGGCCGCCAAGGCGAAGATCAATCTGAACGACCCGTCAGATTCGCGTTTCGTCATCCGCCTACGCGATGAATTCCATAATTGCTGGGACCCGAATGTGACCGGCAGTTCGGATTGCCCGGCCTCGACAGCCGTGATGCTAAACGCCATCACCGCCTTCGCCGCTCAGGTGCAGACCACAGCGGTAACTCACCCGGTCACCAGCAAGGCTATGATCCTGGCGCTGGACGGCATCGTATCCAGTGGCGGCAGCCGTATCGAGGACAATGTCATTGCGAAATACGAATTCAAGACCGGTTCCGGCACGCGGGTGTTCGACACCAGTGGCGTATCGCCTGACTTGCACCTTGACCTGAGTGGCAGCTACAGCTGGGTTGGTGGCTGGGGTATCGACCTTACTAACGGCAAGGCGCAGGCACTGACGGGTGACAGTGTGAAACTGTACAACATGATTACCGCCACTGGTGAGTACACCATCGAGGCATGGGTTGCACCGGCCAATGTGAGCCAGGATAACACGGCACGCATTATCAGCTACTCCGCCGGCACTGCGCAGCGAAACTTCACACTTGGGCAAAGCCTGTACAACTATGATTTCATGCACCGGAGCACAACAACTGACCTGAACGGCGAACCTACGCTGTCGACAGCCGATGCCGATGAAGACCTGCAGGCGACGCTGCAACACGTAGTCGTTACCTACGACCCGGTCAATGGCCGTCGTATCTATGTCAATGGTATCTTCACCGATGATATCGATCCCATTGCCGGCGGCACACTGGTTGACTGGGACAACAGTTTTGCATTCGTGTTGGGCAACGAGGTCTCCAATGACCGCCCCTGGGCCGGTACGATCCGCTTCGTAGCCATCCATAACCGCGCACTGGATCAGGCGGCGATCACCCAGAACTACAACGTGGGTGTGGGCGAGAAATTCTTCCTGCTGTTCAACGTGGGTACGCACAGTGGCAACCCTCAGGACTACATCCTGTTTGAGGTAAGCCAGTTCGACAGCTACAGTTACCTGTTCAGCAACCCGCATTATATCAACCTGGATCCGAACGTAATACCGGATGGTATCCCGCTTGCCGGTATGCGCATCGGTATTAATGGTACCGAGACGGCAGTCGGGCAGGCCTATACGAACATCAATACCACCATCAGCAGTTCCCTGTATACGCCGGGCACGGGACAACCTCTGTCGCGTATGGGGACAGTCATTCCATTGCAAATCGGCGCGAACTTCGACGAGTTCTTCCTGACCTTCGAGGTGCTTGGTGGTAGTACTCATGCCTTCAGCGAACCGCCGGTAGTGGCGCCGGCCTCACCTCCGAATTTACCGCCGGCCCCGGTTATCGGTCTGCGTAACTTCGACGAGATCAACGCCACCATGGCAGAGGTCACCAAAGTCAGCAAGGAACAGGCGGATGTCGAGGGCGTATACCTGACCGTCAAACAGCAGTTACCGAGCGTGGAAAGCATCGAAGGCTTCCTGTCCGCGCACCAGATGGCAGTTTCACAAATGGCCATCGAGTACTGCAATGCACTGGTTGAGGACAATGGCATGACCCCGCGTGATGTCTATTTCCCGGGCTTCTTCCAGCCGGGTCTGCCGCCGGAAACCGCGAACATCGCGTTCAATACCATGGTCAAGCGCAACATGATCATCGTGCCGCTGATGAACAATATCATGAACACGAACCTGACTGATCAGCCCGCCACGGCCGATGTGACAGCTGAACTTGACAGCCTCATTACGCGCCTGACTGCGTGTGCAACAGTCCCGTCACCGACCTGTGCAACCACGCAACGGACCGAGGAAATCGTCAAGGCGGCCTGCGCCGCGACACTTGGCAGTGCTGCCATGTTGCTCCAATAAATCACGAGGAAACCTCCATGGCCAGAAACCGTAAATTCCGCGACCTCAACGAGCCACTGCGCCTGAACGATCATGGCCGGCCACGGACCCGTCGTGAATTCCTCGGCCAGGGCCTGACCGCAGGCCTGGGGCTGCTGACCGGCCCGACACTGTTCAGCCTGTTTGCCAATCCACGTAGCGCCGCTGCTGCGCTGTCTTCAGATATTGAACTACTCAAGTCGGCATGCGGAATCAGTACACTCGGTTCCGGCAAGATCCCGTTTATCTGCTTTGACCTCGCCGGCGGCGCCAATATCTCGGGTTCCAATGTGCTGGTAGGTCAGCAGGGCGGGCAGCTGGATTTCCTCAGTACACAAGGTTACAGCAAGCTCGGTCTGCCGGGTGACATGACGCCGGCTTCCATCGACCCGAATACGGGTCTCGGCTTCATCAATACCGATTTCGGGCTCGCGTTCCACACTACCAGCGCCATGTTGCAAGGCATTACAGAGAAAGCAGTTGCCCGTGCCGGCAATATCAATGGTGCAATCATCCCGGCTCGTTCCGACAACGACACCGGCAACAATCCACATAACCCGATGTATGGCCTGGCCAAATATGTACTGTCTAACCCGACAATCAGCGCCTATGGAAGCGTGGTGGACCTGATTGGTTCACGCAGTTCGGAATCAGGCGGTAATTCAATGTCTCCGGCCAAGATGGTCGACCCCACCCTGCGACCCACCAAGGTGGACCAGCCGAGCGATGTGACCGGCATGGTCGATACCGGCGACCTGATTGGCGTGCTGAGCCAGGCAGATGCCGTGGCTGTCATGGAATCGATTGAGCGCATCAGCAAGAAGAAGCTCGATAACGTCAACACCCAGGTCACCGCTGATGCTGTTATCAAGGACCTGGTACAGTGCGGTTACGTCAAGTCTGCTGACATTGCCGATCGCTTCGGTGACCCTACCACGCTTGACCCGGCACAGGATCCGAATATTGTCGGTCCGGGTGGTATCTTCACGCAGAACGAATTCGATAATGACAGCGAATTCCGCAAGACTGCCTCAATCATGAAGATGGTTGTCAACGGTTTTGCCGGCGCCGGTACCGTTACCATGGGCGGCTTTGATTATCATACAGGCGACCGTGCCACCGGCGAAGCACGTGATCTGCGCGCTGGACGCTGTATTGGTGCCTGCCTGGAATACGCGGCCCGTGCCAACAACGGCAATGGCGTACCGCTGATGGTGTATGTGTTTAGTGACGGTTCGGTATTCAGTAACGGCATGACTGACGGCAATGCCGGCGGAAAAGGCGTGTGGACCGGCGACAACTCATCCACCGCGGCGTCGTTCTTTTTGGTCTACAACCCCGGCAGTCGCCCCATCCTGCTGGGCACAGGGGCTGCCGAACAGGCCACGCACCAGCAAATCGGCTGGATGCGTCCCGACGCCTCGGTCGAGACCAATGCCACGCCCGCTGCCCTTCAGGTCAACCTGCTGGTCGAAACAGTGATTCTGAACTACATGGCGTTACACGGTGAGACTGCAAGCTTTCCAACGCTATTCCCCGGCCACGGACTGGGCAACGCGTCACTGATGGACAAACTGACTGCATTCAATCCAATTGTAAACGGTGTGATCTAACCGGAAGTCCTTTCCCTGCAGCCCGGATGAAGGCAGGAATTCCGTAACCCGGGGTTGTCATTGCAGCCATCCCCCTGATTACGCGGCTTTTCATCCGGGCTGCCTCCAGTCAATCAAATCTGCCATGTGCCGATAACGTCGGCCATGAGGCAACTTAATTATCTTGCGTTTGTTCTGAACGTGCTCTTGCTACCGGGCCTGACGTGTGCCGATTGGCTTCGTGACGAAGCCACTATCATGGGCACAGCCGTGAACGTGGAACTATGGCATGACGACGAACAACAGGGCAGGTCAGTGATCCATGCAGTCATGAATGAGATGCGCCGCATTGATCAGTTGATGAGCAGCTACAAAACCGAAAGTGAATTGTCACGAATAAATGCAGATGCAGCTACTGAAGCTGTCATAGTCGGCAATGAACTATTCAGTCTGATCGAGCAGGCGCTTCGGTATTCGGAAATAACCGATGGCGCCTTCGACATCACCTACGCCAGTGCCGGTCAATATTACGATTACCGTAACAGCAAGAAACCTGACGGTCAGCAGCTTGCCGCGACGCTTCCGGCAATCAGCTATCGACACGTAATAATGAATAAGACACATTCATCTGTTAGATTCTCACAACCTGGTGTACGCATTGATCTCGGTGGCATTGCCAAGGGCTATGCCGTTGACCGATGCATTGCAATCCTGCAGGCAGCCGGTATCAGTAATGCCCTCGTCACTGCCGGGGGGGATACGCGGGTAATCGGCAGACACTGGGAGCATCCATGGATGATCGGAGTCCGCGACCCGCGCAAGCATGACGGCATAATTACAAGAATTCCGCTGGAGGACGCTGCAATTTCTACTTCCGGCGATTATGAACGCTATTTCGAGCAGGATGGCGTGCGTTATCACCACATTCTCAACCCCGGCACCGGGGACTCTCCCCGCGAGGTGCATAGCACGACCATTATCGGCACCACTGCCACTCATACGGATGCGCTGTCGACCAGCGTTTTTGTACTGGGCGTCAAAAAGGGTCTGGCATTGATAAATACCCTGCCAGATACCGAGGCGATCATCATCGACAACCAGGGAATAATGCACTATTCGGATGGCCTGATGCAGCTCGAGCGATAAGCAGGTCAGACGCATCGGTTGAATGCCTTCCATACAGACAACCAACACTCAGGACACACCTGGATTCTGGCCCGGCTTGTGAACCAGTGCACACTCTGCATTACCCGCATGGAGCAGACTTTTCTGGCGTCATTTATAGGTCGTAATTTAGTCAATATTTTCCCGTCAAGACCGACATATTTACAGTTAGAGAGCGTATTACAGTACTGATACTCCGAGGTTCATGATGCTGCATATAGAACTACCTGATCGTTTAGTAAAATTAATCATCGCTGGTATTATCATGATGTTGCTATTCAATGTTGCTCAGGCAGACCCCCCCGCTGCAACCAGTCTCGATGAAAATATCCAGTCCCTTAAACAGGATGTAATCGCTCTCAACCGTGACCTGTTTGTACTCGAAGAGGAGTTGCTATATCCGGCCAACACACAGCTGGCTGTATTCGTGTCACTTGATGTCGGCGAATTTTTCAAGCTCGACTCGGTACAGCTCAAGGTTGATGACAAAATCGTCAGCAATTATCTCTATACCCAGCGCGAGGTCGATGCTCTGCACAGGGGAGGTATTCAGCGTCTATACATGGGCAACCTGAAAGCGGGTGATCACGAGCTTGTCGCCGTGTATACCGGCATGGGCCCGCAAGGTCGCGATTATCGACGAGGCGCCAGTCTTGTTGTCAACAAGAATCTCGGTGCCAAATTTGTCGAACTGAAGATAGTCGATAATCCAAGCAGTGAACAACCGGATTTCGTTATCAGGGAATGGGAATAAATCATGCTGCGAGTTGCTTGCAGCTTCATACTGCCGGTTATGCTGACACTTCAAATGGTGACGGTATATGCTGCTGAAGGGAAACCTCCTTCTACAGCACAGGATCTCCAGTACGGAGAAACACTTTTCTATTATTTTCAGGATGACTGGTTCAACAGTATTGTGCGTCTGCAGATTGCGCAGCAACAGGAAAGACTTCCAAACCATCGCGATGAAGCTGAATTGTTGCTGGGCGGTCTGGACCTTTCTTATGGATTGCGTAACGAAGCCAGCAGGATCTTCGAGAACATGCTTACGGATGCACATACCGATGAGCAGACCCGTAATCGTGCCTGGTTCTATCTTGCCAAGATCTCATTCCAGCGTAGTGATCCTGTCAATGCCTTGCAGGCACTTTCACGCGTCAGCGGCAATATGACGCGGGCTACACGTGTGGAGGCCGTTCAGCTGCATAGCCTGCTACTACTGCAACTCGGCCAGAATGATGCAGCCATCAAAGTACTTCAGGAAGCAAAAGACGCCAAGGCATGGTCACCCTATCTAGCCTACAACCTCGGAGTTGCCTATATTCGCAGCGACCAGCTGGAACGTGGCGCGAAAGAACTCGACACCCTGGGTGAAATGTCCGGACGCAGCGAGGAAATCAGATTGTTACGTGACAAGGCGAATCTGGCGCTCGGTTACAGCTATCTGCAGCAAGGGGCCACAAAACAATCGCGTGATTCACTTGATCGTGTTCGTTTGGAGGGCCCGCTTTCCAACAAGGCACTTCTTGGAGCTGGCTGGGCAAATGCAGAAGCAGAAGATTATGGTCATGCACTGGTGCCCTGGAGCGAGCTCGGCAAGCGTGATGTTACCGACCCTGCCGTCCAGGAAGTCTTACTGGCAATGCCGTACGCAATGACGCGTATGAACCTGCATGGTCGCGCAGCACAACACTATAACGAGGCGATCGCCTCCCTGTTCGATGAAAAGGACAAGCTCGACGATTCGATTGCTGCCATCGGGAACGGTGAATTACTTGAAATATTGCAGGGACAGGATTTACGCAGTGGATCCGGCTGGCTTCAGCAACTGACACTGGACACACAGTCGCCAGCACTTCGTTATCAGGTTACATTGATGGCCGCACATGAATTCCAAGAGGCTATCAAGAACTACCGCGACCTGCTGGTACTCCGCAACAATCTGCAGACCTGGGCCGACAATATCGACGCCTACGACGATATGCTGTCCGCTCGCGAACATCGCTACACAGGTAACCGCCCGGCAGCCGAGCGCGCCTTGCGTTCCGGCGACCGTGACCGCATGGAACAACAACACCGCCAGCTCAGGAGCCGCCTGTCAGAGATTGAGGCCACTGGGGACCCGATCGGGCTGGCCAACTCCGAAGAAACCGCAAATTGGGATAAGATACAGAAAATAAAAAAGAAACTCGAATCCCTTCCAGCTAATTCTGATATCGGTGCACTGCGCGAGCGCCTTGCACGCGTCGAAGGTGCGCTGTACTGGCAGCTGAGCAGTGAGTACAAACCGCGACTGTGGCAGACAATGCGTCAGCTGGTTGAGGTGTCCGGACTGCTGGACCAGTCTGCTGAGAGGATTCAGTCACTCAACACCGCCCGCATCACCACGCCGGCCGGATTCAGCTCATACAAGCAACGCATTGATACTAAAAAGAGTCTTATCCAGGCTCTCCTGAATCGAACCGATACTCTGCATCTCGCACAGGGCAAACATATCGAACAACTGGCCGTGGCTGAGCTTGAACAGCAAAAGAAGCGCATTGATACCTATATCGTGCAGGCACGGTTTTCGCTGGCGCAGACTTTCGATAATGCCCTGCACCCAGACAAGAGTGCAGTGCAATGAAGCGCTCTGTGTCGATCCTGCTGGCTATTGCATATTTCAGCACTGGCTGCTCGATCTTTCGTGGCGACGAGGCACCTACGATCGCCGATCTTGGCAGACGTCCTGTAAAGCTTGACGACGTGCCAGTCGAGACCACTGAACGTCAGGCAATGAATGCCTATCGTAGTTTCCTGGAAACCAGTGACCGAACCGAGGCACGTCCACAGGCCATGCGCAGACTTGCGGATATAAGCCTTGAAGCAGACGAGCTGCCGGGAGTCGACACAATAGAAGCAGGCGTGATATCGCAATATCCGCAACAGATACATGACTCAATTCGTCTCTATAAGCAGGTACTGGAAAATTATCCTGATAAAACCGATAACGATTCGGTCCTCTATCAACTGGCACGCGCCTATGAAATGGGCGGGGAGCCGGACAAATCGCTGGTTACGCTGAATCAGCTGGTAGCGCAGCATCCGGAAAGCAGCCACCGGCTAGAGGCACAGTTCCGACTGGGAGAGATTCTGTTTGTAAAGAAGGATTATCGCGGAGCCGAGCATGCCTATCAAGCAGTCGTCGAAAACGATGATGACAATCCATTTTACCAGCAGTCACTCTACAAACTGGGCTGGTGTTACTTCAAACAGGGGCTGTTCACCGAAGGACTCAATTCATTTACCGACCTGCTTGACATAAAACTCGCTAACAACACCGATGATAGTAACAGGCTGGCTGGTCTCGAACGCGCAGATCGCGAAATGGTTGATGACACGCTGCGTGTGATGAGCCTGAGCTTTTCGTATGAAGAGGGCGCTCGCTCGGTGGCATCATACTTTGCCAAACGCGGTACACGTCACTATGAAGACGTGGTTTATGACCGTCTCGGCAAGCTGTATCTCGACAAGGAACGCTACACAGACGCCGCCGAGACATTCCGTTCGTTTGCAACCAGCAACCCAATTCATCGCCAGGCACCGGCCTTTCAGATGCGTGCCATAGATGCATATCAGGCTGGCAATTTCCCTACACTGGTTCTGCAGGGCAAGAAGGATTTCGTCGACCGATACAACCTGCAGAGTGAGTACTGGAAGCATCATAACAAGACCGAAGCTGGTCAGGTGCTTGGATTCCTGAAGGTCACTATTACCGATCTGTCGCGTCACTATCACGCACAGGCACAGCAAACACGCAAAATGGAAGATTACGCCGAGGCCACACACTGGTATCGGACCTGGCTGGGTTCATTTGAGCATGATCCTGAAGCAGCAGGGATCAACTTCCACCTGGCGGAATTACTCGACGAATCAGGCAATTATCGCGAAGCCAGTATGGAATTCGTACGCACCGCCTATGCATATGACGATCATGACAAGGCTGCCGAGGCCGGTTACGCCTCGGTACTCGCTTATGACAAGGAAGAAGCCCGACTCTCCGGTGACAAACAGTCTGCCTGGCATCGGGAGTCCATCGAAAATGCTCTGCGCTTCTCTGCGAGTTTTCCACGGCACCCACAAGCGCTGGCCGTACTGACACGATCCGCGGAACAATTACTGGCAATCAGTGAAAATCCGCGTGCCATACAGGTTGCCCAGCTGGTTATCGACGATGCCAGTGCCACCCAGGACCAGCAACGCATATGCTGGACAGTTCAGGCGCATGCCTACTTCGATCTCGAGGACTTCCTGCATGCTGAACAGGCCTATCAGCAGGTAATGGCACGTATCGCTACGAAAAATAAGGATTATTCCTCACTAACAGAAAGGCTTGCGGCATCTATTTATAAACAGGGTGAAGCTGCGATAGCCGCCGGCGACACCCGGGCAGCAGTTGGCCATTTCCAGCGTGTGCGCAATGCCACGCCGACTGCGAGCATCGTTGCCACCGCGGAATACGATGCAGCTGCCGGACTGATGCGCCTGAACGATTTCAGCACAGCAGCCAGCACCCTGGAGCTATTCCGCAGCACCTATCCGGATGATCCCCGTCAGGAGGAGGTGACGCGTCGACTGGCCACAGCCTATCTCGCCAGCGCACGGCCACTGCAGGCCGCCGAGGAATTCGAACGCATCGGGCGGAGCAGTGGTGATGCAAAGCTGCGCAGCGATGCCCTGTGGCAAGCCGCCGAACTGTATGCAAAGGCCGGCCGCAGCGAACAGTCGACAGCAGTCTATATCAACTACGTACAGCAATTCCCACAGCCCGTGGAAAGCGCTATAGAGGCTCGACAGCGCATATCAGAACACTATAAGACAGTCGGTGATACACGACAGCAATACCAGTGGCTGCAGGCGATTATCACGGCTGATGCACAGGCAGGCAGCGGCCGCACCGATCGTACACGCTACCTCGCAGCGCATGCACGCCTGACTCTGGCCGATGCAGAGAACGCACAGTACCAGGCAGTTGCCCTGACGCTTCCGCTGAACAAGACACTTGGTACCAAGAAACGCCTGCTCGAATCCACACTGACACAGTATGAACAGGCCGCTGCCTATGACGTGGCAATAGTTACCACAGCGGCCACCTATCACACCGCGCAGCTTTACACAGAACTTGGCATGGCGCTGATGCAATCTGAACGCCCGAAGAATCTCAATTCCGAGGCGCTGAAAGAGTACAACATCCTCCTGGAAGACCAGGCTTATCCGTTTGAGGAGCAGGCGATCGCACTGCATGAAACCAACGCCGCCCGTATCGAGTCCGGCATGTATGACACATGGATAGAGAAGAGCCTGCATGAACTGGGACGGCTGGTACCAGGCAAATACGCGAAGCAGGAAAGGAGTACGAACTATGTCGCATCGTTTCGTTAATGTATTCATATTCATTTTTGCGAGCATGCTAGGTGGCTGTGCTAGCACACCGCAGGAGCAGACCCGGTTGACCGGAATAGATGAGCCGGTTGCCATTAGTGATACGGTCACCGATGTCGAAGGTGAATTTCAGGCCGCCTTGCTACTAATGAAGGCCGGGGACTGGCAAAACGCGACTGACAAGCTTGCCGCTATCACTGCGACCGATCCACGCCTGTCAGGCCCGTGGACGAATCTCGGCATAGCTCGCAACAAGCTCGGTGATACCACCGGCGCAGAGCACGCATTCGAGAAAGCTATCGAGGCGAATGCCAGTCAGGTTACTGCCTATAACGAACTGGGCATTATTTATCGTCGCAGCGGGCGGCTGGAAGCAGCTGCCGCCGCATACAACGAAGGGTTGAAGATCAATCCGAATAATGAGGATATCCACTGGAATCTCGGCATCCTGTATGACTCTTACCTGCCAAACCCGCCACAGGCGCTGTTCCATTATGAGCGATACCAGCAACTAACGCAGTCAGAAGACAAGCAGCTACTTGAGTGGATCGATGCACTGCGCGAACAAACCAGCGAAATCAATGTCGCTTCCGGAGCTAAACGATGATATCCACAACCCGTTTGCCACTGATCGCCGTCCTGCTCGGACTGTTTCTGCCACTAATCTGGGTACACGCAGCGGACAGGCTGGACCTGGAAGGCGCCACTATCACCGGCAACCAGGAACTGCCTAAGGCCCTGCACATTGTGCCATGGAAATCCGCACAGGCCGGCGAGTTGGCGACACGCCCCATGAACAGCCTGGTCGACGAAATTCTTGCGCCCATCGACCGTGACGTGTTTCTCAGGGAGCTCGAATACTTCGAAGCAGTTCACAGTTCCAAATGAACAGTATAAGTAAGGTAATTGTACTTTTACCGGGTCTTGCCGATGGGCAGCAGGACTACCCGCGCCCGTAGTGCCGTAATTTATCAATCAATGGGGAAGCAACAGGAGTATCGCTATGGATTTCTACAACACATTCGTCGGATTTTTTCAGTCAGGTGGATTTTTCATGTACCCGATTGTGCTGGTGCTGGCGCTAGGTCTGGCCATTGCGGTGGAACGTTATATATACCTCAGCGCTGCAAGCAGTGGTAACCATCGTCTGTGGAAAAAGCTGGCTCCGCATCTTGCCAAGGGCGATTACCTGCAGGTCGCCATGCTAACCGAAAAATCCCGTTCGGCTATCAGCCACATATTCAGCTACGGCCTGAACCGCGCCAGGACCTCACGTCGCCGTGACGATGTTGAGATCGCAATGGAAGAGGGGCTGATGGAGACCGTACCAAACCTGGAAAAACGAACCCCCTACCTCGCAACCTTCGCCAACATCGCCACACTACTTGGTCTGCTTGGCACCATTATCGGTCTGATTCAGGCATTTACTGCGGTAGCCTCGGCGAATCCATCAGAGAAGGCCGATATGTTGTCTGCCAGTATTTCGGTCGCTATGAACACCACGGCATTCGGCCTGATGGTAGCGATCCCGTTGCTGTTGATCTACGCCGTGTTGCAGACCAAGACTACGCAGCTGATCGATAGCCTAGAGATGGCCTCTGTAAAGTTTCTCAATAGCATTACCGAGAAGCCACTCGAAGGTAAGGCCGGATGAAACGCCGCTTCATTCGCCGTCATAGCTCACCAGACTCGGGTGATATCAATATCACCGCGTTCATGAACCTGATGGTGATTTTGGTGCCGTTTCTGCTGATGACGGCAGTTTTCTCGCGCATCACCATCCTGGAGCTTAATTTGCCTGAAGCGGCCAGTCAGGCGCACCAGGACAATAAGGAATTTCACCTGGAGATCATAGTGCGTGCAGATGGCATTGAAGTCGGTGACAGGGATGGCGGGTTGATCAGGCGGCTGCAGCTGAAAGAAGGCAATCAGGACTACGAACAACTTTCGGAATTGTTACAACAAGTCAAGGCTCGATTCCCTGAAAAACTGGATGCCGCTTTGCTGCTGGAGCCTGATACCAACTATGAAACCGTAGTACACATAATGGACAGTGTACGTACCGCACGTGTGGTGCAGGCCGGCAACGTGGTGAACGCAGAACTGTTCCCGGAAATTTCCATTGGAGATGCTCCAGACACACAAATGAAGGTGGCAAATAAATGAAGATGTCACGACGTGCCAAACGCATGGAACGCCAGCATGTGCGTCACGGGCGCGGTATGGCACTGAATCTGGTATCGCTAATGGATATCTTTACCATCCTGGTATTCTTCCTGCTGGTGAATGCCTCTGATGGCGAGATACTGCCCACGCACAAGTCCGTAAAACTACCCGAATCCATTTCCGAGCAGCAACCACGTGTGACTGTCACCATCATGGTTAACGAACAGGATATCCTGCTGCACGGCAAAGTGATCGCTTCGGTGGCAAACGTTATGCAGGAACAGGGAACCTATTCAAAAGTTCTGCAGGTTGCACTTATTGAGCAGGCCGGAGGCAAGTCTGTTTCAGGTGGCAACCCGAATGAGCGCCGCGAGGCGACTATCATGGGCGACAAGGAAATTCCGTATCAACTGCTTAAGAAGGTCATGGCTACCTGTACAAAAGCCGGCTTTAACCGCATTTCGCTGGCAGTGCTGCAGAAGCCAATGGAGAGCTGAGCATGTCCGCCGTCGCGCTGAACTTCAACATGTCCTGGGGCTTCGCCAATACCGATGACGAACGCTTCCGGCGCATAGTACGCAACAACCTGCTGGTTGCGCTCGTTTTCGGTATCATAATACCGTTCCTGCCATTGCCTGAAATTGAAAAGCCGGTTGAAGTGGAAACCCCACGCCTGGCACAGCTGATCTTCGAAAAGGAAGAAATCAAGCCACCGCCACCGCCGAAACCAGTACCGCTACCGGTAAAGCCGGAACCGGTTCCAAAGCAGGTAGAGGCACCAAAGCCAGTGGAAAAGGAGAAGGTCGTTGTAAACAAGCCAGTACCGGTAAAACCCAAGGTAACGGCACGTCAGCAGGCCGAAAATTCCGGACTACTTGCATTGAAGGATTCGCTAGCTGATATACGCCAGAACTCAGTCTCCAGCAGTTTCAAGAAGACCAGCAATCTGTCGCAGGCCACAGGTGCAGCTCAGAAAACAGAACGCGCCATTCTCACCGCCGGTACCGCACTTGGCAGTGGCGGCATCCAGACTGCAACTTTAAGTCGTAATACCGGCGGCGAGGAACTGTCAGGACGCAGCACAACGCAAATACACAGCCCGACCGGCAATGCGCCGACAGGCACCGTGGGCGGCAAAGGCAAGGGCAGCAAGTCAGCTGGCCGTAGTATCGAGGAGATTCAGGTCATCTTCGACCGTAACAAGGGATCGATTTACAGCGTATATAACCGCGCTCTGCGCAGCAACCCGAGCTTGAAAGGCAAGATCGTCTTACGTCTGACGATATCGCCATCCGGCAAGGTGTCTCGCTGTGATCTGGTCTCAAACGAGCTCGGCGATCCTGCATTGGGAGAGAATATCGCAAGCCGAGTGAAATTGTTCGACTTTGGTGCCAAAGATGTATCGGAGGTCACGATTACCTACCCAATCGATTTCCTTCCAGCTTGATATGCCTGGAGCTTCAGGAAGCGCGCGCATCGATGCGTCCAGACGCGTAAAACCTGCGGCATAATTTTCTGGCAGATTGGAATCCGCGTTATGCGGAGTTTTTCTGCGGCATCAGTTCTAAGCCTGATTTGCCACGGTGACTGTTTCAGGCAATACCTGCGAGCATGCAGAATACTGTCCCAGAATCTCACGAATTATGACAATATTCTAGCCGTACACACGCTAGAATATGCGGTCATGACCGCGACCGCCAATTCCAGCTCCGAACAACCTGTCATATCCGTACGCGGATTGACCAAGCAGTACGCCTCACGTATTGCCGTGGACAATATCGATTTCGACATCCTGCCGGGCTGCTGCTTCGGCTTTGTTGGCCCGAATGGGGCAGGGAAGACCACTACATTGCGCATGGCTATGGGGCTTACGCCTGCTAGCGGCGGGATGCTATCGGTATTCGGTCTGCCGGTAACCAGACATGCAGCCGCAATACGGGCTCGAACCGGCATCGTACCGCAAGCTGACAATCTGGATCCGGACTTCAGCGTGGAAGAAAACCTGCTGGTCTATGCCACGTTCTTTGGACTGAAACGCAAACAGGTCGGATCGCGCATAGATGACTTGCTGGAGTTTGTTTCTCTGGCCGACCGGCGCGGGGCAAAAACCACCACGCTGTCCGGAGGTATGCAGCGACGTCTGACCATCGCCCGTGCGCTGATCAACGACCCTGAACTGGTAGTGTTGGACGAACCGACTACCGGGCTGGATCCGCAGGCACGTCACGTAATCTGGGGCAGACTGAGTGAGCTCAAGGCGGCCGGCAAGACATTGCTGCTGACGACACACTACATGGAAGAGGCAGAACGCCTGTGTGACGAACTTGTAATCATGGATCATGGTCGAATTCTAGCGCAAGGTTCCCCACGCGAACTCATCGCCCGGCATGTCGAACCGGAAATTATAGAAGTACGCGGCAAAGGCACTGAGTTTGAAAAACTGACAAGTGCAGCAGGATGTCGCGTGGAGCGGATGGGCAACAGCCTGTACTGTTACACGGACAATGCTACTGTATTGCTAGAGCAACTGAAGAATCGGCAATCACTCAAGTTTGTCCATCGCCCAACCGGACTGGAAGACGTGTTCCTGCGATTGACCGGCAGGGAGTTACGTGACTGATGGCAGACCTGAGCCTGCCGCGTATCCGGCCCGGCGCCCTGGCAGTCTGGCGGCGCAATATCCTGGTATGGCGCAAGTTGCTGATACCTGCCCTTTTAATGAATTTTGGAGAACCCACGCTCTACCTGCTAGGCCTTGGCTTTGGTCTCGGACACTTCGTTGGCGAGATGGACGGCATGCCCTACCTGGCTTTCCTGGCCTCCGGCATCATTGCATCGAGCGCCATGACAACCGCCAGTTTTGAAGGCATGTACTCGGTATTCACGCGCATGGTACCCCAGAAAACCTACGAGGCCATCCTCGCCACACCGCTGGAAGTCGATGACATTATAGCCGGTGAAATGCTCTGGTGTGGTACCAAGAGCCTGCTCAGCGGTATGGCTATCCTGACAGTAGCCACTGCACTGGGCGTTGTTGCCGGCTGGCAGGCCCTATGGGTTCTGCCAGTGGTATTCCTGATTGGTTTGTGTTTTACGGGACCGGCCATGATTATGTCCGCACTGGCGAGTAACTACGATTTCTTCAACTACTATTTCGTTCTGATTGTCACGCCAATGTTTATACTCTGTGGTGTGTTCTACCCCATCGATACACTGCCGGCAACCGTACAGGGTGCAGTCAAACTGCTACCTCTGACCCATGCCGTGCAGCTGACCCGCGCATTGGTTGCTGGCGCAGAACTCGATCAACCGCTCTTGAATATAAGCGTACTGCTGGCCTATGCACTGGTAAGTTACTATATTGCTGTTGTGCTGGTGCGCAGAAAACTAATGGTCTAGCCACCTACGGTATCATGCTCATTTTCAGGAAAATGTTACAAACAATAACCCGCTTTCCTAAGCACCTCTATCCAGATGAAATTAATCAAATTTCAGGATCCTTATCATCGTCCTATACATTGCCAGGAGTTCTGCCATGTACCATCCCATCCAGATACCTTTCGGCTGTGTCATGCTGTTCAACGTCGTTGACCTTAAAGAAGGTGTGACCGTCGAGGACGTCGAGCTTGCCCTTGGGGAGATGTGCAATGTCGTCAAGAATACCTATGGTGATGACAAGGGCGGCTTCATCGCGGGACAGGTCTACAAGTATTCCGGTTTCGTATCGGAGGAGGGCAGTATCGGTGAACCGCCTGACGAAAACACTACCGCCGCAAAGATCAAGCAGGGCGAGCTTGCCATCGTGACCTTCTGGCAATCCTTCGAGCAGCATGAAAAGTCACACGCCGACAGGATTTTCAAGGAAAAATTCCAGGCTCTGGCACACTTTTGCGATGAAACCTATGAACTCGGCTACCAGATGCTCTGGCAGGGTGTACCGGAAGACGACTGAAACCTGCTAATTCATTACAATCCCGGCAATACGCGACAGGGATTTTGCGATTTCCCAATTGTTGTGGTCGACTTTACCACCGTTATCGGATCGCCCTTGCGCATGTGGTTGGCAGGGTCGATGTAGCAGTTCAAGTGCTTGATTTCCAGACTTGATATTACAGCTCTCCGCCTCCATATCGCATAAGTTGACAATTTCTACAGGATTCCGGCCGTGACTGATACTCAGCACATTGTCTGCCCGCATTGTAATGCCGTTAACCGTGTCGCCGCCAACCGGCTGGCTGATACTCCGAGCTGTGGCAAATGCCACAATCAGCTATTTACCGGACATCCGCTGGAATTGAATGGCAATACCTTCCAGCAACACATCAGCCGCAGCGACATTCCCATTGTGATCGATTTCTGGGCGCCCTGGTGCGGCCCGTGCAAGGTGATGGCCCCGGCGTTCGAACAGGCAGCTGCACAGCTTGAGCCGCGTGCACGGCTTGCCAAAATCAACACCGAGAATGAACAGGGGATAGCAGCCCAGTTTCGTATACAAAGCATACCGACACTGGCCCTGTTCCGAAGCGGGCGCGAGGTCGCACGCCAGCCTGGCGCCATGAGTACTGCAGACATCGTGCGCTGGGTAAGAGCGCACGGAGGCTAGAATTCAGCTTGACCGCAATTTGCGGCGCAGGTCGGAAATCAACTGCTCAACAGGGTCCTGCAACTCGGGTGGGATTACCTCGAACAGGTATTCCGCACGGTCAAGCGCCTCCACAATATCCGCTCGCTCGCGCAGTTCCGGCAGCTTGCTGGCAAGTTCCTGTATTTCACGATAGGGTGTCACACCGCTCACGGGCTGTCCTCCGCACTGATTTTTCATGGGATTGTACATCAAAATTCTAATACCCCGATTGACTCATGCACCACGACGGAGATAATGGCCCGACCGCCAGCAAGCAGTAAGAGGAACATACCGTACAGCCATGCTCGACTGGATTTCCGCCCTGAATAAAACCGTGCTTTCCGCTTATCACACCCGCCTGGTTGGCGGCTTCGACGAGCCATACTACCTGGCATTCCATGGTGATGCGCCGGCTGAAATCAGATTCACCCACGACTACGAGCGCAGCGCGCTGCACGAGCTTGCCCATTGGTGTGTAGCGGGAGAGGCACGCCGCCGGCTGGATGATTATGGATACTGGTATACGCCGGATGGTCGCAGCAACGCCCAGCAGCAGCTGTTCTTCCAGGTCGAGATTAAACCCCAGGCCATCGAAAAACACTTCTGTGTGGCACTCGATATCCCGTTTTCCGTCAGTGTCGATAACCTGGACAACACCGCTTTGTATGGCGGCGAGGCCTTCGGTGCAGCGGTCGATGCTCGATTTTCCCGTCATGCTGGAAATCGCCTGCCTGACCGCGCCGCACAGATTTATCGTTGTCTGCAGGAGTATCGATAGATATTAATAATATGTATTACATATACATACAGTAATAATATAAAATATTTTGAAACATTTTATTAATCGGCACGGGAATTCTTCGGCCACCAAACACGGCACCAGGCTGACAGGTTTAATCAGGGCACTTCATTATTCACTGGCCGCCTGCCTGCTGACGCTGGCCGGCCACAATTATGCAGCAGATCAGCCAGTACGAGAATGCGTCATAGTGCTGCACGGACTGGGTCGCACTGCTTATTCCATGGGTGCCATTGAGGATGCCCTCGTCGACGCCGGTTATTGCGTATGGAATCGAAGCTACCCGTCAAGGACAGACAATATCGAATGGCTGGCAGCAATAACCATCAATGACGGTCTGGCGTATTGCGAGGCGCATCGGACCAATCGCACGCATTTCGTTTCGCATTCGCTTGGCGGTATCCTGATACGGCAATACCTGCAGGATAACCGCATCGAAAACCTGGGCCGCATTGTCATGCTGAGCCCTCCCAATCAGGGCAGCGAAATTGCCGACCTGCTGCAAGATCATCCTGTTTTCCGCTTGGCAACCGGCCCTGCTGGCCAGCAACTGGGAACCGATGCCAACAGCTTGCCACTCCGACTTGCACCGATCCCCGGTGAGATCGGCATCATCACTGGCATCAGGAGCTTCGATCCCTGGTTCTCGCCCATAATACCGGGCGAAGACGACGGCAAGGTGTCTGTTGAGCACGCAAAACTCGCCGAGATGATTGATTTTCTGGCGGTCGACAGCAGTCACACCTTCATCATGCGTAACAATAGCGTGATCACCCAGATACTCTCGTTTCTGCAGCATGGCAAATTCAGTCGCGGGCAGGGCAGTGCGACACGTGGAGGACATTAAGACGAAGTCGAAGAAGCCGATAGCCTTGTATCCGGAAGATATAATTACCGGAGTGAGTTATGGGTTTTTCTTCAAGTCATTTCTCATTGCTGTTGCGTGCCAGCTTCCTGGCGCTGGCCATAACCATGGCTCTAGGTGGATGCGCCTCGGAGCCTGCCTATCCGGTTCGGCAGCCAGAGCCAGTGGCGCGCGCCAAGCCGCAGCCCCATCCCGGAGCAAGTTTGGCGGCCGCGCAGATTGGCACGCCCTATCGCTATGGTGGCGCCACACCGCGCGGCTTCGATTGCAGCGGGCTGGTATATTACTCCTATCGTAAAGCCGGCATCCGCATACCACGCACGACCCAGGCACAGCTGCGCAATGCCGATCGCGTGCCGCTAGGCCAGGTGCAGCCCGGCGACCTGGTATTTTTCAAACTGGATCGGCGACCTGTCTCACACGTGGGTATCTACGCTGGCGACAACCATTTTATCCATGCGCCCTCACGTGGAAAACGGGTATCTGTTACCCCCATGAATGACCCGTATTGGCAGGCTCGCCTAATCGCGGCCGGCCGCTATTACTAAGGAATCGTGTTTGACCTGCGCCGAATGCAATGGTGGATCGCTTGCTGTGCTTCATTCTTAGCATTATGTCGGATGTCCAGGCGCATCAACTGTTTTGCGGTAAACTCCATCTGCAACCATGACTAACCGTACTACTATTTCACGACCCTGCGCAGCAGCGCTTATACTGTTGCTTATGACTACGATCACTGTGCGTGCAGCTGGAGTGACATCACTGTCTGTCTGTCCAGACAAACCCAATTGCGTATCCAGCCAGGCGCAGGACCCGGCGCATTCGATCGAACCATTTACATACAGTGATTCCGCTCAAGAGGCGCTGTATCGACTCAAGACAGCACTGGCGACCGAACAACGGCTGACCGTAATAACGGAGCAGGGTAACTACCTGCATGCCGAGGCGCGCAGCATGGTGTTTCGTTTTGTGGATGACGTGGAATTCCTGTTTGATCCAGGACACAAACTGATCCACGTGCGCTCTGCCTCGCGCAGTGGTTACAGCGACTTTGGCGTCAATCGCAGACGAATCGAACGCATACGACAGGCCTACCTGCACGCGCGATAAGCGTAATGCTGGAAGACGGTGTCATAAAATTCGACCTGCGCTACAGGTACGCAGATGCCAAAGCACCGGCTTCACTAGAAGCACTGAATACATGGCGCAGCAGACTCTGGCTTCTGAAACTCATCGGCAGGCAGGCAGGGCGTTACGATGACGCCGGATATGGGAATGTCTCTTGCCGTATCGAGCCAATGAATGCGCCTGCGGGACAGCGTGGATTCATCATCAGCGGCACTCAAACCGGTGAGCTGCCACAACTTGACATCTGCCACTACTGCACGGTGACGGGTTGGGATCTGCAAGCCAATCGCGTCTTTGCGCAGGGCCCGATTCGGCCATCGTCGGAATCACTGACTCATGGCACTCTGTACGACCAGAGTAATGACATACGGGTCATTTTTCATGTACATTCTCCTGCCATTTGGCAGGAATCAGCCAGGTTAGGACTTGCCTGCACCGATCCAGCGATTCCCTACGGCTCTCCGGAAATGGCCTTCGAAGTTGCTCGCCTGTACAGGGCAACAGACTTTCACGAGAGCGGAATTTTCACCATGGGTGGTCATCAGGACGGGGTAATCGCCTTTGGCAAGGACGTGGCGAGCACGGGTAAGGTTCTTCTGGAAATTCTCGAGCGTAGCCAGAAATAGTAAATTTTTCAGACAACCTGACTCACCCAGGCACAGAACTGTCAGCAAGGAATTTGGCAGAACAGGATGTGGCGTTCGGACCTTGCCACTGCGGGGTGAATCACGTTTTCGATGAAGGCGGCCTGGTCGATAATAATCACTATGGCCAGCATCGGGACAGGTGGGGCAAATTAACGGACTGGTTGCATCGGGCCCCTAAATGGGTATTTATTGTATTTAACATAATATACATTACACGCACAATTGTTATCGGGGATATGGCAAGTCACAGATCAAACACAGCCAAGGCAACCCCTCCGGTAAATCATCTGGTTGACACAAGGCATGCCATGAAACACTGCTTGTTGTTATTGCTGGTCTGGCTCAATACGACCAGCCTCGCATGGGCCGAAACATTTTTACTACCGCCTGCGGATGTCGGTGTTATTGGCCGACTGGAGTTTGTCGATGCCGGACGTAATGACACGCTGCTCGACATCGCGCGTCGTTACGATATCGGCCAGAACGAGATATTGCTGGCCAACCCGACTATTGACCGCTGGATGCCCGAGAACCAATCCCGAGTTATCATCCCAAGCCGCTACGTACTGCCGAAAGCCGAACGCAGCGGGATAGTTATCAACCTGCCGGAAATGCGGCTGTACTATTTTCCCAAACCAAAATCCGGCCAGCAAAAGATCATGATCACTCACCCGATCAGCGTCGGGCGTATGGACTGGCGTTCACCGCTGGGTAAAACCTCGATTATCAGCAAACAGATCGACCCGACCTGGACGCCACCTGAATCAATCAAGCAGGAAGCACTCGCAGATGGACGTGTATTGCCGGATGTCATACCCGGCGGCCCGGACAATCCACTGGGTCGTTTTGCCATGCGACTGGGTATTCCAGGTTATCTCATTCACAGTACCAACAAGCCTTACGGCGTCGGTATGCGTGTGACACATGGTTGCATTCGCATGTATCCGGAAGACATCGAGGGTTTGTTTGCAGACATCCCGGTTGGCACTCCGGTATACCTGGTGAACCAGCCGATCAAGCTGGGCTGGCTGGCAGGATCACTGTTTCTTGAACTGCATCCTCCACTGGAAGAGGACGAGTCGCTATATCAGGATTACCTCCAGCGAGTGCTGGACGCCGTAGCCGACATGCTTGCAGAACAGCATGGTTCCTCCGACCTGAACGCTGATCGGCGCCTGAACCTGAGTGGAGCTGCACTACGCCAGGCTGTCGAGGAAAAAAGCGGCATCCCGATACAGATCACACGCTAGTCGAACGCACACATCCATCGGAAACCGCGCCCCTCGGTAACAAACAAGGCCCCTTGCGGGGCCTTGTCGAGTACGGAATGAGACCGTTAGTTACTTGTGCATGGCCTTCTTGAACATGCGATCGATCTTGGTCTCGGTATCTTCAGCAATCGCCTTCGCCTCGTTGGCCGTCTTGAGCGCTTCGGCAGCCTGTGCCTTCGCAGCCGCGGCATCAGCCTTGGCGGCAGCAGCATCTGCACTTGCACTATCAACCTTGGCCTGCATTGCAGTCATTTCAGCGTTGCCGGTTGAGGCGCAGCCGGATAACCCAACCATCACGGCTGCCAATGCAGCCAGAACCTGCATGCGAAATCGACTCGTAATATAGACTGACATTCCTCTCTCCTGCTAGAAAATTAAAAATGCGTTAGCAATCCAGCCGCCCTGTTGGTCAGCGGGTGTGGGGTATGCTACATGAAATCTTCAACAACTTGAAATGACGCCATATAGCGACAAACGCCCTGTATTGCAGCTAGTGTATTTCCACAGGAGTGCCAACCTTCACCCATTCCACCAATTGATCAATTTCATCGTTGGTCAGCGCCACACAACCATTGGTCCAGTTGTAATCCTTGTGGACATCGGCGTCCCCTTCTCCAAGGCCATGGATACCGATCATTCCACCCAGCGCGGTATTCTGGGGTGGCCGTCTGCCCGCCTTCGCTGCGTGCCGTATTTCTAGCCATTCATTCTTGCTAATCAATCCCTTGAAGAATGCTCTTGAGGCAGTTTCAAGATCCGGGTAGTTCAGGCCAAGAAAACGATGATAACGCGTCTTCGTGGTAATCCAGCCTATTTTGAAATACCCGAGAGGCGTCATGTTATCGCCTCGCTGCTTGGCGTCGGTCACACCATAGCGACCGATGGCAATATTCTCGAATATTCTGACTACGGTCTCGCCTTGCATGACCGCCAGCGTACCGGAGTTTGTGTCGACGCGCACATGCACATCTGTGGCGCTGGCGGCACCGGTAACAAGCATTGCCATGAGCACCAGCATATGGATCGCAGGACGACAGGATGTCATTTTTCCTATACGCTTTGTTAACGGTTGGTTGGCGGTATGAATCGGCGTGCATTGTACCTGTAACCGGCGAAATGTGCAGAAGCCATAGCAACCCGCCTGCCGTGCACCGCTAGCCACTACGGACATCGCTGTGCACAGTTATTGACTGTGCTCGCACGAGCCAGACCGGGAACATTTTTTATCGCCATGTATGAGTCCGAATTCCAGCTCGATGAATCCGTTATATACCTGAATCATGCTGCCGTAGCGCCATGGCCCCGACGTACTGTCGAGGCAGTGAAGGCCTTTGCTGATGAAAACGGTACTTACGGTTCCCGCAACTATGCCAGCTGGGTACACACCGAGACACTGCTGCGTGAACAGTTGCGCCAGTTGCTGCATGCCCGTTCGAAAGACGAAATTGCCTTGCTGAAAAACACCTCGGAGGCCCTGTCCGTTGTGGCCTGGGGCCTGCCCTGGAGAGCTGGTGACAACGTGGTAATCGGCAACAGGGAATTCCCTTCGAACCGCCTGCCATGGGAATCACTCGATGTGCTGGGCGTCGAAACACATCATGTCGATCTGGACGGCGGTGTGTCTCCTGAGGCTGCCCTTATCGCATGCATGGATGATCGTACCCGATTACTGTCGGTCAGTTCCGTGCAGTATGGGACCGGACTGCGCCTGGACCTTGTGAAACTCGGCGCAGCTTGTCGAGAGCGCGGCATCCTGTTCTGCGTAGATGCCATTCAAAGCCTCGGCGCGACGGATGTCAACGTGCGCGCCTGCCAGGCTGATTTTCTGATGGCCGACGGCCACAAGTGGTTGCTGGCTGCGGAAGGTCTCGCGGTATTTTATTGCCGCCAGGAAGTCATGGAGCGCATCGCATTGAAACAGTACGGCTGGCATATGCTGAAAGATCCGCTCAATTACGACAGTCTGTCCCGCGAAGTGGCGCACGACGCGCGTCGTTTCGAATGCGGCAGCCCGAATATGCTTGGCATCCACGCCCTGCATGCCAGCCTTGAACTGATCCTGGAAACCGGCATCGACAGAATCGAAAATCAGGTTCTGAAAAACTCCCGCTTCATGCTTGATTTCCTGGCGGCGCGCGGTGACCGTTATGAGATTATCACGCCCTGCACACCTGGACGGTATGCGGGTATAGTCACTTTTAAACCATTGTTTGAAGCACCGGCTGCACTTTTCGACAGGCTCAGACAAAGCAACGTCGCCTGTGCGCTGCGCGGTGGTGGCGTGCGTTTTTCACCCCACTTCCACACACCGCACGAGCAGCTATTGGCAGCGCTGCGCCTGCTGGATGTCTAGCCGGAAACTACGGATCCTGACAGGCGGTCTCTCTACCGCGTCAACAGCGGCCACCGGCGGACAAGTTGTTCATAATCATACATAGTCTGCCGATAGCCTACACAGACAAAAAATGACCGCAGCCCGCTTATGCAACTCGATAATGTCATTTGAGTCTAAGCCGTGAGTTGCTGTTTTATATGTATATTCACTGTTTCTAGACACACACTTCAGGCGCGCATGCGTCAGGGAATGCCGTCATGATCTGGATGACTGAATTACTCGTTGTATTGACTGTCGTCAGCCTGATGCTGGCGCGCAAGGCCCCGCGCCACCTGTGGGTTGCAGCCATCGGCGCCCTGCTCGTCTACTGGAACCTGGTACACACCCCGCCGTACTGGCTGGCTTTGGCAGCATGGGCGCTGTTCATTCCGGGTGCCGCATTGCTGCTCATCACACCGCTACGCCATGCCCTTCTCATGCGGCCGCTGCTGGTACTGTACCGCAAGATCATGCCCGGCATGTCCGAGACCGAACGTGAGGCACTGGAGGCCGGCACCGTCTGGTGGGAGGCCGAACTGTTCAGCGGACAACCGGACTGGCATCGCATGCTGGGCTATAAGGCACCGGCACTATCGAAGGAGGAACAGGCTTTTATCGACGGCCCGACCGAGCAACTCTGTGCCATGATCAGCGACTGGGATATCACCGAGGAACGCCACGACCTGACTGAAGAAACCTGGGATTTCCTCAAAGCCAGCGGCTTCTTCGGCATGATCATTCCGAAAGCATACGGCGGCCTGGAATTCTCTGCCAACGCCCATTCCGCCATTGTCATGAAAGTGGCCAGCCGCAGCATCTCGGCCGGCGTCACCGTTATGGTGCCCAACTCACTCGGTCCGGCCAAGCTACTGCTCACCTATGGAACCGATGCACAGAAGGACCACTACCTGCCACGACTCGCGAAAGGTCTGGACATACCCTGCTTCGCACTGACCGGCCCCGAGGCAGGTAGCGATGCCGCATCGATGCCCGACACCGGTGTTGTGTGCCAGCAGCGCTTCAATGGCCAGGACGACGTGCTCGGAATTCGCCTTAACTGGGAGAAACGTTACATCACGCTGGGACCGGTCGCCACTCTGCTTGGCCTTGCTTTCCAGCTGCACGACCCGGATCACCTGCTTGGCACAGAGGAAGATATCGGCATCACCCTGGCGCTGATCCCGACGGACACGCCTGGTATTGAAATCGGCACGCGTCATTATCCGATGAGCCAGGCATTCATGAATGGCCCGAACCGCGGCAAGGATGTGTTCATTCCGATGGACTGGGTAATCGGCGGACAGGACTACGTTGGCCAGGGCTGGCGCATGCTGATGAACTGCCTGTCCGATGGACGTGCCATCTCGCTGCCTGCTCTCAGCACCGCCGCCGGCAAACTGGTCAGCCGCAGCGTTGGCGCCTATGCTGCGGTACGCAAGCAGTTCAAGGTGCCAATCGGCAAGTTCGAGGGTGTAAGTGAAGTGCTTGCACGCATTGCAGGTCTGACTTACATCATGAATGGCGCGCGCGGCTTCACTACCGCCGCACTCGACAGTGGTGAAGAGCCGTCCGTTGCCTCGGCCATCATCAAGTATCACCTGACCGAACGCATGCGCATCGTCATGAATGACGGCATGGACATCCTCGGCGGTCGCGGCATCAGTATGGGGCCGCACAATTTCATAGCCCGTTCCTACCAGGCCCTGCCAATCGCAATCACCGTGGAAGGTGCTAACATTCTTACACGTAACCTGATCATCTTTGGCCAGGGCGCGATACGCTGCCATCCATTTCTGTTCAGGGAAATGGAAGCGGTTGCCAACAACGACGTCGATGCCTTCGACAGCGCACTGCTGGGCCACGGCAGTCACGTCATGAGCAATTTCAGCCGCAGCCTGTTCCACAATCTCAGCTGCGGCCGATTGCTACATGCGCCCCAACATGGCCTGCGTGGTCAGTTCTATCGTCAGTTCGGCCGCATGAGCCTGGCATTCGCGGTGATCACCGAGTTGACGCTGATGACGCTCGGTGGTGGTCTAAAGCGTAAGGAATCGATCTCGGGACGACTGGGTGATGTGCTGAGCTACCTCTACCTCGGCAGTGCCGTGTTGAAACATCACTACGACAACGGCTCACCGGATGATGAACTGCCGTTACTCGAATGGTCGTGCAGCGATCTGCTTTACCAGATCCAGCAGCGCCTCTTCGAGGTACTTAATAACCTCCCCAACCGCTTTTTGGCCCGTATCGGGCGGATACTGACTTTTCCTCTGGGTGGGACCTATCAGCGGCCGGACGATGCACTCTGTCAACGCGTGGCGGACATCCTGATGCACCCAGGCAAGCTGCGTGATCGTCTTACCGAAGGCGTGTATATTCCGGATGATGAAAGTGAACCGCTGGCACAGCTCGAAACAGCGCTGCACAAGGCCGCCGCTGCCGAACCGCTGTTGCACAAGCTGCGCATCGCCATGAAGGATGGCAGGATCGCACGTGGCGATCCTGAAACATGCCTGGACGCAGGTGTGACAGCTGGCGTAGTCAACGAGGTCGAGGCTAATGCCATTCGCGCTGCCATCACCGCACGCAAGCTTGTCATACAGGTCGACGATTTTGAACCTGGATACTTCATCAAGGAGCTGAAGACATGGGGGGACAACAAACTGGATGGGGTGGCCGGCCGGTCTATGTAGTCGATGGCAGCCGCACGCCCTTTCTCAAGGCACGCGGCAGGCCCGGCCCCTTCGCAGCATCCGAGCTGGCGGTCGCCGCCGGCCAGCCGTTACTCGCACGCCAGCCCTTCCCGCCGAACGCTCTCGACGAGGTCATCCTTGGCTGTATGATGCCAAGCCCGGACGAGGCTAATATTGGCCGCGTCGTCGCCCTGCGGCTCGGCTGCGGTGAGCGTGTACCGGCATGGACAGTGCAGCGCAACTGCGCATCCGGTCTGCAATCGATCGACTCCGCCGCACAGAATATCGCAAGTGGCCGAGCGAACCTGGTGCTGGCCGGCGGTACCGAGGCCATGAGCCGCGCCCCGGTTCTCTACAACGAAACCATGGTTAACTGGCTTGCCGATATGGCCAGCGCGCGCTCAACCGGTATGCGGCTGAAGCTGCTGGGCAGACTGCGTCCTGGTCACCTCAAGCCGATTATCGCGTTATTGCGTGGTCTGACCGACCCGGTCGTCGGCCTGTCAATGGGACAAACCGCCGAAATCATTGCGCACCGCTTTGGCGTAACACGCAAGATGATGGACAGCTTCGCTGTACGCAGCCACCAGCGCCTCGATGCTGCACAAAATCAAGGGCGCCTTGACGAAATCGAGGTGCTATACGATAGCAAGGGCAATATTTACAACCACGATGACGGTGTGCGCGCTGACAGCAGTACGGAGAAGCTCGCCAAGCTAAAACCGGTATTCGACCGGCCGGTCGGCAACATCACCGCCGGTAACAGCGCCCAGATCACCGATGGCGCTGCCTGGCTGCTGCTCGCCTCCGAGGATGCCATCGGGAAATACAACCTCAAAGTGATGGGCAGATTGATCGACAGCCAGTGGGCCGGACTTGATCCCTCGCAGATGGGTCTGGGGCCGTGCTATGCCATGGCACCGATCATGCAGCGCCATGGTCTGGATACAGCTGACCTCGATTACATTGAGATCAATGAGGCATTTGCAGCGCAGGTACTCGCCTGTCTCGCTGCGTGGAAGGATGCAGATTTCTGTCGCAACGAGCTTGATCGCAGCAGCCCCTTCACACCCGTCGACGAGGACCGCCTCAACATCGATGGCGGCGGAGTGGCAATCGGCCACCCGGTAGGAACCAGCGGTGCACGCATCGTGCTGCATTTGCTGAAAACACTCGAACAGAACAACGCCAAACGCGGTATGGCGAGCATCTGCATCGGTGGCGGCCAGGGCGGGGCCCTGTTGATCGAGAGATCGTGAACTGGATGTGCCTGCCAGCCCTGCCCGTTTGCATGGACATTTTACCTGGGCCATTCACCCGTAGCGGTATGCGCACTTCCGTTCTCACGCAGAATTATTTACCGGAGCATCACCCATGACCGACAGCACCGCTCCCGAACATTTCAAACTCGAGATCGATGGCGACAATATTGCCTGGCTAATCTTCGACAAAAGTGATGCCGGCACCAATGTGCTCAATCTCGACGTGTTCGCACAACTCGACCTGCAGCTGCAGGAGGTTGCTGCGAAGAGTCCGCGCGGCCTGGTGATACTGTCCGCGAAACCGAATGGCTTTATTGCCGGCGCCGATATTAGTGCATTTACAAAAGTTACTACTGAACAACAGGCGCTGGAACTGCTTGACACGGGCCAGGCAGTCTTTAACCGTCTCGAGGCGCTTCCATTTCCGACCGTCGCCATGATCCATGGCTTCTGCCTTGGTGGTGGCATGGAGCTGGCACTGGCCTGTCGCTACCGCGTCACGCGTGACGACCACGGCACGCGCCTTGGATTACCCGAGGTGCGCCTCGGCATCCATCCCGGCTGGGGCGGCAGTGCACGCCTTGTTCCGCTGATTGGCGCCATCAAGGCGATGGACCTGATCCTGAGCGGTCGCACAGTCGACGGGCGTAGCGGCCGGCGCATGGGCTTCGTCGATCTGGTGGTACCTGAACGCCATCTGCATGACGCAGCACGCAAGCTGGTGCTTGAAGCACCACCACCCCGACGCCCGGGTTTAATCGACCGCCTGTCCAATAATGTGCTGGTACGCCCGCTGCTGGCCAGCCTGCTGCGCAGGCAGGTCGCCAAACGAGCCTCGCGCCTGCACTACCCTGCGCCCTACGCCATGATTGACATATGGCGCAAGCATGCCAATGACAAACCGGCCATGCTCCGCGCAGAAGCCCGATCACTGGCGCAACTCGTCACCGGTGCGACTGCGAAAAATCTGGTACGTGTATTCTTCCTTCAGGAGCACCTGAAGTCTCTGGGCAAAGACAAGTCCTACCAGCCACGTAACGTGCACGTAGTTGGTGCCGGCACCATGGGCGGCGATATCGCCGCATGGTGTGCCCTGCGTGGCTTTCACGTCACACTGCAGGATCAAACGCCGGAACGCATCGCTCCTGCCATAGCGCGCGCGCACAAGCTGTTTGCAAACAAGCTCAAGAGGCCGGAACAAATTCGCGCCGCAATGGACCGTCTGATACCGGATCACAAGGCACAAGGTGTGGAACGGGCCGACCTTATTATTGAAGCAATATTTGAAGATGTTGACGTAAAGTGTACTTTATACAAGTCTCTTGAGCCACGCATGAAACCGGGCGCGATCCTTGCCACCAATACATCGAGTATTCCGCTGGAAGCTCTGACGCCTGCATTGAAACATCCCGAGCGCCTGGTCGGACTGCACTTCTTTAATCCGGTCGCAAAGATGATGCTGGTCGAAATCGTCAACGGGACGTCCACCGCACCCGAAGTCAGTACACACGCCATGACTTTCGTACGCCAGATCGATCGCCTGCCGCTGCCTGTCAGCAGTACACCCGGTTTCCTGATCAACCGCATTCTCATGCCCTACCTGATGGAGGCGGTCGAGCTTGTCCAGGAAGGCGTGCCACCGGTACTGATTGACAAGGCCGCCACCAAGTTCGGCATGCCAATGGGGCCGGTCGAACTGGGTGATACTGTCGGACTCGACATCTGCCTGCATGTCGCCAGGATACTCGCCGGGCACTTTCACGAAGCAGTCCCGCAGAATCTCAGCAAGCTGGTCGCCGACGGTCACCTCGGCAAGAAGACCGGTCAGGGTTTCTACATCTGGAAGAAAGGCAAAGCGATCAAACCAAGCGCTTCCAGCGGCAACTGGAATATGGAGGAAATTACCAATCGCCTGATCCTGCGCATGCTGAACGAATCGGTCAGCTGCCTCGGCGAACATGTGGTCGCGGAAGCGGATCTGCTCGACGCCGGCATGATATACGGCACCGGCTTCGCACCGTTTCGGGGCGGACCGATCAATTATATCCACGCTGTAGGCAAGGATATCCTGCTCAGGCAGCTGCAGGATCTGCGCAAACTCCGGGGTGATCGTTTTGCACCGGATCCTGGCTGGGAATATTTATCCGGCCCTCCAGGGAGAGACTGATATGCAAAGCGAGTTGAAGACCAAGATTCCGGCCGAGGCCGCCCGGACGCTGGCCGGCCTGTTTCGCGAACGTGTACGACTCACCCCCGATAAAGTCGCCTACCGCCAGTTCAACCAGTCTGACCAGCAGTGGCACGACTATACCTGGGCAGATATGGGACGCGAGGTGGCAGGCTGGCAGGCTGCCTTCGCAGCCGAATCACTCGCGCATGGCGATCGCGTTGCAATCCTCATGCGCAACTGTCGGGAGTGGGTCATCTACGAGCAGGCCGCGCTGGGTTGTGGATTGGTAGTGGTGCCTTTGTACATCGATGACCGGCCCGAAAACACCGCCTATATTCTCAATAATTCCGGATGCAAAGTACTGTTACTGCAAGGACAGGAGCACTGGGCGAATATAAAAACCGTGCTTGGCGAACTGGGCGGCTTGCAGCGCATTCTGACACTGGAAACGGTAACGGCACCGGAGAACGAAACGCGTTTACGCACCATCGCCGAGTGGGTACCCGAAAACGCGAAAACTCTGCAGGCCGACGACGGGGACTCAGGCGAGCTCGCCACCATCGTCTATACCTCGGGCACAACGGGCCGGCCCAAGGGTGTCATGCTGAGCCACTGGAATATCCTGTTCAACTGCGACAGCGCACTGGACGTGGTGCAGATCCTCCCGGAAGACCTGCTGCTGTCATTTCTGCCGCTTTCGCACACGTTCGAGCGTACGGTAGGCTACTACATTCCGATGATGGTGGGAGCAACAGTTGCCTACGCACGTTCAGTTCCACAGCTGGGGGAGGACTTGCAAACGGTAAAACCGACGCTGCTGATCTCTGTGCCGCGCATCTACGAGCGTGTCTATAACAAGGTACAGGCCGGACTTGCAGATAAGTCACCCATTGCGACCTGGCTATTCAATACGTCTGTCAAGGTTGGCTGGACACGTTTCGAGCATCAGCAGCACCGCGCCGGCTGGCACATTTCGTTCCTGCTCTGGCCGCTGCTGAACAAGCTGGTAGCCAGCAAGATCATGGCAAAACTCGGCGGGCGTATGCGCATGGCCGCCTCCGGTGGCGCACCGCTGCCACCGCAAATTGCAAAGGTATTCATCGGTCTTGGCCTGCCGCTGATCCAGGGCTATGGGCTTACCGAAACCAGCCCGATCCTCACCGCCAACCCGACCGATGACAACGACCCAGTCAGTGTGGGTGTCCCGCTGCGCGGCCTCGAACTCAGAATCGGCGAAAATGATGAACTCATTGCGCGCGGACCCTCCATCATGCTTGGTTACTGGAACGACCCTGAAGCTACCAGCCAGGTGATCGACAGTGAGGGCTGGTTCCACACCGGTGACAAGGCCAAAATCGAGAACAACCACGTGTATATCACCGGCCGGCTGAAGGAAATCATCGTGCTCGCCAACGGCGAAAAGGTGCCCCCGGCCGACATGGAAATGGCGATCGCACTCGATCCGCTATTCGAACAGGTGCTGGTGATTGGTGAAAACCGCCCGTTCCTAACCACCATCATCGTGCTGGAACCGGAACAGTGGAAACAGTTCGCCATCAGGCTCGGACTCGATCCCAATGCGCCGGAATCAATCAACGACCCGGTGCTCGAAAAAGCTGTATGCGAACGACTGAAGGGCCTGCTCAGTACCTTTCCGGGCTACGCGCAGATCTACCGCGTCAGTTGCACACTGGATCCGTGGACCATCGACAACGGACTGATTACCCCGACACTCAAGCTCAAACGCAACCGCATTCTGCAACACTTCTCCGACACTGTAGAACGAATGTACGAGGGGCATTGACGGATGCAACAGGCAAACCGGCACTGACCACCATGAGCGATCGTACCCTGCTCCCCGATGAGTGCCACCTCGCCGTTCGCGTCATGGCAACACCGGCTGATACCAATTACGCCGGCGATATCTTCGGTGGCTGGCTGATGGCGCAGGTGGACATCGCCGGTAGTATCATCGCGCGGCGGCGCGCAAACGGCCGTGTCGTCACGGTTGCCGTCAACTCGTTTGAATTCAGACAGCCAGTCTTTGTCGGTGATCTGGTCAGTTGTTACGCAGAAATCACCCACATCGGCACTACCTCGCTCACTATCAATGTCAAGGCATTCGCCGAGCGCCAGCAAGAAACGCACGAGATTATTCTGGTAACAGAGGCAGACCTGATCTATGTCGCGGTGGACAAGAATCGCCAGCCAAGGCCGCTACCCTAATGTCAGTGTTAAGGGGTACGCGGACAGCATCCGCTGCACGCTAATCATTTCAGGCAGGCGTGCAGGCCTGTGCATATGGCGTTTAGTATCTGCCAATAGTGAAGGGAATACGTCTGCTGTTAGTTCTGGTCCTGCGGCCTGAACAATGCCATAAAGTTCTCTGTCGTCACCCTGGCAATCGTGTCGTAGCTGACACCACGCAATTCGGCAATGAATTCGGCCGTATGGCGGACATAGGCTGGTTGGTTGGGTTTGCCGCGATGTGGCACCGGCGCCAGGTAGGGGCAGTCAGTCTCAACCAGCATGCGCTCCAGCGGCATCTTCCGGGCTACTTCCTGCAAGGCGCTGGCATTGCGGAAGGTGACGATACCTGAAAACGAGATATGGAAATTCATCTCCATGGCCTGCTGCGCCATTTTCCAATCGCCGGTGAAACAGTGCATGACGCCGCCAATCACGGCAGCATGCTCTTCCGCCAGAATTGCGAGTGTATCCTGTCCCGCATCACGTGAGTGAATAATCAGCGGTTTACCGGCCTCTATCGCGGCGACGATGTGACGACGGAAACGGTCGCGCTGCCAGTCAAGATCACCTTCGCTGCGAAAATAGTCGAGACCGGTTTCGCCGATGGCGACCACCCTGGGATGCCGGGCCAGTTGCACGAGTTCATCAATAGCCGGCTCATGACCGCCGCGCTCATTGGGATGGAGACCGACCGAGGCCAAGACATTTTCGAACGTCTCGGCAATACGCAGCATTGCGGGATAATCTTCCAGGTTGATGCAGACACACAGAAAATAGCCGACATCGCTCGCGTGTGCCGCCTCCAGCACAGCGTTGATACTGCCGCCAAATGGCGTCAGGTCAAGCATATCAAGGTGACAGTGGGAATCGACGAGCATGTGGCCGGGATGCAAAACAGATCAGTACTGATGATAAAGGTTTTAACGACAGGTGCCAAACCGGCATGATACCGGATCGGTTAGGACAGGTATTACATGGTATGGGTTGGACGGTCGCTGTCGAGTGCGCCGGCCAGAAAACCCTCGATCTTGTTGCGGGCGTGACCATCATCCTGGTTGCTGAACTGCACACCGATACCGGCAGCACGGTTGCCCTGCGCTCCGATCGGTGTAATCCAGACGATCTTGCCGGCGACCGGCAACTTCTCCGGTTCTTCCATCAGAGTAAGCAGCATGAATACCTCTTCGCCAAGCTTGTACTCCTTCTTGGTAGGAATAAACAGCCCACCACCCTTGATGAACGGCATATAGGCGGCATACAACGCGCTTTTGTCCTTGATGGTAAGCGAGAGAATACCCTGACGTGCAGAAGTTCCGGTGTTCATCTTTGTCTTTCCCCTTTGATTACTGCTGTGCCGCCCATGCGAGCACGATATCCTCGGCTATGAGCTGGCGGTTCAGGCTGCCGTCGTTACTGCATAGCAAGCTGTTGATGTTATCCAGTTGCCGGAACAGTACCCGGCAATCCAGTCTGGAGGCAAGCGTAACCAGGCCATCGGCAAGGTCAGCACTGCGCATCGTCCCGGCTTGTCCGGTGGTACGTATCCGTATCAGGTCCATCACCCACTCGCGCAGCCAGTGGACCGGCTGCAGGTTCTCGTCCCGGCACCAGTCCGCAGCGACCGCCAGCGGGTCTGCCTTGCCCTCGAGCACACCCACCAGTGCCTGAAACTGCGTGCAACGATTCTCGATCACCTGCGCCTTGGCCAGCCTGAGCGCCTCGAGTGGTGCGCCACCGGCCAGTTGCAGATATCGGTCCGGATCCTCACCTTCCAGCTGCGCCAGCAACCAGGCGCGTGCCGCTTGAGGATCCGCGGCCGCGATACGCATCTGCTGGCAGCGGCTGCGGATGGTAGCAGGCAGCCGCGCCGGTCGCGTACTCACCAGCACCAGTACTGTATTATCGGATGGTTCCTCCAGCGTCTTTAGCAAGCTGTTGGCAGCATTGATATTCATTGCCTCGGCCGGGTGCATGACCGCGACCTTGAACCCGGCGCGATGGCTGGACAGAGAGAGTTTCTCGCCAAGCTCGCGCACCTGGTCCACCTTGATAATCCGCGACTCCTCTTCAGGTGTTACCACGAAATAGTCCGGGTGCGAACCGGCCTGAAACTGGATACAGCCCGGACAATGCCCGCACGGCGCCACCTCGCTGTCAGTTGCCTCGCACAGTAAACGCTGTGCCAGTGCTTCGGCAAACGCCCGCTTGCCCATACCCGGCTGCCCGGTTATCAGCAACCCGTGCGGCAGACGATTGCGCGCAATCACCTCCTCCAGCATCTGCCGGTAGGGCTCCAGCCAGGGAAGCTGCGCGGACATCATTGTGTGCACCTCGGTAAGGATGTGATTACTCAGAACAGTCTAGTTCAGGTTGATTATGCCGGATGTCAGACAGGTGCGCACTCACGGTCGGAAATATTCTGTACTACACGACATCCAGGATTCGCAACTGCGATACAGCACTCCGTCAGCCGTCAAACCGGGAGACAATCCCTGATCAGCTGCTGCACGGCCTCCAGCGACTGACTCGCATCAATGATACGGTAACGACCGGGATGTTTCCGGGCCATCCCGAGATAGGACTGGCGCACACGTTCAAAGAACTCGATTTTCTCCTGTTCGAACCGATCCAGTGTGCCGCGCAGGCTGGCGCGTGCCAGACCGGTTTCCACGGGCACATCGAGCAGCAGTGTGAGATCGGGACGAAAGTCGCCCTGCACCAGGTCTTCCAGGCGTGCAATCACGGCGGTCTCCAGGCCGCGCCCGCCCCCCTGGTAGGCATAGGTTGCATCGGTGAAGCGGTCGCACAATACCCAGCGACCCGCGGCCAGTGCCGGCCGGATAACTTTCGCCAGGTGTTCGGCACGCGCGGCAAACATCAGCTGCAGTTCGCACAGCGCATCCATACCGGTGAACGCCGGATCGAGCAGCAGTTCACGGATTGCTTCGGCAAGCGGCGTACCGCCCGGCTCGCGTGTAACAAGCACATCCTTGCCGGCTGTCTGCAACTGCCGATGGATGAACTCCATGTTGGTGCTCTTGCCAACGCCTTCGATACCCTCGACGGTAATAAATTTTCCGATCATTGGCCGTTCCCTTCTTTAGGCAGATCGATGCCCGGCTTGCCACGCTGGAACTTGTCCACCGCTCGGTTGTGCTCTGCGAGCGTGCTGGAAAAATAATGGCTGCCGCCGCCCCTGGCAACGAAATACAGGCTGTCACCGTCAGCCGGATGCAACACCGCATCTATCGCTAGTCGACCCGGCATGGCGATCGGCGTAGGCGGCAGGCCACTACGGGTATAGGTATTGTAAGGCGTGTCGCGCGCCAGGTCGGCACGACGGAGATTGCCATCGAAGCGGGCCCCCATGCCGTAGATCACAGTCGGGTCGGTTTGCAACTTCATGCCCTTTTTCAGGCGTCGCACAAACACGCCGGCGATCTGCGCACGCTCCTCTGCCAGCGCGGTTTCCTTCTCAACGATGGAAGCCAGGATCAGTGCCTCGTAGGGCGTTGCCAGCGGCAGGTCCCGGTCACGTCCCTGCCAGGCTTGATGCAGGTAATTTTCCATGGCGGTCCAGGCACGATGCAGAAATTCCAGGTCGGTAGTATTGCGTGGAAAATGATAGGTGTCTGCGAGGAAACGGCCCTCCGGATGTTCGCCGGGATGGCCGAGATTTTCCATGATGGCTTCCGCGTCCTGCCCGGCCAGCGTGTGCTGCAGACTCGGATGGGACTGGATGCGCGCGAGCATCTCGGCAAAGGTTTGACCTTCGATCAGGGTCAGACTGTATTGCAGGACCTTGCCTTCGGTCATCAGCGCGAGCAGTGTGCGCGGCGTCAAATCAGAAGTCAGAGTGTATTCACCCACCTTGAGATGGCGCGCGGCCCTGAGCCGTCGCCCGAGCTGGATGAAAAAACGCGGATTTTCGATGATACCCTGTTCGTGCAGCCTGTTGGCCAGCTGGGCGAGCGACATGCCTGTGCTCACAGTAAAGATATAGGGGTCCTGTGGCAGTGTGACGGGAGCATAGCTGAAACGCTGGAAGCGGGTGTATACGAGGGCCGCTGCACTCAGTGCGAGCACGATCAGCAATACCAGCAGTGGTAACAGCCGGGATTTGCAGCTGGGGCAGGCTTGCTCGCTCATCCACCGGCCTTCATCGAATTTCCACGTGGTCGCGCAGGCAGACCTGCAACGATCTCGTCATGGTACCAGCCGGGTAGCGATGGTCATCGATGCGGATCACCGGCCAGATACCGATCACGCTGTTACACAGCAGGATTTCGTCTGCGCCGGCCAGTTCATCCATGGTTATATCGCGCACCACGGTCACAATCCCGGCCTGCTTAGCCAGCTCCAGGAGCAGCGCCCGTGTAATGCCAGCCACGCCACAGCGTTTCAGCTCCGGCGTCAGCAGAACCCCGTCCTTCACGAGGAAGACGTTGCTCATGGTGCCTTCGATCAGGTAAGCATGTTGATCCTGCATCAGTCCCTCGCCAACAGCGGGATCGTCCCATTCGGCACGTGCCAGCACCTGCTCCAGCCGGTTCAGGTGCTTGATCCCTGCCAATTGCGGATTGCAACCCATTCGCAAGCTGCAGACACGGACACTCACTCCATCCTGCGCATAGTCAGCCGGCCAGAACGGATACGGGTGCAATTGCAATATACGCGTCGGCATGGCAGTCGCAACCGGTCGGTAGCCGCGCCCGCCGCTGCCGCGTGTGATAATAATCTTCAGCACGGCACGATCTGCTTCCCGGCACAGGGTGGCAGTCTCGGCCTCCAGCAAGGCCGTATCAGGCCGTTTGATACCCAACCTGTCGCAGCCATCCCGCAGGCGCGCCAGATGGCGCGACCAATAGCGCGCTCTCCCGTTCTCAACGGCAATTGTCTCGAACAGGCCGTCCCCATACAACAGCCCCCGATCCTGTGTGGACAGGCAGTCATCGGCATGGCCATTGACCATTGTCACCTGGCTATTCATGCGTCGCTCAGCCCCAGCGCACGCAGCAAACCGCGTGCCTTGGCTCGTGTCTCTTCCAGTTCCACATTTGCGACAGAATCGGCCACGATACCGGCACCTGCACGCAGCTCCAGTTGCCGGCCATGGCTGACCATGGTGCGGATCAGGATGTTCATATCCAGGCTGCCGTCGCGATTGAGATAACCCATCGAACCGGTATAGGCTCCGCGCGGTTGTTGCTCGAGTTCCGCGATGATCTCCATACAGCGCACCTTGGGACAACCGGTAATGGTCCCGCCCGGGAATACCGCGCGCAGCACCTGCCCGGGCAGTATGTCACCGCGCAGCTGTCCGCGCACGTTCGACACAATGTGATGCACATGAGCATAGGATTCCAGCACCATGAGTTCGTTGACCTCGATACTGCCAGGCACACAGATCCGACCCAGGTCATTGCGTTCCAGGTCGATCAGCATGATGTGCTCGGCTCGTTCCTTGGGATGTGCAAGTAACTCACCGGAACAGGCTTCGTCCTCTGCCTCGCCCTGGCCACGCGGACGGGTACCCGCGATTGGCCGTGTCTGCACGATGCCATTACGCACCGTGACCAGCCGCTCGGGTGAGGAACTGATGATCGCGACATCGCCCCACCTTGCCAGGCCACTGAACGGTGCTGGATTCTGGATGCAAAGGTTGTTGAACAACTCGGCGGGGATGGCGGATTCCAGCAGCCCGATACGCCAGGCGCGCGACAGATTCACCTGGAAGACGTCACCCTCGACGATGTAGTCCTGGACTCGTGCCACGGCATCGAGGAAGTGTTGCGGATCGTCCTCATCGACGCGCTCGATGGCAATATCGTGCATCGCCACTGAGGCCGTATGCGGTATATGTGCGATATCCCTGACCAGCATATCCACTACATCACGCCGCCCATGCTCGGCGATGATCAGCGTACGGTGCGTGATGTGATCCTGGATAACAGCACCGGGAAAGCGTGTTGCAAAGGCAACCGGCAGCATGGACGCCGACGCAGGCAAGGACAGGCGCGGTTCGATCTGGCCAGCCAGCTCATAGCCGAGATAGATAAACCAGCCACCGCTGAACGGCAATCCGCCAGTGTCACCGTGGTCCTGCTCGAGCTGCCACCAGTGATCCAGCTGGTCGAGAAAGTCCGTCGTGCCTGTCTTTACCAACGGCCCCTGCAACCGTCCCGCCTGGTTCAGGACCAGGCTGTCACCCGGACAGGCAAACAGAATATCGTAGCGACCGGGTGTCGCACTTCGCAGCAAATGTGGATAGCGTGCCGGTCTTGACTGGTGCAGAGCAAGCAGGTTTATCCCCCGCCCGGCCTCTCTGATGATAACAGCCATCTGTGCACAGGGATCCGGTGTTCAGCAGGGACGATTATTTACGAAACTGTGCTGCAGGTACGGGCCGGGACGGCGGCGATTCCGGTATGAGCCGGGGTCCGCAGCGATCATATCGTTCCACGCCGGAATCAATGGGCGAGCCGGCGAAATACCAGTGTACCGTTGGTACCGCCGAAACCGAATGAATTCGACAGGGCAATATCGATTTTCATGTCGCGTGCTGCGTTGGGCACGTAATCCAGATCACAGTCGGCATCCGGATTGTCGAGGTTAATCGTCGGTGGCGCCACCTGGTCGCGCAATGCGAGGACGGTGAATACCGCTTCGACCCCACCGGCGGCACCGAGCAGGTGACCGGTCATCGACTTGGTGGAACTGACGGCAACCTTGCCGGCGTGGTCGCCAAAGGCACGCTTGATGGCCATAGTTTCCGCCAGGTCACCGGCGGGCGTCGAGGTCCCGTGTGCGTTGATGTAGTCGACATCGACTCGTGGTTGATGCCGGCATCGCGCAGCGCGGCATTCATGCACTGCGCAGCGACCTTCGCCACCTTCCGATGGCTGGGTCATGTGATAGGCGTCGCCGCTCATGCCGAAGCCGACGATCTCGGACAGTAGATGTCGGCGCCACGCGGGCCGGGCGTGTTCGTACTCCTCCAGCACCAGGATGCCGGCACCGTCACTCAGCACGAAGCCGTCACGATCCGCTGTCCCAGGGCCGACTGGCGGCCTGCGGGTCGTCATTGCGCGTCGACAGTGCCCGCGCCGCGGCAAAACCGCCCATACCGGTCGGACAGGTGGTGCATCTCCGCCCCACCGGCAACCATGACGTCGGCATCGCCGTAGGCGATCAGTGCGCGCTGCCACAGCCGATATTGTGTGTGGAGGTGGTGCAGGCTGTCACGATGAGCGATATTCGGCCCCTTCATGCCGTACATGATCGACAGGTTGCCGGAGATCATGTTGATAATGTTGCCGGGAACGAAGAACGGGGAGATCTTGCGCGGGCCACCATCGAGAAAATTCTGGTAGGCGACCTCGATACCGCGCAGACCGCCGATACCGGAACCAATCGCGACGCCCGCACGGGCAGCATTATCAGGTGTGATCTCTATGCCGGAATCGGCGATCGCCTGGCAGGCGGCCGCGATGCCATAGTGGATGAAAGCACCCATGCGACGCGCGTCCTTGCCATTAATGTAGTGTGCGGCATCGAAGTCCCGGATCTCCCCGGCGAAGCGCACGGGGAAATCGGCAGCATCGAAATTGGTGATGGGTCCAATGCCGCTATTGCCGGCACGAATATTGCCCCAGGCGTCTCCAACACTGTTACCAACAGGAGAAATAATACCCAGGCCGGTTACTACCACGCGTCTCTTGGACAATGCTCGACTCCACTATCGCCTGTTGGACCCCGTATTAAAAAACAAAAAGCCGCACCCGCCATGACGGTGCGGCCTGAATGCCCATGCAGCTGCTCAGCCCAGGTGAGCGTTAACGTAGTCAATCGCTTGCTGGACAGTAGTGATCTTTTCGGCTTCCTCGTCTGGAATCTCGCATTCGAATTCCTCTTCCAGTGCCATAACCAGCTCGACGGTATCCAGAGAATCTGCGCCAAGATCATCGACGAATGAAGAATTATCGTTGACTTCTTCTTCCTTGACGCCCAACTGCTCAACGACAATCTTTTTGACGCGTTCATCAATCGTGCTCATTTCAGGTTGTTCCTCTCTGTTTTAAGGAGCGCAGCCGGGGCCGCGCCGAGTATTGTAGTGAATGGCCGCCGCAAGTTACAAGTCGCAAGACCCGCGTCGCCAGCCGATCCTGCGAAACGCTCGTGCGGATTTTTCAGCCTGTCGCGATCAGAATTTATTTCTATTTAATTAACAATCGCTTAAAAATAATTATGTGGTAATGCCGCCCCGGGAAATTTTTTCTAGTGCATGTACATGCCGCCATTCACATGGATTGTTTCGCCGGTGATGTATCCGGCATCGCTGGATGCAAGGAACGCCACGGTGTTGGCGATATCCGTGACATCACCCAGCCGGCCGAGTGCAATCTGGCTGAGCAGTGCGGTGCGCTGCTCTTCGGGCAATGCGCGTGTCATGTCGGTGTCGATGAAGCCGGGCGCGACGGCATTGACGGTGATGCCACGCGAACCGATCTCGCGCGCCAGCGACTTCGCAAATCCAATTACACCGGCCTTGGTTGCGGCATAGTTGGCCTGGCCGGGATTGCCTGTGGCCCCGATCACCGAAGAGATCATGATGATACGACCGAAGCGCGCCTTCATCATGCCTTTCAGGCAGGCACGGCACATGCGAAAGGCCGAGGTCAGGTTGGTTTCGATGACCTCGTCCCACTCCTCGTCCTTCATGCGCATGAGCAGGTTGTCGCGCGTGATGCCGGCATTGTTGACCAGGATCGTTGGGGTGCCGTAGTTGTCGGCCACCTCCTTGACCAGCGCCGTGACCGAATCCGGGTCGGTCACGTCCAGCACTTTGCCTTCGCCCTTGATGCCCGCTGCGGCCAGTGCCGCACTGATTGCCTGCGCCCCCCGCTCCGATGTCGCGGTGCCGATTACGGTTGCACCGCGTCGGCCCAGCACTTCTGCGATGGCCTGGCCGATCCCGCGACTGGCTCCGGTCACGACTGCGATCTGATTATCAAATGACATGGCTCACTCCGCCTCTCTTGCTATTCATTACCTGCCAGCGCGGCATCCAGTGAAGCCGGATCCAGCACTGCCTGGTTGTTGATGTCCTTGTCTATCCGCTTGTTCAAACCTGCCAGCACCTTGCCGGGACCTGCTTCGATGATGTGCGAGATACCCTCTGCACGCATGGCCTGAATCGACCTGACCCATTGCACCGGGCTGTACAGCTGCTGCTTAAGATTCTCGCGAATGACTGCCGGATCGCTGTGCAGCTGCGCATCCACGTTCTGGACCACCCGGACTACCGGCGGTCTGATATCCGATTCAGCCAGCCGTGCCGCGAACAGCTCGGCAGCCGGTGCCATCAATGCACAGTGTGATGGCACACTGACCGGCAGGATGACTGCGCGCCTGGCACCAGCGGTCCTGGCCGCGGTCACTGCACGTTCCACGGCACCGGTGTTGCCGGCGATGACTACCTGACCGGGCGAGTTGAAATTGACCGGACTGACAATCTCGCCGGCAGCGGCGGCGGCACACACTTCAGCGACAGCGGCGTCATCCAGACCGAGGATCGCAGCCATGGCGCCTGCACCGGGTGGCACCGCCTGCTGCATGCAACGACCGCGTTCCGCTACCAGTGCGACGGCAGCAGTGAACTCGAGTGCTTCGGCACAGACCAGCGCGGTGTATTCCCCGAGGCTGTGGCCAGCCATGATGGCTGGTATCGGACCCCGGCGCACCTGCCAGACACGCCACACGGCAACACCTGCCGCCAGCATTGCCGGCTGGGTGTGGTGGGTCTGGTTGAGTGTTTGTTCCGGCCCGTTTTGCACCAGTGACCAGAGGTCGTAGCCGAGTACGTCACTGGCTTCGCCAAAGGTGGCGCCGACTTGCGGGTATGCCGCCGCCAGTTCTGCCAGCATGCCAACGGATTGCGAGCCCTGGCCAGGAAATACCATGGCCAGTGCCGGATCTGTTGTAGAAGTAGTCATAGGTTTAACCTGTCAAGACTCGCCACCCGCATGGACATTCATGGCGTGGCAAACTCATATTCGTTTATTCCAGATTGTCTAATCCATCAACCGCCGGATCAATCGGCGCTGTTTCCTGCAGCCGGAATCTATCACGGATTTTTTTGATGAGTACGAACCGCCCGGAGCCGGCGCAGCCGTGCCAGTGCGGTGATTATCAGTACCTGATCAGCGCCGAGCCCCAGGTGAAACCTCCGCCAAACGCCTCCATCAGCAGCACCTCGCCGCGCTTGATACGGCCGTCGCGAATCGCGGTATCGAGCGCCAGCGGCACCGAGGCCGCGGAAGTGTTGCCGTGCTCGTCGACGGTCACGACCACGTGATCCATCGACATTTTCAGTTTCTTTGCCGTTGCCTGGATGATGCGGATATTGGCCTGGTGCGGGATCAGCCAGTCGACATCGGACTGCTGCATGTTATTGGCTGCCAGCGTCTCGTCGACGATACGGCCCAGCGTATTGACGGCCATCTTGAACACCTCGTTGCCCTGCATCTGAATGTAGGCCTCGCCGGCCTGCACGTGACCGTAACCCTGCGAGATGCCGCTCGGTACCGTCAGCAGATGTTCGTAGCTGCCATCGGCATGCAGGTGTGTCGAGAGCACGCCGGGTTCGTCACTGGCCTCCAGTATCACGGCGCCGGCACCGTCACCGAACAGGATGGCGGTACCGCGGTCGTTCCAGTTAACGATGCGCGACAGGGTCTCGGCGCCCACGACCAGTGCACACTTCGCGTCCCCGGTCTTGATGAACTTGTCGGCCACGCCCAGTGCATAGACAAATCCGGTGCACACAGCCTGGATATCGAAAGCGGCAGTGCCGTGGATATCGAGCCGCTGTTGCAGCAGGCAGGCGGTGCTGGGAAAGACGCGATCCGGCGTAGTGGTGGCGAACACGATCAGGTCGATCTGGCGCGGCGTCTTGCCAGCCGCCTCCATGGCACGCATCGAAGCGATCTCGGCCAGGTCGCACGTCGTCTCGTCACCGGCTGCAATATGACGTTTGTAGATACCCGTGCGCTCGCGAATCCAGCTGTCCGAGGTATCCATGATCTTTTCCAGATCATGGTTGGTCAGGGTCTTCTCCGGCAGGTAACTGCCGGTACCGGTGATGCGAGAATATTTCATATCACTTCCTGCCGGCCTTTCTGCCAGGCATTGAGCTGCAGCCTGATTCGTTCCGGCACCTGCTCACGCGCCGCCAGCACGGCCACCTTGATCGCGTTCGCGAAAGCCAGCTTATCTGCGCCACCGTGGCTCTTGATCACGATACCGTTGAGGCCGAGCAGGCTGGCACCATTGTAGTGGCGCGGGTCGATCCGGCGGCGAAACGCCTTGAGCACAGGCATCGCAACCAGCGCAGCCAGGCGGGTAAGGATATTGCGGGTGAATTCCTGCCTGATGAAGTTGGCGATCATCTTGGCAACGCCCTCACTGGCCTTGAGCGCTATATTGCCCACGAAACCGTCGCAGACGATAACGTCGAAGTTACCCTTGTAGATGTCATCACCCTCCGCGAAGCCAGTGTAATTGAGTTCACTGTCGGCAATCAGTTTTGCCGCATGCTTGACCTGTTCATTGCCCTTGATCTCCTCTTCTCCGATGTTGAGCACGCCAATGGCAGGCCGTTCCGTACCGTCCACCGATTGCGCCAGCACCGACCCCATGACGGCAAACTGGAACAGGTGTTCGGCATCGCAGTCGATGTTGGCACCGAGATCAAGCATCCAGGTGTGAGAGCGTTGTGTGGGCAAGGCGGTGCAGATTGCCGGGCGGTCGATACCTGGCAGCATTTTCAGCACGAAACGCGCGGTGGCCATAAGTGCGCCGGTGTTGCCGGAACTGACGCAGGCATGTGCCTCGCCCTCCTTGACCAGGTTGATAGCGATGCGCATGGAGGAATCTTTCTTGTTGCGCAACGCATGCGACGGGAGCTCGTCCATAGTGACACGCTGGCTTGCATGCCGGATGGCCAGGCGCTGATTGCCGGCGCCGCCCGCCTGTATCAGGGCCTGCTGCAGCGTGCCGCTGTCGCCGACCAGAATGAAGTCGACGCCAGGATGCTGGTCCAGCGCCAGCATGGCCGCCGGAACCACAACGTCGTAACCGACATCGCCGCCCATGGCATCGAGCGCGATCGTAACCCGGTTACTCATGACATGAGCGCGCAATGGACGGCAACCTCGCGTGCGAGGTACTCCGGCCGACGCCTTCGTGTGCTTGAAAATACCCCGGGAAGACGCCTGCCGCTCGCATAAATAAACAGGAGGTTCAGTCCTGGTCTTTGGTAATAACCTTGCGACCGCGGTAGAAACCGTCGGCACTGATGTGATGACGCAGATGCGTCTCACCGGTGGTTGGCTCAATGGAAAGTGTACTTGCAGTCAGCTTGTCATGCGCGCGACGCATGCCACGCCTCGACGGCGTCTTGCGATTTTGTTGAACGGCCATTGTTGTTTCTCCTTTACTGCTGTTTCTGTTTCAATCCGGCCAGTATGGCAAACGGATTTTCCCGCGACACGTTATCAGGCATCCGGTAGGCTTTTAAAAATTTACTGCACTGCGCATCCTCGCCATGCACAGGCACCAGCGGCAAGGCCAGTAGCACCTCGTCCGTAACAATCTCGGCAATCCGGGTCGGCTCGGCATCGACGATTAGCGGTTCGTACCGCGAGTGCAATGCCCTGGCCGCCTCGTTACTGCGCACGATGCCGAGCCGGAACGTCAGGTTCAGCGGCAAGCGCACTGGTTCCAGACAGCGTTGGCATTGCAGCTCGACTACACCCATAATGGTACCGGACAGGTAACGGGTACCGTCAGGATCCTTGCCCAGACTAATCCTCACCTGCAGCTCCCCGGTACTGGAATTTAATACCGGCAGGGCCCGCTCCAGGCTGGCCAGGGGTATACTACCCTGCAGCTCCCGCCCCGCATCGGCAGTCGCCAGCAGATCCAGGCGCTCGGGCAAGTGGTCAATCATAACCCGCGAATACTACCCGGACACCCCGATCCTGTCAAAATGAAAACCCTGAAATACCGGTGATTTTTGACCACCGCCGGCAAGGCGATGCTATTGACAGGCGTCATGAAAATACGTACTTATCGGGACACTGGCACCAGACGGAACTGCATCGCCCACGCGACCGGAATTCAGCTTGATAAAGAAAATCCTGATTGCCAACCGCGGTGAAATAGCCGTCCGCATTATCCGCGCCTGTGCGGAGGCCGGCATTACCTCCGCCGCTATCTACGCGGACGCTGACAGCCACGCCCTGCATGTCAAGAAGGCCGACGAGGCTTACAACATCGGACCGGAATCACTTGCCGGCTACCTGAATGCGCATCGAATCGTCAACCTGGCCATCGCGACCGGTTGCGACGCGGTACACCCGGGCTATGGATTCCTGTCGGAAAACCCGCTGCTCGCCGAAATCTGCGCGCTGCGCAATATCCGTTTCATCGGACCCAACGCCACGGTAATCCGGCAAATGGGCGACAAGGTTGCCGCACGGCATGCCATGCAGGCTGCCGGAATCCCGGTGGTACCGGGCAGCGACGGCAACCTCGCGAACCTTGATGAGGCGGTGATACTGGCTGCGAATATCGGCTACCCCGTCATGCTGAAAGCCACCTCGGGGGGCGGCGGCCGTGGCATCCGGCGCTGCGATAACGAAATACAGCTGCGCCGGAACTACGATCGCGTGCTGTCGGAGGCAAGCAAGGCGTTCGGCACCGCCGATATCTTCATGGAGAAATGCATCGACCGTCCACGCCACATCGAGGTACAGATACTGGCCGATTCACACGGCAACGTGGTACATCTGTTTGAACGTGACTGCTCGATCCAGCGCCGCCACCAGAAACTGATCGAGATCGCGCCCTCGCCGCAACTGGACGAGACACAGCGGCACTGGCTCGGCGCAACGGCAGTACGTGCGGCGCGCGCCGTGGGCTATGAAAATGCCGGCACAGTGGAATTCCTGCTCGATAGCGACAGCCAATTCTATTTCATGGAAATGAATACCCGCCTGCAGGTCGAGCACACCGTCACCGAAACCATCACCGGCATCGACATCGTGCAGGAACAGATCCGCATCGCCAGCGGTCTGCCGCTGAGATATACGCAGGAGCAGATCGGCCGCCGCGGCTACGCCATGGAAATGCGCATCAATGCCGAGGATCCGAAGAATGATTTCCTGCCGAGTTTCGGCCGCATCACCCGCTACTTCGCCCCGGGTGGCCCGGGAGTGCGCACTGATGCAGCGATCTACACCGGTTACCAGATTCCGCCGCACTACGATTCGATGTGCGCAAAACTCACCGTATGGGCACTCACCTGGGAAGAACTGCTCAACCGGGCAAATCGCGCCCTGCTGGATACCGGGGTATATGGTGTCAAGACCACCATCCCCTACTACATGGAAATACTCAAGGTACCGCAATTCCGTGCCGGCGAGTTCGACACCGGATTTGTTGAGGATCATCCCGAACTGGTAGGCTACACAACCAGCCGCCCGACGCGCGAGCTGAGTGCCGCCATCACCGCTGCACTGTCCGCACATCTGGGCCTGTAGCCAATTACCTCAGGAAATCACTCAGTCATGCCAAGCGTACACATCACCGAGGTTATCCTGCGCGACGCACATCAGTCGCTGATCGCCACGCGTATGCGCACCGCGGACATGTTACCGGTCTGCGCACAACTGGACCGGATCGGCTACTGGTCACTGGAAGTCTGGGGCGGCGCCACCTTCGATGCCTGCCTGCGCTATCTCAAGGAAGATCCCTGGGAACGGCTCAAACAGCTGCGTGCCGCACTCCCCAACACACCCCTGCAAATGCTGTTGCGCGGCCAGAATCTGCTGGGCTACCGGCACTACTCGGATGATGTGGTGCGCGCATTCGTGGGACGCGCTGCCAGCAACGGCATCGATGTATTTCGCATCTTCGACGCCCTCAACGACACGCGCAACCTGCAGACCGCGGTCAAGGCGGTGCTGCAGACCGGCAAGCATGCTCAGGGCACGATCTGTTACACCACCAGCCCGGTGCACAATACACAGACTTTCGTGAACATGGCCCGGCAACTGGAGGAGATGGGCTGTCACAGTATCGCCATAAAGGACATGGCCGGCCTGCTTACCCCGATGGTCGCTGCAGACCTTGTCGCAAAGCTCCGCCAGGCCACTACCCTGCCACTGCATCTGCACACCCATGCCACCGCAGGCACCGCCGAGATGTGCCTCCTGAAGGCAATAGAAAACGGTTGCGAGCATATCGATACGGCGATCTCGTCTCTCTCGGGCAGCACCAGCCACGCTGCAACGGAAAGCCTGGTCGCGGCCCTGCGCGGCACGGAGTTTGACACCGGCCTGGACCTCGAGGCATTGCAGGCGATTGCACTCCACTTCCGCAACGTGCGCAAAAAATACTGGCAGTTCGAGAGCGAAAATCACGACCCGGACACCCGCGTGCAGGTTTACCAGGTTCCGGGCGGCATGATTTCCAACTTGTATACGCAATTGCGCGAACAGGGTGCGCTGGATCGTCTTGACGAGGTATTCGCCGAGATTCCGCGCGTGCGCAAGGAGCTGGGCTACCCGCCGCTGGTGACGCCGACCTCACAGATTATCGGCACCCAGGCAGTGCTCAACGTGCTGACCGGGAAACGCTATCAGACCATCACCAACGAGGTAAAACTCTACCTGCAGGGCCGTTATGGCCAACCGCCCGCACCGCTCGACCCGGCGGTACGGCAGCAGGCGATCGGCAAGGAAAGTACCATCGAAGTACGCCCGGCGGACCTGCTCAAGGACGAAATGGGCACCCTGCGCGCCGGGATCGGCGAGCTGGCGACAAGCGAGGAAGACGTACTGACCTATGCCATGTTTCCGGAAATCGGCAAGGACTTTCTCACCCACCGCAAGGCAGGCACCCTGACCCCCGAGCCACTGGCTGCTGCGACTGACGAGGGTGGCGAGCGTCGCTCGTGCCCCACCGAGTTCAAGGTGATCCTGCACGGCGAGCCCTATCACATCAAAATCACCGGCACAGGACACCGCACACTGGACAACCGCCCGTTCTACCTGACCGTCGACGGCGTACCCGAGGAAGTCCTGGTAGAAACCCTGGACGAGATACCGGCAGAAGGTGGCAGCCGCAAGCGCGAACCGCATGCCTCTGGTAACTCGCGCCCGCGTCCGACCCAGCCCGGCCATGTCACCACCTCCATGCCCGGCACCATCATCGACGTGCTGGTCAAAGTCGGCGAAGCGGTTGAAGCCGGCACGCCGGTATTGATCACCGAGGCCATGAAAATGGAAACCGAAATCCAGGCCCCCATCGCCGGCACGGTCACGGCCATCAACGTTGCCAAGGGTGATGCCGTCAATCCCGATGAAACGCTCGTGGAAATCAGGGCGGACGGCTAGCCGACAGGTACATCATGAGGATCGCTCCGCTGCCCCTCGTGCTGGCCTCGAGCTCGCCATTTCGCAAACAGTTGCTGGCGCGACTGGGCTTCGATTTCCTGACACTGACACCCGATGTCGATGAAACCGCCCTGCCCGGCGAAACACCCCGGGCGCTGGTAATGCGGCTGGCCGAAGCCAAGGCCCGCGCTGTCGGTAACATGCAGCAGGGTCTGATTATCGGCTCCGACCAGGTTGCCACTACCGGCAGTGACATCCTCGGCAAGCCCGGCAGCCATGAACGGGCCAGCACGCAACTGGCCTACCTGTCCGGCAAGCGCGTAACTTTCCACACCGGCCTGTGCCTGCTGAACAGCGTGAGCGGGGACCTGCAAGTGGACGAGGTCCCCTATCATGTCCATTTTCGTAAGCTCGGTGCGCAGCAGATCGAGCGCTACCTGCATGCCGACCAACCCTATAACTGCGCCGGCAGCTTCAAGTCGGAGGGCCTGGGCATCACGCTCTTCGAGCGCATGGCGGGAGACGACCCGACAGCGCTGATCGGGCTGCCGCTGATCCGATTGACTGGCATGTTTGCGGCTGCCGGCCTCGAACTGCCGTAAAAAAATCTGGACCATGGCCGGCCGCCGGCACGCTGGCCAAAAGCTGATACGGACCCATCCGTCAGTTTGGCGCGGACCGAAACGTCGCCTAACGCACTTAGCACGCGGGCAGTGCTACCGCTCAGCAGTACGACTGGCCCACCGCTTCCCGAAACCGACCCGGGCGTCTGTTCTCACGGCAATCCACCTGTTAAAGCAAGCGACTGATTAGCCGACTGATTACAGGCTGGCACAGGCCCGCCTGGCCACGTCATCAGCAGCCATACCAGCCGAAACGGCGGATTCAACGGGGCAATCCCGAAAATGGATTGTGTACAGGGACATACAGGAATTGTTGCGTGAAAACAGAGGTGAAAACCAGTATCGAAGGGCTCGAGGTCGGAATGTATGTTTCCCGCCTGGACCGTCCCTGGTTGAAAACACCCTTCAAGCTGCAGGGAGTCCAGATAAAGACAACCGACGACATTAAACAATTGCGCAAGTACTGCAACTACGTCTATGTCGACGTTGAAAAAGGCATCTCCCCGGATCCACGCTTCTGGATGCTTAGAGATGATCCGAAAAATCCTGTCCAGCCGAAGCGCACATCAGTGCATGCGAAATCACCGGCACGGGAACACACCCGCGATGATTTCAGTCATCTCAAGAAACACGACTATACGGTTTCAACACAGTTCACCGGCGAACTGGAATCAGCAAAAAAGGTTTACCAGGATGTCAGCAGCGACCTGAAGCAGATACTGTCCAAGCTGGAACGCGGCGGAGAACTGGATGTCGCATCGATCCGCAAGGGTGTCTCGGACATGACCGAGAGCATTATCAGAAATCCCTCGGCCATGATGTGGATCATCAGCCTGCGGTCACAGGATGATTATACCTATTCAAGAGCGCTCAGCTGTTCCGTCTGGTGCGCCACCTTTGGCCGCCACCTCGGACTGGAAAAATCCTCCATCGAGTCGCTCGCCATCGGCGGTCTGCTGCTGGACATTGGCAAGACCAGTTTGCCACAGAATTTGCTGCACAAAAAATTACCGCTGAGCCCGGAGGAAACCACCCAACTGCAGACACACGTGGACCTTGGCGTGAAAACGCTTGCCAATACCTCGCAGAATGTATCCGGCAGCAGGTTACCGATGGAAGTCCTGCAGATGATTGCCACGCACCATGAACGTGCGGACGGCAGCGGTTATCCTCAGGGACTCTCGAACAACGAAATACCGCTGTTCGGCCGGATAGCCGGCATCGTCGACAGTTATGACGCGATGAACAGCAAGCGACCACATATCGATGCCAACGCAAAATCCCCGCATGAGGCTATCACCGAGCTGTACGAACTGCGCGGGCGTAAATTTCAGACCGAGCTTGTCGAGCAATTCATTCAGGCAGCCGGTCTGTACCCGACGGGATCACTGGTTGAACTGAATACCGGTGAAGTAGGCGCGGTAGTCGCGACCAACGGACTCAGACGCCTGCGACCATCAGTCGTCCTGTTACTGGACAAGGACAAGGAACCGCTGCCGCAGTTCGTCATGATGGATCTGTCACAGGCAAGTGAATCCATAACTGTTGCACATGGGCTGCCGGTCGGTGCCTATGGGATAGACATGAATGAGCTGTTCCTGTAACAGACGAATCACCGCAAACTGAACCGATGACCGATACCATCACGGGTCTGCTCGATCGTCAGCAATTCATGGACATCCTGCGCGGCGAGGTGAACGATGCGAGCGAGCATAAGATCACGATCGCCCTGCTGGTCATCAATATAGACCGCTTCCGCCGCATCAATCACCTCTACGGGCACGACACGGGTGACCAGGTGCTGCGCTCCTTTGCCGATCTGCTCCAGCAGGTATGTCGACGGGGGGATCATCTCGCCAGGATAGGGGACAATGAGTTTGCACTGCTGTTGTCCAACATAGCCAACGAGGGACACGTGACGCTTGCCGCCTACAAGATCAAGCGCCTGCTCGAAATACCAGTCGTGCTCGAAAAGACAAAGCTGATATGCAGTGCGCACATCGGAATCGCACTCTGCCCGACACATGGATCCGAGGCAGTCAATCTGCTGAAGGAGGCGGAAATAGCGCTGCAGCAAGCCAGGCGGACTGACCAGCTCTTCCAGCTTGCGGATCGCCCGGCAGAATTAAACATTCCGGATAACCGGGATATCGAGATCGAACTGGCCAGCGCGATCGACAACTCGGAATTGTGTCTTTATTACCAGCCCAAAATATCACTGCTGACCGGCAAACCCAGTGGCGCGGAAGCCCTGATCCGCTGGCAGAGTCCAACCCGTGGCCTGCTCGCACCGGATCTCTTTCTGCCGACAGTTGAAGAACTGGGATTGCTGAAACCGTTCACTATCTGGATGCTCAACAGTGCCCTGCGCCTGAGCAGTGAATGGACCAGACAATGGGGTGACCTGGAAGTCTCGGTCAACATACCCACCCAGCTACTGGATCATGCCGATTTCGTAGACATGGTATTGAGCTCGGAGGGTTTATGGAAAAACGGGGATGTCGCCCTGTGTCTGGAAATCCTGGAACAGTATTTCGTAACGGATGTTGAGAATTGCTTCAAGAAGCTGAAGGAACTTCGCAGCGAAGGCATCAGAATCTCGATCGATGATTTCGGTACCGGCTACTCCAGCCTCTCCTATTTCCGGGATATTCCCGCAGACGAACTCAAGATCGACCGTTCATTTGTATCAGGCCTGCTGGCAGACAGCGCCAACGCCAATATCGTCGCACTGATAACCGATCTGGCACATAAGTTCGGCCTTAGCGTGGTCGCGGAAGGCGTTGAAGACCGGCAGACACTGGCAGCGCTGAAGCAGCTGAAATGCGATAAAGTGCAGGGTTATGTCATTGCCAAACCCATGCCCGCACCAGAGTTTGTGAACTGGCTCAGACAATACCGGGACCCGGCATAATCCTCTGCAGGGATGAATCCTTGCCGACGGACGTCAACAGCCCGCCTTGAGATCAGGCATGGCCTGCCTCGCGGATGCGCACGCGGGTTTCTGCACCAGCGCCACTGAAACGCTGCTGCACCAGCCTGTTCCACCCTGCTGCTGTCCGTCAGCGACGCCAGCCCCGACCCGGCGGTCGCGTCCAGGGGGGCGGCCCACCCATCGGCCCGTGCGGAGGCATCCCCTTCAGTAAGATAAGGGACCGGCACTGCTGGTGACCATCTCGCGCATGGCACGTGCCATCGCCACGCCGATGCGGTCGGTGATGCGCTTCATCAGGTCCGGCTCCTGCGTGTAATCAACGATATCTTCGGCGCCAATCACCTCACGCGCCACATGACCTGCACTGCCGATGTGATCCGCCAGTCCCATGTCGACGCTTTCTGCGCCGGTCCACACCAGACCGGTGAACAGTTGCGGGTCTTCCTTCAGGCGCTCACCGCGCCCGTCCTGCACATCACTTTTAAACTGGTCGTGGATACTGGCCAGCAGCTTTGTGACATGCTCGACATCCGACTCCTTGCTGGGCAGAAAGGGATCGAGAAAGCCCTTGCTCTCGCCGGCCGTGTACAGACGACGTTCGATGCCGAGCTTTTCCATGCCGTCGACGAACCCGAAGCTGTCCATGCGCACGCCGATGGAACCGACGATGCTGGCATCGTCGACATAGATTTCATCCGCTGCCGAGATCACGTAATAACAGCCGGAGGCGCAGAGATCGGTCACTACCGCGTACAGCGGGATATCCGGGTGCAGTTCGCGCAGGCGCTTGATCTCATGATAGATGTAGGACGACTGCACGGGACTGCCGCCCGGTGAATTCGCCCGCAGGATAATGCCCTTGGTGTTTTCGCTTTCGAAGGCATCGCGTAAACCGCCGATCACGGTGTCGGCGCTGGCTTCAGTGGTATCCGAAATCGGTCCCGACAGTTCCACCAGCGCGGTATGCTTGGTCGTACCTTCGACCAGCTTGGCCCAGTCCGCTGGTAGGTACAGGATCAGCAGCATCAGCAGGTACAGGGCCAGCAGGCACTTGAAAAAGATATTCCAGCGTCGCGCCCGGCGCTGCTCAACAAGGCCCGCGAACACCAGCCGGTTGACAACCTCGCGGTGCCAGCTGTCTTCGTCTACAGGTCCCTGGTCACCGGGTTCGCCGTTTACGCCACCCTTTGCCTTGCCGCCGAATAGTCCCTTGTTCCACATAAGCTCACCCGTACCGTTGAAAGAATCATTTTGCAAGTCCGGCCGTGGTCATCCACGCCGGCAGCTCGGAGACTGCGTCCAGGCAGACCAGCGGTGCATGCCTGCACAGGCGCTCTTGCGAATGCACACCGGATCGTACTGCCACCTTGCGGGCGCGTGCATTCGTCGCCATTTCCATATCATACTCGGTATCGCCCACCATAAGCGTCTGCCGCGCCACCACCCCCAGTTCGTCCATCAACTCCAGCAACATGCGCGGATGCGGCTTCGAGGCAGTTTCATCGGCACAGCGGGTAGCATCGAAATAATCCGTCAGCCCGGTCTGTTCCAGCACCCGGACCAACCCGCGGCGTGCCTTGCCGGTGGCGATACCCAGCAGGAATCCCTGTGCGCGCAATTCATCGAGCATCTCACGGGCACCCGCGAACAGGCTTGAGTTGTCCGAGGCGAACCAGTGTTTGCGGTAGGCCCCGACAAAGGCCTGGCAGAATTGTTCATCGCGTCCGGGCACCAGGGCATTGACAGCCTCACGCAAACCGAGACCGATCACGTTCTTGACGGTTTCGTCGCTCATGGGGGGCAGACCGAGGTCGGCGATCGAACTGTGCAAACAGGACACGATCTGCGCCTCTGAGTCCATCAGGGTGCCGTCCCAGTCGAAAACGATGAAATCTACATTACCGGTCATGCGCATGGGGGCCGTTGCGACGGCGCGTGAGTCTGCAGGTAAGGATTATGACGATTCCAGATGGTCCAGAACAGCCCGCAGTGTGGCATCAAGAGGGGACGAGACGTCAATAACCTCATCGTTTGCCGGGTCAGCAAAGGTCAGGCGACTGGCATGCAGGAACATCCGGCGCAAACCACGCTCGCGCATCAGTTGATTGAATGTCCGGTCACCGTACTTCTCGTCCCCGAGCCAGCGGGTGGTCGATATGGGCGGCATGTACGCGTATCTGGTGGGTGCGCCCGGTCACTAGCTCGACCTCCACGAGGGTGGCGTCCGGGTAGCGGGTCACCGGGGTGAATATGGATACTGCCGGCTTACCCTCCTTATCGACACATACCATGCGCTCGCCTCCGCGCAGCTGGTTCTTTCGCAGCGGGTCATCGACCGTGTGCGTACCCCCTTGCCAGTGGCCAGCCAGCAGCGCCAGATAGCGCTTGTGGACCTTGCCGGCACGTTGCTGCTCGTGAAAGGCACGCAGGAAACTGCGCCGTTTGGCCAGCAGCAGGCAACCGGAGGTCTCGCGATCCAGCCGGTGGGCGAGTTCCAGGAAGCTTGCCGCCGGGTTCTCGGCCCGCAGCGCCTCGATCACGCCAAAGCTGAGTCCGCTGCCACCGTGCACGGCCATGCCGGCCGGCTTGTTGATGACCAGGCAGCGCGCATTCTCAAACAGGATATCCGGCACCAGGCGCGCACCCGGCCGACCGGCCGGCTCAGCTACCCGTACCGGGGGGATGCGCACGGTATCGCCCGCACATAACTTGTAGCGTGCCTGGATGCGGCCACTGTTCACGCGCACCTCCCCGCGCCGCAGAATGCGGTAGATATGACTCTTCGGTACGCCTTTAAGATGACGTGCCAGAAAGTTGTCGATGCGCTGCCCCGCTTCGTCTGCGCTGACGCTGACCAGGCGCGCGCGCGGGTTGGTGCTGGTGGTGGATTGTGTCATGGCCTGTCGTATGGGCGGCGGTGCAAGCGGAAATTGTACAGGGAATCACCCGTTTGTATCAGGTCAAGTTGTTTGCGGGCAATCTGCAACATTGCTATAGTGCAACCTCGGCAAAGGCCACGGGACGGGACTTGTCCTGCCCGGCTGTTGCCGAAATGTCCTGTTTATTTCTGGTGATGTTGGATGCGTTTCAAAGCCAATCATCTCCATGTTTTTCAGCATAATGCTGTAGATAACCTGCTAAACAACTATCGCTCCCATGGAATACGCACAGCTTCTGCTCACCACGTACAGCCTGATACTACTGGCGGGTATTGCGATACCCATTATGGGCTGGCTGCGTGTCTCAGAACCGGCAAGCCAGCCGGTGTGCCTGCGACGTGTCCGGGTCGAGCGTACGAGAGACAAAAAACATGAAAAGAATGCTTATCAACACCACGCAGCCCGAAGAGTTGCGTGTCGCCATGGTAGATGGCCAGAAACTTTACGATCTTGATATAGAAGTCCCCGCCCGCGGCCAGAAGAAGTCCAACGTTTATAAGGGAAAGATTACCCGCATCGAGCCGAGTCTCGAGGCGGCCTTCATCGATTACGGCGGAAACCGGCATGGTTTCCTGCCGCTGAAGGAAGTGGCACGGGGCTATTTCAGTGAAGCCGCGCGTGAGGCCGGCGGCCGCCTCAGCATCAAGGATGCGCTGCGCGAAGGCCAGGAACTGGTGGTCCAGGTCGAGAAGGAAGAGCGCGGCAACAAGGGTGCCGCCCTGACCACTTTCATCAGCCTGGCCGGCCGTTACATGGTACTTATGCCCAACAACCCGCGCGCGGGCGGTGTCTCACGACGCATCCAGGGCGAGGAGCGTGACCTTATGCGCGAGGCCATGGCTGCCATGAATATCCCGGAAGGCATGGGCGTGATTGTACGTACCGCTGGCATCGGACGCAGCAGCGAGGAACTGCAGTGGGACCTCGACTACCTGACCCACCTCTGGAGCGTCATCGAAAGCGCGGCAGCAGAGCGCGTCGCCCCCTTTCTGGTGTATCAGGAAAGCAACGTCATTATCCGTGCCCTGCGCGATTACCTGCGTAACGACGTGGCTGAAATCCTCATCGACAGCAAGGAAGTCCACGAGACGGCCAAGGAATTCATGGAGCGGGTGATGCCGCACAACCTGGGCAAGCTGAAGCTTTATCTGGACACTATTCCCCTGTTCAACCGGTTCCAGATCGAGTCACAGATCGAGTCTGCCTTCAAGCGCGAAGTACGCCTGCCTTCCGGCGGCGCGGTGGTTATTGACCACACCGAGGCGCTGATCGCCGTCGACGTCAACTCGGCGCGCGCCACCAAGGGCGGCGATATCGAGGAAACTGCCCTCAATACCAACCTCGAGGCAGCCGACGAAATCGCACGCCAGTTACGCATCCGTGACCTCGGTGGCCTGGTGGTGATCGACTTTATTGACATGCAACCGGCGCGCAACCTGCGCGAGGTGGAAAATCGCCTGCGCGATGCCCTCAAGCTGGACCGCGCCCGCGTGCAGATCGGCCGTATCTCGCGCTTCGGACTGCTGGAGATGTCACGCCAGCGCCTGCGGCCGTCACTGGGTGAATCCAGCCAGATCGTCTGTCCGCGCTGTACCGGCCAGGGCACCATTCGCGGCGTGGAATCACTGTCACTCTCCGTGCTGCGGGTGATCGAGGACGAAGTCATGAAGGACAATACGGCACGTGTAATCGCCCATGTGCCGGTCGATGTTGGCACCTTCCTGCTGAATGAAAAACGTGACCTGCTGGCGATGCTGGAAGCACGTCACAAGATCGCTGTCATGCTGATTCCGACACCGGCACTGGAAACACCGAATTTCGATATCCAGCGTATTCGTGCCGACGAGGCCGCTACCGGACGGCCACAGGCCAGCTATGACATGACCATGACACGCGAGGACGTTGAAGCACAGGTACTGTTCGAAGAGCCACGGGTTGAAGCCGAACTCCCCGCCGTGCGGGCTGTGTCACCGCCCACCCCGGCACCGATGCCAGCAGCGCCAGCGACGTCCCTGGCTCCTGTTAAACCGGGCCTGCTGAAGCGCGTATTCGGGACGCTGTTTGGCAGCGGCGGCGATACGGAACAACCAAAAAAGACCGGTCAACGCGAGACAGAACGCAGCGACAGGACGACGCGCGATCGCGACAGCAGCCGCAGCGGCAGTCGACGCAGTCCGAACCGCCGGCAGGATGAGCGTCAGGGTGGCAGAACCCCACGTCCGGGCAAGCCTGCCCAGGCACGCGCAGGTGGCGCCCGAAACAGCGCCCAACCCGCCGTCAAGCCGGAGGCGCAACCTGTTGAGGCAGTCACTCCCGTAGCGGAAGAAGACCAGGCAACCCAACGGCGCAATTCCAGACGCGGGCGTCGCGGTGGACGCCGGCGCAGTGGACAAAACCGAAATCAGGAAACCGTGGCAGGTACAACCGACAACCAGGCTGCCCCGGCCAATGCGCCTGCATCCAGCGACAACCGCGCATCGGGCAACCCGCCCGCAGCCCGCAGCAATGCGGCAACCGGTGAAGAACCACGCAAGAACCGCGCTACAGCACCGGCAACTTCCGTGCCGGCAGTGGACACCGTAAAGAAACCGGCTTCCGAAATGCCCGCAACCGCGGAACACCCGCAAGCGCAGGCAACGGCCCCGCGCAGTGAGAACAGCGAGGCCAGCGCGCCTGCTGAGGTACCCAAGGAAAAAGCAGCTGCCGAATAGCGGCCAGCCTGGCCCGTATTTCTCACCGGAATCCCGCTGAGAAATACGGGCTTATAAACCGTGCTGCTGGCGGATCTTCGTCAATAGCCCGCGTGAGGCCAGATCGATGAGATCCAGCACCCGTTCGAAACCGGTGGCCCCGCCATAGTAGGGATCGGGGACGTCTCGACCAGCCAGCTCCGGAGCAAAGTCCAGGAACAGGTGCAACCTGGAGCGGTGTTCCGGCAGGCACAGGCTTGCGAGATGCTCGTAATTGCTCTGATCCATCGCCAGCACATAGTCAAACACCTCGAAATCCGCCTCCTCTACCCGGCGCGCCTTCTGGTCAGTCAGGTCGATGCCGCGGCGTTGTGCAGCCGCACTCGCCCGGCTGTCCGGTGGCTCACCGATATGGTAGGCATGCGTACCGGCCGAATCGATCAATATGACCTCGGAGAGGTTCGACTCCGCTACATGCCTGGCAAACACGCCCTGCGCCGTCGGCGAACGGCAGATGTTTCCCATGCAGACGAACAGGACTTTTACAGTTTCCATAGTGTGTAATATACAGGAGACAGGAAATCAGTTTGCAGGATGTTGAAGAGCACGTCAGCCATTCAATAACCTGAGATAGGGCCACTCGCTGCTGGCGTGCTGTTGCATCAGACCGACCAGCTCGGCATGTCCCTCTTGTTGTGCGACTTGCTGTGCCGTCTGTCCCGCGCTGTTCCGGATGCCGGTATTGGTCCGGTATTTCAGCAACACAGCAACGACTGCCCCATGCCCGGCCCGTGCCGCCAGGTGCAAGGCCGTTTCGTGTCTCGGCGTCAGCGCATCCACACCGGCGCCATAGCGAATCAGGATCTCGCAGAGTTCGCTATGCCCCTGCAGTGCGGCGATCTGCAGCGGGCTGTAGCCGACAGCCTGGTCAGTGGCATTGAAATCCGCTCCGCCCTCCAGTAATAACTGTGCCATGTTCGTATCGCCGCGCATGGCCGCCAGGTGCAAGGGTGTCTCACCCGCAGCATTACCCTGGTTCAGGTCCTTGCCCTGCTCGATGAGTTTCTGAACTGTATCCGCTTCGCCCCGGGTCACGGCCAGGCCAAGTTCGGTCGACCCGGCCAGCGACGTGTCATCGCGCAACATCCTTACCGCAAGGAATATCAGATAGGGAAAGACCAGGGTGGCGAGCAACAGCGGTGTATGCAGGTGGCGGAAGAAATACAGATAACTGGATTGCAACGTAGCGTGCTGCAAATGGGGAATGGCCTCTACACCCAGACTGCCGAGCCACCAGAACAGCAGTGGCACCAGTGCGCTGCCGGTAATTAACCATATCAACAGGTATTTCAATTCCTTTCTGATGCTTGTCATGAACAGTCCCGGATAGGTTAAAATTTTCCTGATCGGTAATTATAGGTACGTCAAATTAGCAACACCAGTACCCGTACAACGCCCGGGACAAGCTGCAAATTATCCAGCCGGAGCCAGGCGCCGCGTCCAGAATTACAGGTGCCGGAAGTGTCTTAAGGAAGCTCTGATTTATTAAATCATTACCGTCATTGCGAGCGAAGTGTGGCAATCTCATACTATAGAATCAGTTACCTGGAGATTGCTTAATTATGACACCGGGTAGTTAACATACTATGATGCACGCGCCCGGGAATGAGTGTTACAGCAAGAGCTGACTCCAGGAGAACAATGACAATAGAGAACCAGCATTTCTGGATTGACCGTGCTCATGATCGAATACCCACCGAGATCCCCTGCCAGGTGGGCCCGGTCGGCGGCAACAGAAAGAGTGCGGTCATTATCAATTTGTCGGCGGGTGGTGTGAAATTTGCCTGCAGCCAGCAGGTCTTCAACCTGTTGCTGCCGGAGGACCAGAGAATCCCCGGTCAGGTCAGCGCTGTCCATATCGAGATTCAATTCCAGCTGCAAGCTCCGGACAGACAGAAACCACACTCTATCCGCACCCAGGCCCTGGTCATCCACACCGAACGCCTGGCCCAGGACAGCTTCACGCTGGGTGCCAGATTTCTTGCCTTGCGCGAGTCCGATATCCGCGCTATCACACATTACATACAACTGATCACCAGCCAGTTCAAGCGCCTTTAACACGGCAGCGGAGTTATCCTGCATCAGCCATCAAACCCTCGACCTGCTCCAGGTCAGCGCGGGTATCCACGCCGGGACCGGGCAGCATGGCAGCGATGCTGACGTGGATCTTCATACCATGCCAGAGGACACGCAGCTGCTCGAGTTTCTCCTGCTGCTCGCAGGGTGCCGGTTCGAGCTGACGGTAACGGCCAAGGAAACCGGCACGGTAGCCATACAGCCCGATATGACGCAAGCCGGCTGTGATGTCGACATCGGCCGGATCACGCACGAAGGGTATCGGGGCTCGACTGAAATACAGTGCATAGCCTTCCCTGTCGAGCACCACTTTCACCACATTCGGATCGTTCAGCATGGCGTCCGATGCAAGCGGATAAGCCAGTGTTGCCACGGCGGCTTCCGGATAAGCGGCGAGATCGTCAGCGACCTGTCGAATCAGCGCCGGCTCCATCAATGGCTCATCGCCCTGTACGTTCACCACGATGCTGTCAGCCGACCAACCAAGTAATTCGACCACCTCTGCGAGACGCTCCGTGCCGGAGGTATGGTCAACCGCCGTCATGCAGACCGGCGCGCCGAAACCGGTCGCGGCCTCTGCAATACGTTCATCATCGGTGGCGATCACGACCTCGGACGCACCGCATCGCAGTGCCCGCTCGTAGACGTGCGCCAGCATGGGTCGCCCGGCGATCGGCAACAGTGGCTTGCCGGGCAGCCGGGACGAAGCATAACGGGCAGGTATGATGACCCTGAAAACGGACTCGGCCATGACGGTAAATCAGACTTCCTCGTCTGCTGCCAGCTCCCTGGCCTCTTCAACCAGCATCACGGGAATGTCGTTTCTGACCGGGTAAGCCAGCCGGTCAGCCTTGCAGATCAGCTCCTGTGCCTCCTTGCGATAGACCAGCGGCCCCTTGCACACCGGGCAGGCGAGAATATCCAGCAATTTTTTATCCATGACTCACTTCCTGGGGCAACAAATCCACGCTTGCAGCGCGCTCTGCGGCGCGACATCCGCGCGCCTCCAGCAGCGCGTTGAGGCGCACCTGAAAATCCTTCGACATCTCGGCCCTGACCGGCACATACCACTCGTTTCCACTGGCAAAGCTGCGACACTTGACCGCATCCTTCGCCGTCATCAGCACTGGCGCATCATCATCGAAGCGCAGGTCATTAGCCCGGTAGCGGTGATGATCAGCAAAGGGATGTTCCTCAACGCGCCTGATAACCTGGCGCAGGGACTGGAAAAAGCGCTCAGGGTTGCCGATTCCTGCCAGCGCGTGTACCTTGCCGTCCCGAAAAGCGGACAGTGGCTTCGTCACGCTGTCATCGCGCAGGTTATGCGCATCTCCTGATTTCAGCTTCATCGGGTACTCGCCCGCGCCGCCGATCCCGTTGACCACCAGCAGATCTGCCTCATGCAACCGGCTTACGGGTTCGCGCAGTGGTCCGGCCGGCAGCATAAACCCGACCCCGAAGCGGCGTACACCGTCGATGACGATGATCTCGATATCGCGCTGCAGGGCATAATGCTGCAGGCCATCATCACTCACAACGAGGTCACAGTCATTGTACTTGATCAGTGCCTCGGCCGCGGCGACGCGATTGGGACCCACCGCCATCGGGCAGCCGGTCAGACCGGCCAGCAGCGCGGCCTCATCGCCGACCACGGCCGGATCGCTGTCCACACGCACCTGTTGTGGCCAGGACGACGCCCTGCCCCCGTAACCGCGCGCAATGATGCCGGGTTTGAAACCCTGCTCCCTGAGATATCGGGCAAGCCAGGCCACCAGCGGTGTCTTGCCGGTACCGCCGACGGTGATGTTGCCGACCACGATGACCGGCACGTCGATCCGGTGGCTGCGCAGCAGACCCTTGCGATACGCCGCCCGCCGTACCCGCACCAGCATACGAAACAGCAGTGACAGCGGTGTCAGCAGCACCAGCCACGGGCTGCGCGCATACCAGTAATGGTCCAGACGTTTCATACAGGCGAGCTGGCTATTCGTCCTCGATTTTTGAGGTGGCGAGTGAAATGTGGGTCAATCCCAGCTGGCTGGACGCATCCAGCACCCGGATCACGGCCTGGTGCGGCGTGTTGGCATCCGCACGAATGGTCACGGGCAATTCGCCGCGGTTACCGACCGCTTTGCTGATCGCGGTCTTGAGTGTCTTGAGTTCCGAATTGATAACCTGCTGATCACCGATAAAATAACGGCCCTGGGCATCGATCAGTATCTCGAGCTTGTCGTCTTCCTGCTCTGTCGCATCGGCCGTGGCCTCGGGCAGGTCGATCTGGATGCGCGACTGGTGTTCGAATGTCGTGGACACCATGAAGAAAATCAGCAACAGAAACACTACGTCGATCAGCGGTGTCAGGTTGATTTCCGGTTCGTCCTCGGTGCCGGGTTGCAGGTTCATGCGTGCACTCTCCTAGTCATCGCTGCGCTTGTGGGCGCCATGCATGATCTCGACCATCAGCATCGCCTCTTTCTCCATCCGCAGCACCAGCATCCTCACGCGCCCGCGGAAGTAGCGGTAGAACATCAGCGTCGGAATGGCGACCGACATACCCGCCGCCGTGGTGATCAGTGCCTCGGAAATACCGCCGGCCAGCGCACCGGGGTCGCCCACACCCTGCGTGGTAATGGTTGAGAATACCTCGATCATCCCGAACACTGTGCCCAGCAGGCCCAGCAACGGCGTTATGGCGGCAATCGTACCCAGCGAATTCAGGAACCGCTCGAGCTCGTGCACCACATGCCGACCGGTATCCTCGATGCTCTCCTTCATGAACTCGCGGTTCTTGTGCCGGTTGATGATGCCTGCTGCCAGGATGGCACCCAGCGGCGAACTGGCCTGCAGTTCCTTCATGTGCTGGTCATCGAGCTGGTTGATCTTCTCCCAGCGCCATACCTGCGCGACCAGATGCTTGGGCAGAACACGGCGCACCTGTAATGACCAGAGACGTTCGACTATGATTGCCACGGCAACCACCGAACACGCGATAATGGGCAGCATCAGCCAGCCGCCAGCTTTTACGAGTTCCAGCACCCTGTCACCATCCTTTGTCCAGTTGTGTAGTCACCAGCCGCTGCAGATCATACTGTATTTGCAGCCACATCCAAACACAGTGGCGGATTAATTCTGCCAGCTCCAGATATGCCGGTAGCGATCCCGCCAGGCGGCGATCTCGGGCTGTTCTGTTGTGGATGAAAGCTTGACGCTGATTGCACCACCGCGACCGGTTTCCACGATCAGGGCACCGGATTCCCGGTAGCGCTCGACTACGTCAGGCTTCGGAAAACCATAACGGTTCAGGTGGGCAGCCGGCACTATCACTACATTCGCATCGACGGCTCTGATAAAGGCCGGCGACGAGGATGTGGCGCTGCCGTGATGCGGCGCTACCAGCACCTCCGCGGCGAGCCGCTCGCCCTGTTTTGCAACGAGCAGCCGTTCCGCGGGTCGCTCGATGTCACCCGGCAACAACAAACGCTGGCCATTTGCGGCCTCGACCCGCAACACACAGGAGCCGTTATTTCCGCTCAGAGTGTCAGCACTGCCCGGGTACAGCATCGAGAATTCAACGCCGTCCCATTGCCAGTGCTGTCCCTGCCGACAGCTCAACGCACTAGCATCGGGCAGCTGCTCGGGAACACTGCTGTATATGGCCCGTGCCGGGTAGGCACCCAGTAGCGACGACACACCGCCAATATGGTCATTATCGCCGTGACTGACCACCAGTGTATCCAGCCGGGTTATGCCCTGTCGGCGCAGAAACGGGATCACCACGGCCTGGCCGGTATCGAACTCCGGGCTGAAGCGCGGACCGGTGTCATAGACGAGACTGTGGTGCGTCGTCTGAACCACGGCCGCCAGCCCCTGCCCGACATCCAGCAGGGTAATCCATGCCTCGCCCGGCGGCGGGGTAGCCGGATGCACCAGCAACAGCGGCAACAGCAGCACGCTACCGAGCCACCGGCCCGGTATGCCGCGTGGCATGAACAGCAGTGCCATCCCGGTCAGCGCAGGCAGCAGTGTCCACAACGGTGGCTGATGCCGGGTCCAGGCGGACAGACCCGAGCCGGCAAGCCATTGCAGCAGCGGCCAGGCCAGTTCCAGCAAACCCGCGGCCAGGCAGAGCAGCCACACGCCCAGCGTCTCGTTGATGGCAAACAGCACACAACCCAGTAGCGCCAGCGGCACGATCAGCAGGCTGACGAAGGGCACCGCCAGCGCATTCGCGAGCGGCGCCACCAGCGAGGCCTGCTGAAAGTACAGTAGCAGTACGGGTGCCATGCACGCTGCCAGCGCCAGATGCATGAGCACCCGCTGCCGGCCCCGCCCCTGCTTCCCGTGGCGTCCGCTGGCCAGCCAGGCAATGATGATGACCGCAAGAAACGACAGCCACCAGCCGGCCGACAGGACAGACAGCGGATCGAGCACCAGCGTGCACAGCGCGGCCAGACAGATCACCTGCGCCAGGGACGCGTAACGATCGGACAGGATAGCCAGCATCAGTACCCAGACCATCACCAGCGCACGCCGTGCCGGTATGCCGAACCCGGCCAGCAGGGCATACCAGAGCGCGGCGACCATGGCTGCAATGGCAGCCGCACGCGGTGCCGGCAGGTGACCGGCACTGCGGCCGAGATGCGACCAGCCACGCCGTACCAGCCAGAATGCCAGACCGGCAACCAGGCTGATATGCAAGCCGGAAATAGCCATGAGGTGACTGGTACCGGTCGCATTGAGCACCCGCCATTGCGCCGTGCCGATACTGCCGCGCTCGCCGACAGTCAGCGCTTTGATAAAACCCGCGCCGGGTGTGTCATCCAGGCGATTGAAGGCACTTAACAGGCGATTACGGTAGCTTTCGACCGGCGACAGCCTTGCCTGCAACAGGCAGCGGTTGCGCTGGTCCTCGCGCACATAGCCGGTGGCGCGAATGCGCTGCTGGAACAGCCAGCGTTCATAATCGAAACCGCCCGGGTTGGCCATACCGTACGGACGCTTGAGGCGTACCGCGAATCGCCAGCGTTCTCCGGCATCGGGCATGTTTCCTTCGCCATACCAGCCCAGCCGCAGTTTGCCTTTGAAATCGCGCCAGCCCGAACCGTCATTCAGGCGTTCAGCATGCAGGGTAAAGCGTTGCACCGGAGTGCTGCGATGTTCTGGCAAACCGGCCACCCTGCCCTCCACCAGGACGGTGTGCCCTTCGATGGCCGGATCCAGCGCCGTAGACAATACCAGCCCTGCGCTCAGTACGGACCACGAGAAGCCCAGCGCCAGCATTGCCAGGCTGCGCCAGCGAGACCAGCGCAACAGACAGATTGCCGCCGGGAGTACCAGTATTGCCGCCAGCACCGGCAGCGTGCTGAACCAGTAGAGTGAACAGACCCCAAGTACAAATGCTATTGTTATTGAATACATGATCTTCCATGATTTTCAGAGAAACCGGATAAACCGGTGCGTCGATCATGGAGGATGCATGTGGTGTTGCGCGTCTACTGCAGGCAGCCATCCTCCAGATGCAGGATCCGGTCCATGCGCTCGGCGATTGAGGCATCATGCGTTGCCACCAGCAGGCTGGTGCCGAGTTCCTGGTTGAGCTCCAGCATGAGCGCATAAACCTGATCAGCATTCCTGCGATCCAGGTTGCCGGTCGGCTCATCCGCGAGGACACAACGCGGATGCGTCACCAGGGCGCGCGCTACGGCCGCACGCTGCCGTTCACCACCCGAGAGCTCCCCGGGCTTGTGTCCCAGCCGTGCAGACAGCCCGACCCGTTCCAGCATGGCGGCAGACTGCTGTCGGGCCTGCATCGGTGGCAGTACCACGTACCAGCAGCGGCATGGCCACGTTCTCCAGCGCGGTGAACTCGGGCAACAGGTGGTGAAACTGGTAGACGAAACCCAGCTCCCTGTTGCGCAACTGTCCAAGCTGCGCCGCCGTCAGGCTGGCGATCGGTTTACCCGCCAGGATGATCTCCCCGGCGCTGGGCAGGTCCAGTCCACCCAGCAGGTGCAGCAGGGTGCTCTTGCCACTGCCCGATGCGCCCATGATTGCGATGCGTTCGCCGGACTCGACCGTAAAGTCGATGTCGTGCAGGATCCGCAACGCCTGACTGCCTTCCCTGAAAGTCTTGCCCAGACCGGTACAGCTCAGCACCTCACTCATAGCGCAATGCCTCGGCCGGGTGCGTGCGCGCCGCGCGCCATGCGGGGTACAGCGTGGCCAGCAGGCTCAGCAGCAGCGCAACCGAGCCATGATCCAGACGTCGCGCCAGTGTAGCTCGGAAGGCACCTCACTGATGTAATAGACATCCGCTGCCAGAAACTGGACATTGAATAGGTGCTCGATGGCTGGCACGATGGTCTCGATATTCAGCGCCAGCCCCACCCCGCCGGCCACGCCCAGCAGCGTTCCCAGCACACCGATCACTACGCCCTGGATGATGAATATCATCATGATCGAGCGCGGTGTGACACCCAGGGTCCGCAGGATGGCAATATCGGAGCGCTTGTCCGTTACCACCATAATCAGGGTGGACACGATATTGAATGCGGCAACGGCGACAATCAGTGTCAGAATAATGAACATGACGCGCTTCTCGGTTTTGACGGCGCGAAAGAAATTGGCATGCTTGCGCGTCCAGTCCTCTACGCGGTAGTCGCCCGGCAGCGGAGCGGCCAGCTGGCGTGCGACAGAGGCGCATCGAACACATCATCCAGTTTCAGACGCAAACCGCTGACAGCGTCGTCGATCTGGAACAGCTTGGCGGCATCCTGCATGTGTACCAGCGCGACACCACGGTCATATTCATACATGCCAACCTCGAAGGTTGCCAGCACGGTAAAGCGCCGCAGCCGCGGCAGGAGACCGGTCGGCGCTATGGTGATCTGGGGTGACACCACGGTGACCGCGTCGCCGACTCCACCCCCAGCGCCGCGGCCAGCTCGCTGCCCAGGATGATGCCGTATTCGCCAGCGCGGAGCAGGCCAGGTCACCGCCATGGATGTGCGTGACGACATCGGAAACGCCGCCTTCCGTTCCGGCGACACCCCGCAGGATCGCACCGCTGACCTGCTTGCCGTTGCTGAGCATGGACTCGCCGCTGACATACGGGGCAGATCCAGCACATGCGGCTGATCCTCGACAAGGGAAGTCAGCGCCTGCCAGTCTGCAAGCCGTCCATCGAATGGGGTATGGTGGCGTGTGATGCCATCCCCAGGATGCGTTCACGCAGTTCGGTCTCGAAGCCGTTCATGACCGACAGCACGGTTATCAGCGCTGTCACGCCCAGCGCGATACCGAGCATGGAAGTGAGGGAGATAAACGAGATGAAGTGCGTGCGCCGCTTGGTGTGCGTATAGCGCAGACCGATAAACAGCTCGTACGGTCGAAACATGAGTGCGGCGGTTCCCCTCCGGGGCGATCAGGAGGGTGGATTATTACACACCCGGGACACAAAGTTTCACTTCAGGCGACAGCAACACACACGACCCGCTGACGGTCATCCGCCTTTGCTCAGTAGTCAGGATGTTTTGCTATAAAACCAATTACGTCGTCCCCGCACAGGCGGCGACCCGGAAGTTTGAAGCCCTATGGATTCCCGCCTCAGTTTGTGCTTCCTGCGTCGCTCTCTTAGCTCCTGCATGGCCCAGGCCAGCCTCTCGACCGGGCTATGCCCGTAACAAAGGTCTCACCTCCTCCATGCAGTGGTCGTGCGCGGGAATGACAGGATACCCCTGTATAGCCATGAGGACTGACTCCTGGGTAAATCAGCTGTCCCTGCGACCGGGTAACAACACTCAATTCAGTTTGCTGCCGATCCCGGGTGTCTGGATCAGTACGCCCGCTAACGAGTCACAGTCCTGACGCAGGAGCTCGGTACGCAGCTTTGGAACGAGCCGGCGCGACACCCAGGCCTCACCGGTGTATAGCGCAGGTATGGCCCGGCGCACCATGGAGCGCAGCGAGGCACGCTCGATGATGCCAGAAAACCCCATAGCAATAGCTTCTAGTAATTTGTTTTCATTATTATTTTCAATAACGAGCAACAGGCGGGCCAGGGGATAATACTGATGCAAGGCGCGTACCGCGGTCGCGCCATCCTGCGCCAGTGTCGCCTCGTCAAGCACCAGCACATCGCTGCTGGAGATTGCCGACCACACCCCGTCTGAGCAGACCGGTGTGTCTGGCGACAATTTCGATTTCCGGACAGCTGCCCAGGATGTCCGCACATCCCGGATAGTCCTCTTTAGCTGCAGCGATAATGGTGACTTTTATTTTTTTCATAAGTTTTTGTTTTTATGGTTTTAAAGAGTCTAGGGTCGATCGATCAGCTACACAATTGGACATAGGTACCACGCGCCGGATTGCGTCCACATCCTGCCGCGGCCTGCTGCAGGTCTTTAATTACTGGCATATTTTCAACAGCCAGGGGTGACTGGTGCCGATAGGCATACGTATGCCAACAGCATCTACCACGACTGCCTGATGTCCACATCCGCAGGATACCCCACAACGCGAGCTGCGCGACGGCAGTGTATGTTGCTTGCTTGCATACTGGCCCTGGCCTGTGCTGTACCGTGCGCTGGCGAGGACGTTGTGATTTCCCCGGAATCAATTGCAAGGTTCAGGCAGGAATATGGCGAGCAGGCACTGCAGCGGATCAACAACTGGCAGGAAATGATGGTGTCTGGCAGCATGCTGGATGACCTGCAGAAGCTGCAACTGACGAATGGCTTTTTCAACAAGCTGAAATTCATCAGTGATATTGACCACTGGGGCATGGAAGACTACTGGGCAACGCCTGTACAGATGCTGGCATCCAATGGGGGGGATTGCGAGGATTTCTCCATCGCAAAGTATTTTACATTGCGACAAATGGGTGTACCTGCGGAGCAGATGCGCCTAACCTATGTCAAGGCACTTGAACTCGATCAGGCACACATGGTGTTGTCGTACTACAGTACACCTGACGCTGACCCCCTGGTGCTCGACAACCTGGTCACTGACATTCGCACCGCATCGGACAGAACAGACCTGGTGCCGGTATATAGTTTTAACGGTAACGGACTATGGCTGATAAAGGCCCGCGGCATGGACCAGCACGTGGGTGACCCGGAAAGATTGAGCCGCTGGAAGGAAGTAATTGCGCGGATCAGCGACGAACAGCTTGCTTTGCCACGCTGATTCAATCCACACTGATCTTAAACAAGGTGAATTCTGCTGCGGCATCGGCACGGAAGCACACATGACACTCTACAAACAGATCTCGACGGGCATTGTGCTCATATTGCTTGCCGGCTTTTTAGGGACCGTGGCCATCAGCACACAGAACCTGCGCGTTTTCATCAATGCCCAGCTCGAGACTCACGCACAGGATACTGCGACATCACTGGGATTGTCGCTATCACCGCACGTACTGCCAGCGGACATGCCCGTCATTTCTACCATGATCAGTGCCGTATTTGATCGTGGCGAATACCAGCGGATTTCGCTGATTTCGGCAGACGGAGAGACTCTGGTTGAGAAAAGTATTCCACTCGACACCGGCGCTGCACCCGCCTGGTTTGTGAAGGCAATCAACCTGCAGCCACCCGTGATGGAAGCACTGGTTATGTCGGGGTGGAACCAGGCTGGCAGAATCCATGTCACCAGCAACACCGGCCGCGCCTATGATCAGTTATGGTCCACGACGATGGACACGCTGGCGATGTACCTCGCCGCTGCGGTTATCATGCTGGTGCTGGCGACATTCGCAATCAGGCTCCTGCTGCGTCCGCTGGCGCGGGTAAAACTGCAGGCGGATGCCATCCGCAACCGTTCCTATATGATACAGAGACGCCTGCCGCGTACCGCTGAACTGCGCAGTGTTGTCCTGGCAATGAACCGGCTTTCCGAGAAAGTCGGCCAGATCTTTACCGAGCAGGCAGTGCTGACTGAACGACTGCGGGAGCAGGCCTATCAGGACCCGGTCACCGGCCTCGGCAATCGTCGCTATCTCGACTGTCAGCTTGGCGCATTACTGGAAACTCATGACGAATACACGCAGGGAGCATTGCTTCTGCTCGAGTTGCGTGATTTCTCGCGTGTGAATGAACGTACCGGCTTCGCCGCCGGTGACATGTTGCTGAAAAGAACTGGCGAGCTGATTCAGTCCCAGTTGAGCTACCTGGAAAACAGCTTTGCTGCGCGCATATCAGGCGCCAGTTTCTCGATTGTTGTCCCGGATCTGCCTGCCGGCAGCGCCGATGCTCTGGCAGCCAGTCTGTGCCGGGACTTGCTGCAACTGCGCGCCGACGGTCTGGCTGAGTCCAATGATATTGGACACATCGGCATTGCCATGTGGCGACAGGGCAATGCGCTGCCGGAACTGCTCTCTGAAGCGGATATCGCACTGCGCTCAGCACAGGCAAGTGGCCAGAATACCTGGCAGCGCTATCAACGCGCAGCAGCCAACCAGCCGGAAATTCACAGCATGGAAAACTGGCGCAAGCGGCTGCGCGAGATAATAGACAGGGGTGCTATCAGGTTGTACATGCAGCCGATCTACAAACCTGAAACGCAAGGCAACACGCTGCTGCACAGAGAGGTACTGGCGCGCATCGATGACAACAGCAACAATGGTGTCAATGCCTGCGTATTCCTGCCATTGGCCGAACGTTTCGGGCTTGCCAGCCAGTTCGACAAACTGGCTGTCATACGCCTGCTTGAATTCCTCGCACATTCTCCCGACTCGACGTCCCTGTATGCCGTCAATCTGTCATCCACAGCCCTGCATGATGCAGTTTTCATCCAGTGGTTGTGCAGCACACTTGGCCACGCCCCTGTGCTTGCAAGACGTATGCTGGTGGAATTTCCCGAACATGCGGCCCTCGCGAACATTAATAATACACACAACCTCGTAGAACGCCTGACTGTGCTGGGTTGCAGGATCGGTATCGATCACTTCGGCAAGGGTTTTGCTTCGTTTGGCTATCTGCGCAGCATGAACATCAGTTACGTAAAGATTGACAGCAGTTATATCCGGGGAATCGATAAAAACACTGATAACCAGTTCTTTGTCCAGGCACTCACGGATACCCTGCACAGTCTGGACATCGAGGTAATCGCACAGGCTGTGGAAACAGCTGCAGAACGCAAGACACTGACCACCCTGAACATCGATGGCGTACAAGGACATCTGACCGGAAGACCCGAACCGGCACCAGTACCGGCCAGCGAAAGTGTGCGGCGATAAGGCCTGTCCCAAATCGAGTGTGTAGATCACCGTTGTAGGGCCGAATTCATTCGGCCAATCACCTAAACTCAGGTATTTCATTGCCGATACCACCAGAGACGAGGGCGGAGAGAGTTAATCCCTGAACGTCAGCAGTGACCGATAATCAGTGGATTGTTCCAATGGCAGCAAGTGTATCACCGGCAAATGGCTTTATTCTGATTGCGAGTTGTGACGATGACGTCACCGGGCGCTATTCCTGTGTTCTGGAGAAAACCCACGAAACCCGATTGACAGATTCTCTGCCTGCCATGCATTCCTGCATTGCAAATGAAAGACCGACCCTGGTTTTTATCGACCCGCAAATCAGCCCGGACAAATCCACAGACTTCCTGGCCAGTGTGATAAATGCGCTGTCCGGGATTTTTGTGATCATCATAGACAATCAGTCTGACAGGCGCGTAGACCAGCGCAGCCTTTTCAAGGCCGGAGCACGCGGCTTCTGCAATGATGACATTCCGCCTGCCCTGCTTATGCGTGCCGTAAACCTGGTACTCGAGGGAGAATACTGGGTCCAGAGAAAACTCATCGCCCAAATGATCAGTGAACTGGCGCGCGAAAATAATCCTTCTGCATTGCGAAACAATTTCGATAACGAACTTGTAAGCACCCTGACCCCGCGCGAACTGCAGGTTGCACGCATGGTGCATCTCGGTGGAAACAATAAAATGATTGCGCGTGAACTCGATATATCGGAGCGCACGGTCAAGGCTCACCTCAGCGCGATTTTCAGAAAACTGGAAATAGAAAACCGTCTTAACCTGGCGCTATTCTTCAGCGAAATATCCTGATTCATCCGGAATAATACCGGAAGCTGCTGCCAAAACAGCACAGGTCAGGCTACTGCAGTCGTACCGGTGGCCGTGACATGGCAAATACCAGCAGCATGCCACATGCTTCAGCCGCCCCGGGAGACTCGTGGCACACCCATTCAGTGGCAATCTAGAGCAGTAACAGCACCGCGCACTCAATCGTAGTGCCGGCATCTTCTGCCAGCGCACGCATATGCACCACCCGGACCATGGCGCCTTTCCTTTCCGCGACGCCGGTTATACGATAAGTCATGCCTGATCACTCGATCATCTTTTCAATCTTCCTGATATTCACGGGCGCTGCGATTTTGGCAGCACTTGCGCTCTTCGCCAGACAGTCGCTACTGGTTGCGTATATCCTGCTCGGCGGGCTTGTCGGGCCCTGGGGGCTGGCACTGGTAACCGACGCCTCGGTGATTCAGCAAATCGGGCATATCGGCATCATCTTCCTGCTCTTCCTGCTGGGGCTCAATCTTCAGCCCTCACAACTCGCCCGCATGTTCAGGGAAGCCCTTGTGGTGACGCTGGTCAGCTCAGTCACCTTTTGCGCAGCCGGTTACCTGATTGGCAGGGCCTTCGGATTCAGTTCCTTCGAGAGCACGATAATCGGTGCTGTCATGATGTTTTCCAGCACCATCATCGGGCTCAAGCTGCTGCCAACCACGGCACTGCACCACCGCCACATGGGCCAGGTCATGGTCAGTATCCTGTTGCTGCAGGATATCCTCGCTATTGTAATACTGGTCTTTCTGGAAGCCGTTTCGCAGTCAACCATCGAATGGCAACGCATCGGGATGCTGACGCTTGCCATCCCCACCCTGATTGCCGTCGCTTTTCTGTTCGAGCGCTACATCCTGCAGCCATTGATGCAGCGTTTCGATACCATCCAGGAATACGTGTTCCTGACTGCAATAGGCTGGTGTCTGGGTATGGCCCAGCTGGCAGAAACGGCGGGATTATCCTACGAAACCGGCGCTTTCATTGCTGGCGTTGCGCTGGCGACAAACCCGATAGCGCTGTTCATAGCCGAAAGCTTCAGGCCCCTGCGGGACTTTTTCCTCATCATGTTTTTCTTCTCGCTCGGCGCCAGTTTCAATATCATGGCCCTGGCGGATGTGTTCGTCCCTGCAGTCGTGATCGCAACGGTCATGCTCGTCGCCAAGCCGTTGGTATTCTCTGGATTGTTACGTTACTCGGGTGAAGCGCAGAAGCTCTCCCTTGAGGCAGGCGTCAGACTTGGTCAGGTCAGCGAATTCTCCCTGATGATCGCTGTACTGGCACTGAACGCCGGCGCTATCAGCTCGCGCGCTTCGTACCTCATCCAGGCAACCACCTTGCTCACCTTTGTCGCCTCCTCGTACCTGATCATGTTGAACTACCCAACCCCGATTGCCGTCAATGCAAAACTCAGAAGAGACTGATTCATGACCTGGCCAGCTGGAAAACAATACGCTGGAATACGCAGCACCCCTGCGGCATCATACCGGCGACAGGCATGGACGCAACGCGGCAATGGTCGTATAGTTCGCCTGAAACCGATACCACCCGGCTACTCCGTAGCTGGGAATAGATACAACCGTCCGCTTGCGGAGATCATAAAGCACCATTATGGAACGTAGACGTCAAGCACGTACGCCGGTCGACATTAACGCCCTTCTTCTCGGCGAAAAGACCGTTCCTAAAGGCTGTCGTGTCGTGAATGTCAGCCTCAATGGCATGCAACTGCAGTGTGAGGCTGATGGCCGCCTGCTGACCTTCAAGGAAGGAAATACCGTTGATGTGCATCTGTCCATCTGGCATGAAGGCACGCCCAAGAAACTAACCATCCCTTCCTGGGTTCGCCATGTCACCGCAAACAGCATCGACGTGGAATTTCACCAGCCGGACCCCGAGCTGGTGGATTTGATCGAATCATACCGGGTCAGCGAACACCACAAACTTGAAGCATCGCTGGGTCACATGGACAGACGAACCACGACCAGCCGGGCAGCAGCTGTCACTGGCAATGCCAGAGCAAACGATCAGTTACCCGAACAGTTTGAGAAGCACGCTCAAAAGCAAAATACCAGACCGTTCTATTCAGTGGTACTGGCGACTGTGTTCGCTGTCTGTGTCATTACCGGTGGCTATGTCTATACCGCAAGCATTGACAGTCGCATCAGCACCCTGGAAACAATGAGCAAACGGCAATCGACAGAACTTACCGAAATGCAGAGTCGTCTGTTCAGCGCCAGCCTGCAGGAAGGCAGGTATGCGTCGCTCAATGCCCGAATAACGTCCATGATCGAGGCCATAATCAGCATCGAAAACAGGCTTAACCCGGATTCTTCAAACACAGCCAGCGCATCACTGCAAGATAAATTGCGTACTGCAGGCACCGACCTCGGCAAGCAGCAACAGCCGGGCTCTGTTAGCAGCGGCTCCGGTGTCATTGCCAAGACAGTGGATGCACCGGCACGGAATCAGTTACAAAGCGCCCCTGAACCAAAAACAGTCACCCCCAAAGAGGTAAAAATACCACCAGCAAGACCGCTCAAAAAAGCTGCCAGCCTCGCCGCAATTACCAGGCCGGAATCCTCCACCCCGCCTGACGAGAGTATGGGTACTGCAACCGATTCAAAGCAGCAAATCCCGGACAAGGCAGCAGCAACACCGGTTAACGAGGGTCCCTGGGTAATCAACCTGCTCTCATCTAGGGACAAGGCGTATGTCGAGCGCTTCAGCGATAAAAGTGACGCCGCGCAGTACAACGCCGTACTGAACAGTGCCATGGTAAATGGCAAACAATACTGGCGCCTGCAAATAACCGGGTTCAAGAGTGCGGCCGATGCAAAAAATCATGCGAAGCTCGTAACAGAGCAACTCGGCATCCAGGACGTCTGGATATTCAAGCAGAAATAGCACAACAGACCGCGCAGCCCCTGTATAGAGTGGGTAGTTGTAGGCTCGAATTCATTCGGCCAATAGCCTGCCGGTGTAACTCACCCATCGAGTCAGGCACACGGTGCAGCAAACGCCATCCGTGTGGGCGGCCTTTGCATTGCTTCGGGGCGGTTGGAGTAAGCGAGCAGAGCGCCCGCCCTACCCTAAACTACCAGATGATTTAACAATGGCACTGCGGCAATTGAAGCTACAACGGCCACAGAGAACACCATCAGTGCCAGCTTGAAGCGGCAAGGAAAGCGCTTGGTGCAATGCCTGGTTTTTTCGAATATTGACATCTGACTGTTTTCCGTAGATTTTACGTACGGCCTCAATAAATTAGTTTAACCTTATGATTAATTTGGCGTCCCCAAGGGGATTCGAACCCCTGTTACCGCCGTGAAAGGGCGGTGTCCTAGGCCGACTAGACGATGGGGACCTGAGACTCAGGCCGGGCGGAACGACGTGCCCGGGCAATTTTTTGGTGGAGCCAGGCGGGATCGAACCGCCGACCTCTTGCATGCCATGCAAGCGCTCTCCCAGCTGAGCTATGGCCCCGAAAACGAAGCGCGCAATCTACGTTAGACACCCCGAGATGTCAAGAACATACATAGTGTATGCGCTTCTCTGCCCCGGGCCAAGCAGCTGATGTCATAGCAAATCCCGTTTATCAACCGCGTTGTGCCTGCTCGATTTTCGTCCAGGAATCCCGCAACGTAACGGTGCGGTTGAATATCAGCGCGCGCGATGAGGAATGTCTTGAATCGGCGCAGAAATAGCCTTCCCGCTCGAACTGGAAGCTCTCCCCCGGCGCGGCGTTGGTGAGCTCTGCCTCGACAATGCACCCGGTCAGCGTCCTCAGGGAATCGGGATTGAGGCAATCCTTGTAATCCCCGACCTGCGTGTTGGCATCCGGATCGGGCTGACTGAACAGACGATCGTACAGGCGAATTTCCGCTGTCAGGCCAAACCGGGCCGACACCCAGTGAATCACACCTTTCACCTTGCGGCCTTCCGGGTTGACGCCGAGTGTTGCAGGGTCGTAACTGCAATGCAACTCGATGATCTCCCCATGGATGTCCCTGACGACTTCGTCACAGCGAATCACATAGGCATTGCGCAAGCGCACCTCACCACCGGGAACCAGCCGCTTGAAGCCCTTTGGCGGGTCTTCCATGAAATCACTTCTGTCGATGTACAGTTCACTGGTAAACGCCAGTGCACGGGTACCCATGGAGTCGTTCTGCGGATGGTTTGCAACCTCGAGATGTTCCACACGGTCCGCCGGATAACCAGTGATCACCACTTTTAACGGATGCAGCACAGCCATGCGTCGCGGTGCGTTTGCATTGAGGTCCTCGCGGATACAATTCTCCAGCACGCCCATCTCGACCGTATTTTCAGATTTGCTGACGCCGATGCGTGAGCAGAAATCACGAATCGAAGCCGGTGTGTAACCACGACGACGCATGCCCGCTATCGTCGGCATGCGCGGATCATCCCAGCCTTCCACGAAACCCTCGCTGACCAGCTCGGTCAGCTTGCGCTTGCTCATTACGGTATATTCGAGATTGAGCCTGGAAAACTCGATCTGCTGCGGATGGCAGGGTGCCGGAATATTATCCAGCGTCCAGTCATACAGCGGGCGGTGGTCGGCGAATTCCAGTGTGCAGATTGAATGGGTAATGCCCTCCAGGGCATCCGATATCGGGTGGGTGTAATCGTACATGGGGTAGATACACCACTCGGCACCGGTCTGGTGATGGATTACACCGTGACGAATCCGGTACAGCGCGGGATCGCGCATGTTGATATTCGGCGAGGCCATATCGATTTTTGCGCGCAGCACGCGCTTGCCGTCCTCGAATTCGCCAGCGCGCATGCGCTCGAACAGGTCAAGATTCTCTTCCACGCTGCGGTTGCGATACGGGCTCTCCCTGCCTGGCTCCGTGAGCGTACCGCGGTATTCACGAATCTGTTCCGCGGACAGGTCACAGACGTAGGCCTTGCCTGCCTGAATCAGCCCGACGGCGAATTTGTACAATTGCTCAAAATAATCAGAGGCAAAAAACAGGTCGTCCCACTCGAACCCCAGCCAGCGGACATCGGTTTTGATCGCTTCGATGAATTCGAGATTTTCCTTGTGCGGATTGGTATCGTCAAAACGCAAATTGCAGCTGCCCTGGTAGTCCTGCGCAATTCCGAAATTCAGGCAGATGGATTTTGCATGTCCGATGTGCAGGTACCCGTTTGGTTCCGGCGGGAACCGGGTGACGACCCGTCCGGAATTTTTCCCGGTTGCAATATCTGCATCTATGATCTGGCGGATAAAATTTCCACCTGCAGCAGTTTCAAGGTCATTCATTCATCAAGCCTCATCGATCCGCCGGGTAATATACTCCACCGCCCTGTCAATCCTGCGCAGGCAGGCCTCGCGTCCGATCAGGTGCAGGGTCACATCGATTCCCGGCGAAGCAGCGCGCCCGACCACGGCGACCCGCAGCGGCTGTGCTACCTTGCCAAGCTTCAGGTCGAGGGCTGTTGCGATATCCTTGACCACCTGGTGCAGAACATCCGGCTCCCACTGGGACACAGTCGCCAGTGCATCACGCAGCTTCACAAGCGGCTCACGAGCCGCAGCCTGCAGAATATTTTTCGCAGCGTCGGCTTCGAAGTCTTCGAAATCACGATAAAAGAAAGCACTGATTTCCGCCATCTCCACCAGCGTCTTGGCCCGCTCCCGCTGCACCTCGGCAACGGCTATTAAATCAGGACCACAGGCAGGATCTATACCCAGCTGTCCCATGTGCGGACTCAGCAGGCGCGCAATTCTGGCCGGCTCCGATCCTTTGATGTAACACTGATTCAGCCACAGGAGCTTCTCATTATTGAATGCGGAAGCCGCCTTGTTGATATTTTTAATATCGAAGAACTCGATCATCTCCTCAAGCGTGAAGATTTCCCTGTCTCCATGTGACCAGCCCAGACGCACCAGATAATTGAGCAGCGCCTCGGGCAGGATGCCCTGGTTGCGGTATTCCATTACACTTACGGCACCATGCCGCTTGGACAATCGGGTACCGTCATCACCCAGGATCATCGGCACGTGTGCATAAACGGGTTGCTGTGCGCCAAGTGCCCTGAGAATATTAATCTGGCGCGGCGTATTGTTAAGATGATCGTCGCCACGAATGACATGTGTAATCTCCATGTCCATGTCATCCACCACCACGGTCAGGTTGTAGGTGGGTGAGCCATCGGTACGGCGAATGATCAGGTCATCGAGCTCGCTGTTCTCGAAAATGACCTTGCCGCGCACCTGGTCATCGACGACCACACTGCCCTCTGCCGGATTGCAGAACCGGATCACATGGGGCTCATCAGGCGAAACCGTCTGATTCCGGCAATGACCATCATATCTTGGCTTCAACTTGCGTTGCATCTGGGACTCGCGCAACGCATCGAGACGCTCCATAGAGCAATTACAGCGATACGCCATCCCTCTGCCGAGGAGGTCATCGATTATCTCGTTATACCTGTCAAACCGGTGTGTCTGGTAAAACGGCCCCTCGTCATACTCCAGACCAAGCCAGGTCATCCCCTCAAGAATGGCATTGATGGATTCCTGGGTAGAACGCTCGAAGTCGGTATCCTCGATGCGCAAAACAAACGTGCCGCCATGTTTTCTGGCATGCAACCATGAAAATAGCGCCGTGCGCGCACCACCCACATGCAAATAGCCCGTTGGACTGGGCGCAAACCGTGTTTTTACACTCATTGTTCAATCACATACCTGAATCAGGGCGGGGATTATATACCGCGGAGACCAAGCTGATATAGTGTTCCGGCACCGCGCGCGACAGGATGAACTATCCCATCTGGCGTACAGTGCCGGCCCCGGGTTCTGGAATGTATGCACTCGCCAGGTCGTGCAATTTCTCCAGAGTAACCGGCTTTGCCAGGAACGCCTGCACGCCCAGTTGTTCACACTGCCGCTCGATTTCAGCGGTGGCATCGCCGGTGATCATCACGATCGGCACTCGTTGTGATGGCGACGTGAACTCATGGTATTTGTTAATGAGGTCGATGCCTGACATGCCGGGCATCTGCATATCCACAATGAGCAGGTCGTAATTCGAGCGCTGCAGCTTGCCAAGCGCAACTTCGCCGGTTTCGGCAAATTCGACCTTCATGTCCAGATAGTTAAACATGGTCGAATAGACAAAGCGGTTGATTTCGCTGTCCTCGGCGATAAGGATACCGGCTCCACTGGTGAGCTCAGGACTTGCATCCAGCGGCACGGAGTTCTTCTTTTCAATGGCTGATTGACGCTGCAGATGCGCCTCAGTGGGCGTTATCATTGGTATCGTGAACCAGAACCGGCTACCGAAACCGTAATGACTTTCCATGCCGATCCGGCCACCCATCACTTCCACCAGATTGCTGGCTATCGCCGTACCCAGCCCCGTACCGCCATGCTGGCGCTGCGCGGAATCATCGGCCTGCCTGAATCTGTCAAAGATATGCTCATGGAACTCTTTCTTTATTCCTTTCCCCGTGTCCACAATGTCAAACCTGATCTGCTCAATTCCATCCGCTGAGCTGACCAGGCTTACGGACGCATCGATATGGCCGCGGTCCGTGAATTTGACTGCATTGCCCATCAGGTTGACGAGCACCTGACGCAGCCGCTGCCTGTCGCAGATAACCTTTGATGGCACCCCTTTTCCCACGGACGTGAAAAGTTTTATACCCTTGCTGCCTGCCTGCAGGGAAAACATGCCCTCGATTGAGTCCAGCAAATCATGCAAATCAGTCAGGACCGGCTTTAGTTTTATATGCCCGGATTCTATTCTGGAGAAATCCAGCACACCCTCGATCAGGTCCATCAGGCTATCCGATGCTTCCTTGATGCGCACAGCCATCTGGCGCTGTTGCGCTGCGTCATCAATCCTGTTCATCATGCTGCTAAACCCGACAATAGCATTCAGCGGCGTTCTGATTTCATGACTGACATTGGCAATAAATCTTGATTTTTCTCTACTTGCAGTTTCTGCTTTTTCTTTAGCATCTTGTAATCGCTTTAACATTACAGCGAAATATACTGGTATCACTGATAGCAACATCACGCCAGTAATAGACATAAGATACTCATCTATCCAAAATTGCGTAGTTAAACATACCGTGGCAAACCCCGCCAGAGACAACCCGGCGCAGAATATCAATTCACGATAACCATACCTGAACCCATTCCCTACGGTTAACCATAAATACAATACAAAAAAAGGAATCCCGTACTTGCCAAAATTATGCATTACAATACTTGTTACCAATACGTCAAAGAACATGTATAGGCTATGCCGCCATCTGCTGCCGGCAGGCCACAAATAGACTTGCAGTACGCTCAAACAGGAAACGGCTATGTAAAAATACCCCAGCGTAACAACCTTATCGAGCGCATGCTCCTCAAACACGCCCATCGATACAATCGTGACCCCGTAAGCAACTGCAAGCACAACCAGAATCAGGCGCATAAACGCCTGCTCAAGCTCCAGATTTCGAGCTTTCTTCAAATTAAATAGTCCCTTAAGCCCCATCACCGCCCTCCTGGCCTTTACGGTCATCGAATATTTCTCACAGCCAATCAGCAGATTCGTATACACCATCGCACCAAAAACTACAATTCAGGCAATTCTCCCTACTACTGTATATAATCACAGTATATGAATTGTCCTACAAAAACTGTCGGCATTGTCTGGCCACGCGCTATCGTACTGGTTGACATGAACGCCTTTTTCGCCTCGATCGAACAGCGTGACCACCCCGAATGGCGTGGACGCCCGGTAGCGATAACCAATGGCCTCAAGGGTACCTGCATCATCACCTGCTCCTATGAAGCGCGCGCCCACGGCATCAAGACGGGCATGCGCCTGAAAAGCGCACGCCAGCTGTGCCCGGAACTGATCCAGTGCCCGGCACACCCGGAACGCTATGCCGCCGACCTCCGCCACCATCATGACGGCACTGCAGGACATTACCCCGGATATCGAGGTATTTTCAGTCGACGAGGCTTTTCTGGATATCACCCGCTGCCAGCGACTGCTGGGCACGCCGGCACGTATCGCACAACGGGTGAAGCGCAGGGTATTCGATGCCTCGGGAATCCTGTGCTCGGTCGGCGTCAGCGGTGACAAGACCACTGCCAAATTTGCAGCCAAGCTGAACAAACCCGACGGCCTGACCGTGATCCCGCCCTGGGAAGCGGAGCAGCACCTGCACGATGTCCCGGTAACCGCGCTGTGCGGCATCGCCGAGGGCATCGGTGGCTTCCTGGCCGAACATGGTGTACACACCTGTGGCGAGATCAGACGCCTGCCGATCAGCGTACTGGCGCGTCGCTTCGGCAACCCGGGACGACGCATCTGGTACATGTGTCAGGGTCAGGATCCGGCTGGCCTGCAGCTGGATGTCCCGGCACCCAAATCCATTGGTCATGGCAAAGTCGTCCCGCCCGGTACGCGCGACCGGGAACTGCTACTGACCTGGCTGCTGCACATGAGCACCAAGGTCGGCACACGGCTGCGGCGCCATCAGCTGCAGGCGCGGACCTTTTTTATCGGTCTGCGTACCACCAGCGGCTGGGTGGGCAGCAAGCTGCACAGCACGCTGCCCACCAGCGACGGCAGGGACATCATGGCATTGTGTCGCCAGGTCATCGACGAGGTCTGGCGCAGTGAAGGCGTGCACCAGGTGCAGGTCACCGCCCTGGACCCGATGCCTGCCGGCAACCAGCTCGAGCTGTTTGACAGCGCAGATGAAGCACGGAGCGAAATCAACACCGTCATGGACGCCGTCAACCGGCGCTACGGTGAACTGGTGCTGGCCCCTGCCCGGCTACTCAACCGCTCCAGTATGCCAAACGTTATCGCACCCGCCTGGAAGCCGTTCGGACACCGCCAGACAATCTGAGCCACCGATGTGCGACGGCGTCTACTACACGGCAAATAGCCAGGATATCCGGGCGTACTTCCCCAATCCGAAGGCGCAATTGCCGGTCATGATCCGTGGTGGTGGCATCAGCTCGCTGGCATGGGGGCGCCGGCACGAGCAGGCCGGCAGCCTGCCGCTGGGCGGCTGGGCGCGGCTGGACGGCATCTATGCGGGACGCTGGGATCGCTGGTTCCCCGTACCGGTCAAGATACCGGTCAGGAGCTTTATGGAAAAGGACCTGGAAGGACACAGCCGCTGGTATGACCTGACCCGTGGTCAATGGATCCAGGGGCTGGTGGCGCGCGACCGGCATGAACGGCGCATCTACGTGGTCACGATCGAACCCGAGCTTGCGGAAGCGATACACAATCGCTGGCCGCGGATCATGAGCGCCTGATGCAGCCAGAGTGGTGCCCGGGGCCGGAGTCGAACCGGCACGGGGTTGCCCCCGAGGGATTTTAAGTCCCTTGCGTCTACCAATTTCGCCACCCGGGCCAATCACATGCCGGTACGATTTTACAGATACAGGTAGGGCATGTAGAGAGTAAATTGGAGGCTGAGGGCGGAATCGAACCGACGTACACGGCTTTGCAGGCCGCTGCATAACCACTCTGCCACCCAGCCATGGATCGGGTAACCGGCACCCTGACAGAAAAGCCCCGGGAACCGGGGCTCGCGAGAAAAATTTGGAGCGGGAAACGAGATTCGAACTCGCGACCCCAACCTTGGCAAGGTTGTGCTCTACCAGCTGAGCTATTCCCGCACACAGCAAACCGCCATTTTATAGACTGGCCGGGTACTGTCAAGCACCCCCCTTCCCCGAGCCTCCAGTCCTGCCGAAGATAACCGGCCAGGCCGCCAGCATGTAGATCATCATCGACCACAAGGTCAGGGCGGCGGCCACATAGAGCAGCACCAAACCCGCCTGATGTGTGGGAAAACCGCCGACAGGTGCGTCATAGAGCAGTAACAGGATCGAAACCATCTGTGCCGCGGTCTTGACCTTACCTATAATCGAGACGGCCACCGTCGTACGTTCACCCAATTCCGACATCCATTCACGCAATGCAGAAATTGCGATTTCCCTGCCGATGATGATCGCGACAGGTACGGTAAAGAACAGGCTGCTGTTGGCCTCTACCAGCAGCACCAGCGCCACCGCCACCATTAATTTGTCGGCGACGGGATCCAGAAAGGCACCGAACACCGACTGCTGCTTCAGGCGTCGCGCGAGATAACCATCCAGCCAGTCGGTCAGGGCGGCTAGCCCGAAAATCGCTGCACATAGCAGCGGCATCCATTTCCCTGGCAGATAGAACACAACCACCAGCACCGGTATCAGGATGATACGCAGGAAAGTGAGGATATTCGGTAATGTCCATTTCATGCTGGAAAGCCCTGTTTACGCATTACCATGCAGGGCATCGTAGATCTGCTGCGCCAGAGCCTGATTGATACCCTTGACCCGGGAAAGATCCTCGACACCTGCACGCGCCACTTCCCTGAGCCCGCCGAACTGTTGCAACAGTCGCTGACGGCGCTTGGCACCGACCCCCGGGATGCTCTCCAGCGGGGACGCATTCCTGTGTCGGGCGCGTTGCTGACGGTGACCGGTGATGGCGAAGCGGTGCGCCTCATCCCTGACCTGCTGGATCAGGTGCAGTGCAGGCGAATCCGCCGGCAGCACCAGGGCCTCCTTGCGATCTGGCATATGCAATACCTCAAGGCCCGGCTTCCGACCCGGTCCCTTGGCCACGCCCAGAACACGCAGGTCGGTAACCTGCAGCTCCTCCAGTGCCCTGCAGGCGGCGGCCACCTGGCCCTTGCCGCCATCAATCAGCAGCAGGTCAGGCATACGTTCCTCGCCCTTCCTGAGCCGCGTATAGCGCCTGCTGATAGCCTGATCCATCGCAGCATAGTCATCGCCGGGCTCGATGTCACGGATATTGAAACGCCGGTAATCCGATTTTAGTGGCCCCTCAAGCCCGAAAACAACACAGGAGGCAACCGTCGACTCGCCACCCGTATGACTGATATCGAAACACTCGATCCGCTCCGGTACGTCGGACAGCTGCAGTGCATCGGCTACTGCCTGCAGGCGCACTGCAAATCCGCTGCGTGTATTCAGCTGTGCATGGAGTGCGTGCCCGGCATTCTCAAGGGCCATCTTCACCCAGCGCGCCCGGTTGCTGCGCACCCTGGAACGCAGGGTAACCCGGTGCGCAACATGCTGGCTCAACGCCTGACCGATAATCTGGCTGTCCTTGAGCTCATGGCTGAGCAGCAATTCGGGCGGAATGTCCTTGTCGAGGTAGTACTGAGGTATGAACGCCGAGAGTACCTCGTCCGGAGCCAGATCCATTGGTACCTTTGGGAAAAAGACCGCATTGCCGAGATTCCTGCCAGCACGCACGAAAAAGACCTGTACGCAGGCGCTGCCCTTGTCCGTCGCACAGGCGATGATATCCAGGTCGCCATGCTCGGTGCTGATATACTGTTTTTCCTGCACGTGGCGCAGGCTGATAATCCGGTCGCGGAATATCGCGGCCTGCTCGTAATCCTGTGCCGCCGCCGTCGCTTCCATGCGTCGCACCAGACCATCGATCACCTGGCTGCTTTTACCCTCAAGGAACAACACCGTGTTCTCGACATCCTGCGCGTAGTCCCGTGCATTGATCAGACCGACGCACGGCGCCGTGCAGCGCTTGATCTGGTATTGCAGACAGGGCCGGCTGCGGTTGCTGAAGAAGCTGTCCTCGCACTGCCTGACCCTGAATAACTTCTGCAGAAGTTGCAGGCTTTCGCGCACAGAACCGGCATTCGGGTAGGGACCGAAATAACGGCCAGTGGCCCGGCGAGCACCGCGATGCAGTGCCAGACGCGGAAATTCCTGCTTGTCCGTCAGGTAAATATAGGGATAGCTCTTGTCATCACGCAGCAGCACGTTATAGCGTGGCCGCAGTTGCTTGATGAGGTTGCTCTCCAGCAGCAGGGCTTCGCCTTCAGTATGTGTTACCGTTACCTCGATGCCCGCTATCTGTTCCACCAGCGCGGCGGTCTTGGCGGACAGGCCGGATTTCCTGAAGTAACTCGCTACCCGCAGCCTGAGGTTTCCGGCCTTGCCAACATAAAGCACGCCGCCTTCGGCATCGAGCATGCGGTAGACACCCGGTCGCGCCGCCAGCGTTTTCAGAAAACCGTGCGAATCGAAACCCAGTTCCGGTGAATTCATGCGTGAATCTTCAGGCGGAAGCCTGGCATGGACTTTCGGCCAGCACGTCCCCGGCAAGCCGGAATACCTTGCTGAACATCTTCGGCGTAAGGCGACGGGTCTGGGTGTTGTAACGGCTGCAGTGATAGGAATCCACCATCTGCAGCCCGTTTGTCAATCGGTGGAGTGCGGCATGCCCAAACGCGTATTCTGACAGACGCAGCCCCAAAGCACGCAAAACGGCATCATGCGCGAGTCTGCCCAGCGCGATAACGACTGCAGGATCCGGCAACCCGCACAGCTCCGAGTGCAGGTAGCCGTTGCAATTCCTGACCTCTGCGGGGTTTGGCTTGTTCTGTGGCGGCAGACACTTGACTGCGTTGGTAATCCGGCAACCCGTCAGGTCCAGGCCATCATCGCGTGCTAGGGACACCGGCTTGTTGCTGTAACCGAATTCAAACAGCGTTTCATAAAGCAGGATGCCGGCATAGTCGCCGGTAAACGGGCGCCCGGTGGCATTGGCACCGTGCATACCCGGCGCCAGTCCGACAATCAGCAGACGCGCCTGCGGATCGCCAAAGGCGGGAACCGGTCGGGCGTGATATTCCGGATGTTTACTGGAAACCTGGTCTAGAAAACCGGCCAGTCGGGGGCAGAGTCTGCAGTCAGGATCAAATTTCAGTCTGCTCTTCGGTGACATTCAGCGCTTCGATCTGGCCATTGTTCGGATTCAGGCGCAACACCTCGTGCGCATTGGTATTGGCAATGTATAGCGTATTGTTGCTAAACGCCAGTCCGCCCGGTTCGTCCAGCCGCCGATTCAGCAACACACTGGAAACATGCCGGGTTTTCACGCCAATCCTTCTGATCTTGTTATTGTACGTATCCGCCACCCAGAGCATGTTCTGGGCCTGGTCGGCCTTGATGTCAAGCGGATACTGCAGTCGCGCAGCCAGACCGATACCGTCCTGCTCGCCAAATGCGAACAAACCCGCGCCCACCAGCGTAGTCACCCAGCCGGTATCCGGATCAACACAACGGACGGCGGATGACGTGGCATCGACCGTATAAAGCATGCCATTACAGACCGTCAGACCGGTTGGCTGGGCAAACATCGCTGCGCTGGGCGCGCCATCGGCCAGTCCTTCAATGCCACTCCCGGAAAGCAATTCCAGCGAGTTCGTCAACAGGGACAGGCGCCAGATCTGATGTGCGCCCGCCATGGCAATGAACAGTTCTCCCTTATGGAACACAACATCCGTCGGTGAATTAAGCGCCGTTTTTTCCGGTGTGCCACCCGGCACGGACTCCGGGCCACCCTGCTTGCCGGTGCCGGCAATAGTCACCACCTCATCGGTCAGCAGGTTGATACGCCGCAGCGCGTGGTTTCCCTCGTCTGCGACAAACAGGAAATCGTCATTGACTGCAATCCCCTGCGGATTGTTGAAGGCAGCAGACATACCTGTACCATCCAGAAATCCCGGACCCTCGCCGCCATACTGACGCAGCACGTGACCGTTAGCCGAGGTCACCAGAATGCGGTGATTGCCGCTGTCGACGATATAGACCCTGTCTCTGGCAGCCACGATTCGTCCCGGGAAACTCAGCACACCCTTTGGCTCGGGACAGGGTTTGAGCTGGAACGAACTGCGCGCACTCCTGGTCGGTCCTGCGCGTCTGCTGATCAGGCTACTGATGACCTGCTCGAGACGGGCGGCCTTGCCATCGCCCGACAGCGAACCCACGATGCAACCCTCCTGATCGACCAATACCTGTGTGGGCAGTATCCTGATGTTATACAGATTCCTGAGTTTGCGCTCGGGATCGTGGATGACCGGAAATTCGATATTGTGACGATTAATGGACTTCTGGACATGCGTGCGGCGCAACTCGCTGCGAAACGCCGGTGTATGTATCCCGAAAATGACGAGATCATCCGGATACCTGGCGGCCAGCCGCCGGAGGTCAGTCAGTGAATGCCGGCAATCAATCGAGCAAAAGTTGCCAAAGTCGATGAGCACCACCTTGCCGCGCTGATCAGACATCCTGACCGCCCTGTCGACATTGAACCACTCGAGGCCGTCGGGAAACGCCGGCGCATGGCTCCGAATCGTTGACATTGTTGCACTCCTGACCAGGTTACAGACAGCTTCCCGCAGCTGAAAGGCAAGCCCAACCCGATACAGCTTAGCAACAGCAGGAATCAGGACTCTGATAGACGTCTCAAATCCAGCGACCCTGTCCTGTCCCGAGCCGGCAGCCGCTGCCGGCCCGGGCATAGGTGTCAATGCGAGATATTTTCCTTGATCAGGCCGTAGCGAATGGCGAAACGTGTTAAATCGACCTCGTTGAACACCCCCAGCTTGTCAAACAGCCGGTAGCGGTAGGTACTGGTCGTCTTGGGACTCAGGCACAGCCTGTCCGAAATTTCCTTGTTAGTATTGCCCTTTACGATCATCAACATCACCTGGGTTTCGCGTTGAGTCAACCTGTCGATAGGCGACTTATCCCCGTTATTGATGAAAGACAGCGCAAGCTTCTGGGCAACTGCCGGGGTGATGTACTGTTTGCCCGTGTGCACAGAGCGAATGGCATTGATAATTTCGCGTACATCACAACCCTTGGTCAGATAACCGACTGCCCCGGCCTCGAGCAGGCGCGCCGGGAACGGATCATCATCGTGAATCGTCACGGCAATGATCTTGATCCCTGGCAGTGACTGCGCGATCTTCCGGGTGGCCTCCAGACCGCCGATACCCGGCATACTGATATCCATGAGGATGACATCCGGTCTTTGCTTTCTTACCTGACTGATGGCCTGCTCGCCATTTTCCGCCTCGGACACGACGGCAATACCTTCCACATCATTGAGAATTCGCTTGATACCATTCCTTACCAGCCCGTGATCATCTACCAGCATGACGTTGATCATTTTTCCTCCTCCTGTCATCCCTGACGTGTTTGTTTGTCCCGAACAGCATTCTTCCACCAGCGAGGCCAGGGTCAAGGAAAAATGCGCAAAATAGGAAAATTCCTACAAGGAGAGGATCGTTTACACGTAAACCATGGTAGTTATTGTACCGGCTGGCCGCTATGGAACCATTCAAGTTTGCTGTGCAGGCTCACAACCGATCCCACGATAATAATGGTCGGTGGTTTGACCTCGTGGCGGGCACCGAGGCTGGACAGGGATGCCAGCGTTTCTATATATACCCGTTGCTGCGGGGTGGTACCCTGCTGCACCAGGGCCACCGGCGTATCGGGGGGCAGACCATGGGCAATCAGCTCCTTGCTGATCACCGGGATACTGTACATTCCCATGTAGAAGACGACGGTCTGCGCCGGTTTCGCCAGCTGCTCCCAGTCAAGATTGACACTGCCATCCTTCAGGTGGCCGGTTACAAATGTGCAGGATTGTGCATGATCGCGATGTGTCAGGGGGATTCCGGCATACGCTGCACAGCCGGCAGCGGCCGTGATCCCCGGGACCACCTGGAACGGAATCCCCTCCTGGGCCAGGGTCTCGATCTCCTCGCCACCGCGGCCGAAGATGAACGGATCGCCGCCTTTGAGCCGCAACACCCGCTTGCCTTCCCGTGCCAGCCGAACCAGCAGCTCATTGATGCTTTCCTGGCTTAGCGTGTGCTTGTCACGTTCCTTGCCAGCATAGATCAGGTCTGCATCGCGACGTACCATGTCCAGGATCGGCTGCGCCACCAGCCGGTCATAAACCACCACGTCGGCCTGCTGCATCAGTCGCAGCGCCCGAAAGGTGATCAGGTCCGGATCGCCGGGGCCGGCACCGACCAGGTAGACTTCGCCGCCGGATTCGTAGTGTTCGCTGGTATCGTTGATAGCTTCCTGCAAGGCGGCACGCGCCTGGTCTTCCTGGCCGGCAAACAGCAGTTCGGCGACACGGCCCTGCAGAATGCTTTCCCAGAAGTAGCGCCGTTGCCCGGCAACCGGAAAGCGCTGCTTGACACGCTGGCGGTATTCATCGACCAGGCGCGCCAGCCTGCCGTAGGCGGACGGTATGAAACTTTCCAGACGAGCCCGCAACAGTCGCGCCAGCACCGGCGAGCTACCACCGGTCGACACCGCCACCTGGACCGGCGAACGGTCGATGATCGAGGGTACGATAAAGCTGCACAATCCGGGGTTATCGACCACGTTGACCGGAATGCCCTGCTGCCTGGCCAGCTCGGACACCTTCCGGTTTACCGCCTCGTCGTCGGTGGCCGCAATGGCCAGCACCATGCCGCTGATGTCACCGGCCTGGAAATTGCGCTCCACACAGGTCAGATTTGCATCGGCCGACATCGACGCCACGTCGGCACAGCATTGCGGGGACACGACCGTGACACGGGCACCGGCCCTGAGCAGGAGGGCGACCTTGCGTGCCGCCACCTTGCCACCTCCCACGACCAGACAGGGTCGTTCCCTGACTTTGAGAAAAATCGGCAGATAATCCATCGTGCCCGGTGCCAGTGTGTTAATTCAGTCCGTCGCCAGCAGCGGATCCAGCCCGCCACGCCTGTCCAGCGCAGACAGGTCATCATAGCCGCCGATGTGCTGTTCGCCGATGTAAATCTGCGGCACTGTTCTGCGTCCGGTCAGCCTGACCAGGTCCGAGAAACCATCCGGCATGTTATCGATGAAAATCTTGTCGATTTCCTGCACACCTTTTGACTTGAGCAGCATCTCTGCACGCACGCAGTAGGGACAAAAGGCGGTGCAGTACATTCGTATATCAACCATCTGGCATTACCCGCAATAATTACAAACCCTTGAGAACAGCAAGCTGATGCAGGACCGGTTCGGTTACCGGTTCGAGTTTCTTGCGCATGACAGAACCGATGGCGTCGCTCCCGGCGAACACCGGATCCAGCACCGGCTCATCCAGCAATGCAAGAAACAGCATCGCGCGGATATGATGCACACTTCCGGGCAACTCACGCAACACGTCCGCGAGGTCCTGGAATCTGTCGTCGCCCTGCGCCGCGGCGGCGACCAGTCGGTCGACTTCTGCTGTGATCGTTTCGATGTCGGTCAAGCGCTGGCGCTGCAGCGGCAATAGCCCTGCATGTGCGGCCAGGGCATGCATCAGCTCGACCATTACATCCTGATTGGCCGGCTTCCTCAGTACGCTCTCGACGCCGGCAAGAAACGCCTGACCGGCCGGCCCAAGCAGGCGGCATAACTGCACGGCGTACGGATTCTCCGACTGCAATAAATCCTGCAACGACCGGCTGATGCCTGCCCAGGCCGGACCCGGTGCATGCTCGCCTGGCAGTTCATCGGGCAATGCCTGCAGGAAGCCAACTTGCAACGCATTACGGTGTTTGCCCTTCTCCCACAGGCGCAGGCGCTCCCCGGCATCGATCAGGTTTCCCTGCAGTACCAGCCTTACCGAGCTGATCTGGTCGCACGCCTCTGCCTCGAATGGCAGGAACTCCAGCAGGAATTCCGCCAGTACCGGCCCCATGCGCCCCTCTACCACGGCCTTCTGACGCAGCATGCAGCGCGCGTTTTCGGGGGTCTGCGACGCCCACCAGGCTCGACTGGCGATTTCATCCGTGATGCCTGGCGCATTGACGACGGCCGCAACCGCCTCGGGTTCGCCCAGCAGCAACAGCGATTCCAGGATACTGTCCCGTGCCTGACCCATGCGAGTCCAGCGCTTCAGATAGACCGGGTAGCCGCCGGGCGAACCCAGCACATGGCTGGAAAGTGTTTCGCGCACGCAGCGCAGGTAGGACTCGTCACGACAATTCGGATTGAGCTGGATCTTCGCTTCGCCCTTGTCGGACAGCGCATGCAGGACCATTTTCGATTCGTCGATGCGCACGGCCTTGAGGACACCGGCCAGCAGCACATTCACCCGCAGGGCATCTTCCGATGTCAGGTCCATGTCAGACCAACCGGTTCAGCAACGGGCCGGATCAGAGCTCAAAGCCGGCTTCGGCATACAGCCGTTTCGCCTCTTCCAGGTTTTTCTCGACCCCGTTACCTTCCTGGTACATCAGGGCAAGCGTCGTGAGCGAACCGGCCAGGCCCTGGTCAGCCGCCTTGCGAAACCATTCAGCTGCCCTGACACTGTCTTGCTCAACACACTCGCCTTCCAGGTACATGAAGCCGAGTCCGTGCTGGGCGATGGCATAACCCTGTTCGGCAGCGGCTTTCATCATCTTGTAGGCACGCATTTCATTGCGCACCATACCGAGTCCGTTCTGGCACATGATCGCCACCCGATGTTGTGCATCGGCATCGCCGGCATCCGCCAGCGGTGACAGCAGACGCATTGCCTGGGAAAAATTCTTGGCCTCGAACGCTGCCACGCCGCTGCTATGATCCATGTTGTCCATATCATCTGACATGCGCTGCCTCTCGTGTCTGTCGTGTGCCGGTTATCCTAGCCATTCAGGGTGACGGATCGAATACCTCTAAAGAGAGAATGTCTACGATTTTCATATGGATACAACGCAAAGGCAGGCTCATAGTAACTCTCCCCATCGGGATATACGGGGGCAATTTAGCCTCCTGTATACTGCCACCTCCTGACTGTAAACCCAATTGAAACAACAAGCTAGCGTATATCATGGCGGCAGGGATGATAGGCGGGAGCGACACCGATGCAATGCCGTGCAGCTGCATCCTGAACGTGGCGACCGGTTCTGAATACTTCAAGAACCTGACGTTCGACAAGATACATGCCGCGATCGACTGGGGCGAGGTGAAACAGATCCGGTCGATACACCACCTGCATGCGACCACGCAGATGCTGACCGTGCCGGTACGCGCCATGATTCGCAGAGGGACGCGGCTGCGGCAGACATCATCGATTCCGCTGCGGCGCTGGCTCACTTCAGGACAGCACCGGGATAACTGATTGCAGTGCGGTACTGTTTTTAACCCAAACACAGACCCAGACGAGGAAGCAACGATGAACCAGCAATACTACGACGCAGTCACCAAGATGGAATCCATGGGTGTCGACCCGGAATATGTACAGGGCTGGCAGGGGGGTTACCTGCTGAATCCGGAGCGTGAGGAACAGCGCGTCACCGAGGCTTATTCGGCCGGCTATGAAGATGGCAAGGCGCGCAACATGGACAATTTCGAAAACTGGAAAAAATAGCCGCCGCGCTTCGAGTCAAAAAGGCGGGCTGGTCCCGCCTTTTTTATGTCGCCGGGCGGGTAAAGAGGTCGCGCAGCGCCTTGTTGAGCGGTTGCAATGCCGCGGGTACCTCAATCTCCATCACCTGATCGGTGATCCACTGGTTGTCCTTCTCGCCCATCACGGCACGCACCTTTTCACCGAAGTAGCGTTTCAGGGCGTAACCGGGTTTACCCTCCGAGACGGTGAATTCCGCATAGTCCGCGGCACGTTCGTTGAGCAGTGTGATCATCGCCTGCCGGTATTCACCCTTGCCCTGTGCATCGGTGCGATTCTCCTGCATCTGATTTGCCAGGTGCCGGGCCAGCGCGCCTATGAATTCCTGGCGCTCCTCCAGCTCCAGCTCTTCGGCCTTCAAACGATCCACCATATGCAGCAGAAAAGCCACAAATTCAGCAATGACATCCAGGCGTTGCGCGTTGGTGTCGGTCTGAAAGCCTTCATTCTCGAGATTGAGCGTACCTTGCTGTGCAATGCGCCATACCACAAAGGCCGCTACACTGCCGATCTCGGTGAGGCTGCGCTCCCGACCCTTGTTACTCCACCTGCTCTTGACTCTCACCGCGGTTCTCCGATTGACTGGTATTGCCTGCTATGCTTTGTTGATGGCGAGGCATGATGGCACATGCTAGCATGGAAAAAACAGCGGATTTTCCCGGGTATCGATCGTGAACAACAGCAGCAAGACCCAGGCGCCTGAAACAACGGCAGACATCGGCACACTGCTGCCGACCCTGGATGCCGTGCGCACCAACTGTCATATCTCCGATGCACAGTTCGCCACCAATTACACCCTGTGCGTCTATCTGCTCAAGATGCGTGAGTACTTCCGCTGGGAACACGGGTTGCCGTTCGGGGCCACCCTGCCGCATGCCGAGCTCACCGACTGGCTGAGCCGCCGCGAGGATCACTGGGGCCGCCTCGAAAACAGTAAATTCGGGACGATACCGGTTGGTGACGAAGCCTTCAGCCCGTTTGATGCAGCCGCGATCAACGCGGCACTGAATCCGCTCGGATATGTCTACAGCAGCGGCTACGGGCCCGGGATGAAACCGGTTTTTTTCCTCGGCACGCTGGAGGCGCACCGGCAGCATGACGACTATCTGTTGCTGGTGTCCGGCAAGGAGCTGGCGCGCGACCTCGCTGCACCACCGGCGATGAGCCTGGACGGCACCATCTTCATTCGCCGTGAATCCCTGCGCAGGATGCTTTGGGAGCGGCTTGAGGAATGGCGCTGGAACCAGCCGGCCAATGCCATGCAGCAGGCCATCGAATGCTACGATTTTGACAATGCACCGCATGAATCGCTCGAAGCCATGACGGATAATGAATTGCGCACCGTCATGCTGCATGAGATCGGCGAGGTGCAGGCCGGTAAAATTCTCGGCCCAGACTGGGAAGACATGCTGCTGGCATTTGGTCACAGCAAGGCGGAAATCATGCTGCGCGCAGTACGTGACCATCTGGCCGATGCACTCTCGACGCTGCCTGGCCTCCTGCAAGAGAATACCCCGGCGTCCTTGCATTGCTACATTGGCAACCTCTCCAGTATGCGCAAGCAACTGTTTCCGCAGCTGCTCGCCGCCTACGAGATCTGGACGGTGACGGGTAATACGCGCGAACTTGAGCAGCTCGCCAGTCGGTCAGCGACACACTGGCAGGCGCTGGCCGAACGTCTGCTCGGGCTGTTCCGCCGACACGGCACCGGATGCCGACAGCACCTGGTGTCCAGTATCGAATCCAGCACGCTCTAGTGACAGTAACAAGACGCTTTCATGAAGCAATCGGCTCCTGCACAGACGGTACCCTTGACGACCATACGGGAAGTAACCCCGCACAGTTTCATCTTCGAAAAGCCGCGCGCACTGGCGCTCGATATCTGCAACGAAATGATCCGCCGCTTCGAGGCACACGAGGGTGAACAGTATGCCGGCCGCATCGGCCAGACGGCGCAGCAGGAAACGGGCATCAAGCGCTCAACCGACCTGGTCGTCAGCGGCAAGGAACACTGGAAGGACATCGATCGGGAACTGTTTCGTTCGCTGGGACTTGCCATACAGGAATTCCGCAACGCCTTTCCATTCTTCAGGGGGGCGTTCAGGGACAGTGGCTATGCCATCCAGCGCACCCGGCCGGGCGAGTTTTATCACTGGCATATCGACGGCGGCAGCCACGAGTTCAGCCAGCGCCAGCTGGTGGCGGTCTGGTACCTGAACGATGTGCCCGGCCCCGGCGGTGCCACCGAGTTTTCCTACCAGAATGTGCAGATCCAGCCCGAGGCCGGCAAGCTGCTGCTGTTCCCGCCGTTCTGGACCCACGAACACCGCGGCACCACGCTTGAACAGGGGGTGAAATATATTGCCACTACCTGGGTTGTGTTCGCCTGACGCACACCGGCACGGCATGCAGATCATCGAACCCTCCAGTGCCGCAGACTACCGGGACTATTACGATCTGCGCTGGCGCATCCTGCGCGCACCCTGGAACCAGCCGCGCGGCAGCGAACAGGACCCGCTCGATAACAGCAGTACACACCTGATGCTGATTAATTCCGCCGGCGAAGCTCTGGGTGTCGGGCGCCTGCATTTCAATACCATCCGCGAGGCGCAGATCCGCTACATGGCCGTTGCGGTCGGGCACCAGCGCAGCGGCCTGGGCAGCCGGCTGCTCGAGACACTCGAACACAGGGCGCGCAGTCTGGGCGCGGCGGTTATCGTGCTGGATGCACGGGAAACCGCACTGGGCTTTTATCGCAAACACGGTTACAGCGTGCTTGGCAGCGGGCACATGCTGTTCAACAGCATCGCCCACGTGCGCATGGACAAACTGCTCAGTGGTACTGCCGCTCAGGGTAGATAGCCAGTCGCGCGGGCAATCGCGTACAGTGCAGCCTGTCAGCCCGACACCAGTTCTGTTTCCAGCATCTCGCCGTGGGTATCGATCCGGATGCCGGTCACGCCCGGTGCGCGCGCGAGGATATAGGCGGACAGCAACATCATCAACTTCCTGTTATCGTTGTGCAGGGCAGTCAGCATCCGGTCGCCGATGATCTGGCAGCGCTGTTCCAGCGTCGGATTGTCCACCCAGTCACGGCTCATCTGCCAGCCCTTGTCCATATCGGCATCCAGCTTGTCGAAGAAGTCACTGGCTTCACTGAGCAACGCTTCCGGGACTTTCACAGGGTAGACCTGCTCCTCGATCACCACATTCAATATCATGATTACAGTCCTGATTTTGGTTACACTGCCAGTACAGGGCTGAATATTACCGCATAGCCGCCAGCGATTGCAGGACAGGATACATGCTGACCCATATCAAGGGTGTACTCGATTGCCGACAACTGCAGACAGCAGCGACATTGATCGCGGCCGGCCGCTTTGCCGATGGAAGTAAATCTGCCGGCATGGCCGCACGGCGTGTCAAACTCAACGAGGAACTCGCACTTGATCCATCACGCCTTGGCGAACTCAACAAGCTCGTCATGGGTAGCCTGGTCGGGCACCCGGTATTTCGCAGTGCGGCCATGCCGCGAAAGACGGCCGCGCCCTACTATGCGCGCTATACACCCGGCATGTCCTATGGCAACCACGTCGATGACCCGGTCATGGGCCAGGGCGAGCTGTACCGTTCCGACGTGTCGGTCACGATTTTCCTGAATGACCCGCAGCACTATGAGGGCGGTGAGCTGTGCGTGCAGACCGCGTTCGGCGAGCAACAGGTCAAGCTGCCGGCCGGCGATGCCGTGGTCTACCCCTCCTCCAGCATCCACCGTGTCGCCGAAGTCACCCGCGGCGAACGGCTGGTTGCGGTGAGCTGGATCCAGAGTCTGGTGCGCGAACCCGACCGACGCGCGCTGCTGCACGAGCTCAACCAGGCACGCGAGGTCTTGTTGCAGGACAAGCCGGATGCGCCGGAAACAGCACAGGTCAACCAGTCCTACATTAACCTGGTGCGTATGTGGTCGGATGTCTGACAAACCCCTGCCTCGCGCAAGTCGCGAACAACATATCCTCGCACAGAGATACAGAGGCACAGCGTCCGCAGAGAAAAATCAAGTCATTGCCGCCTGCGCGGGAATGACGAAACGCCAGTGTGTCGCCATACGTATCGACTACTGTGTAATTGTAAAAATCGAGTTATTGGCTGAATGAATTCGGCCCTGCAACGGTAATCTACCCACTCGATCTGGCGCACAGCCGTTTTATTTTTCGGTGTTCTTCCGCGTGCTTCCGTGGCTATTATATTTTTCACGTCTCACGCCTCACGCCTCACGTCTCACGTCTCACGCCACCTCACGTCTCACGTCTCACGCCTCACGTCTCACGTCTCACGCCTCACTGCCCTATGGCATCTTGCACATGCTGCAGGAACGCCCCGGCATCCATCCACTCGATCGGGGTAAGCGCCATTTTTTCAGACCGGTGCCGGCTATTCAGCCACAACCGGCCCGATATTCATGGCGACAGACAGGCGCAGTTCCGGGCTGTGATTCATCGTTACCTCATGCAGCAGCGCCGGAGCAAACATCACCAGCTTGCCTTCCACCGGCTGCACCCGCACGGGCAGGTCATCCTCGTAGAGGATCAGGTCGCCGGAGTTTTCTGGTACGCGGATGTAGTAGACCGCCGAGAGCAACTCGTCGTCCTCGTCGTGATGATGCGGTGAAGTCACATGTCCCGGACCCATGGCGTTGAACCAGAAACCCGCCTTTAACATATCCGCGTTGACACCCAGCCATTGCGCGGCCTGTTGCCGGAACACGTCGAGCACCGTAACAACTTCAGGTATGTCCTGTATCGCGATGTAGGTGTTTTCGAAACGGCCGGCAAAATGATGGGTATGCCTGACCCGGTCGCTACCGGCCAATTCCAGAAAGCGGGCGTACAGGTGGGCATTGAGTGCCGCCGGGGCTGCCAGGTTAAATTCCCGAAAGTGCATGTGTTACCAGCGCAGTAATATCCAGAGCCGGTAGTTTATCTGCGCCGCCGGCGTCGCTGAAGCCATGGGATCACGCCACGACACAGCAATACCCTGCAGAAAGCCTGTTAAATGCCCGCCGGTTACTGGTCGCAGCTCTTCCGATAGCGGCCATATTGCAATACAATTCTGCCTCAAAATTTTGTTTCTCATGTTGAATCAGGAGCATAGAAAATGGCACTGGAAGTAAACGGCAAGAGCATCGAGCTGGATGACAATGGCAATCTCACCGATCCTACTGCCTGGGATCAGGATGTCGCCAGGGCACTGGCCGCCAAGGAGGGTATCGAACTGACCGAGGCGCACTTTGATGTACTGAACTATCTGCGTTCGCAATACTTCGATAACAACGGCGAGCAGCCCATGGAGCGGGTGATCAACAAGGGCATGTCCGAGATTTGGGGCAAGAAGGTCAGCAGCAAGGATCTCTTTGAGCTGTTCCCCTTCGCGCCCAGCAAACAGGGTAACCGGATCGCCGGGCTGCCGTTCATCCTGCGCAAGGGCGGTTATTAATAACGACCTGCATAAACCCACTAACCAGTACCAGCCCTCCTGGCATGCAGTCGCTTGCGGCTGCGCGCACGAAACCCGCTGCCAGAGGTTGCCAATAAAAAAGCCGCACCCTTTCGGAATGCGGCTTTTTTTACTGGTGTCAGGTCTGACTAGCGATGCGAACCCTTTTCGGCATGCGCCATGTCGACCAGCTGATTGGCCATTGCCATGTATTGCTGGCGGAAACCGTCCAGCGGATGGCCCTTCTCAGCAGCGAAGTAATCTTTCATTTCAACGCCGTTCTGGTGTTCGTAGTCGATGAATTTTTTCTGCATTTCCAGCAGCTTTGCGATCAGTTCCTGCTTGTCACTCATGATCTTCTCTCCGGATGCGTTTCAAGTCATTGTTAATATTTGATTAAGCGAATCATAGCCAGTTGGCGATGGCGCGAACATATCCCATATGGGAAGCCAGAGTGTAACTGCGCTGTTGCGCCAGGGCACGGCAATCCGGCGTGGTCAGCGCTATTCACTGGCATCGTTGACCGGCTTGATACCCTTGTGTGGCAGGAACAACCCGCAGCCGATGCTACGCCCCGCACCGAGCCCGAGCTGCTGCAGGCGCACTGACTGTGCCGGCTCCAGCTCCGCCACCATCAGGCTGCGGGTATGCAGCGGTCCGTCCGGGAAACGCAGGGTGTGACTGATGCCACCCAGCATCTTGCGGCACTCGATACCGATCGCCTGCAATTCGCGCGCCGCCTGCTCCAGGAAAGCATTCTCATCGTCGTCTTCCGCGCTGATAACATAGCGCGCGAACAGCGTGGAGAGACTGCTGAGCAGAAACACTTCCGATGCACCCACGTTCAGCGCATGGCCGTCAATTTCGAGTCGTTGTCCGCTCAGCTGCTTTGCTTCCTCCAGCCGGTGTTTCGGGATACGCAGGCGCATGCGGGTGCGCCTGGACAGGTGCAACAGTTCGTTGGCGGTGTCTTCCGGCCGGTACCAGCCATTGCCGGAGGTAGCACCATGAATCAGGTGTACACCGGCATAGCGCTCGTCCCCCAGCCAGGGCAGGATTTTCAGCAAGGCTGTAGACAGGGCATGCGCGTGATCCAGCGGCAGGGTCGGGCAGTCGATCCTGAAGGCCAGGTCGATCACATCATCCGGAATCACAAACTCCGGTTTTTTCTCTTGTGCATCGTTCCAGTACATGTTGCTAGCTCCGGCCGGGCAGGCTCAGTTGTTGGCCGCGTAGAAGGCGGCTTCCAGCCGGTCTTCCCAGTCGTCCGGGGTGTCTGCAAATGGCGGACGTACATCCATGCGGAAATGTATCTCACCGGCGCGCGCGCGCGCACTGATAGCCTGCTTCAGCCCCTCGAAGGAGTCGATCTCATGCTGTTGAATCAACACTTCACTCAACCACAGCATTGCCTGTCCCCGTCACAACGTTTGTCGGCCGCAGTATCCCGTATCCGGTCGTGATAGCGCGCCCGGTACAGCAGCCGGGTCTGTCCACCATCGGTGTCATCATGAAACGCCTCGCGCTTGTGCAGTACATTATTGCAGATAATGCCCTGCCCGGCCTGCAACTGATGGCGGAAGATCCACGGCACATCGCTGTCGAGCAGTTCACGCAGGAATCCAACGGCTTTATGCACGTCGTCATTGTCCTTCCACCGGATACTGCGGGTCCGCGCCGTATAACGCATATGGAGGGCATTGCCGGCTTTTTCAACGGTGAAGACCGGGCCGGATTGTGCGCCGCGGATCTCCCTGCCGTCCTCGATGTTGGCCGGAATGGTCATGGCGTCGGGCAGCATGAGGGCACGGATATAGTCCGGGTTCTCGTCGCGCATCAGGAGATAGGCGATTTCCGGGTCGAGCAGCAGGTTGTCTCCGCCACTGGCTGCGGCTGACACGCAGTACATAACGATAGCTCGCACCTGCTCATCCAGGCTGTTGTAATACCCATCGGTATGCCAGTTCAGTGGCCGGTTGGTGTAGGGGATGTAGTGAGTTCCCGTCGATTCCGGCACCACCCGTAACGCGGTGATGCTGTCCTCGTCAGCGCGCAGGTTCATATCCAGTCGCTCCAGACCGAACTGCCGGCCCAGCGCACGCACCGTCGTCTTGTCTGCCGTGCCGCCTCCACTGCTTGCATAGATCGCCATGTTGGTCTTGCGGCACAGCGCCAGGATCGCTTCATGTTCCGACGCTGATAAACGCGCCGGATCGACAACGGGTACCATCAGGTCCCGGGCGCTAACGGGATAGCCATCCAGCTTCCATTCGCGCCACGTCCGGTAGTCGGTGTCGCTGGCAAGATCGAAGGGCTGGAAGGAATCTGTGACTGGTATCATGGGTTGCGCGGCGGACCGGTTTTCAGGAGCATACATGTTAAGGGGACGAGGCAGGATTTATATACCGGGCCCCGACTCTGAAGCACCATGAGCGCCCAATCGTTAATGAGAGTGATTCTCAGCTAATTCCCTGAAATTACTCGGTCATTCTCGGTTCCAGGTGTAAAAAAATTATTAAGTGCTCGTTAATATAAGAAAAAATTCTGCGCGTATCAAAATGTACCGGTGTATTTGATAACTAGCGGAAATTAAATAAGTATTCTGCCAATACCCCGTTCGGGATACAGGCCCATATACGCGCCACCCCAAGGGTAGGATATGTTCACCTGTGCCGCCTTCCTACAATGCGTTCATCAAGAGTTATGCTGTTGCAGGTCCGTTAACTCACTGATTTCCTGTTGCCCGAGGCAACAGCGCGCGGTGTCATCAGTAGCAAACCAATTGGTGTAGAAAACAATCCAGGAGATTAATGCCATGGCCAAGAACATCTATCCAACACCCATGCTGGACGAACTCGAACACGGCCCGTGGCCGAGCTTTATCACCGGCATTAAACGGCTCCGTGACGAGCACCCGGACGCGCGCATCAACGCCATCAGCAACGGCCTGCTGGGTCAGCTGGAACATTCCTACGAAACCCGCAAGGGTTACTGGAAAGGCGGCACCGTCAGCGTGTACGGCTACGGTGGCGGCATCATTCCGCGCTTCTCGGAAGTTGGCCATGCATTCCCGGAGTCCAAGGAATTCCACACCCTGCGCGTGCAGCCGCCGGCAGGTAACTTCTACACCACCGACATGCTGCGCCAGCTCGGCGACAGCTGGGAAAAATGGGGATCCGGCCTGGTGACTTTCCATGGCCAGACGGGCAACATCATGTTTATCGGTGCTACTACCGAAAACACCCAGCACTTCTTTGACGAGATCAACGAATACGGCTGGGATCTTGGCGGTGCCGGTCCGTGCGTACGTACGGCCATGTCCTGTGTTGGTGGCGCCCGCTGTGAAATGTCCAACTGCAACGAGCATGCGATTCACCGCTGGATGGTGAACAACTTTACTGACGACGTGCATCGCCCGGCCCTGCCCTACAAGTTCAAGTTCAAGGTTTCCGGTTGTCCGAATGACTGCCAGAACGCCATCGAGCGCTCCGACTTCGCCATCATCGGCACCTGGCGCGACGACATGAAGGTCGACCAGGAAGGCGTGAAATACTATCTGAAGAAGAAAGGCCGTCAGTACCTGATCGACAACGTCACCTCACGCTGCCCGACCAAAGCCATCACACTCAACGATGACGACACCATCACCATCGACAATCACAACTGCGTGCGTTGCATGCATTGCCTGAACGTGATGCCGAAGGCGCTGCACCCGGGTGACGACAAGGGCGTCACCGTCCTGATCGGCGGCAAACGCACGCTGAAAATCGGCGACCTGATGGGCACCGTGGTCATACCGTTCAAGAAGCTGGAAACCGAGGAAGACTACGAAAGCCTGCAGGGACTGGCCGAAGAGATCATCGACTTCTGGGCTGAGAACGGTCTGGAACACGAGCGCTGCGGCGAAATGATCGAGCGCATCGGTCTGGTCAACTTTCTCGAGGGCATCGGCGTCGAGGTAGACCCGAACATGATCAGCAGCCCGCGCCAGAGTTCCTACGTGCGCATGGACGGCTGGGACGAAGAGGCCGAGAAGTGGTTCGCGCGCAAGGCCGAAGAGCAGGCAGCCTCCGCCTGACCCGGACACCCTTTGTATGTATGACAATTCCGGCGCACCACGCCGGGATTGTTCGATAACTTGAAGATTTCAGGAGAGTCACATGGCACAAGATATGCGTACGCCGATCGAATCCGGATGTCCTGACGCATTCCAGTACATGCACCCGGTTATGCGGAAAAACTACGGGCAATGGGCCTATCATGAAGACCCGCAGCCGGGCGTCCTCGTGCACGTTTCCCATAACGGCGACAAGATCTGGACCGTGCGCGCCGGCACCCAGCGCATCCTCGACATATTCACCCTGCGCAAGCTGTGTGACATCGGTGACAAGTACGGCGAGGGTTATATTCACTTTACCATCCGCAGCAATATCGAATACCAGGTAGCCGATGAGGCCAAGGTCCAGCCGCTGATCAAGGCGCTGACCGATGCCGGTTTCGTGGTAGGCGGCACCCGCAATTCCGTCGCCATGCTGTCACACACCCAGGGCTGGCTGCACTGCGACATCCCGGGTACCGACGCTTCCGGCGTGGTCAAGTCCATGATGGACGAGCTGATCGACGAGTTCAAAGGCTGGAATATGCCGAACCGTGTGCACATGACCACCTCCTGCTGCCAGATCAACTGCGGCGGCCAGGGCGACATCGCCATCAACGTACAGCACACCAAGCCACCGAAGATCAACCATGACCTGGTTTCCAACGTCTGCGAGCGCCCCTCGGTCGTGGCGCGTTGCCCGGTCGCGGCTATCCGCCCGGCACTGGTGAACGGCAAACCGTCGCTCGAAGTCGACGAGAAGAAATGCATTTGCTGCGGCGCCTGCTTTCCGCCCTGCCCGCCGATGCAGATCAACGATGCCGAGCACTCCAAGCTGGCCATCTGGGTCGGTGGCAACCATTCCAACGCCCGCAGCAGACCGACCTTCCAGAAGCTGGTCGCTTCCGGCATCCCGAACAACCCGCCGCGCTGGCCGGAAGCCACCGCAGTGGTCAAGAAGATTCTCAAGACCTACAAGGAAGATGCCAAGGACTGGGAACGTATGAATGACTGGATCGAGCGCATCGGCTGGCCGCGCTTCTTCGAGAAGACCGGACTGCCATTCACCAAGTATCACATCGATAACTGGCGTGGTTCACGTGCGAGCCTGAATGCTTCAACCCATATCCGTTTCTAGTCCATCAAGGTGATATGAATGAAGCTTACAATCCAGGTCAATGAGGGGCCTTACCAGCACCAGTCGGCCGATACAGCCTACCACTTCGCCAAGGCGGCCATCGAAAAGGGTCACGAAATATTTCGTATCTTTTTCTATCACGACGGCGTAAACAACGGCACGCGCCTGACCACACCGCCGCAGGACGATCGCAATATCGTCAAGCGCTGGAGCGAACTGGCAGCGGCGCATGACATCGACATGGTGGTGTGCGTGGCCGCCGCCCAGCGACGCGGCATTGTGGATGACGGCGAGGCCCAGCGTAACGGCAAGGACGCAACCAATATCGCTCCCGGCTTCCGCATTTCCGGACTGGGCCAGTTGATCGAAGGTGGCGTCCAGAGCGATCGGCTGATCGTGTTCGGCGACTGAGCGGGAGAGCAAAATGTCTGAAACAACGAAAAAGATGATGTACATCAACCGCAGGGCGCCTTACGGGACGATTTATGCGTGGGAGTCGCTGGAAGTCGTGCTGATCGGTGCTGCCTTCGAGCAGGACGTCAGCATGGCCTTCCTGGACGACGGTGTATACCAGCTCGTCAAGGGACAGGACACCAGCGGTATCGGCATGAAGAACTTCTCACCGACCTACGCCGCGCTGGGTGACTACGAGGTCAACAAGATCTATGTAGAGAAGGAATCCCTCGAGGAGCGCGGCCTGACCACGGATGACCTGCAGCACCTGGTCTGGGAAGACGAGGACGAGGATTATGCTGAAAAGGATTCCATCCGCCTGGTGAGTCGCGCAGAGATGGCAGACGTGCTTGCCGAGCAAGACGTACTGTTTAACTTCTAGTTCAGGGAGTCCGGAACAATGGCAATGTTACACCTGGTAAACAAATCACCCTACGATGCCTGCAGTCTGAATACGGCATCGACCATCATGAAGGACGGCGACCACTTGCTGCTCATCGAGGATGGTGTTTACGGTGCAATGAAAAACGGCAAGGCGGCAGGTTTGCTGAAAGGCCTTAAGGTTTCAGTACTCGGCCCGGACCTGGCTGCACGCGGCATCACGGAAGAAAAGCTGCTGGACGGAATCGATGTCATCGATTATGGCGGATTTGTAGACCTGGTTACAGCCACCGACAAGGTACAGTCCTGGCTCTGATTTTTTTGTTTTTGTTTGATTAGCGTCATCCAACGAGGAGACCTCACATGGGTACAATTGAAGCGAATGGCAAGACTTACGAAACTGACGAAGAAGGTTACCTGGCTGACCTGAACTCGTGGGACAAGGACGTGGCAGCTGTCATGGCCAAGCTCGACGACTGCGAGCTGACCGAGAACCACTGGGAAGTGATCAATTTCCTGCGTGAGTACTACGAGGAATACCAGATCGCCCCGGCCGTGCGCGTGCTGACCAAGGCGATCGGCAAGAAGCTGGGCAAGGACAAGGGCAACAGCAAATACCTGTACGAGCTGTTCCCGTACGGACCTGCCAAGCAGGCTTGCAAGTCGCCGGTCTGCCGAAGCCGACCGGTTGCGTCTGAGACACAGTTGCAGGCTGCAGGGGTTCAATCCCCTGCAGCGCTGCTGATTCATATCAACCTGACAGGAGCCCGGAAAGCATGCCGTTCTGGACTATTGTGTATGCACTTCTGTTCTATGTAGCCACCGCCCTGCTGATCGGCGGTCTCACCTACAAGATCAGGCAGTATGCAAAAACACCGGCACCACTGAAGATTCCGACGACCCCGGCACCGGTTACGCGCGGGGGCGTGGTGCTGCGCATGTTTCGGGAAGTGGCCTTTTTCGAAAGCCTGTTCCGTTCCAACAAGTGGATCTGGATTTTCGGCTACCTGTTTCACTTCGGTATGTTTCTGGTGCTGGCGCGGCACCTGCGCTATTTCACCAATCCGGTATGGACCTGGGTGGAGCTGATCCAGCCGTTTGGACTGTATGCCGCCTTTGCAATGGTTGCAGGCCTGGCTGGCCTGTGGGCACGCCGCGTACTGGTGGACCGGGTACGCTACATCTCCGCCCTGTCCGATCACCTGATGCTGGCCCTGCTGATGGGCATCGCCCTCACCGGCCTGGGCATGGATTACATATCGCACACCGACATCGTGGCGCTCAAGGCATTTTTCCTTGGCCTGATGTATTTCAGCTGGCAACCCATCCCCGAAGATCCGCTGTTGCTGGTACATCTCGGGCTGGTCGCCACGCTGATGATCATTTTCCCGATCAGCAAACTGCTGCACGCACCGGGCGTGTTTTTCAGCCCGACGCGCAACCAGGTGGACAATCCGCGCGAACAGCGTCACCTGGCCCCGTGGGCGGCAGAACTCGAGAAATAACCGGCGTACGAACGTAGCAGGAGCAGAGCGTGGCTGATTTCGATGTACCGGAGCTGAAAGAATATCCCGTCATCCCGACCATTCAGGAAGGGGTGATGGCACACAGCAAGCCGTTTGTTGCCAAGGAAGAGTTCCAGGAACAACTGGGTTTTCCGGGCGAACTGGTCGACAACTGGCAGCAGGTTGCCTATGACAAGATGGAAGAACTGACCGGCAAGTACCGTTCGCTGCAGGTCTTCCTCGATGCCTGCGTGAAGTGCGGTGCCTGTACGGACAAGTGCCATTATTACCTCGGCACCAGCGACCCGAAAAACATGCCGGTTGCGCGTCAGGACCTGTTCCGCAAGGTGTACCGTCGCAAGTTCACCTTTGCCGGCAAGTATTTCCCCAAACTGGTCGGCGCGGTTGACCTGACCAAGGACGTGCTCGACGACTGGTACAGCTACTTTCACCAGTGCTCACAGTGCCGCCGTTGCTCCGTGTTCTGCCCGTACGGCATCGACACCGCGGAAATTTCCATGGCGGCGCGCGAGGTGATGGATTGCATCGGCGTGGGCCAGAAGTACTGCAACGAGATCATCGGCAAGGTCTACAAGATCGGCAACAACCTCGGCCTGCCCGAACCCGCCCTGGCCGACACCCTGGAAGGCCTGGAAGAGGACATCGAGGACGATACCGGCGTCAAGGTACGCCTGCCGCTGGATGAAAAAGGCGCCGAGGTGCTGGTGGTAACGCCATCGGCCGACTTCTTCGCCGAACCGCATGTCGATGGCCTGATGGGCTACGCCAAGGTGTTCCACGAGGCGGGCATCAGCTGGACACTGAGTTCACACGCCAGCGAGGCAGCCAACTTCGGCATGTTCATCGGCAGCTACGAGAACATGCGCAAGGTCTCGTTGCGCATCCGCGAGGCCGCACTCGAGCTCGGCGTCAAGCGCATCATTTTCGGCGAATGTGGCCATGCCTGGCGCGTTGCCTACAGCTTCCTGAACACCCTGGCCGGACCGTTCGACTTCCTCGACCCGAAGTACCCGGTTCCGCAGCACATCATGGAGTTCACCTACGACCTGATCCAGCGCAAGGCCATCACACTGGACAAGTCTGCCAATGACGACATGGTGCTGACCTATCACGATTCCTGCAACGTGGCTCGCGCCTCGCGTATGGGCCCGATGCCCGGCGGGCAGTTCATCCTGCCGCGCGAGGTGATCAAGGCCAGCTGCAACCACTTTTACGATATGCCCCAGGACACCATCCATGACGCCACCTACTGCTGCGGCGGCGGTGGTGGCCTGCTGACCGACGACCTGATGGAACTGCGCGTCAAGGGCGCCCTGCCACGCATGGAGGCCCTGAAATACGTGGTCGAGCAGCACGGCGTGACCCACATGGCCGCAATCTGCGCCATTTGCAAGAGTCAGTTTGCAAAGGTAATGCCCTATTACGGTTTTCAAATGGACAGCATCGTCAGCGTGCACCAGCTGGTCAGCAACGCGATCGTGCTCGGGACCAAACAGTGATTTTCGAGTTTTGCTCAGGTACTACCTGACCAGATAACAGGAGAACAGGCATGGCAACTTCAAAAGAAGATATGGCAAACCAGAAACTGTCCTTCCGACGGTTCAAGGATGGCGATCGTTCCTACAAGCGCATAGGTGACGACATCTTCAACGAAGACAAGTCCTACAAATGCCCGACCTATGTGCACCGCACCCCGCCCTGCCAGGGCAGCTGCCCGTCCGGTGAAGACATTCGCGGCTGGCTGCAGATCGTGCGCGGCATCGAGAAGCCAACCGGCGACATGAGCATGGAAGAATATGCCTTCCGCCGTTCCACCGAGGCCAACCCGTTCCCGGCCATGATGGGGCGTGTTTGCCCGGCGCCATGTGAAGACGGCTGCAACCGCAACAACGTCGAGGATTTCGTCGGCATCAACTCCGTCGAGCAGTTCATCGGCGACTCCGCCTACGAGAAGAAATTCACCTTCGAGGCCCCGCAGGCCCTCAGCGGTAAAAAAATCGCCATCATCGGCGGTGGCCCGGCCGGCATGGCCGCGGCCTACCAGTTGCGCCGTCTCGGCCATGCCAGCACCATCTTCGATGACCACGCGGAGCTGGGCGGTATGATGCGCTATGGCATCCCGGGTTACCGTACCCCGCGCGACGTGCTCAACCATGAATGCCAGCGCATCGTGGACATGGGCGGCATCGAGCTGCGCATGAACACCCGTGTCGGCAAAGACGTCAGTATCGAGGCGATCGAAAAGGAATACGACGCCATTCTCTGGGCCATGGGCTGCAAGTCGGGCCGCAGGCTGCCGGTACCCAACAGCGATGCACCCAACTGTGTGTCCGGTGTCGCCTTCCTGGAGGCCTTCAACAAGGGCACGCTGAAAGTCACCACCGACAAGGTGGTGTGTGTCGGTGGTGGTGATACCTCCATCGATGTGGTGTCCGTCGCACGCCGTCTCGGCAAGATCAGCAAGATCAACAAGGAAGAACGTCCGGAACAGGTCATCGGCGGTTATGTCGCCCATGATTCCGCTTTCGCAGCGGCGCGCGAGGGTGCCGAGGTGACACTGACCTCACTGTTCGCACGCGAGGAGATGACTGCTACCGAACACGAGGTCGAGGATGCGTTGCGCGAAGGCGTCACCATCCTGAATGGTGTCATGCCGATTGAAGTCGTGCTCAATAACGAGGGCCGTGCCCGCGCCCTGAAGATGGCCAAGTGTGAAATGAAGGACGGCCGTCCGAATCCGGTCGAGGGCACCGAGTTCGAGATTGAATGCGATCTCATCGTCTCCGCCATCGGCCAGGGCGGCGACCTGTCCCAGGGACTCGAATCGATGGACAACGGCCGCGGTCTGATCGATGCCGACGCTTTCTACCAGGTGCCGGGGCGCAAGGGCCACTTCGTCGCTGGCGATATCATCCGTCCGCACCTGCTGACCACCGCCATCGGTCAGGCCTCGATTGCCGCCGAGAGCATCGATCACTACCTGAAGCGGGAAGAGCTGAAGAAGCGTCCGAAGGTCGACGTGCACCACTTCGAACTGCTCAGGAAGCTGCAGGAAACCAACCACGCACCGGCGCCTTTCCAGGCCAAGGGAATGGGCGATCTGCGTGGTACCGATCGCTCAAGCTACGCGGTACACAACTACGAGGACCGCTCCAGTTCGGAAATCATTTCTTCCGAGCGCCTGTTCCTGGGTCACTTCCCCTACACCCCGCGCAACAAGCGCTCGGCCAGGGGTCCATCGGCCGAGGAAGTGCTCGGACATTTCGAGGAGCGCGGTATCGGCCTGACCAGTGAGCAGGCGGTCAACGAGGCCGAGCGTTGCATGAGTTGTGGCATGTGTTTCGAATGCGATAACTGCGTGATCTATTGCCCGCAGGACGCCATCTTCCGTGTCAAAAAGGACCAGGCAACCACCGGCCGTTACGTGGATACCGACTACACCAAGTGCATCGGCTGCCACATCTGCTCGGACGTCTGTCCCACCGGCTATATCGATATGGCCATGGGTGATCACTAAACTGATACAAAATGGCGGACACGACACGGTCATGCTGAAAAAAAGTCTCATCTTCATGCTATTCGCAATCACCGCCGGCTTTGCACTGCAGGGTCAGGCCGGTGATTCCCTGCTCCCGAAGATTCCCGCAGCACAGGCACGCTTCAGCGAGGCCCAGGGCTGTGTGGAGCCGACCGCGGACATGCGCAAAAACCACATGAAATACATCCTGCACGAGCGCGACGAGACCGTGCACGAGGGCATACGCGGCAGCCGCCACAGCCTGAAGGAATGCATCAACTGCCATGTCAGCGATGCGCCGGATGCACCGCGCGTCAGCAGCGAGGAGCATTTCTGCAACAGCTGTCACAGCTATGCGGCGGTACATATCGACTGTTTCCAGTGCCATGCCGACCGTCCGGTGAAGACCGGCCAGCACCAGACCGTGTCCGCCGACAGTCCACGCATCCTGGCCAGCGAGGGCATTGCTCATGAGTGAAGAATCGGGCATCGACGTTTACCGTCGCCGCTTCCTCGGCAGCACAGCCGCGGCTGTGGCCGGCATGGCCGTCGTACCGGGTGTATTCCTGCACGAGGTCGGTCATGCCAGGCCGACCGATCAGGGTGTCACGGATGCCGTGCGCTGGGGCATGCTGATCGACTCCAGCAAATGCGCCGAGGGCTGTGACGACTGCGTCACGGCCTGCAATGACGAACACGGCCTGACCGGGTTCGACCGCCCGCAGACCGATGCGCAGTGGATCCGCAAGGTCAAGCTCAAGGACAAGCAAACCGGGCATATCCAGACGCTGCCCCTGCTCTGCCTGCACTGCGAACACCCGCCCTGCGTCGACGTGTGTCCGACCGGTGCCTCGTTCAAACGCGCCGACGGCATTGTGCTGGTTGACAGGCACATCTGCATCGGCTGCCGCTACTGCATGATGGCCTGCCCGTACAAGGCACGCTCATTCGTCCACGAAGACCTGCAGGACCAGAAGCCGCACACGCCGCGCGGCAAGGGCACCGTCGAGTCATGTAACTTCTGTGTCCATCGCGTCGACAGCGACCGCACCCCGGCCTGCGTCGAGGCCTGCAGCGCGGAAAATCATAATGCCATGGTGTTCGGCGATCTGAACGATCCGAACAGTGACATTTCCAAAGAACTGAAACAGCACAGCTCGCGCCAGATTCGTGCCGACCTGCAGCTCAATACCGGCGTACGTTACCGGGGGATCTGATGAAACCACTCGATTACAGGGAAATTGACGGCGGCCTCCCGTTCTACATGCTGGTTGGCGCGATTGGCGTGTTTGTCCTTGCCGGGCTGGGTGCTGCGTTCTACATGGAACACAACGGGCACTGGGTCACCGGCATGAGCAACCAGATCGTGTGGGGCACACCGCATGTATTCGCCGTGTTCCTGATCGTCGCCGCCTCCGGGGCGCTCAATGTGGCTTCCATCAGCTCCGTATTCGGCAAGACCGTATACAAGCCGCTCGCACGCCTGTCCGGCCTGCTGGCGATCACACTGCTGGTCGGCGGTCTCGCCGTACTGGTGCTCGATCTTGGCCGTCCGGACCGCCTGATCGTGGCCATGACCTACTACAACTTCAAGTCCATCTTCGCCTGGAACATCATGCTCTACACCGGCTTCATGGCGATCGTTGCCGTGTACCTGTGGATGATGATGGAGCGCAAGATGAACGATTACACCAAGGCTGCCGGCATGGCCGCGTTCATCTGGCGGCTGACCCTGACCACCGGTACCGGCTCCATCTTCGGCTTCCTGGTCGCGCGCCAGGCCTACGATGCCGCCATCATGGCGCCGATGTTCATCATCATGTCATTCTCGTTCGGCCTGGCGATCTTCATCCTTGTGCTGATGGGCCTCTACAACTGGTCGAAGCGCCCGCTTGGCGACGCCATCCTGAAGCGACTGAAGAACCTGCTCGGCGTGTTCGTCGCCGCCGTGCTGTATTTCGTGCTGGTCTACCACCTTACCAACCTGTATATCACGGAAAATCACGGTGTAGAGCGCTTCATACTGGTGGATGGCGGAATTTACACCCAGCTGTTCTGGTTCGTGCAGATCGGTCTGGGCAGCCTGTTGCCGCTGGTCCTGCTGTACGGCCCGGCCGGCAAATCCCGGTTGTGGATCGGCATTGCCTGTCTGCTGGTTATCGTTGGCGGGCTCGCCCAGATGTACGTGATCATCATCGGTGGCCAGGCCTATCCGATGGAGCTGTTCCCGGGCAAGGAAGTCAGCAGCTCGTTCTTCGACGGCGTTGTCGCCAGCTACACACCCAGCCTGCCGGAGTTCGTCCTGGGCATCGGCGGTGTCGCGCTGGCACTGGCCGCCACCGTGGTAGGCACCCGGGTACTGCGCTTCCTGCCGGTCAGTCTGGCGGACGACCTGGTAGATCCGCACCACACCACTGCGGATGCTGCCTGAACCGTCACCCCGAGCGGCATTGCGGGGCACTGCAAGGGACTGCTGAACAATGTCCCGCCTGCTGATTTCGGCAGCCCACAAATCCTCCGGCAAGACCACCGTGACCATCGGCCTGTGTGCGGCACTCGCCGCGCGCGGCCTTATCGTGCAACCCTTCAAGAAGGGGCCGGACAACATCGACCGATGTGGCTCGGCCAGGCCGCCGGTCGTCCCTGCCATAACCTGGATTTCCATTGCATGACCCACGCGGAAATCCTTTCCGCGGTCGGCCACTACTCGGCCAACTCAGACATCGCGCTCATCAAGGTAACAAGGGGCTGTATGATGGTCTCGACCTGGACGGCAGCAACAGCAATGCGGCACTGGCCACGCTGACCCGGACGCCGGTAGTGCTACTGACATGAAGTGGCGTCGCTGGCTATTGTTGCCGCTGATACTGGCGCTTGCTGCAGGTCTCGGTTTCACCGTGCTGTCCTTGCCGGACCAGGTGCAAGGTCTCCAAGTCGCGGTGGCCGATCAGCTGGAAAAAAGCGGTGTCACCAACCCGGTCACCGCGGTACTGCTCAACTTTCGTGGTTACGACACCCTGCTGGAGATGGTGGTACTGCTGTTGGCGCTGCTGGGCGTCTGGTCACTCGGCGCTCAACCAGCGGTCCGCACGGAGTCCGATCCCGGTCCCGTGCTCGATATCCTGACACGCCTGTTGGTGCCGGTATTGGTTCTGGTGGCGGCCTATTTGCTGTGGGCCGGTGCCCAGTTGCACGCGGGGGGGGCGTTTCAGGCCGGGGCGGTCCTGGGGGCAGCCGGAGTGTTATGGATTCTGACCTGCGGGCGACTTCAACATGGCCTTGCGCGACTCCCCTTGCGCATAGCACTGGTGGCTGGCGTGGCCACATTCATGGCGATTGCCGCTCTGGCACTGCAAACGGGACGACAACTGCTGGAATATCCCCCAGCGCAGGCCGGCAGCCTGATTTTGCTCATCGAGGCCATAGCCACTGTTTCCATCGGGGTGACACTGGCCACGCTATTTCTGGGCGCCGAGCCCACGGACAAGGAATAACGATGAGTGTCCCGTTTCTGTACGCTTTGGTGGGTATCGGCCTGTTTTGTCTTGGTCTCCATGCCCTGATCGTGCACGACCATCTGTTGCGCAAGATCCTGGCCATCAATGTGATGGGTAGTGGTGTTTTCCTGGTGTTGGTGGCACTGGCAAGACGCGGCGGGGACTCACCACCGGACCCGGTACCCCATGCCATGGTTATTACCGGTATCGTGGTGGCCATCTCGGCCACGGCGCTGGCGCTCAGTTTGATGCTCAAGGTGAAAGCGGCCACTGGACGAGCGGAGCTGGCTGATAAGGACGGGGGTTAGTCGCACATGGACGTGCTGTTTTCCGAGATCCCATGGGGACCTGTGCTGATCCTGTTGCCCTTGGCAGGAGGGATCGCCTGTTTCCTGTTCCCGGCCAGCGTGAAACCATTGGGACTGCTTACGGTGGCGCTGGTGGGATTGGCCGTCGTGGGCCTGGGCTGGCAACTTCTGGGCCACGGTGTTTACCACCATGCGGTCGGTGGTTGGGGCGCGCCGCTGGGTATCGATCTGGCTGCCGATGGTCTGAGTCTGTTGATGTTGGCCATGACGGCACTGGTTGGATTCGGGGTCAGCCTGTATGCCACCGGCTATTTCAAGCCTGCGGACTCGGTCCGGTTCTGGCCGTTGTGGTTGTTGCTGCTTGGTGCGCTGAATGCGCTGTTTCTGTCGGGCGATCTTTTTAATCTCTATGTCACTCTCGAGCTGGTCGGCCTGGCGGCGGTGGCGTTAACGGCGTTGCAGGGTGGTCGCGATGCCCTGACGGGCGCCATGCGCTATCTACTGGCGACGCTATTGGGGTCGCTGCTTTATTTGCTGGGTGTGGCACTGCTTTATCACGGCTTTGGAACGGTCGATCTTGCGCTGCTATCCGAACGGGTGATGCCATCTCCGGTGGCGTGGGCGGCGCTGGGACTGATGAGTGCCGGCCTGATCCTGAAGACCGCGCTGTTCCCGTTGCATTTCTGGCTCCCTCCTGCGCATGCCAGCGCGCCGGCGCCAGTCAGCGCCGTGCTGTCTGCCGTGGTGGTGAAGGCCTCTTTCTATATTCTGCTGCGCCTGTGGCTGGCGATCTTCGCGGACATATCGGAGGGCGTCGCAGCGCTGTTTGGCCTGCTGGGGGCAGGGGCGGTGCTGTGGGGTTCGCTGCAGGCCTTGCGGCAGACACGGGTGATGTTGCTGGTCGCCTACTCGACCGTGGCGCAAATCGGCTACCTGTTTCTGGCGTACCCGCTGGCGTCCGGCATGGGCGTAACCGCTTGGAGCGCAATGGCCTATCTGGCGTTTTCCCATGCACTGGCCAAAGCGGCGATGTTTCTGGCCGCGGGTAACCTGATGT
>CAVQJD010000027.1:0-28277 GCA_963712695.1 uncultured Gammaproteobacteria bacterium
CGAAACCCAGGCCCAGCCTGTAGCGTGCATGTGCGGCCGGCTCGGTATGGACAATAACCGGCACATGCTGGTCCCGCGTCTCGGCACGCCGCACATCCAGCTCGACCCGGTCGAAATAGCCGCTGTCGCCCAGCGTGAGTTGCAGGTCCAGCAGTTTTTCGGTGTCGAAGGGTGCGCCTTCCTCGATTTGCACATAGCGACTTACGAATCCGGGATTGAGGATTTCCTGTTCCACCGTCAACGGCCCGAAGTAAAAGCGCGGTCCGGTATCCAGGTGCAGCACGGCATCCGCGCGATGCGCCGCCGGGGCCACGCGCAACTCGGACGTCAGGTAACGTGCGTCCAGGTAACCCGTCTCCAGCGCGGCGCCGATCAGCGCCTTCCGGGTGGCATCGTAATAGGGATGCTGCAGCCGTTCACCCGGGCGCAGGCGGGTGCTGTTACGTACCTTGTTAATTTCCGGGTCAGCCGCGCCCGCACCGCTGATCACGATATCCACCGACTGGATCAGCACCGGCGGACCGGGATCGATTGTGTAGCTGGCAATCCAGCGCTCACCCTGCTGCTCGAGCGTGGACGCGATGACCGGTTCGTAATAGCCATACGGCTGCAGTGCCGCACGGATGTCATTCTCTGCACGCCGGTGCAGCCGGCGGATTTCGTCGGCAGCTGGCAATTCCGGCGGTGCTTTCATTCCAGGTAATGGCAGGGGCAATGGCAGACTTGGTGTGGTACGCACGTACTGTGACAGGCCCAGGTGTGCACGCACATTATCCAGCACTGCGCCATCCACCCCGCTGATCCTGAGTTCCAGCGTCTGTTGGGCAACTGCCAGGGGCATGTGGAACAGGCACAGCAACAGCAGCGCACTCAGCAGTGGCTGGTAGCGTGCAGGTCTGCTGGCCGTGGATCTGGCTGTTTTCATGGTCGAACATGATACGCGTCCACACCACCCTTGACAGCAGCGAACTATTGCAATGGCAGTGCTGTCGGCCTTTACCCGAACTTCGCAGCAGCGGAACTGTCACTACATTTGGCTGGTACTGCTGGATCGTACCTACTATGCTGCAGCAAGTTTGACGACCCGACTGGAGCCATATGAACAGCATGACTGAAATGCGCCTGCTGCTTGCCGGTGCGGCCCTGCTCGGCGCTGCAGTTTTCGCAGCCGACCCACCACCACCCGGCGTACTCGTCGCACCCGCCCGCGTGGTCGAATTCGCCGACAGCGTCGAGGCGCTCGGCACGCTGATGGCCAACGAATCCGTCGCACTGACAGCCACAGTCACCGAAACGATAAGCGTTCTGCATTTCGACGACGGCGACCGGGTCGAACAAGGCCAGGTACTGGCCGAAATGACCAGCCGCGAGGAACATGCGCAACTGGAAGAGGCGAACGCCACCGCCAACGAAGCCCGGCGCCAGTACCAGCGCATCAAGTCCCTGGAGGCCGAGGGAACAGCGGCGAAGGCGCTGGTCGATGAACGTCAGCGCGAGTGGGAAACTGCACGCGCGCGCCTTGCCGCCATCGAATCACGGCTGGCCGACCGGCTGATCAAGGCACCGTTTGCCGGTATTGTCGGTCTGCGCGACCTGAGCGTGGGTGCACTGGTCCGGCCCGGCGACCTGATTACGACGCTGGACGACGACAGCGTGATGAAACTGGAATTCCCGGTCGCCGCCACCTACCTCGATGTGTTGCATCCCGGCCTCGAGGTAATCGCCAGCAGCCGTGCCTTTGGTGAGCGCCGCTTCACCGGCAGCATCAAAGCCGTGGACAGCCGCATCGATCCGGTGACCCGCTCTATCCGTGTGCGCGCCCTGCTGCCCAATCCGGAGCACCTGCTCAGACCCGGCCTGCTGATGCAGGTCATCCTGCAAAAAGATCCGCGCAGGGCGCTGGTGATCCCGGAAGAGTCGCTGATCCCCATGGGTGAGCAGCAATTCGTGTATGTCGTGAACGCCACCGGCACGATCGAAAAACGCGAACTGCGCATCGGCGGACGCCGGCCGGGCCTGGTCGAGGTCGTTGAGGGACTCGCAGAAAGTGAACAGGTCGTCACTCACGGTCACCTGCAAATCCGACCTGGCCAGACGGTTACTATCACGGCCATCGACGACGGCAGCCGCACCCTGCCCGAGTTGCTGCGCGCCCTGCCCGGCGGCCGATCCGAATGATCCTGTCCGATGTCTCGGTCACCCGGCCGGTGTTTGCATCGGTCCTGTCACTGTTACTGATCGCTTTCGGCCTGGTATCGTTCGACCGCTTGCCGCTGCGTGAATACCCGGACATCGATCCGCCGATCCTTACCGTCGAGACCAGCTATCCGGGTGCGGCTGCCAATGTAGTGGAAAACCGCATCACCGAGCTCATCGAGGACCGCATCTCGGGCATTGAAGGCATCCGCTTCATTGCCTCCACCAGCGAGGACGGACGCTCGCTCATCACCGTGGAATTCGACGTCAACCGCGATATCGATGCCGCCGCCAATGACATCCGCGACCGCGTATCCGCCATCCTCGATGACCTGCCGGACGAAGCCGACCCGCCGGACATCCAGAAGGAGGACAGCAACGAAGAAGTGATCATGTGGCTGAACCTGGCGGGCGAAGGCATGACCATCCCGGAACTCACCGACTATGCCCGGCGCTACCTGCAGGACCGTTTTTCGGTGCTGGATGGCGTAGCGCGCGTGCGCATCGGCGGCGGCCAGGTGTACGCGATGCGAATCTGGCTGGACCGGCGTGAACTGGCGGCACGCAACCTCACCGTGGCGGATGTCGAGGCGGCGCTGCGTGCTGAAAACCTCGAACTGCCAGCCGGCAGCATCGACTCCGAGAACCGCCAGTTCACCGTGCGTACCCAGCGCACCTTCCTCACCGCCGACGACTTCGCACAGCTGGTGCTGGCCCGCGGCGAGGACGGCTACCTGGTCAGGCTCGGCGATGTGGCGCGCGTGGTACGCGGCACCAGCGAAGACCGGCTGTTCTTCCGCGGCAACGGGGTGCCGATGGTCGGTATCGGCATTACCAAGCAGTCGACTGCCAATACCCTGGCCGTGGCCAAGGCGGCCAAGGCGGAGATGGCGCGCATCAATCCGACCCTGCCGCCAGGCATGGCCATCAAGCAGAGCTATGACAGTTCGGTATTCGTGGAAGGCGCCATCCACGAGGTCTACAAGACGCTGTTCATCGCCATCGCCATGGTGATCGGTGTCATCTTCCTGTTCCTCGGCAGCGTGCGCGCCATGCTGGTACCGGCCGTGACCGTGCCGGTGTCCCTGGTCGCCACCTTCATGGTGCTGCTGGCACTGGATTTCTCGCTCAATATCCTCACCCTGCTGGCACTGGTGCTGGCAATCGGCCTGGTCGTGGACGACGCCATCGTGGTGATCGAAAACATCCACCGGCGTATGCAAGAACACGGCGAGACGCGTCTGGTCGCGGCATTTCGCGGCACGCGCCAGGTGGGCTTTGCCGTCATCGCCACGACCGTGGTACTGGTCGCCGTGTTCGTTCCGATTGCCTTCCTGCAGGGTGACATCGGCCGCCTGTTTGCCGAGTTCGCACTGACCATGGCGGCGGCCGTGTCATTCTCCAGTTTTGTCGCCCTGTCGCTGTCGCCCATGCTGGCCTCGAAAATACTGCCGCAGGGCGCCGGTCACTCGCGGATCTCGACAGTCGTCGACCGCCTGTTCGGCAAGGTGCGCCGCGGTTATCGCACCCTGCTGCTGGGTGCGCTCGGACGCAGCTGGATTATCGGACTGGTGTTCACGGGTTTGCTGGGCGGCTCGATATGGCTTTACCAGCACATCCCCGACGAATACGCACCGCGCGAGGACCGCGGTGTGTTCTATCTGATGGTCACCGGTCCGGAGGGCACGTCCTATCCCTACATTGCCGCCTATATGACCGAGATCGAGCAGCGTCTCATGCCGCTGGTGGAGAACGGTGAAATCTCGCGCATGCTGGTGCGTGCGCCACGCGGCTTCGGCAATTTCGAGATCTTCAATACCGGCATCGTCATCAACGTGCTGAACGACTGGTCACAGCGCCGCCCGGCCTGGGACATCATGGATGATGTGCGTCAGCGGCTGAAAGGCCTGCCCGGTGTGCGCGCCTTCCCGGTCATGCGCCAGGGGTTCGGGGCACGCATCCAGAAACCGGTGCAGTTCGTGATCGGTGGTGGCACCTATGAACAGCTCGCGCAGTGGCGCGACATCCTGGTGGAGAAGATCAACGAAAACAATCCCGGCCTGGTCGGCCTCGACTGGGACTACAAGGAAACCAAGCCGCAACTGCGCGTGATAATCGACTATGACCGCGCCGCCGAACTCGGCGTCACCATCAGCAGCATCGGCCGCACGCTGGAAACCCTGCTCGGCTCGCGCCGTGTCACCACCTACATCGATGCCGGCGAGGAATACGATGTGATCCTGGAAGGCGAGCGTGACAGCCAGCGCACCCCTTCCAGCATGGAAAACATCTATGTGCGCTCGCAACGCACACAGCAGCTGATACCACTGTCCAACCTGGTACGGCTCGAGGAATTCGCCGACTCGATTCAACTGAACCGCTATAACCGGGTGCGCGCCATTACCCTGGAGGCCAACCTGGCCGATGGCGTGGCCCTGGGCGATGCGCTCAGGAGCCTCGAACAAATGGCCCGTGACTATCTGCCCAGCGACGTCATCATCGACTACAAGGGCCAGTCGCAGGATTACAAGTCATCGGGTGGCTCGATCATATTCACCTTCCTGCTCGGGCTCGTGGTGGTATTTCTGGTGCTGGCCGCGCAATTCGAAAGCTGGGTGCACCCGTTCGTGATCATGCTGACCGTGCCACTGGCCATGGCCGGTGCCCTGCTTGGCCTGTACCTGAGCGGCCAGACACTCAACCTGTACAGCCAGATCGGCCTGATCATGCTGGTCGGCCTCGCCGCCAAGAACGGCATTCTGATCGTGGAATTCGCCAACCAGCTGCGCGATGCCGGCCGGCCGTTTCGCGAGGCACTCATCGAAGCCTCCGAAATCCGCCTGCGCCCGATCGTCATGACCGGTATCACCACCGCCGCAGGCTCCATACCGCTGCTGCTGTCATCCGGCGCCGGCACGGAAACACGCACGGTCATCGGCACCGTGGTACTGGCCGGCATCCTGTCGGCAACTCTGTTTACCCTGTTCGTGGTACCGGTCGCCTATGACCTGCTGGCCCGGCACACCGGGTCGCCAAAGCGCGTCAAGCGCCAGCTGGACAAGGAACTGGCATCGAGTGACAACTAGCACCCCGGCCACTGGCTGTTCCCGTTGTTCGGCAAGGCCCGCAGCACGAACATGAACCGGCGGGCACGTCCGGACAAGTGGTCAGGAGTGATTGTTTCAGCCAGATTCCTGTTTAAATCAGGAGTGAAACTGGTGTAAGTTAGCGCGCTGACGACAACAACGGGGCAGATATGAATTTCGATCAGTTAAGTGAATACGAAATTGCGGGTGTACTCCGGTTTGGCGAGGTCGAACATGGATTCACCTACATCGAGATCAATAACAGCAAGGCACATGCCACCATCTCGACCTATGCTGGCCAGGTTTTGTCATACCGGCCAAAAAACCAGCAGCACGATTTGCTGTTCGTCAGCGACAAGGCCTACTACCAGGAAGGCAAGGCGATCAAGGGCGGCATTCCGGTTTGCTGGCCCTGGTTCGGCGCCGATCCCGACGGACAGGGCAGGCCTGCCCATGGTTTCGTACGCAACCGCCAGTGGGAAGTGACCGGTAGCGAGTCACTCGCGGACGGTTCAACACGAGTTGTATTGAGCCTGACCGATAGCGCCGAAACACGCAACATCTGGCCGCATCCTTTCAGGCTCGACATCGAAATCACGGTCGGCGATTCGCTCGGGGTTGCGCTTGTCACGCACAACACCGGTGACGGGCGCATCACCATCAGCCAGGCGCTGCACACCTACTTCCGCGTTGGCGACATCGGCAGGGTCAGGGTGCTGGGTCTGGACGGGGCTGACTACCTGGATAAAGTGGATAATTCCACCCAAAAAACACAAACGGGACCCGTCACTGTCACTGGCGAAGTCGATCGTATCTACACAGATGTAAGCGGTGAACTGGTCATTGATGATGAATCGCTGGATCGCAGCATCCGCATCACATCCAGTGGATGCAGTACTGCCGTGGTATGGAATCCATGGATCGAAATCGCGCAAGCCATGGCTGACCTCGATGACGGGGACTACCTCAGGATGATCTGTGTGGAATCCGCCAATGCCGGCCCTGAAACGATCGACATCCCCGCCGGCGGCGTGTATCGCCTCCAGGCGGAATATACTATTTATGGCTCTTCCCCATAAATTGCCGTTGCAGGGCCGAATTCATTGGGCCAACAGCCTGGCGAGCTGGCAGAAACTCCCCGGCCCACACAAGCTGCGTTATTCCAGCACGCTTTGACACGAGCTGATGCGCCCGTCATCTGTCGAGTGGCTGCTTGATGCTCACGGCACCGCGCAGGTCGCCGGGCTTGTAGCCCACCGCCCGGTCGTGCGGATAGAGTGTTTTCAGTTCGGCCTGCACCGGCTCCGCGATCTGCCCGACGCTGCCGTGACAGACGACACACTGCGGTGCCAGGCCGATTGCCTTCATATAGCGCAGCGACTTGCCGGCCGGTTCCTCGACAACTGCATAATGAACCATGTCATCATACTTCTCGCCCTGTGCGGCGCGCCGTTCGAAATCCTGCAACACACCCTGTTCCCAGGCGTCAGGCGAACCCAGCATCGGATTGCGGACACGCGTGCCCACCCGGGTGACCTTCCAGCCATTTTGCAGTGAAATGTCATTGGTAATGTCCGGCGCCACGTCGCGGCACACCTTCATCGCCGCCACCGGTCCGCCCGCCTGCATTTCGCGTTGCATGGCCCCGCCAAGCTGCTTGAGAAAACTGCCTGTCGCGGCTTTTGCCGCAGCGACACGCGCTTCGATGTCGGCGTCACCGCCGCTGGCAGCGGCCAGGGCAACTGTTGACACTCCTGCAGCCAACAGCGCTGTTGCCATGATCGTCCGGGTTATGCCCGCAGGTATCTTCATCTCCGTACTCCTCTATTGTGCAGTGGTTTTTTACCTTCAGTTCAGATACTCCCGCACCGGGTTGGTTCCCGGTCTGTCGGCGGGACCAGCCGGAATGAACCACCAGCTCCCGGAGCTCAGCCCGGCCAGTAAGCCGTTTCGATAGCTTCACCCAGATCGGCCTCGACCAGACGGCGACGCACTTCCAGCAACTGCTCGATCAGCTGCGGCTCGAAGCGCGCGTAGGCCCCGGCATCGGGCACACGCTTGACCACCACGCCGAGCAGTTCGGTGATGGCATTACCGATCGAGTTCTGGCTGATGGTGACGATCAGCTTGTCCTCGTCGTTGCGGTAGATGAGCTGTTTGAAGGCCGGCTGCCAGCGGATGGCATTGGCGTAGGCGGCATCGACGATGCAGTGATCGCGAACCTTCTTTGCCGTTTTCAGAAAATCGTTATTGAACAGCAGCACGTTCTCGACATGCTCGGGAAAATACAGGTCATCCAGCATCGGGGCATTGCGCGTCGATACCTGGCTGAAGAAGGTCCGGTAGAAATCGATAAAACCCTTCAGGATCTCGTCGTACTCCTCCCAGAAAGCGACTTCCTCGAGCGCGGCCACCCCGCCCTGGATTTCCCAGCTCGGCAGGCCCTGCGGATAACCGGTCAACTCGATACGCGAGCCCGCCTCGCCCACTGGCCAGAGCAGCTCCAGGTCCAGCGCGCGGTCGAAGAACTCGCGATACACATCGTGCATGTAGGCCTCGAACAGGCTGTGCTGGCCGCCATCCGTGAGGTTCGGATTATTCGGGTCGGCCAGTGGTGCATTGCGCAGCTCGTCCTTGTCGAACACGATGAAATGGTTGTGCAGCATGCGGATGCTGGGCACGCCGGGAGAGGTCAGCGGCCAGGTTGCATCAAGGCTGGCCTCGCCTGCCAGCAGCAGGTGAGTATCGGGGTCCGGATAACGCTCCACCATGTAATCGATAATGATCTGGTTCATGCGGTTCCAGATCCGTTTCACCTCCTCCGGCACCTGGGTGCGGCGCACGGGCCGGCCCAGCGGGTTGAGTATGCACTTGGAACTGTTGAAGATGATCGAGGTATCGAACTCGCGGCTGTGGCCGAGCGCCTTGCGATACAGCAGCAGGTTTTCCGGGTTGGTCAGCAGCCCGTTGTTGTGCATCAGGTCATTCAGATTCTCGGTACTGTTGAAAAACTCGTTGGGTGCCATGGCCTCTGGCACGTCCAGCGGTATAGGCCTGAACGGGGTGATGATTTCTCTGGGGCCGGATTGCATGCGCTAGCTCCTTGTCGCCGGCACGGGCGGTCAGTTGTGTGGCCCGGTAATCCAGTCCAGACCCAGCGGGTTTTGCGGATCGATCCCGTCCATAAAGGGCAGGTTGCGCTGTTCGTGGGTCAGCTGGTAGACCAGGCCGATCCAGTTACCGATGATACCCTCGGCGGTATCGTGCCAGGTGTTATCGATACGCCCGGCAACCAGCCGCTCGGGAAATTCCGGTGCCGGGTCACCGGCTTCCATGGCCCTGACCAGGTGCTGATGGTATTCAGCGAGGATGGCACGCTCACGCGGCTTGAAATGGTTGTCCGGAAACGGCGGGTAATCACTGCGCGCACCGGCGGCAAAGCGCTGCACTTCACGCTTGTACTCCTTCAGCAGGGACACGGTGTCGTACTCCGGGTGTCCCTGGAAATACACCACACGGAAACCGTCTGCACTGACAGCGAGGTGCACACCCACGTCCGGACTCTCCACCAGCACGTGCAGGCCGGCCTCCCGGAACTGACTGGCACTGATATTGTTGAAGCGCGAATGCGGCACATCGAACTGCGTATTGACATCATTGACCAGCGGATGTGTCTTGCGGATCAGCCGGTGCGCAAACACGCCCCAGCATTTGGCGGGCAACGCGCGGCGTGTCTGGCCGTGCTGGAACTGCATCGCGGCATGGGTAGCCAGACAGGAACACAGCACCGAGGTAACATTCTGCTGCGCCCATTCAAACACCGTGCGCAGCGGCTCCCAGAAGGGTTCCCGGGACAGGTCCGGATGGGACACATTCGCACCGGTAATGATCAGCGCATCGAGCCCCTCGGCGCGTATCTGCTCGAAGCTGTCGTAGTAGCGTGCGATGTGTTGCTGCGCCTGCTCCCCGCGCGGCAGCTCATGCAGCGTGAACGGGTGCATGTAGAACTGGGCGATCGGGTTGCTCTCCCCCACCAGCCGGAAGAACTGACGCTCGGTCGCAGCGAGCGCCGCATCCGGCATCATGTTCAGCACACCGACATGCAACTCGCGAATCGTCTGGCGCCGGGCCCGGCCTGGTTCGAGGATGGTCTGGCCTTCCTCGCGCAGGCGCTGGAAGGTCGGCAGGTCATTGTGGGCGACAATCGGCATGTGTACTACCCCAGCGGTTCATCCGCCTTGCGGGCAATGGCGCTTTCGACCAGGCCGAGGAAGTCCTGCTCGTCACGCACGGCGGCAACCTCATGCGAGGTCACGGTATAGCCATGCGGGCGCGCAATGGCCTCGTAGCGCGGCACACGCGAATGGAACAGGCGCGGAAACACCCAGCTGCAGAAGTCATCCGGTTCCACCTGTGCCGCATACTCCAGACCGCGCAAGTCGAGATACTCCTGCAGTTGCTGCGCGAGGAATTCGGGGCGGTAATAAAGCGGTTTTGGACTGCTCTGGGCACGGCTGATCAGGGCCTGCTCCTCGGCTTCCTCGGTCACCCGGATATACAGGATCAGTGAGTGCTGCACCAGCAGGTCGATCACGGACGGCTCGTTGAGTTCGCACAGGCTGCCACCCACGTCGTTGACGAAGTGGTCGTAGCCATAAATCTCATGTGCCTTGCGGATAAATTCAGGCACATCCCGCATGGCCGCGATCTCTGCCTCGCGGTACAGTGCCTGGCGTCGTGAAAATTCTTCCAGTGCCACGCCGCCGTGCTCGGGATTGCCGAGCTTGCCGACAAAACTCAGCACCGGTCCCAGGTTATCCACCTTGATGTTGTTGCGGATATGAATCCAGTCGCGGCGCAGCAGGTCACGCAGGAACGGCGTCTGCATGGCCTGCTGCTTGATCAGGTCCACGATCGGCTCGTCCAGGTAGCGGGTGCCGATACGGTAGTCGCCCGAATAGTGGAACCAGTTGTGATCGCGCAGCAGCATCGACAGGTGGGTCTTGCCCACCCCGGACATGCCCAGCAGGGTAACGCTTTTATTCTTCCAGGCACGGAACTCGTCTTGGGTGAACTGCATGCTTCAGACTCCGGGATCGAAACAGTGGAGAAGTTTAACCGAAATGCGCAGTTAAGCGGTGCATCTTCCTGCCCGGCTGGTGCGCAACAAACACAGGGCAGGACACGCGGGCTGACAAATTGATTGCGCCATCCCTGCAACAAACAACAGACCACAGGCGCCGGGCGGGTGGAGCATGGCGTCCACAGCGAACTCACTTCCAGCCAGCAAACTGCCAGGCCAGGCCACCCTGGGGAACAGCCTGCCAGTCCAGCAGCAGATCTGCGCTGCTGTCCTTATCCTTTTGTAATATATGTTTTTTCCAGTAGACAAAGATCAGGCCGCGGCGGGGGCTTGAACCTGACTTCCCTATGGCGTTTGTCACCGTCCACGTTTAGCTGTACCCCGCAGATAGAGAATGCGGGCGGTAATGAGTACCAGCAGCACAAGCAGGCCAAACGGATAGGGAATGATTCCGGCAAGGAATGCCAGCAGTGTCGCGGACAACAGCACTATGAGCACGGCAAGTACAGGGTCCATGGATCCGGTCCTGGCGTCACTGGTTGCGCAACAGTAGCATGGGACTGCGCTCGATTACGGCCCGCGTGCCCCAGTAGCCAGCCACACCAATGAGGAGCACGCCAGCCAGCGGCGTGATGATCCAGACCGGCCACTGGAAACTGTACTCGAGCTGCAGCACCTCCCGGTACAAAACCCAGACCAGACATTCGGTGCCCATTGCCGCCAGCAGGCCCGCCAACCCACCCAGTGCCGCAAATTCTGCCAGGTGTCCGGCCCGCAACTGGCGGCGGCTGCCGCCGAGTGCCCGCAGTAGCGCACCTTCATACAACCGATCATCCTGGCTGGCCTGCAGGGCGGCGAACAGCACGGCAAACCCCGCCAGCAAGGTAAATACCAGCACATACTCCACCGCCAGGGAGACCTGGCGCAGGATACGACCGACCTGCTCGATCACCTGGTCCATCTCCAGCACCGTCACCGACGGATAGCGGGCCACCAGCTCGCGCAGCAGTGACTTGTCTGCATTGCGCAGGTGGAAACTGGTCATGTAGGTCGCGGGAAACTGCTCTATGACCTGCGCTGGAAACACCATGTAGAAATTGGGGCGGAAAGACTCCCACTGTACACTGCGGATACTCGCCACCCTGGCAGTGAAGCGCTGATCACCCACTGCAAAGCGTAACGCATCACCGCGCTTTATACCCATGCGTTCGGCCAGCTTGGCCTCCACCGAAACCAGTGGCTTGCCGGTGTCCTCCGGCTGCCACCAGCGTCCCGCCAGGATTTTATTGTCAGCCTGCAGCGTCGCGCTCCAGGTCAGGTTGAGTTCCCGGTTCAGGGCATTGTCATCGCGGGCCTCCTTGGTCACGGCCTGCCGCACGGCGGTGGCGTTGATTTCCACCAGCCGGCCCCGCACCATGGGATAGAGCTGCGCGGTTTCGACACCCGCTTCTGCCATGAACGCCTGAAAGCCGGCCACCTGCTCCGGCAGAATGTTAATGGCGAAGTGATCGGGCGCATCTGCAGGCAGCTGACGCTGCCAGGTCGTCAACAGATCTGTGCGCACCAGGGCAACCACTGCCATCGCCATCAGCGTCAGGCCGAATGCCAGGATCTGACTGACGCTGCCACCCCGGCGGCGCCAGAGATTGTTCAGACCAAAGCGCCACGCCACACCGACGCGGGTATTCAGGCGCCGGCTCAACAGCAACAGCAACAAGGCGAACACACCGAGCACTGCAACCAGGGCAATAGCACCGGCCAGCACCGACAGCGTTAGCGGCCAGCTGCCGGTATAGCGCCACATCACCGCCAAAATGGCAGTGAGTGCGGCACCATAGACCAGCCAGGCCTTGCTCGGCAGCGGTAACAGATCACGTCGCAGCACCCGCAAGGGCGGCACGTCTTTCAGACGCAGCACGGGCGGTAGCGCGAAGCCGCCCAGCGTGATCAGGCCGGTGGCGAAACCCGCGAGTACCGGCCACGCGCGTGGCGCAGCGGGCGCGGCGGGCAATAGATCGGCCAGCACATACACCAGGCCGTACTGGGCCGCCCAACCGAGCAGACAGCCGACGGACGAGGCGACCAGGCCAAGCACCAGCAGCTGTGGAAGATACAGACCCAGCAGGTCGCGCTGGGAAGCACCCAGACAACGCAGTATCGCGCTCATGTCGAAATGCCGCTCGCTGTAGCGTCGCGCCGCCATGGCCACCGCGACACCAGCGAGTACGATCGCCGCCAGCACCGCAAGACCGAGATAGCGTTCCGCCCGCTCCAGAGCCGATCCCACAGCCCGGCGTCCCTCCTTCACGCCGACCAGCTCGTGACTGGGCCCCAGGCGCGGCTCAAGCCAGCTGCGAAATCCTGCCACGTCGGTATCGCGTCCAGCAAACAGGTATTGATACGACAGCCGGCTTCCCGGCTGGACCACGCCGGTTGCGGGAACATCCACCATCCCGATCAGGAGTCGCGGCGCCATGCCAAAGGGATTCCCGACCTGGCCGGGTTCAAAGGTGATCACACGGGAAAGCGTAAAGCGATGGGCCCCGACCTCCACGGAGTCACCCACCTGCAGCGCGAGGGATGTCAGCAGACCCGGGGCCGCCCAGGCCTCGCCGGGCCGAGGCAATGCATGAGTCTCCTCATCGACAGCGAACGGGGCCGGCGCGGTGCGCAACCGGCCACGCAGCGGGAATCCTTCCTGCACCGCCTTCACACTGGCGAGCTGCAAGTTATCAGCACCCACCACCATGCTGGTAAATTCGAGGCCCTCAATCGCCTGCAGGCCGGCTGCCCGTGCGGCGCGCAGCCAGGCGGCGTCCACCGGCCGTGGACTGGTCAGCATCAAATCGGCACCCAGAAAGTCCGCCGACTGATTCAGCAGCCCCCGGCCCAGCCGGTCCGTGAAGAACCCGATGGTCGTGCTGGCCGCCACCGCAATCACCAGCGCAACGGCCAGCATACGCTGCTCTCCGGACCGCCAGTTGCGGACCAGCAGCCGCATGGCCAGGCGCCAGCGGATCATGCGCGGCGCGCCTCGCATGCATCGGATACCACCCGCCCGGCTTCCAGACGGATAAGCCGTTCACAACGACCGGCAAGATGCTCGTCATGCGTCACGAGCACGAGCGTGGTGCCCTTGTCCTCGTTGAGCCGGAACAGCACGTCGATCACCCGATCACCGGTAATGTTGTCGAGATTACCCGTCGGCTCGTCGGCAAACAGGATGGCGGGCTCGGTGGCAAAGGCGCGCGCAATCGCTACCCGCTGCTGCTCACCGCCTGACAGCTGCTTGGGGTAATGCGGCAGGCGCCCTTCCAGTCCCACGCGGCCGAGCAGTTCCGCGGCATGGTCCTGTGGGTTCTGTCGTCCGGCCAGTTCCAGCGGCAGCATGACGTTTTCGAGCGCCGTGAGGCCAGGCAGCAGCTGAAAGGACTGGAACACGAAACCCACCAGCTCGCCGCGCACCCGGGCCCGGCCATCTTCGTCCAGATCGTTGAGTCGATGGCTGGACAGAAATACTTCCCCTGCCGAGGGGAGATCCAGTCCGGCGAGCAGTCCCAGCAGGGTCGACTTGCCGGATCCGGACACACCGGCAATGGCCACTCTCTCCCCGCGCCCGATCTCGAAACAGATGTCTGTGAGGATATCCAGCGGGCCGGCCGCAGTATCCACACGTTTACTCAAGTTTCGGGCGGCAATCATGGTGGTATGCTGTGTTCTCGCCATGCTGAATCGAATCCTGCTCCTGCTGTTGCTGATCCTGCCGAATTCGGCACCTGCCCGGATCATACTGGTTGTTGGTGACAGTCTCAGCGCCGCCTATGGCATCACGATCGAACAGGGCTGGGTCTCCCTGTTACAGGAGCGCCTGGACAGCCAGGGTTATTCCTGCAGTATTGTCAATGCCAGCATCAGTGGTGACACCACGGCCACTGCCCGCGCCCGCCTGCCCCAGGCCCTCGCCAGCCATCACCCGGCCGTGGTGCTGCTGGCGCTGGGTGGTAACGATGGTCTGCGCGGGCTGAACCTTGCAGCGATGAAAGGCAATCTCGCCGCGATGATTTCCAGCGCGCACGAAGCCGGTTCGCAGGTGCTGCTGTTCGGTGTGCAGCTGCCTCCCAACTATGGTCCCCGTTACACGGAAAGGTTCCGGATGATTTACCATGAGCTCGCCCGGGAACACGATCTGCCCCTGCTGCCCTCGCTCGTGGACGGCATCGGTACCGAGCAGAATCTGATGCAGCCGGACGGCATTCACCCCAATGCCGCCGCCCAGCCACTGATACGGGACCGCGCCTGGGAGCTGCTGGAGCCCCTGCTCGACACGGCCGATTGCAGTCAGCCGTGATGTCCAGGAATCGGTAACTCAGGCTCAGCACTGCATTACAGCAGCGGCTGAAGCGCTGGTTTACATGTCCAGCGTGACGCCAACGACCAGCCAGGATACATCACCGAGGCCATGATTCCTGACATTCTCCTGTGCCATGCTGTGAGCAACCGACCTGATAAGGCTGAGCGAGTCGGTCAGATTTGTCGAACCACCAATTGAAAATCGAGGCTTCGAATCCACCATCACAACATAAACAAGGGGGCCCAAAGGCCCCCTTGTTTATGTTGGCGGAGAGAGAGGGATTGCCGGGCACATCCCTGTGCCCGGCCCTGCGGGTTCGCTGCGCTCACTCAAAATCGCTCCCGGCGATTTTGTCGAACCACTAATCGAAAATCGAGGCTTCGAATCCACCATCACAACATAAACAAGGGGGCCCAAAGGCCCCCTTGTTTATGTTGGCGGAGAGAGAGGGATTGCCGGGCACATCCCTGTGCCCGGCCCTGCGGGTTCGCTGCGCTCACTCAAAATCGCTCCCGGCGATTTTGTCGAACCACTAATCGAAAATCGAGGCTTCGAATCCACCATCACAACATAAACAAGGGGGCCCAAAGGCCCCCTTGTTTATGTTGGCGGAGAGAGAGGGATTCGAACCCTCGATACGGTATTACCGTATACACACTTTCCAGGCGTGCTCCTTCAACCACTCGGACATCTCTCCAGAATCATCACTGCAAATCATTTTAATGTGCCATGCCGGGCGTTGGCCGGCGCACACTTTACCTCGAACCACACAACCTTAAGATCACGGCGAGAAAATTCCGCTTCCGACTTCCAGTCACCGTCAGTTGAACAGGCGCGGAAGAGTAAACCAGAAAAACCTGATGTTCAAATGGATTCCAGCGCTTAGGGCCACCCTGCCCGCAATGGATTACCCTGATCTGGCAGGCCGCACAGCCCGTAATACGTTACCGGCACGTCTGCGTCGGACAGCTGTTAGCGCTCCAGCGAGCTGAATTCGAGGGGCACCGGATATCTATCCGCCGCATCCCGGCTACCTGAGCAGATGAACACCCCGCGCGCCGATCACGCAAATCCAGCGCACCTGAAGACCGCAGCGGGTGGCACCGCGCGGTCATTCAGGCTCCGCTTACGGGCCGCCACCAGGCAAGCAGATCCCCTTTGTACGACTCACGCACTGAATCGTTAGAAGTGGTCACTCACCCCGTTCAGACGCCCGCGGTTGCAAATTCGACAGAAATTTAAAGACGACTCCGCGCGCCCTGCACTCATGCATAATAATTAAAATTCAATGAGTTATGTTATTAAAAACGGATTAAATGTAAGGAATCATTGACAAATTAGTATATAAGACTATTCTTATGCATAGACGAGTTACCAGGAGGTAATGAGGATGAGCCAAAGATTAAGACGTTTAATGCTCTTAGTGGGCATATTAATGCTCGGCTGGCTGCCCCTTAGCCAGGCAGCGTCCGAAAATACTGAGTTGTGTGCGCCCTTCAAGGACAGCAATGTTGATGAAGCACTGGTGTCATCCATGCTCCAGGCCGCGAAGGACGGTTATTTGTACCGCATCCGCAAGGACTCATCGCGCGTCGGGTTCTGTGTCGACAGCGAGTTCAGCCGAGTGGAAGCCGTTTTCCGTGACTTTTCCGGCGGGCTGGCGCTGACTCCCGCGGAGCGGTCCGCAAACGCTCAACAGGCCATGGTGGTCATTCGGACCGAGAGCCTGGATACCAGCGGTTCGATTGTCGAGAACCTGATCAAGAGCGAACGTTTCTTCGATGTGGAAACCTACCCGGAGATTCTGTTTGTCAGCCACAGCTTCGAGTGGCTTGACAAGGACAAGGCAAAGATCCATGGCGACCTGACTGTGCATGGTGTCACCCGGCCAGTCGCGCTGGAGGTCACCCTGATTCCACAGCAGAAGCAGCCGGGCAGTAGCGAGGAAACCATGCTGATCAAGGCCTCGACCGTCATCAAACGCTCGGACTTCGGCATGGACAGCCTGTCAACGCTGGTGAGTGATCAGGTTGAGCTGTGCATGAGTGTAGAGGTTCTGCGTTATCGCGGCTGATCAAAGCGGGAGATGGTACGGGCTGCAACAGAGAAAGCCAGCGGGGCGGCCTCAAGCAGCAACGCACTGTCATCAACGGTCTTTTCCCAGCCATTCCGGCCTGTTTTCCGCGATATGGAACAGCGCAGCCACCACATGGCGGTCGTATCGGGTACCCGCACCTGCCATCAACTCACCCACCGCCTGTTGTATTGACATGCCCTGGCGGTAGGCGCGCGGACTGGTCAGGGCAACGTATACATTGGCAACCGACAGGATTTTCCCGGTCAGGCTCATTTGCTCTGCATGCAGGCCCTTTGGATAGCCGCTGCCATCGAGCAGTTCCTGTTTCTGCGCAATGGTATCCAGTACCGGACCTTCAAAATCAAGATTCTCAAGCAGGGCCAGTCCGTGCTCGACATGCGTCTGCAATAATTCGTGTTCGGTGTCTGTCAAAGGCTCTGCTTTCACCAGGACCTCGCGCGGTATCATGATCTTGCCCAGATTGGCCAGGGTCGCCGCCAGCTCCAGCGTCTGACGCTCTTCCCTGCCGAGCCTTAATTCGCGGCCAATGGCATTGGCCACTTCCACCATCCGTTGCGAGTGATGTGCAGACCAGGGATCGTGCATATCGACCACGTGCACCAGAGTGGAAACCAGATTTCGTAACAGTCTGGAGTGCCGTCGCTGGGCCTCTTGCAAGCGTGTGATGTCAGTCAGCACCAGCAGCAAGGGATGTTCGTGGCGACCGATACGCTCAACGGGTATGAATCCGGTACGGTAGCTTCGGCTTCGACCGCCAATCGGCAGCTTGATTACCCGCCAGACGTTTTTGGCAGTGGCGCGCGCCGCCTGTATGCCCTGTTCAAGTTCTGCCGTCACTGCCGTGCCCAGCGCGGCGCTTAGCGGATTGTCGATGAGATCAGCCAGTGCGGCGCCGGCGGCTTCTGCCGTTGCCTGGTTGCTGAACAGAATCCGCTCATCCTGACTGAGCAGGAGCGTGAGCGTATCGATATTATCGGTAACAGCATGTAACAGCTCGGTCTGTTTCTGGAGTTTCAGTGCCTTTTCGCGCAACTCCCGGGCCTGGTGCTGGGCACGGACGCTGCTGCCGTGCCGCCAGGCCGCAACGGATATGGCCGCAACCGACAACAGCAGCAGTGACAACGCGGTGACCAGGAAGCGTCGATGTTCGTTCGACTCTTTCATGGCCTGTGCGGCATCGACCTGCTGCACCAGGATCCAGGGAACGGAATCCAGTCGTCTGCTCACCTGCAGCACCGGCTTCCCCCGGTAATTGGTGTAGCTTCCAAAGCTGCCGGGTGTTATTACCGCATTGACCGCACCCAGGCTGATGCGATCCATGCGCAGACTGCGTCGCGTGGGTTTGGTACCGTCCTTGCCTGGAGAGAGGTAGACCACCAGATTGGCGCGCTGCTCGAGCAACAGGGCCTCGCTGTCTTCAGCAAAGGAAGCGCCCTGATGCAACAGCGGCATCAACTCCACATCGGCATTCCGCACGCCAAGCAGCACGCCGACCGGCACCGGCTCGCTGGAAGTCGCACCGAGCACCGCCGGTACCGGCACTGCGAACGCGATAACCGCATGGTCCTGTCCATCCAGCCGCAATTCACTGATTTGCCTGCGGCGGCTGCCCAGCGCGGCTTCAGCTGCATCGCGTTCGGCCTTGCCGATCTCCGGCATGCCCGGCGTGGTCACGACCGGCTGCAGTTTGTCATTCAGCAAAGCGAGACCGGTGGTCTGTGTCTGTGGCAAATCAGCAGGAATGCGCGGTGTACTGGCAGAAAAATAGCCAGCGCGGTCCGCCGCCGCCAGCAACAGATTCCGCAGATAGGATAGCTGTGCAGGTTCGACATCTGACGACTCGTGCTGCGTCGGCTGAAGTATCTGCCAGAGATAAAGCTGCAGAGATGCATTGTCGGCGAGCTCCTGCAGTTCAGAAAAACGTGAATCGAGCCAGTTTTCGATGGCATCCGTGCGGGTGTCTGCCACCAGGTCCAGACGTGATTCCCAGAGCTGTAAATCTCTTGCGCGTTCCTTGCTGATATACAGATCGATCAGGTAGGCACCCAGAACGATCATCAAGAGCAAAATGACAATGCCGGCAGCGATCGAAGGCGCCTTTGCCTGGCTGGCATGCCGTTGCGTATTCATTTCGGGAGATGCAGCCACCAACCCTTCTCGTTGATGGAGTAAACCGGGTTGTAATGGATGATGTCGTGATGCGAGACGACCTCGCTGATCTGGTTATCGAGAATCGCGATATCCTGACCCTGTGCTACGGCGAGAACAGCATGGGGAATGCGCAAGTTGGTGTCCTGCAGTACCACGATGCGTGCATCGTCGGCCGGGTAATCCAGCCATCGCAGCGAGAACAGTTTGGTAATGGCATAATCCTCGCAATCGCCACCTCGGTCCAGAAACTCGCGCGCCACGGCCCAATAGTCTTGCAGACCGTAATTATCCATGTCGAGCACATAGCGTTTGTGGTTGGCGTACTGATTGACACGTTCGAGTTGCTGATCACGCGGGAGCTTGCGAATGCTGTCGAGAAATGCCTGCCACTGGTTGAGATGGCAGCGATTGATCTTTATCTCCTGACAATCGCCCTCGGGTACATCCTCGCGAAGGTGCCGTTCAAGCACCTGTATCCACTGTGAGAATACGCGTATAGTCGCCTGCGGTGTCTGACTGAAGCCGAACAGGTCCGCGGGAAAGGCAAACACGCGGACCGGCAACAGCAACACGCCAATCAATGCTAGTGAAGCCCGATATCGAGAGGAGCAATTCAATTGAGTGGAAATGGATTGTCTTTTAGAATGGGCCGCCGCATCGGCGTGGTAAAGGTACCCGGGCAAAGACCATGATTCAAGAAAAACTTGGAACAGGCAGCAGCACACGTGGGCGGTCCATAGCGAGAACCGCACTGGCTTCTGTCTGTATGCTGGTCGCACTGACAGCGCCCGTACCAACTGTTGCCGAAGACCTGCAGGACCAGTTCAGCGCTGCACTGCAGGCCATTGAGGAAGACAGACTGAGAACCGCTCGTGAGTTGCTGGATGCCATAGTGACCGGCAATCCCAGCATGCACCGGGCGCGGCTGGAACTCGCGCGCGCCTACTTCCTGTCGCTGGATTATTCGGCAGCGCGCGCGCAGGCGCAGCAGGTCCTGGACGATCCCAACACACCGCCAGCGGTGCGCACGACCGTGCTGGCGTTCATGGCGCAAATCGACGCGGACGAAAAACAACTCGCCGTTCGCCATACCTGGACGCCTTCGATCTACCTGGGCTTCATGTATGATACCAATGTCAATGTCGGACCGAACCTGGATGTGATCCAGATCGGCGGCACCCCGTTTGCAGTTGATCAGAAGCAAAAAGATACGGCATTCGTTATTAGTCCGGGCCTGGCACACACCTATAACCCCGGGAAGCGCTTTCAGGCGGGTGAGCACACCGGCTTTTTTCTCTGGCAGAGTTCCGCCAACGCCTATTACCGCGCTTACTTTGACGAGACTGATTTCAACCTGGGCCTGTTGACGCTGCGCACCGGCCCGGCCTGGGTGGTTCCTCGCCACTGGCGCGCGGCCATCGGATTGCAGGCAGACCAGATATGGCTGGGCGACGGACGTCTGGCGTTGTTTAGCAGCCTCAATCCATCCATAACCTGGCAGGTGGGTGATTCAACCGAGCTTGGCCTGGAAGGTGTCCTGACCCGGCGTGACTACAACAAGGATATCGACGACGAGTATGAGGGCTGGTACCAGTGGGCCGGAGCAACACTGGGCAGGTACTTTTTCGACAAGAAGCTGGCACTCAAGGGTGGTGCCGGCTATTTCCGGTTCGATACCGACGACAGCGCGGAACGTTTTGCCCACGACGGTCCCGATCTGTTTCTCGGTGCCGTCGCACAGGCCTGGGAGAATGGCTCGGTGATCGCGAGGGTTGGATACCGGCACTATGATTACGAGGGACTCGAACCCGGGTTCCCGAATCCGCGTGACGAGGACGAGTGGCGCTACACCCTGGGATTCCAGCATAACTTCAAATCGGGCGCGCTGAACCAGTGGGCCCTGACCGGTAACTGGACGCACACCGACAACGAATCCAACGTACCGATCTATGACTACAGCCGGGACCAGGTCAGCCTGGGATTATCACGATATTTCTAGCTTGGCCAATGACTTAGCCGCATTCCATTGTTCGTGACGAGCGCCTGATGTCGGGCGCTTTAACAGCACACCCGGGTGAGGGATGCGCTTTATTATGATAATAATCAATTAGTTAAATAGGCCTTGATTGGTGCAAATATGGTTTTCAGTGTCAGGTTGCATTACATAATTTCTACGCCAACTTCACAAGCTAAGCTATCAGGCTGAAATCCAAGCTAAATATCTTATGGAACAATCCTTGCATAAGGCTGACTTAGCAATAGGATTGCTGTTTATATAGTTGAGGGATCAGACATCATGCATCACCACCTGAAAATCTTCGCCCTGCTGGGCTGCACCCTGTTCCTGAATAATGCCTTTGCCGGCGGCATGGCGCTCAAGGATCGCGATTGCGCGGAAATCCTCAAACGCTGGGCCGCAGACCCGAGTTCCGTCCCGCAGGAGCTGGTAGACACCTGCAAGGATGCGTTGGCTGCCTCAATCCCTGACATAAAACCGGCAGCCGGGCACCCCACCGATCCGTGTGCGGATCCCAATGCCGCGAATTCCATCTACTGCTGGGGCCCGTGGGCATCCCTGGCACCGGCAGCCGGTGGTACTGTTGCGCCGATCAAGGTGGTACAGGGCGACCCCAATCTCAGGCCCGACGAGTTTAACCGTGATATCGCCGGCGACGGCGGCGGAGTAGCGCCCCCGCTGGGTTCCTGCACGCCCGGGGCATCTTGTGGATTCGCGACACTGGTACCGGGCACCTCGACCAATGTACCCAGCGACCAAAGAACGTTGACCGGGTTTGAAATGGACCCGAATGGCACCCGGTTTGTGGTCGATCCCGGCGGCCCGGCCGAAGTGACTTCCAATCCCGACATGGTGCCGACGTTTTTCACCAATCTGCTCGGCCAGGAAAACATGCGCTCAGAAGTAACAGACGGCGACATCGAGTCGAAAATGATCGCCCGCGTCTATCGTGATAATGACGGTAACATTACACAGGCGGCCGACATCTGGAAACATGGCAGCATCATCAATACCGGTCCTGACAACGCGAATGCCGGCATGTTTGCCTGGGGCATCGCCAGCACCCAGGCCACGCTGGATGCGCTGAACGCGGGGCAGGTGACTGCCAGTTTCGCCGGGAATATGTCCACTGACCCGGGCACTCTGGTTAACATGAACGTGAATTTCGGAAGCCAAACCAGCTGGTCTGGCAATTGGACGAATCCCGCCTATGCTTTCAGTGCGGGTGGTGCTGTTACCGGGGTGGACCTGATCTCCAATCCGGCGCAATTCAGCAGCAATGTCGAAACAGGCAGCTTTGTGCAGGGCGCGTTACTGGGTGAACAGGGTAATCAGGCCGTCGCCCATGCCATCGACGTCAATTTACAGAATATCGGCAATATCAGGGATGTTGGATTACTTCGTCAGCAGTGATTGAAAAGTACATAATGATGGCAGGATTTCAGTCCGCTTTGCTTAAATTTTGCATCCTGGGAGAAAGAACATGCGCGCACTAGTTCAAAAAATCATGGGAATAGCGATACTGCTTTTGTCTGCCAATGCAATGGCGGTCACTATCAGCCTGATCCCCTCATCGACGACCGTGGGCTTAGGGAGTGGTTTTACCGTTGCCCTGTTTATGAATGCTGACGATGCACCTGGCACCCATCCGGGCATTTATTCCGGCGGACTCATCATTGACTACGATCCTGCGCAGTTGACACTGAACGGATTCACGCCGTCGGCCCCGACCGTTGTGTCCAGCGAGACACCGGGAACTTCCGGTAGCAGAAATACCGTTACCTACTTGTTCAACGACATTTTCTTCAATACCAGTCCCGATCAGGGCACCATCGGCAGTTTTTCCTTTACCGCATTGTCGATCGCCACGGTTGCGGACTTGAACATTGCTGACGCCAATCCTCTAGGAAGCTGGGTCAACGAGAATCCAACAATCATCGATTTCATACCCATAATGACGGGGACATCAGTGACAATGGTTCCCCTGCCCGGCGCACTCTGGCTGATGCTCAGCGGCCTGGGCCTGCTGGGACTGGCGCGCCGCAAGGCCTGACCGCTACGACGGGCATTACTCCTGTCCTGCAACCGAAAGATGAGATGTAAATTATCCCCGCCGCGGCGGGGATATTTTTTTCAGCCCGCGATAATGGCCCTCGCCTGCCTGCTATGCCAGTCGTTACCGGTTGCGAACGACGCTGAAGCTGCCGACGAGCACCAGCCGGTCACGGCGGTGCAGCACGCGCAACTCGACCTGCTCCGTGGCGCCGAAAATGAAGGACTCGAGCCAGCCGACTATGCAGCGGATGAACTGGAACAATTGACTGGCCGGCCTGGTGAGCGGGCTTACCGGGAATTTTCCGAGCGCCTGAACGCCGCGTTCGCGCGCTACAGCCGCGACCTGTCGCAAGGACGCCTCGATCCGTCGCTGGACCCGGGCTGGCGCCTGACCCGCCAGCCGCGGGATACGACTAGCGCGCCGCCGGCTTTCGATACACCCGTCGACGTCGCAGCGTTCAATGCATCCCTGCGGCCACCGCACCCGCAATACCGTCTGTTATGCGACACGCTGCGTCGCTTGCTCGATATCCGCGCCCACGGTGGCTGGCCGCCGGTTCCCGATGGCGGTGAATTACACGCCGGCGCCCGCGACGCACGGGTGATTGCACTGCGCGACCGCTTGCGCATCAGCGGTCATTACACAGCGGAGATGCAGGCCGATCCGCTGTATTTTGATGCCGGTCTCGACGCGGCCGTGCGGCGGTTTCAGGCTGAACATGGACTCTGGATCGATGGCGCCGTCGGAACGCACACGCTCGATGCGCTCAATGTTCCCCTGGAGCAACGTATTGCACAGCTCAAGATCACCCTGGAACGCTGGCGCTGGCTGCCACGCAGCCTGGGTGAGCGCTATGTCTGGGTCAACACCGTAGCGGCGGAGTTGCAGGCAATCGAACACGACAAACCCCGGCTGTCCATGCGCACCATCGTGGGTCGTGCCTATCGGCAGACGCCCAGCCTGCAGGGCTATATCGATCGGGTTACCCTCAACCCCGCCTGGTCGATTCCCCATACCATCGCCGTGGAGGACCTGCTGCCACAGCAGCGCCGGGACAGGACCTTTCTGGGCAGAAACCGGATTCGGGTATTTTCCGCAGAGGACGGACGTGAAGTGGCTATTCAGGTGATCGACTGGTCGCGTCTGACGCCACGCAATTTCGGGTACACACTCAGGCAGGACGCCGGTCCGGACAACAGCCTGGGGCGCCTGAAGTTCTCGTTCGAAAATCCATACGATATCTACCTGCACGACACACCGAATAGAATCCTGTTCCGGTTACCGGGCCGAAGCTTCAGCTCCGGATGTGTGCGTGTCGAGGAACCCGAGTTGCTGGCGGAGTACCTGCTGGCCTTGCAGCAGCACCCGGATCATCGGGCGCTGCGTGCAGCACTCGAGTCCGGAAAGACGCGCACTGTCATGCTGGAAAATACGATCCCGATCTACCTTGTCTACATGAATGTCTGGGTGGATGAGGAAGCACATGTACATTTCGGCACCGACCCCTACGACCGCGACCAACGGCTTCAATCCGCCTGGCACCGCACCATTCCAGACAAGGGGGCTTCGTGATGCATGTCGAGTGCATGCTAGTAACGCACGGCGGGTGTCTCGATCTTCAGACCGTTTGAGCGGGACATGATATACAGTTCCATCAGATTGATTTCCTCCGAGCCGGATGCGAACGGCTCCGCACGCATCGAGACAAGGCACTGCTGTATGCGCTGCGGCAGATTGGTGATCTCACCGATATCGAGCCGGTAGGCCGGGAAGCCATTGCCCTGCCCTTCGCTGATCTGCTGTCCCCGAATCTTCTGTCCCGGGTACATGTCATGACAGTGGTAGCAGGAGATATCAATCAGACCGTAACGGGCTTTATACAATTGCTCGCCCTTTTCCAGCAATGCCGTCATCGGACCATCGGTCTGGACATTGACCGGCACGCCGCGCGCCCGGTTGCGCACGAAGGTTTCCAGCGCAACCAGATCGGGATGATTACCGGGCAATGATTTGCCGGTGTTACTGGTAAGGCACAGGCTGATCTGCTTTTGCAGGGTAAGCACGCCACCCGCCTTGTAGAGCGGATAGCGCGCGATATTTTCGATGTCCAGACCGTCACCCTCGTCACCATGACAGTCGGCACAGGACTTTCCGGCGTCCTCCGTCTTCTCGTGGAACAACTCTTGACCCTTCTCCGCAGTAAGCATACCGGGGTTCAGGAAGTCATCGTCCTGCATTTCGCGTGTTGCCGGTTTGATGAATTCATAGCCGGAGCGGGGCTCAGCGGCCAGTGTCGGCCCTGCCGGCATCACCGGCAACAGTCCGCAGATCATGACGAGATATCTACATGCATTATTCATTTCAGGGTCACCAGGTAGGCAATCACGTCTTCGACCTGCTGCGCTGTCAGAAAGGTCTTGCCAGCGTAGCGCTTGCCGGGTCGGTGAATGAGGCGCGGGTCACGGTAGAAACCGGGCATGATCGACATCGGATTTATGCTCCGTGAATCGACCACGCGCAGGCGAATCTGCGCCTCACCGAGGCGGGCGGCGATGTGCTCCAGCGGAGGACCGATGGTCCCGTAGGCCTCGATGCCGGGAATCGGCAGCTGATGACAGGCAAGACAATTGCCATAGTGACTGTCCGAAACGATCGCCATGCCACGCTCGGCGTTCCCGACCAGTCCGCACAGGGGCTGCCCGATGCCGTACTCCACAATATCCCAGTGACAATAGTCTTCCGGAAGTTGCGCCTGCGCTTCGGCAAGTCCGTTGCAGGGCAGCAGCACGATGGTCAGCAGCAGGAAAGTCCGGAGCCTGGTCATATGGGTATCCAGTCAGGTCGTAGAGGGCCTGGGTGAGGGGATAGAAAATCCGCTTAATTCCTGGCAATTGATCCTCACGCCGCATGAATCTCGAATTCAGTGGCCTTGACGACTGGCCTGACGGATTTGTTCTCCCGTTTCAGCTCGACCAATCCGTAGTGCTCCATGGTTTTCAGCGTCCGGGACAGATTGCTCGGTTGGCGACCGGCGGCATCGGCCAGTTCTGCCAGCGACTCCGGCTGCATTTCGGCAATCATCTTCAGCAGCGCACGGTTGCTGTCGCTCAACACCTCGGCCACGGATTTCATGGACGGAAACCATACCCTGGGCTCGCCTCGCCGGGGCTTGTACTCACCCCGTGCAATTGCAAGCACCCGCTGCCTGATCTTGTCCTGGGACAGGATACCGATGACGATCTTTCGCATGATTCACCTCACTACACTGCATTCACTTCATGGCCTTGAGAACCGCATCCACCTCGGCGAAAAAATCAGCCACCTATTGCTCCGCGGTCTCGAAGACACAGGGCTTTCCTTTGTCGCCCGGATTCGTATGCTTGTGGTCACAGGCTATCCGTCTTCCTGCATAACGCCCGCGCTTTCTGGTCCTGACCGGGTGAGCGTTATCATAACCCAACAGCCTTTTTCCATATCAATCATGCAAGGTCAGGCTGTATCTGACTCCATGCGGACATTCCCTGGTGACCTCTTGAAGTTTCCGCGCCTCGATCTTTATCCAGCAGCCGTTATCCTGGGCGAGGATTTCAACATTGAGATCCAGCAAGTAATCCAGTCCCTTGTCTTTACTCATGACAGAGGGCATTCTCACATGCTTATCATCAGCTGATAAGTATGGAATTCGAGAAATAACTGGATCATCCTTCTATTCATCGTCTTATGCTGTCATCAAGCCACTCATTACTATCACATGGCCGATGTTGGAGACTGGCTGCATGGTTTTTTCCTCGGGTTCGGATCCAGCCAGTACCGGAAAATGCAAAGGCCCCATGCAGGGGCCTGTGCAATTTGGCGGAGAGGGAGGGATTACTCGAGCTAACGCCCTCGCCCTGCGGGCCGTCGCCGCTTCGCGGCAACGTTCTGCGTCGCGGCAATGCCGCTCCTTAATGCCGGGCCTGCTGAACGCCCCAAGTTTGAAAAGTGTAATCCCATATCGCATCAACATCATACCGAGCCTTCGGACGCAGTCGAAATTCAGTCACGCTTCAGCTCGCCCTCCAGCGCCAGGGAGCTGTTTTCCTGATCGCGCACCAGCCTACCCCAGCCCCTGCCGCAGGACAGGACGTGCGCAGCACGCAAGCCGTGCACGCCGGCGTGCGACCATCAGCGCACGCGCTGGCCGCGCCTGGCTGGTGCGCGCCGTGGTGGCGGCGGCTTGGGTGCCGGCAGCTGCACGGCAGCGTACAGCGCTGCAAGCTCCTGATTGCTGAGATCGCGAAAACGGCCGGCGCGCAGTTCACCGGGCAGACTCACCGGCCCGTAACGCACACGGATCAGGCGGCTGATCTGCACGCCCTGTGATTCCCACAGCCGGCGTACCTCGCGGTTGCGGCCTTCCCGGACGGTCACGTGATACCAGTGATTGGCGCCGGTTCCGCCTGCATCACGTATCGTGCTGAAGGCAGCCAACCCGTCATCGAGCATGACGCCTTCCTGCAGGCGCTGCAGCATTTGCTCGTCCACCTTGCCCAGCACGCGCACGGCGTATTCGCGTTCTATTTCCCAGGAGGGATGCATCAGTCGATGCGCGAGCTCACCATCGGTAGTTACCAGTAACAGGCCGGCGGTATTGAAATCGAGGCGTCCTATGCTGATCCAGCGGGCGTTCCTGATGCGCGGCAGGCTGTCGAACACCGTGGGACGGCCGGCCGCATCCTTGCGCGTGGTCAGTTCGCCAGCTGGCTTGTGATAGGCGAGTGTGCGGTGCGTCTGACCGGCCGGCGCAAGGGCTACCGGACGGCCCTCGATCTTGATGAGGTCCCGGTCGGTCACGCTGACGCCAAGCGCCGCCGTCTGACCGTTCACGGTGATCTTGCCGGCGCGAATCCAGTCCTCGATTTCGCGCCGCGAACCGAGACCGGCACGGGCCAGGACTTTTTGCAGACGTTCAGCCATGGGGGTGACCCGGTACCCGCCGGGGCCGGGTATCAATGCAGCGTGGCGCCGCTCTCGCCTTCAGCTGCTGCGCTGACCGGTGCCGGTTCTGCCGCTTGCGCATCGTTGACGGCGTCGTGTTCCGGGATCTCGCCGGTGTCGGCCGATTCGACCAGCAGCCCGGGAATGTCGTTGAGATCAAGCTGCAGGTCTTTGCCAATCGCATTCAGGTCGCGCAACGCGGCCAGCGACGGCAGCTCATCGAGGTTCTTCAGGCTGAAATAGTTCGAGGAACTGGCGGGTG
>CAVQJD010000028.1:0-63363 GCA_963712695.1 uncultured Gammaproteobacteria bacterium
TCCCGGGCAGCATTGACGCCAGAGGAAGGCCGTCAGTGATCCAGGACGATTACCATGACTCACCTGACTGAACAACCTGGCGACTTGCTGAACAGCGAGGGTTTTCTTGCTGACCCGCGCGCCTGGACCGAATCCATCGCCACCACCCTGGCACGGCTGGACGGTCTGCCGGATTTGACCCAGGAGCACTGGGTGATCATCCATGCCCTGCGCGAGCATTACCGGCAATTCGGCACGGCGCTGCCGGCATTCAGTCACCTGTGCAACAAGTATCACCTCGGCAAACATTGTGTGGACCGCCTGTTTCACAGCGAACGCGAAGCCTGGCGCATCGCCGGACTGCCCGATCCGGGCGAGGAAGCGAAAACGTATATGTAGCGACCGGCACTTGATGGCCCGGTCAGGAGTTGGCGATGAAACGACGTCTTTATTTTCTGTTGCCCGATGTCGCGCATGCCCGCACGGTAGTTGCTGAACTGACTGCCAGTGGCATTCGCTACAACGCCATGCACGTGGTTGCAAGGCCAGGTCTCGATATGGCCGACCTGCCCGTAGCCACGTCCCGCGAGACTGTGGACCTGGGTAGACGACTCGAAACACTGCTCTGGGACGGCAACCTGGCAGTATTCTTCATTGCCCTGCTGGTGCTGGTTGGCCTGTTCCTGCTGCAGATACACTGGGCCTGGTTATTGATCCCGGCGCTGATCATGCTGGGCACATTCGCCGCCGGCCTGGTATTTACCGCGCGCATCCCGAATGTGCACCTGTCGGAATTTACCGACGCCATCCATCACGGCGAACTGCTGTTGATGATCGATGTGCCAGTGCGGCATGTCTCGTATGTGGAATCGCTGCTGCACCGGCATCACCCGGAAGCGGTAACCGGCGGCGTTGGCTGGCATCTCGACAGCCTGCACGTCTGACACATCCTGCACCTGCATTCAGACCCGGTGGCTGTACAGGCCACCGGCACACTACCGCACCCGCGGAGGAGGTTAGGCATGAACAGCAATACATCGGCACGTGCCCTGCGTTTCGAGGAACTCAACTGGGTTGCTACCGCGCCACTGCCACGTGACTGCGAACCGAGTCACCTGCTGCATCAGCCGGACTATCTGATCGGCACCATCGACCCGATCACCGGTCACGACATCGGTGCAATCGCCGGCCATCCGTTTGTCGTGGATGGCAAACTCACCATCTATTTCGAAACGGAGGAAACCCGCAGGGCATTTCTCGAGACGCCACTCAATCACCCCTATATACACGCACTGGGGCGGCCCTCGGCGCTGGACGACCGCGGCGGCTAGGACAGCACCGGGGGAAACGCGCAGCCGGCGCAGCACAGGGCGGCAGGCAGCGACCTGGCCTGTGCGCAGCATGGGTAGCAGTTCAGAGGATGGGCGAGTTGATACCTGTCCCGGATTCGATCTGCGTCTGCATGGCAGCGGGGTCAAACGGTACCTCTGTATCGATGCGAATACAGTGTGCTGCTGCGCTGTCCGGCAGCGGCTGCCACGTAGCGAGCTGTTGCTCCAGGGTGTCCAGCTTCGCGTCGGAAGCACCCTGCGCGCGCTGGGCAATCCGTGCGCGCAGTACATCTGCGGGGGCATGGAACTCGAGGATGACGTAACCTGCACCGCGCCGGTCGGCAAGCGAGCTGAACAGTGCCAGCTGTTCCAGCTTCAGGCAGGCGGCATCTACAATCACCGAAAATCCCGCCTCCAGCACCGTATCAGCCAGTTCGACGAGTTTTGCATAGGTCCGGCGGCCGGCCTCCGCTGTATAGATACCCTGGCCGATGGCGGCCCGCCCATCGGCCATTGCCGGCAGACCGAACAGGCGCTTGCGCTCCACGTCAGAGCGGATGCGAATGGCGCCGAGCTGCTCCAGTAGCGGTTGTGTCAGCGTGGTCTTGCCTGAGGCCGACAGGCCGCGGGTCACGATCAGCACAGGCCTTTGCTGTGCCGTGTAGCGTTCGGCCAGCTTCAGGTAGCCATGACAGGCCCGCCGCATGCCGGCCCGCTCGGGCTCGGTCAGCCCTGCCTGTGTTGCGCGGAGGGCCTGGACCTTGGCACGCACCATGGCGCGATACACCAGATAAAACGGCAGCACACGAACTCCCGCATAGTCGCCGCCATGCTCGAGGTAGCGGTTCATGAAGCGTCGCGCCAGGTGCGGCTGGTCATGGTCCTGGAGGTCCATGACCAGGAAAGCCACCTCGCTTATGACGTCGATCCAGCGCAGCGCCGGATTGAACTCGATGCAGTCGAACGCCAGCGGCCTCTCATCGACCCAGGCCAGGTTGCGCAGATGCAGGTCGCCGTGACATTCACGCACCAGGCCATCGCCCTTGCGCTGCCGGATGACGGGACGCAACTGCTCGAACGCCTGATCGCTCCAGCGTTCCAGCGCAGCGAGCGGTTCCTGCGCAACACGGTCATCCCCGATTGCCGTGCGTAACTGCAGGAAGTTTTCTGCCACGGGTTGCAGTACCGTTTCCGGTTCACCGAACGCCGTCTCCGCGCCGGCCACACCCGCACGCCGATGAAAATCGGCAACCAGCTGCGCGACAGCATCGATATGTGTCACATTGAGTGCGCCACGCGCCAGCATGTGGTCGAACTGCGCCGGTTGCGGGAACTGCACCATCCTGACGGCGTACTCGATGACCGTGCCCGCGCCGCCCAGCCGCGGCCGTTCGGGCGTGCCGGTGATGGCTACCACGTCGAGATACAGATCCGGCGCCAGGCGACGGTTCAGGCGCACCTCTTCCATGCAGCAGTGATGCCGCCGCTCAAGCGTGGAAAAATCGAGGAAGCCGAAATTGACCGGCTTTTTTATTTTGTAGACGAAATTGCCGGTCAGGATCACCCACGAGATATGGGTTTCGATCAGCTCGAGCGCACCTACCGGATGACCATACACCTCTGCCCGCTGCAGGGCGGCGATCAGGGTGCGGGAGTCTGCGGGAATTGCGGTCATGCCGCTACGGATTACTGCCGGTTACCTTTCAGACCCGTATCGGTTTTCAGCCAGCCTCATGTAGCACGTGCGAGCCCGGCAACACGCAGGAAAGCCTGCGACAGCTCGCCACGGCCGTAGCGATCGAGGAGCTCCTCGGCCGTACGGGCGATCTCCGCCAGCGGCCCGGTGAAATAAACCATGCCGATCTGCAGCGTGGCATGCACATCGGCTGCCGGATTGGCGACATTGGGATGTTCGGGATGCAGGAACACCATCTGGATTTCATTGACTTCATCGGGTATGCGCTCGCAACCGCCACCGGGCGCAATGAACGCGAACAATTCCTCCGGGCTATGGATGGCAAGGCTCTCTTCATGGTAGTCCACCCCTTCGGCGCGGGCACCGAATTCCACTGTCATGATGGGTTGTTTCATATGCGCTCCTGTCTGCTGGTAACTGATGGACTGACTGCTACGCCTGTCAGGCATGCCTGCTGATGATGTTAAACTAAAATCGCGGAGGTGATACCACATTGAGCCTGATCAATACCACGGTATCCCCTGCGCCATACCCTGCCACCCTGTGCGACTACCCTGAAGCAGTGCTCATCCGCCCTCCCGCTCGATTGAACAGCAGTGCAGATCAGGCGCCGTGCCGGGTACCTGATCATCCAGTACGGCGCCGCGCACCGGGTTGGGACGAAACAGCGTGCAGCCTTTCAGGCCGCGCCGGAAGGCCTCCAGATACAGGTCGCGGAAGTCATCGAATGGATAGTCTTCCGGGACATTGACGGTTTTTGAAATCGCGCTATCGACGCAGGGTTGTAACGCGGCCTGCATATCCAGGTGCGCGTGCGGTGGCAGCTCGCGCGCCGTCACGAACGCGGCCGACAGCGCCTGAGGATCACCGCCGGCGTCCCGGTATGCCCGCCAGGCGTAATCCTCGACATCGAAGCGCCGGTAGCTGCCGGTACGATCCAGGATGTTTCGGGCATGGTGCATTCCGAATACCGGCTCGATCCCGCTGGACACATTGTTGGCCAGCAGGCTGATGGTACCAGTCGGCGCAATGGCAGTCAGGTGGCTGTTGCGAATACCGTAACGGGCGATGCCGTCGCGGATATCATCCGGCAGCGTCTGCACAAAGCGGCTGCCGAGATAGGCCTCGCGCTCGAAGAAGGGAAAGCTGCCCTTCTCGCGTGCCAGCGCGATCGAGGTCCGGTAGGCCGTGTGACAGATAGCCTGCATCGCCGTGACTGCGGTGTCCCGTGCTGCCGGGCCGGCGTAATGCAGGCCCAGCATGATCAGGGCATCGGCGAGCCCGGTGATACCCAGACCGAGACGGCGGCTGCCGCGCGCCTGGGCGGCCTGTTCGGCGAGCGGGAATTCTGAACAGTCGATCACGTTGTCGAGCATGCGCATGGCTACACGGGCGGACTCGACGAGGGCATCGATATCCAGTTTCGCATTGCGGGTAAACGGTTCATGCACGAATGTAGCAAGGTTCAGGGAACCGAGATTGCAGGCACCGTAGGGCGGCAACGGGATCTCGCCGCAGGGGTTGGTAGTGGCGATGGCTTCGCGGTAGGCGAGATTGTTGAAGGCATTGATGCGATCCACAAACAGCACACCGGGTTCGGCCGTGTCGTACGCGGCACGCATCAGACGCTCCCAGAGCGCACGCGCCGGCCGGGTGCAGAGTACCCGGCATGGCACGGGCGCGTCGAATCCGGGCCAGTCACACAGCACTGTGTGCGTATCATCCACCGGTTCCAGCGACACGGCCGGAAACAGCAACGGCCAGTCGGCGTCGTTCTCGACGGCGTGCATGAAGGCGTCGCTCACCTGTACGGAGAGGTTGAAATGCTGCAACTGTCCCGCCATGCGCTTGGCATCGATGAAGGCCTCGATATCGGGGTGATCGCAGCGCAGGCTGGCCATCATCGCGCCGCGTCGCGCACCGGTGGACAGCACCGTGGCACACATGGCATCCCAAACGCGCATGAAAGCCACCGGCCCCGATGCGATGCGCCCGCTGGCACGGGCCGCACTGCCGGCAGGCCGCAGGGTCGAGAAATCATAGCCGATGCCGCCACCGGCCTGCATGGTAAGCGCACCTTCCCTGAGTGCATCGAAGATGCTGTCCATATCATCGCGTATCAGTCCCATCACAAAACAGTTGAACAGGGTCACGCGCTGTCCACTGCCCGCACCCGCGAGGATGCGGCCGCCCGGCAGAAAGCGGAAACCGCGCAGCAACGCCAGGAACTGCTGTTCCCGGTGCCCGCGCTGCCCGGATTCGACCGCCGCCAGTGCCCGGGCCACGCGTTGCCAGCTCTGCTCGATAGAGCGTTCCTCCCGCGCCGTTCCCGCCGCCAGGCGATAGCGTGTCTCCCAGACATGTCGGGCAACAGGGGTATTCAGCCAGTCTGGCTCGGGATGTACCATGGGTCTGCAGTCAGTGAAATCATGGCGCGCGCGACCTTATACGCCGGGAACTGCAGTGTAGCAGAGTTCAGGTCCGGCACGGGACGCGCGCAGGTGGCAAGGCTGACCGTGTCTGCACCCGCATCCCGCACGGTTTATGATGTCTCTGCGAGGGTTGATCGTGATCAAGGCAGAGCTGTCGGACAGGCGGAGAATGAATGCTGCAAATGTTCCATTACAGGAGTCCGAACACTATGATAAACGGCGAACCGGAAATCCCGCCTGGCGTTCCACCCGAGATGCCGCCGACCGAACTACCCGTGGAACTGCCACCCGGCAATCCGCCCGAAGTGCCTGCAGCCCCTGCGGAAATACCGGCGGATGTGCCCGTGGAGATACCACCGCCATCCGAATAAACAACGGACTGGCTACAGCGCTGTCATGCCACCGCCACCAGGCGGACAGTCAGGTCAGCGCACATGCAACACGAACAGGAATAGCACATGGCTGTTAAACGACTGGAAGCAGAATCACTCAGCCACCGCTGTGATCCGGAACAGTTCCAGTTCACGACCACGGACGATCTCGACGACCTGACCGGGATAATCGGACAGCCACGCGCCGTCGCTGCCATGCGTTTCGGTATGGGTATCCGGCACAAGGGCTATAACCTGTTCGCACTCGGACCGACCGGGACCGGCAAGCACGAGCTGGTGCTGCGCTATGCCCATGAACAGGCGGCGACCGAACCGCTGCCTCCGGACTGGTGTTACGTCAACAATTTCCGCGATCCGCACAAGCCGTGCAAGCTGCGTCTGCCACCCGCCCGGGGTGCCAGGCTGAAACATGACATGAACCAGCTCATCGAGGACCTGCACGCCACCATTCCGACAATCTTCGAAAGCGACGAGTATCACAACCGCGCCCGGGAAATCGAGGAGGAATTCAGCGAGCGCAAGGAAAGCGCAATGCAGGCGGTGCAGGACGAGGCGGAAAAGCGGCATATCGCCCTCATTCAGACGCCATCCGGTTTTACCCTTGCGCCGGTGCGCGGGGACAGCACGCTCAGCCAGGACGAGTTTGAAAAGCTTCCCGAACAGGAACGCAAGCACATCATCGAGGATACCGACGTGCTGCACGAGCAGCTGCGCAAGATGCTGCAGGAAACACCCAGGTGGCACAAGGCAATGCGCGACCAGATGAGCAACCTCAATCGCGAAATGGCATCCAGCGCCATCAAACACCTGATCGATACCCTGCGCAGTGAGTACACCGGGCTGGCGGATGTCATTGTCTTTTTAGGGGAAGTGGAAAAAGATGTGATCGAGAACTTCCGCCATTTCCTGCGCGAGGAAACCGAGAAACCGGGCTTCTCGCTGTTCGGCATGGACATTGGCCAGCACAGTGACGGGGAACAGGCAGACAACCGCTACCGGGTGAACGATTTCGTCACCCACGAAATCAACAGCGGCGCACCGGTCGTTTACGAAGACAATCCGGGTTACAACAACCTGCTCGGACGGGTCGAACATCGCGCGGAACTCGGCGCCCTGGTGACCGATTTCACCATGATCCGCCCCGGCGCCCTGCACCGAGCCAACGGCGGCTATCTGATCCTCGACGCCATCAAGCTGCTGACCCAGCCATATGCCTGGGAAGGACTGAAACGCGCCCTGCAGTCAAACGAGATCCGCATCGAGTCGCTGGCCCAGCTGATGAGCCTGGTGAGCACCGTGTCGCTGGAACCGGAATCGATCCCGCTCGACGTCAAGGTGATCCTGCTCGGCGAACCCCATCTGTACTACCTGCTGTCGATGTACGATCCCGAATTCAGCGAGCTGTTCAAGGTGGCCGTGGACTTCGACTACCGCATGGATCGCACCCCGGAATCGCAGCAACTCTATGCCCGTTTCATCGCCACGCTGATTCGACCAGGAATCCCTGCAGCATTTCGACCGTTCTGCGGTGGCGCGCGTCATCGAACACAGTGGCCGGTTGCTGGGCGATGGCAAAAAACTGCTCACCCACACGCGCAGCCTTATCGACCTGCTGCGCGAGGCGGACTACTGGGCCAGGCAACGGGCGCATGTAACGGTCGCGGCAGACGATGTGCAGCAGGCCATCGACGCTGGCATAAACCGGCTCGATCGCATCCGCGAGCATGTTATCGAGGAAATGCAGCGCGGCACGCTGTTCATTGCTACCGACGGCGAGAAAACCGGCCAGGTGAACGGCCTGTCGGTCATCGACCTGGGCAAGTTCATGTTCGGCCGGCCAACGCGCATCACAGCCCGGGTGCGCATCGGCGACAAGGAAGTCGTGGACATCGAGCGTGAAGTGGAACTGGGTGGCCCGATCCATTCCAAGGGCGTGTTCATCCTGACGGCACTGCTGGGGGCCCGCTACCTGCCCGATCGTCCGCTGGCCGTATCCGCCAGCCTGGTATTCGAGCAATCCTACAGTGAGATAGAGGGCGACAGTGCCTCGTCCGCGGAGTTCTATGCATTGCTGTCGGCACTGGCAGATGCGCCGGCAAAGCAGTCGCTGGCGGTCACCGGATCGGTCAATCAGCATGGCTTGATCCAGCCCATCGGCGGTGTCAACGAAAAGATCGAGGGATTTTTCGACATCTGCACACTGCGCGGCCTGAGTGGCGACCAGGGCGTCATCATCCCGGCGTCGAACACCCAGCATCTGATGCTGCGTGAGGATGTCCAGCAAGCGGTAGCCGCCGGACAGTTCGCTGTCTACGCCATTGAAACGGTCGATGACGGTATCGAACTGCTGACGGGCATACCGGCGGGAGAGCGCGACAGCACGGGGCAGTTTCCGGAAGGCAGCATCAACCGCCGCGTGGAAGATACCCTGGGTCAGTTTGCCGAAAAGCTGCAGGCCTTCGCCGCCAGGAGCAGCCGGCAGAATTTCACACAGGACGATGCAGCATCATGACCGCGACGCTCGCACAACAGGAAACCCGGCGCATCGTCGTCACTCTCGGTTCCGTACTGTCAGGACGTGCGCCACTGGCGACCGCGGTGCGGCTGGCCGGCTCGCTGGGGGCCGTGCTCGAAGGCGTGTTCATCGAGGACATCAACCTGATTCAGCTGGCCGGTCTGCCGTTCCTGCGTGAAGTGAGCCCCTGTTTAATGGCGGAACAGGCCGTGAACAGCCAGCGCATGGAGCGCCAGCTGCGTGCGCTGGCACGCCAGGCCAGAACTCTGCTCGAGCAGGAGGCCCGCAAGCTGGATGTGCCCTGGTCATTCCAGATCTGGCGCGGCCGCACCGAAACCGAGGCACTGACCCGGGCCTTTGCGGCCGACATCCTGAGCCTGGGCCGGCTCAGCGCCCTCGCCTCCTGCCGGCAGTGGGCCAGAACGGCAACACGTCCGCAGCCGGTCGGTGCGTCCATCGCCGGTATTGGACTGCTCGCCGGTTTGTCCGAAGCGGCGGAACGGGCGCTCAATACCGCCGCACGCCTGGCCGGCGACCTTGGCGCAGACCTGTCAGTGTTCCTGCCGGAAAGCGGTACGGAGCGGGTCTTGCGCCTGGAAGAAAAGCTGCACGTCCCGCTCGGCAGGCTTGAGCACCCGGCCCGTCTCGTGCGGCTGGGCGGCAACGACGTCCGTTTGCTGGTACAGGCGGCAAACGCTGCCGGCACCGGCCTGCTGGTCGCGGAAGCCACAAATGCCCTGCTGCAGCTGGGTGGTCTCGAGCGTTTCCAGGCAGCGCTCGACCGCCCGGTGCTGCTGGTACGCTGAAGAGGTATGTTGCTGCATGGCACTCGCTGGCCACCACGCAGCAATGGACAAAGGCTAGGACCGTGTGCGGCCGTTTCTCGCTGGATGCCCTGCCAACAACGCTGGCGAGTCACTTCGGCGTGTCGAAAGTGCCTGAACTGGCACCGCGCTATAACATCGCACCCTCGCAGGACATCGCCGTGGTACGCGAGAGCGCCAGCGGGCGCGAGTGTGTGTTGCTGCGCTGGGGTCTGGTACCAGCCTGGTCGAAGGAGCCGAAAACGAAATACAGCACCATCAATGCACGTGCCGAGACGGTGGCCGACAAACCCGCCTACCGCGCCGCCTTCCGGCACCGGCGATGCCTGATTCCTGCCACCGGCTTCTACGAGTGGCAGCAGCGGGACGATGAAAAAATACCGCACTACATCCACCTGCAGGACGGCGGACTGTTTGCCTTTGCCGGCCTGTGGGAACACTGGCAGCATGACGACCAGACACTGGATTCGTGCACCCTCATCGTCACCGGCGCAAACCCGCTGATGGCACCGATCCACACGCGCATGCCGGTGATCCTGCCCCCGGCACAGTACGCCGCCTGGCTGGACCCGGACACTCCGGATCGCGCAACGCTATTGTCCATGCTGACCCCCTACACGGCAAGCCCGATGGAAGCCTGGCCGGTCAGCCGTCTGGTCAACAATCCGCGCCATGAATCGGCGCAGTGCATGGAGCGTGCGGCCGACTGAGGTGGACATGTCCGCCCAGGTAATCTATGTGATATAAGTAAATGCGGGAGTGATGGATTACGCGGGGGAAAAGAAGCGATGTTTGAAGCCGCCGAGATCGGGGCCAGCGTAGCGAAAAGCGAATTCAAGCAACGCGAATCCGGGTTGCGCCAGGAACTGCTGGGGATCCAGGAGGAACTGCGCGAGTCCGCAGATTTTCCTGTCATCGTTGTATTCGCCGGCGTGGACGGCGGCGGCAAGGGACAGACCGTGAATCTGCTCAACGAATGGATGGATCCGCGCTGGATCAAGACCCGCGCTTACAACGAACCCAGCGAGGAAGAACGCGAACGTCCCGAATACTGGCGCTTCTGGCGCGATCTCCCTCCCGCGGGACAGATCGGCCTGTTCCTCAGTTCCTGGTATTCACAGCCCGTACTGGACCGGGTGTACGGCAAGATCGACACGCCCCAGTTCGTGGACAAACTGGACCGCATTATTTCATTCGAGAATGCGCTGACCGAGGACGGAGCCGTGCTGCTCAAGTTCTGGATGCATCTCAGCAAGCCTGCCCAGAAGCAGCGCCTGAAAAATCTGGAAAAGGATGCGCTGACCAGCTGGCGCGTGACAGACCGTGACTGGAAGCACTGGGACATGTACGACAAGTTCATCGAGGCCGCGGAACGGACCATCATGCGCACCAGCACCGGCCGCGCGCCCTGGACCATTATCGAAGGTGAGGACTTCCGCCACCGCACCCTGACGGTGGGCACCCTGCTACGGGATGCTATCCGGAAACGGCTTGACGCAGTGCGCTGGGAGCGCGAGGCACGTTACCGGGCCAGTGAGGCTGTTGCACGAATTCAACCACCGCCGGCAACAGACAGCAATGAAGACAAGCAGCAGCCGGTTACACATGCTGCAGGTCCGACAGTACTGAGTACACTGGATATGTCGAAGAAATTCGACAAAAAAAGCTACCAGAGCCAGCTCAGGGAACAACAGGCCCGGCTCAGCCGGCTGAGCCGGGATGCGCTGAAAAAGAATGTCACCACCATCCAGGTATTCGAGGGGCCGGATGCCGCCGGCAAGGGCGGCGCCATCCGCCGCATCACCGCCCCGCTGGATGCGCGCATCTACCAGGTACTGCCCTTTGCTGCACCGACCGACGAGGAACGGGCCCACCACTACCTGTGGCGCTTCTGGCGACACCTGTCACGTGTCGGGCGTATTACCATCTATGACCGGAGCTGGTACGGGCGCGTGCTGGTCGAGCGTGTGGAAGGTTATGCCGACGAGAGTACCTGGCGACGGGCCTATGCCGAGATCAACGACTTCGAGGAACAGCTCATCCAGCACGGGATCGTGCTGGTAAAATACTGGGTGCACATCACCCAGGACGAACAGCTGGCACGTTTCGAGGCGCGCGAAAAAATCCCCTACAAACGCTGGAAACTGACCGAGGAAGACTGGCGCAACCGTGACAAATGGGACGATTACGAGCTTGCGGTGCACGACATGGTACAACACACCAGCACCCTCAACGCACCCTGGACCCTGGTCGAGGGCAACGACAAGCGCTACGCGAGAATCAAGGTCATCAAAACCCTGTGCGACCGCCTGGAGGCCAAGCTGAACAAAAAATAAGCCTGCCCAGGCTGCTCGCCAGATCGTCCTGACATGACCCCTTCATAACAAACCTGTCATATAACTGTAACAATCCCGTAACACAACCCGGCTAAAATGAGATCGCTTCATCAGCCGCATTCCGCAGGGATGCAATCGGGCTCTCACGATAAATTCATGGTGTTACGGATATGCACGCATCAACAACCTCTGCAGACAGTTCACGAGAAGGCATAGCGCCGGCTGGCAACCCGGTTCTCGTGCCGGTGGATTTTTCTTCCTGTTCACGCGCCGCCCTGCAATTTGCTGCAAGCTTCATCCGCTGTGTCAGCGCCCCGCTGCTGGTGCTGCATGTGATCCACGAGTCGGGCAGTGAACCGGGTTTCTATCGCAAGAACGGCGTACCGGGGACCCTGCGGCCGGTTGAGGACATTGCCCGGGAGATGCTGAAGGAATTTGTCGCGGATGTGTGCGGGGATTGCCGGGATGCCGTCGGGCCGATCGAACCGCAGCTGCTGCTGATCAGCGGCCTGCCAGCGTCGCGCATCCAGGAAATCGCCGAACGTGAACAGGCTGGTCTGATCGTGATGGGCTCACATGCCCGCTCCGGGCTGGCGCGCATAGCGATGGGATCCGTGTCGGCCGAGGTCATGCAGCACTGCCGCGTGCCAGTCACCATCGTGAAGGCACTGCCCGATAGCAATGGCAACCGCGGTGATATTACGCTGGCACCGGAGTGGTGGCCACGCAACTCGACAGGCCAGGACTCCGGTCAACACAGCCTGGCATGATCAGGTAAACAGTGAGCGGCGGGGTCAACCGTAGCGGCCCTCGATATAATCCGCAGTTTCACTGCACTTGGGCGTTACGAACAGCTGCTCGGTTGCAGTGTGCTCGATGACCTTGCCCATCAGCATAAAAATACACTCTTCACTGGCCCGTCGCGCCTGGGCCATATTGTGGGTCACGATCAGAATCGTGTATTGCCCGCGCAGTTCCCAGATCAATTCTTCAACTGCCTCGGTACCCTTGGGATCCAGCGCCGAACACGGCTCATCCATCAGCAGCACGGCAGGTTTGACTGGTAATAAACGTGCTATGCACAGCTTCTGCTGCTGCTCGAGTGACAGCCCGATGGCCCTGTCATCAAGCCGGTCCTTGACCTGGTCCCAGAGCAGCACCTGGCGCAGCGCCGATTCCACGATGTCGTCACGCTCGCTGCGTGATGTTTTACCCTGGCCCGTATGCAGGGTGTGTCCGAACAGCACATTGTCCCGGATCGAGATAGGCAACGGATTGGGTCGCTGGAACACCATGCCGACCTGCTTGCGCACCTGAATGAGCTCGACATCCGGGGCGTAGACATTCTGGCCCAGCACCTCGATGGCACCCTCGATGCGGGCGTAGCCTAGACGCTCATTAATGCGGTTGACGCTACGCAGGAAGGTCGACTTGCCACATCCTGAAGGTCCGATCAGGGATGTAATCCTGCCGTCCCGGATGGCAAGGTCCACATCAAACAGGGCCTGGAACGTCCCGTACCAGAGATTGAGCCTGTGTGTCTGTATGGCGTACTGCACCGCTGCAGAGTTCATCAACCGAACCTGCCTTCCACATAGTCGCGGGTGCGCTGGTCCTTTACACGCCCCGTGAACAGGTCTTCCGTGTCGCCGATTTCCACGCACTCCCCATCCAGGAAAAATGCGGTCCGATCGGCCAGACGGCGCGCCTGCTGCACCAGGTTGGTCACCAGAATGATGGTCATTTCATGTTTCAGGTCCTTGAGCACGTCCTCGATGCGCATGGTCGTCACCGGATCTACCGCGATCGAGAATTCATCCAGCATGAGCAGTTCGGGTTCCTGCGACAGGGCCCGTGCGATGGTCAGCCGCTGCTGCTGTCCACCGGACAGGAGGCTGCCCAGGGAGTCCAGCCGATCCTTGACCTCGTCCCACAGCGCGGCACGCTGCAGGCAACGTTCGACGATGACATCGAGATCGGCCTTGTTGCTGTTACCGGCCAGGCGCGGTGCCAGCGCAACGTTCTCGTAGACTGTAAGGGGCAAACCCACCGGCAGGGGAAATACCACGCCGATACGCGAGCGCAGGGCATAGATATTCCTGAGGTGATTGATCGACACCCCGCTGAAACGAATCGTCCCGTCTACACGCATGGAGCCGTCAAACACGTCCATACGATTGATCGACTTCAGAAAGGAGGTCTTGCCTGCATTCGCAGGACCGATAATGCCGAAAATTTCGTTTTTGTTGACTTCGAGACTGAGGTCACGGAGCGCCACATGATTACCGTAGCGGATGGTCAGGTTCGAGACCTCGAGTGTGCGGCTTGCGGCTGGCTCTCCTGCCACCCGTTCAGCTCCGCCCGTGACCGGCGCAGTGTTCATGCCTGCTTTTACCATTTCTTGCGTCCACGCAGGTACATGCGAAAGCCGATGGAAAGACTGTTCATGAGCAGCACCATGCTAATCAGCACCAGTGCGACGCCGTAGGGCAGGTCTTCCGGTACCCCCGGCACCTGGGTCGCAACGACAAAAAGGTGCAGGGACAGCGCCATGGTCTGGTCAAAAATGCCCTGCGGCAGGAACGGGGTGAAAAACACGGCACCGGTAAACATGATCGGTGCGGTCTCGCCCGCGGTGCGCGACACCTCGAGTATGATACCGGTGAGTATGCCGCTTACGGCGTTCGGCAGTACGATGCGCCGTATGGTTTGCCAGCGGGTCGCGCCCATGTTCCAGCAGGCCTCGCGAAATGCCATGGGTACCGAACGCAGCGATTCACGGGTCGCCACGATGACAACCGGCAGGGTCATGATAGCCAGCGTAAGACTTGCGGACAGAATGCTGGTGCCAAAACCGAAAAAGATGACGAAAGCCCCGACACCAAACAGGGCATGCACGATAGAGGGTACGCCCGCCAGGTTGATGATGGCGAGGTTGACGATGCGGGTGAACCAGTTGTCTGTCGCATATTCGTTCAGGTAGATCGCGGCCGCGACGCCGATCGGCACGGACACGAGCAGCGCCACCGACACCAGCCAGATCGTCCCCAGCAGGGCCGGAAAGATACCACCTGCGGTCATGCCATCGGTCGGGGCAGTGAACAGAAAATCAATGGAGATAACTGAACCACCCTTGTACACAAGGGTGGCCAGGATGATAAGTACCGGCAGGATCAGCAGGCCGGTCATGAGCAGGAACAGAATACGGAAGAGTTGTTCGATGCGTTTGTTACGGACGTTGAGTTCTGTCTCGGTGAACATGACGGCTATCCCTTGCGTACGCCGCGCACGACCAGATCAGCCGTGAGGTTGATAACGAAGGTAATGATGAACAGCAGGATACCGATTGTGAACAGCGCCTGGTAATGCTCCGAGCCAACCGCTGTCTCGCCAAGCTCGGCGGCAATGGTCGCCGTCAGCGCACGCACCGAATCAAACACGCCGGTCGGCAGATTGACCGAGTGGCCGGTTGTCATCAGCACCGCCATGGTTTCGCCGAAACCCCGACCGATGCCCAGCAGGATAGCGCCGAGCAGACCGTTCTTCGCTGCAGGCAGCACAACCTTGAAAATGACCTGCCAGCGGGTCGCACCCATCGCCTCCGCCGCTTCACGGTAGCGATCGGGCACCGCCTTTAGCGCATCTTCGGCTATCGAGGTCATGATCGGCGCCACCATGAGCCCGAGAATGATGCCGGCATTGAGCACATTCAAACCGACCGGCACATCAAACGTCTTTATGATCACCGGGTTCATGATGGTGAGCCCGATGAAGCCCCACACCACCGACGGGATCGCAGCCAGCAGTTCGACCAGTATCTTCAGAAATTCCCGGGTCTTGCCGGATGCGAATTCACCGATGAAGATGGCCGCGCCGAGTGAAAACGGAATTGCCACCAGCAGCGCCAGCCCGGTAACACTGGCGGTCCCGGCCAGCAGCGCCAGGATGCCGTATTCGGGCGCATCCTCGTCGCTGGGCTCCCAGTACTGGGACAGGAAGAATTCCCGGGGATCCATGGTATCCAGTATGAATCCAATGCCTTCCTTGGTGACGAAGGCAAAGATTCCGATAATGAAGATGATGGCGGAAATGCCGCTGATGAAGGCCAGCACCTGGACGAACTTGTCGACATACCAGTCAAGATTCCGACGATCAAAGCTGGCTGTCGCGCGTGCCGTCATCACGTGCAGCCCCCCTCTCAGGGCGCATCCGGCCCGCGCAGGATTTCGATCAGGTCATGGATACGGGTTGCGATATCCCGGTACAGTGCCTCCCATTGTTCGGGCTGCTCCTCGAAACTGCCGGTTGGTACAGACCTGGTCTTCCATTCCAGGGCTGTGGTGTGGAACGGAAGTTGCTGTATATAACTTTTGACCGGCCCCTGCAAACTGACGATGACATGCTTGCCGACAAGTTCCGCATGCGTAAGGTCGAGCGGTGCGGGCCTGGCGTCGCTCAGGTCGAAACCGTGATTCTGCAGGAAGCTGACCATGTGCGGATCGAGTGCAGCGGCGGGGTTTCTGCCATAGCTGCTGTAGCGGCCGCTTGCCGGGTAAGTCTTGCGGGCTACCAGTTCGGCCATCTTGGCCAGGCAGCTGTTGTCCTCGTCGAGAAACAGGATGTGATAGACCTTGGGAGCCTTGCTTTCACCGGTGACGGCGAACACGGTTTCCTCGCAGAGGTTCTTTGCCTGGTCCGCCACGCGCTTCAGGTGCGTCAGCACCACGAATATTACCAGCAACTCCTTGACTTTTTCCCGGTCCGGGTTCGCGGTCAGCTCCGAGTAGACGGACTCCAGGTCATACTCCATTTCCTTCTCCAGCACCATCGTGGTCCTGGCCTGTTCCGCGTTGAGCGAATTGAAAGCCTTGATGGACTGACCAAGCATCACCGTCGCCTCGGTTGCGATACGCTCCAGTTCACGCCCCATCGCACCGTCCGGCGGCGCGGACAGCTGTCCGGAAGCACGCGCAATCGTGACTGCGTAGTCACCGATGCGCTCCAGCGCGATATTGGCGCGGATTGCTGCAGACAACAGCCGCAGGTGACTGCCACTCGGCAGGTGAACGGCGATGAAGGCATGGCACAGGCGGTCGATTTCGCGCATCGCACGATTGATCGGATGATCGGCGAGAATGGTCGCGGCGGCCAGTTCGCTGTCTCCGCTCTGGAAGGCACGCACTGCGTTCATGATGGCCGTCTCGACGCTGCCGGCCATGTCCGCAATGCGGTCGCGAATTCGCTTCAGATCGTGTTCCAGCCGCTCCTCGTAATGCCTCATCGTTATATCCTCGCCGGGTTACGCGCTCAGGATGCAAAAAAGTTGCCGCGAGAATAGACTGCTACTGCGCAGGCAGAAAGGAGCCAGTGACCTGTCGAACGGCACACTCAGCTGCCGTTTAGTGGCAAGTGACTTTCTTCACCGGGGCATAACCCTTGTCACTGATAATGCACTGGCCCTCGTCACTGAGTATCCAGTCCAGGTAGGCCTTGATGGCGCCCGCGGGTTCGCCGCTGGTGTACATGATCAGCGGCCGGGCAATGGGATAGCTGTTATCGCTGGCCGTTTCCACACTCGGATTCACACAGCTGCCATCCTCGCCGCTCTGTATGCAGACCATTTTGAGGTGGTCGGTAGCGTAGGCCAGGCCGCTGTAGCCGATTGCACAGGGTGTTTTCTCGACCAGGTCAACCACATCCTTGGAACCGTGCATGTCCAGCGTGCCCTGGCGGTATTTACCCTTGTCACCCAGTACAGCTTCCTTGAAGTAAGCATAGGTACCGGAATTGTTCTGCCGACTGACCACGACAATCTGCTGATCCTTGCAGCCCGGCACCTCGACCCCGATATCCGTCCATTTCGTCGTCTTGCCGCCACGACCGAAGATCTCCTTCAGCTGCGCAGTGGACAGTTTTGTTATGGGATTGGCACTGTTGATGAACACGGCGAGCGCATCGTAACCCACGATAAATTCCACCGGCTTGTGGCCCTGCTCCTCCGCCTGCTTGACCTCCGTGTCTTTCATCTTGCGACTGGCATTGGCAATATCCACCGTACCGTTGATGAGCGCAGCGATGCCGGTTCCGGAACCGCCACCGGACACCGCAACGGCCACTTCCGGATCGACCTTCTGGTACGCTTCTGCCCAGGCCTGGGCGACATTGACCAGCGTATCCGAGCCCTTGTTCTGAATCTCGGTGCGTGAATAGGCGACAGGTGTAGACAGGACGATGCCGGCGGCGAGAACCGCGGTGATGCAGCTATGGAGTTTCATGTTAATCCCCCGGAAAGGTTTGTTGGTATTGGCAAGGGATTGCGTTTATAAGTTTCGGGTTATACACGAATTTACCAATCACGGCCTGCCGCGTTTGATCATAACCTGTAACAATAGTGTAATAAAAGTGTAATGATATACATCAATCGCGATGCGATTACCGCCAGCAGGCCTTGCCGGTGGCTGGCAGACGACCGTCCCCGCCCACGATACCCGACAGGACTGATCCGTGACTGAACTGCTTGCACTGCTGTTTTTGCTGATTCTTTCCGGTGTATTTTCCGGCTCCGAGACAGCACTGGTCACGCTATCCATAGGGCGCGTGGAAGGGCTGGTGCGGGATGGACGACGCGGTGCCAATGCGCTGTACCTGCTGAAACAGGATCCCTCGCGCATGCTGACCACCATCCTCATCGGCAACAACCTGGTAAATATCGCGGCCTCCGTCCTGGCTACCGTGCTTGCCACGCGCTGGCTGGGCAGCGCCGGTCCCGGCGTGGCGGTCGGTGTACTGACCATCCTGGTACTGGTGTTTGGCGAGATCACCCCGAAAAGCCTTGCCACGCGCTACTCCGAACGGATCTCGCTGTTCATCGCCACACCTTTGCTTGGCTTCATGCGCCTGATCTACCCGCTGGTCTGGATTTTTAGCACGTTCACAACCTGGATTCACCAGCTCAGCGATCGCGAGGGTGATCCGACCGTGACCGAGTCGGAATTCATCAGCATGCTGGAACACGGGGAGCAGGAAGGCACTATCGAACCCGGCGAACGGGAGCTCATCGAACGTGTATTCGGCTTCAATGACCTGAAAGTGCGCGATGTGATGACACCGCATACCGCCATCTTTTCGCTGGAAGGAAATCTGACCGTGCGGGACGTACTACCCGATGTCGTCACTACGCCGTATTCGCGCATTCCCATCTACGAGCAGCACCGCGACAGACTCTACAAGGTCGTCTCCCTGCGCGATCTGCTGGGCGCAATCGCAGCGGGCCGCCTCGATGCCCCGTTGCGCGACCTGGCCCATGAGCCGCTGTTTGTACCCCAGTACCAGCCAATCGATGAACTGTTCGCGGAATTCCAACGTCGCAAGCAGATGTTTGCCATCGTGGTCGACGAGCATGGCGTGGTCAGGGGGCTGGTGACACTGGAAGACCTGCTGGAGGAACTGGTCGGCGAGATTTACGACGAAAGCGACGCGGCACCCGCGGATGCTACAGCAGTGTCGGATAACGAGCTTCTGGTGCAGGGTGCAAGCGAGCTGCGTGTGGTCGAAGACTATTTCGGGATCGATTTGCCGGGCAAACCCACCGACCGGGTCAACCTGTGGATTTTGACCCACACCGAGAACATTCCGGCCCGGAACGAAACCTTTGTGATCGACGGCCTGGAGGTCACGATACGCGAAGCCACCCCGCGTCGCATCGAACAGGTCAGCATCAAACGCGTCGCAAACGATGAGGTAACCGTGCCGCCGGATGGCCAACCGGAAACCGGCTGATGCTCAGGCCACCGCCTCCACTGCCTCCTTGCCCTCCTCGACCTCTGTGTCAATGCTCTTCGCCATGCGCTTTGCGAAATAATAGGTCCGCTTCAGCTTCTCGATAATATCCATTTCGATGGTGTAGGCCGCCAGGCGGTTGGGCTCTTCCGCCACCAGGCGCTGAATCTGGTGCATGGCAGCGGACTGCGCAAGCTGGCTGATGGCGTCTTTCATGTCGATAACTTCGCGCGCCAGGTCGGGGTTATTTTCGACAACGGCCCGAATCGCCAGGTCTGTGGCTGTCGCAACAGCCCTGTGCACTTCCGTGAGCACCTGCCGTGTCGAAGGGCTGATGGAAACGCCTTCACTGATGCGCTGGTTACCCAGATGTACAAGATCGGTTTCAACCACGTCCCCGATGTTCTCCAGGTCATTGACGGCCGACATCAGGTTGACGAATTGATGCGTCTGGTCTTCGGTCAGTTCCTTGCGACTGATCTTGCCCAGATAGGTGACGACATGGCCGTGCAGGACATCGACATCATCATCGATCCTGGCCACCTCGCGCAGGGCGGAACGGTCACCGCTCAGGATCGCCGGCATGATCTGGCCCAGCATATCCCGCACCCGGTCGCCGATATGACCAATCTCGAGCCGCACCCGGTCGAGTGCCAGTGACGGTGTATCAAACAGCGAGTCATCCAGGTAACGCGGTTGCGCCACACCCTCCTCCTCGAGCGGACGGTCCGGGACCAGCCATTCGACCAGCCTTGCCAGCTGGGCCGTGAAGCCGATGAAGATGAAGGTGTTTGCAATATTGAAGAAGGTGTGGGCGTTGGCGATTTGCCGCGGTGTGTCGGCGGCCAGGCGCGCGGTTCCCGACAGCTGGGTATGGGCCGGTGAAATCGCGGTGACAAATTCTGCCAGCCGACCGATCAGGCCGACCCAGAGCAGCACGCCGAACACATTGAACAGGACATGCACCACGGCCGCACGGACCGCTTCCCTGGGTTTGCCGATTGCGGCCAGCAACGCCGTCACACAGGTGCCGATGTTGGCACCGAAGGCCAGCGCAATACCTGCCGGCAGGGTAATGAAACCCTGGCTGGCCATGACAATGACAATACCGGTGGTGGCCGAGGAAGACTGGACCAGGGCGGTAAACAGCGTCGCGACCAGAATACCGATCAGTGGATTCTCCATCTGCGTCATCAGGTCCAGGAATGGCTGATAGACGCGCAGCGGATACATGGCATCGCTCATCACGCTCATGCCGAAAAAGATCAGCCCCAGCCCCATGAGCATGGCGCCGTAGTGCTTGATCCTGTCATGCTTCGAGAAGAACAGCATGGCGAAGCCGACAGCAATCATCAGCAGCGCGGCCTTGGTGACCTTGAAGGCAACGATCTGGGCAGTGATAGTGGTGCCGATATTGGCGCCCATGATGACGCCGATGGACTGGGCCATGGACATCAGGCCGGCTGATATGAAGCCGACTACCAGCACCGTGGTGACCGAGGAAGACTGGATGATGGCGGTGACAAAGGCCCCGGTGAGCGCACCCATGAAGCGGTTCGTGGTCAGTTTGGCCAGCACGATTTTCATGCGTTCACCGGCCACGGCCTTGAGTGCATCGGCCATCTGTTCCATGCCGAACAGGAACAGTGCGAGCCCTCCGAACAGGTTCATGGCCATGCCACCCCAGTTCATGTCGCTCGCCGCTGTATCAGCTGCCCATAATGGCGATGCTGCCAGCAGGGCTGCCGTTACCAGCAGCAGCATGCCTGCATGGCGCCAGGCGCGTACCAGCTGCTGATTGAGGCTGTCCTTTACCGGCAATGCGAGGTCCTCCCGTTTGCCCTAATCGCTGTTGTCATCAGACTTGACGATGGTCACCGGAATATGCGCCAGGCGCACGACCGACTCGGCCTTGGAACCCAGCAGCGCACGTGCCAGCCCGGTACGTCCCTGGCTGCCCATCACGATCATGCGCGCGCCTGACTTGTCGGCGATCTCCAGGATGCGATTGACCGGCAGACCGGTAACGAGGCGGGTTTCGGCCGTCTTGATGGCAGCCAGTTTGGGATGGGCGGTGGAAAATACCTGAATGAATTCCTCGAACATGCCGGCGGCGACATCCTCGAGCTTCTGCAGATGCTTGTCATGGCCCTTGACCGCATAGTATCCGGGCGCCTCGCCCGGATCATGCACCACGTGCAAGATCAGTAACGGGGTCTTCATCAGCGCGGACAGTTCGGCGGCACAGGCGAGCGCCGCTTCCGAATCCGGTGAAAAATCGACAGGAACGAGTATCGGGTTTGTTGCTGGCGCCTCTGCCATGTACTGCCCCCTGTTCAGCCGGTCATTACCTCGAGTACGGTTGGCCGGAAATGACGATTATTTTACGTGGGCTCGACACTATACCGAAATGTATTGCAGAAAAGCAGCTGTTAGCCGTTTGTCACCGTCTTCCCCCTGCTCAGCGCATGGTGTGCTAGCTGTCCCATTCCTGGTCGTTGAACTTCGGCGGAAATCGTTTCATGACCTTGGCCATGACCAGATTCAGAATTTCCCGCACCGTGGCCTCTATGTGCCAGTTGGTAATAATGGGGACGCCGCCGTTATCGGCCTCGCTCAGCAGGTAAGACTGCAGCTCCCAGATATCATCAATGTGCTTCAGGTAACGGGACGCCTGACGCCCGCTTTTTTCGCGACCGCGGCGCTTTAGCTGCTTCTCCAGTGTTGCCTTCTCCATGGTCGCAAGCATCAGTGGCACGACGAGGGCCTGTTTGCGCGCATCTTCGAGTCCGAGCATGGTGGGCGCAATATGCACACCCTCGATAATCAGGTCGTGCCGTTCCTTGACCGCACGGCCGATTGCAGCAACCAGCGCCGGCTTGATGGTGGTGAACTGGGAAAGAAACCCTGCAATCACCGGATTGTCGGTCTCTCCGATCTGTTCATCTGCCGGCGAGGCCAGGCCACGCCAGGCCTCGAAGCTTGAATAACCGAGTGTCGGCACCGCTTCCGGGGTCAGATAGGCACGGATGATTTCACGCATCATGTCTGTGGACTGGATGCGACCGATATCCAGCCGGTAGGCCACTTCCGAAGAAATGGTGCTCTTGCCAGCGCCGGTAACACCACCAATCAGCAGGATCAGCGGATCGCCACTGTTCTGGAACCTGCGCCAGGAGAGATAGCGGTTTGCAGCCTCACCGGAACAATGCTCCTTGAGACACATGTAAATCAGCCTGCGCAGGGTCTTGTGGTTGATCTCCCGGTGCCCTGCTTGCTGCAGGGATGCGTACACCCTGCGCGCCCCCTCCTGGGCGACATCCGGATCGATCGCGCAGCTCTCGAGTGAATGGGCCAGCAGACCGGTGGAAAACGGTTCGCTGCGCGTCGGCGTGTGCACCAGCACATCGGATTCGTCAGCCGGTTGTGTTAAATACTTGATGCGCCGGCTCCTGCCATATCGCGCATCCAGCAACCCGGCCACCTTCTTTTTCAGATCGGTGCTGGTGATTTCGTCGATATCCCGCAATTCGTCACGCACCTTCTGCGCCAGCGGGTAGGCTTCGTCGAAAGACAGACCGGCGCTCATCAGCGATTGCACCAGGATACCGCGCAGAAAAGGTGTGCGGTCGCCATCAGGCTGATTGATAACAACGGTTTTTGCCATACGCCACACCTTGCAAGGACCCGTCGAAAGCGGGACACAACGGAAATATCGGTGACGATAGTACATCAGCGGTTCGGCTGGATAAGAATTTTTTCAGGCGGAACCACTGGCTACATCCACACCGGCCGGGCACTCATGCCTTCCCGGGTTAGTCCCGATAATTCAATCACATGCCAGCCGGACAGCCGCGGCAGCGGGATACAATTGTGCTGACACCGGCGCCACAGCCGGCAGGATGTTTTTACAAGTCGCGCCCGACTTGCTAACTTGAGGACTATGCGTGCGATAGTGGTCAGACACTACAAAACCCTGCTGAACGCCTCCGGCCTGATCATGGGATGGGGAGACGCGCCACGGGCAAAGGACTGGGACGAGGACATCGCCTATGTCTATAAACGCCTGCGCGCGCTGGAAATCGGCTTCGATCGCGTCTATTCCAGCAACCTCGAACGCGCTCGCCGCACGGCCATGCATTACGCCCGCAGTTACGGCATCCTCTTCGTGCACGACGCTGCAGAGCTGAATGAAGTCAATTACGGTACGCTGTACAAGAAAAGCAAGCAGTGGGTCGCAAAGAATATTCCGCAGCACAAGAAGGATCCTGACTTTGTCTATCCCGAAGGCGAAAGCTTCCGCCAGATGCAGCAACGCAGTGTCGACTTCCTGCTGTCACAGAATACACTCTACCCGGACAGTACGGTGCTGGTGGTGGTACACGCCGGCATCATCCGTGGCTTCATCAGCCACTTTCTCGGCCTCGATTACGCCCGCCACCTCAAACAGAAGGTCTCGCACCGTTATATCGGGGATTTCACTCTCGACCACGATAATACCTGTATTCGCTATGATGAACTGGGCAGGAATTCAGGCTTTGTCCGCTCAGGCACTGTCCATGTCCCGTGGATAAATACGGCCCTGGATGACGCGCCGCAAAACGGCCCGGGCACCTCATCCACAGTGAAAAATCGCCCCGTACAAACAAGCGATATTCCTCTTACTCTGTCCAGCGACATCATCCATAAGCCCGTCTGATTAGTACGCACTGCAGCAAATTGCTGGAGCGCAGGTTTCATCAAAGGATATAATTCCTGGTCGCAATTGCACTCTGTGCGCGGTATAAGACGTGCATCAGTAACTTTTGTGTTCTTGATAGAAAATGCGTGGTTTTTTACCGGCAATAACGCCGTGACCGGGACATTCAGCAGGAGCCACATGGATACCGCAACCGCAGCCGGCACGGAGATTTCACTGTTGCAGTGGATCGGTGACGATACTGTTCTGCAACACTTCATGGCAGGACAGTCGACTTTCATCCTGCTGTTAATTACCGTTGCCTGCATCGCGCTGTTGTCCAAGGGCGCGGACTGGATGATTGACGGCGTCGTCGTTCTGGCAGAACGGACGGGCATGCCCAGGATCATCATCGGCGCCACGATCGTCTCGCTCGGCACCACCCTGCCGGAAGCCTTCGTCTCGGTGATGGCCGCATTCATGGGCAACCCGGGGCTGGCACTGGGCAACGGGGTCGGCTCGATCATTGCGGACACCGGGCTGATCTTCGGCCTGACCTGTGTACTGGTCACCGTACCGGTCAACCGCTTCATCCTCAACCGCACTGGCTGGATCCAGGCCGGTTCGGCCACGCTGCTGGTGCTGATCGCGGTCGGCGCCCTGCTGACCAGTGAGGGTGAACCCGTGCTCGAACGCTGGGTCGGTTTTCTGTTCCTGCTGTTACTCGTCGCCTACCTGTATGTCACCTACGTCTGGGCCAGACAGGGTGGCGATGTCATGCCGGTCGAGGAGGAAATGACGAGTGACGCTGCACTGGCAGGGCCCGGCAAGTGCTGGAGCGAGATCGTCGGTGGCCTGGTTATGGTCGTGGCCGGCGCACGGGTGCTGGTACCGGCTGCCGCAGAGATTGCGCTGCGCTTCGGTGTTCCGGATGATGTCATTGCAGCGACGCTGGTGGCATTCGGCACCTCGCTACCGGAGCTGACGACCGCGATTGCCGCAGTACGCAAGGGTTATCCCGAGATCACGGTTGGCAATATCGTTGGCGCCGATGTGCTCAATTGCCTGTTCGTTATCGGCGCAGCCGCCGCCACGGCACCGCTGGCAATACCGGCCAATTTCTTCTACTTCCACTTCCCGGTCATGCTTATCATACTGTACTCGTTCCGGGTCTTTATCTCGATGAACACGGCTGGCGTATTCTACCGCTGGCAGGGCGTGTGGCTGCTGGGCGTATATTGTGTGTACGTCGTCATGCAATATACGCTGAACATCGGTGGTGCACATCCGGCATGATGCGCCACCCCGGACGGATCTGGCGGCACGAAGACACGGGCAAAACAAGGAACCTGAAAATGAAGATTTTACTGGCCACCGACGGATCTGACTGCGCCAGGGCGGCAGTCGATTTTCTGCTCGGTTTCCCCTTCCCCGGGGACAGCTCGATCACGCTGCTCGCGGTCATCGATGAGCGAACCCTGAAACATTTTCACCCGGCAACCGACGATGACGAGCAGCAACCGGCCTTGCAGGAAGCCGAACAGACACAGCGGGAAGACAGCGAAAAACACCTGGCCGGCGAGCTGCGGCGCCTGCAGGCTGCCGGCCGCACCGGTTCGACAGAAATCCGCACAGGTAACCCGGCCGAGGAGATCATCAAGCTGGCAAAGGAACTGCAGGCCGACCTGATCATGGTCGGTTCACATGGCAGTGGGGGTCTGGGCGATTTTCTGCTGGGCCACGTCTCCGACAGGCTGCTTCAATATGCACCCTGCTCGGTACTGATTACCAGGACAGCTTCCGGCGCATCGGCTGTCGCGCCGGCTGCAGCAGAGACAGCCAAACCCTGGCGCGTGTTACTGGCGTACGACAATTCCGTGCCGGCGCAGCAGGCCCTTGCCCTGTGCGCCGCGCTGCCATTCGACAACCAGGCAGAGGTCAATGTTGTCAGCGTCATGCCGATGGTGACCGCCTTCCGCCAGGATATCCGGCAACGAATGAACGCGCTCTGGCAACAAAAGAAGCATGCTGTACAGGCCGCCCTGGATCAGGCGGCTGGTGTATTGAGCAAGTCCACGCCCAAGGTGCAGGCACACCTGCGCGAGGGGACGGATGTAGCGAAGGAAATACTCGATACCGCCGCAGAAACCGGTACCAACCTGATCATGCTGGGTTGCAAGGGTGAAGGGGCTATCACGCGCTTCCTGCTGGGTTCCATCACCAACCGGATAGCACGGCACGCGTCCTGTTCCGTCTGGGCCGTACGCAGCTGATCGCACATTGATAACTTCGGCTTGCTCCGGCAGGCGGTTACCGTGCAAAACGCAGCACAGACAGGGTCACTTCAGGCGTCGACAGGGAACAAGCCCGTCACCGGCTCCTCATTCACCACATTGGCACCAACGTTACTGCCGCGGCAGCCGCATCCCTGCAGCAGCAGTTCAGGACAGTACTGGTGCCGCCTATTGCTGATTGCCCTGCACGCGCTTGTGGAAGTAGGTCAGCAGCTTCTTGCGCAACTTGGCCTGGCGGTGCTTGATCGCGGCCGCTGAACGCTTCTGGGCCAGTTCGATGAAGATTTCCTGGCAGCTGCGGGATTCCTTCTCGCCAGTCTCAGGCATCTCGACGTAACTGCCATCGGGCTGCATTTCCCAGACATTCTTGCGGCTGGAGAGCTGGGCATCCAGTATCAGGCGCAGCTCCTGTCGCAGCTTGGGCTCCTCTACCGGTGCGACAACCTCCACCCGGCTTTCCAGGTTGCGTTTCATCAGGTCAGCAGAACCGATGAAGTACTCCTCATCGCCACCATTGCGGAAATAATAGATGCGGGAGTGCTCGAGGAAGCGGCCGGCCACGCTGATGATGCGTACCGTGTCGCTCAGGCCGGGCACCCGTGGTCGCAGTCGGCAGGTATCCCGGACGATGAGGTCGATGCGAACACCCGCCTGTGACGCGCGGTACAGGGCGCGGGTGATATCCTCGTCCTCGAGTGCGTTCATCTTCAGCTGGATCAGCCCGGGCGACTCCAGGCAGTGGTTTTTGGCCTCACGCTCGATCTTCTCCAGCAGAGATTTTTTCAGGGCATATGGCGATGTCAGGATCTTGCGGTAGCGCGGCGGCGGCGAATAACCGGTGAGGAAGTTGAACAATTCGGTCAGATCCTGAGTTATATCAGGATCACAGGTCAGCATGCCGAGATCGCTGTACATTCTCGCGGTACCGGCATGGTAGTTGCCTGTGCCGATGTGCGCATAGCGGCGTAATCCGTTGTAATCCTTACGCACCACGAGGATGACCTTGCTGTGGGTCTTCAGGCCGACCACGCCGTAGGTAACGTGGATACCCACCTGCTCAAGCCGGCGCGCCCAGCCGATATTCTTCGCCTCGTCGAAACGTGCCTTGAGTTCCACCAGCACCGCCACCTGCTTGCCGTTCAGTGCCGCCTGGATCAGGGATTCGATGACCTTGCCCTCACCCGAGGTGCGATACAGCGTCATTTTGATCGCCAGCACCTTGGGATCTTCACTGGCGGTGCGCAGGAAGCGTTCCACGCTGGTCGCGAACGATTCGTACGGGTGCTGCAGCAACAGCGCCTGCTGCTCGCGGATGATGTGGAAGATGTTGCGTGAATCGTGTGCCAGTCGGGTGTGATCGATCGGGGTATGCACCGGATCGCGCAGTTCCGGGATTTCCAGGGAGGCGATTTCGAACAGGTCGCGCATGGCCATGAGCGAATTGACCTCGAAGACATCCGCCGCTTCATCGAGTCCGAGCTCGGCGGCCAGCATACCTCGATGCACGGGATTCATACCGTCTTCAACCTGCAGCCGGACGATCGGAGCAAAGTGGCGGTCACGCAGTTCCGACTCGATCATTTCGAGCAGGTCATCCGCCTCCTCTTCATCCACTTCCACAACGGCATTGCGGGTCACCCGGAACAGCTCGCAGGACACGATCTCCATACCCGGAAACAGCATATCCATGTTGGCGGTGATGACATCTTCCAGCATCACGAAAGTATTGCCCTCGCCCACCCGGATAAAGCGTGGCGCCACGTCACCCGAGATTGGCACCTTGACCCGGGCGAGATGGGTGGCGCTGCCACCGGGATAGCGCACGGTCACCAGCAGGTTGAGCGCAAGGTTGGAAATAAACGGGAACGGATGCCCGGGGTCCATTGCCAGTGGTGTCAGCAGTGGAAAAATGTTGGCGCTGAAATGTTCGCGCAGGGATGCCTGCTCCTCAGCGCGCAGACCGGTGTAGGGTACAAAGCGGATGTCGTGTTGTTTGAGCAGTTCGCGCAGGCGTTCGAGAACGATCTTCTGCCGTCTGTGGATGTCGCGAACCACAATCTGGCACTCGACAACCTGCTCCTGGGGGGTTCGCCCGTCGATCGTCTGGGTACGGATACCCGCGGCGATCTGCTGCTTCAGGCCACCGATGCGTTTCATAAAAAATTCATCGATGTTGCTGCTGACGATGGCGAGAAACTTGACGCGCTCCAGCAGCGGCGTGTGTTCGTCCTCGGCCATGTGCAGCACGCGCCGGTTGAATTCGAGCCAGGTCAGCTCACGGTTCAGGTAACACTGCGGGCTGTCCGTCTCGATGCGGCAGGGCGGTATCCGGGCATCTGCCACAGTCCCGGTCTCTGCTGGTGCCGGCGCATTACCGGATGTTGCAGACTCTGTTACCGATTGAGTACTGGTTGCCATCTGAACTCCCGTCAGTTTGATTGTTTACCAATGGATAGCTTTCAATTGAATGCCATGCGCTGATTTCAGTCAAGTATCGCACAAAATCAAGTGATTTCAGGTACATTACCGCCTGCCATTGCATTTCCAGGATCCGCCAGGAGTTGCCCATGCCCGATCACGACACGGATGATCTGCCACAGCTGCGTGGCTACGACCTGCTCAAGCGCGCCGAACTCAACAAGGGCACCGCGTTTACCGAAGTGGAACGCGACCGCCACGGGTTGCGCGGTCTGCTGCCGGCACGGGTCTCCAGCCTGGCGGCACAGGAAGCACGCACCCTTGCCAACCTGCGCCGCAAGGAGCACGACATCGAGCGATACATCTTCCTGCTGGCGCTGCAGGGTCGCAATGAGCGCCTGTTTTACCGGACGGTGATCGACCACATCGAAGAAGTCATGCCGCTGATCTACACGCCAACGGTCGGTCAGGCCTGCCTGGAATATGCGCATATCTTTCGGCAGCCGCGCGGTTTCTACATCACCCCGCAGGACCGCGGACGGATTCGCGACATCATGAACAACTGGCCGGCCAGGGACGTACGCCTGATCGTCGTGACCGACGGCGAGCGCATTCTCGGTCTTGGCGACCTGGGGGCCAATGGCATGGGCATACCGATTGGCAAGCTCGCCCTCTACACCGCCTGCGCGGGCATCCCCCCACAGCAATGCATGCCGGTCATGCTCGACGTCGGCACCGACAACGAGACTCTGCGCCAGGATCCGCTCTATCTCGGGACCGACCGGCCGCGTCTGCGCGGCGCTGAATACCGGTCACTGGTGGACGAATTCGTCGCGGCCGTGCAGGATGCATTCCCGCGCGCCCTGATCCAGTTCGAGGACTTTACGACGTCAAACGCCTATGCCTTGCTGGAGCGCTATCGGGAACGCGTGCTGTGCTTCAACGACGACATCCAGGGCACCGCCGCCGTGATACTGGCCGGACTGCTGGCCGCCTCCCGTATTACCGGTGCTGATTTCGCCAGTCAGCGCATCCTGTTTTCCGGCGCCGGCTCCGCCGCCACCGGAATCGCCGACCTGATCGTAGCCGCGGTGCGCGAGACCGGCCAGGACGAACAGCAGGCGCGCAGCCGGCTGTGGTTCGTGAACCGCTCCGGACTGGTCGTGCAGGACAACGGACCGTACGCCGCGCATCTCCAGCCCTATGCCCACGACGCCCCGGCACGCGGCTTCATGGATGCCATCCACGATCTGCAACCCCAGGTCCTGATCGGCGCAACCGGCTCTCCCGGGATATTTACCGAACCGGTCATCCGCCTGATGGCGCAGATCAACGAACGGCCGGTAATTTTCGCACTGTCCAATCCCACCTCGCATGCCGAGTGCACAGCCGAGCAGGCTTACCGGTGGAGCGACGGGCGTGCCGTGTTCGCCAGCGGAAGCCCGTTTGATACCGTTGAGATCGCCGGCAGGATCCTGCGTCCCGGTCAGGGTAACAATGCGTATGTATTTCCGGGCATCGGGCTCGGCGCACTGGCGTGCCGCGCCCGCAGCATCAGTGATGCCATGTTCCTTGCGGCGGCGCAGGCCCTGGCGGCCATGGTCTCCGATCGTGATCTTGCCCAGGGTACGGTCTACCCCCCCCTGACCGACATTCGCAAGGTGTCTACCGCCATTGCCACGGCCGTGGCGCGTGCAGCCTGGCAGACCGAACTGGCCACCGCGGAACAGCCGGCGGATATCAGGCAGACGATCATGGACATGATGTACGACCCGGTGTATTGATCCGCTCTCAGCTAACCGCTAACCGCTAACCGCTAACCGCTAATAGCCTGGCACTGAATCTAGAATGCCTAGATCACCCTGGAGAAGGTTTTTTTCTCCGAACGGCCTTGCAGGTAGCTGTCGAACACCATGCAGATATTCCTGATCAGCAGGCGACCGGCTGGTTGCACCGTGATCGACCGCCCGTCGAAGCTCAGCAGGCCATCTGCCTGCATGGCCTCGAGCTGCGCCAGCACGGTGCTGAAATAATCGCTGAAGCTGATCTGATAGTGTTGCTCGATGGCGCTGATATCGAGGTAAAAATGACAAATAAGGTCGGTAATGATATGCCTTCTGAGCACATCGTCCGCGCTGAGCACCACACCCCGGTAAACCGGTAGTTGCCCGTTCCTGATCCGTTCGTCATACGCCTCGAGACTTTTCACATTCTGGGCATAGGTGTTACCCACACTGCTGATCGACGTGATGCCCATGGCCAGCAGATCACATCCCGCATGAGTCGAGTAGCCCTGGAAGTTCCGGTACAACCTGCGCTCCTGCTGGGCCCTGGCCAGCTCGTCATCCGGCCTGGCAAAGTGATCCATACCAATATACACATATCCTGCACTGGTCAGCCGCTCGATGGTCAACTGGAGGATCTCCAGCTTCTCGGCGGGTGCAGGCAGATCCGCCTCGTTGATGCGCCGCTGTGGTTTGAACAGGTGTGGCAGGTGGGCGTAGTTGAAGATGGAAAGCCGGTCGGGTCCGAATCCGATAACACGGTCCAGCGTACGCGCAAAGGAATCGACGCTCTGGAATGGCAGGCCGTAGATCAGGTCGGTGTTGATCGACTTGAAGCCGTGCGCACGGGCTGCATCCATGACCTCAAGCGTTTGCTCCTCGGGCTGGATCCTGTTGACTGCCTGCTGAACATGCTCCTCGAGGTCCTGCACGCCCAGGCTGATACGGTTGAAACCGATGCCGCGCAGCAGTGCGATGGTCTCGGCATCTGCCTCTCTGGGATCTACCTCGATTGAATATTCGCCGGTGTCGTCATTGCGCAGGTTGAAATGCCTGGCCGTCGCCTGCATGAGACCGGCCATCTGTTCATGGCTCAGGAAGGTCGGCGTCCCGCCGCCCCAGTGCAGCTGGTCGACACGCCGGTCAGTGTCGAACAGCTCGCCCTGCATGGCGATTTCCTGATACAGATTCTGCAAATAGGGTAAGGCATGCGCCCGGTTCTTGGTCACCACCTTGTTGCAGGCACAGTAGAAACACAGGCGCGCGCAGAACGGTATATGAAAATACAGCGACAGGGGCCGCCCGCTGACATTGGTCGCCAGTGCGTGGCTACGGTAGTCGGATTCGGTGAAAGCCCTCGTGAAACTGCACCGCCGTCGGGTAAGAGGTATAGCGCGGACCCGCGTAGTCATAACGTCGGATCAGGTCGGCATCGAAGGAGACTTTCTGTTCCATATCACCATTTGCTCACAACAGCTGGCATGTTGCCATCACCCTGGGTTACCCGGGTTTGACGGGGGCCCGCGCCCCGTTCCTGATTGTGTGTTGTTCTGGGTCGAACTTGTACAGACACATTACCTTTATCCAGGCACTCAAACCACTATCCGGGTGAAATAGGCGTCCCGCGTGTAGCTGGCATAGAGATTACATACCGCAACGTGATCCCAGGGCCGATCGGGACGTGCATGGTGCTCGCACAGACTGCCAATCAATAACATCCTGTTAACTATTAAAAATTGACTTGATAGCGATGGCTATCCGGTGGCCTGAAACCGACGGCACTTATTCCGGAATCCGGTTAAAAACTTATCCTAACAAGTTAATCCTTGTAACAATTCTAGTTATTTGGTATTACTGTACCAAAGTAGCAATTCGGTTATCAACCGCGGCAGGATGCTGATTCTGTACCGCCTGACACTTACGAACAGTCACAGGAGCAGGAAGTCGTGGCATGAACAACCCTGAACAAGCGCTGGCTGCCGCAATGATCAGAGTACTGCGCCCGCTGGTGCGCATCCTGATGCGTTACGGAATGCCCTTTGAGGGTTTTGTCGAACTGGCGAAGCGTACCTATATCGATGTTGCACAGCATGCCTATGCCATCGAAGGACGCAAGCAATCGATCTCGCGCATTTCAACCCTGACCGGCATCTACCGCCGTGAAGTCTCGCGCCTGCTGGAACTCCCGCCCCTTGATGATGCCGAACTCACCCAGCGCCAGAACCGGGCGGCACGTGTTATCGGTGGCTGGCTGCAGGACAGCAACTACATTGATGCAAACCGCAAGCCCCTGCCATTACCTCTTGACGGTGACGAACCCAGCTTCAGCCACCTGGTGCGCAAGTACAGCGGCGACATCCCGGTACGTGCCATTCTGGATGAGCTCATGCGGGTGGGATCTGTCGAGCAGCGCGACGACGGAATGATTTACCTGTTACATCGCGCCTATGTGCCCAAGAGTGGCGAGGCCGACATGCTTTCCATATTCGGCTCGGACGTGGCCGACCTGGTAAGTACCATAGACCATAACCTGGTTTCCGGGCATGATGACTCACGCCTGCAACTCAAGGTTCAGTACGACAACCTGTCCCGGGAAGCCGTGGAAGATTTCAGGAAACTGTCCGGCGAGCGGGGCCGCGACCTGCTCGAGGAATTCAATACCTGGCTGGCGCAACGCGATCGCGATGTCAATCCGCGGGCCGACGGCACAGGGCGCATCCGCGCCGGCCTGGCCGTCTATTATTTTGAAGAAAGCTATGAAGAGGGACCACAACGATGAAGACGGTATTCTCGCACGGATTACTCCCGGCGCTGGTCATAGCAGGCCTCAACGCCTGCGGGGGTGGCGCAGCCGCTCTGCTGGCGGGCGGCGGCATCAGTGGCACCGGGCTTGGTACCATAACCCTGTTCGGCAGCGTGATTATCAACGATATCCGTGAATTCGCCATCGATGCGAACACGCAGATCCTGTGGGACGGGAATGTAATTACCGAACAGGAACTGATGATCCGTAGCACCGGCCCGGGTGGGCCCGCTGACGTGAACGTGGTCGCCTCTGTCGATATCGGTACGGATGTCAGCCCCGACTTCACCAGTGGCACGGCCGTCGCCATCCGAGTCGACAACATGATCAAGGGACCGGTCACCTCGCTGAATCCGCTGCAGGTCCTGGGACAGGACGTCGTGCTTACCGCCGATACCAACTACTTCGAAAACGACGCTCCCAGCGCAAACTACCCGCTCGCATTGAACGATGCCATCGAGATCAACGGCTTCGCAGACAATAACAACATCAACATTGTCTCCCGCATCGAGCGCAAGACACTGGGTTTACCGGTGTGGAAACTGGTCGGCATCGCCTCGGCACCGCTTACGACCGGCGACTTCAACGTCGGCAGTCAGGAAGTGTCACTGGGCAGCGTGGTACCCGACAACTGCACCGGCGGCGTGGTTTCGCCCGGCGACTTCGTCGAGGTCAAGGCTGCCGAGGACCCGTTGTTTAACCCAGGAGCCATCCTGACTACGGTGACGGCGGTGGAATGCCGCACGCCGGGCCTGGCCATCCCGGCCAATGCCAGCGGAACCGTCCTGGAAGCGCAAGTCGAGGGTCTGGTCACCAGCGTGATCCCGCTGGTCGTGAACGGCCAGACAGTCACCACCGGCCCAGGCACTGTATACACAGGTGGCAGCGCCCTTGACGTTATCATCGGCGCCAAGCTGGAAGCCGAGGGTGATCTCGACACGACCACCGGCATCCTGGCCGCGAACCAGATCCGTCTGCGCGGCCGCCAGGTACGCATCGAGGCTCCGGCAGCACTGCCTTTGGGGGCCAGTTTCCCCATTCTTGAGAACATCACCATCAACACCTCTTCCCTGACCGAGGATGACGACGGCCTGATCGGAGCTGGCAACGGCAATCGTCAGGTCGAGGTGCTGGGCTTCCTGGATGCCAATGACCAGGTTATCGCGACCCGGGTGCGCGACCGCGGCCCGGCCGACCCGGGTCAGGTCCGTCTGCGTGGCCCGGTCGGCAGCAATACCTGTGACCCGACGGGTATCGGTGACCGGGATTTCGACATCCTGACAGTTACCGTAGACACCTCCACGGCAGGGTCATTTGCGGGCATCGATGGTACATCACTGTCCGAGCAGGCTTTCTGCGATCAGGCGACGACTGGCAACTTCGTCGAGGTGGAAGACGGCGTGTTCTTGAGCGGACCGGCCCGCATCGAAAGTGCCGACCAGATCGAGATCGAGGACTGATCCCTGTGTACCCGGATCCCCGTCCGGGTACACTTTCAGGACCGCGCAATTGCGCGGTCTTTTTTATTCACGGGTGGACTTGCCTGACAGCACCAGAAGGAGGGAACAACCTGTGACTGACCGGCTTCGATAGACAGCCGCACATCCTGACTGGCAATCAATTCGAGTCTTTATTAACTGAGCCGGCAACGCCAGCACAGGGTAAGGCCATGCTGTCGACCCCGGTCAGGACGACTGCCGCTCGGGCGCATGCGCCGAGATGTCATGCAGGATACCCGTGAACTTGCGCCGTCCTTTTAGCGTAAACACACCGATGGACAGATACAGCGGCATGATCTTTCCGGTCTTGTGCAAACCGACGACCTTGCGCCCGACCCCGATGATATGGGCCTCACCGCCGTTCAGGTAACGCTGCATATAGCCATCATGGTGGCTGCGATACGGCTCCGGCATCAGCATCCTGACGTTATGGCCGTGGAGTTCATCGGCCCGGTAACCGAACAGGCGCTCCGTAGCCGGGTTGGAATATTCCACGCTGCCGTCCTCGTCGATGATCACGACGGCATCCGGGACCGCCTCGAACAGACTTCGGAACCGTTTGCCCTGTATCTCCAGCTCGGTAATCTGCTGTTCAATACGGCCCGCCATGCGGGCGAAGGCCTGCGCCAGCTGTCCGACTTCATCCTGTCTGTCCTGCTCGGGCAAATGCGGCTGCTGGCCCGGTGAATAGCGACTGACTTCACGCGTAACCCGCTCCAGGGGTGCTATCAGTATCCGCACCATCCAGACCACCACGATCGCGCCGATCAGCACCAGCGGTATGATGAATGCGGCATTGTGGCGCCGCGACTGGTTAACTTCCTCCAGGATCGTCGCACGCGGCAGGGTCAGGCCGATCAACAGGTCGTTGCCGTTGTCTGCCTCCAGTTGCAACCGGCTGAGGTAGGCCACCACCGGATCCTCGACGTTCGTGAGCTGGATTTCTTCCAGTGTTATGCCGGCCCCGGGTTCCGTCTGGAATACGGCCTCGGTGAAGTCGTCCTGCATCTGAAAGCGCTGTTCGCGCTCGAAGCCAAAGGTCTTGTCCGGATCCGGATGATGCAGATAATCGCCTACGTTGTTGGCGATATAGAGCGAGAGATCGGGTGCGACCACCTCCCGGGCGGTCTCGAAAACACGGCGCACATCGAGATTGATAATCACGACACCGAAGGGCGTGCCATCCTTGCCGGCGAGTGCCTGACCGGCACGCAACACCGGCTGCAGCGGCTCGGCGATCTGCCCATGCTCCCGGTTCAGATCGATCACCGACCAGACGACTTTGCGCGACGGATTGTTCAGTGTCTCCAGGAAATAGTTTCGATCCCGGTTCTGCTGCAGCTCTGCATCGGGTATGGGCAGGACCTGGCCCTGGACCTGATCGACACGCACCACTTCGCGACTCTCGTCGGTCATATTACTGACCAGCCGGATCTGTACATACCAGGGATGGTTATTGAGCAGGGCCGCGAAGACCTCTTGCAGACGTGTCCTGGCCAGTGCCGCGGCTGCGGACTGATCGGCATCACCACTGCCGGTCTCCATGGTGTTTACCACGGACCGCACGGCGGGGCTGCGCACCAGAAACTTGACATCACGCTGCACGGACTCAAAGACATCCTGCAGCCTGATCGAGATGACCTTGCTTTCCTGCGCCAACCGCGCCGTGGATGCATCAACCAGCAGGTGGGTGCCGGACTGGGTAACCGCAACACCCGTCAGGATGGCAGACGTGGCCACGATGATGACCAGGACTATGGATAAACGGGTTGCAATACGCTGGCGCATGGCGATGTTAACCGCTCACTGATCGTGCTGATCGTTGCATGGGAGACATGCGGTGTGTTTATACAGACAAATGACCACGGCAGCCAGTCCGTGTCTGCACAGCCGATACACGCCGGCGCTTGACAGGTAACCGGATAATGTCAGGGACAATGAGCTGCCGGGCTTCATCAGGCAGGCTCGCGATCTGCGCCCACCAGCGGAACGAAGGAGACGCCCAGTATCACACTCGTATGAGTCGTGCCATGCACATCCTTTTCCACCAGCATCAGCTCCTGGTAACCGTACCGCTCACCCACGGGGATAACCAGTTTGCCCCCGGGTTTTAGCTGCTCGACCAGGGCCGGCGGGATAAAGGGTGCCGCCGCGGTTACGATGATACCGTCATAGGGTGCGTGCTCGGGCCAGCCCGCGTAACCATCACCGATGCGGGTCTCGATATTATCGTATCCGAGCGTGTGCAGACGTTCTGCTGCTGCCGCGCCCAGTTCCGCGACCAGTTCCACGCTATACACCCGACTGCACAACCGGGACAGAATGGCAGCCTGGTAACCGGAACCGGTACCGATTTCCAGTATGCTGTGTCCCGTTTCAGGGTGCAGCAGGTCCGTCATCAGGGCCACGATGTAAGGCTGCGATATCGTCTGACCATGGCCGATCGGTAACGGTCCGTTGTCAAAGGCCATACTGCGGATATTTTCCGGCACGAACCTGTCGCGCGGCACCTCGGCCATGGCTTTCATCACCCGTGGATCGAGCGCCTTGCGGCCGATCAGGTGCTGCGTGTAGCGCACCTCTGTCTCGATATCGCTGAGCATGTCGCGCTGTGTTGTTGTCATGAAATGCACGCCTCGTAGTCCCGGATTACCGTACCTGCGTCCTCGCCGGTTCGTCAATGCCGACGCCGGACTTGTTGATAACCGCCATTTCCTTACACTGTGCTGACCGATCCGGCATTCCACCCCCTGCCCCATGCACACGCCCGACACAGATACCGCAAACCAGCAGCAGCCGGCACTGCGCCGCTCCCTGTCGCTGTGGCTGGTGATCTATTACGGACTGGGCAATATACTCGGTGCCGGCATCTATGTCCTGATCGGCAAGGTCGCGGCCTATGCCGGTTACCTGACGCCGCTGTCCTTCCTGCTGGCCGCGCTGCTGGCAGGCTTTACGGCCCTGAGTTATGCCGAGTTGTCTGCACGTCACCCGTTCAGTGCAGGGGAAGTCATCTACATCCAGCAGGGTCTGGGTATTCGCCTGCTGGCCATCCTGACCGGCCTGCTGGTGATCCTGGCCGGCATCGTGTCGGCTGCCACTATCGCGCGGGGGTTTACCGGCTACCTGCAGGTATTCGTGCCGTTTCCGGCCATGACGGCCATCGTGCTACTGGTAACCGGCCTGGGTGTGCTTGCCGCCTGGGGCATTACCCAGTCCATCCTGGCCGCTGCCGCGATGACGCTGGTTGAAATTGGTGGCCTGCTGCTGATTCTCTGGGCGGCGCAACCCGGCGCCGCGGCGCTGCTCCACACCCTTGAATCGCAAATGCTTCCCCTGGACGCGATCCAGGCACAGGGCGTCTTTCTGGGTGCATTTCTGGCCTTCTATGCCTTTATCGGTTTTGAAGACATGGTCAATATCGCGGAAGAAGTACAACAACCGGAGCGTAACCTGCCGCGGGCAATCCTGCTGGCTCTGGGTATCTCGTCCCTGCTTTATTTTGCCGTCGCACTGGTCGCGGTCAGTGCCGTCACACCCGCGCAGCTGGCCGCTGCGGAGGCGCCGCTGGCCTATCTCTATCAGCAGTCACGCCAGGCGGACCCGCTCCTGATCGCGCTGATCAGCATGGTCGCCGTGGTGAATGGTGCATTGATCCAGATCATCATGGCATCCCGCGTGTGTTACGGGATGGGTAGCCGGGGCTGGGCACCGGCCTGGCTGGCGCGGGTAAACCCGGTTACGCGCACGCCGCTGTATGCCACGGCGCTGGTGTCTTCACTGGTCATGTTCATGGCACTCTGGCTGCCACTCGAAAGCCTGGCCCGGGCCACCAGCTTTTTCGTGCTGCTGGTGTTTGCCCTGGTTAATATTTCGCTCTGGCGCATCAAACACCGGACCCCGGACGACTACCGCGGATTTTCCGTGTATCGCTGGGTTCCCGCGGCCGGGGCAGCCGGGGCCCTGCTGTTCATTGTCTTGCAGCTCGCCAGCCAGCTGACCGGCTCCGCCTGACGGTTGCCGGGCACGACTGGCTGAATCACCGCAGATCTGTCACGCCGTAGCCGGAACACTCATCCACAGTCCCGTACTGCTGCGGACGACACGCCGCCCTGCCCCGCAATAAAGTTACTGCAGGTGGAGATTCCGCAGTAGAATATGCGCAAACACTTACTCATCATTTGTAATCATCCCACAGGCGAAACATCCCGAATGACACACTCGACAAGCACCCTTCCCAGCCAGCGTAAAACCAAAATTGTTGCCACCATCGGCCCGGCGTGCGGGTCCCTGGACAAACTCGTCGCCATGATTCGGGCCGGCATGAATGTGGCGCGCCTGAATCTTTCGCACGGCACCCTCGAGGCGCACCAGGAACAGATCAAAATCCTGCGCCAGGCAGCCGAACAGGTCGGCACCAACATCGCCATTATGATCGATACCCGGGGTATCGAGATCCGTACACACCTGCTGGAAGGCGGCACTGCCGAGCTGCTGCCGGGCGCCAGTTTTGACCTGTCTACCGAAAAGCGCACCGGCGATGCCAGCGGTGTGTCAGTGACCTACCGGAAACTGGCCGAGGAAGTCCGGGTCGGCACGCAGATCCTGATCGATGATGGCGCCATCGAACTGGTGGTTACCAAAGTCAGTGGCGGCACGATCAACTGCCGCGTCATCCACGGCGGCTTGCTGGGCAACAGCAAAAGCGTGAACCTCCCGGATACCCGGCTGGCGCTCAGCGCCGTCAGTCCCGAGAATCGCGAGGATGTCGTGAGGGAACTGAGTTTTGCCGCCGAAAACGATGTCGATTACATCGCCGCCTCCTTTATTCAGTCCGCCGACGACATCTACAAAATGCGGGAAATCCTTGTCGAAAAGGGCGTGAATATTCCCATCATCGCCAAGATCGAGAACAAGGCCGGCGTGGAGAACCTGCAGGAGATCGTGAGTGCCGCGGACGGCATCATGGTGGCGCGCGGCGACATGGGCGTGGAACTGCCACTGGCTGATGTACCGGCTACCCAGAAGCTCATCATCCGCACCACCGTGGCCGAAGGTAAACCCGTCATCACCGCCACGCAGATGCTGGCTTCCATGGAATACAACCCCAAGCCGACCCGCGCCGAGGCCAGTGATGTCGCCAACGCCATCCTGGACGGCACGTCCGCCGTCATGCTCTCGGGCGAGACCGCTGTCGGCAAATATCCGGTCGAGGCTGTAATCACCATGGCCACCATCGCCCGGCGTGCGGAAGCCTCGCTGAGTGATTACGGCTATTTACAGCGCATCAAGCCAAATCCATCCAACGTGGTGACCGAGGCCGTCAGCCAGGCCGCAGTCGGCATGTCGGCAAACCTCAGGGCAGCGGCAATTATCAGCCTGACGGAAACCGGCTTCACCTCGCGGCTTATCTCGAAATACCGTCCGGAGATTACGATCCTCGCCATTACCTCCTCCACCCGGGTGGCACGCAAGCTGGCCATGAACTGGGGCGTCATCCCTATCCTGTACGACGGCGAACCCGGCGACCGTGCCCGCCTCGACTTTGCTATCGAGCAGGGCAAGGCGCTGGGTTACCTGCAGGCCGGCGACATCGTGGTATCCACGGCCGGCCATCACCAGACAGCCGGCGGCACCGATCTGATACGCGTCATCACGCTGGGCAACTGACGCCCCGTCCGCACCGGCACACCTGGCTGTGCCGGTGCGGACGGCTGTGACAATTTGACACACTCCCGTGCCCCTGGAAAACAGCTAAGCTGTTGCGAAGGCAGCACAACAACCAACAAAACCAATAAAACCAATAAAACTCGAATGGTGGGGGGCATATGCATTACAGGCAGCAATGCGCGGTCATTTTGTGTCTCGCGGGAATCTTCATGTGCTTCGGCGTCCGGGCTGATCACCCGACGCTGGCCTTTGGCTCCGAGAGTGGCGGCACCATCACGACGATAACCACCGATCCACTGGCGCAAGGCAGCTGGGGGGCCGGCATCCGCACGGAGTATGTCGAGTTCGACACCTTCAGTGACACCCAGCTGGAAGACTACGCCGCGGCAGATCTGGAGGGTGTGCACAGCGTGGACAACCTCAGCAATACGGCGCTGTCACTGGCCTATGGCGTTTCCGACAACCTTACCCTGAGCGCACGCATCGCCTGGGTGGAACGTCGCAATATCCGGGAAGGCGAACTCGAACTGGGCGTACCGGAGGTACACCTGCACGGTGACTCCAGTGGCATCGGTGACCTGGTCGTGCTCGGTCAGTACCGCTTCCTGGACGGTGCAACGCTGGATGCGTCGCTGCTGGGTGGCATCAAGGCGCCGACCGGAAAGACCAACGTGCAGGATGCCGGCACCGTGCTGGAGATCGATTTACAGCCGGGCACCGGCTCGTGGGATTACCTGATCGGTGCCTCGGTCAGCAGGATATCGGGCAGGACAGGCCTGCATGCAAACATCCTGTTCAACCTGACGACCGAAGGTGACCGCGACACCGAGCTCGGCAATGCGTTTTTCTATAACATCGGAATCACCCGCACCCTGGCAAGCGCCGAACGCCACGCACATGAAAAACATGATCATCTTCACCTCAAGTGGGACGCCATCCTCGAACTGAACGGGGAATCCCGGGACAAAAACAGGATCGGGGGCATCAGCGAGGATAATACGGGCGGCGACCTGATCTACCTGTCACCCGGCATACGGCTTACTGCGGCGGACAAATGGAGCCTGTTCCTGAGCGCCGGATTTCCGGTACACCAGGACCCCAACGGGGTGCAGACCGACGTCGACTACCGAATCATTGCCGGGCTGGGGATTGCGTTATAGCGTAACCTACCCATGGCTGCGTCAGCCGACCGTCATGTCGTGCCTCCGGAGCCACTGATATCGCAACAGGCAGCGGTTGTGCAGCCCGGACAGCCAGACCTTGATTACCCGGCGTATTGCAGCAGGGGCATGTCCGCGCCAATCAATCCCCACTGGTACGATCCGCTGACCTTCGCGGCAACGCTAATGACAAGCGTCAAGGAAAGCCGTCAAGCGAACATCAGGCCGGTGCAACAAATCCCCGTTTTGCCAACAACACCTGCGCCAGCACGCATGTAACAAGTCGACTGGCTGGCTGTACCCGAGCGACCGGGCACAAAGGCGATGACATCAACGCTCCGGGCGTGTGCAGGCGGGAAGTGTCGGGAGAAGGTTTGATCAGGAAAAAACGGCGCCCGAAGGCGCCGTAACTGTTGCCGTTGGCGTAGGGGTGCGCCAACGTATTTATCATGGACAGGTATACTGTACTTGGTAGCCAATGAGCCACTCTATAGGTAATTCATCAGTGGAAAGTAAGAATGAGGTGGGTTCAGCACTGGCCATCCTGCGGGTGGTCTTTGCTTTCTGCAAAGGGCTGATATGGTCCATGTTCTGGCCTGCCCAGCGCTAGAGACTTGTTCTAAATATTCTGCCAGGTGATGGTCGGGGCGAGAGGATGCAACCCTCCGACCACCGGCATCCCATACCACCGTCCAGCCAGCAATTTACTGGACAGTAAATTCGATGGGTCGCCATTACACCCACTGCAGGACATTGCAGAGCACTGCATAACAGGCCCGTAACAACCTCACAGCAGAAAGTACAACTTCCTGTACCCTACGCGTACAGTACACTGGCGATCACTTGACCTGTATGGCCAGCAGCGGACGCTGTCATTACCACGCCATCATGACAGTCCACCAGCGCCGGGCACAGGTCGATGCAGAAGTCTGCAACGGCTGCGGCATGTGTGTCACCGCCTGCCCGGTACATGCACTGCAAATCACCTAGAAAATCTGCAGTTTCCTGGCCAGTAAAACAATCGCCACCAGTATGATGGCGCCGAGTATCTTTTCCATGCTATTGCGCGATAGCCGGGATGAACCCAGCAACGAGCCCACGCTGCTGCCCAGGGCGACCGCCGCGATCAGCGGCGCATGCGCCAGCAAGTCAATGGAGTTGTATTGCAGCCGTGAAACCAACCCCGCCAGCGAGTTGAGCCAGATGAAAATTGCGCCACAGGCGGCGGCTTGTTGTACCGTACCCAGCCCCAGAATAATGATTAATGGGACCAGAAAGATACCGCCGCCGATACCGGTGATGCCGGCAAGCAGGCCGAGCACTGATCCCGCAATCAGGGAAACGACCAGCTTCCCGGTGCTGCCGAGCACGAGGTGCAGGCTGGTGTCTTTCCAGAAATAGATTCGCACGGCCACGAGCAGCAGGCAGACCAGCAGCAAACGGAAAAAGAATTCCTTGGGCAGCTGCAGGGTACCGCCGAGGTAAGCCATCGGCATGGATGAGATCAGAAAGGGTATAACGAGACGAAAATTCGCATGCTGGTAACGGATGAAATTAACACTGCCAATCGATGTGACAATCAGATTGAGCGTCAGGCTGATCATGGGAATTGTCGCTGCATTGTAGCCCGTTATCGCCAGCAGGGCCGTGTAGGAAGAGCCGCCACCAAGTCCCACCGCTGAATAGGCCAGTGCCACACCAAAGAACAGTATGGCAATGAAATACGGGGAGATAAAAATATCAGTCAAGCTATACTCAAGCATGGTGGCCGGTGATAAATGATTCCAACTGGTAAATGACCATCAGCTCAGGCCATCAATGGCCTCTTTCAGATATCCCACTTCCTGTGTATTTTCGTTACATCGTAATCAGCCAGTTTGCGTAACAGGTCATCACGGCTGGCATTCAGAATATGGCTAGCCATGGGCAGGAAAATGTCCTCCTCTTTTTCATGATGCTTGATCATCTGTAATTCAAGATGTGCCAGGCCCTCGAGCACTTGAGCCGAGTCCCTGGTCTTGATGATCCGTGCCATATCCCGGATTACGCGGACAATACCGGAATGTTCTTCCCGCAGCGCCGTGGTCGGGCCCTGTGGCGCATGGGGTGTTGATTCATAGGCGGGAAACAGCACTTCTTCTTCCAGTGCCATGTGCCGTTTGAGGCGCGTTACGAGTTCGCTGAAGACCCGGTTCACGGACTCCCAGTCCTCTCTATCCACTGCTTCCTGACATTGGGAAAGCAGGTCTTCATACAGTGAGTGCTCATGCACAAGCCAGTTGTCATTGCTGTTCATGATCCGTAGTTCCGCGCCAGGCGTGTTAACTTGTTACGTTCATAGAGCGGCAGGGCTGTCTGCACCATACTGCTGACTTGTCCGGGCAGACAGGGCGAGCTCACATACAGCCCACCCGGATAATTCCTGACTTCCAGCCCCGGCTCTGTGTTGTCTTTCATCCGTAGCCGACGAGAGTGCTGCATACACGGCATTTTCGCCCCAGTCACGACTTGCGGCCTAGATTGAGATCAACAATCGCACTACTGCAACTCAATGGTGTAGCTCAGTTCCTGCGGCGGAGGGAACCAGCGCGTGCGGCTGACCCGCAGAACCACGGTATCCCCCGGCTGCTTGTCCCACATCACCAGGCGCAGATCTGTCAAATCATCAACGGGTTCGCCATCGATGGACAGGAATGTGTCGCCATGCATCAGGCCGGCGCGTGTACAGGGGCTGTCGGACAGACAGGTGTCGACCTTCAGCACACCAGACTCATCGTCGAGCAACACACCCAACTTGCCGGACGGGGGTAACATGCGCGCCTCCGGCAGCAGGATAAAGTCGGCCAGATCAGGTTCAAGGGTACCTTCCCAGCCATTGAGGACGGTCGCGATGCTCACCGGCAGGCGGCGCACCAGTCGCCGGGGAATACCGCTACCGCGGGCAAGATGCCCGCTGCCGGCCAGTATCACCATGTGGTAATCCGGATGGGTCAGGAGATACTCCGCGGCCTGTTGTGCCATCCCCTCATCCCACAGTAATTGCACTTCGAGAAAGTTATCGAAACTGCGCCCGCTATCCGGGTGCTGGTTGAAGATATCCCGGAGCCGCCGCTCGTAGGCGCTATCGGAACGGTCGATATCGGACGGCAACCGGGCCTGCTCCTCTGCTGTAAGGGCATCACGGCCATTACGCCCGACTTTTCGGGTAAGTTCGGTCGGCAGGTTCAGGGCAATTACCGGGACTTGATGCTCACGGGCGTAGCGCAGAATCGGGGCATAATGGCGAAAATCGATCCCCCAGCGCGGGTAGTACTCGGTCGCGCGCAACATGTCCTGCTCGCTCAGGCTGCCCGCAATATAGTCATCCAGAAAGCCCTGAAACGGCTGCTGGAAGACCTCCATGCCGATGGCCAGCCGGGGATGAATGGCATGCAGACGGCGGATAATTTCAAGCTGTGTCAGGTGATGATCTAAACGATTGTGACTCTCGCCGACAAGCACTACACGATTGTCGGCGAGTCTCGGTATGATGTCTTCCAGGGCGGAAACCTGCCCCAGGTCCAGTGCCGGTGTTTGATGCACAGGTTCCGGCACGTGTGCAGCTGCCATGTGTCGAACTGCCTTTGAGCTGCCACTCTCGTCATGCGGCATCAGGGGAGTACAACCTGTCATCATTAGCAGTATCACTATCAGCGACCGGACAGAGCCGGCTGGCGTCCGCCCCGGGACCCCGCTGTCATTGCCAGTCGGCGATAAAAACATTGGTTTCCCCTGCTACCTTGCCCAATCGGTTGGAAGCAAACACCAGCTGTTTTCCGTCATGGGAAAACATCGGGAAGCCGTCAAATCCATCATAGTGGGTGATACGTTCGATGTTGCGGGTATCGATATCGATCATGTAAAGATCGAAGTTTCTGCCTTGCGGGTCATGCATGTTGGAAGAGAAAATGACGTGCCGCCCGTCGGGGTGCCAGTAGGGACCGAAATTGGCTGCCCCGTTATCGGTTATCCGGACGGGTTTGCGCTGCTCGAGGTTCATGATGTAGAGCTCGAGCTTGCCGGGCCGTACCAGGCCCGCGGAGAGCAGCGCCCGATACTCCGTGAGGTCCTTGCCTTGCGGACGGGAGGCACGCCATACGATCCACTCACCATCCAGTGAAAAAAATGCGCCGCCATCGTAGCCGGCTGTAAAGGTCAATTGCTCCACGCCACTGCCGTCGGGGTTCATCAGGTACAGGTCCAGATCACCACCGCGGACCGAGGTAAATAAAATCCGGTCTCCCTGCGGTGAATAGACGGCCTCTGCATCATAACCCGCCGTGTCTGTCAGCCGCACCGGGTCTTCACCCCCGGGCCCGGCCCTGAAAATGTCGTAGTCTTCGTACAGGGGCCAGACATAACCACGGGAATGGTCCGGCTTCGGCGGGCAGTGTTCATGCCGTAAATGGGTGGAGGCATAGATGAACGAGCGGTTATCGGGTGCAATAAAGGCACAGGTCGTCACACCCTGTCCGGAAGAGACCTGCCGTACCTGACTCCCGTCACTGTTCATGCGAAAGATAGCATCGCACGCCAGGGCGTCACGCGTGGACTGGAAGATCAGCTCCGTGCCGTCATGGGAAAAATAGGCCTCCGCGTTCTCCCCGCCGAAGGTCAGTTGTCTGAGGTTTTTAAGATGCGATTCCTCCGGCAATGCCGCTATAGCTGCGTCGGGTGTCGTCGCCTCACCGGCCATCAGCCACGTGCTCCATGACATCAGCAGAATGACAGCAATCCCGGAAACCGCCATGTGACTCATGGTGATTCGCCCCCTCTATGTAAAAGACATGTTATGGCCAAGGACACGCAATGGTTTTCCAGCAGCTATTGATTATTCTTTTGTTTCCGTGGATTCCGTGGCCATGGACAGTTTTACGAAATGGGTTGTTTTTTTACAGTTCTAGCGCTCTATGACCCGGGCGGCGACCCGGTGCGTGTTTTGTTCGCGCCTGAATACAATCTTGACCACATCACCCGGAGCAAGTTCCTGCAAAGCCCGAGTGTAGTCACGCAGATTGCGTACCGCGGTGGCGTTCAGCGCAGTGATGATATCGCCCGCCCTGAGGCCTGCCTGCGCGGCCGGCGTCCCCGCGCGCACGTCGGCAATCTGTACTCCGTCGCCGCTGACAGCGTAGTCCGGCACGATACCCAGGCTGACACGCCGCTCACCCTGTGCAGACGGGCTGGCGAGGCTGCGTTGTGCCATGCCCGCACTGGCGCTGAGGGCTTCCGGACGCCCGGCCAGGTAGATCGCAATCTCTTTCAGCACCTGCGCCGTCTTTACAAGACCGGGCGCATCGATCTTTTCCGGCGTGTCCGTGGGCCGGTGAAAATCGGGGTGTACACCACCGAATAACTGCACGGCAGGCACCCCGGCCTCGATGAAGCTGGTCTGGTCGCTGGAACCGATATCATCGGCGACCGGTGTTACCTGAACCCCGGTAACGTAACCGGCACCTTGCAGGATATGCATCCATTCCTGCGCGGTACCGGCACCCAGCGCCAGCAGGGGCCGCGCGTCCAGGCGACCCACACTGTCCAGGTTGACCATCGCAATCATGCGGTCAACCGGGAAGCGCGCGGTGTTGTGAATAAAATATTCCGAACCCGAACGCCCGGTTTCCTCTCCCGTGAAGGCGACGAACACGATGCTGCGCGGCTGTGGCTTGCCGGCCAGCACCCGTGCCAGCTCCAGCAGTACGGCCACGCCACTGGCATTGTCATCGGCGCCCGGGTGGATCTGACCCCGGGCATCGGCCTGGGCTCCGTACTCCCCGAGTCCCAGATGGTCGTAGTGCGCGCCAAGCACCAGACTTTCACCGGCCCGGGCGGGATCGTTGCCGGGCAGGACAGCAATGACATTACTCAGGGTGACGACTTTGCCGAGCGCCGGTACCTGTGCCTGCCAGGTTTGCAGCCAGGCATCGCCACCGTCCGCACCGGGCTGCAGACCGGCCTCACGCAACTGATCGGCGATATAGCGGGCGGCACGATCCAGCGCCGCCGTGCCCAGTCCTCTCCCTGCCATGGACACATCGGCAAGCCGGGCGATGTCACGCTGCATGCGCTCCACGGAGAACGCCACCGGGGCTGCCACCAGAGGGGCACGGGGTGCCAGCTGCGCGTTCCCGGGCGCAACCTGCACGCCGTCATCCTGGACCACTGCCACCGACAGCGGCGAGCGCACCACCGGCCACTGTCCTTTCAGCACATTGTCCGGCGCTTTCCCGGTGAAGGCCAGGTAACTGTATTTTCCGTAATGCGGCAGTTTGCGGCCCAGACCGGGCAGCGCCGCGGCCTGCCCGGCAGCCAGCCAGCCCAGTGCCTGATCGGGGTTTCCGGAACGGCGTCCCAGCACGACGATGGCATGTTCATCCTCGTTCAGGCTGGTGCCATCGATCTGCACGGCGGTTGCCTGATCCGCATAGTCATAGTCTTCCAGTGCCTGCTCCAGCAACGATCGAAACCGGTTGCGCCAGCCAAACAGCCACACACTGCGATCATCGGGCAATTGCCCGAGTTCACTATCCGCAACCACCTCGATCCGCTCCGGCTGCTCTGCCTGCCAGGCACGCGCCAGGGTTGCATAGCCAGACTTGAGCTCTGCCGGTGCTGCATCCGGCAACACGATCAGCAGCTGTTCGGCACCCAGTGCCTGACTGATAGCCGGCGGAATCTCGTTACGGTGCAGGCGCCGGAACACGTCGAACTCCGGATCGACATCGAGTCGCAGTGGCCGCGCGGGCAGTTGCAGTTCAACTGTTACGCGTTTTGCATCGAGCATCACCCGGGTCTGCCAGGCCTGCTGCTCGCCCTCCAGGTGTACGGCGAGCGGGACCTGCAGCATATAGGGCGGCTCATCCTGCACTTGCTCAATCGTTGCCGAGAGCACAAAGCCGTCCCGCTCCGACCGGGCATGTGCCTGCGCTATATGTAATTGCGGCGCCCCGCGGCGCTGTGTCCATTGTGCAAAATAATCATCCAGCGGCTGTTGTGCGGCTTCGCTGAAAGCACGCTCCACCTCCGTGAAACCCGCCACCCTGAACCGGTTCTGCGTGTAGAATGTTTGCAGTCCATGGATGAACGGCGCATCCCCCAGCTCACGGCGTAACATGTGAAACAGCATCAGCGTCTTGCCATAGCCCACGGCCTCGGTAACGGCGCTGTGGCGGGCGCGAAATGCCGTCAGGGGAAAGTCCTGCTGCTGACGCACAAAATCGGTGTACTTCTGCAGGGTGGTGCGCCGGTATTCAACACCCTCGCCGCGCTGCTCCTTGATCAGGTGATCGGCGAGGTAGCTGGTCAGACCCTCGGCCCAGTTGCCATGTTCATAGTCAACGTAGACCCCGTTGCCCCACCAGTTGTGCAGTATCTCGTGTGGATACGACGAATGCAGGATAAACGGAAAGCGGATGACCTTCGGACCCAGCAGGGTAAATGATGGCATGCCATAACCCGTCTCCCAGAAGTTCTCCACCAGGGCGAATTTTTTATAGGGGTATGGCCCGATCAGATCACTATAGAGCCTGACATAGTCAGCGGTCGCATCCAGGTACTTCTGTGCCAGCGCCGGTTCCGGCTCGCGCAGTAACACCATCGCCTGTACCCCGCCGGCCGCCTGCGTATATTCGGTGAACTGCCCGGCGATCAGGTAGATCTCCTGCTGGGGCGCATCACAGTGCCACTCTTCCAGCACATGTTCAATCCCCGCCCTGTGTGCCGCCCGTTCCCCCTGGCTCATGCCGTACCAGCCGGACGGCAGGCGCAGGGCGAGGTCAAAGGTCAGCATTTCATTTGTGAAGCGCGGATACCAGTAACTTCCGCCTGTCAGGAACACACCCTGCGCCGTTATCGTGCCCGGCGTCTCCTGGAAACCTCGCGCATACTCCGCGCCGGTCCGCTGCAGTTCATGCCGGATGACGCCTTGATAGTGCATCGTGAAACGGGTCTGCCCGTCAGGCAGTTCAATCCGGTAGCGCACCGGTTCAGGACCGACAGAGTTCGTGGCACTGTCCGCCGCAGGCGCGTCTGCTTCGGCGTCAGCCTCGATCGCCGTCAGTTTCACCCCGCGGGTCAGCACCTCAGGCGTCAGCCCGGCATGCAGCAGAAAATCCAGTTCCCGGGCTTTGCCAGCGGCAAGTGTGATGGTATCGGTGACCTCGATGTGGCCGCGGTCGGCGCTGACAACCACCTCGAGGGCGTGATGAACGGCGGCACCGGCCTGCGCTGACAGCCACAGCAGGCACACCAGCCACATTCTGCCACGCGCAGGCGACATGGATTTCAGGACAGATGTTAACCAATGAAGCATCATTTGTTTTTCTGGAAACAGACTTGATTCAGTAGTCAGCTGCATTGAGTTTACGCTGGGCCCCGGGATACCAGCCAAATCGACAGCCCACCCGGCCGATAGTTTCAGACAACCTGAATATTACACCGACTGAAGCCGGTGGCTTCGGGTTAAGGCTAAAAGCCGGATCGATCTGCCCTGCAGCCGATTGACTCCCTCTCCCTCCGTGACGACTGCGTCCCTGCGTGCTAGCGCAATGCCCAGCTTGCCAGCCACATGCCGGGAAACATCGGCAGCCACAGGGTAAAACCCCGCAACAACAGCGTCGCGGCAAGCGCTGCCTCAATAGGCGCGCCCAACAGACTCAGCACGCTGACACAGGTAAGCTCAAATGTGCCCAGTCCAAGCGGAATCGGCCCCACGGTGGTAACCATGGAAGCCAGCACGAAACTCGGAAATACGATCCAGAATGATGCCGGGTTACCTACGACCTGCAGCATGACCCAAAGGGTCGTTGCGTCCAGCACGAAAACCGCGCCGTGACACAGGATGGCGGCAACAAGGAGTGCCGGACTGCGCAGCAGTTCACGGGGCGCATTCGCGATGGCATCCATCAGCTTGTCGAGACCGGGGATCCGCAGCAGCGGCGCAGGCAAGTCCCGTTCTGCCACACTGCGCAGCCACAGCACACCCGCGGGTATACCCACCGCAACGAGTGCAAACACGCCGACCGCGAGCATGATCCACACATGCAGGGCATGTTTGAGATACAGCAGCAACACCGTTGCCAGCACGGCAATCAGGTAGGCCCCGTAAAATGACACCAGGCTCAGGAGCAGCGTCGCCATACAGACCTGAGCAGGAACCCCGCGCCGGCTCAATGCCGTGATAAAAAACGCCATGCCGCTCATGCCGCCACTGGGCATTGCCTGGTCGGAAAATAACTTGGCGATACCCAACGGCACCAGCGAGAGGAGTGAATGCCGCTGTCCCGCCTGTCTGAGCGCCAGATACCACACGGTGGCCACGCTCAGGTACGTAGCCAGCTGTAGCAGGAAAGCAAGGATCAGCCAGGACGGTTCTGCCTGACGGACCAGCCTGACGAATTGCCCAAGCTCGCCGAAGTGACTGACCAGCAGGATCAGCCCGGACAATACCAGCAGCCCGACGAACCAGGCCCTGAGCCTGTGCCGTACGGATTGCCCGGACCGATGCCTGTTCATTGACTCATGCATGCCATGTGTGTGGCCGGAATGTTTGTAAAAAGAAAGCATGTAAAGCATGTACGGTCATAAGGCAGACTGAACATCTTTCATCAATACATGTCCATCCATATCACCATCCGGTGCCTGACGGCGAAGAGCGTAATGATTCCCTGTCAGTACCTCTGCGCGCTGATATCAAGTAGCATCAGCTGGCAGGTGAGCTGCAGTCACGGACATGTCCTGCTCTGGCTACCATGCAATCCCGATTATTGCTTGCAAAGGACAGTAAGTCAGTTACGGTCAGAAGGCTATGCGCATCCTCCTTGTTGAAGACGATACCGGCACCTCGGCCTATATTACTAAAAACCTGACTGGACACGGTCACCGGGTTGATCATGCTGTCGATGGCATTCAGGGCCTGCAGCTGGCCGAGACCCAACCCTATGATGTGCTGATTGTCGACCGCATGCTGCCGGGGCAGGATGGCTTGACGCTGATTGGCAAACTGCGCGCCGGCCTGAACAAGACGCCCGTACTGATCCTCAGTGCCCTGGCCGATGTCAATGACCGGATTGACGGATTGCGTGCCGGCGCCGACGACTACCTGATCAAGCCATTCGCATTCGCTGAACTGCTGGCAAGACTGGAAGCGCTGAATCGCCGCAGCGAAAATGACTCCGGCACCCCCGGACTCAGTGTAGGCCCACTGGAACTCGACCTGCTGACCCGTGTGGTCACGCGCGAAGGCAGGATTATCGAACTGCTGCCACGTGAGTTTCGCCTGCTGGAATATCTGATGCGTCACGCCGATCAGGTAATAACGCGCACCATGCTGCTGGAGAATGTCTGGGACTACCACTTCGATCCCCAGACCAATGTGATCGATGTTCACATCAGCCGCTTGCGCAGCAAGATCGACAAGGGTTTCGATACACCCATGCTGCATACAGTACGCGGTGCCGGCTACTGCCTGAAAGCCCCCGCTTGATGGATACCCGTTTTTTACGCAGTTCCACCTTCCGCCTTGCGCTGGTATACATGCTGCTGTTTGGCAGCTCAGTCCTGGTATTGCTGGGCTTCATTTACTGGTCGACAGTCAGCTACATGTCTTCCCAGACAGACAACACCATCGAAATCGAGATTCTTGACCTTACAGACCGCTATCAGCAAGACGGCCTTGCGGGTCTGACAGAAATGATCAGTGAACGTCTCTCCCGCCACCCGACAGGTGCCTCGGTTTATCTGTTAACCGACAAAAACCTTGCCCCCCTGGTCGGCAACATCGATAGCTGGCCGGTCAACGCCGAAATACTCGACGGCTGGCTGGAATTCAACCTGAAAGACAGCGGCGATGCCCAGCCGCACCGTGCCCGTGCACGCCTGTTTCGCCTGTCCGGTGACTTCCTGTTACTGGTGGGCAGGGATATCCATGAATTTGAAATCACCCGGTACCGCATCAGCCTGAGCCTGGTGTGGGCCGTGGGCTTCATGCTGATACTGGGCAGCCTGGGCAGCATCATGATGGGACGCAGCACGCTGCACCGTATTGAAGCCATTAATCAGACCAGCCGTGTCATCATGTCCGGCGATCTCAGCCGCCGGATACCCAGCCGTCACACCGGCGATGATTTCGACATGCTGACAGACAACCTGAATAAAATGCTCGACCAGATTGAATTACTTATGGATAGTGTGCGCCGCGTTTCGGATAATATTGCCCATGATCTGCGCACGCCGCTCGCCCGTCTGCGTAACCGCATCGAGGAACTGCATCTCGATACCGATGCCGACGACTCCCGCTACCCGGCACTGGAACAGGCGCTCGGTGAAGCCGACGCGCTGTTAAACACATTCAACGCCCTGCTGCGCATCGCCCGCATCGAATCCGAGGAAGACACCACAGACTTTTCACCGGTTGACATGGGGGTACTGATCAACGATGTCATGGAACTGTACGAACCGCTGGCCGAGGACAAACACCTTCATTTCGAGACGAAGATTCGCACAAATCTGATGTTCCAGGGCGACCGTGACCTGCTGTTCCAGGCACTGGCCAACCTGCTGGACAATGCCATCAAGTACACACCCGCCTCAGGCCGCATCCACCTGTCACTGGAGCAGGATGGCGATGATGTCTGGCTGCGACTGTGTGACAGCGGCCCGGGCATCCCCGAACACCTGCATGATCAGGTCTTCCAGCGCTTTTTCAGGCTCGAACAAAGCCGCACCACGCCGGGTAACGGGCTCGGCATGAGCCTCGTCAAGGCGGTTATGCAACGGCATCGCCTCGACCTCACATTGCAGGACAATCATCCCGGCCTGTGTGTCTGCATTCGCTTCCCGCCCGCCGTCACAGCCTGAGTGACAGCAAAACCAAGCATGTCAAGGAACAACTGTATTGTATGAAGCCCGGCAATGCCGGTGGTCATTTAACTTCGCCTGAAACCGGGCAATGGCACACCTGGCACACCCTGCCCGGTGCGTACAACGCACCCTGCTCTTGCGTTTTTATCTTTCCGTGTTCTTCCGTGGCCATTACATGAAGCACTGCGGACTGTTTCATTACAAAGATTTAATCCTGCATTCCCCTGATCCCGGGCACTTTTCAGGCAGTCTGCTGCCATAGCAATCGACCGTTGTTCACACAGCCAACGAGGAAAAGGCATGCCTACTGACACCGCATCACAAACTGAACAACCACTGGCGCATACCGCCCAGGCCGCTTTCAGGCGTCTGCGTACGGAACTGGAAGACTGCATCATCGGTCAGGAGGCCCTGGTCGAACGCCTGTTGATCGCCTTGCTGGGTGACGGACACCTGCTGGTTGAAGGCGCACCCGGGCTGGCGAAAACCACCGCCATCAAGGAACTGGCCCAGCGCATAGACGGTGATTTCCATCGCCTGCAGTTCACACCCGACCTGTTGCCCGGCGACCTGACCGGTACCGACGTGTACCACCCGCAAGACAGCAGTTTCAGGTTTCAACGCGGGCCGATATTCCACAACCTGGTACTGGCCGACGAAATCAACCGCGCACCGGCAAAAGTACAATCTGCATTGCTGGAAGCCATGGGCGAGCGCCAGATCACTGTCGGGCAGACCACCTATCATCTGCCGCGGCTGTTCCTGGTAATGGCCACCCAGAACCCCATTGAACAGGAAGGCACGTACCCGCTTCCGGAAGCACAACTCGACCGGTTCCTGATGCACGTGCGCATTGGCTATCCGCACATCGACGCCGAAAAACGCATTCTGAATCTGGCGCGCCGCCGTGCCCTGCAGTCCGCGACATCCGTTGCCAGGCCTGCTGCCATCGTGACCCAGCAACAGATTTTCGATGCACAGCGGCAGGTGCTGGACATGCACATGTCACCCGCCGTGGAGGAGTATCTGGTACAGCTGCTGCTGGCCTCACGCAATCCCCAGGCCTATAGCGACGACCTGGCACGCTGGATCAGCTACGGCGCCAGCCCGCGCGGGACCATCGCGCTCGACCGCTGCGCGCGCGCCCGGGCCTGGCTGCAGGGCCGCGATTATGTGTCACCGGATGATGTGCAGTCAGTGGCGTACGACACCCTGCGTCACCGCATCCTGGTGTCCTTCGAGGCCGAGGCGGAAGGGATCGATGCCGACCGCATTATCAGCGAACTGATCGCGCGTGTACCCGTGTCATGATGCAAGCCGTGTCCGATGGCATCCATCCCAGCCGCGAAGAACTGATCGGCTTGCGTCGGCAGGCAAATGACCTGCCCCTGCACCCGCGGCAGTCGGTGCAAAGTGTCATTGCCGGCAACCACAGCTCGCCGTTTCGCGGACGCGGCATGGACTATGTCGAGTCACGCAGCTACCAGGCCGGCGATGACGTACGCAACATGGACTGGCGGGTCACCGCAAGATCAGGACGTGCCCACGTCAAGGTGTATCAGGAGGAACGGGAACGGCCGGTCGTCATACTGGCCGATTTCGGGCCGGGGATGTTCTTCGCCACCGAAGGTGCCTTCAAGAGTGTCATCCTCACCCGCGCGGCCGCACTGGTTGCCTGGGCGGCCGTGCACAACGGTGATCGCGTCGGCGCACTGCTTTACAACGGCCAGCACCATGAGCTGCGCCCCACACGCGGCCAGCGTGGTGCCCTGCAGCTCATTCGCGAGTTGCTGAAAGTTGCCGATCCTGCCAGTACCGGCACCGACCTGCAGCACGCAGTCGGCAGTTTCAGCGCTGCACTCACGCGCCTGCATCGCGTGACACGCCCGGGCAGCCTGGTCTTCATGTTCAGCGACTTCTATCAGCTCGATGCTGACAGCAAACGTCAGCTGCAGTTGTTACGCCGGCACAATGACGTCGTTGCCTGTCAGATTCTGGACCGCATCGAACTGGCCCCCCCTGCACCCGGCCGCTACCCGGTCATGGCTGGAAACCGGCGCGGCATCCTGGACACGCGTTCCGCAACACAGCGCGATGCCTGGATCCGGCATTTTGCCGAACGGCGAGCGCGGGTCAGTGAACTGATGCAACAGTGCGCCATACCGTTGCTGCAGCTCAGCACCGCGGATGATGTCAGCCAGCGCCTGCGCCAGGCACTGACCCGGCCAGAAAGAACTGATCGAGACGCCGCATGAATCCGTCACCACTCGCAGGGCTCGACCTGCACGATATCCTTGCTGCACCACCACCCGAATTCTGGCCACCCGCACCAGGCTGGTGGGTGCTGGCGGTGTTACTGCTCAGTGCACTGTTCGCTGGCGGCTGGCGCCTGATCACTGCCTGGCGTCGGCGCCGGCGCCTGAATCGCATCCTGAGTGAACTGGATACCCTGTCAGCCCAGACTCCCGAGCAGTTGGCAACCCGCGTTTCCGTCCTGTTACGGCGTGTTGCCCTGATGTGCTTCGAGCGCCGGGAGGTCGCCCCGCTGAGTGGCACTACCTGGCTGGAATTTCTCGACCGCACCGGTGGTAATGGCGCCTTCATCAAGGGCGCTGGCAATGTGCTGGCAACAGTACCTTATAGAACAGCGGATACTGCAACCGGCATCGACAATGCTGCCCTGATCTCCCTGGCACGCCAGTGGATAACAATCAATCTGGGAAGATGCGCATGAATATCGAGTTCGCCTGGCTCTGGGCGCTGGCTGTCCTGCCCCTGCCGCTGATTGTTGCCTGGCTCTGGCCACGTGCCACGCTCCCGCAGGAACCTGCCCTGAAGCTGCCGTTTGAGGGTGCTCTGGCAGCCACAGACTCAACGCCTCGCACTTCACCGAACCGCCTGCGCCTGGTGCTGGCAACACTGGCCTGGGTACTGCTGGTGATTGCGGCAACACGGCCACAGTACGTCGGCGACCCGCTGCAGCTTCCGATCAGTGGCCGGGACCTGATGCTGGCTGTCGACATCTCCGGCAGTATGGAAGCCGAGGACATGACCATCAGCGGCCAGGCCGTGTCCCGTCTCAGTGCAGTAAAAGCCGTTGCCGGCGACTTCATCGAGCGTCGCAAGGGCGATCATCTGGGGCTGATTCTGTTTGGCGATCAGGCCTACCTGCAGACCCCGCTCACCTTCGACACGGAAACCGTCCGGAGCCAGTTGAACGAAGCCGCCATCGGCCTGGCCGGCAAGCGTACCGCAATTGGTGACGCCATCGGTCTGGCAGTCAAGCGCCTGCGCGAGCAACCGCAGGAAAACCGCGTACTGGTACTGCTGACCGACGGCGACAATACCGCCGGCGAAGTCACACCGCTCAAGGCAGCAGAACTCGCCAGTCGTGAACACGTCCGCATCTACACCATTGGTATGGGTGCCGACCAGATGGTTGTGCAGAGTATTTTCGGCAGGCAACGTGTCGCCAACACGGAACTGGATGAACGCACGCTCAGGGCCATCGCCGACACGACCGGCGGCCGTTATTTCCGGGCGCGCGACGTCAGGGGACTGCAACAAATCTATCACCTGATCGATGACATAGAGCCGGTCAGCGAAGACCAGCAGACCTTCCGTCCCGTTGCCGAGCTTTATCGCTGGCCGCTGGGTTTTGCAATGCTCATGGTCCTGCTGATTGCGCTCTCGCATGCACCCGGGTTGCAAGGTCTGCCCGTACGCGAGGTGCACCGTGCCTGAACAGTTTCATTTCCTGCAACCGTTCTGGTTCCTGGCCTTGCTACCCATGACCCTGCTGTTGTGGTGGCTGCCGCGTGCCCGCCGCGCCAGCAGCGACTGGCATCAGGCATGCGCAAGCCACCTGCTGCCCTATCTGCTCAACAAGCCGGCACAGGCATTCAGTCAAATACCCCTGTGGTTGCTCGCGGCCGGCTGGTTGCTGGCCGTAGTCGCACTCGCCGATCCGGTCTGGCAGAAACAGCCACAGCCCGTCTTTCGCAGCCAGGATGCGGTCGTCGTGGTGCTGGACCTGTCGCGCTCGATGCTGAGCAGTGATCTGACGCCTTCGCGGCTGGAGCGCGCGCGCTACAAGGTGGCGGAACTGTTAACGCAGCGCACAGAAGGCCAGACCGGGCTGGTGGTATTTGCCGGCGATGCCTTTGCAGTGTCACCGCTGACCAATGATGCACGCACCATCCAGTCCTTGCTCAAACCACTGAACCCTGACCTGATGCCTGTCCAGGGCGGCCGTGCCGATCTGGGTATCCACCAGGCCGGAGAACTCCTCAGGCAAGCCGGCCTGCCCCGGGGGACTATTCTGCTGATTACCGACGGCTACAGCGACCCGCGCACCCTGGGTGTCGCAGCCGATCTGCTGCGCCAGGGCTACCGTCTATCGGTACTGGGCGTGGGCAGTGACAAGCCGGTACCGATACCGGACACAGGCGGTGGTTTCGTGCGGGACAGTCAGGGTAAGGTCGTGATGCCGGCACTGGAAATCACGAAATTGCAACAGCTCGCCAGCGCGGGTGGTGGCCGCTACCACACCATTACCCTGAGTGATGATGATCTGACCCGCCTCCTTTCTGTATCGCACCAGGCACTGGATACACGCCTGGAAAGCACGGAACAGGTCACCGACATCTGGAAATCACAAGGCCCCTGGCTGGTACTGGCACTGTTGCCCCTGGCAGCACTGGCTTTTCGGCGCGGCTGGTTAATGGTACTGCCACTGGTGATTGCGCTAACACTCGGTAATCTGCCGCAACCGGCCATGGCCTCAGGCTGGGATGATCTCTGGCTGCGACACGATCAACAGGCTGACCAGGCACTGCGGGCCGGTAACGTCGAGCACGCCCGGCAACTTGCCGAACATCCCCTGCGCCGCGGCGAAGCGGCCTACCGGGCCGGTGATTATGCAGACGCACTCGAGGCCTTTGCTACCAGTGATACTGCACAAGGTGACTACAATCGTGGCAACGCACTGGCACAGCTGGGGCGCTACCAGGATGCCATCGCGGCGTATGACGCGGCGCTGGCAAAAGATCCGGCCATGGCGGATGCCAGTCACAACAAGCAGGAGCTGGAGAAGCTGCTGAAACAGCAACAGCAACAGCAACAGCAACAAGCCGACAACCAGGCTGGCGGCGAGAGCAAGGACAACCCGCAGCAGGCCGACAGCCAGGCTGGCGACGACAGCAAGGGCAGTGATAACCCGCAGCAGTCTGACAGCCAGACTGGTAGCGATAACAAGGACAGCAGTAACCCGCAGCAGGCCGACAACCAGACTGGTGCCGACAGCGGAGACAGCGACAGTCAACAGCAGGCCGACAGCCAGACTGGCGGCGACAGCAGGGACAAGGACAATCCGCAGCTGGCTGACAGTCAGGCTGGCAACGACAGCGAGCAAGCGGCAGAAGCCCAGGCACAGGCCGGCGCAGAACAGCAACCTGACCCCGCACGCGACGCCGGGCAGGAGCAGCAGGAAGATACCGGTTCCGCAGCCACAGCTGCGCCACTGAATACCGCCGATTCCGAACAAGTGCAGGCTGACGAACGCTGGCTACGGCGCATCCCTGACGATCCCGGCGGCTTGCTGCGCAGAAAATTTCTCTACCAGTACAGCCAGCGCGGCACTCAACAGGATCCGGCGCAGCAGGACTGGTAAATCATCGACACTGGAGCCCATCACATGAACACGACCGCACGAATGCCTGCTACAAATCAGTATGGATTTATGGTCCGTTTGCCAGCCCTGCTGACGCTGCTGGCCCTGCTACTGGTCATGCCCGGACTGGTCAACGCAGCCGTCACGGCCACCCTGGACCGCAACGCGGTTTACACCGGCGACACGGTCACCCTGCGCATCACAACGACCGGGGATGATCAAGGTGAACAGCCCGACCTGGCGCCGCTGCAGAATGACTTCGAGGTGCTGGGTACCAGCAGCAGCAGCCAGATCCAGATCATCAACGGGAAGCGGTCTGACAGGCACGAGTGGCTGGTCGAACTGGCGCCACTCGCCAGGGGCACCCTCACGATACCGGCGCTGACTGTCGGCAACAGCAAAACGGCCGCGCTGACATTGCAGGTGAGTGAGCAGCCGGCAACGGCTACAGCACAGGCCGGTGCACCAATATTCATCCGTGCAGAGATCAGTCCGACCCAGGGTGACACCTATGTGCAGCAGCAGATTCTCTACACCACGCGTCTTTACTACCATGTCCCGCTGATCGAGGGCAGTTTTACCGATCCAAAAATTGACAACGCCGTAGTCGTGCAACTGGGTGAAGACAGGCAATTCAATACGACGATCGACGGGCAAAGCTACCAGGTGGTGGAGCGCCGTTATGCCATCTTCCCGGAACACAGTGGCCAGCTGACCATTGCACCGACTGTGTTCAGCGGCCGCACCGTATCAGAGACGGGCCGGCGTTCGCCATTTGGACGCATGGACAGCATGATCGAGCAGATGCTGGGTCAGCGCGGATTAAGCGACAGGTTTTTCGCCGGCACACCCTTTGGTGACCCCGGCAAGCGGGTCCGTCTGGCAAGCAATTCGCTCACCCTGGATATAAAGCCGCGTCCCGACAGCTACAGCGGCGCTCACTGGCTGCCCACCCAGACGCTGGTCCTGCAGGACAGCTGGGCCAGTAACCCGCCGGTGTTTCACGCGGGCGAACCCGTTACCCGTACCCTGACGCTGGAAGCCAGGGGCCTGGAGGCCTCTCAGCTGCCCAACCTTCAAATGGACGGATCGGATGCGTTGCGGGTCTATCCGGAACAGCCCGAATTGACCAACCGCACCGACGGCGACTGGGTCTACGGCCGCAGTGAGCAGCGATTTACCTACGTTCCCTCGCAACCGGGCAAGCTCGACTTTCCTTCTGTCCAGGTGACCTGGTGGGACAGCGTCAATCACACGCAGCAAAGCAGCGTGCTGCCTGCCTGGAATGTCGTGGTCGAACCCGGAACCGGCACGTCCTCGACGCCAGCGGCTGCGGACAATCCTGCCACAGCACCAGCCAGTGCGGCTGCGCCGTCAATGCCCGCGACGATACCGGAAACACCTGCCCTGGACGCCGGCGCCGCCGCTGACACCACTGCAGATCAGCGCCTGTACTGGCAACTGGGTGGTGGACTGGGTGTTATGGCGTTACTGGCCGCGACGTTCCTGCTGTTGCGCAGGCAGCGCAAACCGGCACCAGTTAACCTGCAAGCCACGCCGCGCAGTGTCGCCGATAATCCGCAACCGGCGCGCACCGACGACAGCAACGCGCTGGCGCATGGCCGCCACACCTTGCGCGAGGCCTGCGCCCGGTCTGATCCACAAGCCGCCGCACGCGCTCTGCTGGACTGGGCAGCGGCCACCTGGCCGGAACAGCCGCCACGCAGCCTGGGTGCACTCGCGGCACGCATTGAGCCGGGGGAAAAAACCATTCGCGAACTGGAAGCCGCCCTGTACGGTGCCGGCAAGCAGGGCTGGGACGGCCAATCGTTATGGAATGCCTTTACCGATGGCCTGCTGAGTTCCGGAAAACAAGCGGCCCCCTCACCGCAAGCAGACGGCGCACCTCCACTCTACCCGGACTGGCACAAACAGGCCGGCTGAGAAAAAAGGAGAAAAAGGCAAAAAATTTCCGGCGCATGAAACGCACCCTGTATTTAATCCGCTCTTCTTGTCTCATAACATCGGGTGTGTGTGCGTGAAACGCACCCTACTTTTTTTGCCGGTGACTCGGTGTTTACGTATGATGGCTTCCTGCACATATTGCGGGGGCAAGCAACACCGTGGCAAATCAGCAAACTGACAGCAACGACGTTGTCCGGGTACTCGCCGGTGACATCGGCGGTACCAAAACCCGGCTGGCCGTGATTGATGTGGCCGGAATAGCTGGCCGTGAAAAAGGTACTACCCCTGGGCTGCTAAAAACATCCGTTTTGAGTGCTCGGCATTTGTGCCGCTTTTGTTCCGCACGCAGGAAAGAGAAGTGAAGGCAAAAAGATGTGCGGCTGAAATATACCTTGCTGGCAAGATCTTTCTGCCGCACATGTTTCTGCCATCAGTAAGCGACGCAAGAAAGACCGGAACAGAAATCGTCGGCCTCAGCAGTCGAAATGGCCCCCAATCGCCGACTTTTGAACAGCCCATACTACGCCCCATTTCTTCCCATCGGTGATGCGCCACACAAGGCCCGCAGGGCCGTCAGGTAATAGCCCGGTCCGTCAGGGCCGGGAAAGGTCGGCACATGACAATTTCGAGGCCCGCAGGGCCGACAGGATAGGAACGGAAACGGGATAACCTCGGTGTGGCCGCGAAGCCAAGTTTTTATCGCGCCAGGAGGCGTGCATTTTCGCCGGTTGACCAGATAAGATCGGACAATTCGACCGAGCGGATGTGTTCTTCGATGACATGTACCTGTCACTTCACGAAGGCAGTGAGTGAGCAAACTACGTCTCTTGCCCTGCCAGCCGTGAAAAATGTACTACTCCCCATTTCTTCATCTCCCCATTTCTTCCTGGAACTAGGAACCCGCCAACCGAGGGTCTTATGAAAACTGTCAACTGGAGATTGCTCACCCTATTTTGCGTGATGTTGGTTGCTGCTGGATGCGGCAGCGAGTTGGCAGGCACGTACAAAGCGGATGCCCGTCTTGTACCGGGAAAAGCGGAGTCGGGCGAACCGGGGTATACGCTTGAGGAGATCAGGAAGCGCAAGAGAATCGCACGCTGACACTGCAAGGGGTGGCCGCTTCATCTGGAACACCGGCAGTGCTACGAATGAAGGAACCTGGCGCGTTGAAGGCAGCACGCTCATTCTACGGGAGGATATTTACAACGGGAACCCAATCGGGGCGGCCTTACAGAAAGATCGGAAGTGGGCCATTAGGGAGAACAATGAGATTATCACCGGGAGTTACAGCGCCTACAACATCGAGGAATTCTATTCCAAACAGTGAATCCGAGCAGTCTTGGCACGGAACGCTTTCCGCACAAAGGGGCGCGGAGACGCCGCTCGCTGGAACATCAATAATGACGCCCCGCTGAGCTACGAGACTTCCCGGTTTCCATCGTGCCGATCCACGACACAGCCACAGTGTCGGCATTCCACATGACGAGGATGTACGGTCCGCAGTTGTCCGAAGATTGGCAAGTTTTCGAACCGGCCCATGTCTGCACCGCACCGAGGACACCGGAGCACGCGAGCCACGGCGAGCAGGATTGCCCCGACCACACCACACACAATGAGACAGCCAAACGCGAATCGGCGATCGGAGGGTGGGCCAGAATAACCGAAATACACGAGCACGCCGAATGCCACGCTCACAAGAAGAACGACCAGCTTTGTACGATTTCGCTTCAGCACCGTTTTCCCTTCATGTTTGCCGACATGCTATCGTATCGAATCAGTTATCGGTGGGGTGGCACGAGCACGAAAAATGTCATTTCCCAGTCCCGTTCCGTCGGTTGAGCCTCGGCTTGTGAACCCTCGCTTTCAGCAGGTTCCTGCCAGCTTGCCCTCCGGAAGGAATTCCACGCTCTGAAAGTGCGAGGGGAAATCTCTTCTATGACCGACGTGACGCAAATCCTGTCGCCATCGAGCAAGGCGACCCCTCGGCCGCCGAGCAGCTTCTGCCGTTGGTCTACGACGAGTTGCGGAAACTGGCGGCGGCCAAGATGGCCCAGGAGAAACCGGGCCAGACGCTCCAGGCGACGGCGCTCGTGCACGAGGCGTATGTGCGGCTGGTGGACGTGGAGAAGGCCCAGCATTGGAACAGTCGGGGCCATTTCTTCGGGCCGCCGCCGAGGCTATGCGGCGTATTCTCATCATGAACGCCCGCCGCCGATCGGCCGAAAAACGGGGCGGAGGT